>NZ_CP171842.1:190000-1390000 GCF_048019295.1 Limnohabitans sp. DCL3 | reverse complement strand
TTGCTGCCAATTTTTGGCGCCGTCCATTCGGGCCGCTTCGTACAAGTCGCGGGGAATGGCTTGCATGGCGGCCACGTACAAGATCACGTTGAACCCCAAGTAACGCCAGAACACCACAGCCGAAACCACGGGCTTGATCGCTTGCGGACTGCCCAGCCAGTCGATGTTTTCTGCAGGCATGACCGCCGTCAACCATGGCCATTTCGCCATTTCAGCCAAAGCAGCATTCACCATCCCGTAATCGGTAGAAAACAAGGTGCTGAACATGATGGCGATGGCGACGGTGGATGTGATGTAGGGCAGGAAATAAGCCCCCATGGCCGCATTGCGCCAACGGCCCAGTTTTTCGTTGATCAAGTAAGCCAGCGGAATGGCCACCATGTGTTGCGGCACGCCCGAGGCCAAGGCCATCCAAAGCGTGTTGCCGAGGGATGTCCAAACCAAGGGGTCCTCGATGGCAAAGCTCAAGTTCTCAAGCCCCACGAATTTCATGGAGCTCAACCCCTGCACGGGATCCCACATGTGAAACATCAATACAAATGAAAACACAATGGGAAAAAGACCAAATACCAAAAATAACAACAGAAATGGACTGATCAGCACATAAGGTGCCATCGCTGGTGTCAGCATGGGTCGCATCATCGACTCGCTCGTCTTTGCACCAACCGTTGGGCATCCTTGAGTGCTTGGTCAATGGGTTTGTTTTTGGTCAGAACCAAATCCAATTCCGCATTGACGATTTCCTCGGCCACGCTGTCATTCTTGAAGACCATGGTGGGTTTGATCTGGGCAGCGCTCGCCTTCCATTCGGCTCTGGCTTTTTGCCCGCCCAAAAAAGCCACGGGCTGATTGAAAAAGTCACCGTTATGCGCCTCGATCAAGGCCGGAAAAGCGTTGAATTTCTCAAACGCCATCTGTTGTTGCTTGCTGTTCAACGTCAAATGCTGGATCAAATCCCAAGCGAGTTCTTTGTGAACAGCCTTTATAGGGATGGCATAAAAAGTCCCCCCCCAAGAGGTGGCAATACGTTCTGGCAAAACCGTTGAGCGCCACAAGCCGCTGGTCTGTGGCGCCAGCCAGTTTTGCAGGTGCCCACCCAACCAAGCGCCCATCATTTGGGTGGTGACGGTGCCACGTTTGAGCGATTCACCCCACTCGTTGGACCAGGCATTGACTTTGGCGTCCAGACCTTGCACCCTGATTTTTTGCGCCAACTCAAAACCACGTTTGAAGCGGGGCGCAGAGTCAATCACCGACTTGCCTTGGTCGTCGAAATAAACACCATGCCCTGTGGGGATGCCCGTTCTGATCACGATGTCTTTGACATCGCGGGCGTGCGCCACCAGATAGGCGCCCGTGTCTTTTTTGATTTTTTGGCCGCTTTGAATGAAGCCCTCCCAAGATTGCGTCAGGTCCGATTCAGTGAGCTTGGCTTTCATCAACACGTCGTGTCTGTAGAACAAGGCGCCCGGACCGATGTCCGTGGGCACAGCCACTTGTCCTTGCTGAGCGGAGCGGCCCTGGGCCAAAGCGTAAGCCACCCACTTTGATGCATACTGGCCTGCTTGGTAAGGGGCCTTGTCCAAGTCCTCCAGACCCCCGCTTTGTGCAAAACGCCCCAAATACCCGTATTCGATGGTCATGACGTCCGGCAAGCCTGTGGATGTGGCCAGTGCCGTGGTCATCGCCGTGTGGTGGTCAGCGTATTCACGTCCCACGACCTTGACTTCCACCTGGGGATGTTTAGCCTGCCAAGCTTGCAACGACGCTTTGACAATGTCGTCCACCGCTGGAAAAGCGGCCACCGTGATGGTGGTCTTTTGGGCCATTGCCACACTCAACGACAAGGCCGATAAACAGAACACTGCAGTTTTTTTCATGAAAGCTCCAATTTTTGAAAGCGCTTTCATTTTTCAACAAGGTTCATCCCATGTCAAGACAACCAAGGGTTTTCATGGGGGGGTCAAAGCACCGTCCCCAACCGTGCCAATGATGCCGTTATCGACCAAAAGCTTGACCATTGAACCGATCTGCAGACAGTTCAGGACCACAAGGTCACCGGAAAGGAGCCGATGCTCAGCCATCCATGGTTGGCCATGAAAAGGCTGAGGTCAAAGAACTACTCCCACTCAATAGTTACGTAGTTTGAAAACCCAGCATTTAAGCGGCTTACAGCGCGCCAAATCGACTGTGTGTAAGTTTTGCGTGACTTTCTTGTTCGTTTTTGTAACAGCATATGCTGACGTAACCTATTGTGTTTGTTAGATTTTACACGCTTATAGTTACACGTTGCGCAGCAAAACGCAAAAGCACTTTGCGCCACTGCGACGCACAAGTAAAATGCTATGAACGCAAAAACATTTGGGCTAACGATGATTAAACACACACAGCAAGAAAAGAGCCAATCTAAACGATTAGGTTGGTTACTTTGTTTGTCTTTAGTAGCCCTTGTCAGTGGTTGCTCACAAGAAACAACATTCAAAACATATGATGCGCCCGAAGTTCCAAGCAAAGTCGAAATAGCATTTATTGGGAATAGTCTTACGCTTCATCCACCAAAAAATGATATTGGATGGGAGTTGAATAATGGAATGGCTGCGAGCAATAAGAATAATGACTATGCGCACAAACTCCTTGCGGCGTTGAAAATAAATGAAGAAGATTCTTATATTAGAAACTTCTATCCATTTGAATCGGAACCAAGCGTTGCCAAAAACCACATATCCTCGCTACAAAACGTCATTAAAAAACGGCCGAAAATAGTCATAGTTCAACTTGGCGAAAACGTTACTCTAAGCGTGCGCCACCCTTTTGATTCCATTGTTCAAATAAGCTCTTTTCCAAAAAACTACAGCGATTTAATCGCAACATTGAAAAATGACTCCGATAAAGTTTATTGCGTATCCACTTTTTGGGAATCACGATTAAAAGACTATTTCATTAAAAAAGGTTGTGAGGAAAACGGAGGTGTGTATGTGTATATAGGAGACATATATAAAGATAAAAACAATGCTGATACCAAAAGAATAGATTACGCACACAAAGGCGTTGATGCGCATCCTAAAGACTGGGGAATGAATCAAATAAGCTTGAGATTACAAGAGGCAATATTAAAATCTACATTAACTCAATAGCCGCTTTAAGCATAGCTGGACGCAAGTCAATATAACGTTGCGTAGTCGCCATATTGCTGTGTCCAGCTAATGCCATTAGCGTTCTTACGCCAACTCCACGTTCAGCCAAGTTTGTGAGTCCAGTTCGTCTGCCGCTGTGCGACGTAGCACCACTAATACCAGCACCTTTGTAAATACCATTCACAATGTGCGTCAATGTGTTTGCTGTAAAACCGTCGCTACGTTGCGTATAAAACAATGGCTGTGTGAGTTGCTTTGGTTTATGTGCTGCTACATACGCAGCAAGTTCAACCCTTACTTTTTCAGCAAACCAAATCTTCCGCCCCTTCTTACCTTTAGTTTGCGCAGCCGTTAGCGTTGCTTCAGTTTTAATCTGCCCGTCCGCCTCTAATATGTCGCAATAGCGCAGTGCTGCCACCTCGCCAACACGCAGCATTGCGTAGTGTGTCAGCAAAATAATCGTTCTATTGCGCTTGTAGTGTCTGCGTGTTCGCAAATAATCTAAAACACGTTGTAGCTGTTGCTGTGTGAGTGTTGCTGCTTGTGCCATTTTGTAGCCCTTTCGCTTTGGTGCTGTTTTGCTACATATATTGTGTTTTCTGTTCAAAGTTTTTCCTACCTCTTTTTGCCAGCACAAATCACGTTGATTTTGTTGAAGATTTTGCGTTTCAACACATTTTGTGTATTTTGTGCTCAAACATATTTAGCTGTAGCAACATTGCGCTGCGCACATTTCCGTAGCAAATAAGCCACAGCCAAGTTGCGCATTACAAGCCCTACAAGCTGTTTTATTGCTGTCGCTGCTGTGCTGCTATTCAGCTACGCACGTTAAACGCTTGTAGAAGCTAAAACACGCTAACGCAGCGTTTGTAGCTGTGCCAGCGTGTTGCCCATTTTCAGTTTGCTGTGTGTATTTTTTGCGCTGCTATTTTCAGCACATACCCATTTTGTTTTGTGCTGGTGATTTTTTACCTATACCCCCATTGTTTTGCTGCTTTGTATATTAAACATACTTTGTCTAACTCAGTGCTTTCACTCTGTTTCATTGTTCTCAATCTGTGCTGTGTTTTTGAATGTTTTTGACAATACCAATACAACTAACACTTCATTCAGTGTCAGCAATATTGTTTTAAGTTGTCCAATCCGTTTTGCTTGTCGCCAACGCTGCGTCAAACGCCAAGCTATGTTTATGTGTTGTTGATTAAATCGTTGCCAGTATGTGTTTAGGTGCTTGTGTATTGCTGTAGTCAATAACTTCCAAGTTGCCTTTGTGTGCTTCTTTGCCTATATATTCATTCCAACGTTGTTCTGTGCCTTTTGTTAGCTTATCTAACTTTATATCTGTTGTGCCTACTGCTGTTGCCGCCCATAGCTGCCTAATGCCATCTTCCAATAAATCGTGTGTAGCAGCCAATGGCAAGTTGCCTAATGCTATATGTATGTGTAACGTTCTGTTTTTGTCATATGTGTTTTGCGTGCCTTCAATCGCAGCAACAAATACTGGCACATATTTCTCGTTACGTAACCAGCCATTGCCTGTAAGCAAGCGATTTAAGCGCAAACGAAACTGATTTAAGCTGCTGCGTGTTGCGTCTAAACGTTGTTCCATTGTTGCGTTGCTAATAGCGTATGTAGGCAAGTTTGTTTGTAGCGTCAATGCGTAGTCACAATGCTGTGCCAGCTTGTCCAAATAGTCTGCTTGCGCTGCTACGTATGCCTTTTTGTTAGTGTTTTGCTGTTCATTGTTCATACCTTTATTTATGTTTGAACAGAAAAAGTTAAATATTTTTACCTTCTCTGTTCATAACGCCTAAAAGCCTTGTTCAGCAAAGCTTTACGAGCTTATTGTTAGTGCTGCGCTGCGTCATAAATGCCGCTTGCGCAAAGAACTGACACACTAAAAGGATTAAAAATGACACTGGCAAACTTAAAACTAACTGCTGCTAAAAAACCCACTCAAATCTCTGCTGTTATTCAGCGTCGCAATAAACTCGTTATGCGTTTGCGCGAACAGATTGAACTGGCTAAGGCTGAACAAACTGGCACAGCATATATGCCCACTAAACTGCGCAGCGTAACTGACACAGAAACTGGTATGCGCAAACAAGTTGCCGTTAGTAAGCGTGTAAAAAGTTGGGTATTTACAGCTGACAACGGCAAGCTCTGCGTCAATGTGCGTTATGGCGCACGTATTTTGGAGTTGGCAAAAGGCAAGACTGCGATTGAAGTTGCTACAGCTAAAGAACTGGTAGCAACATTTGAAACAATATGCGCAGCTGTAAATGCTGGCGAACTGGACGCTGCGATTGACGCAGCAAGTAATCAACTGCGTTCTGGTTTCGCCAAATAACACACATAAGTCAAACGCTTCTGTTGTCACTTTTTCTGTTCAATAAATACATTAGCAACTTACGGACTAATGTATGAGAATATTTGAAATAGCTGACGCAGAAGCGCAACTGGCATTATGGAAACTGGTAAATGATAGCGTTTGGACTGCGATACAAACACAGCAACGCGAACAAGCCAAACAAAAAGCCGCAGCACAGCAACAGAAAAAATCTAAGCGTAGCAAACGTGTTAGTAAGCGTAGTATCTCTGCGCCAGCACCCATACCCAAACTACCAAAGCCTACGCCTAAGTTAGCAGCACCCAATAAGCCTATTGCTAACCCACCCCAACAGCCAGTACAAAAACTACCCACCCCCGCACACGTTAAACCCAACCCCCAGCCATACCCACCCAAACCATTACCTACAGCAACCGCCACCCCCAACCAAAACGTCAGCAACCCAACCCCTAACGTAGCTACGCAAATCAACCCTACACAACAACGTCAGCTTCCACTGCCTCCACAAAATGCGTTATTGGCGCAAAAGAAGCGTGTTTTACCCAATAAACGTATGTAAATAAAAAATATGGGAACACGAACGAGAGGCATAGCTAAAATGGTTACTACTACTTTGGAATAAGCAAGCCGTTGGCATTCCCCCGAATCAGTAGACAAATAATGATGTCAAAACTGAAGAGGAGCCATGCAAATGGAACGAACCAAATATGCCGCCGAGTTCAAGTCCGAGGCGGTCAAGCAAGTTATCGATAAAGGGCACCCAGTCGTCGATGTTGCCAAGCGGCTTGGAATTCCCGAGGGTGTTCTTTACGGCTGGGTCAACAAGTTCAAAAAGTCAGAACAACCTCAGTCAAGTGACCTTAAGACGCTGCAAGCCGAGATGGTCAAGCTCAAGGCGGAACTCAGGCGGACCACAGAGGAGCGCGATATCCTAAAAAAGGCCGCAGCGTACTTTGCCAAGCAGTCCGGGTGAAGTACGCATTCATGCAGGCGCACCAAAGTGAGTTTCGCCTGACCAGCATGTGCCGTGTTCTCAAGGTACACCGCAGTGGCTATTACGCTTGGCTGCGTGAGCCGCTCTCCCCAAGGGCCAAGGCCAACGAAAAGTTGACCACGCAGATTCGTGAGTTCTACGACCAAAGCATGGGAATCTACGGCAGCCCCCGCATCTTCTGTGACCTCAAGGAAGCGGGTGTGGCGTGTAGCGAGAACCGGGTTGCCAGGTTGATGCGTTCAGCAAAGATCAAATCGGTGCGGGGGTACAGGAGACCCAGGTACAAGGTGGGCAAGCCTGCGCAAGTGGCACCCAATCAACTGGAGCGTCAATTCCAGCATGATGAGCCAGACCAAGCTTGGGTAACGGATATTACCTATATCCGCACGCATGAGGGTTGGTTGTATTTGGCTGCCGTGCTGGATTTGCACTCGCGTGCGGTCGTTGGTTGGAGCATGGGGTCACACATGCGCACGAGCTTGGTGCTGGACGCACTGACGATGGCGGTTTGGCGCAGAAAGCCCAAGGATTCGGTGATCATCCATTCGGACCAAGGCAGCCAATTTGGGAGTGACGAATTCAATCGCTGGTGCAAAGACAACCGTTTGAGCCCCAGCATGAGCCGCCGGGGAAACTGTTGGGATAACGCGGTGGCCGAATCGTTCTTCAGCAGCTTGAAGAGCGAGCGGGTCAAAAAGCGGATTTACCAAACCAGGGCTGAGGCAAAGTCAGAGATCTTTGATTACATCGAGGTTTTCTACAATCGAGTCAGGCGCCACAAGCATCTCGATCAACTCAGCCCCCATGAGTTCGAGCGCCAGCGTCAAACTGCGCTATGAAAAGTGTCTACAGGTTTGGGGGAATGCCACGTCTCTATATTCAAACTGCGGCAGCGCATTGGTAATCATTTTCGCTTCGCTTGTATGGTAGTAAGTTTTTTCAATCTGCGCCGTGCTTGTGCCGCACGTCTCTGCTACTTGTGTAGGCGTTGCGCCTCTGTTTATTCTGTCCGTAATAAAGTAATGCCTAAAGCTGTATGGCACTAAGTCACGTGTATCTGTATCCTTCACCTCAGCCAACTCTACCATTTTGTCAAAGTGATAGCCAATAGCACGAGGCGTTAGCATAGACATTCCGTTTGCGCTAAAAATCAACGTGTCGCCAAACGCTTTTGCTTTTTTATTTTCCTTGTTTGCTTTGACGTAACGCGGCTGTAGCAACTTAAAAAGCTCGTCAAAATATTCCCAATCTTTAACAACAAAATGTCTTGTTTTTCTAACCTTCGTTGTTTCTGCCCGCACCGTTATTTTGACTAAGCTATACGTATCTTCAGCAGCTTGTCCTTTTACATTCTTTTCAAGCCATTTAATGTCACTCCATTTCAGCTGTAACTGCTCGCCTCTGCGCAGCCCAGTAATAATAGATATGAGTAAGTAGTAGCCCGTTATTACCTTTGCTAAGTTACCTTCTTCTTTTATGTTTTTCTTTGCGTCAGCAATGTATTTTTCAAGCTCAGTTTTTATTCTTACTATTTCTTCGTCTTCAAACGTGCTACGTCGTAATGCTTCGTCACCTCTGTCAATGCGCTTTAATGGCTTAAAGTCAAAGCTGTCAATGTATGTCTCATTGCGCTTATACAACCAAGCAATCATTGCGTTGATAGAGCTTTGTTCATTAGCTACCGTTGTTTGACTGACGTTGATTTTCTTTTTTGTTTTAGTGCGCGAATGTAGATAGTTTTCGCAATCTGTGCGTTCAAGTTCTTTTAGCTTTGTATCGCGCCCAATAAACTCTAACCAATGCTCCAAATGCGTTTTAATCGTGCCGTAGCGTCCTTTAACAATATACTCAGCTTCAACGTCTAACGCACGTTGCTTCAAATACTCTTCAACACCTTGCTTTGTTGTTTTAGAAAAATATGTTTTACCCGCTAACTGCTGCGCCATTAGCTCGTGATAATACTTTTTTGCTTTATCTATTGCCGTATCTCTGTTGCGTGTGTGTAAGCTAAAACGTGCGTATTTCTTTTCCTTACCCAACCACATACGCATTTGCCAATACTCGCCGCGTTTATACACAACAGCTTCGTCGTATATGTCTATCTCGTCGTCATTAAACGTTTGTTTTTTTAGCGGCATATGTTTGTTGGGTTACTACGTTTTTGAACGGCTACAGCGTTGTGTAGCTTTACGTGTAACTTTAATGCCAACGCCCAACTAAATCAACAACTTAGTTGGGCGTGTGTCTGTTTTGTGTAACTACAAAACCTATATAAATCAACAACTTACGTTAGAGTTTCTACTCCCACTCAATCGTCGCCGGCGGCTTGCTGGAGACGTCGTAGGTCACGCGGTTGATGCCGCGCACCTCATTGATGATGCGGCCCGACACTTTCTTGAGCAAGGCATAGGGCAACTCGGCCCAATCGGCGGTCATGAAGTCACTGGTTTGCACAGCGCGCAGGGCCACCACATAGTCGTAAGTGCGGCCGTCGCCCATCACGCCCACGCTTTTCACGGGGAGGAACACGGTGAAGGCTTGGCTGGTCAGGTCGTACCAAGTCTTGCCGGTTTCGTCGGTGAAGTTGCGCAGCTCTTCGATGAAGATCGCATCCGCACGGCGCAGCAGGTCGGCGTATTCTTTTTTGACTTCGCCCAAGATGCGCACGCCCAAGCCGGGGCCTGGGAAGGGGTGGCGGTAAACCATTTCACGCGGCAAGCCCAGCGCCACGCCGAGTTCGCGCACTTCGTCTTTGAACAATTCGCGCAGAGGCTCCAGCAGTTTCAAGCCCAGCTGCTCTGGCAAGCCGCCCACATTGTGGTGGCTCTTGATGGTCACGGCCTTTTTGCTCTTGGCGCCGCCCGACTCGATCACGTCAGGGTAGATCGTGCCTTGGGCCAGGAAAGTGGCGCCTTTGTGGCCGCCGTCGCCTGCTTTCAATTTCGCAGCCTGCTCTTTGAACACGTCCACAAACAAACCGCCGATGATCTTGCGCTTGGCTTCGGGCTCGCTCACGCCCGCCAACTTGCCCAGGAACAAGTCGCTGGCGTCCACGCGGATGACTTTCGCATGCAATTTGCCGACGAACATCTCCATGACCATGTCGCCTTCGTTCAGGCGCAACAGGCCGTGGTCCACAAACACGCAGGTCAGCTTATCGCCGATGGCGCGATGGATCAGGGCTGCAGCCACCGATGAATCAACGCCACCCGAGAGGCCTAGGATGACTTCTTCGTCACCAACTTGCTCGCGGATCTTGGCGACGGCTTCTTCGATGTAGTCGCCCATGATCCAGTCTTGTCGTGCTTTGCAAATGTCCAGCACAAAACGGTTGAGCAAGGCCTGACCTTGCACGGTGTGCGTGACTTCGGGATGGAACTGCACCGCATAGAAATGGCGGGATTCATCGGCCATACCGGCGATTGGACAAGCCGGGGTGGAGGCCATGACCTGGAAGCCGGGTGGCATGGCGGTGACCTTGTCGCCGTGGCTCATCCAGACCTTGAGCATGCCGTGGCCTTCGGGCGTGGCGAAGTCTTCGATGCCTTTGAGCAGTTCTGTGTGGCCGTGGGCACGGACTTCGGCGTAGCCAAATTCGCGTGTCGTGCCCGCCTCCACTTTGCCCCCCAACTGCTGTGCCATGGTTTGCATGCCGTAGCAAATGCCCAACACCGGGACACCCAGTTCAAACACAGCATCCGGTGCGCGGTCATCGACTTCGTAGACGCTGGCGTGGCTGCCGGAGAGGATCACCCCTTTGAGGTTGCCATCCTTGGCGTACTCGCGCACCCAGTCGCTGGTCACATCACAAGGATGCACTTCGCAAAACACATGCGCTTCGCGCACGCGTCGGGCAATCAGCTGGGTGACTTGCGAGCCGAAGTCGAGGATCAGGATTTTGGAGTGCTGCATGGCAGGCGCCGTTTTAAAGAAATGAAAAGGCGTCTGGAGTGCAGACGCCTTGGGGATCAGGTGCAGATTTTACTCAGCCCGGTAGTTCGGGGCTTCCTTGGTGATCTGGACATCGTGCACATGGCTCTCACGGATACCCGCCGCGGTGATTTCCACAAATTGGGATTCATTGTGCATGGCCTCAATGGTTGCACAGCCGCAGTAGCCCATGCTGGCACGTAAACCGCCGGCCATTTGGTAAATGATGGAGACCACCGAGCCTTTGTAGGGCACGCGGCCCTCAATGCCCTCAGGCACCAGTTTGTCGGCGTTGGGGTTACCCGTGCTGGACTCTTGGAAGTAGCGGTCGGCACTGCCTTGCTGCATGGCACCAATGGAGCCCATGCCGCGGTAGCTCTTGTAGCTGCGGCCCTGGAACAACACGATTTCGCCGGGTGCTTCTTCTGTGCCGGCGAACATGCCGCCCATCATGACGGTGCCTGCACCTGCGGCAATCGCTTTGGCGATGTCTCCGCTGTATCGGATGCCGCCGTCTGCAATCAGCGGAACGCCGGTGCCTCGGAGGGCCGTGGCCACACTGTCCACCGCCATGATTTGCGGCACACCCACACCTGCCACGATGCGGGTGGTACAAATGGAGCCGGGGCCAATGCCCACTTTGACGCCATCTGCGCCGGCTTCAACCAAAGCCAGTGCCGCAGCGCCTGTGGCGATGTTGCCGCCAATGACCTCGATGTGCGGGTAGTTTTGTTTGACCCAGCGCACGCGGTCAAGCACGCCTTTGCTGTGACCGTGCGCGGTGTCCACCACGATGGCATCGACGCCAGCGCGAGACAGGGCTTCGACCCGCTCTTCGGTGCCCTCGCCCACGCCCACGGCCGCACCCACGCGCAATTTGCCCGCGCCATCGCGTGCGGCGTTCGGGAAGTTGAGTTGTTTGGTGATGTCTTTCACCGTGATCAAGCCCTTGAGTTCAAAGGCCTCGTTCACCACCAGCAGACGTTCCAACTTGTGTTTGTTGAGCAGGTGCTTGGCTTGCTCCGGCGTGGTGCCTTCGGGCACGGTGATCAGGCGCTCACGCGGCGTCATGATCTCGCTGACCTTTTGCTCGTAGCGCGTTTCAAAGCGCAAGTCGCGGCCTGTGACGATGCCCACCACCTGACGGCCATCGCACACCGGAAAACCCGATACGCCCAGCTCGTCGCTCAAGGCCATGACCTGGCGCACCGTGGTGTCAGGGGTGATCACGACCGGATCGCGCAGCACGCCCGATTCGTAGCGCTTGACTTTGGCCACTTGAGCGGCTTGCTCTTGCGCGGTGAGGTTTTTGTGAACGATGCCAATGCCGCCTTCTTGTGCGATGGCGATGGCCAATCGCGCTTCAGTCACCGTGTCCATGGCAGCAGAGACCAGGGGCAGGTTCAGGCGGATGTTTCGGGTGAATTGCGTCGCGAGAGACGTGTCCTTGGGCAGGACTTGGGAGTAAGCAGGGACGAGGAGAACGTCGTCAAAAGTCAGGGCTTTACCAAGTAGGCGCATAAGCTAAGGCTCCAAAAAAAGGATTGTACCCGTGCGGGCCAAGGGATTTCCCTGATCCACCCGCAAAATCAAGGGCGCAAAGGCTCAGCTGTTTTGGTAATGCAACACCTTGAGTGACTTCTCTGAATCCCTGTCAGCAAAAGCCGAGGGATTGGCCAAGCGTTCCACAAAACGCAGGCACGGTGCTGCTTCGGCCACCTGTGCGTGCAAAAAAGCCGTGTCCAACTCGGGTGCGTTCAAGCACAGCAGCACATGACCTTGCGGCTCCAGCAAGTCCGGGAGGCGGCGGATCAGCTTGATGTAGTCCTTGGTGGCGATGAAGCTGCCCTTTTGGTAGCTGGGCGGGTCAATCACGATCACGCCATAAGGCCCCATTTTGTTGATCTTGCCCCAAGTCTTGAAAATATCATGGCCCAAAAAACGGGCTTTGGCAGGCAGGTTATTGAGACGGTGGTTTTGTTGACCCACAGCCAGTGCGCCCTGGCTCATGTCCAGGTTGACCACCTGCGCCGCTCCGCCTTGCAAGGCCGCAACGGAGAAGGCGCAGGTGTATGCAAACAGATTGAGGATGTTTTCGTGCAGGGCATGGCGTTTGAGCCAGTCGCGCCCATTGGCCATGTCCAAAAACAGACCATGGTTTTGCCCGCGCATCACATGCACCAGGTACTGGGCGCCCTGCTCGGTCACCACATGCGGCTCGGGCACATGCCCCGCCATGAGGCGTGTTTGCGCCTCGCCCTGGGCTCGGCACTGGAACACCCAGTTCAGTGGCTCTCCGGGGGACAAGTTGCCCCAGCGCTGCAGCAGGGCCTCGTGGCATTGGGCCAACTCATCCTCGCTCACGGCTTTGAAGCTGGTCAAGACCCAGACCGGCGCAAACCAATCCAGCGTCCAGTGCTCGCAGCCGGGGTAGAGGCCGCCACGGCCGTGGAATACCCTGTACGCATCGGTGGTGTTGTCCATCTGAGCGATGGTGTCCAAAAGCGCTTGCATCGAGCTTGGCTCAATAACCCGCCGCAGAACCGGGCTTGCGGTTGGCAAACAGGCCCGTACGCCCTTTGCCTTGGCGTTTGAAGCGCTGGCGGCGCGCCACTTTGGGGTCGACCTTGAGGGGACGCAACAACTCAACTCGGTCGTTGGCTTTGACCTGCTGTGTCCAAGCCACCTTTTTTCCCCAGATGCCGGGTTGTTGAAACGGCAGGGACGACAAGTCATCACGCTGATCGGAAAACAGGTTTTTTTGCAAGCACTGCGCCACACCTTGGGTCAACACGTCCTGCACGGAACTGCCTGGCATCACCTGCAAACTCATTTCGTGCACATGTCGCGGCGCCAGGCTCCAGCACAGCGTGACCTGAACGAGCTGTTCAGCCATACACCGCCTCTGCACGTTTGACAAACGCATCGACCAAGCTGGCTGCGATTTTGTCAAAAACAGGACCCACCAACGCTGCCAGCGTTTTGCTGGAAAAGCCGTATTGCAAATCCAGCTCCACTTTGCACGCGCGTTGCGTACCGTCACCCACGGGCGAAAAACGCCACACCCCATTCAGGTTCGAAAAAGGGCCTTTGACCAAACTCATGCCGACCGAGCGGCCTTCTTCATGGGTGTTGCGGGTGGTGAAGGTTTGCTGGATGCCGCCCAGGCTGATGCCGACCTCGGCGACCATGCCTTGTGCATCGGTTTCAAGCACAGCAGCGCGGTCACACCACGGCAAAAATTCGGGGTAGCGCGCCACGTCGATCACGAGGCGAAACATTTCTTCTGGCGTGTACCAGATCAGAACGGACTTGTGGATATTCTTCATACAATGCAGCGATTGTAGTTTTTCAACGCGCCCGCAGACGCGAAGCCCGACCGCACACCCTTGCGAACGGCCATGCCGTCCTTACTTGCTCCTCATGGCCACCTCCAAAAAGTCCCCTGCTGCTCCTGTTTTTGCCAAAATTGCGGAGAACAAGAAAGCGTCCTTCGACTATTTTTTCGAAGAACGCTATGAGGCCGGTATGGTGCTGGAAGGTTGGGAAGTCAAGGCGATTCGCGAAGGCAAGGTTCAACTGACCGACGGTTACGTGGTGATCCGCAATGGCGAGCTGTTCATCATCGGTTGCTTGATCAACCCCCTCAAGACTGCTTCCACCCACATCAGCCCCGAAGCCGCACGCACGCGCAAGTTGTTGCTGAACAAGGAGGAGATCAAACGCTTGATTGGCAAAATTGAGCAAAAGGGATACACCTTGGTGCCGATCAATTTGCATTGGAAATCGGGCAAGGTCAAATGCGACATTGCACTGGCCAAAGGCAAAGCCGAACACGACAAGCGCGACACCATCAAAGACCGTGAAGGCAAGCGCGAAGTGGAACGCGCCATGAAAAGCCGCCACCGAGACCGCTGAGCGCCAGCGGGCTCAGGCGATCAACTCAAGTCGCGCAGCGGATGGTGTTCAGAGGCCCAAGGGCTGGCAAAGAATCGCGCGGCTTCTGCCACCTCCACATCTTCCACCCGGACTGGTTTCCATTGCGGACTGTGGTCCTTGTCAACCGCCAAGGCGCGGATACCTTCCACGGTCTCACTGTCTGACACCGCGCGCAGATGGAAACAGTGGTGCACCATGTCCCTCTCCATACGCAGGTCATCGGCCAAGCTCATTTGGCGGGCGCGTCGAATCTGTTCAAGCACCACATGCAGCATCAAGGGCGAACGCTGGCGCAAGGCCTGGGCCGTTTTCTGGCTCCATTCATCGGATGCCGATTCCAACCGACTCAACATGCCAGCAACCGTCGGCAAGCCAAACACCTCGTCAATTTGCGGTTGGGGCGTGAGTTTTTCTGGCGACAAGGCGCCTGCTTGGGCCAACACCCAACGCTCCACCGATTCGGCGTTCTCAAAGGGACTGCTGATCAAGGTCTGCCAGATGGGCTCCAGCATGCCGCTGGGCAAGGCAATGTCGGCGAGTTTGGCGGCCACGGCTTGTGCGCCACCGAGCATCTGACCGGTCAAGCCGAGATACTCGCCCAAACGCCCCGGACAACGGCTGAGGAAGTACCCCCCACCCACATCCGGGAACAGGCCGATGAGCGTTTCGGGCATGGCCATTTTGGTGCGCTCGGTGACGACTCGCACGCTGGCGCCTTGGCTGATGCCCATTCCCCCCCCCATGACAATCCCGTCCATGAAAGCGATGTAGGGCTTGCTGTATGTGTGAATCAAATGGTTGAGTCGGTACTCTTCGGTGAAAAAATCACCCAGCGATGCATCGCCCGCAAGCGCTGCTTGGTGAAAAAATCGGATATCACCACCAGCACAAAAAGCGCCAAATGGCGCTTCTTTGCCCGTTCCGCGCACCGCCACTGCCAAAACCTGCGGGTCGCTGTGCCATGCCACCAAGGCATGGGTCAGGGCGCGCACCATGTCGAGCGACAAGGCATTCAAAGCCTTGGGACGGTTCAGGGTGATGCAGCCGATGCGGCCTTGAATTTGTGCGATGACATCAGTCATTGTTTTGTCTCCAGCCTAACCATTCGTTAAGAAACAAGGCTGCCAAAACAAGGGCGCCCCCGAAAAGCACACTCATCTGAGGCGCTTCGTTGGCCCCCCACCAAGCCAAGGCAATGCCAAAAACGATTTCAAGCAAAGCCAGCAAGGAGACCTCTGGGGCCTTCAGGACCCGGGCGCACACCACCGACAAGGCGCAGGGAATGGCCAGTTGAAACAAACCCAAAATCCCCAGCAAACCCACATCATGCGCTGAGGCCTGAAACGGCAAGGACAAAGGCAGAGTCAACAGCGTCGACAACAAGGCACCCAACAGGACCGAGGGCACCAAATCCAAATTCTGGCCTTCACTTTGGCTTTTCTGCACCAGTGTCCATTGAACGGCGCCTGCGATCGGCACACACAAGGCCACCAAAGAGCCCATCAGGAAATTCGGATCCCCCAAACTCAGCTGCGTGCCGTACATCCAAGCAATGCCGATACCGGCCAAAACAATGGCCAACCAAGTTCGGGCAGGCAAACGATGGCCTAAAAAAATCCGCGTGATGAGCGCCGTGAGCAAGGGCCCCACGGCCATGGTGATCAACACATTGGCCACCGCAGTGAGCGTCAGGGCCACCATGAAAGCGGTGAACATGACGCTCCAGCAAACACCAGAGTACCAAAAATAAGGGCTGCGCCAGGGCAGACGAGACCACACACCACGGCCCTGCCAGAGCGGCAAAATGACCAGCAAGGACACGACCGTGAAGAAGCTGCGCCAGAAGGTGACTTCAAAACTGCGCGCTTGCTCCAGATGCCGCGTCACCACCCCGGCCATGGACCACAAGGCGGTACAACCCACCATGGTCCATACGGCCAAGCCGTGTGACAAACGCATGATCGTCAGCCAATCATTTGTTGCGCTTGCGGTCGCTTTCCTTCAGGAAACGCTTGCGCAGACGCACGCTTTTGGGCGTGATTTCGACCAACTCATCGTCCTCGATGAACTCCACACCGTATTCCAGGGTCAAGTCGATGGGCGGTGTGATCTTGATCGCATCTTCTTTGCCCGAGACGCGGAAGTTGGTCAGCTGCTTGGTGCGTGTGGCGTTGACCACCAAGTCGTTGTCACGGCTGTGGATACCCACAATCATGCCTTCGTACACGGGATCGTTGGCCTTGACGAACATGCGACCACGGTCATCGAGTTTGCCCAAGGCGTAGGTGAAAATTTCACCGTCGTCCATGGAGATCAGCACACCGTTCTTGCGGCCGCCGATTTCACCCTTGTGGGGCTCGTAGCCGTCAAAAATGTTGGAGATCAAGCCGGAACCACGGGTCAAGTTCAAGAATTCGTTGGTAAAACCAATCAAGCCACGGGCTGGGATGCGGTATTCCAAACGAACACGGCCACGGCCATCGGGTTCCATGTTGACCAACTCGCCCTTGCGCTCGCCCAGGGCTTGCATCACGCCACCTTGGTGGTTTTCTTCGATGTCGGCGGTCACCAATTCGATGGGTTCATGACGCTCACCATCGATGTCGCGGTAAAGAACGCGCGGCTTGGACACGGCCAATTCATAGCCTTCGCGGCGCATGTTTTCCAGCAAGATGGTCAGGTGCAATTCACCGCGCCCAGCCACTTCAAAGATACCGTCTTCGTCGGTTTCTTTCACGCGCAGGGCCACGTTGTGTTGCAGTTCTTTTTGCAGACGGTCCCAAATTTGACGGCTCGTGACGAACTTGCCTTCGCGACCCGCCAAGGGCGAGGTGTTCACGCAGAAGTTCATGGTCAGGGTGGGTTCATCCACTTTGAGCATGGGCAGAGGTGTCGGTGTGGTGGGGTCGGTCACGGTCACGCCAATGTTCAGGTCGGCAATGCCGTTGATCAAGACGATGTCGCCAGGGCCGGCTTCGGTCACCTGCACACGGTCCAGGCCTTGGAAGGTGAGCACTTGATTGACCCGGCCCTTGATGGTTGAGCCGTCCTGACCTTCCATCACCACCACGTCCATGTTGGGCTTGATCGTGCCTTGGCTGATGCGACCTACGCCAATGCGACCCACAAAGGTGGAAAAATCGAGGGCTGAAATTTGCAGCTGCAAAGGCGCAGCAGGATCACCCGAGTTGGGTTTGACGTGCTTGAGGACCGTGTTGAACAGGGCCGACATGTCGGGGCCCCACTGCTCACCAGGCGCGCCCTCTTCCAGCGAGGTCCAACCGTTGATCCCGGAGGCATACACCACAGGAAAGTCCAACTGCTCGTCGCTGGCACCCAGCTTGTCGAACAAATCAAAAGCCGCATTCACAACTTTGTCGGGGTTGGCACCGGGCTTGTCCACCTTGTTCACGACCACGATGGGCTTGAGGCCCAAGGCCAGGGCCTTTTTGGTCACGAAACGGGTTTGAGGCATGGGGCCTTCTTGCGCGTCGATCAGCAAGACCACGCCGTCCACCATGGACAGGGCGCGCTCCACTTCGCCGCCGAAGTCCGCGTGACCGGGGGTGTCGACGATGTTGATGTGCGTGCCTTCCCAACTCACGGCGCAGTTCTTGGCCAAAATGGTGATGCCACGCTCGCGTTCAATGGCGTTGTTGTCCATCACGGTGTCCACGATTTTCTCGTGGTCAGCGAAGGTGCCCGACTGGCGCAGCAGTTGGTCCACCATGGTGGTTTTGCCATGGTCAACGTGGGCGATGATGGCGATGTTGCGAATTTGCTTGGTCATGCTTTCTCTTCCTTTAAACCTGCTCGGCCAGCAACGGCTCGGTGGCAGGTGAACTTTCTAAAATCTGTTGAATTTCCATCGGGCTCAACAATCGACCCGGAATCAACTCGCCGCCGTGCACATGCGCTGTTCCCAGCAAGGCACGAGGATGTTCTCCATACACGGCAACTTGATCACAATCAATCCATGGGCCGCGACGGCGCACCCCACTCAAAAATTTCCCTGCGTTATCGCTGTCCAGACACACTTCGGTGTAGCCCGGCAGCAGCACATCGACCGGCTGCAGCGCTGCCAGCCGCTGGCTTTCATCCATGCTTTCCAGTGCGGACAGCGTCACGCACTGGGCTTCTTCAAAGGGCCCGGTGATCACACGGCGCAAAGCGCTCAAATGACCGCCACAGCCCAAAGCCTCGGCAATGTCCTCACCCAAGGTTCGGATGTAAGTGCCTTTGCTGCAACGCACACGCAAACGCAAAAAAGGCGCATCGCCTTGCAGTTGCATGTCGAGCAGGTCCAGGTCATGGATCACCACGTTGCGCGCTTCGCGCTCCACGGTTTCGCCCTCGCGGGCATATTCGTACAAGGCCTTGCCGTCCTTTTTCAAGGCACTGTGCATCGGCGGCACTTGGCTGATGGGCCCCATGAACCGGTCCAACACTTCCACCACGATACCCGCTGAACATGACACTTCTCGGACAGCGATCACCTCGCCTTCGGCGTCAGCCGTACTGGTTTTGATCCCAAGCCGAACCGTGGTCTCGTAAGTCTTGTCGGCATCCAGATGCTGCTGGCTGAACTTGGTGGCGGCACCAAAACACAAAGGCAAGACGCCGGTGGCCAAAGGATCGAGCGTGCCGGTGTGCCCCGCTTTTTCAGCGCGAAGCAACCATTTGGCTTTTTGCAAAGCCTGGTTGCTGGAAAGACCCAGCGGTTTGTCGAGCAGCAGCACCCCGTGCACAGGGCGCCGCTGCACCCTGGTGCGTGGCGCGTTCATGCTCAGTCCTCCTGGGCGCGAGACGACACGGCCTTGGCGATCAATGCATTCATGTCAGATGCACGCTCGGTGGTGCGGTCAAACAAAAAGTGCAAAGTCGGCACGGTGTGGATGTGCAAACGCTTGAACAAACCATTGCGCAGAAATCCTGCCGCCGCATTCAAGCCTTCTGTTGCCTCTTCCGGGTTGCCCGTCAAGACACTGAAGAAAACCTTGGCGTGCGCGTAATCGGGCGTGACCTCAATCGCATTGATCGTGACCATGCCCACGCGCGGGTCTTTCAACTCGCGCGCAATCAACTCGGCCAAATCCCGCTGGATCTGGTCGGCCACGCGGAAACCGCGGTTGGGCACAGAGGACTGCTTTCGACGCACCATTTACAGCGTTCTCGCAATTTCCTTGACGTCGAAGAATTCGAGGTAATCGCCTTCTTTGATGTCGTTGTAATTTTTGAGCTTGATACCGCACTCAAAGCCTTCTTTGACTTCGCGCACATCGTCCTTGAGGCGCTTGAGCGAGTCGAGTTCGCCGGTGTAAATGACCACGTTGTCGCGCAGCAAACGGAACTTGGCATTGCGGGTAACCTGACCGGAGGTGACCATACAGCCAGCCACCGTGCCGATTTTGGATGCGACAAACACGGTCCGAATTTCAGCCATGCCCATGATCTCTTCACGCTGCTCGGGTGCCAACATGCCCGACATGGCGGCCTTGAGCTCATCCACAGCGTCGTAAATGATGTTGTAGTAGTGCAGATCCACGCCGTTGCCTTCGGCCAACTTGCGCGCACCGGCATCGGCACGCACGTTGAAACCGATCACGATGGCTTTGGAAGCAATCGCCAGGTTGATGTCCGACTCGCTGATGCCGCCCACGCCGGAGTAAACCAGTTGGACTTTGACTTCTTCGTTGGACAACTTGAGCAAGGAGGCGCCCAAGGCTTCTTGCGAGCCCTGCACATCGGCCTTGATGATGATCGGCAACATCTTGACTTCGCCCGCCGACATGTCGGTGAACATGTTCTCGAGTTTGGCGGCTTGTTGCTTGGCCAGCTTGGTGTTGCGGAATTTACCTGCGCGGTATGTTGCAATTTCGCGGGCACGGCGCTCATCGCCCATGACCATGAATTCGTCACCAGCTTGTGGCACTTCGGTCAAACCTTGGATCTCGACCGGAATCGAGGGGCCTGCGGATTTGATGGTCGCGCCGTTTTCGTCCAGCATGGCACGCACTCGGCCAAAAGTCTGGCCTGCCAGCACCACATCACCGGTATTCAAGGTACCGGACTGCACCAGGATGGTAGCCACAGGGCCACGGCCCTTGTCCAGACGCGCTTCGATCACGAGACCCTTGGCGGCGGCTTGCACCGGGGCTTTGAGCTCCAGCACCTCGGCTTGCAAGAGCACTTGCTCCAGCAAATCGTCAATGCCCATGCCGGTCTTGGCCGACACAGAAACAAAAGGCGATTCGCCGCCGAACTCTTCGGGCACGACCTCTTCGGCAATCAATTCGGCACGAACGCGTTCGATGTTCGAATCGGGTTTGTCCATTTTGTTGATGGCCACCACAATTGGCACACCCGCTGCTTTGGCGTGTTTGATGGCTTCTTTGGTCTGTGGCATCACGCCGTCGTCACCGGCCACCACGAGGATGACGATGTCGGTGGCTTGTGCGCCACGGGCACGCATGGCGGTGAAGGCCTCGTGACCGGGCGTGTCCAGGAACGAGATCATGCCGCGCGGCGTTTCAACGTGGTAAGCGCCAATGTGCTGTGTGATGCCGCCGGCTTCGCCCGAGGCCACTTTGGCACGACGGATGTAATCGAGCAGCGAGGTTTTGCCGTGGTCCACGTGACCCATGACGGTCACCACAGGCGCACGTGACAACAATTCGGCGTGTTGGTCCGACACTTCGTCGTCCGTGAAAGCTTCTGGGTCGTCCAACGCTGCCACCACCGCTTTGTGACCCATTTCTTCCACCACGATCATGGCGGTGTCTTGGTCCAGCGGCTGGTTCATCGTGGCCATTTGACCCAACTTCATCAAGTGCTTGATGACCTCAGATGCCTTGATGGCCATCTTGTGGGCCAACTCGGCGACGGTGATGGTTTCGGGCACATGCACTTCAAGCACACGCACTTCCACAGGCGCTTGCTGGCTCTGGCCTTCATCGCGATCGCGCTCATTGCCGCGCCGGCCACGGGGTCCAGTTCGCCAGTTGTTGCGGCCCACTCCCCCACTCGTGTCACCACGCGTTGGGATGGCTTTCTTCTTGGCAGGGTCACCCGCCCAGCTTGAAGACAATTTGGCAGATTTGACTTCTTTGTTGCCACCGGGCGCAGCAGGCGCTGCGGTTTGAGCCGCTGCTGCCCGCGCGCCAGGCGCAGGGGTGCCGGCCGGTTTGTGCAGGGTTCCTTTGACGGCAGCTTTGGCTTCGACCTTGGGTTCTTCTTTCTTGGCAACCAACACCTTTTTGGGGGCATTCATCATGCTCCGGATGGCCTCGGCTTCGGCCAAGGCTTTGCGCCGGCGCATGTCCAAATCAGCGGCGCGGGCATTGTCTTCGTCGGCTTTGGCCTTCGAATCTGCAGCGGCCTTCAAAGCTGCGGTTTCGCGGGCTTCTTGTTCGGATTTGGCTTTGGCAACTGCCGCATCGGCAACTTCAACAGCCTTCGCCGCGGCCACAGTTTCCGCAGAAATGGTGGGGGCACTGGGCGCAACCTTCGCTTGTGCAGCCGCATTGATGCTGGCAGCTTCTGCTCGCGCCAGTTCCTGGCGCTCATCGCGGCTCAAGGTCGGCTTGGCGGGTACGGCCTGAACGGCCGCCGCTGCAGCAGCGTCGGCAAGCGATTGTGCCTGGGCTTGTGCTTGGGCCTCTTGGGCTTGCAATTCACTGCGCTGTTTGGCTTCTTGCTCTTCACGCAAACGGCGTTTTTCGGCCAAATCTTCTTCCTGCCGGCGGATCAACTCGGCTTGCCGGCGGGCCTCTTCCTCACGGCGAGCCAAGTCGGCATGGTCGATCGCAGGCTCTTGCGGCTCTTCGGCAGCAGCCTCTTGCACCGGTTCGTCCTCACGCTTGATCAAGGTGCGTTTTTTGCGCACTTCGACCTGGATGGTGCGGGCCTTGCCCGAAGCATCGGCTTGTTTGATCTCGCTGGTGGACTTTTTGACCAGGGTGATTTTTTTACGGTCAGCGCTCACCGTGCCATGGCTGGCTTGCAGGTAGCTGAGCAATTTTTGTTTGTCAGCATCGTTCAACGTGTCGCTGGACGAGCTTTTTGCAACGCCTGCTGATCGCAATTGATCAAGCAAAACGTCGGCAGATTTTTTGAGTTCATTTGCGAACTCGGCAACAGTGGTACTGGACATATTGTGTTCAAGCCTCCATAGCTTCAGGCCTGGCCTGCGAACCAATGTTCGCGGGCTTTCATGATCAGGGCGGTCGCCTCTTCAGCAGTCTGAGCAGTGATGTCAGTCAGTTCGTCGGTGGCCAAGTCAGCCAAATCGTCACGGGTTTGAATGCCCGCTTCAACCAGCTTGGAAATCAGCTCAGGTGTGAGACCTGGCAAGTCACGCAGATCTTGAGACACGTCTTCGACGCTCTCTTCGCGTGCAATTTCGAGGGTCAACAAGGCGTCTTTGGCACGGGTACGCAACTCATTGATGGTGTCTTCATCGAAGCTTTCAATTTCCAGCATTTCTTGGATCGGCACGTAAGCCACTTCCTCCAAACTGGTGAAGCCCTCACCAATCAGGATGTCGGCAATTTCTTGGTCCACATCAAGCTTTTCCATGAACAACTGACGGATGCCCGTGGTTTCTTCGGCTTGTTTTTGGGCCGACTCGGCGGCGTCCATGATGTTGATTTTCCAACCCGTCAGATCAGACGCCAAGCGCACGTTTTGACCGCCTCGGCCAATCGCAATCGCGAGGTTTTCTTCGTCCACCACCACATCCATGGCGTGCTTTTCTTCGTCCACCACGATGGACTGAACGTTGGCCGGGGCCAAGGCACCGATGACAAACTGGGCAGGGTCTTCGCTCCACAACACGATGTCCACACGCTCACCAGCCAATTCGTTGGTGACCGCATTCACACGTGTGCCACGAACGCCTACGCAAGTGCCAATCGGGTCAACACGTTTGTCGTGAGACAACACAGCAATCTTGGCTCGGGAACCTGGATCACGCGCGCAGGTTTTGATTTCCAGCAGGCCTTGCTCGATTTCGGGCACTTCTTGACGGAACAATTCGATCATGAATTCTGGCGCCGAACGTGACAACAAGATCGGAGCGCCACGCAATGTCAGGTCCACTTCCATGATCATGGCACGGACACGGTCACCGCTGCGCAGGTTTTCTTTGGGAATCATCTCGCTTCGGCGCAGGCGACCTTCGATGCGGCCTGACTCGCAAATGAGATCGCCTTTGTCCATGCGCTTGACGGTGCCCACAAAAATCTTTTCGCCACGCGACATGAAGTCATTGAGCAGCATCTCGCGCTCGGCATCGCGGATTTTTTGCAGAATAACTTGTTTGGCGGCCATGGCCCCAATGCGGCCAATCGGCAAAGACTCGATCGGCTCTTCAATGTACTCATCCACTTCGATGTCGGGGATTTGCTCTTTGGCTTCGAACAACAAAATTTCTTGCTCAGGCAACTGCAAACCGGCCTCATCGGGAACCACATGCCAGCGGCGGAAGGTTTCGTAATTGCCGTGGTCACGGTCTACGGAGACGCGAATGTCCACCTCACCCAAATACAGCTTTTTGGTGGCTTGGGCCAATGCGGCTTCCACAGCACCAAACACCACGTCGCGCTCAACGTTCTTTTCACGTGAGATGGCTTCGACCAACATCAACATTTCGCGATTCATGAATGACTCTCCTGTTCCACTGGATCCGAGATTCGGACCCGATATAAATGCTCAAAACCCGACACCAGGTCAGGCTTCAACCTTTGGCTTGCGCCCTTTGAAATCCACCACGGGGGCCAAACGGGCCTCGCGCAATTCGTCCAATGTGAATCCCAACGCATTCAAGGGCGCTGGGACCCGTTTTTTACTGATTCTTTGACCGGGCTTGCCCACGGGTTCATCGCTCCACACGATTTGCCAACCGTCGTTGTTGGCGTTTCGCTCCAGTGTGCCGCGAAATTTCTTGCGGCTGGCGCTGACCAAGCCAAGGGCGTTGTCGCCCATGGGGGCCTTCAGGGTGATGTCGATCAATTCACCCACAAAACGCTCGAAATCTTTTTCATGGCGCAATGGACGGTCGATACCCGGAGAGGAAACTTCCAATCGGTTGTAGGTGACGCCATCGACCTCCAGGGCAAACTGCAGCTGCCGATTGACTTTTTCGCAGTCTTCCACGTTGATGAACAATTCTGTACCTGGCTGCCAGGGAAAATCGATGGTGATGCGCAGCAAACCGCCCGCTGTGCGGTCAATTTCGACCAGGTCATAGCCCAGGCCGGTCACGGTTTCTTGAACAATTTGCTGCAATGCCACAGAACTTCGAGATGTCAACGTTAAAAAAGAAAGACCCAAAAAAAACGGGCGGTGAAAACCCGCCCGTTTGGTCGTGAAGACAATATTCTAGCTGAAAAACGTGCTAAGTGCGTGATTTTGAAGGAAAACGCTGCGAGATCTCAGGGCTGGGTGCTGCCCATCACCGAAAGGCTGCGAGCAAACTGCGGGTGTAGGCATGGGCAGGTTCGTTCAGGACCTGAAGGGCTTCTCCCGCCTCCACCACCTGCCCAGCCTGCAACACCAGCACCTGATGGGCCATGGCCCGCAACACGTCAATGTCGTGGGTGATCAACAAGTAAGCCATACCGCGTTGGGCTTGCAAACTCTGCAACAAAAGCAGGATTTGCTTTTGCACAGTGACGTCCAAAGCACTGGTTGGCTCATCCAAAACCAACAAATGGGGATCCATCACCAATGCGCGCGCCAAAGCGATGCGTTGCCATTGCCCCCCCGAAAAAGCATGGGGGTAGCGGTTCAGCAAATCTGGATACGCCTGCTCAGACAAGCCCACCTCGGCCAAGGTGCTCAACACCATCGCCTGAATTTGGGACTCAGGGGTCTGGGGTGCATGCCAGCGCAAACCTTCCGACACAATTTCACCCACGGTCATGCGAGGTGACAAACTGCCATACGGGTCCTGAAAAACCACTTGCACCCGTTGCCGCAAGGCCTTGTCTGCGGCCGGCGCGTGTTGCCAAGTTTGCCCCCCAAAGGACAACTGGCCTGCGCAGGGGATCAAGCCCAAAACCGCTTGCGCCAAACTGGATTTCCCAGAACCCGACTCCCCCATCACCCCCAAGGTGGTGCCAGGCAAGATGCTGAAATCAGCACCCTGCAAGGCAGTGAAATGGCTTTTTCGGAACCAATGCCGAAATCCGGCTTTGTTCAAGGGATAACGCACTTGAAGATGCTGGGCTTGCAGCAGCGGTAAAGCCTGAGGTGCAGCAGGACCGACATCCGCCAACCCCTCTCGGCTGGGACGGCTGTCCAACAACCTTTGGGTGTAGGGGTGTTGCGGGTTTGAAAAAACCTCGGTCAAAGTACCTTGCTCGACCAACTGACCCTTTTCCATGACCGCCACACGGTCCGCAAAATGACGCACCAAGGCCAAATCATGGGTGATCAACAGCACCGCCATGCCTGTTTTTTGTTGCAAATCGGCCAGCAATTGGAGCATTTGCAGCCTCAGACTGGCATCCAGCGCCGTGGTGGGCTCATCGGCCAACAACAATTGGGGCTCCGCGGCCAGTGCCATGGCCATCATGGCGCGCTGGCGTTGACCGCCTGACAACTGGTGAGGGTAAGCCCCAAAACGCCGTGTCGGATCGTCGATGCCAGTATCGGCCAACCATTGAACGGCCCGGGTGTCGGCATCGCGGCGGGACAGCAGCTTTTTGAGCTGTAACACTTCGGAAATTTGCTGCCCCACGGTCATCAAGGGATTGAGCGCCGACATGGGCTCTTGGAAAATCATGGCGATCTCATCTCCCCGAATGCTTTGCATCTGCGCTTTTGAACGCAAGAGCAAATCTTCCCCGCGCCACAGCACCTGGCCGGTCAGTTGCGCAGCTTCAAGCAAACGCAGGATCGACAAAGCCGTGACCGACTTCCCTGAGCCAGACTCACCCACCAAGGCCACCCGTTCGCCAGCTTGGATGGACAGATGCAGACCGTGCACGACAAGCTGATCACCGAAAGCAATGCGCAGGTCTTTCAACTCCAACAGCGTTTGCGGGGTGTTCATGCCTGGGCCTTTCGAGGATCCAACGCATCACGCAGGGCGTCCCCCATGAAAGTCAGGAGCAGCAAAGTCACAACCAACACACCGAAAGTGGACAAGGAAATCCACCACGCGTCGATGTTGTTTTTTCCTTGCGCCAACAACTCACCCAAAGAAGGCGTGCCGGGCGGCACACCCAAACCCAAAAAATCGAGAGAAGTCAGCGCCAAGATGGCGCCACTCATCCGAAATGGCAAAAACGTCACCACCGGGGTCATGCTGTTGGGCAGCACATGTCGCCAGATGATTTGCCAATGGCCCAGCCCCAAAGCGCGGGCTGACTTGACGTAATCGAGTTGACGGTTGCGCAAAAACTCGGCCCGCACGTAGTCCGACAAGCCCATCCAGCCAAACAAACTGAGCAACACCAACAACAAACCCACACTGGGTTCAAACACCGCAGAGAAAATGATCAGCAAATACAGCTCAGGCATGGCGCTCCAGATCTCGATGAAGCGCTGAAACACCAAATCCGTCTTGCCCACAAAAAAGCCTTGCACGGCCCCCGTCAACACGCCCAGCAGCACACCCAAGAGCGTCAACGCCAAGGCGAACAAGACAGAGACCCGAAAGCCATAGATCAAACGCGCCAAGACATCGCGCCCCCGGTCATCGGTTCCCAGCCAGTTGCGCGCTGTGGGCGGCGCGGGGTTGGGCAAGGGTGCAAAGTAATCCAGTGTGCTGTGGTGATAAGGATTGGGGGCTTGCAAGGCCCAATTGCCATGGCGTTGCAACTGCTGCTGAATGAATGGATCCAGGTAATCGGCAGGTGTTTCAAAGTCACCGCCAAAAACGGTCTCCGGCAGGGTTTGCACCACTGGAAAATACCAGTGACCATCAAACCGTACAAGCAAAGGCTTGTCATTGGACAAAAACTCAGCCCCCAGACTCAACACGAACAGCGTGAGAAAAATGATCAAACTCCCAAAGCCCAAACGGTTGCGCCGAAAACGTTGCCAAGCTCGTGCCGAGGGCGAGAGCTGTGCAGCGGAAATCGGTGGGGTCAATGGGATGACGTTGGCCATTTCGGAGGGGGCGTTCGCTGGCGTACTCATGCGTCAAACTTCACGCGTGGGTCTACCCACAGGTAACACAGATCACTGATCAGCTTGGTGACCAGCCCCATCAGCGTGAACAAATACAACGTGCCCAGCACCACCGGGTAGTCACGCCGAATCACCGCTTCGTAACTGAGCAAACCCAAGCCATCGAGCGAAAACAGCGTTTCGATCAACAATGATCCGGTGAAAAAAGCACCGATGAAAGCGGCAGGAAAACCAGTGACCAGCGGAATCAAGGCATTGCGCATCACATGTCGGTACAACACCCGGTTTTCACTCAGGCCTTTAGCCCGCGCGGTCATGACGTACTGTTTGCGAATTTCCTCAAGAAAGGCATTTTTAGTCAACATGGTGGTGACGGCAAAGGCGCCCAGCACACTGGCCAAAACAGGTAAGGCGATGTGCCAAAGATAGTCAAGGACTCGGGCACCCCAGCTGAGCTGCTCCCAATTGGAAGAGGTCAAGCCGCGCAAAGGGAACCACTGCAGTTGACCGCCAAACACCACCAGCAAAGCCACCCCCAGTACAAAGCCAGGAATCGCATAGCCCACCAACACCAGCAACGTGGTGAGGGTGTCAAATCGTGTGCCCGCACGCACCGCCTTGGCAATGCCCAAAGGCACCGATATCAAATAACTGAGAAAAAATGTCCACAAACCCAAACTGATGGACACCGGCAGTTTCTCCTGGATCAGACTCCAAACATCTTTCGGGTAGAAAAAGCTTTGCCCCAAGTCGAATTGAGCGAATTGCTTGAGCATCATCCAGAACCGCTCGACAGGTGGTTTGTCGAAGCCATAAAGTGTTTTGATTTCGGCAATGCGGGCGGCGTCCACGCCTTGTCGTCCGCGGTAACCGCTGCCCGCTGCAGCAGCCCCCTCCCCGCCTGTATCGCGCCCCTGCAGTTGGGACACCATTTGTTCGACGGGTCCGCCGGGTACAAATTGAATCACCACAAAAGTCATCAACAAGACCCCGAACAAGGTCGGAATCATCAACAACAAGCGCTTGAAGATATAGGCCAACATGGATCAGGGGGTTTGTCGTGATGCGGCACGGGCTGCGGGAGACCACCATACCGTGGTCACCAGTTTTTCAGGCTGGTAAAACCGAGGCAAATCACTTGGGCGCTCAAAAGCAGCGGCACGCCAAGCCACTCGGTGCACTGCGCCATACCAATGCGGCACCACGTAATGGCCATGCCTGAGCACCCGGTCGAGTGCCCGCAAGCGCGTGACCAACTCAGCACGGGTGGTGGCGCTCACCGCTTGATCGAGCAGCGCATCCACGGCCGGGTCTTTGAGACCGAGAATATTGCCGGAACCCTCCACATCGGCCGACTTGCTGCCAAAGCGTTCGAGCAACTCCGTGCCCGGTGCCTCGCTGCCCACGGTGCGGTTGCTCACCATGTCAAAGTCAAACACATCCATGCGTTTTTGCAACAAAGCAAAGTCAATCACTTTGTATTGAACCTGAATGCCCAATTTTTCAAGGTTCTTGGCAAAGGGCGTAACCACTCGGCCCATAGAGCCCGAACTGTCCAGAAATTCGATGCGCATGGCTTGGCCCTTGGCATTGCGCAAAGCGCCATCGCGGAAAGACCATCCCGCGTCTTTCAGCAAATCTCGCGCTTGGCGCAAATGGTCACGCAACGTGTGACCCGAGGCAGGGTCGAGCGCCGTTTGCGGCGGCTGCGGTACGACTCGGTCAAAGACGTCGGCCGGCAACTGCGCTCTCAAAGGCGACAGCAGTGCCCACTCATCCGAGCCAGGCAAACCCTTGGCCTCGAAATCGCTGGCCACAAAAAAACCCCGAACCCGGCTGTATGCGTTGTAAAACAATTGGCGGTTCAACCATTCGAAATCCATGGCCAAGGCAATCGCCTGCCGCACCCGCACATCCTTGAACTGCTCCCGGCGCAAATTGAACTGAAAGCCCTGAAAGTCACCTGCATTGCCATGCGGCAGTTCCGCCTTGATCAAAGTCCCGCGCTCAAATGCACGTCCGGTGAACGCCCGAGCCCATTCACGGGCCACAAAAGACTGCATGTAATCGAACTCACCGGCCTTGAAAGCTTCGAGCTGGGCTGTGGTGTCTTTGTAAATCTTGTAAGTGATGCGGTCGAAATTGAATTGCCCTTTGCGCACATTCAGATCTTGAGCCCAGTAAGCAGGGTCTCGCACATAAGTGATGTCCTTGCCGAACTGCACCGGACCGATGCGGTAGGGCCCCGAAGCCATCGGGACGTCCATGATCATTTGGTCAAAAGCTTTGTGCGTGTTGCCCTGCAATCCCCATTGACGACTGAACACGGGCATGGCGCCCACAATCAAAGGCAGCTCGCTGTTGGGTCGCACAAAATCAAAACGGATGCTGCGCTCAGCCAACACGGTGGCGCTTTTGACCTCACCAAAATAAGTGCGGTATTGAGGCGCTGCCTCCTTGCTGGTCAAACGTTCAAAAGAATGGCGAACGTCAGCGGCCAACACCGGTTCGCCATTGTGAAAGCGGGCTTTCGGGTGAATTTGAAAAACCACCGACATCCGATCGGCGGCCACCTGAACGTCAGAGGCGAGCAAACCATAAGCCGTGGTCGGCTCATCCATATTGCCCACCAGCAAGGTGTCGAACAACATGCCCAGCAAAGCAGGCGGGGCACTTCCCTTGAGCGTGAAAGGGTTGTATTTGTCGAAATTGGTTTGCCGTGTCGGCGGGACCAAAACAATTTCTCCCCCCTTAGGGGCGACAGGATTGACATAGGCGAAATGGGCAAAGCCTGCGGGGTAACGGACGTCGCCAAACTGCGCATAAGCATGTGCAGCCCACACTGGCACCGCCGTGCCAAACCCGAGGGCCAGCAAGCAGTGTGTCCAGATTCGGGCCAGGGGTCTTCGCATGCGACAATTCTGCACACATTTTTGAGGAGTTGAGGACATGGCTACAAAAACAGGATTTCTGTCGGGTAAAAAACTGTTGATCACCGGCGTGTTATCCAACCGCTCCATCGCCTATGGCATTGCCAAAGCTTGCCACGCGCAAGGCGCTGAATTGGCTTTCAGCTATGTGGGTGAACGATTCAAGGACCGCATCACCGAATTTGCAGCAGACTTTGATTCCCAGCTGATTTTTGATTGTGATGTGGGCAGCGACGAGCAGATTGAAAAATTGTTCACCGATCTTTCAGCCACTTGGCCCAAGATCGATGGCTTTGTGCATGCCATCGGCTACGCACCGCGCGAAGCGATTGCCGGCGACTTTTTGGACGGCCTGTCCCGTGAGGGCTTCAAAATTGCCCACGACATCAGCGCTTACAGCTTCCCTGCCATGGCCAAAGCGGCCTTGCCCTACCTGAATGACAAGTCGGCAGTTTTGACCCTGACGTACCTGGGCGCGATCCGCACAGTCCCCAACTACAACACCATGGGTCTGGCCAAAGCGAGCTTGGAAGCGTCGGTACGTTACTTGGCCGAGTCGCTTGGCAGCCAAAACCGCGGTCTGCGAGCCAACGGCATCTCGGCCGGCCCCATCAAAACCTTGGCCGCCAGTGGCATCAAGGGCTTCGGCAAAATTTTATCGGTGGTGGCCGAAGCTTCGCCCATTCGCCGCAATGTGACCATTGATGATGTGGGCAATGTGGCGGCTTTCTTGCTCAGCGACTTGGCTGCGGGCGTGACCGCCGAGATCACGTATGTGGACGGGGGCTTCAGCCAAGTGGTCGGCGGCATTGCGGAGCCAGCGGCTGCGTCCTGAATGGGCCCAGTCCAGACATGAAAAAAGCGGCCCAGGCCGCTTTTTTCATATCCCCCCGCGAATGAGGCCGGGCCCTGTGCAGGGGCGATGTGGCAAAGCGAAGCGCCTCTGGTCCCCGGCACACAGCCCCGCCTCACCTGCTTCGCAAACAGAACGCTCCCCACAAGAAGCGTTAAGCCTTCACGCAATCCGCAAAGTAGCGCTTCTTGCCTTCCTCGTCCACGATCTCCACCAAGCCATGGATGTCTGTTTCAAATCCAGGGCACTTCTCGTTGAACTCGCGTGCGAACTTGAGGTAATCCACAATCTTTTTGTTGAAGACTTCACCGGGAATCAAAAGCGGAATGCCGGGTGGATAAGGCGTCACCAAACCCACCGTGATGCGCCCTTCCAAGTGGTCGATCTCCACACGTTCGGTTTTGCGTTGGGCAATGTGGGCGTAAGCGTCTGAAGGACGCATGGCGGGCGCCAAGTCCGACAAATACATGTCGGTCGTCAAAATGGCGATGTCGTACTTGGCATACATCTCGTGCACATGCTGGCACAGATCGCGCAGGCCCATGCGCTCATAGCGCGGGTGCTTCTGGCAGAACTCCGGCATGATTTTCCACATCGGCTGGTTCTTGGCGTACTCGTCTTTGAATTGCTGAAGCGCAGTCAACAGGGAATTCCAACGACCCTTGGTGATACCGATCGTGAACATGATGAAGAAGCTGTACAGACCCGTCTTTTCCACCACCACACCATGCTCGGTCAAGAACTTGCTGACGATGGACGCTGGGATACCGGTTTTGTCAAACTTGCCATCCAAGTCCAGTCCGGGTGTGACAATGGTCGACTTGATCGGGTCGAGCATGTTGAAGCCATCGGCCAATTGCTGACCGAATCCGTGCCACTTGCTGGCTTTTTTGCGCGGGTCGTTGCGCAAAATCCAGTCGTCAGCGCGCCCAATGCCTTCATCGGCAAACTTCTCGGGCCCCCAAACTTTGAACCACCAGTCTTTGCCATACTCGGCATCAATCTTGCGCATGGCACGGCGGAAATCCAAGGCTTCGGCAATGCTTTCTTCCACCAAGGCGGTGCCACCGGGCGGCTCCATCATGGCAGCCGCCACGTCACAGCTGGCAATGATGCTGTACTGCGGCGAAGTCGAGGTGTGCATCAAATAGGCCTCGTTGAAGAGGGGCCTGTCGAGTTTGACGCTTTGCGCGTCTTGCACCAGAACATGGCTGGCCTGACTGATACCGGCCAACAATTTGTGGATGGACTGGGTGGCATAGACCATCGACTCTTTCGGGCGCGCCCGCTTTTTTCCCATCGCATGGTACGGTCCATAAAATGGGTGAAAGGCAGCGTGTGGCAACCAAGCCTCGTCAAAGTGCAGGTTTTCCACATAACCATCGAGCATGCTTTTGATGGTTTCCGTGTTGTAAAGCACACCGTCGTAAGTGGACTGTGTGAGTGTCATGACACGCGGCTTGACCTTTTTCGGGTCCACGCCTTTGAGCAAGGGGTTCGCCTTGATTTTGGCCATGATGGCCGCAGGCTCGAACTCGCTTTTGGGAATCGGGCCAATGATGCCGAAATGGTTGCGCGTGGGCTTCATGAACACCGGCACGGCGCCGGTCATGATGATCGCGTGCAAAATGGATTTGTGACAATTGCGGTCCACCACCACCACATCGCCCGGAGCCACGGTGTGGTGCCATACGATCTTGTTGGAGGTGCTGGTGCCATTGGTCACAAAGAAACAATGATCCGCGTTGAAAATGCGGGCCGCATTGCGCTCGCTCTCGCCGATGGCACCGTTGTGGTCCAGCAACTGGCCCAACTCTTCCACTGCGTTGCAAACGTCGGCCCGCAGCATGTTCTCGCCATAAAACTGGTGGTACATCTGGCCCACAGGGCTCTTGAGGAAAGCGACGCCACCGGAGTGACCTGGGCAGTGCCAAGAATAGGATCCGTCCTCGGCGTAATCGAGCAAGGCCTTGAAAAATGGTGGTTGCACGCCCTCGAGGTAGCTTTTGGCTTCGCGGATGATGTGACGCGCCACAAACTCGGGCGTGTCTTCGAACATGTGAATGAACCCGTGCAGCTCGCGCAAGATGTCGTTGGGCAAATGGCGCGATGTTTTGGTCTCACCGTAGATGTAAATGGGTACATCTGCATTTTTGCGTCGCACCTCATCGATGAAGGCGCGCAAATTGATGACAGCAGGGTCCAAATCGGGACCCGGTGAAAACTCTTCGTCGTCAATCGACAAGATGAATGCACTGGCGCGGCTTTGTTGCTGAGCGAACTGCGACAAATCACCGTAACTGGTCACACCCAAGACCTCCAGGCCCTCACCAACGATGGCATCCGCCAACGCGCGAATTCCCAAGCCTGAGGTATTTTCGGAGCGGTAATCTTCGTCAATGATGACGATGGGGAAACGAAATTTCATGGGCTGGTCGGGCTGTGCGCCAAAGAAGAGGATAAGGGATTGAGCTGTCGCGAAGTTTAAGGACAAAAACACGCGCGTGAGAGGCGCAAAAGAGATTTCGTCAAAAAACTATCGAAACCAGCATACGGCATCCCAGTGACAAGAATTCAAGCCATGGCCCCATATCCGAGTTTTTCCCCTGCTACAATGGCGGACTTCGGAGCGGTGGATGAGTGGTTTAAGTCGCACGCCTGGAAAGCGTGTGTGGGTTAATAGCCCACCGCGGGTTCGAATCCCGCCTGCTCCGCCAGAAACCCAGTAAAAACGCGCCTTCGGGCGCGTTTTTTCTTTCAAGCGCTCGCGTGTCCTGCCTTTCAACTGGGAATTGGTTGATCGGAAAAAAGCGGTACGTGCATCCGCACGCACCAGGGACGACAAAAAGTCCTGCTTGAGCACCTGCATCCTTGCAATTGCCCTCTCACCTGCTCGAAAAAACCAGGATGGTGGTCCATCACGAAGCCGTCCAAGCGATTTTTTTATGGCGTGATCATGGGCCAAGGCTTGTAAAGATCGGCCATCCCATTGCGCTCCAGCACCTCCTCCCACTGGGGGCTGCGCTTGAATTCAGCCAATGCCTTGTTGAACGCTTGGAGTTCTTGATCACTGAATTTGGCTTTGGAGAAGGCCGCCACAAACGGCACCGAGCCGACCGCTTTGTCCAGCACCACCAAGCGCTTCATAATGCCCTCGCTGCGCAATGCAAAGATGTCCGAGATGGCCGATAGCGAAATGGCATCGACTTGGTCAAAGAGCAGTGCACGCAGCATCTCGCCGTCGGTGGTGTATCGCTCCAGTTTCATGCCAGATTTGTTGTCCAGCAGGGGGTAACGGTAACCTTGCCGAACGCCCAAGCGTTTGCCAGTGAGGTCGCGCAGATCCTTGAGCGCAAAACCTTTGTCCTTGAGTGCCACCACGATGTTGGACTCCGCCAACAGCGGCTCAGACAACCACATGGTGTTGGCCGTGCGCGCTGAAGGCACCACCACAGTGGCCGCATGGAGTGTGCCGTTGCTCAACTCCGTCAATGCATCGCCCGTGGGCATGATGACGTATTGCGGTGCTTTGCCCATTCCTTTGAGCAATGCGTCCATGGTTTCAAGGAAAACCCCTTCCGGACCGCTCTTGCCCAAATTGGCAAACAGGTTGCCAGGTACGGCTACGCGAAAAACGGGGGCACCCTGTGCCCCGGATTGGGCCATGGCCATGTTGCACATCACCCCCATCAGCAAAGGCAATACCCAGGCGCAGAAGCCTCTTCGGAAGCTAGACGCATACGTGTTGGATGACATCACACACCTTTCATTGAAATCGAAAAACCGTTGAATGCGTGCAGACTTGAAGACAGGGACGATCGCAGATCCGGTCGGGAAGTACTGGGCGCCATGCCCGGCGCAACACTGGGAGAAAAACCGGGCGCCATATTCGGTGTGAATCCCGGGTTGAAACCGGGAGACGTGTTGGGTGACAAACCCGGTGGGCTGAACGGGTTCATGCCAGGTAACTGCCCTGACGGTGCCTTCGGTGGCATGGCAGCGCCCTCGCTGCTCGGTTGTGTCGCCACAGGGCATGCACCTGTGCTGCCATCTGGCATCTTGGCATTGCACAAATTGGCGCCGGTCAAAATGGTGTTGCGCAGCGTTGCACCCGTCAGATCGGCACCGGTGAGGTTGGCGCCGCTGAAGTTGTTGGCCTCCAAAATCGCATTTTGAAACTTGGCGTGACTCAAGTCCGAATTGCGGAAATTGACTTGTTGCAGAAACGTAGCGACAAAACTGGCTCCTTTGATGGATGAGCCCGACAAATCTGAATTTTTCAGGTCACAGCCTTCAAAGCTGGCGCCATTGAGGGTGCTGCCCTGCATGTCTGTGTCGCGAACCCGTGAGTTTTCCAGATTGGCATCACTGAGGTCGGCTTGACGCAAGTCCGCATTGCTCAAGCGGGCGGCTGTCAGATCCGCCCGGCGCATGACGCTCGCCACCATTTTCACACCCGCCATTTCGCTGCGATTGAGGTTGGCCCCTGACAAGTTGGCCATGTGAAAGTTCGCGCCTCGGAAAGACGAGCGGAACAGGGTGGCGTTCTCGAGTGTCGCCTTCGAAAGGTCTGCGCCATCCAGATCTGACCACTCCATGCGCACTTGAACAAGATTGCTTGACATGAAGCGGCCGTTTTTGAGCACCGACCATGAAAAGTTGGCGCCGTGCAAAAAAGCCCCGGTCACATCGACATTCTTGAAATTGCGCACCGACAGGTCTTCGTAGCGTAAATCGCAAAATCGACAATTCAACGTGTCTTTGAAAAGACCCCCACGCCGCCCATCGTGTGCTTCTTGAGCATGGGCATGGGGGAGTCCCAACATCAGGCTGCACCCCAAAAATAAAGCTTGGTAGTTCATCTGGCCCATCCTTTTAGTAATGCAGAAAATCACGCACTTTGCCCAAACGGTCCTTGAGTGAGCGCATGTCGGTCCAGTTTTCCAGCACCACATCACCGGTGCGGAACTCGCGGTAAAGCGAATTTTCCTGCAGTTGGCGGAACACCGAAGCCCAGTTGGGGTAAGGTCTGAACCAGTCGGCATAACGTGCCCGCAGACTGGCAAAGGGGCGCTCCTCCTCGCTCAAGCTTTTTTCATAGGCTTGGCGGGCTTTTTCTGGCTGGTAAACGTACTGCGCGGGTCGCGGCGTGATGAGTATGAGCGTTGATTTCTGATAATCGCGCGAAGTTCGGTTGGCAAACAAGTACTGCAGCAAGGGCACATCTTGCAACAGGGGGACGCCGTCTCGCGTGATCTCACCTTCTTTTTCGCTCAATCCACCCAGAATCAAAGTCTCTCCAGGGCGCATCACCACACTGGCATCTACACGGCTCTTTGATGTTTCCACCCGAGCATCAAAACCGGAAAGGTTGTTATTGGGCGTTTTGATGAACGTGCGCTGGGCCAACACTTTCAAATTGATTTGCCCATCCTCCAAAAATGTGGGGGTCACCTGCAAGGTGGTGCCAATGTCCTTCACGACATTGACAGGGTTGGAGTTGACCCCCGAGCTGACCACCACGGCGTTGAGCTCCGCACCCGAAAAGAATTCAGAGGGCCGTCCCGCTGTGGCCACCAAAGTGGGTCGTGCCAAGATCTCATTGCGTGCGCTGTTGATGTTGAAAATATTCAAGCTGTAGCGCACCGATGGCACCGATATCAGACGGGTGATGCTGGAAGTTTGCGTGGTGTCGCCTGAAGCATTCCTGTCACTGACAGTGCGCTTTTCATAGGCAGCCCCACCATTGCCGCCAAATTGCAGTTGCAAACCGCGCAGCAGGTTCATGCCTTGCTGGTTGGAATAGTCTTCTTCCGTGGAGATGATGACCACATCGACCACCACCATCTTGTCCATGCCCGGAGTACCGGGCATCCCAGGCTGGCCAAAGCCGCCTTGCATGCCAGCGGCACCAAACCCGCCTGAAAAACCAGGTGCCCCATAACCACCTGGTTGCACGCCAAACCCGCCTGACATGCCACTGGGTGAAGAAAATCCTCCCCCAAACCCACCAGGGCTGGCAGGTGCACCTCCGAATTGGGTTTTGACCATGCCCGGGCTGTTGTGGACACCTTGCCAATCATCGATGCGGCGTTCGAGAAAACTACGAGTCGTCTGGGATGTCTTGTCCTTGAGTCTGTTGAGATAAGCACGCGCTTTTTCAGGCTCCCCCACAGCCGCCATGATGACCGAAGCGTTGCGAATTTCGACTTGCGTTTTGACGCCTCCCATGGCTTCAAGGGCATTGATGGCGCCGGCGGCCAGATCGGGTGATCCTGAACGGTAAGCGGCATAGGCAAACGCATTGAGCACATCGGCATCGTCGGGCCGCAGGTACATGGCCTCCGCAAGGTCCAACCTGGCTTGCTCGAACTTGGATGTATCAATGTTCAGCAGGCCTGACAGCAGGTGCGCTTGCCAATTGGACTCGTCAAAACGGATCGCCTGTTGGTAACCTTGAGCTGCCAACTCATAAGAACTGGCGCCCCCCTCTCTGGCTTGTAAGTGGTAAATCAAGCCGTTGATGAGGTGGTAGTAGGAGCGGTCCACGCGCAGGCGCAAAGCGGCATTGATTTTTTCAGATGCTTTTTTGAGCTTTTTCGCCTGAATCAGGTCAATCGCCTCTCGGGCCAACTGATCTGACTCGGTCATCGGTGTGGCCATGGCATCGGCCTTGGCCACATCCTCCGCAGATCGCTCGATGAGCAAACGCTGCGTGGCCATTGGCAAACGTTGTTCTGGAGCGTCCACCGACAAGGCCATGCCCGGATAGGCACCAGCGAGGCAAGCCAGTAAAGGAATCAGTTTGTGAGCAGTTCGCATGATCAAGTATTGGGGGTTAAAAATGAGAACACGACATCAAGAACCATCGTCCAGAGTCCCCATCTGCGTCAAGGCGTTGCGGATGGGGTCTGCAGAGACAGCATGTTGTCCGGCAAAAATACCGGAGGTGGAAATCAGCACGGTGAGCATCAGGCAAACGCCACAGGTCACTCCGCCCACATAGGTGAGCAACTTACTCAAAGGACTTTGCAACCAGCCGAACATGGTCAAGAAAAACAAGGCCGTGCAAATGGCATACCAATAAAAAGTCGGCAACTTCACATAACTGGCAGAGATTCTGGCCTCACGCAAGTCATTGAGTTGATTAACCGACTGGATGATCTCCGAGCGCGCCACTTGCTGCTCGGCGGTTTCCGGCTCCAGTTGCTTGGAGATGGTCGATAACACCCGCAAATCTTCCGTAGCGGTTTCAGCGCGCTCCCCCTGAGACAACAGAGTCCATTCGTCTTTGACCAAATGCTCGGCATAACTGCGCAGCACCACCCGTAAGGCGTCGGTGTTTTCGGTGGCAAAGGACTCATAAGCGCGATCCATTTTGAGCATCACGGTGCCCTCGCGCGCCACAATGTCCTCGGCACCTCGGTAATCGCCCTGTGCACGCACCATGCAAAAAGCCAACAACAACAGGCTCAGCGAGATGAAGAGCTTGAATGACTCTTCAGCGCCTTTGGCCAATTGCTCGTCCAAGGTGATGTTGAAACGACGTCGCACCAACAAGGGCAGGATCGTGGTCACGCTCAGCCCCACGAACAAAAGCATTGATCCAATTTGTAAATTACTGAAGGTATGGAACCAGGCCAACATAGGAAATACGTCCAATCAGGGTAAAAGTCGAAGGTTGATCAAATTCAGGAAGTTCACCGCTTCCATGGTTTCCTCCTGAAGCGTCACGCTCTTGGAGTGCCTGACCTTTTGCTTGGTCGAGGGACTCCGCAGCGAAGGCACCGCATCAAAGGATTGCGTCATCTCACTGGGCGGTGGCAACAAAGCATCACGCTCAGGCTCACGCGGAACGATTTTGTTTTCAGCCAACAAGGGGTTTTGAGCGCCCACCTTATCGACCACGGCGCTGCCGAAATCCCGAATGGGTTGGCTCGGGAGTGTTCGAATGGCCACTTGGGGCCGATTCATCGACTCGGAGACCATGCGACGGGCCTTCGCACCCTCGCGCACAGCACTCACCGATGCTGAACGGGTGATTTGGGTAGCCGCCCGTTGGGCTTGCGATCGAGCAGCAGCGAGACGACTGGAAACAGCAGCAGCTCGGGCTGCGGCCACACTTCTGGGCGGTAGTGCGCGGCCTGCAGAGGCGGCACTGGCGGTCTTGTTCTTACCGGGCTCTGGCGATTTTCCACCTGCAGATTTGACTGGGCGACCAGCGGGGTCCTGTTTGGCCCCCCCCGGATTGGCTCCTTGACCGCTCGCTGCAGGGCTGCTGACAGGCGCCGCTCCAGCGGAGGCCGGTGGCGCCGTGGCCGCTGGAGCGTTAGCGGCTCGCGCTGGAGCTGCTGTGGGTGTTGCTGCAGCGGGTGCAGTTGTGGTCGGAGCCGCTGTGGCTGGTGCCGCAGTGCTGGGGCCAGGGGCTGGTGAAGACTGAGCGGGTGCTGCCGCAGCTGGAGCAGCTGCTGCAGGCGCGGCCCCCGAAGCATCCGCAGGCGCTGCTGCTGGCGCAGCCGCCGCAGGTGCAGCCGCTGCAGGGGCAGTCGCTGGCGCTTCAGCTGCAGGAGTGGAAGCAGGAGTGGAAGCAGGGGTGGAGGCAGGAGCCGAAGAGGCGGCTGGCGCGGAAGATGGTGCGGGGGAAGACGCTGCTGGCGCAGCGCTGACCGGCGCAGCAACCGGCGCCGAAGGCGGTGGTAAGGCAGGGCTTGGCGCAGGCGCAGGCGCAGGCATGACTTTGGGTACGGCAGTCAACACACTGCTCACCGATTGCGTGACCAAGGTCACCTGGTTGGCCGTGATGCTGGCCGTCGTCTGGGCCGAGGTATCCAACAACACATAGTTCGAAGCATCGGCGCCACTGAGCGCCAATGCGGTGATGTTCACCAATTTGTTGTTTCCCGCCACACTGTCAGTGAATCGTCCCACAGCACCGTTCGCGACAAGCAACTGATCGTCCAATAACTTGCCAGAAAAAGCTGCGCCAGAGGTGTCCAATTCGGCATCTAACAACCCATCAAAGCTCTTATCGGCTGCGGTGATGCCCGTGATTCTGAAGATCGGGGCCGGCAAAATCTGGCGGCTCACCGCAGCCACCACCGGCTGCGATCCCAGCACGTAGTCGCCCGCTTGCCCCGCCACCGCGTTGCCCGCTGTGCCGTCTTTGGCGCCCACGCCCGCGCCCGTCACCGCGCCCAGCGCTGCCGTGCCACTGGCGCTGATGCTGCGCGCACCGGCGTGCGCGTCGTTGAACGCCAAGCCCATCGCGCTCACATCCAGTGCCACCGCATCCCCGTTGAGCGCGCCAATGGTGCTGCCCGTGAGGCTGGAGCCCGTGGCCACCAGGTAGCCGTCGTACGTCTTGTCCGCGCCCGCTATGCTGGCCAAGGCCTGCAGCTGGGCCGGCAAAATCTGTCGGCTCACCGCAGCCACCACCGGCTGCGATCCCAGCACGTAGTCGCCCGCTTGCCCCGCCACCGCGTTGCCCGCTGTGCCGTCTTTGGCGCCCACGCCCGCGCCCGTCACCGCGCCCAGCGCTGCCGTGCCACTGGCGCTGATGCTGCGCGCACCGGCGTGCGCGTCGTTGAACGCCAAGCCCATCGCGCTCACATCCAGTGCCACCGCATCCCCGTTGAGCGCGCCAATGGTGCTGCCCGTGAGGCTGGAGCCCGTGGCCACCAGGTAGCCGTCGTACGTCTTGTCCACGCCCGCTATGCTGGCCAAGGCCTGCAGCTGGGCCGGCAAAATCTGGCGGCTCACCGCTGCCACCACCGGCTGCGATCCCAGCACGTAGTCGCCCGCTTGCCCCGCCACCGCGTTGCCCGCTGTGCCATCTTTAGCGCCCACGCCCGCGCCCGTCACCGCGCCCAGCGCTGCCGTGCCACTGGCGCTGATGCTGCGCGCACCGGCGTGCGCGTCGTTGAACGCCAAGCCCATCGCGCTCACATCCAGTGCCACCGCATCCCCGTTGAGCGCGCCAATGGTGCTGCCCGTGAGGCTGGAGCCCGTGGCCACCAGGTAGCCGTCGTACGTCTTGTCCACGCCCGCTATGCTGGCCAAGGCCTGCAGCTGGGCCGGCAAAATCTGGCGGCTCACCGCTGCCACCACCGGCTGCGATCCCAGCACGTAGTCGCCCGCTTGCCCCGCCACCGCGTTGCCCGCTGTGCCATCTTTAGCGCCCACGCCCGCGCCCGTCACCGCGCCCAGCGCTGCCGTGCCACTGGCGCTGATGCTGCGCGCACCGGCGTGCGCGTCGTTGAACGCCAAGCCCATCGCGCTCACATCCAGTGCCACCGCATCCCCGTTGAGCGCGCCAATGGTGCTGCCCGTGAGGCTGGAGCCCGTGGCCACCAGGTAGCCGTCGTACGTCTTGTCCACGCCCGCTATGCTGGCCAAGGCCTGCAGCTGGGCCGGCAAAATCTGTCGGCTCACCGCAGCCACCACCGGCTGCGATCCCAGCACGTAGTCGCCCGCTTGCCCCGCCACCGCGTTGCCCGCTGTGCCGTCTTTGGCGCCCACGCCCGCGCCCGTCACCGCGCCCAGCGCTGCCGTGCCACTGGCGCTGATGCTGCGCGCACCGGCGTGCGCGTCGTTGAACGCCAAGCCCATCGCGCTCACATCCAGTGCCACCGCATCCCCGTTGAGCGCGCCAATGGTGCTGCCCGTGAGGCTGGAGCCCGTGGCCACCAGGTAGCCGTCGTACGTCTTGTCCGCGCCCGCTATGCTGGCCAAGGCCTGCAGCTGGGCCGGCAAAATCTGGCGGCTCACCGCAGCCACCACCGGCTGCGATCCCAGCACGTAGTCGCCCGCTTGCCCCGCCACCGCGTTGCCCGCTGTGCCGTCTTTGGCGCCCACGCCCGCGCCCGTCACCGCGCCCAGCGCTGCCGTGCCACTGGCGCTGATGCTGCGCGCACCGGCGTGCGCGTCGTTGAACGCCAAGCCCATCGCGCTCACATCCAGTGCCACCGCATCCCCGTTGAGCGCGCCAATGGTGCTGCCCGTGAGGCTGGAGCCCGTGGCCACCAGGTAGCCGTCGTACGTCTTGTCCGCGCCCGCTATGCTGGCCAAGGCCTGCAGCTGGGCCGGCAAAATCTGGCGGCTCACCGCTGCCACCACCGGCTGCGATCCCAGCACGTAGTCGCCCGCTTGCCCCGCCACCGCGTTGCCCGCTGTGCCGTCTTTAGCGCCCACGCCCGCGCCCGTCACCGCGCCCAGCGCTGCCGTGCCACTGGCGCTGATGCTGCGCGCACCGGCGTGCGCGTCGTTGAACGCCAAGCCCATCGCGCTCACATCCAGTGCCACCGCATCCCCGTTGAGCGCGCCAATGGTGCTGCCCGTGAGGCTGGAGCCCGTGGCCACCAGGTAGCCGTCGTACGTCTTGTCCACGCCCGCTATGCTGGCCACGGCCTGCAGCTGGGCCGGCAAAATCTGTCGGCTCACCGCTGCCACCACCGGCTGCGATCCCAGCACGTAGTCGCCCGCTTGCCCCGCCACCGCGTTGCCCGCTGTGCCGTCTTTGGCGCCCACGCCCGCGCCCGTCACCGCGCCCAGCGCTGCCGTGCCACTGGCGCTGATGCTGCGCGCACCGGCGTGCGCGTCGTTGAACGCCAAGCCCATCGCGCTCACATCCAGTGCCACCGCATCCCCGTTGAGCGCGCCAATGGTGCTGCCCGTGAGGCTGGAGCCCGTGGCCACCAGGTAGCCGTCGTACGTCTTGTCCGCGCCCGCTATGCTGGCCAAGGCCTGCAGCTGGGCCGGCAAAATCTGGCGGCTCACCGCAGCCACCACCGGCTGCGATCCCAGCACGTAGTCGCCCGCTTGCCCCGCCACCGCGTTGCCCGCTGTGCCGTCTTTGGCGCCCACGCCCGCGCCCATCACCGCGCCCAGCGCTGCCGTGCCACTGGCGCTGATGCTGCGCGCACCGGCGTGCGCGTCGTTGAACGCCAAGCCCATTGCGCTCACATCCAGTGCCACCGCATCCCCGTTGAGCGCGCCAATGGTGCTGCCCGTGAGGCTGGAGCCCGTGGCCACCAGGTAGCCGTCGTACGTCTTGTCCGCGCCCGCTATGCTGGCCAAGGCCTGCAGCTGTCTGGGCGCAATGGTCACCGGTGCATTCGTTGCATTGAGGGTGGGGAGCTTGTAATTCACCGCAAGGCCTCCCGACAAATCGGTGGCATCGCTCAGGGTCAAACTGGTGATGCGGTTTCCTGGACTGAGCACATGCGCTTGGCTGCTTCGTGCATCGCTGTAGGTGAGGGTTTCCAAACCCACACCTGTCCTGATCTCTACCGCGCCGGGCCCCAGAGTCAGCAGACCGTCATACGTCTTGCTGGCGGAGAGCTCAACCTCCTTCGGCAAGATCTCACCGATTGCCCCTGTCGCCGTGGCGCTGTTCAAGCGGTAGCCAAATACCGTTGCAGCACCCCGGGAGGCGGACACCACAGTGACTCCGCTGGCCTCTACAGTTTTTTGGGTACCCACATCCTTGATGCCCGGTCCAGTACCCGCCGTGGTGAATTGGGCGATGTTGGGGGTGTTCAGCTGAATCTGGTCACCATCGACCGCTCCAGATACTTGAAACTGACTGGACGAGACAGTGGCCTGGACGCCACCGTCATAGACGCGCGACACCGCACCAGTCAGATTGACTGAAAGCGTGGGGGCCAAACTGAAGAGCATGGCATGCCCTGAGCCTGCTGGAAGGGTCGCGCCATAGTTGGCTTGGTACTGTTTGTAGGCATAGGCCAAGTTTCCCGAAACATCACCCACAGTGGCATCAAACGGCGTGGCATTGCTGCTCCAAACTTGCCAGACGTGACCCGCTGTGGTGAGTAATGCGCTGGGGCCGGCCTGATTGACGAAACGCTGCGCCACCAGGGTCAGACCGCCTGCCCCAGCGCTGACTTGCTTGCCCGAAGCGATGCTCAGAGTGCCTGCAGATTTCAGCAGAACACCACCCGCCGCAGTCGTCGTCAAATTGGCATTGATGGCCAAATCACCCGCGTTCACAGTCACTGGACCGGCCACACTGAGAGGAGCAGCCAAGGAGAGGGCTGCGCGGTTGTCGTTTTTACCAAGCACCAGGCCCGACAAACCATTGACAGGCCGGTCAAAGCTCATGTTGTCAAGTGTGAAGCTGTTACCCACCGACTCGATGGACAAGGTGCCGCTCCCCTGAAATCCGCTGGTCAACAACTGAGGCGTGTCGCTGGCAATGCGCAAATGGCCGCCGCTGATGGTGGTGGTGCCGCTGTAGGTGTTGGCACCACTCAATGTCAGCTGCCCGCTGCCCAACTTGGTCAAGCTCCCCCCACTGCTGGTGAGGTTGCCCGTCAGTGTCACGTTTTGGCCATTCGTATCCAAACTGTAGGCCTGATTGGCTGCGGTGTTGAAGCGGCTGCTGTAGTCTTCGGTATTGACCGCAGAAAACTTCAGCGTACCCCCGGCAAAACTGATGCTGCCCGTGCTGCCCAAGGCCCCAGACGAACCCAGCGCCAGGGTACCTGCGTTGATGGTTGTGCCGGCGCTGTAGGTGTTGGCACCACTCAAAGTCAGCTGCCCGTTGCCCAGCTTGGTGAGAGAGCCGCCGCTGCTGATGAGGTTGCCGGCCAACGTGACGTTTTGACCATTGGTGTCAATGCGAAAGGCTTGGTTGGCGGTGTTGCTGTAGCGGGCAGAGTAGTCGGTGGTGTTGGCTGCACCGAACTGAAGCGTGCCGCCTTCAAAAGAGATGCTGCCGCTGCTGCCCAGTGCGCCGCTTGAGCCCAGAAAGAGCGTACCGCCACCGATTCGCACACCCCCCGTGAAACTGTTGCTACCGGACAGCACCAAAGTGCCCGAACTGACCTTGGTCAGAGAGCCGCCCCCTGTCATGTCGCCACTCAGGGTGACAAAGTGTCGTGCGTCAATCGTGCTGGCGGCACTCCAGGTGACCGGGCCCGTCCAAATTTCACCAAAGCCATTTGTCCCGAGAACGGTTCCGCCATTCAGAACCAGTGGGTTGGCCAAGGTACTGCGATCGGTCCATAAGGTCGCAGAGCCGTCCACGCTGATGCTGCCGCTGCCAAAGGCGGTGCGGGTTCCGCTGCCGGCGCCACCGAAAAGCGTACCAGCCTGGACCGTGGTGCCGCCGCTGTAAGTGTTTGTGCCGCTCAAGGTCAGTGCGCCTGTGCCCAGTTTGGTCAAACTGCCGCCGCTGCTGATGAGGTTGCTCGCAAAAGTCACGTCGCGCCCATTGGTGTCGATGCGCAAGGCCTGGTTGGCGGCTGAGCTGAAACGGCCAGAATAATCGGTGGTGTTACTGGCACCATACTGGAGGGTGCCACCGGCAAAGCTGATGGTGCCCGTGCTGCCCAAGGCCCCGGACGAGCCCAGTGACAGTGTGCCCCCACTGAGGGTGGTACCGCCGCTGTAGGTGTTGGTGCCGCTCAAGGTGAGTTGGCCGCTGCCCAACTTGATCAAGCTGCCCCCACTGCTGGTGAGGTTGCCCGTCAATGTCACGTTTTGGCCGTTCGTATCCAAGCTGTAGGCCTGATTGGCTGCGGTGTTAAAGCGGCTGGCGTAATTGGTGACATTGCTGGCAGTGAACTGCAGCGTCCCCCCCGCAAAGCTGATGCTGCCTGAGCTGCCCAAGGCACCGGACGAACCCAGCGCCAGTGTGCCTCCACTGAGCACAGTGCCGCCGCTGTAGTTGTTGGCACCACTCAAAGTGAGCTGCCCACTGCCCAGCTTGGTGAGAGAGCCGCCGCTGCTGACGAGGTTGCCGGCCAGCGTGACGTTTTGACCATTGGTGTCAAATTTGAAGCGCTGGCTGGCACCCGTGCCGAAGCGGCTGCTGTAATCGGAGGTGTTGCTGGGTCCAAACTTGAGCGTGCCCCCCCCAAAGGTGATGACGCCCAAAGTCCCCAAGGCCCCGGATGAGTCCAAAGCCAGCGTGCCGGCATTGATGGCTGTACCACCGCTGTACGTGTTGTTTCCGCTCAGTAGCAGCTGTCCTTCGCTCAACTTGAGTAGATTGCCCGTACCGCTGAGGGGTCCGCTGAGGGTCATGTAGGCGCCCACATCCACCGTGGCCACGCCCGTCAAGGTCACGCCACCGCTCCAGTTCTCACCAAATCCATTGGTGCCTTTGAGTGTGCCGCCATTGAGCACCAGGGCATTGGCCAAGGTGCTGCGGTCGGTCCACAAGGTGGAACTGGCCGCGACGGTGATGCTGCCGCTGCCAAAGGCGGTGCGGGTTTCACTGCTCGCGCCACCAAAAAGCGTCCCGGCCTGAACCGTCGTGCCTGAACTGTAGGTGTTGGCGCCACTCAAGGTGAGTTGGCCGCTGCCCAACTTGCTCAGGCTGCCCCCCGTACTCGTCAGGTTGCTCGCCAACGTGATGTTTTGCCCATTGGTGTCCAGGCTGTAGGCCTGGTTGTCCGCCATGCTGAAACGACTGGAGTAATCGGTGGTGTTGTTGGCGCCAAATTTCAGTGTGCCACCAGCGAAGCTGATGAGACCGGCGCTCCCCAATGCCCCGGCTGAACCCAAGGACAGGGCGCCCGCGGAAAGGACCGTGCCACCGCTGTAGGTGTTGCTGCCGCTGAAAGTGAGGCTGCCACCTGTCGCGTCCGTCCTCAAACTGCCGTTGCCACCGATGGCGCCGGTCAACGTGACCGCAGCCGGTGCCAAGGTCAGTGTGCCGTTGCTGGTAAACGTGTGAACCGTGAAACCGCTGGCACTGCCGGTGCCTTCAGCCACGCTGGTACCACCCGAGCCAGCTTGTGGTCCCCGGTAGCGCGCCACCACGATACCGGCTGAACCTTTGCCGACCACATTGCTACCTGGTTCTGCGCCACCGCCGCCGGAGCCGGTATTGGCCACGGCATTTTGGCCCGCACCATCGTTGCCAGTGGCACCCGCACCACCAACGCCAGAGCCACCTGCGCCGCCACTGGTGAGAGCTGCGGCGGTATTGGTGCCACCGCCGCCGCCGCCCGCGTAGTAATTCAGGACGCCGGTGATGGCCGAAGCTGTGCCCAAGCCGCCGTCGCCGCCTTGTCCATACCCGTCCGCAGCAACGACGGAAGCACCACCCGCTCCGCCTGAACCGCCGCCCCCACCACCAGCGCCGTAAGCGTTTCGGTTGGACGCACCGCCACTGAATCCTTGACCAGGGGTGCCTGTGGCCACGGTGACATTTCTGGAGTCAAAAGATGAGCCGCCGCCTGAGCCGCCGTTCGTGCCGGCGGCATTTGAACCATGTCCGCCCGCACCACCACCCAAGGCCGTGAGGCCGAATGCGGTGGTGGAACCACCCTTCTGAGTGGCAGATTGGCCTCCTGAACCGACCACGACGGTATAGTCGGCACCAGCCAAATTGCTGCTGCCGGCCAGCAGACCACCCGCCCCCCCGCCCCCACTCTTTCCGCCAGCGCCACCACCACCGACGATCAAATAATCCACTTGGCTGTCCAGGGAAATGGTGGCTGCGCCGTTGAGCGTGATGGCGTTACCAAACTGGGTCACACCTCGACCGAACTTGAGTGAGGCATTGCCGATGCTCAAGGGCGAACTGCCCAACGCGGTGTTGGCATACACACCCAGCGTGCCCATGGTCAGGGTGGTGCCACCCGAGTAGGTGTTGCTGCCGGTCAGTGACACCTGCCCGCTGCCGCTGTTGTGGATGTTCAGGGCGAATGGACCGTCCACCAGACCGCTGAGGGTGAGGTCACCAACAGCCGACGCATTCACAGTGATGTTGTTGGCCAGGGTGATCGCGCCACTGACATTGGACGAGGCAGCGCTGCTGTTGAGCAGCACACCGGTTTCGGACAAGCCGGTGCCCGACAAAGACAACGCATTGGCCAAGCTTTGCCCATTCAAGTCCAGCGCTGCACCGCTGCTCACCGTGACGACGCCCGTCCCAAAGGGACCGCTGGTGACAGCCCCCAGGGTTGACACCCCCGCTTTGAGCAGGCCCGAAGTGATGCTGGTGCCACCGCTGTAGGTGTTGCTGCCACTCAAGGTCAGCGCTCCGGCGCCTGTTTTGACCAGCGCGGCCGCGCCGCTGAAGGCACCGCTGTAGGTGCTGTTTCCGCCCTGATTCACCGTCAAAGCCTGCCCTGCGCCGCTCAGGACGATACCGCCAGCGCCGCTCAGGCCACCAGTGCCGGCGTTGATGTCCAGACTGCCGGACACAGCGCTGATGTTGGCCGAAACATGGACGCTCCCTTGTGCGTCCAGTGTGAGTTTGTTGGCAGCACTCCAGCTGACAGCATCTTGCACCAGGATGTCGCCCGCTGTCCCGCTGGTGCCTTGGGTGTTGAGGATCGTGACATGGCCGCTCTCGAGGCTGGCGCTGAGCTGGGCGCCCGTGGCGTTGCCTGCACTCGCAGCGATGATGAAATCAACAGGGTCAATCAACCAGTGACCCGATGCCCCCCCTGCGGACTGTGTGGTGACCTTGGCACTGTGGGCCACCGTGACCCGGGCTGCGGAGGTTTCAATGAAACCGCCTTGGCCACCATGGGGTGCCGATGCATCCAGGGTACCGGCCACGCGCATATCGCCTTGGGCCATGTCGCCGAGCAACAAAATGCGCCCTTCACGCGCCTCCAAGGTGCGTGCTCGCACCACACCTTCATTGTTCACCACCGTTGACAAAAGGGCATTGGCGCCACGGGAGGTCATGAGCACAGCCCCCCCGTCGGCACGGATCAGGCCTTGGTTCTCGACCAGGGCGTTCAGAGCACCTTGGTCAACCTGAACCTTCAGCAACCCATTGCCAGAAAAGGCCAAACTCACCTTCTCGCCCGCTGCAAGGACCACATTGCCAAGGTCCGCCTGCAAGGTGCCCGTGTTGCGCACCTGAGGGGCAATGAGGGCGATCACGCCGCCGTCTGCCTGGATCTGGCCGTGGTTGGCAACGCCCCCCGCCGTTGAAGAGCCCGAAAGAAGCAAGCGGCCAGCGAGAAAATCGGCATCGGTCAAGTTCAGCGTACTGGCCAGCAAGGCCCCCACATTGACCTGTGCACCTGCACCAAAGACAACACCCGATGGATTGATCAGGAACACCTGACCATTGGCCGTCATCCGTCCGTCGATCTGGCTGGCGACACCGCTTTGAACCCGGTTGAGCGCTGTACTGGAGGAGCCCGGCTGCACAAAGCTGACGCTGGCGTCTCGGCCAATGTCAAAACTGCTCCAATTGAGCACCGCCTTATCGCTGGACTGCCGCAGGACCAAGGCGTTCGCTGAGCGCTCCATCGACACGGTGCCAGCGACCACCTGCGATTGACCAGGCAACTGGGTAGGCGACAAATTTTGCGCTTGCACCACGCCCAGGAGTGCGCCCGTGACACACACGCCCGCCAAGCCTCGCGCCAAGCGCTGGCCCCGCCCTTTGCCGCGTCCTGTCGCCGTTTCCGGCACGGCCACAAGCCCAGCGCTGAGTTCACTCCAGATCAGACGGAAAGCGTGATTCATACGGGCTGCGTCTGTGCACTCAGTAGTCGATGTTCAACACCATCAAGACTCGGCTGCGACCCGCCTTGCCATCGCTGTTGTTGCCATCTGTGCTTCGGCCTAGATTGCGTCCCAGAGCCCGAGCCCAGGTCACGGCCAAACTCCAAGCACCAGGCTGGGACACGTTCAGGCCCAAGCCCACACCGCTGAGGCTGTATTGGTTCAAACCGGAGGCACTGTCGATCAACTGATCACCGGAATGGTGAACCCGGATACGTCCCCAATCGTAAAACCCCGACAACTCCAAACGATGGGAGGATGTGGGCCAAACCCAGGGGTGCGTCACGGTCAGGCTGGTCACCATACCGCTGTCGCCAGCGCCCTCACCACCAGGGTAGGCCCGAATGCCACTGTTGCCACCCAATGAAAACTTCTCGGAACCTTCGAGGTTGCGCGCCGCTTGTTGACCATTGAGCGAGAACTCTGCCGTCCAACGCCCAGCCAAGGGCTGGGTTTGTTTGTACGCGTAGAGCCATTTGTGGAAGTCACCATGGGTGCGGGCGCCGGCTTGGTCCTGCTCGAGCACGTCGGGCAAACGCGAAAGGTCCATGTGGCCGCGCTCAAGGCCCAAGGACCAGTCATTCGAGCCTGCGCCCAACCACCCATCTGTGGTTTGCCCGCTCAAGCCCAGCGACAGGACCTGGGCGACCTTGTCCCCCAATCGTTCACCCATGGCTGAATCGACAAAAGCCTTGCGGTCAAATCCCAAGCGTGCACGCAACTTGGAAGTTGGGGTCAAGTGCAAGGGGTAACTGGCATTCAGGCCCCACATCAATGCCCGCCCCTGCAGACCCAGGTCGGCCATGTCACCACCCACGCGGTAACGCAAAGTCGTGAGTGAGCTTCCCAGCTTCAAACCGGCATCACCCACAGGAACTGACATCTGGGTCGTGAGCATGGCAATCCCGGAACTGCCCACCGCATTGAAAAGCAGCGAGTCACCGAGCCCCAGAGGACTGTTGAAAGTGAGCAAGCCCGTCGCTCTTTCAACGCCGGTGTAGGGTCCGCCAAAGTTATCCAAAGTCAGACCGCCCCCCACAAAAGGGGCCTCCTGGGCCTCAATGGTGAGCCTCGAACTGCCGGACTGACCGCCACGATCCAGAGAGGCGGTGACGCTGAGACCGCTCAGCTCCCCTGCTCGCAAGAGCCCCTCTTCCAGCCCCTTCGCATTCAGGCGCATTTGTTGCGCCACGATGGGCGCAGTCACCATGGCCCGGATCCGTTCAGCACTGACACGCTGTGCACCACTGACCACCACCCCCTCCAAACCATGTCGCTTACGGTGCAGGCGATGGCTGGTCCATCCGTCCTGGGCTGACTGGCTCATTCATTTGTGGTGATTCCGATATTTTTGGTGGCGATCCCAAACGCAAAACGAGCAAAGCTTGTTATGCATCCAGAAGTCCCTCTAGACCTCAAGACCCGAACCAACAATGGAGGGAAGATGCTTATGGCTCTGTTGGCAAAGACACTGTCGTTTGGTACGGGGTAGATGGGCGGTACACCTACAACGTCCGAAGCGGTCAATTCAAATGTGGCAGCGGCATGGGCGAGCCTTGGAAAGGTCGAGCCAAATACTGCTTTGTGGCGAATCTCTGGTAACACCGACCCTTTGGGTCGCATTGGCTCATCGCCTTTTTCTTTTTTGGGCTCAGCCCTTCAGGCTGCTCATGTCGTCAGGAACTAAAATGACACAAAAAACTGCACACCGTCCATTCCTCAACAGCAAAATCGCTTTTGCCCCGACTCTGATCGCCCTGAGTTTGGGTTTGTCCGTTCTGCTGCCCATCAATGCGCAAGCAGGTTGTAACGCCCAATGCGCCTTCCGTAAGGTGTCCAAGCCCATCAAAACAGTGGCCAATGGCGGGATCAAATTCGCAACGAACCAAGGTCAACAGTTGGCCTCTTTCACGCAAGATGAATTCAACTTTGTTCGAAATAGCAGCACCACGTTGATGAATGAAACCTCGGCAGGGCTCAACAACGCCTATGACGCCACCATGTCGAGTGTTTCGCAGTTTTTCACAGCCGAGTTGGAGAAACTCCTGCGCCAACAAGGCAAAGCCTTTGTCAGGAAAAACGGCACCACCATCAACCGCATCGGCAGTGGTGTGAACAGCATGTCGGATCAAGCCCGAGCAGCCATCAAGCGCATCGTCAAAGCCATGCCCAGCAAGCAAATGACCAGCAACGTGATGGCCGATTTGCAACTGCTGAGCAAAGAGTTGGGGTTTACCGAATTGGGTGGCTCCGCGAAAAACTCGTCTTGGGGCATCACCTTCAATACGGATGCGGGCATTGGACCTGCCGGGGTGGCCACCGGTATTGGGATTGCCCTCAATGTGCTGCCTGAGTCGGATGGCTCCGTCAAAGGTGCCTTGTTGACCAACATCGGCGCAGCCGGTGGCATCGACGCGGGCGTGGCCCAATCGGTCACCATCTTTTGGCAGCCCGGCACAGCATCCGAGAGCACGGGCTTGGCTTTAGGCTTCAGCATGGCGGGCGGCGTCGAGGGCCTCGGCATGGGTCTTGATTTGTCTTTTGGTATCCCTGTGGATGGGCAAAATTACAAATCCATGATGACTTGGGGACAAGGCGTGGTCAGCAGTTTGATCCCCTCTGTCGCCTTCACCGTCGATATTCCAGGCTTGACCCCGACCATTGCCCATGTCAGCTACGACATGAATTTGGGTTGGACTCAGAAAGTTATCGACTTCACCATCAGTCCTTCTGACCTTTGTCAATTCACCTCAAGCGTGGTCAACGGCGTCACCAGCACCAAGCTGATGTCAAGCTCGTCCTGCCCGGGCGCTGCAGCGGATGCCAAGTAATTGGTTTCATGGGAGGGTGCAAAGCCCTAGCGGTTGGCCAAAGCCCCACAACGACAAAAGCCTGCACAAGTGCAGGCTTTTTTGTGGGTGTTCAGCGTTGGTTTGAATCAGTCGCTGAAATCGCCCCCGAATCATCGGGGGCTATCAGATCAGCGGACCACAGCGATCTGTGAACGCTCGCCACCTTTGTAAGTGTAGAGGGTCAAAGCGCCGTTCTTGATGTCGCCTTTTTCATCAAATGCGATGTTGCCTGTAACGCCTTTGTAGTTGATTGCCTTCAACACAGGCAGGTACTTGGCGGGATCGGCTGAACCGGCAGTCACCATGGCGGTGGCCATGACTTTGACAGCGTCGTAGACGTAAGGGGCATACACCTGAACGTCGGCGTTGTACTTGGCTTTGAAGTCTGCACGGAACTTGTCCATGCCCACTTTTTGCTCGCCTTCCACGCCACCGGCTTCAGCGCAAACCACGCCTTCGTCCTTCATGGCGTCGCCGGCCAACTTGGCCAACTCGGAGGTGCAGATGCCATCACCACCCATGAACTTGGCGTCGATGCCCAGGGATTTCATCTGACGCAGCATCGGACCTGCCACAGCATCCATACCGCCGAAGAACACCACGTCAGGCTTCTTGGCTTTCAAAGTGGTCAAGATGGCATTGAAGTCAGAGGCTTTGTCTGTGGTGAATTCGTGGCCCACGATGGTGCCACCCGCCGCTGTGGCGCCTTTTTTGAATTCTTCAGCCACGCCTTGGCCATAAGCTGTACGGTCGTCGATCACCGCAATGTTTTTGCCCTTGAGGGTTTCCACAGCGTACTTGCCCAATGTGCCACCCAAGTGCACATCGTCAGCCACAACACGGAATGCGCCGGCATAGCCCTGGCGGGTGTATTTGGGGTTGGTGGCGGATGGCGAGATTTGGGGGATACCAGCGCCGTTGTAGAGCTGGGATGCGGGAATGGTGGTGCCGGAGTTCAGGTGACCAATCACACCGTTGACTTTGGCGTCGACCAGCTTTTGAGCCGCAGCGGTGCCTTGCTTGGGATCGGCTGCGTCGTCTTCGGCGAGCAACTCAAACTTGATGGCTTTGTCGCCAAATTTCAGACCGGCAGCATTGAGTTCTTCAATGGCCATGCGCGCACCGTTTTCATTGTCCTTGCCCAGGTGAGCAATGGCTCCGCTGACAGGACCCACGTGACCGATTTTGATCACTTGGGCATCCGAAGCGGCATCTTTTTTGCCGCAGGCTGCCAAAACGACTGCAGCAACGGCCACAGATACCAAAGTCAACTGACGCGTACCAGAAAATTTCATGGAAACTCCCAAAAAAAATTGCTTCAATCAAGCAAGCGCTAAAGATACTGCAAAACAAGACATTTTGCAGCTAGGGAAAACCAAAATCAAAGAAATAGCTGGGGGAAAGTCGTTCAGAGGGGACCCGCCTTCCGTTCGCCGCGCTTGCGCCAAGCTTCACGCAGGCCTGTCCGTACCAGCTCGGTGGTCATGCGCTCGATTTCAGGGCGCAAGGCCTGGAGCAAGTGGGTCTCCAAGGACATCCAATCGGCCTTGTCCTGTGCTCTCGCATCCAAAGCCTCGCGCATGGCAGGAGAAACAGCCTCCTGTGGCACCACCGTCGTCAAAACCGGAATAACGCCAGTCGGCCCGTCCGATGCGTGGGCATCCCACGGAGATGGGGTGCTCAAACCGCTCATGAGGCCTCCAACTTGGACAAGTCGTGCTGAATCAACGCATAGCCTTGATGGGTGTAGTGACGCCAACGCTGGCGTGCCATCATGCGCCCATGCTCGTCAGTCGCGACAATCTCAACCAGGCGGGGAAATGCGTCAAAACCTGGGGGCACCTCATCACCCAAATTCACCAACACATCCATGCCGCTCAACTGATCGGGATCCCCGTGCAAGCGAATAGGCGAAGCTTGTTGGATTTCCGGGTCATCGGCAGCGGTGCTGTGCGGTAGAAAAGAAGCCTCAGAAAACGACCAAAGCGCCACATCGAGTTGCCGCAGACTCGCCTCAGAACCGACCACCCCCACCCGAAGGGCTTGCGCATGGACTTTGCGCAAGAGCCGGCAGGTGTACTGCAAGCGCTCGCGGGCATTGAAGTGAAAATCAATCTGCGTCATCAAAGCCCGTTACTTCCGGTGGCTGCTGGACAAGCTGGGGGTTTTTTGTTCCGCTTGAATCAACAAATAGTTCAACAGCAAGGCAACAGGTCTGCCTGTTGCACCCTTGGCCGCACCGCTGCGCCAAGCCGTCCCGGCAATGTCCAAGTGGGCCCAGGGGTAGCGCGACGCAAAGCGCTGCAGAAATTTGGCCGCCGTGATCGCACCGGCTTGCCGACCTGCCACGTTGGCCACATCGGCAAAACGCGACTTCAGGCCTTGCGCATAGTCTTCATCCAGTGGCATGCGCCAGCACAGATCCCCAGAAGCCTCACCTGCCAACTGCAGCATTTCAGCCAAGGCATTGTCACTGGTGAACAGTCCGGAACGGACCCCGCCCAGTGCGATCACACACGCGCCAGTCAAGGTGGCGATGTCGATCACCGCGTGGGGCTTGAACCGTTCAGCATAGGTCAATGCGTCGCACAACACCAAACGCCCTTCGGCATCCGTGTTCAATATTTCAATGGTTTGCCCCCCCATACTGGTCACGACATCGCCCGGTTTCACGGCTGAGCCATCGGGCATGTTCTCGGTGGCAGGTATCAGGCCCACCACGTTGAGAGCCGGCTTGAGTTGACCGAGTGCTTGGAAGACCCCCAACACGCTGGCGGCACCACACATGTCAAATTTCATTTCATCCATCTCGGCCGCAGGCTTCATGGAAATGCCACCTGTATCAAAGGTGATGCCCTTGCCCACCAGCACCACGGGCGCTTGAGAGGCCGCCGCACCGTTGTAGCGCATCACGATGAAGCGCAAAGGCTCCACCGACCCCCGAGCGACCGCCAAAAATGCCCCCATGCCCAGCTTGGCGACCTCCTTGGGGCCCAAAACTTCACATTTGAAGCAGGCCCCTTTGGCGATGGATTTGGCCGCATCGGCCAGCATGGAGGGGGTGGCGTGGTTGGCGGGCCGGTTGGCCCACTCTTTGGCCACTTCGACGCCGGACACCAAAGCCTGCGCATGGGCCACAGCCGCGCGCTGCTCTGCATGGATCACTGGCGCGCTGAAAACAACCGTCTTGAGCGCTCTGGGTTTGGGTTGACTCAATGTGCTGGTGTAGCTGTAACTGGCATCGGCCAATGTGCTGGCCAGCACGTGCACAGTTTGGGCTGACATGTTGAATGGGGCATGCACCCCGAGGCGCTTGGCTTTGACTGACTTCAAAACCGTCCAAGCCGCTTTCATTGCCGTGCCAACATCCGCTGTGCTGCCATCGGCCACAGATACAACCACGAGGTGCCGGGTTTTCACCCCAGGGTGTGCGTACAAATACAGCGAGGCACCCGGTTTGTGCTCAAAATCACCCTGCTGCATGGCTTGCTTGAGCAAGGCGGCAATGGGGTCCTTGCTGGCGATCAGATCCGCATCTTGGGCCGGCCACAAGAGCACCAGCGCATCCAGATCGTCACGAAGCACCGATGACAACGCGCGCTTTTGAATTTCGAAGTTCATAATCCAGTTTTTCCTTCGTTCCGATGTTATTCCATTCTTCTTTACGCAAAGACCTGGCCCGTAATTTCGGGGCCACGTTGGTGGTCTTGATCACCATTGTGATCACCATCATCTTGATCCGAACATTGGGTCAAGCCAGCCGAGGCAGCGTCAACCCATCCGAAGTTTTGCTGGTGATGGGCTTCAGTGTGCTCAGCCAACTGACCACCATCATCACCTTGAGTTTGTTCATCGCCGTGGTGGCCACTTTATCCAGAATGTACAGCGACAGCGAAATGGTCATTTGGTTTTCCAGTGGTCAGGGTTTGGGGCAGTTTGTCAAACCCTTGTTTGGGTTTGCTTGGCCCATTTTGCTGTTGGTGTGTTTGTTGGCCATTTTTGCTTGGCCATGGGGCAATCAACAAATTCAAGACCTGAAGCAACGCTTTGAAAAGCGCAACGACATCGAACGTGTTTCACCGGGTCAATTTCAAGAATCTTCGGGTGGGCAACGGGTCTTTTTCATTGACAAAGATACACCGGACAACCGCTTCGGTCGCCATGTCTTCATCTCGAGCCAGGAAGGTGACCAGGAAAGTGTCACGACGGCACAACAAGGCCGTATTGAGGTCATCGGCAACGACCGCTTTTTGATCCTGAACAAAGGCCAGCAGTGGCAAACCCACCGCCAAACGGGGCAAACGCAGTTGACCCAATTTGAGGCCTACGAACTGTTGATCGACGACGACGTGAATTGGCCCTCTTCGGCCGCTTCCACACGGCTGTCCCCCACTTGGACCCTGATCCAAAATCCCAACCGCGACAGCTGGGCTGAATTGTCTTGGCGCTTGGGTTTAGGGCTCGCCGGGATCAACTTGTTGCTGATCGCGTTGGCCGTGTCCGCCGTCAACCCCCGTGTGGGACGCAGTTACCATTTGGGTTTGGCCCTGTTTGTATTCATCATCTACTACAACATGCTCAATGTGGGGCAAAGCTGGATCAGCACGGGCCGTGTGGAGTTTTGGCCCTTCATGGGCTTGCTGCATGGCGGAACTTGCGCTATCGCGCTGCTGTGGCTGGCCATTCGCCACTACAACTGGTCCTGGCGTTTCCTGTTGCCCAAGCGTCTCAGCCCCATCCAGGAAGTCGCATGAAAACCGTTCGTCGATTGCTGCATGGTGAAATCAGTCGGGCGGTTGGCTTCGTGTTGATGGGCTTTCTGGCTTTGTTTTTGTTTTTTGACGTGGTCGAGGAATTGCAAAATTTGGCCAATTTGGCGAGCCAAGGCTACCAATTGCACCATGCACTTTGGTATGTGGCTCTCAAAACCCCTGCTCACATTTATGAACTGCTGCCCATTTCTGTGCTGATTGGTTGCATTTTTGTCATGGCGCGTTTGGCGCAAAGTTCCGAGTTCACGATCCTTCGAACGGGCGGATTGGCCCCCTTGAAGGCTTTAAGCACCCTGCTCCAATTGGGCTCGGTTTTTGTGCTGGCAACTTTTTTACTCGGCGATTACGTGGCACCTTGGGCCGATCGCCAAGGGGTGCTGATCAAGGCCCGCTTTCAAGGCAACTTGACGGTGGGGCGCACGGGTGCATGGCTCAAAGAAAGGCAGCTTGAGCGTCACTTTGCCGTGAACGTGCGCAGCTTTGACGGCATCAGCCACATGCAAAACGTCCGAATCCATGAATTCAATGAAGATGGCCAATTGCTGACCATCACATCCGCACCCCAAGCCGAGATCGCAGAGGGCAAGTGGGTGCTGCGTGAGGCAGAGGAAAAATCCATCAAAACCCAAGGCGCCAACCCAACAACCCAATACCTTTACAAGCAGCACGGCCAATTGGTTTGGCCCACCGGCATCAATGCCGAAATGCTGGCGGCTGCCGTGCTCAGCCCTGAGCGCATGCGCACCTGGGATTTGTTCCATTACATGCGGCACCTGTCGAGCAACAACCAAAACGCCCAGCGCTACGAAATCGAGTTCTGGCGCAAGGTCTTTTATCCCCTGAGCTGTTTGGTGATGTTGGTGTTGGCTCTGCCATTTGCTTATTTGCATTTTCGCTCGGGCCAAATTGCCGGCCATGTCTTCGGTGGTGTGCTGGCCGGCATCAGTTTCGCGCTGCTGAACAACCTGTTCAGCTTTGCGGGCAATTTGCAAAACTGGCAACCTTGGATCACGGCGGCTGCACCGTCTTTGATCTACAGCGCGATTTCTTTGTTGGGTTTTTGGTGGATGGTGTTACGACGATGACTGCTGACTTGACCCCCGAAACGGGCGTGATTTTGTTCGCCCATGGCTCTCGAGATCCCCTGTGGCGTCTGCCCATAGACGCTGTGGCCACCGAGATGTCCCGGCAGTGGCCCGACCTGTCGGTGGCCTGCGCTTTTTTGGAATTGACCCCCCCCGACTTGCCCACGACGGTTGAGCAGCTGATGAGGCTGGGCAAGACACACCTGCGCATCGTGCCCATGTTTTTGGGTGTGGGTCGGCACGCTCGTGAAGATTTGCCGAACTTGGTGTCTGACTTGGAGAGGGCTTATCCTCAGGTGCATTTTGAATTGTTGCCCTCCATCGGTGAACACCCTGCCATGACCCATCTGATGGCACAAATCGCAGCCCAAGCACCTCAGCAAGCATAGACCAGATACCGCATAATGGCGCAAGTTAATATGGCATATATTGTATGAACTTGCACCAGTTTCGTTTTGTCCAAGAGGCCGCTCGGCGCAACCTGAACCTCACAGAAACCGCCAAGGCTTTGCACACCTCACAGCCGGGGGTCTCCAAGGCCATCATTGAGTTGGAGGAGGAACTGGGCATAGAAATTTTTGCGCGCCACGGCAAACGACTCAAACGCATCACCGAGCCTGGCCAGCATGTGTTGCAAAGTATTGAGCTGATCATGCGCGAAGTGGGTAACTTGCGCAAAATCGGTGACCAGTACAGTGCACAAGACAACGGCACTTTGTCCATCGCCACCACACACACCCAAGCACGCTATGTGCTGCCTTTGCCGGTTGCCAAGTTGCGCGACAAATACCCCAAGGTCAACATCAGCCTGCACCAAGGCGCACCGGACCAAGTGGCCAAAATGCTGTTGGACGACACCGCCGAGATTGGGATTGCGACCGAGTCCTTGTCGGCCTATGAAGATTTGGTCACCTTGCCTTGTTATGAATGGCAGCACGTGTTGGTGCTGCCTTTGGATCACCCTTTGGCCCGCAAAGAGCATTTGTCGCTGGAAGACATCGCCAATGAGCCCCTCATCACCTACCACCCGTCGTTCACGGGCCGTGGGCGCATTGACCAAGCCTTTGCAGCCAAAAAATTGCACCCGCGAATTGCCCTCGAAGCCATCGATTCGGATGTCATCAAAACCTATGTCCGCTTGGGCTTGGGCATTGGCATCGTGGCGGAAATGGCTGTGCAGGACGACCCGATCAAAGAATTGGCCATTCGCCCTCTCGGGTCATTGCTGGGCAACAATGTGGCGCGCGTGGCCTTCAAGCGAGGGGCTTACCTGCGTCAATTTGTCTACCAATTCGCAGAACTCTTGAGCGATCGACTGACCGCCCCACTGATCAGCAAGGCCATGACAGGTCATGTCAACGATTACGAACTGTGAGCGCACCCCGCTGCGCTTTGGACTCCATTTCCATCACCAACACCATGAACGCTCGCACACCAAGCCTTGTCTCCAAAGCGCCCCACATGGGCACCACCATTTTCACCGTCATGTCGGCACTGGCTACCGAAAAAAATGCGGTCAACTTGGGCCAAGGTTTCCCAGATTTCCCATGTGATTCCAAGCTGCTGGATTTGGTCAATGACGCCATGCGTGAAGGCCTGAATCAATACCCGCCCATGACCGGTGTGGCGCCGCTGCGCGAGGTGGTATCGCGCAAAATTGAGACCCTGTATGGTCGCCACTATGACCCTGTGAGCGAGATCACCGTCACCGCTGGCGCCACCCAAGCCATCCTGACCATCGTCCTGGCCATCGTTCATCCAGGCGACGAAGTGATTGTGCTGGAGCCTTGCTACGACAGCTATGTGCCCAACATCGAATTGGCCGGTGGCGTGGTCGTTCGTGTGCCACTCACGCCGGGCAGCTTCCGCCCGGACTTCGACAAAATCCGCGCTGCGATCACCCCCCAAACACGGGCCATCTTGATCAACTCACCGCACAACCCCAGCGGCATGATTTGGTCCAAACAAGACATGCTGACCCTGCAAGAGATCTTGGCCCCGACCCACATCGTGCTCATCAGCGACGAGGTTTACGAGCACATGGTTTACGCGCCCAACCAACATTGGAGCGCCGCCCACTTTGACGGCTTGGCCGCTCGGGCCTTCATCGTTTCAAGTTTTGGCAAAAGCTTCCACGTCACGGGATGGAAAATTGGCACGGTTGCAGCACCGGCGGCCTACACCGCTGAATTTCGCAAAGTGCACCAGTTCAATGTCTTCACCGTCAACACCCCGATGCAACACGCCCTGGCGCGTTTCATGGCCAACCCAGCCCCTTACATGGAACTGCCCGCTTTTTACCAACGCAAGCGTGACCTGTTTCGGCAAGGACTGGCGCAAACCCATTTCAAGCTCTTGCCCGGCGAGGGCACCTACTTTCAATGTGTCGAGATGTCGGGGCTGCAAGTGCCCGAGAAAAACCTGAGTGATGCCGATTTTTGCAAATGGCTGACCACCGACATCGGTGTCGCGGCCATTCCGCTTTCTGCCTTTTACGGCAATGGCTTTGACCAGAAAGTCATCCGTTTTTGCTTCGCCAAAAAAGACGAAACATTGAAACTGGCGCTGGAGAAGCTCGCCAAGCTGTGAGTTGTCTGGCGCGCTGAGATGTCGGGCGCTGTGAGTTTGTAGGCGCCCCGCCCTCGCAGCGAAGGCGCGGTGCGACGCCTAGGGCCAGAGCGGCTTCAATCGTCTTCCGCCGCGCTGATGCCCGGGAACAGCACTTCGGTAAAACCAAACTGCGTGAAGTCGCGCACCCGCATGGGAAAAAGCTTGCCGATCAAATGGTCGCATTCGTGCTGCACCACCAGGGCGTGAAAGCCTTCCACGGTGCGGTCAAGGGGCTGACCTCTTTCGTTAAACCCCGTGTAGCGAACGCGAGAACAGCGGGGCACCAGGGCGCGCAGTCCTGGCACCGACAGGCAACCTTCCCAGGCTTGCGCTTCATCGCTGCCCATCGGCGTGATGACCGGGTTGATGAGCACAGTGGGCGGCACCAGTTCACGATCGGGGTATCGCGGGTTGACGCGGGTGCTGCCAAAAATCACCACCTGCAGGTTCACGCCGATTTGCGGCGCTGCAATGCCCGCGCCGTTGGCCGCAGCCATGGTGTCGCGCAGATCGGCCAGCAGCGCATGCAGCTCAGGCGTGTCAAAGGCCAGCACAGGCTCGGCCATTCGCAGCAAACGGGCATCGCCCATTTTCAATATTTCACGCACGGTCATGGTTTTTCTCCTTTGAGCAACACAGACAAGCCGGCATCGTCCAAGACAGGAACGCCCAGCGTTTGCGCCTTCTCGAGCTTGCTGCCCGCCTCGGCCCCGGCCACCACGTAATGGGTCTTTTTGCTCACAGAGCTGGCCACTTTAGCGCCCAAGGCTTCCAGTTTTTCCTTGGCCTCGTCCCGGCCCATGCTTTGCAAGGTCCCGGTCAATACCACCGTGATGCCGGTCAGAGGCATCTCGGTTGGGGCCAGTGCATCGCCCTCGGGCCAAGTCACGCCGGCATCGCGCAGTGCCTGCACCACTTCACGGTGATGCGGCTGGGCAAAAAAAGTATGGATGCTGTGCGCCACCACAGGGCCCACATCGGCCACTTGAAGCAAAGCATCTTCGCTGGCAGCCATGACAGCGTCAAGTTGACCGAAGTGGCGTGCCAGCTCTTTGGCAGTGGCCTCGCCCACATGGCGAATGCCCAAGCTGAACAAAAATCGGCCCAGGGTGGTGCTTTTGGATTTTTCCAGCGCATCGAGCAGATTGATCGCCGACTTTTCGGCCATGCGCTCCATGCCGGCCAGCGTCTCCAGTTTCAGGTGGTACAGGTCAGCCAATGTATGGACATGCCCCGCATCCACCAACTGGTCCACCAACTTGTCGCCCAAGCCATCCACGTCCATCGCCCGGCGGTGTGCAAAGTGCCAAATGGCTTGCTTGCGCTGAGCACTGCAAAACAGCCCGCCTGTGCATCGGTGATCGGCCTCGCCCTCCTCCCGCTCGACCAGACTGCCGCACACGGGGCAATGGGACACCATGGTGAACTGTGGCGCATCGGGCGGGCGGCGGTCCAAGACCACCGACACCACCTCAGGGATCACATCGCCCGCGCGGCGCACGATGACGGTGTCGCCCACCCGCACATCCTTGCGGCGCGCTTCGAGTTCGTTGTGCAGTGTGGCATTGGTCACGGTGACGCCACCAACGAACACCGGGGCCAGCTTGGCCACTGGCGTGAGCTTGCCGGTGCGACCGACTTGCACGTCAATGGCCAGCACGCTCGTCATTTCTTCTTGCGCGGGATATTTGTGCGCAACAGCCCAACGCGGCTCTCGGGTCACAAAACCCAAACGGGCTTGCAACGCCAAGTCATTGACTTTGTAGACCACACCGTCAATGTCATAAGGCAGGGTGTCACGTTCAGCCGCAATGCGCTGGTGAAAGGCCACCAAGCCAGCGGCGCCTTGCACGCAAGCGGTTTGCTCGGCCACCGGGAAGCCCCAGGCTTTGAGTTGCATGAGCATGTCGTGATGGGAGGCCCACTGCGGGCCACCCGCGCTGGCTGGGGTGATGTCGCCCAGGCCATAGGCAAAAAAGCTCAAGGGACGTTCAGCGGCGATGCCCGAGTCGAGCTGACGAACAGCGCCGGCAGCCGCATTGCGCGGGTTGACAAAGGTTTTTTCACCCTTGGTGCCTGCGGCGATGCGCTGACGTTGTCGCTCATTCAGCGCCTCGAAGTGGTCCCGCCGCATGTAGACTTCACCGCGGACTTCGAGCACGGTGGGCGCATCGCTGGGCAAGCGCAAAGGGATTTGACCAATGGTGCGGATGTTGGCGGTGACCTCTTCACCGCTTTCACCATCGCCCCGGGTGGCGGCTTGCACCAAAGTGCCCGCTTCATAGCGCAAGCTCATGGCCAGACCGTCAAACTTCAACTCGCCCACATAAACCACGGGTGCATCGGTGCTGGTCAGACCCAGCTCTTTGCGGATGCGCATGTCAAAAGCCTCAGCCCCGCTGGCTTGGGTGTCGGTTTCGGTGCGAATGCTGAGCATGGGCACGCGGTGCGTGACCTGCGCAAAGCCGTCGAGTACCGCCCCACCCACACGCTGGGTGGGTGAATCGGGTCGCATCAGCTCGGGGTGCGCGCACTCCAGCGACTGCAACTCGCGAAACAGCCGGTCGTATTCGGCATCGGGAATTTCGGGCGCATCCAGCGTGTGGTACGCGTAGGCATGGTGGTGCAAAAGGCCGCGCAGTTCAGCGGCGCGCTCAGAAGGCTCCTGCGAAACGGTCGCGAAGAGGTGCGCCTGTACCATCGGCTCTCCCGGTGGCCCATCGCCAAAGAGGTCCGGGTGCGTCATGTGGTGCGAACTGGTTCAGGAAAACAGGCGACGGGCCTGGGCCGAACCGGCAGACAACTCACGCGTGGCCAATGCGTCGTAGAGTTGCTGCAGGTCACTTGCGATCTGGTCCAGCACCTCATCACCCAGGATTTGCCCGTTGCCATCGGTGACCACACCATCCATGTGCTCTGCCAACAAGCGAGCACATTCGCGCAAACGTTCAAAGGGGCGGTCTTCGCGGTCGATTTGGGGCACATCGAGACTGAGCGTGAACTCTCTGATGGCCGACAAGGCCGGGTCATCGGCCATGGCGGCTTGGGTGTCAAAGGTCAAGGACAAAATGGGCGGCAAACCGACAACAGCTGCAGGCATCACCATGCGACCCGGGATCACCCCGGCCACAAACCCCAAACGGGCGGCGTGCTGCTGGATATAACCAGGGCTCCAAGCCGATGCCCTGGCGCACAAGGTGAAGCTCAATTGCGCATCGTGGGCGCTGGCAAATTGGTCCAACTCGCGCGCACGCGCCACTTCCTCCAGCATGTCACTGAAAATGGCGCTGCCACTGACCGCATCGGCAAACGCCTGTGTTTTGACCACAAACTCAGAAAATTCGATGTTGTTCAGTGCCCCCACCCGGTTGGCCAATTGCACCCCTGCCTGGAAAGCGGAATAACGACGGCCTGCCGCCAAAGCCTCCCATTCCCCGCTTTCTTCAGTGCAGCCTTCCACGTGAAATGGTTTGGTGCCCACACGACGGGTGGAAGGCAATGCGGCCAAAGCCGCATCGCCGGAGACGGGGTGGTCGACCTCAATGGTGGCGATCACATCGATCAAAGCATCCAGCTGGGGTTTGCGCTCAGGTTGGGGCAAGCGTGCAAAGTCGTCGCCCAACACCGGTTCAATCTGCTCTGCGGGGTCTGAAAAGCTGCCGTCAGCTTCTCCCGAAGGTTCAATTTGAGGCTCGGCTTGTTTGGGCGCGTTCTTGCGCGATGTCCAGTAATTGAACAGCACCACAGCGCCCAGGGTGAAAGCGCCGACGCCGGCCAAACTCAACTGCAACGAACTCATTGATTCCAACATAAGGTCCTCAGGTCAGGTCGGCCATGGAAACGGCAGACTCCATGTCCACCGCCACGATGCGCGAAACACCCTGTTCTTGCATGGTCACGCCGATCAACTGCTCCGCCATTTCCATGGCGATTTTGTTGTGGCTGATGAACAGGAACTGGGTCTCTTTGCCCATGCCCGCCACCAACTTGGCATAGCGCTCGGTGTTGGCGTCGTCCAGCGGCGCGTCCACCTCGTCGAGCAAGCAAAACGGTGCGGGATTGAGCTGAAAAATGGCGAACACCAGCGCGATGGCCGTAAGGGCTTTTTCGCCACCCGACAGCAAATGGATCGTCTGGTTTTTCTTGCCAGGCGGCTGGGCCAACACTTGCACTCCCGCGTCCAAGATCTCATCGCCCGTCATCACCAGACGGGCATTCCCTCCGCCAAAAAGCTCGGGAAACATGCGGCTGAAGTGCTCATTGACAATCTTGAAGGTGCCACCCAGCAACTCGCGGGTTTCGGCGTCGATTTTGCGGATCGCGTCTTCCAAGGTGTTCATGGCATCGGTCAAGTCAGCGCACTGCGAGTCGAGAAACACCTTGCGCTCGCGCGAGGTCGTCAGCTCTTCCAGCGCAGCCAGGTTGACAGGGCCCAGGGCCGTGATTTCACGGTGGATGCGGTCGATCTCGCTTTGCAGACCCGTCACCCGCACCTGACCGACTTCGATGGACTGGGCCACCGCCTCCAGATCGGCTTGGGCGTCTGCCAGCAGCTGGGCGTATTGTTCAAGACCGAGCCGAGCAGCTTGCTCTTTGAGCTGCAAATCGGTGATGCGCTGGCGCAAAGGTTCCAGTTCGCGTTCAAAACCCACGCGGCGCTCATCGCTGGCCCGCAGTTTGGCGGTCAGCTCGTCGTAGGCGCTGCGGCACGCGCCCAGGGCTTGCTCGCGCTCGAGTTTGAGGGCCAGCACATGTTGCAAACCGGCTTGAGCGGCGGCATCGGTCAGGCGGCTGAGTTCATCGCGGGCCCGCTGCATTTCGGCATCAATGTTCCTGACCTGCTGCTGCGCCGTTTCAATTGTGCGTTGCAGCTCAGCCCGGCGGGCATCCAAACTGCGCTGGGAAAACTGGGCTTCTTGGGTGCGCCGCTCCAAGCTGCGCTGCTGCTCACGGCATTCGGCCAATTTGCGCTCCGCCTCAATGACGCGCTCATCGAGCTGCGCATGGCGCTCTTGCGTATCGGCCAGCTGCATGTCCAGCTCTTCAAAACGGGCTTCGGCCGTGACGCGGCGCTCTTGCAGCTCATCCAGCAAGGCCTCGACTTCGGCCAAATCGTTGTTGATCTGCTCGCTGCGGGCGCGGGTTTGCGCGACCAGCTGCGACAAACGCAAGGTCTCGACTTGCAGCTCGTGCGTGCGCGACTGGCTGTCACTGGCTTCGCGGCGAACCGCGATGAGGCGCTGAGAGGCATCGGCATAAGCCGCTTCGGCGCGAACCAGAGCGCTTCGGCTCTCTTCAGAAATCAGGACCTGCGCACGCAGCTGCTTGTCCACGTTTTCGATCTCTTGGGCACGGCCGAGCAAACCGGCCTGCTCAGAGTCTGGCGCGTAAAACGCCACACTGTTGACTTGAACCGCATGTCCCGCCTGCACCAACAGGGTTTCACCCGCTTGCAATTGGCTTCGCCAAGCCAGCGCGTCCTCCAAAGTGGGCGCTGTATAGCAGCCTTGCAGCCAGTCGGCCAAGAGGGCCAACAAACCCGCATCGTGCACACGCAGCCAATCCACCAAAGGCTTGCAACCGGCCGGCATGGCACTGCGCGGCACGGCCTGGGCCGCCAGCGGCGGGCTGAAAAAGCTCAATTTGGCAGGTGGCGCATCGTTGGCAAACGCACGCACCATCTCCAGGCGCGAAACTTCCAAAGCAGACAACCGCTCGCGCAAGGCCGCTTCAAGGGCGTTTTCCCAGCCCGGTTCGATGTGGATACGGCTCCACAACCCTTCAAGCCCCTCCATCCCATGCTTGGACAGCCAGGGTATGAGCTTGCCATCGGTGCGCACTTTTTCTTGCAGGGCTTTGAGCGCCTCGATGCGGGCGCTCAGATCGGCCAGTTTGGACGACTCTTGGTTCACGGCACTTTGGCGAATGCGCCGCTCTTCGTCCAGGGCAGGCACCTGCTCTTGCAGCGCTTGCAGCCGGGCTTCGGCCTCGGCACAGTGGCCCTCGGCCACGGTCAGTTGTTCTTGCAGCTGGCTCAGCCGGGCCTCGTCGGGCGCGGCCAAGGCATTGCGCTCACTCAACAGCCGTTCTCGGCGGTTGTCCAGCTGGCGCGATTGTTCTTCAACGTTGCGCTGGTCAGCGGCCAGCACGCCAATTTGTTGCTGCACTTGCACCACGGTGGCGCGTTGGGCCGTGGCCTCGTTTTGGGCTTTGCGCAGGGCTTCTTCCAAATCGGGCAGCGCCATGGCCTGATCTTCCATTTGCGCGGCCAACGTCATGCTCTGGTCTTCGGCCATGGCGGCCTGCTCGGACAGGGTTTCCAGCTCGGCTTGGGCATCCTGGCTGCGCGTGCCCCATTCGGCAGTCTGCGCCATCAGCTGTTGCAAGCGCTGCTCGGCACGCTGACGCCCTTCAACGACAAAGCGGATCTCGGCCTCCAGACGGCCCACTTCGGCGCTGGCCTCGTACAAGGCCCCTTGCGCCTGGTTGACCTGGTCACCGGCCGCGTAATGCGCCTGACGGATGGTCTCCAGATCGGCCTCGACGTGGCGCAAATCGGCCATGCGGGACTCCAGCGCATTCACCGCCTGGTCCACGTCCGATTTCATGCGGCCTTGGTCGGCCTCGGCATCGCGGCGCTTCAAAAACCACAGCTGGTGCTGTTTCAGCGTGCTGTCGGCTTGCAAGGTGTTGTAGCGCTGGGCCACTTCGGCCTGTTTTTCGAGTTTTTCCAGGTTCGCGTTCAGCTCGCGCAGGATGTCGTCCACCCGGGTCAGGTTTTCGCGGGTATCAGACAGGCGGTTTTCGGTCTCGCGGCGGCGCTCTTTGTATTTGGAAACGCCTGCGGCTTCTTCCAGAAACAAGCGCAACTCTTCAGGGCGCGACTCAATGATGCGGCTAATCGTCCCTTGCCCGATGATGGCGTAAGCGCGTGGGCCGAGGCCGGTGCCCAAAAACACGTCTTGCACGTCGCGGCGGCGCACGGGCTGGTTGTTGATGTAGTAACTGCTGTTGCCGTCGCGGGTCAGCACGCGCTTGACAGCGATCTCAGCAAACTGGCCCCATTGGCCACCTGCGCGGTGGTCTTCGTTGCTGAACACCAGCTCGACGCTCGCGCGGCTAGCGGGTTTGCGCGTGGTGGTGCCGTTAAAGATGACGTCCTGCATGGACTCGCCGCGCAACTCAGACGCCTTGGACTCACCCAACACCCAACGCACCGCGTCCATGATGTTGGATTTGCCACACCCGTTGGGGCCAACCACGCCCACCAGTTGCCCAGGCAGCAGAAAGTTGGTGGGTTCGGCAAACGATTTGAAACCCGAAAGCTTGATGGAATTGAGGCGCACGGCAGTGTCGAATCGGTATCAAATCGGTTGTAAATCAGCGCAATGGGCCAGCATGAATCGGCCAACACCCTGCAAAACGTCAATGTTAACTGACAGGAGTGACAAAATGACCCGATTCCCGTCCTCAGAGGATCAAAAGCCTTCCTGGTGAATGGGCACGGCCATCCCGGATAATCACGGCATGAACCCCCTTCTCGCCAAGCTGCAACCCTATCCTTTTGAACGGCTCAAGCAGCTGTTCGCCAGCGTCACGCCCAACCCAGCCCTGCGCCACATCAGCTTGGGCATTGGTGAACCCAAGCACGCCACGCCTGCGTTCATCCAAGAAACGCTCAAGGCTTCGGTGGCCAATGGCCTCTCGGCTTACCCGGCGACAGCAGGCGAGCCCAGCCTGCGCAAAGCCTGCGCTGCTTGGCTTCAAACCCGTTACCGCCTGAACCTGGACCCGCTCACTCAGGTGTTGCCGGTGAACGGCTCGCGCGAAGCCCTGTTTGCCCTGACGCAAACCATCATCGACCCGGCCCGGCCCGGTGCCACCGTGGTCAGTCCCAACCCCTTCTACCAAATCTACGAAGGCGCGGCTTTGTTGTCCGGCGCCACGCCTTACTACGTGCCCAGCGACCCAAGGCGTAACTTTGCCAACGACTGGGACAGTGTGCCCACCGAAGTGTGGGCCCGCACCCAGCTTTTGTTTGTTTGCTCGCCCGGCAATCCCACCGGCGCGGTGATGCCCCTGTCGGAGTGGGACAAACTGTTCACCCTGTCGGACCAGCACGGTTTTGTGATCGCGTCGGACGAGTGCTACAGCGAGATTTATTTCCGCGAGGAAGCGCCTTTGGGTGGCCTGGAAGCGGCGCACCAGCTGGGCCGCACCGACTTCAAACGCCTCATCGCCTTCACCAGCCTTTCCAAACGCAGCAATGTGCCTGGCTTGCGCAGCGGTTTTGTGGCCGGTGACGCCGCCATCATCCAGCAATTCCTGCTCTACCGCACCTACCATGGCAGCGCCATGAGCCCGGTGGTGCAAGCGGCCAGCGTGGCCGCCTGGGGCGACGAAGCCCATGTGGTGGACAACCGCAACCAGTACCGAACCAAGTTCGCCCAGGTCACGCCCGTGCTGGCCGAAGTGCTGGACGTGAAATTGCCCGACGCCAGCTTTTACCTGTGGGCCGGTGTGCCTGCGGGATGGCAAGGCGACGACGCTGCGTTTGCCCAAGCGCTTTATGAAGCCGAACACGTGACCGTACTGCCCGGCAGCTACTTGGCGCGTGAATTCAACGGCAGCAACCCCGGCCAAGGCCGCATCCGCATGGCGCTGGTCGCCGAAACGGCGGAGTGCCTGGAAGCGGCCGAGCGCATCGCCCGCTTTGTGCGTGCCCACCCGAACAAAATCTGAGCCATGAACGCCACCACCTGTCACGACACACTTCGCTTGGCCGAGCAGCTGATCTCGCGCCCCTCTGTCACGCCTGAAGATGCAGGGTGCCTGGACCTGATCAGCGCGGCCTTAGAGCCCCTGGGCTTTGACTGCGAGTTCATGGACGCAGGACCCAGCGATTGCCGTGTGCGCAACCTGTGGGCCAAACGCACGGGCACCTCGGGCCAAACCCTGGCCTTTGCTGGGCACACCGACGTGGTGCCCACGGGGCCGCTCGCGCAATGGGACAGCGATCCCTTCACCCCCACCCACAAGGACGGCAAGCTGTTCGGGCGCGGCGCAAGCGACATGAAAACCTCGCTGGCGGCCATGGTGGTCGCGGTGCAGGAATTTTTGGCGGCCAACCCCAATCCAGCTTTGGGCCTCGCCTTTTTGCTGACCAGCGACGAAGAGGGCCCGGCGCTCGACGGCACCGTGGTCGTGTGTGAAAAGCTCCAGGCCCGTGGCGACGCGCCGCAGTTCTGCATTGTGGGCGAGCCCACGTCGGTGCAACAAACCGGCGACATGATCAAAAACGGCCGACGCGGCACCCTGAGCGGCAAGCTCACCGTGAAGGGCGTGCAAGGCCACATCGCCTACCCGCACCTGGCCGACAACCCGATCCACCGCCTTGCGCCTGCGTTGGCCGATCTGGTGGCCATCCGCTGGGACGAAGGCAACGCCTTCTTCCCGCCCACCAGCTGGCAAGTGAGCAACATCCACGCCGGCACGGGTGCAAGCAACGTGATTCCGGGCGACTGCGTGGTGGACTTCAACTTTCGCTTTTGCACCGAATCCACGCCCGAAAGCCTACAGCAGCGCCTGCAAGCGGTGCTCGACCAGCATGGCCTGAAGTACGAACTCAAATGGACACTGGGTGGCCGCCCCTTCCTCACCACGCCCGGTACTTTGGTCAAGGCGATTGAACAAGCCATCACCGACGAAACCGGTTTGAAAACCGAGCTGTCCACCACAGGCGGCACCAGCGACGGCCGCTTCATCGCGCAAATCTGCCCCCAGGTGATCGAGTTTGGCCCACCCAACGCGACCATCCACAAAGTGAATGAGCATGTGGCGCTGAGCGACATCGCGCCGCTCAAAAACATCTACCGCCGCACCTTGGAACAACTCAACGCAGGTCTTAAGGCATGAGCGCCATGACCCTGCCCGCGCTGATCGAACAAGCGGCGAAGCGGCTGGATGCTGCTGGCGTGGCCTTTGGCCATGGCACCCAAAGCGCTTTTGACGAAGCCGTCTGGCTGGTGCTCTGGCGCTTGGGCCTGCCTCTGGACACCGATCTGGATGAAATGGCCGATCAAACCGTGGGCGCCGAGCAGCAAGCCGCTTGCGCTGCGCTGATCGAGGAGCGCATCACCACCCGCAAACCCGCGGCCTACCTCACCCGTGAGGCCTGGCTGCAGGGCGTGTCGTTTTACATCGACGAGCGGGCCATCGTGCCGCGCAGCCTGATCGCCGAAGTGCTGGCCGACGGCACCATCGACGCTTGGCTGAGCGATCAAACCCAACAGGTGCTGGACCTGTGCACCGGCAACGGCAGCTTGGCCGTCTTGGCCGCATTGGCCTGGCCCGAGGTGCAAGTGACTGGGGCCGATATTTCTGACGATGCGCTGGCCGTGGCCGCCATCAATGTGGCCCGCCACGAACTGGGTGAGCGCGTGACACTGGTGCACAGCGACGGCCTGTCTGACCTGACTGGCCCATATGACTTGATCGTGTGCAACCCGCCCTATGTGTGCCAAGCCAGCATGGACGCGCTGCCCGCCGAGTACCGCGCTGAGCCAGAACTGGCGCTGGCTGGCGGCCAGGACGGCATGGACTTTGTGCGCCAGCTTCTTCAGACTGCACCTTCTCGCATGAGCGAAGACGCGGTCTTGGTTTTGGAAATTGGCAACGAGGTGGAACACTTCATCACGGCCTTTCCCGAGCTCGAAGTCGCTTGGTTAGACACCAGCGCGGGCGATGACCAAGTCTTGCTGATCACCCGCCAAGCCTTGCTGTCTCTTTGAAAGCCTGTGGCAGCGCTTGGGCAGGTCAAAACTTTCAGCACGCCATCTCACTGTCACCCACTTCGGCGAAAATGGCGGGTTACGCCCTTTGACATCAGCCCTCCAGCTGACTGAGCCTTCTATTGCCGGTCCCTGTCCGGTCACTGCTTTTTCATGATCAACCTCAAAAACGTCACCCTCCGCCGAGGCACCAAGGTGCTGCTGGACCAAGCTTCGGTCACCCTCAACCCTGGAGAAAAAGTCGGTCTGGTCGGGCGCAATGGTGCCGGCAAATCCACCCTGTTTGCGCTGTTCAACGGCAGCTTGACCGAAGACGGAGGGGACTTCGAGATGCCGCGTCAGTGGCGCATGGGTCAAGTGGCACAAAACATGCCCGAAACCGATCAACCTGCATCGGACTTTGTGCTGGAAGGCGACACCCGCTTGGCCGACTTGCGCCAACGCTTGGCGGTGGCCGAAGCCAGTGGCGACGGCATGGAGATGGCGCACGTGTACACCGACCTTGCCGATGCGGGTGACCATGATGCCCTGCCCCGTGCCGAGGCCTTGATTCTCGGTCTGGGCTTTCGGGTGGATGAGCTGAACAACCCGGTCAACAGTTTTTCGGGCGGTTGGCGCATGCGCTTGCAATTGGCGCGTGCCCTGATGTGTCCCTCGGACATTCTGATTTTGGATGAACCCACCAACCACTTGGACCTGGATGCCTTGGTCTGGCTGGAAGCCTGGTTGCAGCGCTACACGGGCACCATGATCGTGATCAGCCACGACCGTGAGTTTTTGGATGCGGTCACCAACGTCACGCTGCACATCGACCAGGCCAAACTGACGCGTTACGGCAGCAATTACAGCGGCTTCGAAATTTTGCGCGCCCAGCAAATGGAGCTGCAACAAGCCTCTTTTGCCAAGCAGCAAGACAAAATTGCCCACCTGCAAAAGTTCATCAACCGTTTCAAAGCGCAGGCCAGCAAAGCCAAGCAGGCGCAAAGCCGCGTCAAAGCCCTCGAGCGCATGGAAAAAGTGGCGCCACTGCTGGCCGACGCGGAGTTCACATTCGGCTTCAAAGAGCCCAACAACCTGCCCAATCCCATGCTGGCCATCAGCGAGGCCAGCTTTGGGTATCGGGTCGACGGCGAGCCCAAGACCATTGTGCAAGGGGTCAGCAAGTCCGTACTGGCCGGTCAGCGCATCGGCATTTTGGGCGCCAACGGTCAAGGCAAGTCCACCTTGGTCAAGACCATTGCCCGCACCATGCCGCAGCTGACAGGCACGCTCACCGAGGGCAAAGGCCTGAACATCGGTTACTTTGCCCAGCAAGAACTCGATGTGCTGCACCCGCTTGACAACCCGCTGGAGCACATGGTTCGCTTGGCCAAAGAGCTGGGCCCGGGCAGTGGCGAGCCCAGCCGCGAACAAGATCTGCGCAACTACTTGGGCACGTTCAACTTCACAGGTGACATGGTCAAGCAGGCTGTGGGCACCATGAGCGGCGGCGAAAAAGCCCGACTCGTGTTGGCCATGATCGTTTGGCAACGTCCCAATTTGCTGCTGCTGGACGAACCCACCAACCACTTGGATTTGGCGACACGGGAGGCCCTGTCGATGGCGCTCAACGAATTCGAAGGCACCGTCATGCTGGTCAGCCACGACCGCGCCCTGTTGCGTGCCGTGTGCGACGAGTTCTGGATGGTGGGCCGGGGCAAGGTCGAGCCCTTTGACGGCGACTTGGACGACTACCAGAAGTATTTGCTGGAAGAATCCAAGCGCCTGCGTGAAGTGGCCAAAAACTCGGCCCGCGAGACGCTCACGCCGACGCAGTCCTTAGCGTCAGAACCCATGCCCATGCCGGCGATTCAAACCACGCCAGCCAGCCCACCTGCCCCCAGCCTGAGCAGCGCAGAACAGCGCAAACTCGATGCCCAAAAACGCCAGCAACTGGCCGCCCAAACCCGGCCCCTCAAGCGCGAGTTGGCGCAAAACGAACAACGCATGGCAAGCATCGAAACCGAGAAGAGCCAGTGGGAACAGCGCTTGTCGACAGCCACCTCTCCTTCGGACATGGCGGACGCCGGCAGGCGCTTGAAAGCATTGGCCGATGAGGTGGCCAGACTGGAAGAGCGCTGGCTCGAGCTGACTCAGCAGCTGGAAGCCACCGTTTAAGACTTGGGACGCCCCACGACCGACCAACCCACATGTTGGTTGGCTTTGTTGTTTTCATATTCCCAAGCGGTGCCACAGCGGTCACAACGGTAAGCGGTGATTGTTGCTTGCCCCGTTTCTCGCTGCTCTTTGCGGTTGGCACCTTGCACCAGCTCGGCATGGCCGGGTGCTCGCCGCCAGTTTTGTTGAATGCCCGAACAAGGCTCACACAAAGCCAGAGGCGTGGTTTCATGGGATGGGGTGGAAGGGGTCATCAACGGTCTTTCGAAGGAAGAACAGGGCCACCTTGTACGCGACCATGAAAAAAGCACTTTGTACCGAAGTACAAAGTGCTTTTTTGCTTTTTCTGGTGGGACCAGCGGGGGTCGAACCCACGACAAACGGATTAAAAGTGCTTAACTCTGTACCACTATTCACAACATTATCAACGAATTTCAGCGTAGATAAAAAGTGGTGTGCGAGTTTTTGCGTTGTTTGTACCGCTGGAAAAAAGCAAACTTTGCTACAGGGTATTTTAGCTCGTCCAAACATCACAGCCGCCATAAATTCACTCCATATTCGATGTGCGAGTATTTAAGCAACCCAACTCGTCAGCAAAGACGTAGTGATGCTCCAAAACGCTGCAAGTTATTTTGAAAAACCAGCACGAAGCTTGTTGGACGCTGCATCAATTGAACCGTCCAGCTCCCCTGCCAACACTGCTGTTTTGATAATTTCCAGTGTGGGCACAAGCTCCTTCTCGCTGGCAAGTTCTACGGCGTATTTGCCCTTTGCCAATTCAAGCAATCGTGCGCCATAACGGACGCTCAGTGCCAGCTTGCCATTTTCTGCAACGAACCACCACTGCTTGACCCGCTTGGCTACTTCCACTTGCTTGCGCAGTCCAGTTGCAGGGTCGACGATAGTGCGAAATTTGGTGGGTGCGAACTGTGTGCCCGCTTGCTGTGCTTTTGCCAGCTCTGCTTGTTCCCAAAGCCGCTTTGCCAACTTGTTTCTGCGCAGCTGAACTGCGGGCATGTGTGTAAGTTTGACAGCTGTGCTCAGCTTGAGAGTTGCAAGGGTTGCCATGTGCTTTTCCTTTCAGTTGTTGATAAAGCACAGACAATTTTGTGATCTTTTGAGGAAACGGACGACCTGAAACCCGCAAAGATGGCGGGACATTGGTTGTACATGACACGAGGTGCCGTGCCGCATGACGCTTAACGTCCAGTTACGGGACGATGGTTGTGTCTCTGGGAGGATGCCGCGCTGCAGTCACTGCCTTCTGAGCCTTGCTGAGCTTTTGGCGCTGGCGTTCTGCTGTGAGTGCATCTGCAGCCCTGTCCTTGTTGGCTTGGAGGCTGTCCAGACGCAGCTGCTCTGGTGTTTTTGGCTTGGTCACCACCTCATGTATTTGCATATGTGTATTTATGCCAAATAACACCAAGGAAAAATGCTGGTCTTGTTTGGCACGCATAAATAAATGGCATGCAGCAGCAAAGGAAAACTGTTGCAGCGCCCACAACTACCGAAACAAGAGCCGCGTCACTCAGTTGCCATGACGCCCACAAACTGGACAACGGTGTCGCAGGGATGGAAGATTTGAGCGGTAGCAAAGATTTGTCGAAATCACTCTCCACCAGTGACGTTATGGTTTGCCACCTATTACAGACAAAGCACAAATGACGGCACAAAGACGATTGAACAGATGTTCTCTGCGTCACGAGCAAGCCCTGCTTACACAGCACCTTGCAAACCCTGCACACAGTTGGCACTTGAGCTGTGTGCAGCAGTTGCGTTTCAATAACAGCAGCATGTAAAAGGAGACCGCGAAACCGCCCTTACCCGTTGGGTTGTGCTCAAGTGCTGTGGTCACGAACTCATCGAAAGTCCGTAGCCCATGACTGAGCCTGTTTGCAAGGCTCAGTGTGGGTTGAATCTATCGAATATCCCTCGTGCAATACATGTTGAACTCTTTGAAAGGTTGAGAGATTGGATTTCGAGAAACAGGTGATGAGCAGATCATGAGCGACAGCGAATGAGATCTGCGACAGCACAAGCGAGCATAGCTCGCTTCCACAGTGACACAGGCATGTGTGCGGCAATCACTTGGTAAATGGCATGTCACGTGTGAAGTGACCACACCCAAATGACCGCTGCGCCAGCAGCACTGTTTTGCTGGCGCAGCTGTCAGCACGTAAATGCCCGCACCTCAAATCCGCGCTGTGCGCAGCGATCACGCCAGCCCCAGCACCCCAAGTAGCTGGCACCCAGCAAAAACGCTGCAGCGCTGTTTTATGCAATCGCTGGCGAGATGTAGCGCAGATCCCACACCGTGCACACAGCACTGCTTAAATACAGCACCAAATGAAAACACGATTTGATTTACCACGTTGAAATCATTGAGGATTTTTGTCCTGCCATTTTTTCGGGATATTGGTCGCGCAAAAACATCAAACCAAACACACTAAAAGGACTGCAACGATTTGGAAAACACCACAAACATCATGAGCCAAGCCAAAACACTGACCCCTGCAGAAATCCAACAAGTGCTGGACTACATCGCCTCACGCAGCTGCGCCATGCGCAATAGAGTGATGTTTTTGACAGGGCTATGGTCAGGCATGAGGGTCGGCGAGCTTTCAAGTCTCTCAGTGGGCGATGTGCGCAACACAGACGGCAGCGTACGTGCAGAAATACGCCTCACAGCAGAGCAGACCAAGGGACGACATCCGCGCACAGTGTTTCTGCCGCAGAAACTGCGCGATGAGTTGCGAGTGTATTTCGACATGCGTGGCATGGTGCCTGCCACCAATCCGCTGTTCATCACTGCGGGGCGCAAGCGCTTCAGCGCCAACGTGATGGCGCAGCACTTTCACTACCTGTTCAAACGTGCGGGCATTGCTGGAGCGTCAAGCCACTCGATGCGCAGAAGTTTCATTACCAACTTGGCAAACAAAGGAATTTCCGTTCGTGTGCTCGCAGAAATTTCTGGGCACCGTAGTATCTCAGTTACCCAAAAATATATCGACGTCAACGATGACATGAAACGCAACGCAGTGGAAATGGTTTGATCCAATAAAAAAGCCCCGCAAGTTGCCTTGCGGGGCTGATCGTCCAGTAACGGGACGATGGATCAAATGACTTTGAGCACTGGTGCAGGGGCTGCTTTCCATGCAGGAAATGGCAGACCACTATTGCGCAAGAATATCAACTCATCTGCTTTTTTGAAGTACTTGCGAAAGTCCATCAAGTGCTCTACTTGCTTCAAATAGTGCAGCACTTGCGCATCTGCCAGTGACAACCCCTCTGACTTTAGTGCGTATTGCACACGCTGCAATGCTTGAACTGCTGCAATACCTGCCATTTCTATCATGTCAAAGCGTGAGCGAATGGCACGCTCAATCGACATGGGATTGTTTGTGGTGATGATCGCCATCACATCATCTCCACACGCATCCAGTGCAGTCCAAAACTTGCTCACCCCTTTTTTTGCAGTGTCAAACTCGTTGAGCACAATGAAGTGTTTGCCACTGGTGGTGAGTCGCGCCATTGAACACGCTGCCTTCATGTGGTCCTTGAGCTTGGTCATGCCCAGCAACTCATCCATGTCTTTGCTTTCAAGTTGTGCATCTGTTCCACCAATAGATTCCGCCAACAGTTTTGCCACTGTGGTTTTGCCAGTGCCATTGGGTCCATGCAGCATCACATGCCCTTCCAGTTGCCCATCCGCATATGCTTTGATGCGAAGTTCCGCTGCAGTGCTGGGGTAGATCACCTCGTTGAGGTTGGTGGGAGCGTATTTTTTTTCTGTTTTCATTTTCTTTTCCTTGTTAGTTGCACAGTTGGGCAGGGTCAAGCACCCTGCCCTTGTGTTCAGGCATTTGCCACCATTGCAACTTGCTCGTCGTTAGCAGCCAACAAATCACTGCTTTCTTGTTGCACCTGTTTGCCCAACTCTTTGTCTGCGGCTGCGGCTTCCACTTGCGCTTTAGCCATGCGCAAGATCAAGGCATTCAACAATGCGTCATTGATATCACTGAGCGAACCCACAATATCCACACCGCCATTCACATTAGGCTTGACCAGCAATACGGCGTGCTTGCCTGTCAGTCCATTCAGTCCCACGTGAGCCAAAGGCTGGAGAGTGTTCAGCTCAATCTCGCCATTGACAGCCACAGTCGCTGCTTTAACTGCCTCTTGTTTGGCAATAGCAGCAGGTTTTTTAACCATCAAGCGCTTGATCTCTTCAATGCCACCTTCACCCACCACCCAAGCAGGAAAACCTGCAGCCTCAATACCATGAGATACAGCTGCTGCCAGCACGTAGCCATAGCCTTGAGCCCGCTTTCGGTCGCTGTTGAAAACAAATCGCGCCAGCATTGTCAACGTTGTGGATGTTTTGACCACACGCACGTTGTCTGCCTGTAGACGCTCGATCAAGCTTCGGCGCAGTGCTTTTTGATCATCCAAGCTGCCCTTGACGAAACGGGCGTTGTAAACATCCAAGCAATCTGCCAGCAAGGCGTACAAGCCGTCGTTGGCTTTTTTGTAGTCAGTAGCTTCCCACTCTTTGCGACGAACAGACAGAACGTCCAGTTGCTGGACGATGGAATTGGCGAAAGCCAGGTTGTCTGCGGACAGGGTTTTTGCTGCGTTGCTCATAGGGTTCTCCTTTGGTTGAGCTTTGGGATACAGCTTTCAGGCAACTCGCCGTTTGTTTGCTGCATCCACAACCTGAATTTTCCGCAGATATCAGATAATATGCCTTTACTAATATTTAAACGTTAACAGTAAAAAATTCATATGGATCAACAAGATACAGAGCAAGTTTTTAAAGGCATGCGTCGCTTCAAGTACGTACGTCCAGATGTACTGTTGGATGACGCCAAGCAGAGTCCCTACTTTTGGTGGTGGGCGTATCTGCGGCTCAGCAAAGATTACTGGTGGGTGTGCCAACTCAAGGGCAAGGCTGATGATCCAAGACTGCGCTCCATGTATCGCGACTTTGGCGATGTATTCGCCATGCCGTTTGAGGATTGGTGGCGCAAACAAGGAAACGATTTGTTTGCTGAACGCATTGCGCCACCAGAAGTGCGTGAGCTTGATCGCATCAACATGCGATTGAGCCCTGGCATGTCATCGCACCTTTTGCTGGAAATCCCGCTCAACTTGACTGAAGCCACCATCATCAAACAGGTCAAGAAGATGTTGCGCAATCACCCATCACGCGAAGTAGAACGACGCAGCAGTGCCAGGCGACCACTAGCCAAGTTCACGGGCATACGCAAAGATCTGCTGCAAATTGCCCACGTAACGTGGCAAATGCACTGGCAATCACGCGATCTCAGTCAAACGTACAAGATTGGGCAGGTACAGGGCAGCAAAAGCCTGTACCAAATAGGAAAGGAACTGCGGCTGGTCAGAACCTGCATGCCCGTGGTCACTGATAACGCTGAACGTGCTGCCAAGCGTGTGAATGGCATGAAGGTGGCAGTGTCAAGAATGTTGGCACGGGCGAACTATCTCGCTCAGAATGCCGCTGTTGGAACATTCCCAAGCGTTCAGCCCATGACTCAACCCATTGTCTGGCGCTCAGCTCAACAGCAGCGAATGGAAGAAGCTGTAGCTGCTGAAGAATGGCGACCGCTGTTTGGATCAGATGAAATTATAAACCACCTAGAGAAACAGGATCAAAAGCTCATTGACGCCAACGTCCCGTTACTAGACGATGACTTGCTAATCTGATACAGAGCTAGCTAGCGTTGCTATTGTTTAAAAATGCACATTTACAAAAATGATTAAATTGCGTAAATTATGAGCCATTTCGAACCATTGGAAAGCCGCAACCCAAGCACCAGAACGTACTAAGTGCGAATATCTTATTGAGCACCATACCAGACAAGTCCACCACGTTCCGGATCTTTTTCATTTGTTGCTGTCTTATTTGAAAAAGGTGAACAGCATAAATTTAGAGCATCCATTTTAAAAACGTGAAAAATTAGACTTACGTGCCAGCTCAAATATTAAGCAATCTATTTTTAGACATAATAATTAGCCAAGTGCGCAGTAACCGCTAATATTTCGAAACAGTCAGCACTTATTGTCGCAAGATAATCCAATTTTAAATTATTAATTTCTAAAGCAATCGCCAACCAAATTAATATCAGTAGATTTTTGCATTAAAGAAATCATAACTCTTCCATCAGGGCTATAGCCAATGTTTATCATATTTTCTCCATCGCTATATATATCAAGAACAGTTCCATTGGGACGAGTTTGCGAAGGGATCGCGCTAGATCTTTGATATCTCATACGCCCATACGACACCAAGTCCTCAGATACGGTTACTCTGCCTGGGTCCTTAAGCCCAGTACTCCAGGCAGTAAAGTTAGGATTTTTTCCTGATCTCATCGCCTTCCATTCACAATTATAGACTTTAACATTTTGAGAAAGTGCGAATGATGAGCATGTCAGTACGCATAAAAGAAAGACAAGTTTAGAAAAATTCATTTGAAAAATCCTTGTTGGCTGTAATTGATGGAAATAATACTTGTGAAATTTGCTATAAGATAAATTTTAGTAAGATGAGCTCGCGCTATGAGCCAGAACTTCATTGTTGCCATTAATTATGAACTGAGTAACGCCGCCATAAGAGGTGACTCTTCTTGAGCTACCCCTGTAGATCCCGCTAACAGTTATTGTTGCCCTGCACTTAAATTTTGACGAGGCAGATCCGTTCCAGCTTACTTCTAAAGAATCAGTTGTCCCGTTTGTCACTAAGTGACTGGCAGCAGGATCGAAAATAGTCAATCCGCTGGCGGCTAGTTGTGTCATGCTTTTTGCTATTCTGCAAAGGTGCTCATAATCTGCTGGGGTAAGGCAAACTTTATTTCCTTCTGTAGTGCACTTAGAGTCCCCATAGTATGTGTATTCTTTACCTTGAAGTAGTTTCTTCCTGTCAATGGGTTTCGGACGTGCCATTTCCTCGGCAAGCTCTTTAGCCTTTTTCTCTGCGGCTATTTGACGCTGTCCTTCAGGTGATTTCAGAAAATCTTCTCTTTTTTGTCTTTCCTCTGCTATTCTTTTTTCTTCAGTCTCGCGACGGATTGCCAGCTCTTTCTCAAGCTTTATTCTTTCATTTTCTTTAGCGATCAAAAAGGACTCAATACGAAATGCAGATGCAACTACCCTTTGTTTAATTGATTCGATTTTTTTTAAGTCATCTGCCAAAACTGAAGTATAAATATTGGCTGGTGGGCGCCCCTTGTAATAACCAGGTACATTACGTTCAAAGTAATCGCGCTCGTTTTTGTTCCAAGCACCATAAAAAGAAAGATACGAATTCGTTACTCCATTAAGTTCGGAATTTAAATCGACTCGCCTCACAAAGCCTGCATATCCATTATCATTAATTTTTATATCGAAAGAGCTCATAATTAATGCCCTAGAAACGCCAAGAGAGCTTGCTAATTCATCAAAAGATTTTAAATATTTTGAAACTCCTTCATTCATAATAGGTATAGCGGAGGCAAGTACCGTAGCTTGATTTTGCCAAAGAGTATTAGTGGTGATTTTTTTTGCAACATCATTGGCAAAAGCGAAATTCCATGATATAGCATCAATCTCTTCGTTGGTTATAACTTTAAAAGCTTCTTTGACATTTCCTTCTGGATTATTTCTTGAGAAGTACTGCAATCTATTTTGCGGTGTGATAGTATTTTTTGATAAGTCGCTTTGAGGTGCAACACCAACAATTTGATTTTGTATATCCAATGGTGGCTGAGAATTTTGTGTAGTCTGATTGTTGCAAGCAATATCAGCATACTTTTTCAACTCGTTATTTGACTTAAAGTCCACCCTTCTTCCCTGAAGTGATAATACGTTTGTCTTCCAAACTTGCAAATCAGGCTGGGCATATCCTCGGACAAGTTCATATACAATAGTTTCCTCTGTACAATTAACAGAGTAATTTATCAGCATTGATTTAAATTGATCAACTCTATCTTGCAAAAAATTCACTTTGGTAATTATTTTTCTATCATTTAAAGGACCAGAAATATTATCTGTATCAATGTGATAAACACCATAGACCCCCGATGAAACCACACTCCAAGCAGCCGCCCTCAGATCAGCAACAGTTGTGATTAAAAAAAAGCTGATAAAAATCTTCTGAAATCGCATTATTTTCTTTCAATTAACGAAATTTTTTAATTAACAAAATACTGTAAGCTGAGAAAACAATACAACTGTCAAGCCAACCTGTCCGCCGCCATCGTTGCCGTCAACTTGCTGTAGTGCCGCTCAATCATTGCTGCTGAATTGCCCATCTGTTTACTGAGTGTATGTATGTCCGTGCCCCCACGCAAGAGTTCAAAAGTGGCGTATGTATGACGCAACGAATACAGTGTGCGTGTTTGCCCTTGCTCGTTCTTCAACAAGCCTGTGTCACGCATCAAGCGTCTAAAAGTTCCGTTCAGGCTTGGCGGTTGGTAGCCGTCACTGAAACGGAACAGCAGGTGCGGCACACGTTCAGCAAACAAGCTGTCGAATGCAATGTGTTTCAAGTCCGTTTGTCGCGCGTGTAGCCGTCGCAGCACTTCAACTGCCCTGTGTTTTGCTATCAGCCATCGTCCACCAGTCTTGCCATCAACCCAAATCCGCAGGTACTTGACGCCCTTGTCCGTGTGCCACTCAATGTGCCGCCAGCAGATGCCCATTGCTTCTGTGCCGTGCCGTATTCCCGTTAGCAGCAACATTTCAATGTAGTCACGCAGCAAGGGACGCATTTCCTTTTCCACTACTCGCAAGCCCTCGTGTTGCCACGTTTCCATAAACGCCAGCAGCTTGACGATTTCTTCTTCGCTAAACGCTGGGCGTGTTGTGCCCTTCTCGCCCTTTGTCGTTAGTTTGGGCACTGGCACACGCTCGCTGATGTAGCCACGCGACACCGCAACAGACAACAACTTGTTCCAAGCACTGGCGAAGTTCATCAGTGTGCTGGCTTTGGGTTTGCGCCGCATCTGCCTGTCACGCCACAACTCGAACTCAACGATGTCTGTGTGCGTCAATTCTTCAAGCCGCTTGTCTTTGAAGTAGGGCAAAAAATACTTCTCAATACAGCCCACGTAGTCGCTGTAAGCAGTTCTGCCAGTTCTGGCGTCAATTTTCACTCGCAGTTCTGCCAACGTAACCGCCGCAATTTGTGCGAACGTGTGTGTTTGGTGTGCTAAGCCCAACCGCTGTCTGTACCTGGCTTCGTCATACAAATCACAGGCAACGGCAACGGCGTGTTCTATGCTGGCTTTGCGTGTGCTCTGCCTGTACCAAGTGCCATCAGCAAGTTTGTAGCGGCACTGGTACATCAGGCTGCGGCTGCGTCTGTACAGCACCACTTCACCGTCACGCAAATGGATGTTTTGCGGTTGTGCTGTGGGCAGCAACGCAAACACCTGTGCGGTGTTTTGAGGTGTGAGGAGCTGTGGTGTGTTTTTGGTTGTGCGTTGCTGGCGTGACATTTAGCAACGACGACGGACAGCGTGGAATTCAAAGTGCTCACAGAGTGTTTTTGTTGTTGAGCACGGACGAAAAAAAACACCCCATACTTTCATACAGGGTGTTTTTACTTGATTACTGGTGGGACCAGCGGGGGTCGAACCCACGACAAACGGATTAAAAGTCCACTGCTCTACCAACTGAGCTATGGTCCCTTTGCTGCATTGTCATTGCACTGCAGCAAGCCTTGAATTATAGCCTTATTTTTTGGCTCCCAGAGGATTGACGGCCAAAAAGTTCAAAATTTCTGAAGCAGCACACATGCCGAAGGTGGCCGTCACACTGACCACCGATCCATAGCCGTGGCAATTGAGTGAGCCATCGCCCTCCACCGCACACGAAGCATCAGGCGGTGCGACCGCTTCACGACTGAACACCCCCTGAATGCCCATGCGCTTATCACCTCGGGCTGCACCGTGGTGCTTGCGCAGGCGGTAGCGCAATTGGGACAACAAAGGGTCATGGGTGATTTTGGACAAATCGTCCACATCGACTTTGTGCGCCAAGCGCTTGCCACCTGCAGCACCTACCGTGATGAAACCCACTTGATTTTGCAAGGCCCATTGGGCCATGACCACTTTGGCACTGACCTGATCACAGGCATCGATGAGGGCATCCGGCTGGCAAGGCAAGAGCGCAGGCCAGTTGTCAGGACTGACAAACTCGTCGATCACATCGACTTGGCATTCGGCATGAATCAAAGCAATGCGCTCACGCATGGCCTGAACTTTGGCTTGCCCTGTGGTCGTGCTCAGGGCGTGGATTTGGCGGTTGATGTTGGACTCGGCAATGTGGTCCATGTCCATCAAGCTCAAACGGGCCACACCACTGCGGGCCAGGGCCTCGGCAACCCAAGAGCCCACCCCGCCGATACCGACCACCACCACATGCGCTTGGCGGATGCGGTTTGCGCCCTGCACACCGTATAGACGTTGTAAGCCACCAAATCGACGGGCATCGGCGCCATCGGGTATCGCGACAGCGCTCATGCGGAAGCCTCGGACCGACGCAGTTGCCAGTGCAATGCAGCCATTGCACCGAGCACAATGCCAGAGACGGCGATGAGGCTGCCCAGGCTGAGCGTGGACAGCCCCGACAGGCCTTGGCCCACCGTGCATCCCATCGCCAAAACACCACCCACGCCCATCAGGGTCCCGCCCAAGAGATGCAGCGCCAAATCGCCGGTTTGTGTGAACCCTTCCCATCGGAAAGTGCCTGTCCACTGCGCATGGAGCCAAGCCCCGACCACCAAGCCCAGAGCCACCACCATGCCCAAGCTGATTTTTTTACTGCCGTCGCTGTAGTACATGAGCGCATCCCAAAGGTACGCCACTGGGGCCGTCAAACTCATGGACTCCATGCGTCCGCTGGCCGATGCCAAGAAGACCGGCGCCAAGGTCTCAGGGTGTTCAGGCACAAAACCCAAAACGCCGCTGACCCACCAGAGGGTGACGACCAAAGCACCGACGGCTAAACCGCTCCAGGTCAGAGACCAAGGCATGGATTGCCGGCCTTTGTAAACCCAAAGAAAAATCGAACAGGACACACCGAGCGCAGCGACCAAGCCCGCAAAAGGCCACTCCCAGCCGGTGGCACTGGCCAACCATTGCCCCCCAAAAGGGCCAGGGCCAGTGCCGATCGAAATGGGGTCCAAGAAATAAACGCGCCAAACCGCAGTCAGCCCACGCAAAGTGGCCAAAGCTGACACACCCATGGCCATCAAAACCACCAAAGACTTGAGGTTACCTGCGCCCAAGCGGATCAAGGATTTGCTGGTGCAACCCGAACCCAGCACCATGCCCACCCCAAACAGCACCCCGCCCAGCAACAAGGACAGCCAGCTCAGCTGCGGATTGGCATAAATCGTGTTGACGGGGCTGACCCAACCGAGCCAGGCCATCACGCCGAAACCCAAAACCGCCACAGCAATGGCCAATGCCCACTGCTTGGCACGGGTGCTGTCGCCCATGATGACCCAGTCACTGATGGCACCCATGGTGCAAAAGTGACCGCGGTGAAACAGTGCACCACCCAAAGTGGCCAGCAAAAAGCTCAGTCCCAATACCCCAAACTGAAGTGACTGCATCTGCTCAAGGGTCATCACCCGATGCCCCCGAGACTCAGCGCAAACGCGTCAAGCGATCGCGAGCAGTGACAGCAGTTTCCGACGCAGGATAAGCTTTGACCAAGTCTTCCATCGTTTTGCGAGCGCCTTTGAGGTCCTTCAATTCAATTTGAACGTTGGCTACAGCCAACATCGCCTCAGAGGCCCTGGGGTGATTGGGCGAAGCCTTCAACAACTGCTGGAAGTTGGCCATCGACTCTTTGTAGTCCTTGTTGGCGTATTGGGCATTGCCCAGCCAAAACAAGGCCGATGCGTTGTAACCGCTGGTGGGAAAGCGTTGGACAAACGCACTCAAGGCGAATTGCGCCGCCACAAAATCACCTTTGCGAAAGGTCTCCATGGCGGCATCGTAGTCGCGCTTTTCAACAGGTTCAGCCATGAACTCGGCGCCATCCAAGGCCACCTTCACCGGATCAAAACGTCGCAAACGGTCTTCGACACCCTGCACCAAGTCTTTTTGGCGAATCTGAAACTCTGACAAGGCACGGGCTAAATCCGCTTGGGTGCGATTGGCTTGCTCTTGGGCACCTCGGCTCTGTGACAACTCGGTTTTGAGCGTTTCAATTTGGCCTTGGAAATCCAGCAAGGACCGGCGCAGTTGTGCGTTCTCATCCGCCAGGCTCCTGATGGCGGCATTCGATTGCTCAACGCGCTGACGCAAATCCAAAATGGCTTTGCGAGCCTCATCGTCCTCAAAAAGAGCCGCCTGTGCCACGCCCAGCCAAGCGGACAGGCCCCACACCAAAACCCATTTCGAACCCGTGCGTGCCATGGTGATGCGCGAATTCATGGGGTTCAATACCGGATTTCAACGCGGCGGTTTTTTGCCAGATCGGCTTCTGAAGAACCTGGCGCTGCGGGCTTTTCCTTGCCGTAGCTGACCGCTTCGAGTTGGCTCTCAGGCACCCCCAGCAAACTCAGCGCCTGGCGCACAGCCTCTGCCCGTTTTTGCCCCAAAGCCAAGTTGTACTCGCGGCCACCGCGCTCGTCGGTGTGGCCTTCCAAATTGGCTTTGCGCTGTTTATTGGTTTGTAAGAAGCGGGCATGGCTTTCGATCACGGGCCGCGCTTCAGCACGAACCACAAAACTGTCGTAGTCGAAGAAAACGACATGCGCCACGCCGGCAGGGCCAATGTTGGTGTTCGTCTTGTCCACCGACACACTGGCCACGCCCGTTTGGGCGCCGCTTGGGGTGCTGCCAATGCCCTGTGTCGAAATACCCGTGGAGGTGACGGATTTGTCTTCCACCGGCACATCATCCAACTTCACGCCCGATGCGCAACCCGCCAAGAGCGCCACCAACAATGCGCTGGCCAATAATTTCGTCGTCATGCTTTACCTCGTCAATAAAAAAACAGCTTCAAATCATTTGCGCATGGGGCCCCAATGGGGCTCCCGAATGTCCCCACCCTCACCCGCCAACCGCGCTTTGACACGGCCGTCCAGCGTGGTGGTCATCAAGGCTTCACGCCCCTGAGCAACCGACGCGTAGACCAACAAGCGGCTGTTGGGTGCAAAGCTGGGGCGCTCATCGGCCAAGGTGTCGGTGAGCGCAGTGACCCGTCCTGAGGCCAATTCCATCAGGTGCAGGCGAAACCCTCCACCCAGTCGAGAAACATAAGCGAGCCAACGCCCATCGGGGCTGACTGCAGGGGAAATGTTGTAAGTGCCAGAAAAAGTGACCCGCTCGGCGGGCCCGCCTTGGGCAGGCATGCGGTAAATCTGTGGACTGCCGCCCCGGTCACTGACAAAAAACAGCGCACTGCCATCGGGCGAGAAAGCCGGTTCTGTGTTGATGCTGCCCGACTGCGTCAAGCGGCGAGGCTCACCGCCTTGCAAATCAATGCGAAACAACTGCGAACCGCCATCACGGCTGAGCGTGGCCGCCAGAGATTTGCCATCTGCACTCCATGCGGGCGCACTGTTGGAGCCTTTGAAATTGGCCACAGCTCGGCGTTGACCTGTGGCCAGCTCGTGCACATAAACCACGGGTTTGCGCTGTTCAAACGACACGTAAGCCAATTGACCACCGCTGGGCGACCAGGAAGGGGAAATGATGGGCTCAGGGCTGGTCAGGGCCGCTTGGGCATTCTCGCCATCGGAATCGGCAATCCACAAAGCATAACGGCCACCCGACTTGGTCACGTAACTGATGCGAGAGGCAAAGGCGCCGGGCGTTCCCGTCAATTGCAAATAAACCCAATCGGCGATGCGGTGCGCAGACAGACGCAACTCGGCGGCACTGACGGTGTCTTTGAAATCGCCTTTGTCTTGCCCCTTGACCACGTCCCACAAGCGGGCGCGGACGTTGTAACGGCCATCGGCCAAACGTGTGACAGAGCCGGCCAGCAAGGCTTCAGCGGACAGTTGCCGCCAAGGTGACCAATCCGGCTGACTCGTTTCGTCCATCACGCTGGCGCCTGCAGGCAACCCTTTGAACTGGCCACTTCGCTCCAAGTCAGCTTGGACAATGCTGGCCAACTTTTGAGGGGCCGCGGCTTCTCCCTTGAAGGGGACCAACACCACGGGCAATTGGGTCATGCCCACGCCTGTCACTTCAACACGAAATTGCGCCCAAGCCGGCATGGCCAACAGGCCCAAAAGCAGCAGCCGGGTCAAGCCGGTCAGCAGTCCGATGCGCAAAAAAACAAGCTTCATGAGAGGCAAAGGGTGATGTGAGACACAAAAGCCGTGATGGTACACCGTTGAAATGCATTTTTACGGCGACAGAGGGTGTGACTATTTACAATCAACGAAATGAGTGAGTCCCCCCCCCCGTCCCCTTCAACACTGAGCATTCCCCAAAGATTGCGCAAATTGGCGCCCTATTTTGGAAACCAGAAGGGCATTTGGGCTGTGGCCGTTTTGGCCACCTTGATGGGGGCATTGACCGAGCCGATGATCCCCGCTTTGTTCCAGCCCCTGCTGGACCAAGGTTTTGCGCAAAACAAACTGCCGCTTTGGGCGATTCCCGTGGCTGTGGTGGGCCTGTTCTCGGTGCGGGGTCTGGCCAATTTCATTGCCCAATACGCCCTGTCCAGGCTGACCAACGACGGCATGGAAAAACTCCGCTCGGAGCTGTTTGCACGGCTCATGAAGGCAGATTTATCGCTGTTTTCCAAGCAATCGGCCAGCACCTTGTCCAACACCATCGTGTACGAAGTGCAAAACGGCGCGTCTCAATTGGTCTCAGCGGTCATCGCGTTGGCGCGCGATGGCTTCACGCTGATCGCCTTGCTCAGTTACCTGATGTGGCTCAACTGGAAACTCACCTTGGTGGTCTTTACCGTGGCCCCAGGATTGAGTTGGATCATGAAAGCCCTGTCTCGCAGACTCTATAAATTGACCAAAGAAACCCAGAGTGCAACCGACGACTTGGCCTATGTGGTGGAGGAAAACGTGCTGGCCCACCGCGTGGTGCGCTTGCAAGGCGGCCAGACACACCAAATCGATCGCTTTGACCAACTGGGCAAAGTTCTGCGCCGTTTGGCCTTGAAGACCACCGTGGCCTCGGCCGCCATGTCGCCTCTGACGCAAATCATGGCCGCATTGTCACTGTCCATGGTGCTGGTGATCGCTCTTTACCAAAGCCAAAACGGCGCATCGGGCGCCACTGTGGGCGGCTTTGTGGCCTTCATCACCGCGATGTTGATGCTGGTGGCCCCCATCAAGCGGCTGGCCGAAATTTCCAGTCCCATCACCCGGGGGCTGGCGGCACTGGAACGGGGTCTGGCGCTCTTGCAGGGCGCTCCAGAAGAAACACAAGGCCACTACACCAGCCCTCGCGCACAAGGATCAGTGGAATGGCGCGATGTGCATTTGCGCTTCACCCCCGATGGCCAACCGGCCTTGTCGGGCGTCTGTCTGAAGGTCGAACCGGGCGAAACAGTGGCGTTGGTGGGGACATCAGGCGCCGGAAAGACCACCCTGATCCAGTTGCTGCCCCGTTTTGTGCAGGCCAGCTCTGGCGATGTGCTCATCGATGGCATACCCCTCCAAAACTGGCACCTAGAGAGTTTGCGCCAGCAAATTGCCATGGTCAGCCAAGACGTGGTCATGCTCAACGACACCGTCGCGGCCAACGTCTGCCTCGGGCACGGTGCCGACCCGCTGCGCATCCAGGCCAGCCTCGAAGCGGCCAACCTTTGGGATCATGTGAAGCACCTGCCACAAGGCATGCACACGCTGTTGGGCCACAATGCCAGCCAACTCTCAGGCGGCCAGCGTCAGCGTTTGGCCATTGCGCGCGCTTTGTACAAGGACGCGCCGATACTGATCCTGGATGAGGCCACCTCGGCACTGGACAACGAGTCCGAGCGTCTTGTTCAAGACGCCCTGCAACAACTCATGCAAGGGCGTACCACCTTGATCGTGGCGCACAGACTCTCCACCATTGAGCATGCCGACCGCGTCGTCGTGATGGAAGGTGGCCGAATTGTGGAGCAAGGCACGCCCGCTTTATTGCTGACACAAGGTGGCCCCTATGCGCGGCTGCACCATCGAGGAGAATGGGCCCATTCAGCGTCCGCGCTGAACAGCCCATCTGCATGAACCAAGCCCAGCTTCACAACAGCACGATGTCGTACTGCTCTGGCCCCATGGCGGTTTCAACTTGCAAGGAAATGGGCTTGGCAATGAAATCCGACAATCCGGCCAGGTGCTGGCTTTCTTCATCCAGCAACAAATCAATCACTGCCGTTGCGGCCACAATGCGAAATTCTCGCGGGTTGAACTGGCGCGCTTCACGCAAAATTTCACGCAAGATGTCGTAAACCACGGAACGCGGCGTCTTCACGATGCCCTTTCCCTGACAGCTTGGGCAAGGTTGGCACAGCATGTGCGCCAAAGATTCGCGGGTGCGTTTGCGGGTCATCTCCAACAAACCCAATGATGAAAAACCGCCGGCCATGGTCTTGACACGGTCACGCGACAACTGTTTGCGGAACTCGGCCAGCACAGCCTCCTGGTGCTCGGTGCGGGCCATGTCGATGAAATCGGCGATGATGATCCCGCCCAAGTTGCGCAAGCGCAATTGCCTTGCAATGGCCTGGGCCGCTTCCAAATTGGTCTTGAAGATCGTGTCCTCAAAATTGCGGGCACCGACATAACCACCCGTGTTCACGTCCACGGTGGTGAGGGCCTCTGTCTGGTCAATGATCAAATAACCGCCCGATTTGAGCTCCACCCGGCGACCCAACGCCTTGGCGATTTCTTCGTCGATGGCATACAGATCGAAAATGGGCCGCTCGCCTTTGTACAACTGCAAGCGTTCAGCCGCCTTGGGCATGAATTCTTGGCCAAAGGCCTGCAACTGGGCGAACTGCTCTTGCGAGTCAATGCGGATGCTTTGGGTGTTTTCACCCACCAAATCGCGCAGAACCCGCTGCAAGAGCGTCAGGTCCTGGTGCAGCAAGGACGCGGGTGGCAGGCGCATGGAGGCCTCTTTGATACGGGCCCAGGTCTTGCGCAGGTAGGCGATGTCATCCTGCAACTCTTCGTCGCTGGAGTCCTCTGCGTTGGTGCGCAAAATGAAGCCGCCCCCGGCTGAGCCAACCAAGGCCTGCAACCTTTGGCGCAAAGCGTCCCGCTGATCGGACGGTATTTTTTGGGACACCCCAATGTGGTCGTCTTGCGGCAAGAACACCAAATGTCGCCCTGCAATGCTGATTTGCGTGGACAAACGGGCCCCCTTGGTGCCCATAGGGTCCTTGATGACCTGCACCATGATGGCGCGCCCCTCGAAGACCTGCTTCTCGATCGGCACCAGAGGCTGGCCGGTACGGGCCGCTGCAGCCTCGCCCTCGGCGTGCTTTTGCCAGACATCTGCCACATGCAAAAAGGCCGCTTTGTCCAGACCTATGTCGATGAAAGCCGATTGCATGCCCGGCAAGACGCGCGCCACTTTGCCCAAGTAAACATTGCCAACCAGACCGCGCTCGAGCGTGCGCTCAACATGCAACTCTTGCACCTGAGCAAACTCCACCACAGCGACACGGGTTTCCTGGGGCGACCAATTGACCAAAATATCTTGTTGCATGGCAGGCGTCAAAAGGGGGAAAAGAAAAAACTGGCGAAGAAAGCAACAGGCCATCAGCGCTCATGTCAGCGCAAAGGCTCAACAACGAATGCCCATTGAACGAAGCAAAGTCGCAGTTTCGAACAAGGGCAAGCCCATGATGCCTGAATAGCTGCCCCGTATCTGTTCAATATGAACAGCCGCTCTGCCCTGTACACCGTATGCGCCGGCTTTGCCCATGGGCTCGCCCGTGGCCACATAAGCGTGTATCTGGGCTGGTGTCATGGGTGCAAAACGCACCCACGACTGAGAAATCGCCGAAATGCGTTGGTCACCCCGTTGCACCGCCACAGCGGTCAAGACCCGATGTGCCTGACCGGCCAGCCGCTGGAGGGTGCGAACGGCATCGGCTTCGGTGAGGGGTTTTCCCAAAATGTCCCGCCCCAGGCAGACCGTGGTGTCGGCACACAGCACAGGTGCTGCCGGCAAGCCCTGCCGTTGGAGGCGCTGCAGCGCAGCATCCAACTTCAAGCCCGTGACACGCGCCACATATCGCCCAGGCGCTTCCGCGCCGCGCACGGCTTCAAGAGACTCGGCGTCTTCATGCGGTGCTGCCACAAGCAGCTTGTGGGCCACGCCCATTTGGTCCAGCAACTGGCTGCGGCGGGGGCTTTGGGAGGCCAGGTAGATGAAGTCACTCATTCGCGGTGGTAGGGGTGGTTGGCGTTGATGGACCAAGCACGGTAGAGCTGCTCGATCAAAAGCACGCGGGCCATGGCGTGAGGCAAGGTCATGTCGGACAAGCGGATGCGTTCATGCGCAGCTTGCCGGAACTCTGGGTCGAGCCCATCGGGGCCACCGATGACCAAGGCCACATCGTCTCCCCCAAGCTGCCAACGGGTCAGTCGCGTGGCCAGGGCTTGGGTGGTCAATGAGGTCCCACGCTCGTCCAACACCACCAGTCGGTTGCCACGGGGAATCGCCGTTTCAATGCGCTGGCGCTCTGCGGCATACAGACTGGGCAACGTTTTAGAACCCCGAGGCTCGGTTTTGACCGCCTTGAGCTCGACTTTGAGCTCAGGCGGGAAACGTTTGGCGTAGTCGTCCCAGGCCGTCTGGGCCCAGTCGGGGACGCGCAGGCCGACCGCGACGATCAGCAGCTTCATCCCCGATCAATCGGCTTTGCGGCGGGTGGTCGCTTGCACAGCCTTGCGCGCCGGCGCTTTTTTGGCCGCAGGTTTTGCGGCAGACTTGGCAGATGGTTTGGCCGTTGGCTTGCCCACGGTTTTCACGGTGGGCTTGCTGGTTTTGACGGGGGTTTTCGCTGCGGGTTTGGCCGGCGTCTTGGTCACCGATTTGGCCGCTGTCTTCACCGCGGTTTTGGCGGCTGTCTTGGCTGCAGATTTCGCCGCGGGCTTGCTCGATTTGACCGGGGCTTTCAAAGCAGGCTTGGCCTTGGCTGCGGTTTTGCTGGCGACAGATTTTGTCGCCGCGGTTTTGACCGTGGCAGATTTGGCGCTGGCTTTTTTGGCCACAGAGTTTTGGATGTGTCCTTTGATCTCCCCTGTGGCCACAGGCTTGGGCGCTCCAAATTTCAAACGCACAGGTGTGCCGCCCCAGATTTCTTCCAGGTTGTAATACGTGCGAATGGTCGGTTGCATGACATGCACCACGGCTGGACCACAATCGACAATGATCCATTCCCCGTTGTCTTCGCCTTCGATGCGGGGCTTGCCAAAACCGGCCTGGCGAACTTTGTCGCGCACGCTCGCGGCCAGCGCCTTGGTCTGACGGTTAGAGGTGCCCGAGGCGATGATGACCCGCTCAAACAAAGACGACAGGTGCTCGGTGTCAAACACCTGGATTTCTTGGGCCTTGACGTCCTCCAAGGCATCGACAATGGCCCTCTGAAGTTTTTGGATGTCTTTTTTGGCTGCGTTTTCGGTCATCAATGGGGCCTGTAGAGGTGGTGGTCGTGAATATAGCGCTCAATGGCGGGGGTGACCAGACCGGTCAAGGTCTGTTCTTGGGCCGCCAGCACACGGATGTCTGTGGCACTGTGAGGCATCAGCGGCATGTTCAGCGTGAGGATGCGCGCTTGCAACGTGTCCGGAAGCTTGACGGGGGGCTCGGGCGAGTCCAATTTTTCGTTCCAGGCTCGCACAGCCACATCACGGCCTGCGGCGCAGATTATAGCGATGCGCCCGATTTCGCCGATTTCGTGCCATGACTGCAAGGACCGGCGCTGGTCATCGCCCAACAACAAATAGATCTGTGCTTGGGAGAATTCGATTTGCAAGGCGCGCAAAGTGTCCACCGTGTAACTGGGGCCCGCACGTCGAATTTCGCGCTCGTCCACCACGACCTGAGGCAGGTGCTCGAAAGCCAAACGGGCCATGGCCAATCGGTGCATTGGCTCGGTCAAGGTGCGTGTTTTGTGCCAGGCCTGACCTGTCGGCACCACGTGCACACGCTCCAATTGCAACTGGGAAATGGCCGACTCGACCAACGCCACATGAGCCGGGTGTGGGGGGTCGAATGCGCCACCGAAAACCCCCAGACGCCGGACGTTGGCCGGGCTGGGGTCGGCATGCTGCGGCAGGATCAAACCCAATCCTTGGGCACCAGAAAGTGGCTCAACAAACGCGCCTCAGGCGAGCCGGCTTCATCCTGACGCTGATAAGACCAGCGCACCTCGGGCGGCATGGACAGCAAGATCGATTCGGTGCGGCCTCCCGACTGCAAGCCGAAATGCGTGCCCCGGTCCCAGACCAAGTTGAACTCGACATAGCGCCCACGGCGATAAAGCTGGAAGTCGCGTTCACGCTCACCATAAGGCGTGTCCATGCGGCGCAACACGATTGGCATGTAGGCTGTGAGCAGGGCATCTCCCACGCTTTGCATCATGGCAAAGCTCTGGTCCATGCCCAACTCGGAAAAATCGTCAAAGAAAATGCCGCCTACGCCACGTTGTTCATGGCGGTGTTTGTTGCAAAAGTAATCGTCGCACCAAGCCTTAAAGCGGGGGTGCAGGTCTGCACCAAACGGGGTCAGCGCATCCTTGCAAGACTGGTGAAAATGCACCGCATCTTCGTCAAAGCCGTAATAGGGCGTCAAGTCCATGCCGCCACCAAACCAGGCCACGGGCGCCCTGCCCTCGGGCTTGGCCGCGATCATGCGCACGTTCATGTGCACCGTGGGCACATACGGGTTGCGCGGGTGAAACACCAGCGACACCCCCATGGCCTCAAAGGCCGACCCCGCGAGTTCGGGGCGATGTTGGGTGGCCGAAGGCGGCAACTGCGGCCCCGTGACGTGCGAGAACCCGCAACCCGCACGTTCAAAAACAGGCCCCCCCTCCAGAATTTGGGTGATGCCATTGCCCTGAAGTTTTTCACCCGGGTCTTTTTGCCAGGCATCGGTCAGAAAGGGTGTGCCGTCGAGGTCGGTCAAGGCCCCAGTGATGCGGGACTGCAAGCCCACCAGATATTCTTTGACAGTGCCGAGTGCGAAGCTGTTGCTCATGGTGGGAAGGAACGTTGAAAAGTTTCAGGAAATGGACTGTGTTTCTGACGAGGTGGGTGGCGTTGGCTGTCCAGGGCTCCACGGAAGAATCGGGCCCATTTGGTGCACATGGAAACCTTGCACACCTTCAAACACATGGGCCATGTGGGCGTAATCTTGCTCGACATGGCCTGTGAGCTCGTAAAAATCGACCACACTGAAACGGCGTTGACCCCAGTCCAGCTTGACGAGTGCCAGGGGCACTTTCGCACCCAAGGCCAGCTGGTAAAAACCACTGCGCCATCCCGGTGTGAGGCTGCGGGTACCCTCAGGGGCCAGGCCCAGCCAAAGCAACTGGTCCTTGTGCTTGTGTTGCTCGAACACATGCACCATCTGGCCGACCACACCGCGAGAAGAGCTGCGGTCAATCGGTATCCCCCCCACCCAGCGCATCCAAGCGCCCATCACCGGGAACTTGAAAAGGGAGGCCTTGCCCCAGAAATGGGCCGGGATCCCCAATGCCCATTTGGCCAAAATCCCAATCGGAAAATCCCAGTTGCTGGTGTGCGGATACACAATGGCCACCCCTTGCAAGGTCGGAAAACCATCGAAGTCCAGGCGCCAACCCAGTATTTTCAACACCCAACGGGCCAGACGGGAGCCCTTGAAAGTCACGGGGTGGCGGGACACAGTGCGCATGTCAATCCAAGGGCTCAGGTTTTGATGGCGCGGAAGCCGATGTCCCGTCGCATCTGAAATCCGTCAAAGGCAATCGAGCTGGCCGTTTGGTAGGCTTTTTGCTGTGCTTGTTTGACCGAGTCGGCCAGTGCCGTGACACACAGAACACGACCGCCAGCGCTCACAATTTGACCCGCTTGCTCAGCCGTGCCCGCATGAAACACCATGGCATCGTCTTGGTCCTTGGGCAGGCCGGTGATGGCATCACCCGTGCGTGGTGGCAGGGGATAGTTGGCCGCAGCCATCACCACACCCAGCGCCACACGGCGGTCCCATTCCAATTCAAATGTGTCCAAGCCCTGTGCGGTTGCAGCCAACAGAACGTCCAAAAAATCGGATTTCAAGCGCATCAAAATGGGTTGAGTCTCCGGGTCTCCCATTCGACAGTTGAACTCCAAGGTCTTGATGCGTCCAAGCGGATCAATCATCAAGCCGGCGTACAAAAATCCGGTGTAGTTGATGCCGTCTTTGTCCATACCGCGGATGGTGGGCAATATCACCTCACGCATTGCACGGGCATGCACCTCTGCCGTGACCACGGGCGCTGGCGAATAGGCGCCCATGCCCCCGGTGTTGGGGCCCTCATCGCCGTCAAGCAGGCGTTTGTGGTCTTGGCTGGTGGCCAAAGCAGCCACATTTTTGCCATCGCAAAGCACCATGAAACTGGCCTCTTCGCCTTGCAAAAACTCTTCGATCACCACCCTCGCACCACCCGCGTTGTGGGCGACGCCCAAGGTGTTATCCAGCAGCATGAAGTCGATTGCTTCGTGCGCTTGCGCCAGTGTCATGGCCACCACCACCCCTTTGCCTGCAGCCAGGCCGTCGGCCTTGACCACAATGGGCGCGCCCAGACGTTCCACATAGGCGTGGGCCATCGCCGCATCGGTGAAAGTCTCAAACGCCGCCGTGGGGATGCCATGGCGATGCATGAACGCTTTGGAAAAAGCCTTGGAGCTTTCCAATTGGGCTGCCGCTTTCGTGGGTCCAAAAATACGCAAGCCATGCGCCCGGAAATCGTCCACGATGCCGCCGGCCAAAGGCGCCTCGGGACCGACCAGGGTCAAGCCAATGCCATGATCCAGGGCCCACTCGCGCAAGGCCACTGCGTCGGTGATGGGCACATTGACGAGATTTTTGTCTTTGCCCGTGCCGCCGTTACCCGGCGCCACATAGACCTGCTGAACTTTGGGTGACTGCGCCAGTTTCCATGCCATGGCATGTTCACGACCACCACTGCCAACAACCAATACTTTCATCCAACTTCCTTAATCTTCAAATTCGGCGTTGTGGAACACATTTTGAACGTCATCCAAATCTTCCAGAACATCCAACAATTTTTGCATTTTGGCAGCATCTTCGCCCGATAAAGTCACGGGGCTTTCAGGCCGCATGGCCACCTCCGCCACCTCGGCCACCAAGCCAGCCAGTTCCAAGGCATTTTTGACCGTTTCAAAATCTGGATAGGCAGTGAGCACCTCAATGGCGCCATCCGCGTCGGTGATCACATCCTCAGCACCCGCTTCAAGCGCCACCGTCATCAACTGGTCTTCATTCGTGCCTGGGGCGAAGATCAGTTGACCGCAATGCTTGAACTGGAAAGCGACGGACCCCTCCGTGCCCAAATTGCCTCCATGCTTGCTCAAAGCGTGACGCACCTCGGCCACAGTGCGCACCCGGTTGTCGGTCATGGTGTCCAAAATGATGGCCGCACCACCAATGCCGTAGCCTTCGTAACGAATTTCTTCGTAGCTCACACCCTCAAGGTTGCCCGTGGCTTTGTCGACGTTGCGCTTGATGGTGTCGGCTGGCATGTTGGCCGCTTTGGCTTTTTCAATGGCCAGGCGCAATCGAGGGTTGGCGCTGACGTCACCTCCGCCGGTGCGCGCCGCCACCATGATTTCACGCACCACCCGAGTCCAGATGCGCTGGCGTTTTTCGTCCTGCCGCCCCTTGCGGTGCTGAATATTTGCCCATTTACTGTGCCCAGCCATCTGCAATTCCTTGAATGTTGATTTAACCTTGAGCTTGGATTTTACTTTTCACCGACGGGAGAAATCGCACCATGGTCGATCCGATGCTGATTGCACGCAACTCACAGGCGCAATGCCACCTGCTGCCGAGCATGGCCAACCGCCATGGCTTGATCACAGGCGCCACGGGCACGGGTAAAACCGTGACCTTGCAAACCTTGGCTGAAAATTTTTCAAGGTGGGGGGTTCCCGTGTTCATGGCCGACGTGAAAGGCGACTTGAGCGGCATCAGTCAACCCGGCAAGATCGGTGAAAAATTGGCCGGTGTCCTGAAGGAGCGTGGCATGTCCATGCCCGAACCACGGGCCTGCCCCACGACCTTGTGGGATGTCTTTGGGGCGCAAGGCCACCCGGTCCGGGCCACCATCTCCGACATGGGGCCTTTGCTGCTGACACGCATGCTCGGTCTGAACGACACCCAAGCAGGGGTGTTGAACCTGGTCTTCAAAATCGCTGACGACCACGGTTGGCTGCTGCTGGACATGAAAGACCTGCGCGCCATGCTCCAGTTCGTGGGCGACAACGCCAAACAATTCACCACCGAGTACGGCAACATCAGCGCTGCCAGCGTTGGCGCCATCCAACGTGGCTTGTTGCAAATCGAGAGCCAGGGGGGCAACCAATTTTTTGGCGAGCCGATGCTCAACATCCAAGATTTCATGCAAACCGACAGCCAAGGCCAGGGGGTGGTGAACATCCTTGCGGCCGACAAGCTCATGAACTCACCCCGCCTGTACGCCACGTTCCTGCTGTGGATGCTCTCCGAGTTGTTCGAGGTGCTGCCGGAGATCGGGGATCCTGAGAAACCCAAATTGGTGTTTTTCTTTGATGAGGCGCACTTGCTTTTCAAGGACGCGCCTGCGGTATTGGTCGAACGCATCGAGTTGGTGGTGCGTTTGGTGCGTTCCAAAGGCGTTGGGGTTTATTTTGTGACCCAAAACCCGCTGGACATTCCCGACAGTGTGCTGGGCCAGTTGGGTAACCGGGTGCAGCATGCCTTGCGCGCCTACACACCCCGCGACCAAAAGGCCGTGGATTCTGCTGCACAAACCATGCGCCCCAAGGCCGGCTTGGACATTGAAGCGGCCATCACCGAATTGGCCGTGGGCGAGGCCTTGGTCAGCTTTTTAGATGCCAAAGGCCGACCCTCTGAAACCGAGCGTGTGTATGTGCTGCCGCCCGGCAGCCATCTGGGCCCCATCACCCCAGAGCAACGCCAAGCACTGCTTCAAGACTCTTTGGTAGCCGGGGTGTACGAACCCACCCAAGACCGCGAGTCTGCGTTCGAAAAGATCCGAGGCTCAAGCGCTGGTCACACGGCCACTGGTGCAAGTGGTGGCGGCTTACAGGGCCAAGCCTCTGCCCCATCAGAGACCGGGCGCAGCGACTTGATGGGCGGCCTGTCAGACCTGCTGTTTGGCAGCTCGGGCCCGCGAGGTGGGCAACGCGATGGCGTGGCCCAGATGGTGGTCAAAAGCGCCGTACGCACCGTGGGTTCGGCCATTGGCCGTGAAATCGTGCGCGGCGTGCTGGGTGGCTTGCTGGGCTCAAGTCGCCGTCGCTGATGACAGACGAAAAAAAAACCGCAGGGTATTTGCCCTGCGGTTTTTCGAAGTGTCTGACGACGTCAGGCAGTATCAGGCCGTTTCGCCCAGCACTGTCACGGTCACATCCACCACCACGTCGGTGTGCAAAGCGACCGCCACGGTGGACTCGCTGACGGTCTTGATCGGGCCCAAAGGCATGCGGATCTGGGACTTGAGCAGTTTGTAACCTTGCTTGTTCAGCGCTTCGGCAATGTCGTTGTTGGTCACCGAACCAAACAAGCGGCCATCCACACCGGCTTTTTGCGACAACTTGACCACGGTGCCGGACAGCTTTTCGCCTTGGGCTTGGGCTTCGGCCAATTTGGCAGCTGCAGCTTTTTCGAGTTCAACGCGGCGAGCTTCGAACTCGGCCTTGTTGGTTTCTGTGGCGCGGCGTGCGCGGCCTTGAGGAATCAGGAAGTTACGGGCATAACCGTCTTTGACTTTGACGATATCGCCCAGATTACCCAGGTTCACAACCTTTTCGAGCAGAATGATTTGCATGGTTGGACTCCTTAGACTTTGTGCTGGTCGGTGTAGGGCAACATGGCCAAGAAGCGAGCACGCTTGATGGCGGTGTTGAGCTGACGCTGGAAAATGGCGCGGGTGCCGGTCAAGCGTGCAGGAATGATCTTGCCGTTTTCGGCGATGAAGTCACGCAAGGTGTCCACATCTTTGTAGTCGATTTCTTCGACGCCTGTCACTGTGAAGCGGCAGAAACGCTTGCGCTTGAACAGCAGTGACTGGGTGTTGCGCTTAGGGCGCTTGTCTTTGTTGAATTTTTTGAATGTGGCCATGGGGCCTCCTGAAATTAATCTTGCTGAAACTCTTGAATGTGCAACACGACACTTTTGCCTTGTCGAGGGGTGGCCAAAAAGCCTTTGAACGTCCAAACACTGCCCACCGCTTGCTTGACCAGTCTTTCCGCCAGCGTCCCGAAGGCCAAGGCACGAAGTTTCAACTGGACTTTGCGAAATTGCTCAGCCTCTTCTAGTTCAGAGGCGTGCTCCAGAATCAAATCCAGAGCTGGCAAACCAGCGGGGGTGTATCGCAAAGCAGCTTGCTCAGCAATACAGGCGGTCAGTTCGGTACGGTTCACTCCTCAACAGGCACGTGTCAAGCAGCGAATTCGGCTTGTTGTGACTTGCGGGCTTCTTCGCGCTCGACCGTCTTCATCATGGATGAAGGACCGGTGTCGGCTTTTTTCTTCAGCACCGTCAGGTGACGCAGAACGGCGTCGTTGAACTTGAACGCATGCTCGAGTTCGGCCATCACAGCCTGATCGGCTTCGATGTTCACGCACAGGTAGTGGGCTTTGCCCAACTTGTTGATCTGGTAAGCCAGTTGGCGGCGGCCCCAGTCTTCAACACGGTGGATAGCTCCACCACCGGCAGTGATCATGCCTTTGTAACGCTCCAGCATGGCTGGAACTTGTTCGGACTGATCGGGATGGATCAGCAAAATGATTTCGTAATGACGCATTGAGACTCCTTGCGGTTAACCCAAAAGGTTGGAAAAGCCGCCCCCAGCGTCTGTCGGGGTGCGGCAAGGCGAAGCCTCAGATTATAGCTCGATTTCAGAGCCCTGGATACTCACTGTTGACGCGGGTCTCTGGCGTTGGCAGCACCTCTTTGGATACCACCCAGGAGCTGGGCAGAGACCAGGTCAACAGGGCCATCACCAAAAATCCAACAGGAACGCCAAAAACGCCAGCAGAAAGCGGCTGAATGCCCAACCACAAGCCCTCACCGGGCGCCAGCCCCCAAAAATGTCGAAACCCGGGGGCATTGACCACCATGTAATAAAGCGTGACGCTCAGGCCTGCGAGCATGCCAGCCACGACAGCCGGACGATGGACTTTGGGCCAAACCATGCCCAAGACCATGCCCGGGAAAAACGCTGCTGCCGCCAATGAAAATGACGTGGAGACCAACGCCAGAATCTCGGCCGGTTTGAATGCAGCCACCACAGCGGCCAACATCGCCACCGCCAACAGCGCAAATTTGGACAAAATAACCCGCCCTTCGGAGGATTTGGGTTTGCGCTCGCGACCAGGACCAATGTCATGCACCAGCGCGTTGCTGATGGTCAGCAACAAACCATCGGCGGTTGACAACGCTGCTGCCAAGCCACCGGCCGCGACCAGCCCAGAGACCACAAAGGGCATGCCGCCCATTTCGGGCGTGGCCAGCATGACCATGTCGGCCCCCAGCTTGAGCTCCCCCAATTGCAAAATCCGATCGCCATTGACATCGGAAAATTCCAACAAAGCCGAGTCCAATCGAGACCATTGGGCCATCCAACTGGGCAAATCCTCAAAACTGCTTCCCACCAAATTGTTGAGCACCTCAAATTTGACCAACACAGCCAAGGCTGGCACGCTCACGTAGAGCAAGCCAATGAAAAACAGCGACCATGCCACCGAGCTTCTGGCCTCGGCCACCGAAGACACCGTATAAAACCGGGTCAACAGATGCGGCAAACCGGCCGTACCAACCATCAGGCAAAAGACCAAAGCCAAAAAATTCAGCCGCGACTCGCCAAACATCTTGGCCTCTTCAGGGCTGGCATCAGGCTGGCCCGCAAAAGCCTGTGTGTGCGGTGGCATCCCGCCCAGGGGCTTGGCGCGTTCCCGGTTGTCGTGCATGGCGCGCGTCCACTGCTCGCGTGCGGTCGCAGCGTCGCGCGGTACGGCCAACAGCTCACGGCGGACTTGCGCAATGGCCGCAAAATCAGCCGATTGCGCTTTGAGCATGCGGATTTTCTCCTCCAGCTCCTGACGCAAAGCCACCATGGACGCTTCCACATTGTGAAGTCGTTCTTCATACACTTGGGCCCGCTTGGCAAAGGCTTGGCGGACTTCGATTTCAGCAGGGTCGTGGATCAATTTTTGCTCAATGACCTCTATCTGAGCCAATTGCTGGCCGTAGGCCAAGGGCGCCAACGAGGTTCCCAATTGCTTGTAGGCCAACCAAGACACAGGGATCATGAAGGCCAGCAACAACATGATGTACTGCGCCACTTGCGTCCAGGTAATGGCCCGCATGCCGCCCAAAAAAGAACACAGCAAGACACCACCCAAGCCCAACAAAATCCCGATCTCGAACTGAACCCCAGTCAGTCGAGAGGCGATCAAGCCAATGCCATAAATCTGTGCCACCACATAAGTGAACGAACACAAAACCGAAGCCAAAGCAGCAATGATGCGAGGCCAGCGCCCACCGTAGCGCTGATCAAAGTAATCAGGCAAGGTGTACAGCGCCATGGCACGCAGCTGGGGCGCAATCAACAAAGCGACCAAACAAAAGCCACCTGTCCAGCCCATCACATAAGCCAAACCACCGGGCTGCTGCCCGCTGCCTGAGAAGCCTTGCAAGTACAAGGCCCCAGCCAAACTGATGAATGACGCCGCGCTCATCCAATCGGCGGCCGTGGCCATGCCGTTGTACATGGCCGGAATGCGCCGACCAGCCACGTAGTACTCGTCTTCATCGGTGGTGCGACTGGAAATGCCAATCAAGGCATAAATCATCACCGTGCTGAACAAAAAGATGGGGCCAATGAGGTTTCGCGACAAACCCCATCGTTCGGCCCAGGCCATGGCCCCCATCAAAATGACGAGGATGGCCATGTAAATCAAGACATTGCGATGAATCCGCCAGTGGTATGACGAAGGGTGACGGGCTGCCGGTTTCATCGTCTGGGCTCCTGATGAACGGTCAGCCGCCCAATTGGGTCCAGGTTTCGATCACAGTGTCCGGATTCAGGGAGATGGAACTGATGCCCTGCGCCATCAACCAATGCGCGAAATCAGGATGGTCCGAGGGACCTTGTCCGCAAATACCGATGTACTTGCCCTGAGCCAAACAAGCTTGAATGGCTTGTGCGATCAAGGCTCTAACGGCCGGGTCGCGTTCATCAAAATCAGCGGCCAACAGCTCCATGCCCGAATCACGGTCCAAGCCCAATGTGAGTTGCGTCAAGTCGTTGGAGCCAATCGAGAAACCGTCAAAAAACTCGAGGAACTGCTCAGCCAAGATGGCATTGCTGGGCACTTCACACATCATGATGACCTTGAGCTCGTTTTCACCACGGCGCAAACCTTGGGTCGCCAGCAGTTGGGTGACCTTTTCGGCCTGCCCCAAGGTGCGCACAAAAGGCACCATGATCTGCACATTGGTCAGGCCCATCTCGCCGCGCACCCTTTTGAGGGCCTCGCATTCCATGGCAAAGGCTTCACCAAAGTCGGCGCTGATGTAACGCGCAGCGCCTCGGAAACCCAGCATCGGGTTTTCTTCCTCTGGTTCATAACGGCTGCCACCGATCAGTTTTCGGTATTCATTGCTCTTGAAGTCCGACAAACGCACGATGACGGGCTTGGGCCAAAAAGCAGCCGCGATGCTGGCCACACCCTCGGCGACCTTGTCGACATAAAAGGCGCGGGGAGAAGCGTGGCCACGGGCCACAGATTCCACGGCTTTTTTCAGGTCAGTGTCGATGGCGGGGTAATCCAGGATGGCTTTGGGATGCACACCAATGTTGTTGTTGATGATGAATTCCAAACGCGCCAAACCGACACCGGCATTGGGCAACTGGGCGAAGTCAAAAGCCAACTGGGGGTTGCCCACGTTCATCATGATTTTGGTCTTGATCTCGGGCAGCACACCGCGCTGTATCTCGCTGATCTCGGTCTCGAGCAAACCATCGTAAATGTGACCGGTATCGCCCTCGGCGCAGCTCACGGTGACCAGGGTACCTTCGGTCAACTGTTCGGTGGCGTTGCCGCACCCGACCACGGCCGGAATACCCAACTCACGGGCAATGATGGCTGCGTGGCAGGTGCGCCCGCCTCGGTTGGTGACGATGGCGCTGGCACGCTTCATGACCGGCTCCCAATTCGGGTCGGTCATGTCGGTCACCAACACATCGCCGGGTTGGACTTTGTCCATTTCGCTGATGTCGTTCACCAACCGAACGGGACCCGTACCGATTTTTTGGCCAATGGCACGGCCCTCGGCCAGGATGGTGCTTTTGCCTTTGAGCTTGTAACGCAGCTCAGGCGTGCCTTTGGCTTGGCTTTTCACGGTTTCAGGGCGGGCTTGCAAGATGTAAAGCAAACCGTCGGTGCCGTCTTTGCCCCATTCGATGTCCATGGGACGGCCGTAATGCTGCTCAATGACCACCGCATAACGGGCCAATTGCTCAACTTCATCGTCGGTCAAGCTGTAGCGGTTGCGCAGTTCAGTGGGCACATCGGTGGTTTTAACCAGCTTGCCCGAGGCGGTTTTTTCTTCGGAACTGGCAAAAACCATCTGAATGAGTTTGGAGCCCAGGTTGCGGCGGATCACGCTGCGCTTGCCAGCTGCCAACATGGGTTTGTGCACATAAAACTCATCGGGGTTGACTGCGCCCTGCACCACCGTCTCGCCCAAGCCGTAACTGGAGGTGATGAAGACCACGTCTTCAAAGCCCGACTCGGTGTCGATGGTGAACATGACCCCTGCAGCGCCCAGGTCTGAGCGCACCATGCGCTGCACACCCGCCGACAAAGCCACATCGGCGTGCGCAAAGCCCTTGTGCACCCGGTAGCTGATGGCGCGGTCGTTGTACAAAGAAGCGAAAACTTCTTTCATCTTGTGCAGCACATCCTCAATGCCGACCACGTTCAAAAAGGTTTCTTGTTGCCCCGCAAATGATGCGTCTGGCAAGTCCTCCGCGGTGGCCGAAGAGCGCACCGCAAACGAGGCATCGGGGTTGCCGGCCTGCAGACGGACAAATTCTTCGCGAATGGCTTGGGCCAAATCGTCCGGAAAAGGCTGCGCTTCAACCATGGCACGGATCTCGGCACCGGCCACGGCCAAAGCGCGCACATCCTCGGTATCCAGTGCATCGAGTCGGGCATTGATGCGCTCGGTCAGGCCTCCAAACGCCAAGAATTGGCGAAAAGCATGGGCCGTGGTGGCAAAGCCCGTGGGCACCCGAACGCCTGAAGGCAGCTGGGAAATCATCTCCCCCAAGCTGGCATTTTTGCCGCCCACCGACTCGACGTCGCTCATGCGCAACAACTCAAAGGGGACGACCAAAGCGGTCTCGCTGAAAAGATCAGACATGCAAAGCTCCAAAGTTAAAAATCTGGCTCCTGTGCACGGCTCAGGGGTTTTTGTTGTTCTTGGCATGCAACCCCGGGCCGACAGCAATGGATAATCGACTGATTTTAGGGGTCTTGTGGACCTCGGCCTTTGAAATTAAATACAAGCATGTCAAAACGAACCGTTTTCTTTGTATCGGATGGCACAGGCATCACGGCCGAGACTTTTGGCAACGCCATTCTTGCCCAGTTCGACATGAAATCGCGCCATGTCCGCTTGCCCTTCACCGACACCATCGACAAGGCGTACCAAGCGGTCCGTCAGATCAACCACACGGCAGAAACCGAAGGCAACAAACCCATTGTTTTCACCACACTGGTGAACATGGATGTGCTCAAAGTATTGCAAGAACATTGCCAAGGCATGTTGCTCGATATGTTCGGCACATTTGTGAACCCGCTGGAAGCAGAACTGGGCATCAAGTCTCACCACCGCGTCGGGCGCTTTTCGGATGTGAGCAAAAGCAAGGAATACCACGATCGCATCGAGGCCATCAACTTTTCGCTGGCCCATGACGATGGGCAGTCGAACCGCGACCTCGAGTCTGCTGAGGTGATCTTGGTGGGCGTGAGCCGCAGCGGGAAAACACCAACCAGCTTGTACCTGGCCATGCAGCATGGACTGAAGGCTGCCAACTACCCGCTGATCCCGGAGGATTTTGACCGCCGGCAATTGCCGCCCGCCCTGGTGCCGCACCGTCAAAAAATATTCGGCCTGAGCATCCACCCTGACCGATTGGCCGAGATCCGCGCCGAACGTCGGCCTCATTCGCGTTACGCCAGCCTGGAAAACTGCCGCATGGAAGTCTCAGAAGCCGAGGCCATGATGCGCCGCTCAGGCATCCGCTGGCTGTCCACCACCACCAAGTCAATCGAAGAAATCGCCACCACGATCCTTCAGGAGATCAAGCCGGAGCGGCTGATTTACTGAGGTTGAACGCAGCAGCTGCTTCGCACTTCAACCCAATGTCGCGGCAATTCTTTCGGCGCATGCACGCGCTTGAGCCGCATCGCGCGCCTCCACCATGACCCGAATCAGGGGCTCGGTGCCACTGGCGCGAATCAAAACCCGCCCAGTATCGCCCAGCTCAGTTTCGGCCGCTCGCGTGGCATCCCACAAAGGTAGGTGCCCTTGCCAATCGAATCCGGGGGCCAAGCGCACATTGAGGAGGGTTTGTGGAAACAGCGTGATCCCCTCCAGCAACTGGGCCATGGTCTGGCCGCTGCCCACACACGCCTGCAGCACCTGCAAAGCGCTCACCAAACCATCGCCCGTGGTGTGCTTGTCCAGCACCAACAAATGGCCAGACCCTTCACCGCCCAAAAGCCAGCCTTGATCTTGCAAGACTTCGAGCACATACCGGTCTCCCACTTTGGCCCGGACAAATTGGACGCCACGCTGTTTGAGCGCGACCTCAATGGCCAAATTGGTCATCAAGGTGCCCACGGCACCGGGAACTGCTTCGTCGCGGGCCAGTCTGTCGGCCACCATCAAATACAAAAGCTCATCACCATTGAACAAACGCCCGGTCGCATCCACCAACTGCAGACGATCGGCATCACCATCCAGGGCGATACCGTAATCGGCCGCATGCGCCTTGACCGCCTGCAGAAGCGCCTGAGGGTGTGTGGCGCCTACACCGTGGTTGATGTTGAGCCCATCAGGTGAGCAGCCTATGGCGATGACCTCGGCACCCAGTTCATGGAACACTTTGGGCGCGATTTGGTATGCCGCCCCGTGGGCTGCGTCCACAACGATTTTCAAGCCCTTGAGTGTCAAGTCGTTTGAAAAGGTGCTCTTGCAAAACTCAATGTACCGCCCGGCCGCATCGTCCAAACGCCGCGTTTTACCCAAGGCAGCAGAATCTACCCAGACCGGGTCTTCCAGCAGGGCGGCCTCCACGGACTCTTCCCAAGCATCCGACAGCTTTTTGCCCTGAGAACTGAAAAACTTGATCCCGTTGTCGGCAAATGGGTTGTGGCTTGCGCTGATGACCACCCCCAGCGATGCCCGCTGTGCCCGGGTGAGATAAGCCACAGCAGGGGTCGGCACCGGCCCCAACAGCACCACATCGACGCCCGCAGAGTTGAAGCCCGATTCCAAGGCGCTTTCCAACATGTAACCGGAAATGCGAGTGTCTTTACCAATCAACACCGTGGGGTGTTCTTCTTTGCTCTTCAAAACCCGACCCACGGCATGCGCCAAGCGCAAGATAAAGTCCGGCGTGATGGGGCTTTGACCCACTGTGCCGCGAATGCCGTCTGTGCCAAAGTATTGACGAGCCATGTGAACGATCCTGATTTTTGTAATGGGTGAAAGAATTTTAGCCGTGCAAGCTTGCTCACAGGCTCGGACTGATTCCTGGATCTGACCAAGCCCGCTGTGGGGCTTGCTGCTGCATCGCACCCCAAATTTTCAGTGCTTCCACCGTGCCCTTGACGTCATGCACCCGGAGTACCGAAGCGCCACGCTCCACGGCCATCAATGCGGCAGCGACGCTGGCCACGTCTCGGTGTGCAGCTTTTGGCACATGACCGTCTTGCGCCAAGACGGCCCCCAGCGCTGATTTTCGGGACCATCCCGCCAAGAGTGGCAAACCCATAGGCAGCAAATCGCTTTGGCAGGCCAAAAGCTGAAAATTCTGTGCCACGGTTTTTCCAAAACCAATCCCCGGATCCAGCACCATTCGGGCAGGCGACAAACCCAAAGCCAACAAAGTGTTGACACGGCTTTGCAAAAAGGCCTTTACAGCAGTCACCACATCCCCGGTCATGGGCTGGGCTTGCATGCTTTGGGGATCGCGGTGCATGTGCATCAAACACACCCCGCATCGAGGGTGAGCTGCCACAACTTGCGGCGCACCTGGCTGGCGCAAAGCCCAAACATCATTGACGATGTCAACCCCCCAGTCGAGACAGGCTTGCATGACCTCCGGTTTGTACGTGTCAACCGATAGGGGCACTTGCCAACGCAGCGCCTCGTGCAGAAAAGGTTCCAGACGAGCCAACTCGAGGGCCAAGGGCACTACCTCGGCCCCCGGCCGTGTGGATTCAGCGCCGACATCCAAGATGTCAGCACCGTCGAGCAGGAGCTGTTCAGCGTGACGCAGCGCCTGCGACGTCTGGACATACCGTCCGCCATCAGAAAAGGAGTCTGGCGTGATGTTCACAATGCCCATGACCAAAGGCCGGGTCAAATCCAGATCAAAACGCGAGGTTTGCCAGTGCTTAGGCGATGGCGTGCTGGAGAGAGAGGCGTGCATCAAACTGGTCCCATGAAAAACGGGGCCCATGGCCCCGCTTTATTGAACACCGAAAGTGGCCCGTCAAGCCGCTGTGGTCGCCGGCTCTGGCTGCACGGTGGCTGTACCGCCACCCTGCCCACCACCAGAGGGGGGCGTGCGAGGAGTCCAGTCCTTGGGGGGTAAAGGATCGCGGCCCGCCATGATGTCATCGATCTGGTCCTTGTCGATGGTTTCCCACTCTAACAAGGCTTTGGCCATGGCGTGCATTTGCGCGCTGTGCTCCTCAATCAAACGACGTGCCAGGTTGTATTGCTCATCAATGATGCGGCGCACTTCCATGTCCACTTTTTGCATGGTGGATTCGCTCATGTTGGTGGTTTTGGTCACTGAGCGGCCCAAAAACACCTCGCCCTCGTTTTCGGCATACACCATGGGACCCAAGGCATCGGTCATGCCGTAACGCATGACCATGTCCCGGGCGATGGAGGTGGCCCGCTCAAAGTCGTTGCTGGCACCGGTGGTCATTTGGTGCATGAACACCTCTTCCGCAATCCGACCACCAAACAGCATGCTGATTTGGTTCAGCATGAATTCCTTGTCGTAGCTGTAACGGTCTTGCTCAGGCAGACTCATGGTCACGCCCAGGGCGCGACCTCGGGGAATGATGGTGACCTTGTGCACTGGATCACACTTGGGCAGCAACTTGCCAATCAAGGCGTGGCCGGCCTCGTGGTAGGCCGTGTTGCGGCGCTCCTCTTCGGGCATGACCATGCTCTTGCGCTCGGGGCCCATCAGAATTTTGTCCTTGGCTTTTTCAAAGTCAACCATCTCGACCACCCGGGCATTGCGACGCGCAGCCATCAAAGCGGCCTCATTGCACAGGTTGGCCAAATCGGCGCCACTCATCCCGGGGGTGCCACGGGCGATCACACCGGCATTGACATCTTGCCCAATCGGCACCTTGCGCATGTGCACGTTCAAAATCTGCTCTCGGCCACGGATATCGGGCAAAGTCACATACACCTGGCGGTCAAATCGACCCGGGCGCAACAAGGCCGCATCCAAAATGTCAGGGCGGTTGGTGGCAGCCACCACGATCACGCCCAAATTGGTCTCGAAACCATCCATTTCAACCAGCATCTGGTTCAGTGTTTGCTCACGCTCATCGTTCCCACCACCCAAGCCGGCACCGCGTTGGCGGCCCACCGCATCGATTTCGTCAATGAAAATGATGCAAGGCGCGTTCTTTTTGGCGTTCTCGAACATGTCGCGGACCCGAGCAGCACCCACACCCACAAACATTTCCACAAAGTCGGAGCCCGAGATGCTGAAAAACGGCACCTTGGCTTCACCGGCAATGCCCTTGGCGAGCAAGGTCTTGCCGGTTCCTGGAGGGCCCACCAGCAACAAACCACGGGGAATTCGACCGCCCAGTTTCTGAAATTTTTGAGGATCTTTCAGGAAGTCCACCACCTCCTTGACTTCCTCTTTGGCCTCATCACATCCTGCAACATCGGCAAAAGTGACTTGGTTGTTGTTCTCATCGAGCATGCGCGCCTTGGACTTGCCGAAACTGAAGGCACCGCCTTTGCCGCCGCCTTGCATCTGCCGCATGAAATAAACCCAGACGCCAATCAACAGCAGCATGGGCCCCCAACTGACCAGCAAAGTCATCAACAAAGAGCCTTCTTCGCGGGGCTTGACATCGAACTTCACACCACTGTTGATCAAATCACCGACCAAACCGCGATCGAGGTAAGTCGCCGTGGTTTTGATTCGGCGATCGTCGTTGGTGATGGCCAAAATCTCAGTACCGCCGGGACTCTCAGAAATCGTGGCGCTTTTGATCCGGTTACCGCGAACCTCTTCGAGAAAATCTGAATAGCCAATGGCATTCGCACCGGCGACGCCACGGTTGTCAAATTGCTTGAACAAGGTGAACAGCACCATGGCAATCACCATCCAAACGGCAATTTTGGAAAACCAAGGGTTATTCAAGAGAGGCTCCAATCGAAAAAAATGACTTGGGTGATTCTAGGCCTGTGGAAGTCCCAGCTGGCACAAAGAATGGCTTTTGGCCCTCTAAAAGGCAGGAATTACGCGGTCAAATGCGGTGAATCAAGCCCATACCCACCAAAAAGGTCTCTGAAGACTTGTCTCGTGAAGCTTTGGGCTTGATGGGTTTGACCACCTTGAAGGTTTCTTTGAACATCTTGACGATTTGGCTGTAACCACTGCCATGGAACACTTTGACGACCAAGGCGCCTTCGGGTTTCATGTGGTTTTGCGCAAATTCGATCGCCAACTCAATCAAATGCAGAATTCGGGCTGCATCGGAAGATTCGATGCCGGACAAGTTGGGGGCCATGTCGGACACCACCACATCGGCCTGACGTCCCTGCAATGCAGCCTCCAGCAATGACGCCACTTCGTTTTCGCGAAAATCGCCTTGAATGAAGTGGACCCCCTCCACCGGGGCCATGGGCAGCAGGTCCAAAGCAATGATGGTGCCATTGAGCGCCCCAACGGCTGCACCCTCGGGTGACAAGCGCCGTCGCAGGTACTGACTCCAGGCGCCTGGCGCCGAGCCCAAATCCACGACCCAATCACCCGGACGAATCAAGCCCAAGGTTTCGTCGATTTCCTTGAGTTTGTAGGCGGCGCGTGCCCGATAACCCTCTTTCAAGGCCAGTTTCACATAGGTGTCGTTGACGTGGTCATTCAACCAAGCTTTGTTGACTTTTTTACTTTTGGTTTTGACTTTCATTCTTCTTCGTCCTTGCGGGGATAATACGGGGATGCCCCAAATACAACTCACACCTGCCGAGCGCAAAGTTTTTCGCGCCGATGCCCATCACCTGGACCCCGTCGTCATGATTGGGGGCGATGGTTTGACCCCTGCCGTGATCAAGGAAACTGAAGCCGCCTTGAACGCCCATGGCCTGATCAAAATTCGGGTTCTTGGCGACGATCGTGCCGCGCGGGAAGCCATGTTTGCACAACTCGCCGATCAGCTCAATGCGTCGCCCATCCAGCACATCGGAAAATTGCTGATCCTCTGGCGTCCACAGCCAGAAAAACTCAAAGAAATGGACGAAGACCGCAAAGCCGGCCCACGTGATTTCAAGATCCTCAAATACAGCTCACGCGGCGGTCAACGCCCTGAAGTCAAAACCGTTCGCGTCCTGGGCAACCAACGCTTGGCGGCAGGCGGCCAGATCAAACGGGCCAAACCCAAGCAAAAGTCGGTCAAAAAAGGTCGGCACGACTGATCCGGGCATGGCTTGGTCTGGCAAGCCGCGCCATGAAGGCCGCTTCTGCGCGGCCTTCTTCGTTGGTCAGAGGTACGACACGCCCACAATTTCGTAGCGGCGTACACCACCGGGCGCTTGAACCTCTGCCACATCACCCTCCTCTTTGCCAATCAAGGCGCGGGCAATGGGGCTGCTGATGTTGATCAAGCCCAACTTCAGGTCAGCCTCATCCTCACCCACAATTTGGTACGTCACGGCTTCTCCCGTGCTTTCGTCTTCGAGTTCAACCGTGGTGCCAAACACCACACGGCCGCCCGCATCCACCGATGCCGGATCGATGATCTGGGCCGCTGACAGCTTGCCTTCGATTTCCTGGATACGGCCCTCAATGAAGCCTTGGCGGTCTTTGGCCGCATCGTATTCGGCGTTCTCGCTCAGATCACCCTGCGCGCGGGCCTCGGCGATGGCTTGAATCACACCAGGGCGATCGACTGTTTTGAGGCGGTGTAACTCGTCTTTGAGTTTTTCTGCGCCACGTTTTGTGATGGGAATGGTTGACATGGTGAGTTCTCCAAAAGGAAACCGCCGAGCGTTGAGACTCGGCGGTGGTTCGTTGCATTATGCCTTGCACCCTGACCCTGCTGTGGGCCATTGTGGCAACGCTGGGGCCTTAGGCGGCCAATTGTGCGTGCATTTCTTGCACAGAAATCACATCCAACTGGTCCAAATACTTCATGCCCTCGACCGCGGCTTCTGCGCCCGCGATGGTGGTGAAGGTGGTGACACGATTGAGCAAAGCGGATGTGCGGATGTGGCGCGAGTCGGCGATCGCATTGCGTCGTTCTTCAACGGTATTGACCACCAGCACCACTTCATTGTTTTTGATCATGTCCACAATGTGAGGGCGCCCCTCGGTCACCTTGTTCACCGTCGCGCAAGCCACACCCGCAGCATTGATCGCTGCAGCCGTGCCTTTGGTCGCGATCAATTCGAAACCTTGGGCCACCAACTGGCGAGCGACTTCAATGGCACGAGGCTTGTCGTTGTTCTTGACCGAAATGAACACCTTGCCCGACGGCGTGCCGTCGGCTTTGGTGGGGCGAGGCAACTTGGTGCCAGCACCCAACTGGCTCTTCACAAAAGCTTCGCCAAAGGTTTTACCCACGCCCATGACTTCACCGGTGGACTTCATCTCGGGTCCCAGAATGGTGTCCACACCGGGGAACTTCACAAAAGGGAACACCGCTTCTTTGACGCTGAAGTAAGGTGGTGTGACTTCCTGGGTGATGCCTTGTGATGCCAAAGTTTGACCGGCCATGCAACGCGCAGCGACCTTGGCCAACTGGATGCCTGTGGCTTTGGATACATAAGGCACGGTGCGTGAGGCGCGAGGGTTCACTTCCAACACATAAATCACGTCTTGGCCATTGATGTTTTGAATAGCGAACTGCACGTTCATCAAACCCACCACATTCAATGCACCTGCCATGGCAGCCGATTGGCGCTTGAGTTCATTCACAGTCGCTTCGGACAACGAGTAGGGAGGCAATGAACAAGCCGAGTCACCACTGTGCACACCGGCTTGTTCGATGTGCTCCATCACGCCGCCGATGAAGGTCTTGCCTTCGGGGTCGCGCAAACAGTCCACATCGCACTCGATCGCATCGTTCAAGAAACGGTCGAGCAAGACAGGAGAGTCGTGCGACACCTTGACCGCTTCGCGCATGTAGCGCTCGAGGTCGCGTTGCTCATGCACGATTTCCATGGCGCGACCTCCCAACACATAACTGGGTCGCACCACCAAGGGGTAACCCAAGGCTGCGGCCTTTTCCAACGCTTCTGGCTCCGTACGGGCCGTGGCGTTGGGGGGCTGGCGCAGCCCCAGGTCTTGCAGCAGTTTTTGGAAACGCTCACGGTCTTCGGCCGCATCGATCATGTCAGGGCTGGTGCCAATGATGGGCACGCCGGCAGCTTCCAAATCGAGGGCCAATTTCAATGGCGTTTGACCACCGTATTGAACGATGACGCCAGTGGGCTTTTCCTTGTCCACGATTTCAAGCACGTCTTCCAATGTGACCGGCTCGAAATACAAGCGGTCCGAGGTGTCGTAATCGGTGGACACGGTCTCGGGGTTGCAATTGACCATGATGGTTTCGTAACCGTCTTCGCGCATGGCCAAAGCGGCGTGCACACAGCAGTAATCGAACTCGATGCCTTGGCCAATGCGGTTCGGACCGCCGCCGAGCACCATGATCTTTTTGTGGGCGGTGGGCTCGGCTTCGCACTCGCCGTCTCCGTTGCCTTCGTAGCAGGAGTACATGTAGGCGGTGTCTGTCGAAAACTCGGCTGCGCAGGTGTCCACACGCTTGTAAACGGGACGGATGTTCAGCGCGTGGCGGCGCGCACGCACCACATGCTCGGTGGTTTTGAGCAATTTGGCCAACCGGCGATCCGAGAAGCCTTTCTTCTTGAGCGCGCGCAGTTCGTCGGCCGTGATGGCTTCGAGCGAGGTGGTTTCCAGTTCCAATTCGATCTTGACGATCTCTTCGATCTGCACCAAGAACCAAGGGTCGATCTTGGTCAAGGCAAACACCTCGTCCACGCTCAGACCCATGGCAAAGGCATCGCCCACGTACCAAATGCGCTCAGGTCCGGGTTCGCCCAGCTCTTTCTCGAGCACTTCACGGTCTTGGGTTTTTTCGTTCATCCCATCCACGCCCACCTCCAAACCGCGCAAGGCTTTTTGGAAGGACTCTTGGAAAGTGCGGCCCATGGCCATCACTTCGCCCACCGATTTCATCTGGGTGGTCAAGCGGCTGTCGGCTGTTGGGAACTTTTCAAAGGCAAAACGCGGGATCTTGGTGACCACGTAGTCGATCGAGGGTTCGAACGACGCAGGTGTGGCACCGCCGGTGATGTCGTTGCGCAGCTCGTCGAGTGTGTAGCCCACTGCCAACTTGGCGGCGACTTTCGCAATCGGGAAACCGGTGGCTTTGGAAGCCAAGGCCGACGAACGCGACACGCGAGGGTTCATCTCAATGACCACCATGCGACCGTCTTTGGGGTTGATGGAGAACTGGACGTTCGAGCCGCCGGTGTCCACACCGATTTCGCGCAAAACGGCCAACGAGGCGTTGCGCAGAATTTGGTACTCCTTGTCGGTCAATGTTTGCGCCGGCGCCACGGTGATCGAGTCACCCGTGTGCACACCCATCGGGTCCAAGTTTTCGATCGAGCAAACGATGATGCAGTTGTCCGCCTTGTCGCGCACCACCTCCATCTCGTACTCTTTCCAGCCGAGCAAAGACTCTTCAATCAACAACTCGGTGGTGGGCGAAGCCTCCAAACCGCGCTTGCAAATGACTTCGAATTCCTCGGGGTTGTAAGCAATGCCGCCGCCTGTGCCGCCCAAAGTGAAGCTGGGGCGAATGACGGTGGGGAAACCCAATGTCTTTTGCACGTCCCATGCTTCTTCCATGCTGTGGGCGATGCCTGAGCGCGCAGAACCCAGACCAATTTTGGTCATGGCGTCTTTGAACTTCAATCGGTCTTCGGCTTTGTCGATGGCCTCTGGCGTCGCGCCAATCAATTCAACTTTGTATTTCTCGAGCACGCCGTGGTGCCACAAATCCAAAGCGCAATTGAGCGCAGTCTGACCACCCATGGTGGGCAAGATCGCATCAGGGCGCTCTTTGGCAATGATCTTCTCCACCGTTTGCCACGTGATGGGTTCGATGTAGGTCACGTCTGCCGTGGCCGGGTCGGTCATGATCGTGGCGGGGTTGCTGTTGATCAGGATGACTTTGTAGCCCTCTTCACGCAAGGCTTTGCAAGCCTGTACGCCGGAGTAGTCGAACTCGCAGGCCTGACCAATGATGATCGGGCCGGCGCCAATGATGAGGATGCTTTTGAGGTCGGTGCGCTTGGGCATGTTATTTCGCCTCCATCAAGTGGATGAAGCGGTCAAAAAGGTAGGCAATGTCGTGGGGGCCAGGTGACGCTTCAGGGTGCCCCTGGAAGCAGAACGCCGGCTTGTCGGTGCGGGCCAGGCCCTGCAAAGTGCCATCGAACAAGGACACGTGCGTGGCACGCAAGTTGGCGGGCAATGATTTTTCGTCCACGGCAAAACCATGGTTTTGGCTGGTGATGGAGACTCGACCTGAGTCGAGGTCTTTCACAGGGTGGTTGGCGCCGTGGTGGCCAAACTTCATCTTGAAGGTCTTGGCACCGCTGGCCAAAGCCATGATTTGGTGCCCCAAGCAAATGCCAAAGGTCGGAATGCCTGTTTCGATCAACTCAGCCGCTGCAGCAATCGCGTAGTCGCAAGGCTGAGGGTCGCCAGGGCCGTTGGACAAGAAGATGCCATCCGGCTTGTGCTTGAGCACTTCGGCAGCGGGTGTCTTCGCAGGCACCACGGTCACTTTGCATCCGCGCTCAGCCAGCATGCGCAAGATGTTTTTCTTCACGCCGAAGTCATACGCGACCACATGGAACTTGGGTGCGGTCAAATTGCCGTAGCCTTCGCCCAAGGTCCACTCGGTTTGTGTCCATTCATACGACTTGGATACGGACACTTTTTGAGCCAAATCGAGGCCGGCCATATTGGGCGCGCCCTTGGCTGCAGCCACGGCTTGATCGATCACCGCCTGCGTGACCTCTTGGCCTTTGGCCAGACCCACGATGGCACCGTTTTGCGCGCCCTTGGTGCGCAAGATGCGCGTGAGTTGACGTGTGTCGATGTTGGCAATCGCCACGGTATCTGCATCCGCCAAATAGGCCGACAAGGTTTGGCTAGAGCGGAAATTGCTTGCGACCAAAGGCAAGTCTTTGATGATCAAGCCAGCAGCATGGACTTTGTCAGCTTCGATGTCTTCCACGTTGACACCGTAGTTGCCAATGTGCGGATACGTCAATGTGACGATCTGCTGGCAGTAACTGGGGTCAGTGAGGATTTCCTGGTAGCCGGTGAGCGAGGTGTTGAACACCACTTCGCCGACTGTGGAGCCGGTGGCTCCAATCGAGTTGCCGATAAAGACCGTGCCGTCTGCGAGCGCCAAGATGGCGGGCGGGAAGGTTCCCTGAAGAGACAAAAGCACTGGGTTCTCCGGAATAGTTCGGGTACGCCTCAGCGCTCATCAGAGATGCGATCTCTTTTTGGCTGCTTGTTAGAGGATTGGGCCTGGGATGGACTGTGGCGTACGGGTTGATGCGGGAAAGCCCACCATTATAGCTGAGGACCACTTGAAAACCCTGACCCATCAGGTCTCAACACCCTGGCTGTACAGGCAAAAGTATCACAGTCCAACCGATGCACTGGCGTGCAAACAAATGGCAGCAGCCGTGGCCACGTTCAATGACTCTTCGCCACCTGGCTGAGCGATGCGAACGGAATGCCGAGCCATGGCCATCAGGGCTTCGCTCACGCCCTGCCCTTCATGCCCAAAAACCCAAGCACAAGGACTGGGCAAATCCCCACGGCGGAGCATTTCATGCAAAAAAGGTCCTTCGTGCGAACTGGTCGTCAATATGGGCACTTGCAAAGCCGCCACGTCAGACTCACCGACGGATTCAAGCAATTTCAGGCCGAAATGTGCACCCATACCTGCTCTGAGGACCTTGGGGGACCACAGGGCTGCGGTGCCTTTGACCGCCAGAACCTGGCGGTAACCAAAAGCCGAAGCGCAGCGCAAGATGGCTCCTACATTGCCAGCGTCTTGCAAACGGTCCAACACCACGGTGGGCTGATCGGGCAAAACTTGTTTTTCAGCCCCCCAGGCCACCACAAAGCCCATACGAGCTGGGGACTCCAAACCGCTCAAACTGTCAAACAAGGCGTCCGGTAAGACAAAGACCTGATCGGTCAAATCCATCCACTTTTCACCCTGTTCGACTTGAAAGGACTCGGTCATCACCACCTGTAAGGGCCGCACACCGCGCTCGATGGCAGCACGGCAGAGGTGATCGCCTTCCAGCCAAAATTGCTCCGTTTTTCGGTAGGCGGTGGTCTCTTGGGCCAAACGCTTCCAAAGCTTGACTTGGGGGTTGTCTCGCGAGGTGATCGACTTCATCGCGCACTCCTGGCCACTGGGCCAAACGTCATTCTGTGGCAATCTGCCGGGCCGTGTGCTTGCAATGCGGCCAAGTGCTGCGCCGTGCCGTAGCCTTTGTGTTGGTCAAATCCATAGGCTGGATAACGCAGATGCAGTTCAGCGCAGAGCCGATCACGGTACACCTTGGCCAAAATAGAGGCCGCTGAGATGGCGGGCACCAAAGCGTCACCTTGCACAATGGCTTCCGCCCGAACGGACAAGGTCGGCAAACGGTTACCGTCCACCAACACCAGCTTGGGGGGCAGCCGCAATGCTTGCACCGCCCGCTTCATGGCCAGCATGGTGGCTTGCAAGATGTTGAGTTGGTCAATTTCTTGCACACTCGCTTGAGCAATAGAAAAACACAGGGCATGGGCACGAATTTCGTCAAACAATGCCTCACGCCGCTTGGCCGACAGTTGTTTCGAGTCATTCAAACCTCGGATGGGGTTCAAATCGTCAAGAATCACGGCCGCAGCCACCACGGGACCCGCCAAAGGCCCTCGCCCGGCCTCATCCACGCCGGCCGTGAGGCCTTCGCTGGCCCAATTCAAGGTGGTTTGCTCAAGCGGCAATGACTTTTTGGATCGCATGGGTCGCCAGCGTCGGCATATCCCGACGCAATTGAAGGTGCAGGTCGGCAAAACGCCGCTGGATTTTGGCGACTGAAACCGGATCGTCCAGCCAACGCAAAACGGCATCGGCCAGCGCTTTGGGCTGAACCTGCTCTTGCAAGAACTCGGGCACCAGGCCGTCGTTGCACAATATATTGGGCAAACCAATCCAAGGCAGCAAGCGCTGTCGGTTGGCGATTTGCCACGAGAGCCATTGCATTTTGTACGCGATGACCATGGGACGCTTGTGCAATGCCGTCTCCAGCGTCGCGGTTCCACTGGCCACCAGCGCCACATCACAAGCGGCCTGCACTTCGTGCGAGCGCCCCATCACCAAGTGCACGTGAGCCAGCATGCCCGTTTGAACCAACGCCGCCTCAATCATGGGCCTTAAGAGCTCGTGTGTGGGCAATACAAATTGCAATCCTGGCCGCTGCTTGAGCATCTGCTGGGCCGCTTGTAGAAACGGGATGGCCAATCCTTTGACTTCGGAGGGTCTGCTGCCCGGAAGCAAGGCCACGATGGTGGCCTCTGAAGGCAGGCCTAAGGCGAGACGCGCTTGTGATCGGTCAGGCTCCAGTGCAATGACATCCGCCACCGGGTGACCAACGAAGGTACCAGCGATCCCGTGTTGCGCCAACAACTCAGGCTCAAAAGGGTAAATGCACAGCACGTGGTCCACGCTGTCGCGGATTTTTTGCACCCGCTCGGGTCGCCACGCCCAAATGGAGGGGCACACCAACTGAACGGTGGGAACGCCCTTTTGCCGCAACAAGCGCTCCACGGGCAAGTTGAAGTCAGAAGCGTCCACCCCCACATAGAGGTGAGGCGGAGCGTCAAGCAAATTCTGAATCAACGCTTGACGGATGCCGTGGATGTGACGATAACGCCACAGCGCCTCCACCAATCCGCGCACCGACAACTCGTCGCATGACCAATTCGACACAAAACCGGTCGCATTCATCAGGGGTCCACCGATGCCTGAGGCGCGCAAGAGCGGCCAGGTTTTGTGCATGCCTTGCAACAACAAGGCGGCCAGCATGTCGCCCGAACGCTCAGCCGCCACCATGCTCACGCGCAGATCGGGCATGTTCAGGGTCGATGAGATCGGTGCATTCGCCATCAAGCCGACAACGCTTGCCGAATCACGCCGCACACCTGGTCGATGGCCTCGTTGCTCAGCTCAGGGTAGATCGGCAAAGACAGGCAGCGCGCGGCCACCGACTCGGTCACTGGGAAACTCGCTCCCGCCGCGATCGAGGCAAAAACTTTTTGCTGGTGCAAAGGAACGGGGTAGTACACGGCGCTGGCGATTTGTTGCGCGGTCAAGGCCTGCTGGATGGTCGCACGGTCCTCTGTTAACAGGGTGTACTGGTGATAAACGTGCAAGCCCACGCCGTCTTCGAAAGGCGTTTGCAGACCCAGTCCAGCCAAACCGGCTGTGTAGCGATGGGCCACGCGGCGACGCTCTTGGTTGTAATGGTCAATCAGCGGCAGCTTGGCGCGCAACACCACCGCCTGCAGCTCATCCAAGCGGCTGTTGTAGCCAATGATGTCGTGGTAATAGCGAACTTTGCTGCCATGGTTGCGCAGCATGCGCAGTTTCTCAGCCATGGCGTCGGACTGCGTGGTCACCATGCCACCATCCCCGTAACAGCCCAAATTTTTGCTAGGAAAGAAGCTGAAAGCAGCCACATCGCCCATGGCGCCAGTTTTGCGGCCACCGATGTCGGCGCCGAAGGACTGCGCACAATCCTCCACCAGCTGCAGACCCTGCTCTTGTGCCAAAGCCATGAGAGGGGCCAGGTCAGCAGGCTGTCCAAACAAATGCACAGGCAGCAATGCTTTCGTTTTGGGGGTGATCGCACGGCGGGCCTGTGCAACGTCGAGGTTGAACGTGCGCGGATCAATGTCCACAAAGACGGCTTTGGCCCCAACATAGGCAATCGCCTCGGCCGTGGCAATGAAGGTGAAGGGCGAAGTGATGACTTCGTCTCCCGGACCAACATCTGCTGCCAGCAAGGCCAGATGCAAAGCATCGGTGCCATTGGCGCAGGTGATGGCATGGGCCACGCCCAAATACTCGGCAGCCTCTTTTTCAAAAGCTTGAACATTCGGACCCAAAATAAATTGGGCTGCGGTCAAGGCGCTCAAAAAAGCGGGTTCAAGCTGGGACTGGAGATCGCGGTATTGCGCAACCAGATCAACCATTGGGATGGGCATGGGGTACCTTTCAAACAGGCTTAAATGTGAAGATCAAGAGATGAGGCGGGTGGCTTCAGTGATGCGCTGAACAGCTTGCAGTGCCCGCCGTCCAGCCTCCCCGCTGACTTTGGGGGGGCGGCGATTTTGAATGCTCTCGACAAAATCAAAAATTTCGGAAAACAAGGGATCGGCTTCCCCCAAGGACTGCTCGTGTTTTTCAATGGCCTGCTCAGCATCGGCCAAGGGCGAGGTGGCCCCCCGGTAAGAGGTCAAAGTGCGGGCCTGAAAATCCAGCGAATGGCATGCTTTTTCTTGAAAGACCCGCATTTTTCGCTCGCTCTTGGCACTCACCCGGCTGGCGGTCACGTTGGCCACACAACCGTTGGCAAACCGAATTCGGGCATTGGCGATATCGATGTCAGACGTCAACACACGGGCACCCGAACACTCAACGCTTTCCAACTCGCTGTCGACCAACGACAAAATCAAGTCCACATCGTGGATCATCAAATCGAGCAACACGCTCACATCAGTGGCGCGGGGCTTGAACGGGGCCAAGCGCGAGCTGTCTATGAACCGTGGGTTGGAAAGCAGGGGCTCCAAGGCCAAAGCGGCGGGGTTGAATCGCTCCAGATGGCCCACAGCCAACACGCAGCGGTTCTGTTGAGCCAGTTGGATCAATTCATCGGCCTGCTCCAGGGTGGTGGTCATGGGTTTTTCGACCAAGACATGCACGCCAGCACGCAGAAATTGGGCGCACACCTCGTAGTGACCTTGCGTGGGCACCACAATGCTGACCGCATCGACTTGACCCATCAAGGCACGGTAATCCGTCAGTGCCGCACAACCCAACGGTCCGGCAACAGCCTCGGCTTGTTCTTGCCGACTGTCCACGACCGCGACGAGCTGACACTCGGGAATTTTGGCGTACTTTTGAGCATGGAACTTGCCCAGATAACCAACGCCAATCACGGCGCAACGCAACAGGGCCACTGGGCCCTCCTTTCATGCTCGAGCCAAGAAAGTCTGGCCCTTGGGTTGTTCAATCTGCCGAGCGGCGGCGCGAACGCACAATGCCCACTTTGGGCGAAACGCCCGACAAAAAGTCCAGCATCATGGTGACATCGGCCTGAACTTCGGGCTTGTCCTGGGCGATGTTCAGGATACGCTCTTTGGCCGCTTCCAGCGTCAGATTTTCTCGGTACAGGGCTTTGTGCATGGCCCGCACAGCGGCAATTCTGGCGGGCGAATAGCCCCGCCGACGCAATCCTTCAGCATTGACGGTCCGCGCAGAAGCTGGCTGGCCTTGGCACGTCACGTAAGGCGGGAGGTCGGCAAACAGCAACGTGCACATGGCCGTGAAGCTGTGCGCCCCCAGCCGCAAGAACTGGCGCACCACCGTGAAGCCGCCCAAAATGACCCAGTCGCCCACCACCACGTGACCGGCCAATTGCGCGTTGTTGGCAAAAATCGTGTGGCTGCCAATCTGGCAATCGTGCGCCAAATGGACATACGCCATGAACAGGTTGTCGTCCCCCACTTGGGTCACACCGCCACCGTTGACGGTGCCGGCATTGAAGGTGCAGAACTCACGAATGGTGTTGCCGTTGCCAATCACCAAACGGGTGGGCTCACCGGCGTACTTCTTATCCTGCGGCGCAGCACCCAAGGAGGTGTAACTGTGGATGTGGTTGTTTTGGCCTAGGGTGGTGTGGCCCTCGATCGTGCAATGCGAGCCCACCGTGGAGCCTGCACCAATCACCACGTTCGGTCCGATGATGGTGTAGGGTCCAACGGTCACGGAGCTGTCGAGCTGGGCGGCCGGATCGACCAAAGCGGTAGTGTGAATAGTCGCCATAGATCCTCACGCAATTTTGCGCATCGTGCACATCAACTCGGCCTCACAAGCCAATTCGTCCCCCACTTTGGCCTGCGCTTTGAACTTGAAAATGCCGGCCTTCATGCGGTCGAGCTGGACTTCCAAAGTCAACTGATCACCCGGCTCCACCGGCCTTTTGAAACGTGCCCCATCGATTCCGGCGAAGTAATAAACCGTGTTGTCATCGGGCGCGGCATCCAAGGTGTCAAAAGACAGCAAAGCGGCCGCTTGGGCCAATGCCTCCAACATCAAGACGCCTGGCATCACTGGGCGGTGGGGGAAGTGCCCCGTGAAAAAAGGCTCGTTGATCGTGACGTTTTTCAAGGCTTTGATGCGTACGCCTTTTTCAATTTCCAGCACGCGGTCCACCAGCAAAAAAGGGTAGCGGTGTGGCAGCTGCTTGAGAATTTTGTGAATGTCCATCATGGTCAATTTTCCTTGTTGTTTTGAATGTCCGCCTCGAGGGCTTTGATGCGTTCACGCAAACGGGACAGTTGTTTGAGGGTGGCCGCGTTTTTTTCCCAATTGGCATTGCTGTCCAGTGGAAACATGCCTGTGTAATGACCGGGCTGGGCAATGGATCGCGTGACCACCGAAGCGGCTGAAATGTGAACATGGTCAGCCAACGTCAAATGTCCCAGCACCACCGCACCGCCACCCACAGTGCAATGGGCACCAATCTTGGCGCTGCCAGCCACACCCACGCACCCCGCCATGGCCGTGTGCTGGCCCACGTGTACGTTGTGCCCAATCTGGATGAGGTTGTCGAGCTTGACACCGTCTTCGATGACGGTGTCTTCCAAAGCACCACGGTCAATACAGGTGTTGGCACCGATTTCAACATCATTGCCGATGCGAACAGCACCCAGTTGCTCTATTTTTTCCCACTCGCCTTGGTGGGGTGCAAACCCAAAACCGTCTGCACCAATGACCACACCCGAATGCACCAAACAACGTGCCCCAATTTTGCAATCTTCACCCACCGTCACGCGGGATTTCAGCCAGGTTTGAGGGCCAATCTCGGCGCCGCGCTCGATGACACACAAAGGACCGATCACGGCATCCTCAGCGATTCGGGCCTCGGGATCGATCACCGCACTGGGGTGAATGCGCGGACCAGGGTTCGTGTGAAAAGTACGTTTCCACAAACGGGTCAGTCGAGCAAAGTACAAATAAGGGTCATCGGTGATGATGGCCGCAGGACGCTGGCTCACCAGCGCCTCCAGCGCCGGACTCACGATCACACAAGCAGCCAGGCTATTGGCCAGATGGCTCTGGTAGCGGGCTTGACTCAGAAAACTGATCTGACCGGGTGTGGCACTCTGCAAAGGTGCCAAACCGGAGACGGTCGTATCGGGAGCACCCAACAAACGCCCGCCCAAAGTTTCAACGATAGCGCCCAGGGTCAGTGACACAGTGACAAACAGGCAGCAAGCCCGTTATTTACCCACCGAGGCGTTGAGTACCTTGATGACTTTTTCAGTGATGTCGTGCTTGGGATTGAAGTAAGCTGCGTCTTGCAAGACCAAATCGTACTTTTCGGATTCGGCCACTTGCTTGACAGCGCGCCCCGCTTTTTCAAACAACATCTGATTTTCTTCGTTCTTGCGAGCGCCCAAGTCTTCTTGAAACTCGCGTTGACGCCGTTTCAAATCACGGTCCTGCTCAATCAACTGCTTTTGTTTGGCCAGACGCTGGGTCTCCGACAAGGTCGGTGCGTCACGCTCAAACTTTTCGGCCGAGCTTTTGAAGGTGCTGATGGCTTCGTTCAGGTCTTTTTCGCGCTTTAAAAACTCGGATTCCAACTTGCTTTGCGCCGCCTTGGCCACATTGGAGTCACGCAGGATACGGTCGGTGTTGACGATACCCACTTTGAAGTCCTGCGCTTGAACCAAACCTGTGGCCGCTGACGCACCCGCCAAAAGAGCGATGAGAAGGTTTTTACGAATCGTTTTCATTAGAAGGATGTACCGATCTGAAATTGCAGTTTCTGGATTTTATCGCCTGACAGTTGACGAACAGGCGTGGCATAAGAGAAGCGCAAAGGCCCCATGGGTGAAATCCAGCTCAAACCAATACCGGCAGACGCACGCAAGGCGCTCAGCGATACTTTTTCCGAATCACCAAAAGCACTGCCCACGTCAGTAAAGCCATAAAGCCGAAGGGTTTTGTCATTGCCAGCGCCTGGGAATGGCATTAAAAATTCTGCGTTGAACACCATTTTCTTAGGCCCCCCCAGGTAGACCAGTGGCGATGTGGGGACGTTTTCAATGGTGGGCGCACTTGGCCCCAATGTCGATTGCTCAAAGCCACGCACACTGCCCAAGCCACCCACATAAAAATTCTTGAAAATCGGGAATGGCTGGCCTTTCATGCCTTGCCCCCATCCCAAATCAGCGTTCAAGGCCAAGGTGTATTTTTTGGTCAGCGGAAAATATTGCTGATATTGGTAATTGGTGCGGAAATACCGCACATCACCCGCCAAGCTCAGGTCTGCGTTGAGACGCTGAAAATTGCCCTTAGACGGCACCAGTGCGCTGTCACGTCCATCTCTGGCCCATCCCAAGGTGAGCGGAATGGCGGTACTGGTTGCCCCAAACTCTGTCGCGTAAGCCTGATACGCGAAAGGCAAGCCCGTTCCAGCCTTGATTTGGGTCTGCTCAGCATTGGCACCCACAAAAACAGTGTCGGTCTCGGTCACAGGCACGCCAAAACGCAGACCCAAGCCCGAATTGATCAAACTGTAGGAATTGATGTCCCCCAAATAGGGGCGTGTCGTGCGCTGAAAGACATCCAAGGTTCGGGATATACCGGTCTGCGTGAAATAGGGGTCAGTCGTGCTCAACACCAAATTGCGGTTGTACTTGCTGGTGTTGACCTCCACAGCCAAATAGTTCCCCGAACCAAAGGCGTTTTCTTGGCGAATACCAAAGCTCAAGGTCACTTTTTCAGCAGACGAAAAACCTGCTCCCAAAGAAATGCTGCCGGTTGGTTTTTCCGTCACGGTGAAGACCAAGTCGACTTGATCGGGTGCGCCTGGTATTTCAGAAGTCTCCACATTGACACTGGTGAAAAACCCCAAACGGTCCACCCTGTCCCGAGACAAGCGTATCTTGTCGCCGTCATACCAGGCTGCTTCAAACTGGCGAAACTCGCGGCGGATCACTTCATCACGCGTGCGGTTGTTGCCCGCCACCAAGATCCTCCGGACATACGCGCGCCGAGAGGGCTCGGCCGACAACACAAATTGAACCCGGTTGGTTGCGCGGTCAATTTCAGGTTTGACGTCCACACGGGCAAACGCAAAACCAAAGGAGCCAAAATAATCGGTGAAGGCCTTGGTGGTCTCCGCGACTGTTTCCGCGTTGTAAGGTTTACCGAGGCCTATTTTGACCAAGGCTCTGAACTCATCGTCTTTGTTCAGGTAGTTGCCCTCCAACTTGACGCCTGAAACAACAAATCGCTCCCCCTCGGTCACGTTGATGGTGATGGCCATTTCCTGCTTATCGGGGGAAATGGCCACTTGCGTGGAGTCGATGCGAAACTCCAAAAAACCCCGGGACAGGTAGAAGGAACGCAAGGCTTCCAAATCAGCATTGAGTTTAGAGCGGGCATAGCGGTCAGACTTGGTGTACCAACTCATCCAACCACCCGTGTCCAAATTGAATTGGTCGCGCAGTTCAGACTCCGAAAAAGCCTTGTTGCCCACAATCTGAATTTGCTTGATTTTGGCAGGCCCGCCCTCCGTGATGGTGAAGCTGAGATTCACACGGTTGCGATCCACAGGCGTGGCCGTGCTGACCACTTCCGCACCATACAAGCTGCGGCTGATGTACTGACGCTTGAGCTCTTGCTCTGCTTTGTCGGCCAAAGCTTTGTCATAAGGACGCCCTTCAGCGAGTCCCACATCTTTGAGCGCCTTGATCAAAACGTCCTTGTCAAATTCTTTGAGACCGATGAACTCAACCACGGCCACCGAAGGCCGCTCCTCAACCACCACCACCAAAATATCGCCCTGCGTTTCCAAACGCACGTCCTTGAAAAGACCCAAAGCGAACAAGGCTCGGATAGCAGCGGCCCCGGCTTCGTCGGAATACTGATCACCCACCCTAAAAGGCAATGATGCAAACACCGTCCCTGATTCGATGCGCTGCAGACCCTCGACTCGGATATCGCGCACAGTGAAAGGATCAACGGCCCAGGCAGGCATGGCAACGGCCAATGACGCTGCCAAGGTCAAGGCAGCCGGATGAAGGCGTGATCGAATGTTAGAAAAATTCATGGGGTAACCATTAAAAGGTCAAAGGCGCCATATCCCCAAGGAATCGTCACCTTTTGCCTATTTGAAAACACAGCAGTGGACCTCAATCGGATCATTCAACACGGCAAATCCACCCACACACACGGTGTCAAAACAACGCGCGAATGAAACCAAGATAATACACCCCACAAACCAATCCATTGCGGTTGAAAAGTGCGCTCTAACTGACCCATACCGGTCAAGAGACCATCGAAACTGAAAATCTGGCAGCTTCGCGGCTGCGTCGGTCAATGTCGAGCAAATCTGACAGGTTTTGCGGGCGCGCTGAGGTCACTGCATTGAGCGTGGCTTCATTGACGTGGTGGATTTGATCAAAGCGAATTTGCCGATTCAAAAATGCCTCCACCGCAATTTCATTGGCGGCATTGAGCACCGCACAGCTGCCGGGTACCCCCTTCAACGTAGCCCACGCCAAGCGCAAACCCGGGAACCGCTCAGGATGACCATGGCCCTCCATCGCTTCAAAGGTCATGGCCGCCAAAGCATGAAAATCCAAGGCTGCTGCGCCCGACTCGATGCGCTCGGGCCAACTCAGTCCATAGGCAATTGGGACCCGCATATCGGGCGTACCCAACTGAGCCACCACGGAGTTGTCTTTGAATTGCACCATCGAATGGATCACGCTTTGCGGGTGGATGACCACCTTGAGCTGGTCCGGTTCAAGACCGAACAAGTAACGCGCCTCAATGACCTCCAAGGCCTTGTTCATCATGGTGGCCGAGTCGACTGAAATTTTGCGCCCCATCACCCAATTCGGGTGCGCGCAGGCCTGCTCTGGCGTGACATCTTTGAACGTGGCAGGATCACGACCGCGAAATGGCCCACCCGATGCCGTCAAAATAATCCGATCCACCCGTCTTGACCATGTGGCCGGGTCTTCTGGTAAAGACTGAAAAATGGCAGAGTGCTCGCTGTCGATGGGCAAGAGCACGGCCCCCCCCTCGCGAACAGCCGACAAAAAAACCTCACCGCCGACCACCAAGGCCTCTTTGTTGGCCAGCAACAACCGCTTTCCAGCACGCGCAGCGGCCAAACACGGCGACAAACCCGCTGCCCCGACAATCGCAGCCATGACCGCATCCACCTGCGGCGCACTGGCCACGACATCCAAGGCAGCAGCGCCCCAACGAACCTCGGTCTGCAAGCCTTCGGCCTTGATTTTTTCAGCCAACAGCCGAGCCGCATCTTCATGGACCATGACGGCCACTTCGGGTTTGAACAGTGCGCATTGCCGCAGCATGACATCCACCTGGGTGGATGCGGTCAGGGCAAATACCGAAAACTTTTCTGGATGGCGAGCCAAAACATCCAATGTGTTTTTGCCAATCGAGCCCGTCGAGCCCAAGATGGTGATGCGTTGAGGTGTTGGCATGTTGTGCGCTCTCAGTTCAAATCCAAATAAGCAACATCATCGCCAAAGGCAAGGTCGGCAGCAAGGCATCGACGCGATCCAGGACACCGCCATGACCCGGCAACAAGCCCGAGCTGTCTTTCATGCCGGCACTTCGCTTGACCAAAGACTCCACCAAATCACCCACCACACTCATGGCCGCCATGAACAACAAAGCGGGCAGCGCAAACCACCAGCCTTTGGCCCATAACAAAGAATAAAAACTCAACTCAGACCCTCCCAAGCGGCGATCCAGGCCCACCCAGACCCCAGCCACCAGCAAAACGCCGAGCATGCCACCCAAAACACCTTCCCAGCTTTTGCCCGGACTGATGCTCACCGCCAGCTTCTTTTTGATCCAGCGACCGCCCACCGCTTTGCCAGAGAAATAGGCAAACACATCGGCCGCCCAAACCAGGACCAACACTGACAACAAAAAGTTGACGCCCCGTTGATGGGCTTGCACCATGGCGACCCAAGCCAAGGCCAAAAGAACGAGCCCCCCCACCCAGCGCCCAATGGACGGCCAAAGGCCCCATCCGGTCACGCCCCGCTGAATCATCCAGCAGCCCAAAAGCACCCACAACGCCCCAGCCATCAGCCACACCCAGGCTGGGGTGTGCAGAACCCATCCCATTTGCACAGCCAAAGCGCAAGCCATCAAGCAGATCAAGGCCCCTGCCCAGGTGATCCAAACGGGCATTTGGTTCAATCGCCCCCATTCCCAAGCCCCTGCCGCAATCAGCACCACCGTCAAACCCATGAAGGGCCATGGGTTGGTGGCAAACAAGGCGGGTAACAGCAAAGCCAGCAAAATCAGCGCGGTGATCACTCGTTGCTTGAGCATGGTTTCTCCAGAAAAAAAGGCCGCCAAGGGGGCGGCCTGTCAGACCGTGGGTGGCCACGGCACGGGATTCAAACTCAAACAGCCATGATCTCTTGTTCTTTGGCAGTCACCAATTGGTCAATTTCTGTCATGCGCTTGTCGGTCAATTTTTGGACGTCCGCCTCGGCCCGCTTTTGATCGTCCTCAGAAACTTCCTTGTCCTTGACCAATTTTTTGACCGACTCATTGGCATCGCGACGCAGATTGCGAATTGCAATCTTGGCGTTCTCACCTTCGGTGCGGGCCAATTTGGTCATTTCCTTGCGGCGTTCCTCGCTCATCGCAGGCATGGGCACACGGATCAACTCACCCAAAGAAGCGGGGTTCAAACCCAACTCACTTTCTCGAATGGCCTTTTCGATCTTGGCAGCCATGCTTTTTTCCCAGGGTTGCACGCTGATTGTGCGCGCATCCATCAACGACACGTTGGCTACTTGGGACAGGGGGACCAGTGAGCCGTAGTAGTCAACGTGGATGGTATCGAGCAAGGCAGGGTTGGCGCGGCCCGTACGGATACGTGTCAGGTTGTTTTTGAAAGCGGCAATGGATTGCTCCATCTTGGCTTCGCAGTTTTTCTTGATGTCTGGAATGGTCATCGGGTTCTCCTCGTCAGAACAGTCTCAAGCGTGCACCAAAGTGCCTTCGTCTTCACCCAAAACCACTCGCTTTAAAGCGCCGTTTTTGATGATGGAAAACACCTTGATCGGTAGTTTCTGGTCACGGCACAAGGCAAAAGCTGTGGCGTCCATGATGCCCAAGTTGCGAGAAATCGCTTCATCAAAGCTGATTTCACTGTAACGCGTGGCTTGGGGATCTTTTTTGGGGTCGGCGGAGTAAACACCATCCACCTTCGTGGCTTTGAGCACCATCTCAGCCCCAATTTCAGCACCACGCAAAGCCGCAGCTGTGTCGGTCGTGAAAAAAGGATTGCCCGTGCCTGCCGCAAACACCACCACTTTGCCCTCTTCGAGGTACTGCAGTGCTTTGGGTCGAACATAAGGCTCCACCACTTGGTCGATGCCAATGGCCGACATCACACGCGCAGTCAGGCCTGCTTTGTCCAATGCGTCCGCCAAGGCCAAAGAATTCATGACCGTGGCCAACATGCCCATGTAGTCGGCGGTGGCGCGGTCCATACCGACTGACCCTCCTGCGACACCCCTGAAGATGTTGCCCCCACCAATGACCACCGCCACCTGCACGCCCAGCCGGTTGATCTCTGCGATCTCTTCGGCCATGCGCACGATGGTGGCTCGGTTGATGCCAAAAGCATCGTCACCCATCAGGGCCTCACCCGACAGCTTGAGCAAAATGCGCTTGTAGGCTGGCTTAGCAGAGGACATGGTGGGCTCCTTGACGGTCAATGGGAATGGTGGAAAGGCAACTCAACAGAACCATGGACTCAAGCGGCGTTTTGCGCTGCGGCCACTTGGGCAGCGACTTCAGCAGCGAAGTCATCCACCTTTTTCTCGATGCCCTCACCCACCACATACAAAGTGAAGGCCTTCACGGTCGTGGCAGCAGCCTTGAGCATTTGCTCGACGGTTTGCTTGTCGTTTTTAACGAAGGACTGGTTGAAGAGCGACACTTCCTTGAGGTACTTTTGAACAGAACCCTCGACCATTTTGGTCACGATATCTGCCGGCTTGCCAGATTCTGCAGCTTTGGCGGCGGCAACCGAGCGCTCTTTTTCAATCAACTCAGCAGGCACTTCAGCGCTGGTCAAGGACACAGGCTTCATGGCAGCCACGTGCATGGCCACATCTTTGGCTGCGGTTTCGTCGCCATCGAACTCAACCAACACACCAATGCGGGTGCCGTGCAAGTAATTGGCGATCTTGGCGCCGCCCGCAGCACGCTTGAAGCGACGGAAACTCATGTTTTCGCCGATCTTGCCGATCAAGCCTTTGCGCACTTCTTCCAAAGTGGGGCCGAAGCCATCTTGGCTGTAAGGCAATTCGCCCAAAGCGGCGATGTCAGCAGGGTTGTGTTCGGCCACCAATTTGGCAGCGGCATTGGCCAAGGCCAGGAAGCTGTCGTTTTTGGTCACGAAGTCGGTTTCGCAGTTGACTTCGATCATGGCACCCGTGGTGCCGTTCACAAAGCTGGTCACCACGCCTTCAGCAGTCACGCGGGAAGCCGCCTTGCCAGCCTTGGTACCCAGCTTGACACGCAGCAACTCTTCGGCTTTGGCCATGTCGCCTTCGGCTTCGGTCAGGGCTTTTTTGCACTCCATCATGGGGGCGTCGGTTTTTGCACGCAGTTCAGCGACCATGCTTGCGGTAATTGCAGCCATTTGATTTCTCCGTATTCAGTCTAAAAGTTAAATTAAAAAAAAGGGGCCACAAAGCCCCTTTCATCGAGTCTTGGTGACTCAGGCGGCAGCGTTGGCTTCTTCGACGAATTCGTCCGCGCCTTCAGTCACGGCCTTGATCACGTCGTTGACCGCATTGGCACGGCCTTCGATGATGGCATCAGCGATGCCACGGGCGTACAAAGCCACGGCCTTGGCCGAGTCGTCGTTGCCGGGGATGATGTAATCGATGCCTTCGGGCGAATGGTTGGAGTCCACCACACCGATCAATGGGATGCCCAATTTCTTGGCTTCCGAGATGGCAATTTTGTGGTAACCGACGTCAATCACGAAAATCGCATCAGGCAAAGCCGCCATGTCTTGGATACCACCGATGTCTTTTTCGAGCTTTTCCATCTCGCGCTTGAACATCAATTGTTCTTTTTTGCTCAGGCTGTCAAGGCCAACTTCTTGCTGAGCCTTCATGTCCTTCAAACGCTTGATGGAAGTCTTGACGGTCTTGAAGTTGGTCAACATGCCGCCCAACCAACGCTGGTCGACAAAAGGCACGCCAGCGCGCTGGGCTTCGGCAGCCACCAGCTCACGGGCTTGGCGCTTGGTGCCGACCATCAAGATGGTGCCGCGGTTGGCAGACAGCTGCTTGGCGAACTTGATCGCATCCTGGAACATCGGCAACGATTTTTCCAGGTTGATGATGTGAATTTTGTTGCGGTGGCCGAAGATGAATGGGGCCATCTTAGGGTTCCAGAAGCGGGTTTGGTGACCGAAGTGGACACCGGCTTCCAGCATTTCGCGCATGGTAACGGACATGATATTTCTCCAAAGGTTGGGTCTAAAACCTGTCCACTGATTCGGCCGGGAAAGACCAAGCCAAACACCTTGACGGGACGGGTTTGCGAATGAACTTTGGCAATTTGAAGGTGCCTTTACAGTGAAACACTCAAAAGACACGATTCTGATCGCTCAAAGCCTTAGGATTATAGCATCCAGAACCCCGCATTTGCAGAGGCACCATCTCATGAGACCCGATCTGACCGCCACGCGCCAAGCCCTCCTGAAGGGTCAACAACAAGCCCTCCAGGTGGCCGAAGCTTGCCTCGACATGGCCCAAAGCGCAGCTTGTCAGCATGTCTTCAGACAAATCACTCCGGACAGCTTCCGAAAAGAAGCCACCCAAACCCCTGCCGCCCGCCCCCTTGCGGGCCTGGCCGTGTCGGTCAAAGACCTGTTTGATGTGCAGGGCCAAATCACAGCAGCAGGCTCCACCATTCTGGAAAATCAGCCACCTGCCAGCCAAGACGCTGTGGCGATCGCCCGTTTGCGCGCTGCTGGGGCGGGCTTCATTGGCCGCACCCACATGGTCGAGTTTGCCTTTTCGGGCGTGGGCATCAATCCCCATCACGGCACGCCCGCCGCATGGGACGCACGGACCAACAGCCGAGCAGGATCCACGCCAGGCGCCTATGCCCCAGGGGGCTCGAGTTCGGGCGCTGCAGTGTCTGTGGCAACAGGTGCCGCCTTCATTGGCCTGGGCTCGGACACAGGGGGATCCATTCGCATACCCGCTGCACTCAATGGCATTGTGGGCTTCAAAAATACCGCCCGCCGCGTCCCGACCCATGGTGCTGTGCCCCTGTCCACCACACTGGACACGGTTTGCGCCATGACCCGTTCGGCCAGAGACGCCGTCTTGGCCCACGAAATTTTATCGGCCAGGAAAGTCGCCATTTCCACAAGACCCTTGTCTTCCTACCGCCTCGCGGTGGCCAAAAACCTCATGCTTGACGACATGGACAGCACGGTCACCCGGGCCTTTGAGCGAAGCTTGAAAAATTTACGCGCTGCAGGTGCCCAGATCGAAGAAATTGATTTGCCGGAACTTTTGGACCTGGCTCCCATGATGGCCACAGGGGGCTTTAGCCCTGCCGAAAGTTACGCGTGGCACCGGCATTTGCTGACCCAACACGCGGACCAATACGACCCGCGTGTGGCCCACCGCATTGGGCGAGGGGCCCACATGTCGGCGCACGATTACATCCATTTGCTCCAAGCGCGCAAAGACTGGATGGATCGCATGGACAAGCAATTGCAACGTTTCGATGCGGTGCTCTCTCCCACCACCCCCATCACCGCCCCGTTGATCAGCAGCGTCGCTCCTGGTGCAGAACGTGATGCCGAATTTTTCAGGGTCAATGCCTTGCTTCTGCGCAATCCGAGCGCCATCAATGTGCTGGACGGCTGCGCCATCTCATTGCCCTGCCACGCACCCGGGGAGTTGCCTGTAGGCTTGATGGCATGGCATGGCGCGATGCACGATGACACCATTTTGCAACTGTCTTTGCTGCTGGAGCCTTGGCTGCAAACCCAATGAGCACCATACAAAGTCTGAACGCTGACAGTGCTTGGCCCATTTATGACCGAGAGGGCGTTCGGGCTTTGGAAGCACTGCTGCAAGCGAAAAACCCCAACCGGCTGATGGCGCAAGCCGGTTTGGCCACAGCCCAACTGGCCTTGTCCATTGCGCCGCATGCGCAGCGCATTGGGGTGGCAGCGGGCCCCGGCCATAACGGGGGGGACGGACTCGAAGCCGCCATGCACCTGCATCGCTGGGGAAAAAAGGTCTGCGTGAGTCTGATGGGTTCCGTCGATCAACTTCCCTCTGACGCGCACGCCGCCTGGCAGCGTGCCCTCAGCGCTGGGGTTCCCATGGCCCTCGGGTTGCCAAACCATGGCCTGCAAGACTGGGGGCCGCATGACCTGATCATTGACGCGCTTCTGGGCATTGGCGCCATGCGGCCTCTGACAAAGGAAATGATGGCTTGGGTACAAGCCATCAACCATGCCAGGGCGCCCGTGCTGGCGGTCGATGTACCCACTGGCTTGAACAGTGATTCCGGTCAGTTCTTGGGGCCCAGCGCAGCGTCTTTCTGCATCCAAGCTGACCACACACTCACCTTCATCGCCCCAAAGCCTGGCTTGTTCATGGGACATGGACGCGACATGTGTGGCCAGATTTGGTTGGCCAGTCTGGGCGCGACGGCCAGCACGAATGGCCCCCAGCCTCATGCGTGGCTGAACCCGATGAGGCCGCATCCGATCAAAACCCATGCGAGCCACAAAGGCAACTACGGCGATGTGGCCGTGATTGGCGGAGAGGCGGATGAACATGGCTGGGGCATGACCGGTGCCGCCCTGTTGGCGGCCACTTCGGCCTTGCACGCAGGCGCCGGTCGGGTCATCCTGAGCCTTCTCTGCGGCCAATCCAGCAACACGGCAACAGCCGACTTGATGCAACGCGATTGGCAAAGCTTGGATTTAGAACACTTGCACGTGGTCTGCGGCTGCGGGGGCGGCGCTTCTGTCAAACAGGTCTTGCCGGCGGTCTTGCAACGCGCCAAGCAATTGGTGCTGGATGCAGATGGCCTCAATGTGTTGTCGCAAACGCCTGCACTGCAAGCTTTGCTGCGCCAGCGCGCCAACAGCCAAGCCACGGTGATCACCCCGCACCCCTTGGAAGCGGCACGCTTGCTGCAGACCCACACCAGCGAGGTTCAGAACAACCGCCTGGAGGCGGCCCAAAACCTCATGGCGCTGCTCCAATGCACGGTGGTCTTGAAAGGCTCGGGGACAATCATTGCCTCACCCGGTCAGACCCCACGCATCAACACCTCAGGCAATGGGCTTTTGGCTGTGGGCGGGACAGGGGATGTCTTGGCGGGACTCATCGGTGCCCGCATGGCACAAGGCTTGACGGCTTTTGATGCCGCCTGCACAGCCGTGGCAGAACACGGCCATGTGGCTGACCACTGGCCAGCAGGACAAGCCCTCACAGCCAGCCGCTTGGCCAGACGGTTGCGCTGAGCTCACTCAGCGGCGTGGCGGGGTGCCTCGAGGGCCTTTTTTCTTGGCGGCCGCTTTTTTCACCGACGCTTTCAGGGCCTGAATCGGCGAACGGTTGCGCTCGGCATCTGCTTGTCGGCGATCGCGTGAGGCCGGCTGCTTGGCTCGCCCTCCCTCTGCCGGTAAGGACACGCCTTTGTCCCGCATGGCGCGGGGCACCAAATCGTCGGTCGCATTGACCAAACGGAAATCGATTTTTCGCCCATCTAAATCGACGCGGCTGACCTGAACCTGCACACGGCTGCCAATGGCATAGCGAATGCCCGTGCGCTCGCCACGCAACTCCTGGCGCAACTCGTCAAAGCGGAAATACTCACCGCCCAGCTCGGTGATGTGCACCAAGCCCTCCACATACAAGGTGTCCAGCGTCACAAAGATACCAAAGCTGGTCGCCGCCGACACCACGCCGCTGTATTCCTCACCCAAATGTTCACGCATGTATTTGCACTTGAGCCAGGCTTCGACGTCGCGACTGGCCTCGTCAGCTCGCCGCTCATTGGCGCTGCAATGCAAACCTGCAGCTTCCCAAGCACGTTGGTCAGCGGCCGACATGCGCACCCGCGGCGCAGATGACTCGGGCGCAGCGCCTTTGGCCGCGCGGCTTTTTTCAAGCCGCTTGCTGAGCTTGGCATGGGCCTCGCCCGGCACGGGCAAAGTGGGCAAGGTGTACTGACGCCCCAGCAAAATCGATTTGATGACCCGGTGCACCAGCAAATCTGGGTAACGGCGAATCGGGCTGGTGAAGTGGGTGTAGGCCTCGTAGGCCAGACCAAAGTGCCCGCTGTTGACTGGGGTGTAAATGGCCTGCTGCATGGAGCGCAACAGCATGGTGTGGATTTGCTGCGCATCCGGGCGGTCTTTGGTTGCTTGCGCGATTTTCTGGAACTCGCTGGTGTGCGGCTCGTCACTGATGCTCAGCCCCAAACCCAGCGCCTTGAGGTAATTGCGCAAAATCTCTTTTTTCTCGGCCGTCGGGCCTTCATGCACGCGGAACAATCCAGGGTGCTTGCCCTGCTGAATGAAGTCAGCGCTGCAAACGTTGGCCGCCAACATGGCCTCTTCAATCAATCGGTGCGCTTCGTTGCGCACGCGCGGCACGATTTTTTCGATACGACCACTTTCATCACACACGATTTGGGTTTCGGTGGTTTCAAAGTCCACCGCACCGCGCACCGCACGCGAGGCCAGCAAAGCCTTGTACACGTCCTGCAAATTCATCAAGTCGGTCACGCGCGCTTTGCGCTTGACCGCTTCCGGGCCACGGGTATTGGCCAAAATCGCCGCCACTTCGGTGTAGGTGAAGCGCGCATGGCTGTGCATCACTGCAGGGTAAAACTGGTAGGCATGCACATCACCCTTGGCGTTGACCAACATGTCACACACCATGCACAAGCGGTCCACGTCGGGGTTCAGTGAGCAAAGCCCATTGGACAATTTCTCGGGCAGCATGGGAATCACGCGGCGCGGGAAATAAACGCTGGTGGCCCGGTCGTAGGCATCGATGTCAATGGCGCTGCCAGTTTGCACGTAATGGCTCACGTCAGCGATCGCCACCAGCAGGCGCCAGCCCTTGCCCCGACCCACTTTGGCTGGCTCACAATAAACAGCGTCGTCAAAGTCGCGGGCGTCTTCACCATCGATCGTGACCAAAGGCACATCGCGAAGGTCCACCCTGTCTTTGCGATCCTTGGCCAACACTTTGTCTGGCAAACCCTTGGCCTGATCGACGCAAGCGGCTGAAAACTCATGCGGCACGCTGTACTTGCGCACAGCGATTTCAATTTCCATCCCCGGATCGTCAATCTCACCGAGAACTTCCTTGACACGGCCCACGGGCTGACCGAACAAAGCGGGAGGCTCGGTCAATTCAACCACCACGACTTGCCCCGGTTTGGCCGCACCAATGGCCCCTTTGGGAATCATGACGTCTTGGCCGTAACGCTTGTCTTCGGGCGCAACCAACCACACCCCTCCCTCGTGCAACAAGCGTCCGATGAGGGGTTGCTCCGGCCGCTCCACAATTTCCACGATGCGACCTTCGGGCCTGCCCTTGCGGTCTTGACGCACGATGCGGACCTTCACCCGGTCTTTGTGCAACACGGCGCGCATCTCGTTGGGAGAGAGGTAAATGTCAGATTCACCACTGTCGCGGATCAAGAAGCCATGACCATCACGGTGCCCTTGGACACTGCCTTCGATTTCTTCCAGCAAGCCGCTGGGTGGCGCTACTTTTTTGATATACAATCCTTTTATTCCTGAGGCGCCCAGATGGCGGAATTGGTAGACGCACTAGTTTCAGGTACTAGCGAGTAACATCGTGGAGGTTCGAGTCCTCTTCTGGGCACCAAGCTTGTCAAATTCGTCAAGTTCATCACATCACAAGCCGTTGACTTCCAATCAACGGCTTTTTTGTTGCCTGAAACACTGGACTGCATTTTTAGGCAACGCCAATAGCGGCACATCCGGACCACCCCGGGGGGGGCCAAGGTCGCACCAGCCACCATCACACCGGCACCCCAACCAAGTCGTGGCCTTCCACGCTGACAATGCGGGCGCGGGTGAACTCACCCACCTTGAGGGTTTTGCTCAGCTTCTCGGGGGGCAATAGACGCACCACGCCGTCGATTTCGGGGGCATCGCCAAAGCTGCGGCCCATGCCACCGCGTCGGCCCATGGCTGGCGCGGAGTCCACCAAAACTTGCATGGTGGAGCCCACACGCTGGTGCAAACGGGCAATCGAGACCTCTTCTGCCACCGCCATGAAACGGGCGCGGCGCTCCTCGCGAAGCGCCTCGGGCAACATGCCAGGCAGTTCGTTGGCGCTGGCGCCTTTGACAGGGCTGTAGGCAAAGCAACCGGCCCGGTCGATTTGCGCTTCGCGCAAAAATGCCAACAGGTGCTCAAATTCCTCTTCCGTTTCACCAGGAAACCCAGCAATGAAGGTGCTGCGAATCACCAACTCGGGGCACAGTTCGCGCCAGCGCTGAATACGTTCGAGATTTCTCTCTCCGCTGGCCGGACGCTTCATGCGCTTGAGCACGTCGGGGTGGCTGTGCTGGAAAGGCACATCGAGGTAGGGCAAGACCAAGCCTTGCGCCATCAAGGGAATGATGTCGTCCACGCTGGGATAAGGGTAGACGTAATGCAGGCGCACCCAGGCGTCGTGGGCGCGAGCCATCTCGCCCAAGGTTTGCACCAACTCCAACATGCGGGTTTTGACGGGCTTGCCATCCCAAAAACCGGTGCGGTATTTCACATCCACGCCATAGGCCGAGGTGTCCTGGCTGATCACCAGCAACTCTTTCACGCCGCCTTCAAACAAGGCTTGGGCCTCTTTGAGCACATCGCCAATGGGGCGTGACACCAAGTCACCCCGCATGGAAGGGATGATGCAAAACGTGCAGCGGTGGTTGCAACCTTCGCTGATTTTCAAATACGCATAGTGCCTGGGGGTGAGCTTCAGACCCGCCGCACCAAAGCCGCCCGGCACCAAATCCAAAAAGGGGTCGTGCGGTTTGGGCAGGTGGGTGTGCACGGCGTCCATCACCTCCTGCGTGGCATGCGGTCCCGTCACGGCCAGCACGCTGGGGTGTGTTTCCAAGACCATGTTGCCACCGCCCTCACCTGTTTTGGCGCCGAGACAACCCGTGACGATCACTTTGCCGTTGGCGTTGAGTGCCTCGGCGATCGTGTCCAAACTTTCCTTGATGGCTTCGTCAATGAAACCGCAGGTGTTGACAATGACCAGGTCAGCACCTTCAAAAGTTTTGGAAGTCTGATAGCCCTCTGCACTCAATTGCGTCAGGATCAGTTCGGAATCGGTCAGCGCTTTGGGGCAGCCCAAGCTGACAAAACCCACTTTGGGGGTCGGGAGGGGGGCAGTTGCGGTCGTATCACTCATCCCCCCATTGTCCCCGCAAAAACGTCCGCGTTGTGACAAAGGGTCATGCAGAACGCATCAAGTCTTCAATCCCATCACGCCCATCAGCTGCTCGGTGTTCTTTTGAATTTGCTTTTGCATCTGCTCTTGCATCTGCGTCATCACGTTTTGTGATGGGTTGGCCAGACCCGAAAACATGTTTTGCATGAGCGGGTTCTGCCACTGCATGAACTGTGACCAGACTTCCGGGCTCAATGCCGGACTGGACTCGCCCAATTTGCTTTGCCAATCCATGAAGGACTGGACATGGCTCTCCAAATAAGACCCCATATGGCCCTGCATGGCGTGCCCATAAAAACGAATGATGTTGCACAGCACCGCCTCACTGAACATGGGCACACCGGCCGACTCTTCCTCCAAGATGATCTGCAGCAAGATGGAACGCGTCAGATCTTCACCCGTTTTGGCGTCCACCACCAACAGGGGCGAGGACACCATCACCAACTTTTTGAGCTCAGACAAGGTCACATAGCTGGAGGTCTGGGTGTCGTACAAGCGCCGATTGGGGTATTTTTTGATGGTGCGAACTGCCAATGCAGAGGGCTCGCAGGGGCTGGGCACCTTCGCAGGCCCCTTGGACTTGGCGAGATGGTTCAACGGAACTGGGGGCTTGGCCGGCAAAGAAAACTCCTGGTGACAGGCAGCCCATCGAAAATCTGCTGCAATGCAACATTCTAGGCACACCGCGGAGACCCTGTCGCCTTGGTTAACCCTGAGATTACGATACCCCATCCTCAAGTTGACCCGTGTGACTTGGGCATTTTTCTTGCAATCCCAGCCGATTCACCCTCTTTACCTGCGAAAATAACAAGCTATGTTCACCGGAATCATCACCGGCGTGGGGCGAATCGTCGCCATTCACGACCTGGGTCGCTCTTTACATCACGGCAAGCGCCTCACCATCGAGGCCCCCGCCGGGTACCTTGACGATGTCGGCTTGGGCGACAGCATCGCCTTGAACGGGGCTTGCATGACCGTCACCACGTTCACCCCCGAAAACGGTCAATTCACCATCGACATTTCGGCCGAATCGCTGGACAAAACCAGTGGCTTGGACCAACCAGGCGCCGTCAATCTCGAAAAAGCACTGCGTGCCCACGACCGGCTGGGCGGGCACATCGTGTCAGGCCATGTGGACGGGGTGGGTCAAATCAGCCACTTCGAACAGATCGGCGAAAGCTGGGAGCTGCGCATCCTGGCACCGCACACACTGGCCAAATACCTGGCCTACAAAGGCTCGATCACCGTCAACGGGGTCAGTCTCACCGTCAACCGCGTGGCCGATTTGGTGCAGGGTTGCGAAATCAGCATCAACTTGATCCCCCATACGGTGGACAACACCGCCCTCGGCAGCTTGACAGCAGGCCGCCGCGTCAACCTTGAAATCGACACCGTGGCCCGCTACGTAGAGCGCATGCTCAGCGCGGGCCTGATTCAGAAGGACCCTGAATGAATGCCCCTGCGCAACTGACCCCCGTGGCGATCTCGCCCGTCGACGAGATCGTGGCCGAGATGAAGGCTGGCCGCATCGTGATCTTGGTCGATGAAGAGGACCGCGAAAACGAAGGCGATCTGGTCTTGGCCTCCGACCATGTCACGCCCGAAGCCATCAACTTCATGGCCCGCTTTGGCCGGGGCCTGATTTGCCTGACGCTCACCCGTGAGCGCTGCGAATTTTTGAAGCTCCCCCCCATGGCGGCGCGCAACGGCACCGTCTACAGCACCGCTTTCACCGTCTCCATCGAAGCCGCCGAAGGCGTGACCACAGGCATCTCGGCCGCAGACCGCGCCCGCACAGTGCAGGTGGCCGTGGCGCGAAGCAGCCTGCCTACTGACCTGGTCCAACCCGGCCACATCTTCCCGCTGCAAGCGGTGGACGGCGGCGTGCTCATGCGCGCCGGTCACACCGAAGCCGGCTGTGATTTGGCCGCCATGGCCGGATGCAGCCCATCGTCCGTGATTTGCGAAATCATGAAAGACGACGGCACCATGGCACGCTTGCCCGATTTGCAGTTGTTTGCCGCTGAACACGGCCTGAAGATCGGCACCATTGCCGACCTGATCGAGTACCGCAGTCGCAACGAGTCGCTGGTTGAGCGCATGGGCAGCCGCACGCTGCAAACCGCGCATGGCGAATTCACCGCCCACGCCTTTCGCGATCAACCCAGCCAAACCGTGCATTTGGCCCTGGTCAAAGGCGAGTGGACGGCTGAGTCGGAAGTGGCCGTGCGCGTGCACGAGCCCCTGTCGGTGCTCGACGCGTTGGAAATCAACCGGTCCATGCACTCTTGGAGCCTGGACGCCAGCCTGGACTTCATCAACGCCCAAGGCTGTGGCGTGGCGGTGCTGCTCAACTGTGGGGAATCGGCTGATCAGCTGCTGGCCCAATTTGAGGGCCGTGCCCGCTCGGCTCAAGCGCCAGAGCGCGGCAAGATGGACCTGCGCACCTACGGTGTGGGCGCTCAAATCCTGCGAGAGTGCGGCGTACAGAAGATGCGCCTGATGGGCAATCCCCGCCGCATGCCCAGCATGACCGGTTACGGCCTTGAAATCACCGCTTACATCCCCAAGGAATAACCATGCAAGACGCCCAAAAAGGCCAAGCCGAAGAACTCGACGGTCAATTTCTGCACATCGGCATCGTGCAGGCCCGTTTCAACGAAGAGATCACCAATGCCTTGGCCAAAGCCTGCATCGAAGAACTCGAAAACTTGGGTGTGACCAGCATCGACCACGTCATGGTGCCCGGTGCGCTGGAAGTGCCTGTGGCCCTGCAGGCCATGGCCGAAAGAGCCGAATACGATGCACTGATTGCATTGGGCTGCATCATCCGTGGTGAAACTTACCACTTTGAGCTGGTGGCCAACGAGTCTGGTGCGGGCGTGAGCCGCGTGTCGCTGGACTACAACTTGCCGATTGCCAACGCGATCTTGACCACCGAAAACCTCGACCAGGCCTTGGCCCGCCAAACGGAAAAAGGCCGGGACGCGGCCCGCGTGGCGGTCGAGATGGCCTGCATCATGGACGACCTGTCGGCCGATATGGCCGAGTTGGCCGATGATTTGGACGACGACGAGATCCGCCAATGACCGAAACCAACCTCACAGCAGGCACAGCCGACGCAGGCCCAAAGCCGGCAACTGGCACGCGCAAATCCTCGGCCAAACCTGCCCGCAGTCGCTCCCGCGAGTTTGCATTGCAAGCGCTTTACCAGCACATCGTGGGCCGCAATGAAGCGTCGGACATTGACGTGTTCACCCGTGATTTGTCGGGCTTTCACAAAGCCGACTCGGCCCATTACGACGCCTTGCTTTTCGGTTGCATCGAACAAGCCCCCGCGCTGGATGCTTGGATTGCGCCCAAGCTGGACCGCAGCTTTGCCGAAATCTCCCCCATTGAACACGCCATCATGTGGATCGGTGTTTACGAGATGCAGCACTGCCTGGACGTTCCTTGGCGCGTGGTGCTCAACGAGTGCATCGAATTGGCCAAAGATTTTGGTGGCACCGACGGTCATAAGTACGTGAACGCGGTGCTGGGCGGTTTGGCCCCAGAGTTGCGCAGTGCAGAAGTGCAAGCCGACCGCCACGCTGGCCGTGCCAAGTAAAAACCTCACCCCAGACACCATGCGCATCTCTGAGCGAGCCGAGCGGATTGAACCCTTTTGGGTGATGGAAGTGGCCAAAGCCGCTTTGCAAAAAGCCCGCGAAGTCGCCCACACCGATCGGCCCGTGGTGTTCCTGAACATTGGTGAGCCTGATTTCACCGCCCCGCCCCGCGTGCAAGCCGCGGCGCAGACCGTCATTGCGTCTGGTCAAACCCAATACACCCCCGCGCTGGGTTTGGATGGCTTGCGCCAAGCCATCAGCGGCTGGTACGCGCAGCGCTTTGGTGTACAGGTGCCCGCCAGCCGCATTGTGGTCACGGCCGGGGCATCGGCCGCTTTGCAACTGGCGTGTTTGGCGCTGATTGACCGCGGCGATGAAATCCTGATGCCTGACCCGAGCTACCCCTGCAACCGCCATTTTGTGAGCGCGGCCGAAGGCACTGCGGTCTTGCTGCCCACCACCGCCGAGGAGCGCTTTCAGCTGAGTGCGACCAAGGTGGCCGCCGCTTGGGGTCCCCAAACGCGAGGCGTGTTGTTGGCATCGCCCTCCAACCCCACGGGCACCTCGATAGACCCGGCCGAGCTCGAGCGCATCATGGACGTGGTACGCAGCCGTGGCGGCATCACCCTGATCGACGAGATCTACCTCGGCCTGAGCCACGACAGCCAGTTCGGACAAAGCGCACTGGCCCTGGGTGACGACGTCATCAGCATCAACAGTTTCAGCAAGTATTTCAACATGACCGGCTGGCGCCTGGGTTGGCTGGTGGTGCCAGAACCGCTCATACCCGTGCTCGAGCGCTTGACGCAAAACCTGTTCATTTGCGCCAGCACCGTGGCGCAACAAGCGGCTTTGGCCTGCTTTGAGGCCGAGAGCTTGGCTGAATACGAACGCCGTCGCGCCGAGTTCAAGGCACGACGCGACTACTTCATCCCGGCCCTGAACGCGCTGGGTCTGAACGTGCCCGTGGCCCCCGACGGCGCTTTTTACGCATGGGCCGACTGCAGCGCAGCTTGCCAAAAATTAGGCCTGAAAGACAGCTGGGATTTTGCCTTTGCTGCGCTGGAGCATGCCCATGTGGCCATCACGCCCGGGCGCGACTTTGGCACCGACCAAACCGGCCGCTTTGTGCGCTTTTCCACCGCCAACTCGATGGCCGAATTGCAAACGGCCATCGCCCGACTGAAAGCTTGGTTGCAGCCATGACCTTCAGCGACATCAGACCCAGCGTTTTTGAGCATCCCATCCGCATCTATTGGGAAGACACCGACGCGGGTGGCATTGTGTTCTATGCCAACTACCTCAAATTTTTTGAGCGCGCCCGCACCGAATGGCTGCGTGCCTTGGGCTTTGGCCAGCAGGTGCTGCGTGACGAATCGGGGGGCATGTTTGTCGTGTCCGAGACCGCCGTCAAGTACCACGCCCCAGCCCGCTTGGACGACACCCTGATCGTGACGGCCGAGTTGCACAACGGCGGCAAAGCCAGCCTGACCATTGCCCAACGCGCCTACCTGCGCACACCCGGCCAATCCCCAACAAGCGACCGACTCCTGGCCGAAGGCACCATCCGCCTGGGCTGGGTTGACAGCACCACCTTGAAACCCGGCCGCATCCCGGCCCCCGTTCTGGAAGCCCTGAAATGAACCAAGACATGTCCATCGTCTCGCTGCTGCTGCACGCCAGTTTCGTCGTGCAACTGGTGGTGCTCATTTTGCTCAGCATCTCGGTGGCGAGTTGGGCCGCCATTGTGCGCAAACTCACGGCGATCAAACGCATCAAAAACCTCAACGAACAGTTTGAACGCGTGTTCTGGTCGGGCACCAGCTTGAATGAGCTGTTCAACGCGGCCAGTCAAAATGCGAAACTCTCCGGCCCCATGGAGCGCATTTTCGCCAGCGGCATGCGCGAGTACCAAAAACTGCGCGAACGCCAAATCAGTGACCCAGGCACCCTGCTCGACGGCGCACGCCGCGCCATGCGGGCCAGTTTCCAGCGCGAGATGGACGTGGCCGAGTCGCAACTCGCCTTTTTGGCATCGGTCGGCTCCATCTCACCCTATGTCGGTCTGTTTGGCACGGTGTGGGGCATCATGCACGCGTTTACCGGCCTGGCCAGCTTGCAGCAAGTGACGCTGGCGACTGTGGCGCCGGGCATCGCCGAAGCCTTGGTGGCCACCGCCATCGGCTTGTTTGCTGCCATCCCTGCCGTGCTGGCTTACAACCGTTTCTCGCACGATGTGGACCGCATCGCCATCAAGCTGGAAACCTTCATTGAAGAGTTCTCCAACATCCTGCAGCGCAGCTTGGGCGCCGCCAACAGCTCGGCCTCTGGCCACTGAAAGGAACGCCATGCCCGCTGTGTCATCTCGGGGCCGTGGTCGACGCACCATTGCCGAAATCAACATGGTGCCCTTCATTGACGTGATGTTGGTGCTGCTGATCATCTTCATGGTGACCGCGCCCATGATCACGCCCAGCATGGTGGACCTGCCCAGTGTGGGCCAAGCGGCCAAACAACCGGACAAAGTCATCCAGGTGGTGATCCAGAAAGACGAACGCCTGGAACTGGTGAGCGACGGCAAAACCGACAGCGCCACCCTGCCCAATGTGGCCGCCAACGTCAAGCGCTTGGTGGGCGATGAGCCCAACACCGCCGTCGTCATCAGCGCCGACCGCACCGTCAAATACGAAACCGTGGTGCAAGTCATGGACAGCCTGCAGCGCGCGGGCATTGCCCGCGTGGGTTTATCGGTGCAATTGGCACCCTGATGGAGACTCAGGTTTGAAAGCCAAGGCGACGCCACACCTCGAATTTGCACCACCGCCGCAGCCTGGCATGGCCCGGGCTTGGCTCGTGGCAGGGGTGGCGCATGCCTTGTTGTTCTTGGCGCTGGGCTTGGCCACGGCTTGGAAAACCCAAACACCTACGGTGCAAGCCGAAGCCGAACTGTGGTCAGCCGTGCCCGCAGCGGCAGCGCCTCGCCTGCAAGAGCCGCCAGCAGAGCCGGAGCCGGAGCCAGAACCCACACCCCCACCCCAGCCGGCCCAACCTGCACCGCCCCCTCCGCCCGCACCCGATCCGGCGCAAGAGCGGCTCGATGCCCAAATCGCACTCGAGAAGAAAAAACAGCAGCAAAAGAAAAAAGAAGCCGAGAAAGCTGAAAAGCTCAAGGCCGAAAAAGAGAAGGCCGCCAAGGAAAAGGCGGACAAGGAAAAGGCAGAACGCAAGCGCAAGGAACGCGACATCGAGCGGGAAAAAGAAGACAAAGCCAAAGAAAAAGAAAAAGCCGCCAAAGAGAAAAAAGCGCGAGAAGACAAAGAACGCGACAAGAAAAAAGCCGCTGAGAAAGCCGAAAAAGCCGAAAAGGCCGATGCCGCCCGGACCGAGGCCCTGCGACAAGAAAACCTCAAACGCATGCAAGGCTTGGCCGGTGCATCGGGCGGCGAAAACGCCAAGGGCACGGCGCTCAAATCATCCGGCCCTTCTTCCAGTTATGGAGGAAAAATTGTCCGAGAAATTTTGGAGAAAACCACCAATGCAGACAGCACACCTGGCGCTTTGACCGTCGTGGTTTTTGTTCGTGCCAGCGCCTCGGGTGACATTCTCAACAGCAAAGTGATCACACCCAGTGGGAGTCGGGCATTCGACGATTCGGTGCTCCGCGGCATCCAGAAGATGGAACGGGTTCCCAAGGACGTGGATGGCAGGATCCCCGAAATCTTGATCCGTGAGGGGCTGGAGTTGACGGTTTCCAGATAACGGTGTTGTGCTTTGGAGCGGCGGATGGCTTTACAAGTCCACCACCACATTGCCCACGGTCTGACCCGCTTCAACCATTTGGTGCGCCTGCGCCACCTGATCCAACGAAAAACGCGCAGCAATGCTGTGCTGGAGTTGATGGTTCGCCAACAGATCAGAAAGTCGTGACACGGCGATCTTTCGGTCAGCGGACGTCAAGTCGTAGACCAAGAAAAACTTGACGCCCATGGACTGAAACAACCAAGGGCGAAACGGCAAGTTGACGTCCAGCGCATTGGAGCCATAGCACACCACCTGGCCGTGCGGGGCCAAAGCGCCCTCGGCCGCCCAACGGGCGGTGGTCGAGAAATCCATGTCGATGAGGATCTCAGCCCCCCGCCCCTGCGTGAGCGCTCGAACGCGCTCGGGCACAGATTCGGTTTTGTAATAGACAGCGGCCTCCATGCCCGCCGCTTGCGCGTGCGCGGCTTTGGCTTCAGAGCCCACCGTGCCGATCACTCGACCTCCGGCCAAACACACCATCTGTGTGATGTAGTGGCCCACAGCCGATGAGGCGCCTGACACCAGCACCGTTTGTCCACGCAAATCACCCGTCAAGCGCTCCGCCAGAATGACCGCCTGCACAGCAGTCAGACCGGGAATGCCCATGCACGCACCCGCTGCAAAGTCGGTGCCTTCTGGCAAGGCCACAGCTTGCGCCTGGGGCAAAGTGATGTATTGGGCACAAGTGCCCATAGGGCGCTGCCATTGCCCATTCCACACCCAAACGCGCTGCCCCACCCGCGATGCCTGCACGCCTTCGCCCACGGCTTCGATGACGCCCGCACCATCGCTGTGCGGCACCACCAACGGATCGGTCAGCGGCCGAGCTCGGCGGGATTTCACGTCGGATGGGTTCACACCCGAGGTGGCCAGCCGCACCAGCACTTCGCCGGCTTGCGGGCTGGGCATGGGCAAGTTGCCCACTTGAATCACATCTTGGGCTTCGCCATTTTGGGTGTACCAGGCTGCTTTCATGCGGTGATCCTCGGAGGATTGAATGGGTCAGTCGTAAACAATCCGTGCCTGCCCCTGATCGGCCTGCGCCATCCAGCTGGCCAGGGCGGCATCGGTGGGGAAAAATTTGGCGGCCTCGCCCAGCGCCAACTCGGCGCGGGCAGCGAGTTGGTCGTTGCGGCGCTCCAGCACCAAACGCACCGGCAAGCCGCGAACCAGGTCGCCCTGCTCGGTTTGCTCGCGCTGCGCGGGAAACTCCTTGGCGATGCGCGCGATGTCGGGCATGCGGCCATTCACGGCCACGCGCAAGTATTTGCCGTATCGGCAGCGGGCTGCGCCCAAGTCCATGATCTGCTCGATCTTGAGGCGAAAGCCCCCCGAAAAACGGTCGGCCTGCATTTTGGCGGTGACGATGATCAGTTCGTCGTCTTTGAGGCAATGCTTGGCCGAGTTGATCAGGGATTCGTCGGCCGTGGCTTCGAGCATGCCCGATTTGTCGTCCAGCTTGAAAATCGCCACTTTGCCCCGCTGCCCGTTGATGATGCGCAGGTCACTCACGATACCGGCCAAGACCATGGACTCGCGGCTGTCGATCAGGTCGTCGATTTGGCGGCGCGCAAACTGGCGCACTTCGCGCTCGACCGCATCAAACAAATGGCCCGACAGGAAAAAGCCCACCGCCGTTTTCTCCAGCAGCAAGCGCTCCTTGATGCCCCAAGGCATGACCTCGACCAGCTCGGGCTCTTGCGTGCTGGAGCCATGCGAGTCGTCACCCAACATGTCAAACAAACCGCCTTGGTTGGCGTTGGCGGTGGTGGCGTTCGAAAACTCGAACGCCCGGTCAATGCTGGCCGACAAGGCGGCACGGTTCATGTGCAGCGAGTCAAATGCCCCGGCCTTGATGAGCGCGTCCACCGTCCGCTTGTTGATCTTGGAGCGGTCCACACGCACCGCAAAGTCAAACAAGCTCTTGAATGGCCCCCCCTCTTTGCGGGCCGCGACGATGGCGTCGATGGCTTGCTGGCCTGTCCCCTTGATGGCCCCCAGGCCGTAGCGGATGATCTTGTCGGTCACCGGCTCAAAACGGTGCGTGCCCCGGTTCACGTCCGGTGGGTCAAAGCGGATGCCAAATTTGAGCGCGTCTTCGTGCAAGACCTTGAGCTTGTCGGTGTCGTCCATTTCCACCGTCATGTTGGCGCAAAAGAACTCGGCGGTGTAGTGCACCTTGAGCCAGCCCGTGTGGTAAGCCAGCAGCGAGTAAGCGGCGGCGTGCGACTTGTTGAAGCCGTAACCCGCGAATTTTTCCATCAGGTCAAAGACTTCGTCGGCCTTGTCCTGCGCAATGCCGTGGGTGGCCAAAGCGCCAGCGCGGAACTTCTCGCGGTGCTCGGCCATTTCTTCGGCCTTCTTTTTGCCCATGGCGCGGCGCAGCAAGTCGGCGCCGCCCAGCGAGTAGCCCCCCAGAATCTGGGCCGTCTGCATCACCTGCTCTTGGTAGACCATGATGCCGTAGGTCTCGCTCAGCATCTCGGCCACTGCCGGGTGCGGGTACTCCACCACTTCGCGCCCGTGTTTGCGGGCCACAAAGCTGGGGATCAGGTCCATAGGGCCTGGGCGGTACAGCGCATTGAGCGCAATCAGGTCTTCCAGCCGGCTCGGACGGGCGTCGCGCAACATGCCCTGCATGCCACGGCTTTCAAACTGGAACACCGCCTCGGTCTTGCCGTCCGAAAACAACTTGTAGGTCTGCGCATCGTCGAGCGGGATGTTTTCAAAGGCGAAATTTTCTTGGCCTTTGTGCCGGTGGATGATGAATTCGCGAGCAATCTCCAAGATGGTGAGCGTGGCCAAGCCCAAAAAGTCGAACTTCACCAAGCCCGCTGCTTCCACATCGTCCTTGTCGTACTGGCTCACCGCCGATTCGCTGCCGGGCTGCTGGTACAACGGACAAAAGTCGGTCAGCTTGCCCGGTGCGATCAGCACACCCCCGGCGTGCATGCCCACGTTGCGGGTCATCCCTTCGAGCTTTTGCGCCAGCTCGATGAGGGTTTTCACATCCTCTTCGCGCTCGATGCGCTCGGCCAAGAGGGGCTCCATGGCAATGGCGTAGTTGTTTTTGTCGCCCTCTTTGGGCGTCGCGGGCGGATACTGCAAGGTGACCGACATGCCCGGCTTGTTGGGAATGAGCTTGCTGATGCCATCGCAAAAGGTGTAGCTCATGTCCAGCACGCGGCCCACATCGCGGATGGCCGCGCGCGCCGCCATGGTGCCGAAGGTCACGATCTGGCTGACCGCCTCGCGGCCGTACTTGTCCTTGACATAGTCAATCACCCGGTCCCGGTTGCCTTGGCAAAAGTCAATGTCGAAGTCGGGCATGGACACCCGCTCGGGGTTCAAAAACCGCTCAAACAGCAAGTTGTATTGCAGAGGGTCCAGATCGGTGATCTTGAGGGCATAGGCCACCAGCGAACCCGCACCAGAACCCCGCCCTGGGCCGACGGGGCATCCGTTGGCCTTGGCCCACTGGATGAAGTCCCCCACAATCAGGAAGTAGCCCGGAAAACCCATCTTCAAGATGGTGTTGAGCTCAAACTCCAAGCGCTCGACATAACGCGCACGCTCTTCGTTGCGTTGGGCTTGGGCCGGGTACAAATGCACCAAACGTGCTTCAAGGCCCTCAAAAGAGACGTGGCGGAAATAATCATCCACCGACATCACCACGCCGTTCACGGGTGGAATGGGGAAGTCGGGCAACTGGGGCTTGCCCAACACCAAGGTCAGGTTGCAGCGTTTGGCAATTTCGAGGGTGTTGGCAATGGCGCTGGGCACGTCCTCAAACAAGGCGCCCATTTGTGCTGATGACTTGAAATACTGCTCCCGGGTGAATCGGCGCACACGGCGCGGGTTGGCCAAGATTTCGCCTTCGGAGATGCAGACCCGCGCCTCGTGGGCCTCGTAATCATCGGGTCCATGGAACTGCACCGGGTGCGTGGCCACCACGGGCAGGTGCAAGCGGGCAGCCAAAGCCACCGCACCCGCCACTTGGGGCTCGTCTTCGGGGCGTCCCGCGCGTTGCAGTTCCAGGTAAAAGCGATGGGGAAACAGGGACGCCAGCTGCAAAGCGACATCGGCCGCTTTGTCGTGGTCACCCTGCACCAAGGCTTGACCGACGGGCCCGGCTTGTGCGCCGGACAACAAAATCAAGCCCTCAGAAAGCGACTTGAGCCAGGCCATTTTCACAACGGCAACGCCTTTGACCACGTTTTGGGTCCAAGCGCGGGCCAACAATTCACAAATGTGCAGGTAACCCTGGTGGTTTTGCACCAACAGGACCACCCGGCTGGTGGCACCCAGGTCGTGGCCTAAACCCTCCAGATTGATCTCAGCACCAATGAGGGGTTTGACGCCCTTGTTCCGACCTTCTTTGTAAAACTTGACGGTGCCAAACAGGTTGTTCAGGTCGGTGATGGCCAGCGCGGGCTGACCATCTTTGGCCGCGATTTTGACCACATCGTCAATGCGGCAAGTCGAGTCAACGACAGAGAATTCGGAGTGTAGGCGCAGGTGAACAAACATAGCCTGTCATTGTAGGAGGTCCCCCTGCGGCAAAAGGGTGCTTTTTCAGTCACGCAGGACTTGCAGCACCTCGGATCGGAACTCGCGCCCATACAAAATCAGGACCACCAAAGCGGTGGCCAACACCAGGGCCATGGGCGAGAAAAACCAGGCCATGGCCGCAAATGAAAAATAGTAAGCCCTCAAGCCGTCGTTGAACGTCTCGGCGGCTGCACTGACCAAGTTTCCCGCACGTTCGGCAAAGTGCTGGCGGTCATGGTGTTTGGCATCAAAATCTTCTGGCGACGGCATGGCGCCAAGCACCAAGGCCACAAAAGTGTATTGCCGCATGGACCAAGAAAACCGGAAAAAGGCATAAACAAAAATGCCGACCATCACCAGGATCTTGAGTTCAAAAACCAACAAAGGTGTCGCTTGGGCAAACGGTATTTCACCCACCAACTCGGCCGCTTTGTCGGTGGTGCCCAAGAGTGCAAACAGACCACCGATGATGATGATGCTGGTGGACGAAAAAAAGGCCGGGGTTTGCGATAAATTTTGGGTGATCACCCCATCGAGCACACGCGGGTCGCGATGCGTCGCCTGCATCATCCACATTTGACGGTATCGGTTGGTGTTGGCAATCAGACTTTGGTCACGCAGCCCCCGCACCTTGGCCAACCAAGCGTAGCCCACCCACAATGCAAAAAATGTGAGGAGCGCCAGCCAATCGGCCCAGGGCAGCATGGTGATGATTTTCATGTGCCGATGCTAACCGACATGCACACCATGCGGCCGCAGAGGACGCCCCCACAAGATCGATTGACCTGTGGCAGCGAGCCCCTGCCCGCGAATCGGTTGATCAACCGCGCAGTTTGGCGGCCACTCCCGCCACGCGCTCGCCATAGGCTTTGGCGGTGTCCAGGTCGCCCTGGGGAATGTCCTCGGCCGGACTGGTCGGGCCCACTTGCGCCATCACGCCGGAGTTGGAGCCGATGCGGTTGATGGTGCCATCGTTCATGGCGGGCTGACCCACCCAAATCATGCCTTGCTGCTGAGACAAGGTGATGAAGTACTGGATCGTGGACAACTTGTCACCACTGGGGCTGGCCGAGATGGTGAAACCGCCAGCCACCTTGTCTTTCCAAGCGCTGGTGAACCAACGCTTGGATGTGGCATCGGCAAATTTTTTGAACTGCCAAGAGGCCATGCCCATGTAGGTGGGTGAACCGAAAATGATGGCGTCTGCCTCGTCCAAGGCGGTCCAATCGGCGTCGGTGATGTTGCCGTCGGCGTCGATGGCGATGGTTTGCGCGTTGGCGCCTTGGGCCACAAACTGCGCCACGCGCTGGGTATGACCATAGCCGGAATGGTAGACAACAACTGTTTTTGCCATGAGAAAAGCTCCTAGGGGTTGAGAAAAAAATCAGGCGGTCAAATCAAAGACCAGCACTTCGGCGTTCTCGCCATGTGTCAAGTTCAGGACCGATTCGGCTTGCAGCATGGCGGCATCGCCCGCACCCAAAACCTGGCCATTGACTTGCAAGCGGCCGCGAACCATAAAAACGTAGACTTTGCGCGCGGGGTTGAGGGGCAGATGCACGGTCTCGGCGCCGTTGAAAAGTCCTGCAAACATGCGGGCATCGGCGTGGATTTGTACGGTGTATTGGCTCAAACGTGCCTCGGCTGCTGGTGCCGCCACCAAGGCCAATTGACCGCGCTTGGCGCTTTCAGGCACGGTTTTTTGTTCGTACCCTGGCTCGATGCCACGCACATTGGGCTCGATCCAGATCTGCAAAAAGTGGGTTTGCTCGCCTTGGGCATGGTTGAACTCGCTGTGGCGGACCCCACTGCCAGCACTCATGCGCTGCACGTCCCCGGGCGGAATGCCCAAGACGTTGCCCATGCTGTCTTGGTGGGCCAAATTGCCCGACAACACGTAGCTGATGATTTCCATGTCGCGGTGGCCATGGGTACCAAAGCCGGTACCGGGGTCAATCCGGTCTTCGTTGATGACGCGCAAGTTGCCAAAGCCCATGTGGGCCGGGTCAAAGTAATTGGCAAAAGAAAAGCTGTGGAAAGACTTGAGCCAGCCGTGATCGGCGTAGCCGCGTTCGGACGATTTGCGCAGGGTCAACATGGCGGGTTCCTTTCAACGAAACTGAACTTTAGGCAAGGAATGGCCGTCTGCGGTACAAAGGTTTTGCCGTCTTCATTCAAATTAATTGAACTAAAATGCACGAACCATGCAAAGTCCCAAAGACTGGCTGACGCCAGACGCCCTGTTCATGCTGCAAACCATCGCCGAACAGGGCAGTTTTGCGGCCGCTGCACGCCAACTCGGTCTGGTGCCCAGTGCCTTGACGTACCGGGTGCGGCAGCTCGAAGAGGCTCTGGATGTGCTGCTGTTTGACCGCAGTGCGCGCCAAGCCCGGCCCACAGCCGCAGGTCGCGAACTGTTGCGGGAGGCGGGCCGTTTGCTGCAAGACATTGACAGCGTGGCCAACCGGGTCAAGCGCGTGGCCACAGGCTGGGAGGGTGTGCTCACGGTGGCGGTGGACAGCATCATGGCCCGCGACGTGGTGATGGATTTGTGCGAAGCCTTTTTGGCACTGAACAGCCCGACCCGCTTGCGGATTCGCCACGAGGCTTTGTCGGGCACCATGGCCGCACTGACCTCGGGGCAAGCAGACTTGGCTTTGGGCGTTGCACTGGGGCAGCACATGGCCGCAGACATCCAGCACATCGCACTGGGCGACGTTCAATTTGTCTTTGCGGTTTCGCCACAACACCCCTTGGCACATGCGCCCGCCCCTCTGAGCAACGCTTTGTTGCTGCAACACCGGGTGGTGGCCGTGGCCGATTCGGTGCAACGCGGCAGCGGCCTCACGGTGGGACTGCAAGGTGGACAGGACGTGTTCACCGTGCCTGACATGACCAGCAAATTGCAAGCCCAAGTGCGCGGTCTGGGTGCGGGCTTTTTGCCATTGAGCTTGGCGCAGCCCTTGGTGGCCTCAGGGCAGTTGGTCATCAAAAGCACTGAGCAAACCCGGGTCAACAGCGTGCATGCGGCCTGGCGGGACAGCCGCCTAAGTCCAGCTGGCCACGCTTTGCTGTGGTGGACAGACCAACTCAACAAACCTGGAACACGAGAAGCCCTGCTCGGATCCAAGCCCTGAGCTCAAGCCGCATCGGGACAAACCCACCCAAGCCAGATTCACGCGCATTTCTGGGCTAAAGTGGCAGCATGACCACACAACACATCGCCATCATTGGCGTCGGCATGGCCGGCGTCACGTGCGCGCGCACGCTGCGCCAGGCCGGACACAACGTCACTTTGTTCGAAAAAAGTCGAGGCCTCGGCGGACGCATGTCCACGCGCGCCAGTGCTTTTGGCAGCTTTGACCATGGGGCCCAGTACTTCACGGTACGCGACCCCCGTTTTGAGCTGGCCATGGGCACCGCGCCGGGTGTGTGCAAACCCTGGAGTGCCAACGCGGTGCGTGTGCTCGACCCCAATGGACGCGTGATCGAGGCCGGCCTGCCCGGCGGTGAACGCCATTGGGTCGCTGCACCCGGCATGAACGCCTTGGTTAAAGCTTGGGCTGCGCCCTTGGTGGAGGACGGCAATGTCCAGCTGCACACCCGTGTGACGCAGATCATGGCCGACCCGTTGAAGAAAAACGGCTGGCAGTTGCAAACCGAAACCGAAGATGGCGGACAACGCATTTACGCCGGTTTTGACAAAGTGATTTTGGCCATTCCACCCGAACAAGCCAGCGCTTTGCTCCAAGCTTCCCATCAAAGTGCCTTGGCACAACCTTTGGCCAAAGTGACGGTGGCCCCTTGCTGGACGCTCATGCTGGCCTACCCGCAAGCCGTGCAACCGGGCCTGATCACTTTGGGGCCTCAGTGGAATGCGGCCCGCAGCACACACCACCGCATCGCCTGGATGGCGCGTGAGTCCTCCAAGCCTGGGCGTGAGCGCATTGAGCGCTGGACCGTGCAGGCCAGTGCCCCCTGGTCGGCCGAGCACATCAACGACACACCCGAGCGGGTCAAAGGCAAGCTGATCAAGGCCTTTGCCGAAATCACCGGCATCCGCGTGACGCCTGCGCATGCCGAAGTCCACCGTTGGCTGTACGCCAAAACGGGTCAGCCTTTGGGTCAGAGTTTCTTGTGGTCTCAAGCGCAAGGCATTGGGCTGTGCGGCGACTGGTGCCTCGGCCATCGGGTTGAAGATGCTTTTGTCTCGGGCTTGGAGTTGGCTTTGGCGGTGCTGAAAAAACGTTGAACGCGCTGCGCTGAGTCCGGATGACCGAGGTTTACACAGGCCGGTTTGCACCCTCGCCAACCGGCCTTTTGCATGCCGGTTCGCTGGTCGCGGCCCTGGCCAGCTGGCTCGATGCCCGTGCCCATGGCGGTCATTGGCGCGTTCGCATCGAGGACGTTGACAGCCCCCGCTGCGTGGACGGCGCTGATCTGGCCATCTTGCAGCAGCTGACCACCTGTGGCTTGGTGCCCGATGCGGCCGTGCTTTACCAAAGCCAGCGCGGCGGCGCCTACACCAGCGCCCTGCAGACCTTGGTGGACAAAGGTTGGGCCTACCCTTGCGCTTGTTCGCGCAAAGAAATTGAAGCCGCGCAAACCGTGACCCGGCACAGCGCCGCCATTTACCCCGGCACGTGCCGTGATGGCCTCAGGGGCAAACCCGCACGCGCGTGGCGGTTGAATGTTCAAGCCGTGCAAGCCGAGCTGGGCTTACCGGCCCTCACACACTGGTTTGACCGCCGATTGGGGCCGCAAGAGCAAAACGTGGGACAAGAAGTGGGCGATTTTGTGCTTCGACGCGCCGATGGTTTGTGGGCTTACCAACTGGCCGTGGTGGTGGACGACGCGGCTCAAGGTATCACCCATGTGGTGCGCGGAGAAGACTTGGTCGACAACACGGCCAGGCAAATTGTTTTGCAAGCCGCCTTGGGCCTGCCCACGCCGCGTTACTTGCATACGCCACTGGTGCTGGGCACCCATGGTGAAAAACTCAGCAAACAAAACGGGGCAATAGCGCTGAATTTACAAACGCCGCAAGCTGCCCTGGCGGCACTCCAATCGGCAGCGCGAGTGCTGGGCTTGCCTGCGCTGCCGGCGCCAATCACCACAACCCAAGCACTCGAAAAGTGGGTGGCAATGCACCAATCACCCCGATAATCTCAGGCTTTGCACACTCAACCTGCCCCCATGACGATGCCTGAAGACCATGCAACTGCCGCACCGGCGCCTGAAACGCCAGACGCCCAAGACACCCCCTTCATGCGCCAAATCAAAACCTATGTGCTGCGTGCCGGGCGCATGGGCTCGGGCCAAGTGCGGGCATTTGAGCAATTCGGCCCGAAATTCCTGATCCCCTACAAACCCGAGCGCCTGGATGTGCAGGCCGCCTTTGGGCGCAGCGCCCCCCTGGTTCTGGAAATCGGTTTTGGCATGGGCGACGCCACCGCCAAAATTGCCCACGTTCGGCCCAACGACAACTTTTTGTGCTGCGAAGTGCATGAACCCGGCGTGGGCGCCTTGCTCAAGCGCTGCGGCGAGGAAAGTATTGGCAACATCCGCATCGTTCAGCACGACGCCATTGAGGTCATGGACCACATGCTGGGCCCAGACAGCCTGGACGGCGTGCACATTTTCTTTCCGGACCCTTGGCACAAAAGCCGCCACCACAAGCGCCGGCTGATCCAGTCGCCGTTCATCCAGCGCTTGGCCCAACACATCCGACCTGGCGGTTACTTGCACTTGGCCACCGACTGGCAGCCCTATTCCGAACAGATGATGGGCGTGCTGCGTGCCGAGCCCCTGTTGGTCAACTCCAGCGCGTCGGCAGACGGCTTTGCCGCCAAGCCCGACTACCGCCCCCTGACGAAATTTGAAAACAGGGGCCTGAAACTCGGCCACGGCGTGTGGGACCTGGTGTTCCGCCGCGTCTGACATGCGCGAAGCAGGGCACGCTGTCCCCTTGCCCTTGCGAGGCAATCAGTTGCCCATGCGCGATGGCGTGAGCGCCAGCGTGGTTTCGGTGCCCCAAGGCGCCGCCAACGTGCTCGACTTTCTGGCCCAGCGCATGCCCGGCATCTCGCGCAGCGCATGGGCCGAGCGCTTGGCCCAAGGGCTGGTGCTGCACGAAGACGGCCAAACCGCCCTGCCCCACCACCGCTGCCCACCTGGCCAGCGCTTGTATTACTACCGCCATCTGGCCGATGAACCGGCCCTGCCGTTTCAGGCGCGCATCCTGTTCGAAGACGTGCACTTGCTGGTGGCCGACAAACCGCATTTCATGCCCGTGACGCCGTCGGGCCGTTATGTGCAGCAAAGCCTGCTGGTGCAACTCAAGCGCCTGACGGACTGTGCCGATTTGGTGCCGCTGCACCGCATCGACCGAGAAACGGCGGGATTGGTGCTGCTGGGCAAACGCTTGCCAGACCGCGATGCTTACCATGCGCTGTTTCGCGACAAAAACATTCACAAGATTTACCACGCGGTCGCTGCTGCGCCGACAAAAACCTTGCCGCAGGTGTATGCCAGCCGCTTGGTGCCCGGCGAGCCCTTTTTCAGAACGAAAGAAGTGGCAGGCCCCGCCAACAGCGAGACCCGCATCCGGGTGTTGAAGACTCAAGGCGATCGGGCGCTGTACCAACTCGAACCCGTGACGGGCAAACGTCACCAGCTGCGGGTGCACATGAACGCTTTGGGCCTGCCGATGCAGGGCGATGCCTTCTACCCCACGGTCTTGCGCGGCCCGGATGCACCCGACGACTTCAGCCAGCCCCTGCAACTGCTGGCGCAATCGATCGCCTTCACCGACCCCCACACGGGCCAAGCCCGTGTGTTTGAAAGCCAACAGCAACTGACGCTGTGACCGGCTTGGCGCTCAGCCTTTGATCTCGTTGGCTGTGATCGTGTACTTGAACGCGTCGGGCGTGTAGGAGTCCAAACGACCTTCAGCCGTCTCAGCCACGGGGTACATCAAGAAATTGGCCACCCCCCCTTTGGCGCCAGGCAGGCTCACGTCGTGTGCGCTGTTCCAAGCCATCCAGTTGCCCTCCCAGCCGCCAAACAAATGCTTGTACACCGGGGCCACCACGGGGTGATCCGTTTTCTTGATCCACTCGGCGGTTTCCAGTCGCATCACTTTGGCCACATCGGCCGGGTCCATCGCCACCCAGCCACGGGCTTGCAAATACACCTCGGCGCGGCAGTGCTGTGCGCCCTTGAGACTGGCCGGATTGCCCGACAGTTCTTTGTAGCCAAACGCCGATGGGGCCAGGCGGATGCCGTAGACATCGCGAGCAGGCAAACCCACCGCGCGGCACAGGCCCACAAACAAAGCGTTCAGGTCGGCGCACTTGCCGCCCAGGTTGCCGGTTTCCAGCATGGTCTTGATGTCGCCTTCGCCGCAGCCGCGTGTCTTGGGGTCACGGAAAGCGTTGCTCACCACCCAGTCGTAAATGGCGCGGGCTTTTTGTTCGTCGGTCTTCGCGCCTTTGGTGGCCGCCATGGCCGTGGTGCGCACGATGCCATCGGTGGGCAGCAAACGTGTCGGACGCGTGTAATGGCGCAAGGTGTCGGCGCTTTCGGCCACGAACGCGCGGCCCGCGCTCATCTCAGCGGCACGGTTTTGGGTTCTCACACGGCTGGTGACCTCGATCACAGGGCGCACACCTGTGGCGAATTCGGCCGACACAAAACGAGCGCCTTCCACCAGATCGCTGCCCATGCGGGCGGTACCGTTGCTGCTGAAGCGGGTGTCCAAAGATTGTTGCCAAGCCGTGTCCATGCTGGGCACGGGCAACCAGACGCGGGTCGCACCCTGTGGGTCGGCGATTTCAACGCGGGTGGTCACCTCAAAGGTGCGCCAAGTGCCCACTTCGGGGGCAAAGCGGCGTTCAGCCGGGGCCGTGGTTTGGGCGTGCAACCAAGTGGGTGCAGCGATCATGGCGCCCAGAGCGGCGCCTCCTTTGAGCAAAGAGCGGCGAGCGGTGGTCATGGAAAGAACTCCGAAATAAGGATGAGACCTGTCGGCACACACAAGGCGTTGAGAAAACGCCAATGCCCCGAAGGCAGGTCGCCCGGCACAAAGCGTGCAAAGCCCGGCGATTATGACCGACCGCGTCGGCCTGTTTGAACGGGTGCGGGACCCAGCGCATTACTTGGAGGCGGACTGGGATGTCGCGGGCAGGGCTTGCAAGTCCTTCAACCAAGCCCGAGCCATGGGACCGTTCCAATCCAGGTCACCCACCACCCGCCAACGCGCCCGGCCATCCGGCCCAATCAAGACCGTGGTCGGGTAAATGCGCACGCCCCACTGCCGCGTTAAATCGCCTTGAGGGTCCAGCACCACCGGCAAATCCAGGTGCTGCGCCGCCATGAATCGGCGCACCGTGCTGGGCGTTTCTTTCACATTGATGCCGATCACGACCGCTGGACGCGCGTCGCTTGCGCCTGGGCTTGGGTCTTTGTGCAAGGCCTGCAAAGAGGGCATCTCCTCTTTGCAGGGGCCGCACCAAGTGGCCCAGAAGTTGAGCACCACCACCTGGCCTTTCAGCGCTGCGCTGGTCCAGTGCTGGCCATGAAGGTCCACCATGTCGATGGCAGGCGTGGCCTGGGTGCGGGGCCAGGGGGTTTTGTCGAACTGGGCATGCGCCAAGCCCAGCCCAACCCAAGCCAGCAAAGCCAGGCACAGGTGCCATAAAAAACGGCGTCCGTTTTTCAACATGACGCCGCCTGCAGCTTGAACAAGCGTTCCAAGCCGGCCCCCGGTCAGAGCCGCTCAGTCACCCAAGCCTGCACACTGGCCATCGCCGCCGGCAAAGCTGCGGCATTGGTACCGCCGGCCATCGCCATGTCGGGCTTGCCACCGCCTTTGCCGCCCACTTGGCCCGCCACAAAGCTGGCCAACTCGCCCGCCTTGACTTTGCCGGTGGTGTCGGCGCTCACACCTGCAGCGATCTGCACCTTCTCACCGTCCACCGCCGTGAGCACGATCACAGCGGTTTTCATCTTGTCCTTGAGCTTGTCCATGGTGTCGCGCAGGGTCTTGGCATCCGCGCCATCCAGCTTGGCCACCAAGAGCTTGATGCCCTTGACGTCCATGGCTTGCGTCATCAGTTCATCACCCTGGGCAGAAGCGAGCTTGCCTTTGGCCGCAGCCAGTTCTTTCTCCAGCGCCTTGACCTGGTCGAGCACCTGCGCGATGCGGGCATTCAATTCGGCAGGCTGGGCCTTGAGCGTGCCCGCGGCTTGGCTCACGGTGTCTTCCAGTGTTTGCAAATAGGCCAGTGCGTTTTGGCCCGTCACCGCCTCGATGCGGCGCACGCCAGCGGCCACGCCGCCCTCGCCGACGATCTTGAACAGGCCAATGTCGCCCGTGGCTTTGACATGGGTGCCGCCGCACAGCTCGCGGCTGGAGCCAATGTCGAGCACGCGCACGGTTTCGCCATACTTCTCGCCAAACAGCATCATCGCGCCGGTTTTCTGGGCGCTTTCGATGTCCATGACGCGCGCTTGAGCCGCAGCGTTGGCCAAGATTTCGGCGTTCACACGCGCTTCGATTTCCCGGATTTCGGCATCGGTCACGGGCGCGTTGTGCGCAAAGTCAAAGCGGGTGCGATCGGCGTTGACCAAGCTGCCCTTTTGCTGCACATGGCTGCCCAGCACTTCGCGCAGGGCTTTGTGCATCAAGTGCGTGGCGGAGTGGTTGCGCACGGTGGCGGCACGCAGGCCCAAGTCCACATGCGCCTGCACCGCGTCGCCCACTTTGAGGCTGCCGGACTTGATTTCGCCATGGTGGCCAAACACATCGGCCTTGATCTTGAGCGTATCCAACACGTTGAACTGGCCGCCCGCGTTGTGGATCGTGCCTTGGTCGCCCACCTGCCCGCCCGACTCGGCATAAAACGGGGTGGTGTCCAGCACCACCACGCCGGCTTGGCCCGCATTGAGTTCGGTCACGGCATTGCCGTCGACGTACAAGGCCAGCACTTTGGCGTTGGCCGTCAGCGCGTCGTAGCCCACAAAGTCGTTGCCTGCACCGGTGTACTCGAGCGCCTTGTCCATCTTGAACTTGCCAGCAGCCCGGGCCTGGGCTTTTTGCTTTTCCATGGCCACGGCAAAACCGGCTTCGTCCACACTCAAGCCGCGCTCACGGCACACATCGGCCGACAAGTCGAGTGGGAAACCATAGGTGTCGTGCAGCTTGAAGGCCACCTCACCGGGTAAAACTTTCACACCTGCGTCGAGGGCCGCATCCAAAATTTGCATGCCGCTTTGCAACGTTTCAAAAAAGCGCTCTTCTTCCACGCGCAAAACGTCTGCAATGCGCTCGGCCTGATCGGCCATGTTGGGGTAAGCCGCGCCCATGAGTTTGACCAAATCGGGCACCAGCTTGTGGAAGAAAGGTGTTTTCTGGCCCAACAAATAACCATGGCGAATGGCGCGGCGGATGATGCGGCGCTGCACATAGCCCCGGCCTTCGTTGCTCGGCACCACGCCGTCGCTCACCAAGAACGCGGTGGCACGGATGTGGTCGGCGATCACGCGCAGCGACTTGTTGTTCAGATCGGTGCAGCCGGTCTCGCGCGATGCGGCTTTGATCAGCGCGTCAAAAATATCGATTTCGTAGTTGCTGTGTACGTGCTGCAAGATGGCGGCCAAACGCTCCAAGCCCATGCCCGTGTCCACACAAGGCGCGGGCAGTGGCGTGACGGCCCCAGTTTCGTCCATGTTGAACTGCATGAACACGTTGTTCCAGATCTCAATGAAGCGGTCCCCGTCTTCATCGGGGCTGCCCGGTGGGCCGCCAGGAATGTGCGCACCGTGGTCGTAAAAAATCTCGGAGCATGGGCCACATGGTCCGGTGTCGGCCATCATCCAGAAGTTGTCGGACTTATAGCGACCGCCCTTGTTGTCGCCAATGCGGATGATGCGGTTCTCTTGCTTGATGCGCTCAGGCGTCCAGCCGGCTTTGACAAAAATGCCTTCCCAAATGCCATGGGCCTCATCGTCTTCCATGTAGACGGTGGCGTAGAGCTTGTCGGCAGGCAGTTTGTACACCTGCGTCAATAGCTCCCAAGCCCACTCCAGCGATTCACGCTTGAAATAGTCGCCAAACGACCAGTTGCCCAGCATCTCAAAGAAGGTGTGGTGGCGGGCGGTGTAGCCCACGTTCTCCAGGTCGTTGTGCTTGCCACCGGCCCGCAAGCAAGCTTGCACCGAGGCGGCACGCACATAACTGCGCTTGTCCGAGCCCAGAAACACGTCCTTGAACTGAACCATGCCCGAGTTGGTGAACATCAAAGTGGGGTCATTGCCCGGCACCAAGGGGCTGGACGCCACCACGGTGTGGCCCTTGGACTCGAAAAAGTCCAGAAAAGTCTTGCGGATGTCGGCGACGGAAGTCAGGGCTTGGCTCATAGGGGGGGTCTTTGCTGATGGTGCGCGTTAAATGCAGCCCATCATTATAAGTTTGCGCTATAGGCTGAACGCAGCCGAACCTACCCCGTAGCAACGCCCCTCATTGCGCCACACCGTCATGGCTCAGACCGTCAATGCATCAATGCAAAGAGAATCTGACAATGTTCACGCCAAGTTGCCCCTCGTCAACGCGCCCTTTGCCTTCGCGATTGCTCGCGCGCCAACTCGATGAATTCGGTCACCACCATGCGCGTTTGAGAGCCACGTCGCCACACCAAACCCACATCCACAGAGGGCGCGGCATCGCGCAAGCTGCGCACTTGCACATGGTCGGCATCCAAGGTCCAGGGACGGTACAAAAAATCAGGCAGCAAGGTGATGCCCGCGCCAATACCCACCAGTGAGCGCACCGCCTCCAGCGAGCTGCTGCGCATCAACACAGGGGGGTGGAAGCCCTGTTGCATCCACAAGCCTTGTGTCACGCTTTCGATGCGGTCGGCCTCCAGAACCACCTGCGGGTAGGCAGCACATTCGGCCAACAACAACTCTCCCTTTTCAGCCAACGGGTGCGCAGAGGCCATCCACACGCGGTTGGAAGAACGTATCAGGGCCTCCACCTCCAAAGCCTGTGGTTCGCCCAATGCATTGCAGACCATGATGGCCAAATCCACCTCGCCATTGATGAGCAAATGCTCCAAAAACAAGGGGGTTTCTTCGACGACCGAGATCGTGACAGAGGGGTGGGAGCGTTGGAATTTTGCAAACAAATCGGCCAAATAATAGCCAGCCACCAAACTGGTCACACCAATGGTCAAGTTGCCGCTGAGCGTTGTCGGCTTGCCACGATCGAGCTGGCCTGCCTCTGCCACGGCGGCAATCACTTTGCGGGCATTGGCCTGAAAACGGTGACCGTCTTGGGTGAGCAGCATGCCTTTGGCACTGCGCTCGAACAGCTTCACGCCCAAGCTGTCCTCCAACTCTTGAATGCTCTTGGTCAGCGCCGACTGCGCGATGCTGATCATGCGGGCCGCCGCCGCAACCGAACTTGTTTCTGAAACTGCCAAAAAGTAACGGAATTGCTTGAGCGTGATGTGGCGTTGCATAGATCGCTTGAAATCAGAGGGTTATCCCGATGTATCTTATTTATAGATATCAAGAAATTCAAATAATGAACTTTTAAAACACAATAGTAAACATTAAAGTGCCCTGGTCTTGGGGATCGCAGGCTATTTTTGCAAAGCACCGCTCAACCCAAGCCCAGCCATTTTTGGCAACCAACCACTCACTGGGGGAGACGACATGAAAAAGATGACTTACGCCACCATGGCGGCCGGCTTGCTGCTGCTGTCCAACACGGGACAGGCGCAAAACATGGTGCAAAAAATGGGTAAAGGCGAAGGCCAAGTTGACATCGTGGCTTGGGCCGGCTACATGGAGCGCGGCGCGACCGATAAAAACTTTGATTGGGTCACTGGTTTTGAAAAATCCACGGGTTGCAGGGTCAATGTGAAGACAGCGGGCACATCCGACGAAATGGTGGCTCTCATGAACGAAGGCGGCTTTGACTTGGTCACGGCCTCAGGCGATGCCAGCACACGCTTGATTCGTGGAAAAAAAGTCCAGCCCATCAACATTGCCCTTATACCCAGCTACAAAAACATCGACACCCGTTTGCAAAAAGCCGCCTGGCATTTCGACTCAGGCAAGCACTATGGCGTGCCTTACCAATGGGGCTGGAACGTGCTGATGTACAACACCAAGGTGTTTGGCGACAAAAAGCCCAACAGCTGGAGCGTGGTGTTTGAAGAGCAAAACCTGCCTGATGGCAAAAGCAACAAAGGCCGCGTACAAGCGTTTGATGGCCCCATCTACATCGCGGACGCGGCGCTGTACCTGATGAAGAAAAATCCAGCACTGGGCATCAAAGATCCCTACGAACTCAACGAGGTGCAATACAAAGCCGCCTTGGACCTGCTTCGGGGTCAACGCAAGTTGGTGGGCAAATACTGGCACGACGCGTTTGTGCAAATTGACGATTTCACCAACGAGGGCGTGGTGGCATCGAGCAGCTGGCAGTTCCAAGCCAATATCTTGGGCTCAAAAAAAGCCCCCATCGCCACCGTCGTTCCCGTTGAGGGTGCCACGGGGTGGGCCGATTCCACCATGATGCACGCCGAGGCAAAACACCCCAACTGCGCATACCAGTGGCTGGAGCATTCGCTCAACCCCAAATTGCAAGGTGATTTGTCGGCTTGGTTTGGTTCAGTGCCTGCGGTGCCTGCGGCATGCAAGGGCAACAAACTGTTGGGCGACGAAGGCTGTGCGCGTCAGGGTTACAACGATTTTGCACGCATATCGTTTTGGAAAACGCCCACCAGCCAATGCGCCAGCCAAAACAACCAGTGTGTGCCTTATCACAAGTGGGCATCTGACTACATCGCAATCTTGGGCGGTCGCTGACAGCCCCGCTTGGTCCATGTGAACCCAGGCATGGCCCGCATGCGGGTGTACGCCGCATCATCTTGTGCGATGTACGCGGTAACAACGCGGCAAAGCCGCCTGCACACCAGCCCTGACAGACCCCCATGGTCCGTCAGGCCGTAGCAACCGCAGCCGGTGTTGTTGCCATACCCGTTTTTTGATTGTTCTAACCAGAAAGCCTCTACATGACTTCGGCTGTGAGTTTGCGCGATGTGTCGTGCGTGTTTCGTTCTGCGGGTAAAACCGTGCACGCGGTGGCAGGCATCGATTTGCAAGTCCAAGCGGGTGAATTTTTCACACTACTGGGGCCCTCGGGTTCAGGCAAAACCACCTGCCTGAGGATGATCGGGGGCTTCACATTGCCTACCAAAGGACTCATCAGCATTCACGGCCAAGACGTGAGCCAGCTGCCGCCTTATGCCCGTCCTGTCAACACGGTGTTTCAAGACTACGCCTTGTTTCCGCACATGAGCATTTTGGACAACGTTGCTTATGGCTTGATGGTGCGCGGCGTTGACCTAAGCACACGCGAAAAAAAAGCCCAGCAATTGCTCGATACGGTGCAATTGTCTGAAGTCGGTCAACGCAAACCCGGGCAGCTCTCGGGAGGTCAGCGCCAACGCGTAGCACTGGCGCGAGCACTCATCAATGCGCCGCGTGTGCTGTTGTTGGACGAGCCCCTTGGGGCTTTGGACTTGAAGCTGCGCGAACAAATGCAAACCGAACTCAAAAGCTTGCAGCGCCAGCTGGGCATCACCTTCATATTCGTGACACACGACCAGCATGAGGCGCTGTCCATGAGTGACCGCATTGGCGTGTTCAACCAAGGCCGTTTGGAACAAGTGGCCACACCGTCTGAGCTGTACGCTCGCCCGACCACACGCTTTGTTGCCGAATTTGTTGGAGCGGCCAACGTCTTGCAAGGTGAGCAGGCACATCGCTACGCGGCTGTGCAGGCCTTGATGATTCGCCCTGAGTGCATAACGCTGCTGTGGGACAGCAGTGAAACCAGCACCTCGCAAACCATGATCCACTCGGCGGCACGGTTGCGTGCGCGCGTGCAAGAGGCCCATTTTTTTGGTGCATTTTGGCGCATGCACATGCAGCCCGAGCACGGGGGTGCCCACTTGCTAGTGGATGTGCCGGTGCAAAGCGGCCAAGCGGCCCCCCCACCAGGGGCTATGGCCACCCTGTGCTGGCCTAACGAAGCCATGCACGCCTTGAAGGTGGACTGAATATGAACCCCACGCACACCGTCCACCGTGGTTGGATTGAACGCTTTTCTACCTTTCTGTACACCCGTCGTGGTCTGACGCTGGGCTTGTTGCTCACGCCACCTTTGCTGTGGTTTGGCATTGTTTATCTGGGCTCTTTGTTCAGTTTGCTGGCCAACAGTTTTTTCCATCTGGACGATTTCACCGGCCAAGTCGTGCGTGAGATAGGTTGGTCTAACTTTGTAGAAATTTTCAGCCCAACGCACTTGGATGTGGCTTGGCGCAGCACGGCCATGGCGATCAGCGTGACACTGGCCTGTGTGGTCCTGGGGTTTCCGATGGCCTACTACATGGCGCGCCATGCCCGTGGCACACAAAAAGCGCTGCTGTGTGTAGCGGTGATGCTGCCGCTGTGGTCCAGCTATTTGGTGCGCCTGTACGCTTGGAAATTGCTGCTAGCCAAAGAAGGTGCGGTGTCGTGGTTACTGCACAGCTTGCATTTGCACACGGGACTCGATGCCTTGTTGTCCCTGCCGTGGATCGGTGGCAGTTCACTGAGTTTTTCGCCTTTGGGCACCTTCATGGTGTTTGTTTACATGTGGTTGCCGTTCATGGTGTTGCCCATCATGGCTGCGATTGAGCGCATCCCCGGCGCTTACCTGGAGGCCTCAGCCGACTTGGGCGCAAGCCCTTGGCAAACTTTGCGGCATGTGATTTTTCCTCTCACCATGCCGGGCATTGCGGCGGGCTCAATTTTCACCTTCGCGCTCACCTTGGGTGACTACATCATCCCTCAAGTGATCGGCAACTCCACGCTCTACATCGGGCAAGTGGTGTACCGCCAGCAAGGCGTGGCGGGAAATTTGCCATTTGCTGCTGCATTCTCACTCGTGCCAATTTTAATCATTGGTGTTTACCTTTGGTTGGCCAAACGCAAAGGGGCTTTTGATGCGCTTTGATTCAGTTTCAAAACCTCGCTTGGGTGCGTCCTTGGGGCTCAAGCTGGCAACGGCTTTGGGCGTGCTGTTTTTGCACATCCCACTGGCGCTGATCGTGCTCTACGCCTTCAGCAGAGAAGACAAAAACTATGTCTTTCCGCCCCCGGCTTTGACCACCCAATGGTTTGCTATGGCCTTGGAGCGCCAAGACGTGTGGGACGCGATGGCCCTGTCTTTTCAAGTGGCCCTGTGGGCCACGGGCATTGCGGTTGTGCTGGGCACTTTGGCCGCAGGGGCTTTGGCGCGCAGCACGTTTTTTGGCCGTGAGACTATCAACTTGCTGCTGATCTTACCCATTGCGCTGCCTGGGGTCATCACCGGCATTGCTATGCGCTCGGCTTACCACGCCATGGAGATTCCGTTCAGCTTTTGGACCATTGTGATTGGGCACGCCACGTTTTGTGTGGTGGTGGTCTACAACAATGCCGTGGCTCGGTTGCGACGTATCAGCCCCAGTTTAATTGAAGCGTCCATGGACTTGGGTGCCAACGCCTTTCAAACCTTTCGCCATGTGTTGTTGCCGCAACTGGCCTCGGCCTTGCTAGCGGGCGGTTTGTTGGCCTTTGCACTGAGTTTTGACGAAGTCATCATTACCACGTTCACAGCGGGCCAGCAAACAACGCTGCCCATTTGGATGCTGCAAGAGCTGATTCGTCCACGCCAACGCCCCGTCACCAACGTCGTTGCCGTGTTCATGATCGCCTTGACTTTCATCCCCATCGTGGCGGCCTACTGGCTCACCCGTGCCGACGAAGACAGCCAAAACCGCTAAAAGCACACACGCTCTTTTATCTTTGTCCTTGAGGATTTTTTAACATGAAAAAAGACACGCCAACCCACTTGATCTACCCCACCGACTTACTGATCGCCCAAGAAATGGTGCAAGGCGAAGGTGCCGCAGAGCCCATTTTCAACCCCGCAACAGGCGAAGTGCTGTGCCTTGTACACGAAGCGTCAGCACAGCAAGTCCACAAGGCTGTCGAGGCAGCCAGCAAAGCTTGGGGCACTTGGTCGCAAACCACCCCCGCCGAGCGCAGCCAGTTGCTGCTCAAACTGGCCCAAGCGATTGAAGACAATGCGACGCAGTTTGCACGACTTGAATCGCTCAACTGCGGCAAGCCTTATGCCCGCGCACTGGAAGACGAAATTCCCGCCATTGCCGACTGCTTTCGCTATTTCGCGGGCGCGGCACGCTGCATGAACGGCTCGATTGCAGGCGAATATTTAGCCGGCCACACCAGCATGATTCGGCGTGACGCGATTGGCGTGATCGCCTCAATCGCGCCTTGGAACTACCCCCTCATGATGGCCGCGTGGAAAGCCGCGCCCGCACTGGCCGCTGGCAACACCGTGGTCCTCAAACCCAGCGAGCAAACCCCTTTGACAGCACTGCTGCTGGGGCGCATTGCGGCGGACATCTTGCCCAAAGGCGTGATCAATGTGATTTGTGGGCGCGGCGCCAGCGTGGGCCAGCCCTTGGTGGAGCACGCCCAAGTGCGCATGGTCTCGGTGACAGGCGACGTGTCGACGGGCCGCAAAATTTTGCAAGCCGCGACAGGCACACTCAAGCGCACTCATTTGGAATTGGGCGGCAAAGCTCCGGTGATCGTGTTTGACGATGTCAATTTGGATGACGTGGTGGCGGGCATTCGCACCTTTGGCTACTACAACGCGGGCCAAGACTGCACCGCCGCTTGCCGCATTTACGCGGGTGCCAAAATTTACGACAAGCTGGTGGCCGAACTCAGCTGCGCGGTATCCACGCTCAATATGGGCACACAAGATGAAGATGGCGTGGAGCTGGGGCCCTTGATCTCCGAGCGCCAACGCAACCGCGTGGCCAGCTTTGTCGAACGCGCGCAAATGAGCCCACACATGGAAGTCACCACCGGCGGAAAAATGCGTCCGGGCACAGGCTATTTTTATGAACCCACGGTGATTGCCGGTGCCTTGCAAGACGATGAAATCGTGCGCCGCGAGGTATTTGGCCCAGTCGTCTCGATCACCCGCTTTCGAGATGCAGAACAAGTGGTGGGTTGGGCCAACGATTCGGACTACGGCTTGGCCTCCAGTGTTTGGACGCAAGACATCTCACGCGCCATGCGCGTGGCGAGTGCGCTGCAATACGGCTGCACTTGGATCAACACCCACTTCATGCTGGTCAACGAAATGCCGCACGGGGGCCTGAAGTCTTCGGGCTACGGCAAAGACATGTCCATGTACGCGCTGGAGGACTACACCGTACCGCGCCACGTGATGATCAAACTTTAAAAAAATCCAATCGAGCCATGAATAACCAAAACAGCAACGCGGTCTTGATGGTCCGCAAAAACGCTGCCACGCCACGAGGTATTGGCGTGATGGCCAGCTTTTTTGCCGACCGCGCCGACAACGCCGAGTTGTGGGATGTGCAAGGCCAGCGCTACCTTGATTTTGCAGGCGGCATTGCAGTGCTCAACACCGGCCACCGTCACCCTAAAGTGGTAGCCGCCGTGCAAGCGCAGCTGGAGCGCTTTACCCACACCTGCTACCAAGTGGTGCCTTATGAAAGCTATGTGGCTTTGGCGGAAAAGCTCAACGTCCTCACCCCTGGCACCCATGCCAAGAAAACCGCTTTTTTCTCCACCGGGGCCGAGGCGGTAGAAAACGCCATCAAGATCGCCAGAGCCGCCACAGGCCGCAGCGGGGTGATTGCCTTTGGCGGTGCGTTTCATGGGCGAAGCCTCTACGCGGTTGGCTTGACTGGCAAGGTTGCGCCCTACAAAACCGCGTTTGGCCCCATGGCCTCAGAGGTTTACCACGTGCCCTACCCCAGCGACGAAGCCAGTTTGGCCCAAGCCCGCGAGGCCGTGACGCGCTTGTTCAAGTACGACATCGAGCCCGGCCGTGTAGCGGCTTTCATTTTTGAGCCGGTGCAAGGCGAAGGCGGCTTTCACGTCATGCACGACGAGGCGGTGTGCTGGGTGCGCGAGCTGTGCACCGAGCACGGCATGGTCATGATCGCCGACGAAGTGCAATCAGGCTTTGGCCGCACTGGTCAACTTTTTTGCATGGCGCACCATGAACAGCGCGGCATCACGGCAGACCTTTTGATCAGCGCCAAATCCATGGCTGCGGGGCTGAACCTCTCGGCCGTCACAGGCCGCGCAGCCCTCATGGACGCACCCGCACCTGGTGGTCTGGGCGGCACCTATGCCGGTAACCCGCTCGCCATTGCGGCGGCCCATGCGGTGATTGAGATCATGCTCGAGGAAAAACTGCCCGCACGCGGCCAGCGCTTGGGCGACCAACTCAAGGCGCGGCTACACGGCTTGCAGATGCGTTTGCCACAACTGACCATCGTGCGCGGCTTGGGCGCGATGGTGGCTGCGGAGTTTCGCCGCGCTGACGGCAGCCCAGACTCGACCTTCACCAAAGCCGTGCAAGCCCATGCGCTGGCGCACGGCCTGATTTTGCTGAGCTGCGGCATGGACGCCAATGTGCTGCGCTTTTTGTTCCCATTGACCATTGCGCAAACCCATTTTGAGGAGGCCTTGGACATCCTCGAAGCCGCCTTGACCGCTGCACACACGGCGGGTGCATAGGCCCGAGAGCAGCTTCTTCAGGCAAAATCATTGCACTTGTTCACTTTTGCCAGCGCACCAACGCCCTATACAAGACCACCCCATGAAAGCACAATCGAATTGCCTTGCTTTGCTCAAAGACCCGACTTTGCTCAAAACCGATGCCCTCATCAACGGCCAATGGGTGTCTGGCAGCAGCCGCTTTGCCGTGACCGACCCGGCCACGGGCGGGCACTTGGCCAGCGTGGCCAACCTCGGGGCGGACGAAGCCGAAGCCGCCATTGCTGCAGCCAACGCGGCCTGGGGGCCCTGGAAAACCAAGACCGCCAAAGAGCGCAGCCTCATTTTGCGCAAGTGGTTTGACCTGCTGATCGCCAACACCGAAGACCTGGCGCGCCTCATGACCGCAGAAAACGGCAAGCCCTTGGCCGAGTCGCGTGGCGAAGTGGCCTATGGCGCGAGTTTTGTGGAATGGTTTGCCGAAGAGGCCAAGCGCGTGAACGGCGAGACCTTGCCCCAGTTCGACAACAACCGCCGCCTTTTGGTGCTCAAGCAGCCCATTGGCGTGTGCGCGGCCATCACGCCCTGGAATTTTCCGCTGGCCATGATCACCCGCAAAGTGGCCCCTGCGCTGGCGGCCGGTTGCCCCGTGGTCATCAAACCCGCTGAGCAAACCCCGCTCACGGCCTTGGCTGCAGCCGAGTTGGCGCTTCGCGCGGGCATTCCGGCTGGCGTGCTCAACATCATCACGGCCGATGGCCCGCAAAGCATCGCCATCGGCAAGGTGCTGTGCGCCTCTGACGTGGTGCGCCACATCAGCTTCACCGGCTCCACCGAAGTGGGCCGCATCCTGATGGCGCAGTCGGCCCCTACCGTCAAAAAAATGTCGTTGGAGCTGGGCGGCAACGCGCCCTTCATCGTCTTTGATGACGCCGACATCGACAGCGCCGTGGAAGGCGCTTTTGCCAGCAAATACCGCAATGCGGGCCAAACCTGCGTTTGCACCAACCGTTTTTATGTGCAGGAATCGGTGTACGAAGAGTTCGCCACCAAGTTCGCCGCCAAAGTCAAAACCGCCAAAGTGGGCAATGGCTTTGCCGACGGCGTGAACCAAGGCCCGCTGATCGAGCAGGCCGCTCTCGACAAGGTCGAGCGGCATGTGAACGACGCCATCGCCAAGGGCGGCCGCGTGCTCACGGGCGGCAAGCGCCTGGACGGCCAGTTTTTTGAGCCCACCGTGATCGCCGACGCGAGCGCCGACATGGTCTGTGCCCGGGAAGAAACCTTTGGCCCGTTTGCCCCCATCTTCAAATTCAAAACCGAGCAAGACGCCATCTTTGCAGCCAACAACACCGAATTTGGCCTGGCCAGCTACTTCTACAGCCGAGATGTGGGTCGCATCTTCCGCGTGAGCGAGGCGCTGGAGTACGGCATGGTGGGCATCAACGTGGGCATTTTGGCCACCGAGCATGTGCCGTTTGGGGGCGTCAAGCAATCGGGCCTGGGCCGTGAAGGCTCACACCACGGCATGGACGACTATGTGGAAATCAAATACCTGTGCATGGGCGACATTCTCAAATGATCGGCGGAAACGAAAAAAGCCGCCAGCCCAGCTGACGGCTTTGGAGTCCATGCAGTCAAGGGCACCTCAGGGTGCCTTTTTTCATGACTTTTTGGCCAAACCCAGACGCTCGATCGTGCCGCGCTCGGCCTCAAAGGTGCGCTGCCCATAACGGGTGTACTCTTCGGTGCCCATGTAAATCACGGGTTGAAAGAAACGGTCCAGCGTCTCGAGGACTTTGGGGTCTTCCAGCGTTTTCTTGAACGCATCGTGCAGTACCCGCACCACGGCTGGGTCCATGCCCTTGGGGCCACCAATGCCAAAGGGTGACTCGGTGATCGTGTCCCAGCCGCTTTCTTTGACTGTGGGAATGTCCGGGAAAGCCTTGGTGCGGTTGCGTCCCAGTGTGGCGAGCAAGCGCAGCTTGCCTTCTTTGACCAGGGGTGCAAATTCAGTGGTGCCACTCATCACGCGGATGTGCCCACCCAAAATGGCCTGCATCAACTCGGCTGAGCCTTTGTAGGGGATGTGGTTGAGTTCAATGCCCGCTTTTTGTGAGAACTCTTCGATCGCCAGATGAGGCGTGGTGCCGGTGCCGGTGCTGCCGTACTCGACTTTGCCCGGATTGGCCTTGGCATAAGCCACCATCTCTTTGAGTGTCTTAAATGGCGCATCCATGGTCGCCACCAGGCCAAAGGTGTAGCCGGTCAGGCAAGCAATGTGGGTCAAGTCCTTCACCGGATCGAAGGCCATTTTTTGCATGTGCGGCAAACGGTACACGCCCAACGGCAGTTGCGTGAGCATGTAGCCATCGGGCCGGGCATTGACCATGGCCGTGGCCCCCAAGGTGCCGCCAGCACCGGGCCGGTTGTCCACGATGACCGACACACCCAAGGCACGCGATGCGCTCTCAGCGAAAGCACGCATCACGGCATCGCTGCTGCCGCCCGGTGGCCAAGGCGCGATCAAGGTGATGGGTTTGTTGGGAAATGCACTCTGAGCCCAAACGCTGCTGCTCATCAAAGCGGGGGCGGCCATGCCCGCCAAAATGCCAGCCATCCCTTGCAAAGTTTGGCGGCGTGGGCGGTCTGGGTTCTGATCTTTGCGGAGTTCGGGGGTTTTCATGGACAAGCGTTCCTGAGTGACTGAAAAGGTCCAATTTAGTCAGCACCCGCGCACACGTCCACCGGGTAAGTCCTGACACCCGGCCCGTTGCGTCACCCGCGAGACAAAATCGCCCTTGCGCTTGGCGGCCATTGACACCGTGGCTGCCTTTTTCGCACAGTACAATCCCACCCAAGCGGGCGTCGTTTAATGGCAGGACTTTTGCTTCCCAAGCAAATAACGTGGGTTCGATTCCCATCGCCCGCTCCAAACACAAAGGCCCCTCACGGGGCCTTTTCATTGGGGGTTTGAAAACCTGATCAGAAGATCAGCTTCACACCCGTCTTGGCCTGCAGCGCCTCAGGCGTCACGCCCGGTGCCAACTCGACCACTTTGAGGCCCGCTTCGGTCACATCCATCACCGCCAGGTCGGTGATGATGCGGTCAACCACCCCCTTGCCGGTCAGCGGCAGTGTGCACTCGGACAGGATCTTCATGTCTTCGGTGCCGTCTTTCTTCTTGGCGACGTGCTCCATCAAGATGATCACGCGCTTGACGCCCGCCACCAAATCCATCGCGCCGCCCATGCCCTTGACCATCTTGCCAGGGATCATCCAATTGGCCAGATCGCCCTTGTCGGTCACCTGCATCGCGCCCAAGATCGACAGGTTGATCTTGCCGCCACGGATCATGGCAAAAGACTGCTCGCTGCCAAAAATCGACGAACCTTTGATGGTCGTCACCGTCTGCTTGCCCGCGTTGATGAGGTCGGCGTCGACTTCGTCTTCGGTCGGGAAGGGTCCAATGCCCAGCATGCCGTTTTCGCTTTGCAACCAGACTTCCTTGTCGGCCGGCACAAAGTTGGCCACCAGCGTGGGAATGCCGATACCCAGGTTCACATAAAAACCGTCTTCCAATTCGTGGGCCGCACGGGCGGCCATTTGGTCTTGACTCCAGCTCATATCAGACTCCTGCTTTCTCTGTGATCGTGCGTTTTTCGATGCGCTTTTCCGGTTTCGTGTTGAGCACGATGCGGTGCACATAAATGCCGGGCAGGTGCACGCTGTCGGGGTGCATGTCGCCGGTTTCCACAATCTCCTCGACCTCGACCACACAAATTTTGCCGGCCATGGCGACTGCGGGGTTGAAGTTGCGCGAGGTGTAACGGAACTGCAGGTTGCCGGACTTGTCGGCGCGGTGGGCTTTGACCAGCGACACATCGGGCACCAAGGCACGCTCCATCACATAGGTTTCACCGTCAAACTCGCGCAGCTCTTTGCCTTCGGCCACCAAGGTGCCCACGCCGGTCTTGGTGAAGAAGGCCGGGATGCCCGCACCGCCTGCACGCAGCTTTTCAGCCAAGGTGCCTTGGGGGGTGAACTCCAGGGCCAGCTCGCCCGCCAGGTACTGGCGCTCGAACTCTTTGTTCTCACCCACATACGACGAGATCATTTTCTTGATCTGGCGTGTTTGCAGCAGCAAGCCCAGACCGAAATCGTCCACACCCGCGTTGTTGGAAATCGCGCTCAGGTTCTGCACGCCGCTGTCGCGCAGGGCCGCAATCAGGGCTTCGGGAATGCCGCACAGGCCAAAACCGCCCACACCAATGAGTTGACCGTCAGCCACGATGCCCTTGAGGGCCTCGGCTGCGGAGGGGAAAATCTTGTTCACACCAATCTCCAAATAACGGATGAAAACCCTACGATACTACGTATTCAACTACGTAGTTTTTCGTAATGGTGTGCCCTGATGCCTGAACCCACCAACGACATCGATTACCGCCTGGCCTTCGACTTTGCCCCCATCGGCATGGTGCTCTCGCGCAACCGCACCATGGTCGACTGCAACCAGCGCGTGTGCGAGATGTTTGGCGTGCCCCGCGAACGCATGATCGGTCAAACCTTCCAACTGCTCTACCCCAGCGCCGACGAGTACGAGCGCACCGGCCAGCGCATCACCCCCATCCTGAACGCCAAAGGCGTGTACGCCGACGACCGGGTGATGAAACGCGTGGACGGCCGCTTCAAAGGCGAAACCTTCTGGTGCCATGTGACCGGTCGGGCGCTCAACCGCGATGCGCCGCACGAAGCCGGCATCTGGACCTTTGAAGACCTCTCGGCCCGCAAACCCGTGAAAGCCGAACTCACCGCCCGCGAACGCGAAGTCGCCGCCCACCTGATGGATGGCCTGACCAGCAAAGAGATTGGCCGCGCTCTGGGCATCAGCCACCGCACGGTGGAGATCTACCGCGTCAAGCTGATGCGCAAATACCAGGCCTCTGGGGCGGCGGATCTGATTCAGAAGCTGATGCGGGGGTGAGCCACTACGGGTGGAGTCAATCTGTCAGCACCCAGTTTTCGACCCGCAAACCTGGCACACGATCGAACTCCCGAGTGTTGTTGGTGACCAAGGTCCAGTCCTCGGCCAGGGCGTGGGCGGCCAGCCACAAATCGTTGTTACCAATCGGCAAGCCTTGCCGCTGCAAGCTCGCGCGGACATGGCCATAGTGCTCTGCGGCGGCCATGGGCAAAGCACTGGGGCGAATCATCTGAACCAACTGGTCCAAGGTCGCCAAAGCACGTTCACGGAATTGGCTTTTTTCTGCGCCAAAACGCAGCTCACCTACCGTGATGGTCGACATGGCCAGCGCCTGCAGCGGGTGCCTTTCAAAATGTTGGCGCACGGCCAGTGGCTGGCCTTTGGCAATATAGATGCAAATGTTGGTGTCCAACAGATAGCGTTGGGCTCCGATCGCCACGGTCAAAACCCCTCGCGCTCTTGCGGCGGAGTGTCTTGCCTGCCTTCTGCCATAAAGTCAGCAGGCAAACTGCTCAACAGGTCAAACACGGCGGCGGCATGGGAAGGCACTTGCCGCAAAACGATGTCATTGCCTTGCCGAAAAATCTCGACTTGGTCAGCGTCAAATCGAAATTCTTTGGGCAAACGCACGGCCTGGCTGTTGCCTGATTGAAAGATACGAGCAAAGGTCATAGGAGCCTCCCGCATTAATGTAGATACACCAAGTATATACGCCCTGCAAAATGCGTTTACTCTTTTGAAGGGCCCTTGAATGCCGCCACCCGCCTCAAATGCTGCGCCACCCCGCCAAACTGCTGCTCAATCACCGTCAGCCGCTTGAAGCCATGGCCCACGGCCAGCTCGTCGGTCATGCCCATGCCGCCGTGCAACTGAACAGCGCCCTGCCCCACCAGCCGTGCCGCACGCAGCACCGTCACATGGGCCGATGAGACGCGCTCGGCGCGGCGCTCGGGGCTGTCGCCCAGCACATCGGCACAAGCACCCACCGCCGCAGCGGCCTGCACCAGCGCCATGTACATGTCGGCCATACGGTGTTGCAAAACCTGAAAGGCCGCCAGAGGCTGGCCAAACTGTTTACGCTGGCTGGTGTAGTTCAGCGTGTCGCGCATCAAGGCTTGCATCACACCCACGGCCTCGGCTCCAGCAGCCAGTGTGGCCGAGTCCCACGCTTGCGAGAGTGCAGCCAAAGCATCACCTTGGCCAATGAGGGCCTGCACGGGTGTTTGGTCAAACGCCAATTCAGCCGCCCAGGCGCCGTCAATCAGGCGCACATCACGCCGCTGAACGCCCCTGGCTGCGGGGTCGATCCAGCAGATGCGCAGCGGGCCTGCGCCGTCTCGTGCGCTCACCAGCCAGTGTGTGGCCCCGGGCGCGCCGCGCACCAGGGCTTTGCGCCCGCTGATGTGCATCTGTCCGTTCGAGTTGTGCAAACGCGTCTGCACCCGACTCAAATCCGTACGCCCTGCAGGCTCCAAAGCGGCCACGGCCAAGCGCACTTGGCCCTCTGCCAGACCTTGCAGCAAAACGTCAAACGCCGGGTCACCCAGCGCCTGCAGCAAGTTGGCACCCAGCACCGCCGAGCTGCTGTAAGGCTCGCCCACCCAAGCCGCACCCAGGGCCTGGCAGATCAGCAGTTGCTCAGGCAAACCACCGCCCATGCCGCCCAAGTGTTCAGGCAGCGCAGCGCCCAAGAGGCCCAGCTCATGCGCCAAACCTTGCCACAGCGGCGCAATCGCCTCTGGTGTGGCCATCATTTGCGCCCGCTTGTCAAACGGCCATTTGTCTTGCAACCAGCTTTGCAGACTGGCCAAGAGCATGGCCTGCGTCTCGTCCAGCGGCAGCACGGGCTCCACCACCTCGGTCCCCAGAACGTGGCGGGCAATCAGGTTGCGCTGGACTTCGTTGGTGCCACCATAAATCGACGCAGCGCGGTCGTTCAAATACGCCCGGGTTGCAAAAACAGACTCCTCGGGCAAAGGCAAGGCGTGGGCAGCAGCCTCCTCAATGGTCAGACTACTGGCCCCATACGGGCCGGCAATGTCCAGGCCCAGCTCGGTCAGGTGCTGTTTGAGCTCGGTGGCCAGCACCTTGCCCATGGACGGCGCAGCCGGCATCCAGGCCGGCTGCGTGCCGCCGCCAATGCGGGCCGTCAGCACCTCTTGTTCCCAGGCGTGCAAAGCGTCGATGCGGCACTGCGCGTTGGCCAAGCTCAGGGCGATGTCTTGGTGCTCGGTGGCCGACGCGCCTTGCGCAAAGGCCTCTTGCAAAGACTCGCGCAAGCGGGCCAGGCGGCCCCGCAAGAACGGCGCAGACGAGCCACCCCGCTCGTGCTCCAGCAAAAATTTGGCAATCGCCCAGCCCTGGTTTTCTTCGCCAATCAGGGCGTCAGCGGGCACGCGGGCCTCGTCAAAAAAGACCTGGTTGAATTCGTGGTCACCCGAGATGCTGATGATCGGCCGGATCTGGATGCCGGGGTTGTTCAGCTCGAACATCAAAAAGCTGATGCCTTGCTGGGGCTTGCCGCTGTGGTCGGTGCGCACCAAGCAGAACATGTGCGTGGCGCGGTGGGCATGGGTGGTCCAGATTTTGGAGCCGTTGATCACCCACTCGTTGCCTTCTCGGCGGGCGCGGCATTGCAGCGATGCCAAATCGGAACCGGCACCCGGCTCGCTGTAGCCCTGACACCAGTAACTCACACCGTTGCGGATGTCCGCGAGCCAACGCTCTTTTTGGACCTGCGTGCCAAACGCCACCAGCACGGGCGCGGCCATCACCAGCCCAAGGGGCGAGACTTTGGGGGCGTCGACTGCCGCCATCTCGCTGGCAAAAATGTCGTGCTGCTTGGGCGTCCAGCCGCAGCCACCCCACTCGACTGGCCAATGCGGCGCAGCCCAGCCGCGCTTGGCCAAGACCCGCTGCCAAGGGATGCCAACCTCGTAGTCCGAAAAAATGCCCGAGGTGCGGTGCCCGCCCAGGCGCATGTCGTCGGTCAGCTCGGCCGCCAAAAAGGCGCGCACTTCGTCGCGGAAAGCCAACTCGTCATGGCTCAAGTTCATGCTGTGTTCACTCCAAAAGTCGGCTGCCAGCCAGGCAAGGTGCCAAGGTCGGGGGGGGCATCAGAAGCCCACATAGCGCACAAAATGGGTGGCGTCTTCGCGCACCGACTTCACACCGTTGGCCACAAAGTCTTCGTCCGGATAACCCATGGCAATACAGATCATGATGTTCTGGTCATCCGGGATGCCCGCATGCTCACGCACCACGGCCGACTGCATGATCCCCTGCCCGTTGATCACACTGCCCAAGCCCCGCTCCCACGCGGCCAGCACCAGTGCGTGCGACAAGGCCCCTAGGTCAAACTGGCTGATGGCGGCAGGCTCCAGGTACTTGTCGTAAGTCAACACCAGCGACACTGGCGCATCGAACTGCCGAAAACCCCGCATGACCCAGTCGGTGCGCCGCTCTTTGTCATCGCGGGCGATGCCCATGGCGTCAAACAACTGAATGGCGATGTCCACCTGGCGCTTGCGGTGAATGCCCTCGTAGGACTCTTTCATCGGAAAGTCACGCTTGGGCGGCACGCCCTGGAGCATGTTCTCGGTGTTGCCCCGGCGGATGCGGTCCAGGGGCTCGCCCGTGACCACATGCACATGCCAAGGCTGCGTGTTCATCGACGAAGGTGACCACTTGGCCACCTCAATGATCTCTTCGATCAGCTCTCGGGGCACGGGCTTGGGCAGGTAGCCACGAACGCTTTTTCGGGCCTTGATGAGTTCTGAAAATTCCATGGGTTTTGTCTCCTCATCCGAGAATCGGTGAAAAGCCAAGACCCGTCAATGCAGCCCTGTTGCCTGCGTTACTCGCACTTGAACTCAAGTGGCTGCGCCCATGGACTCGACCACCTCGGTGACGCTGCGAAAAGCGTCGATGGCCGTCGGAAAACCGCAATACACCGTGGCGTGCAGCATCACTTCGCGCAATTCATCGGGGGTAGCGCCGTTGTTCAGGGCACCCCGCACATGGGCTTTGAGTTCCTGCTGTTTGCCCTGGGCCGTGAGCATGGCCACGGTGATCAGACTGCGGGTTTTCAGGTCCAGGCCCGGGCGTTGCCAGACATTGCCCCAAGCGTTGCGGGTGATGAACTCCTGCATGGGCAGGGTGTAGTCGGTGGCGTTGCCAAAAGCGCGATCCACAAACTCGCTGCCCATGACCTGGGTGCGGGTGGCGATGCCCGCCTGAAAATCGGTGTCATCAAGGCGGGTGTCGCGGGCTTGTTGCGAGGGCGATGGTGTGTTGGACATGACAGGCTCCTGAAATGGTCATCAGCATAATCTGAGTTGAGCCCTGTTGCCCCAGGCGGCAGCAGATCGACCCTGCCAACCCGGCTTCTCGGGTCAGACACCCCAAAGGACAAGATGAGCACCCGTTACCCAGCCCCCGAAATCCATGACCTGCCTGAAGACATCCAAGCCAAGGTGCTCGAAGTCCAAGAAAAAGCCGGTTTTGTGCCCAATGTGTTCCTGGCCTTGGCCCGCCGCCCGGCCGAGTGGCGGGCGTTTTTTGCGTACCACGACGCACTGATGGTGCCGGAGTCGGTGGGGCGCGCGAGTGGCCTGACCAAGGGAGAGCGCGAAATGATCGTGACCACCACCAGCGCGGCCAACCACTGCCTGTATTGCGTGGTGGCGCACGGCGCGATCTTGCGCATTTACGAGAAAAAACCACTGGTGGCCGATCAGGTGGCCATCAACCACCGCAAAGCCGACATCAGTCCGCGTCAACGCGCCATGCTGGACTTCGCGCTCAAAGTCTGCAACCACTCCGATCAGGTGGAAGATTCTGATTTTGCGGCCCTGCACGCGCACGGCTTTGACGACGAGGACATCTGGGACATTGCAGCCATCACCGCCTTCTTTGGTCTGAGTAACCGCATGGCCAGCTTCAGCGGCATGATGCCCAACCCCGAGTTTTACCTGATGGGCCGAGCCCCCAAGGTCAAACCCGCCTGAACATCCCTGTGGGCTTGGCGCCCTCGCCGCGATAAGGTGCCCGCAGACCCCAAACCCTTGCCCCGGTGGCGGGGCACTCACATCACTGACGGGCCAACAAGGCCCAGGCCACTTGCACCAGCGCGTCTTCGAGCGCCACACTGCCCAACAGTGGCGACTTTTCGAGGCTGGCGCTGCGCAAAGTGCCGATCACCGAGCGGCTGAGCACAAACAATTGCGCGGGAGATGGCGACTTCAACTCAGGATGGTTGATGCGTTCAAAGAAGATCGCCAAGCGATCGGCCACCTGGCGCACCACACTGGCCGTTTCCTGGGGTTGCTCCATCAACCAACCGAGGCGAATCAGGCTTTGGCTGAAGCCTTTGCCGCTGGCAAACCCTTGCAGCAAGATGCGCATGGCTTGGCGCAACAGGTCTTGCGGGTCCATCTGGGTGACATCGGGACGCAATTCCAACGCGGCCAAGTATTGCTCTAGAGCGTGCAACACCATGTCCTGCCCTTTGGCTGCCATGGCCCGCACCAAGACTTCCTTGCTCGGGAAGTACTGATAAAGCGTGCCAATCGAAAAACCTGCAGCGGCGGCCACTTTGTTGGTGGTCAAACCGGCCTCGCCGTCCTTGTCCAAAATCTGAGCAGCCGCTTTGAACAAAGTTTGCATGGTTTGCTGGGCCCGGGCTTGTGAAGGCTGGCGCCTGAGGCTGGAAGGGCTTTGGAGCGGAGATTTTGCTTTATCGGGTTTCGGGCTGGGCATCGGATAAATCCATTCCAAAATGTGAGCAGATCGCGAGTTGCAAGGTCTTTCCAAAACCTGAACAATGCTCACATTCTGACCGATATCCCAAGGCACGCCCCATGAGCACATACCCTGCAGCCCCCACCGAATTGACCGTTCGCCGCCTGAGCGTGGACCTGAGCCAAGGCTTTTCTCGCCACTGGAACGGCGGGGATGCGTTTTTGACCGCTTATGCCAACGCCCTGTCCATGAGCTTCCCAGTGGGTGAACAGTCCTTCATCGACGCGGTCAAGGCAGGCGCGAAAAACCTCCCCGACACGCCAGACAACGCCGAGCTCAAGCACATCGCCAAGGGCTTTGTGGGTCAAGAAGCCACCCACCGCCACCTGCACGCTTTGTACAACGCGCATTTGGAAAAGCAAGGTTTGGTCAACCATTGGGGACCGCGTGCCGAGCGGCGATTGAAACAAGGCCGTGAAGAATTTTTCAGCAAAAGCGAGAAGGGCTTTCTGCACGAGTTGGCGATCACTGCGGCTTTTGAACACTACACCTCGATCTTTGGAGATCTGACCTTGGACCGCTTGGACCAGCCAGGCGACTGGTTTGCCGGGGCCGAAGAGCCCCTGAAAACTCTCTGGCGCTGGCACGCTGCAGAAGAGTCCGAGCACAAATGCGTGGCTTTTGACCTGTACCAACGCCTGGGCGGCAACCACCAGTGGCGCATGCGCTGGTTCTGGTATGTGACGATCCAGTTCAGCACCGACGTGTTCCGCCAAACCGTCAACAACCTTTGGCACGACAAAACGCTGTTCAAACCTTCCACCTGGTGGTCAGCCAGCAAGTTTTTGTTCGGTCGCCACGGCATGGTTTGGCGCGTGGCCAAGCCCATGATGGCTTACACCCGCAAAGACTTCCACCCCATGCAAGTGGGCAGCGCTACGCTGTCGCAGGATTGGCTCAAGAACCACGCCGACCAGTGGCGTGCCGTGGGTGGAACCGCGCCTTCGGCCACCTGAGGCTTGCGCGCACGGGCGTGCGCTTTCACAGAACAGCCACAACGCTCAGTCGCTGACCAAAGCCCGCATCCAATCGGGCAGGGTCACCGCTTTTTGCTTGGGAAAATCCACCCAAATCGTGGTTGCGCCACCTGCAGCAAAAATCACCCCAGGCTGATCGGTGCGCTCCAGCGTGCACCAACTCTCGAACGTGGTGCGCCCCGGGTCGCTCACAAACATCTTGGCCAGGATGTTGCCTGGAAACTCGAACTGTTTGTAAAAATTACAAAACGCGTTCACGATGACCGGCCCCTGCCCTTGCGGGTTGACAGGGCAGCCGATGGCCTGAAACCAATCAATGCGCAGTGTTTCCATATAACGGAAATACACCGTGTTGTTGACGTGCCCCATGGCGTCCATGTCCCCCCAGCGGATGGGAATCACCATCTCGAACACCTGCTTTTTGTGTTGCGGCAGGGCCAGCTTCATGCCCTGCCCCTCACACCGCAAAACCGTCGTCGGCCGAGACCACGGCTCCGTTGATGAAGTGGCTTTGATCGCTGGCCAGCAGCATCAGCAAAGCGTCCAGGTCTTGCGGCTGACCCACGCGTTTTCGCGGCAGCATGCTGATGAGCTTTTGGCCTTGTTCGGTCTGCCAGTGGTGGTGGTTGATCTCGGTGTCGATGTAGCCCGGGCAAATCGCGTTCACGTTGATGCCAAACTTGCCCCACTCGACCGCAAAAGCCTTGGTCATCTGGATCACAGCCGCCTTGCTCATGCAATACACCCCAATTTGCGGCAGCACTTTGAGCCCCGCCATGGAGGCGATGTTGATGATGCGCCCGCCCGTGAAACTGCCCGGTGCGGCGCCCTTGGCACGGGCCAGCATGCGCTTGCCCACCTCTTGCGCCACAAAGAAGGCACCGCGCACATTGGTGTTCATGACGAAGTCGTAGTCTTCTTCCGTCACGTCCTGGATGCGCTGGGTGGTGCTCACGCCCGAGTTGTTCACCAGAATGTCGAGGCTGCCCATCTCGGTTTCGGCGTGTGCCACCGCGGCCGCAATGCTGTGGCGGTCGGTCACGTCCATCTCGACCACATGGGCGTCGCCACCCGCCGCCTCGATCTCGGCCCGCAGGTCCTTGAGCTTGTCCATGCGGCGACTGGCGAGCACCACGCCCGCACCCGCTGCGGCCAGTGTTCGGGCAAATTGCGCCCCCAAACCACCCGAAGCCCCCGTGACCAAAGCCACGCGGCCGGACAAATCGATTTCATAAGCCATGACCACTCCTTCAAGTTGGAAACCCCAGCGGGGCAGAACTGCTGACGCCATTGTGCGGGGCAAGGCGGCAAGAGCCGCATAAAATGAGTCACACGCCCGACACGCTGGTGCCTGGGCATTTGTTTTGACCCCTTTTTCCAAAAGAGACGTTCATGAGCCCCGAAGACATTCTGAGTACTTACGGTCCCCGCGAATCCATGGATTACGACGTGGTCGTGGTCGGCGGCGGCCCCGCTGGCCTGTCAACGGCGATTCGCTTGAAGCAATTGGCCGCCGAAAAAGGCCAGGATGTGTCGGTGGTGGTGTTGGAAAAGGGCGGAGAACCCGGCGCCCACATCCTGAGCGGCGCGATCATGGACCCCCGCGCCCTGACCGAACTCTTCCCCAACTGGAAAGAACTGGGCGCTCCACTCAACCAACCCGTGACCGATGACGCCTGGAGTTTTCTGTCCGAAACCGGCGCCACCCGCACCCCCGGCATCTTTTTGCCCGAGTGCGCACAAAACCATGGCAACTACATCATCAGCCTGAGCAATTTCACCCGCTGGCTGGGTCAGCAGGCTGAAAATTTGGGTGTGGAAATCTTCCCCGGCTTCACGGCCGCCGAAGTGCTCTACAACGAAGACGGCTCTGTCAAAGGTGTGGCCACCGGCAACATGGGCGTGGGCAAAGACGGCGAACCGACCGAGAATTTCCAGCTGGGCATGGAACTTCACGCCAAGTACACCGTGTTTGCCGAAGGCGCGCGCGGCCATTTGGGCAAGCAGCTGATCGCCAAATACAAGCTCGACGCAGGCCGCGATCCACAGACCTACGGCATTGGCATCAAGGAAGTTTGGGAGATTGACTCCTCACGCCACACCCCCGGCTTTGTGATGCACACTGCCGGCTGGCCCATGAACAACGACACCTACGGTGGCGCCTTCATGTACCACATGGAAGACAACAAGATCGCCATCGGCTATGTGGTTGGCCTGGATTACGCCAACCCTTGGCTGAGCCCCTTTGAAGAATTCCAGCGCTGGAAGACCCACAACAACATCAAGTGGTACTTCACCAACGACAAGGGCGAAGTCAACGCCAAGCGCATCGGCTACGGCGCCCGCGCCATCACCGCAGGCGGCCTGATGAGCCTGCCCAAGACCGTATTCCCCGGCGGTGCCTTGGTGGGTTGTGACGCCGGTTACCTGAACGTCAGCCGCATCAAGGGCAGCCACGCTGCCATCAAAACCGGCATGCTGGCCGCCGAAGCCGCTTACGACGCGTTGGTGGCAGGCCGCCAGCACGACGAATTGGCTGCCTACCCCGAAGCGTTTGAAACCAGCTGGCTCTACACCGAGCTCAACAAGTCACGCAACTTCAAGACCTGGTTCAAGAAGGGCTTGACGGTGGCCACACTCATGAACGGCTTCGAGCAGTTCGTGCTGCGCGGCCACATCCCTTGGACGCTGCGCCGTGACAAAGCCGACCACACGTATTTGAAGCCCGCCGCCGAGTGCGAACAAATCGTCTACCCCAAGCCCGATGGCAAGCTGACCTTTGACCGGCTCTCCAGCGTCTTCATCAGCAACACCAACCATGAAGAAAACCAGCCCGCCCACCTGACGCTGAAAGACGCGTCGGTGCCCGTGGGCATCAACCTGGCCCAGTACGCAGGGCCAGAGAGCCGCTACTGCCCAGCCGGGGTTTACGAATACGTCAAAAACGCCGACAACTCAGACCGCCTGCAGATCAACGCGCAAAACTGCGTGCACTGCAAGACCTGCGACATCAAGGACCCGACGCAAAACATCGTCTGGGTCACGCCAGAGGGCGGCGGCGGGCCCAACTACACCGGCATGTGAGTCCGGCAATTCTTCCAAGAGGCCCCCACACAGGGCCTCTTTTTTTGACCGGAGCTGACCGCTTGGGCGTCACCAAGGCATCAGCACCCCCTCGAAAACCCGTACGTCCATGGCCTCGCTGACACCCCATAATCAAATTTGTATGACAAGTTGATTTCCGGCTTGTTGTCATCCACCCATCCACGAGGAGTTATCCCATGAAATTGAGCAAATTGATGTTGGGCCTGAGCTTGGCCATCGGCATCATGACCACGGCATCGTCACAAACCGTCATGCGCAACAGCATTTCGGTGGGCCAAAACTCCCACCAAGGTGAAGCCATCGACACCTTGGCCAAAGAAGTCGAAAAACGCACCAACGGTCGCATCAAAATTCAAAACTTCTACTCCGGCTCTTTGGGTGGTGAGCGCGAGTCCATCGAGTCCGTGCAATTGGGCACCCAAGAATTGGCCACCACATCGACGGGCCCCGTCCCCAACTTTGTGCCAGAAGCTCGCATTTTGGACGTGCCCTTCTTGTTCCGCGACAAAGCTCACGCTCGCGCTGTGCTGGATGGCCCCATTGGCCAAGAGTTGCTGACCAAGTTCGACTCCAAAGGCTTCAAGGCTTTGGCCTGGGGTGAAAACGGCGTGCGCCACATGACCAACAGCAAGCGCCCTGTGAACCTGCCCGATGACCTCAAAGGTCTGAAGATGCGCACCATGGAAAACCCGGTGCACGTCGCTGCCTACAAGAGCTTGGGCATTGTGACCACACCAATGGCTTTCCCTGAGGTGTTCACCGCTTTGCAACAAGGCACTGTGGACGGTCAGGAAAACCCGCTGTCGGTGATCATGGCCTCCAACTTTGACCAAGTGCAAAAGCACCTGACACTGACGGGCCACGTTTACTCGCCTGTGGTGATCTTGATGAACAAGGGCTCGTTTGACAAACTCAGCGCCGCTGACAAGCAAATCTTCCTCGACGCGGCCAAAGAGGCGGTCAAAGCCAACCGTGCACGCGTGGACAAAGACGATGCCAACGGCGTGGCCGAGCTGCGCAAAAAAGGCATGAACATCATCGAGAACGTCGACAAGACCAAGTTCATTGCCACCATGGCCCCGGCCATTGCTGAATTTGAAAAGCAGTTCGGCAAAGCCAACCTGGACCGCATCCGCAACTTCAAGTGATCTGAAGTGTGTGAAAACGCCCGCCCAATCCTCGATTGGCGGGCGTTTTTTGATTTTGTCGTGAAGGATTTTTTATGCGCTCGCTCTATCTGAGCATAGAAAAGTGGACCACCGCTTTTTCCATGCTCGTCGCCTGCCTGATGTTGGCCTTGGCGGCCCTCTTGGGCATGCTGCAAATTTTCACCCGCTTTGTACTCGAAGTTCCGGTGGAGTGGACCGAAGTCATCATCCGGTTCAGCCTCATTTGGATGGTGTTTATGGGGATCCCCATGGCTTTCCGTCAGGGTGCGATGGTCAGCGTGGATGTGCTGTACCGCTGGAGCGGCCCGCGCATGAAAAAGGTCCTGGACACCGCCGTGGCTTTGGCCGCGCTCACCTTGGTCTGCATCATCATTTGGTGGGGCTGGGACTACGCCAACCGCGGCAAGGTCCAGTCCATGATTGGCTTGGAAGACGTGTCCATGTTTTGGGCCTACATGGCTTTGCCGGTGGGCGCGTGTTTCAGTGTGATCAGCATCATTGGCAATTGGCTCGATCCCCAGCGCCTTGAATTGGAGACCGCACAATGAGCGTCGTCATGCTTTGCACCATGGTGCTGTGCTTTGCACTCACCATTTCCGTGGCCGTGTCCATTGGTTTGTCGGCGATTGTCGGCATTCAAATTGGCAACGCCAACATGCTCATCTCCGTCAAGGAGATGTTCAATTCGATCAACAAATTTCCGCTGGCTGCCATCCCCTTCTTCATTTTGGCGGGCAACATCATGGAGACCGGCGGCATCTCGCGCCGCTTGGTGGAATTCGCCAAGAGCATTGTGGGTGGCGTGCAAGGCGGCTTGCCCATGACCTGTGTGCTGACCTGCATGATTTTTGCGGCTGTCTCGGGCTCGTCGGTGGCGACCACATTCGCCATCGGCACGATCTTGATCCCCGCCCTCATCAAGCACGGCTACCCCACGACCTACGCGGCATCTTTGCAAGCGACCTCGGCCGAATTGGGCGTGATCATCCCGCCCTCGATTCCCATGATCTTGTACGGCGTCAGTGCCGAAGTCTCGATTGGTGAATTGTTCATTGCCGGTTTTGGTCCTGGCCTGTTCATTGGCGTTGCTTTGATGTTCTGGGTCTGGGTGTATTGCAAATACAAAGGCTGGGGCAAGAACGATGGCGAAGGACGTCTGAGCTTTGGCAAAGCCTCCTGGCAAGCCGGTTGGGCGCTCATGATGCCCGTGATCATTTTGGGCGGGATCTACGGCGGTGTGTTCACCCCCACCGAAGCGTCTGCCGTGGCGGTGTTTTACGCACTGATCGTCGGCACTGTGATTTACCGCGAGATCAAGCTCAAAGACTTGGCCATCATCATGCGCAAATCGGTGCTGTCCAGCGCCGTGATCATGTTCATCATTGCCAACGCGGGCTTGTTTGCCTTCCTGATCACCCGTGCCGGTGTACCCGAAGCGATTGGCCACTGGTTGCAAGACGTACTCAAGTCACCTGCTTACTTCTTGTTGGGTGTCAATGTGGCCTTGTTTTTCATTGGCATGTTCATCGAGACCAGCGCCGCCATCATTGTGCTCGCCCCGATCCTGGCCCCCGTGGCCATGCACTTCGGCATTGACCCGGTCCACTTTGGTCTGGTCATGGTGGTCAACCTGGCTTTGGGCATGATCACGCCGCCTTTTGGTGTGAACCTGTTCGCCGCGTGTACGGTGGCCCGCATCTCGCTGGACCGCATCATCAAGGATTTGATTCCCTTTGTGCTGGTGATCTTGGTTTGCCTGATGGTGGTGACCTATGTGCCCGCCCTGTCCTTGACTTTGCGGGATCTGGTGTACGCGAAATAAAGCTAAAATTTCTCGCATTCTTCTACCGCCTGGCCCCTTGAGGGCCAGGTTTTTTTGGTCCATCAACATGCCCATCCAATACTCCGAAGACCACACTTGGCTCCAGCGCCTTGACGATGGCCTGACCGCCACCATGGGCATCACGGTCCATGCCCAAGACACTTTGGGCGACATCGTGTTCGTCGATTTGCCCGACATCGGGAAGATTTTTGCAGCGCGTGAAGTGGCCGGGGTGGTGGAATCGGTCAAAGCCGCAGCCGACGTGCACATGCCTGCCGGCGGTGAAATCATCGAGGTGAATGAGGCCCTGCGTGCCGATCCCTCTTTGGCCAACTCCGACCCCTTGGGCGCCGGCTGGTTCTTCAAAGTCAAACTCACACAGCTGTCGGACCTGGACGCCTTGCACGACGAGGCCAGCTACCAGAAGTTCACCGACTGATTTTTTCGGTCATGGTCGTGCGAGCCCCCGGTTGAGGCCGTAGAATCCGCAACACAAGGGCGACGCCGGTTTTGCAACCGTCGCCCCAAGTCGGACCCAATCCGACGTTCACTGTGGGAGAGCTTGGGGGCCAACAGCCCTCAACGCCGAAGGAGCAACCACCCCGGAAACTCTCAGGCAAAAGGACCGTGGTGAACACAGCACTCTGAAGAGCTGCCGGGATTCGTCCCCCGGCACACCGCAGGAGCAAGCCCCAGCCTTTCTGGCTGCCGGGTGAATCTCTCAGGTTTCAAACAGAGGGGGTCGTTCTGCACACATGCGGTGTGCGGTGCGTCCATCCGTTTGAGACGCTTCACTGAGAGAAAATTCGATGAAAAAAACCACAGTCATCATTGGCGGCGGCATCACGGGCGTCACCTCCGCCTACGCCCTGGCCCAACAAGGCCTTCAGGTCACCCTGATCGAGAAGAACCGCTACCCCGGCATGGAAACGTCGTATGCCAACGGCGGCCAGTTGTCCGCCTCCAATGCCGAGGTCTGGACCCATCCCTCCACCATCGTCAAGGGTCTGAAATGGATGCTCAAGAGCGATGCGCCTTTGCTCATGAACCCTGCGCCCACTTGGCACAAACTCAGCTGGATGGCCGAGTTCGTGGCCGCCATTCCCCAATACAAAAACAACACCATCGCCACGGCCCGTCTGGCCATTGAGTCCCGCGAGCACCATTTCGCTTGGGCCAAAGCCGAAGGCATCGACTTTGACCACAAGCGCGAAGGCATCTTGCACATCTACCGCGACAAAAAAGGTTTTGACCACGCAGGCGAAGTCTCCAAACTGCTGGCCCAAGGCGGTCTGCCCCGCCGCGCTGTGACGCCCGACGAAATGAAGGCCATTGAACCCACGCTGCAAGGCCAGTATTACGGCGGCTATTTCACCGAAAGCGACTCCACAGGCGACATCCACAAGTTCACCTTCGGCTTGGCCAAGGCTTGCGAGCGCCTGGGGGTGAAGATCCTGACCGAGCACCAAGTGCTGAATGTGGCGTCCAACGGCCAAACCGCCACCGTGCAAGTGCAGCACCAAGGCCAAACCGAGACCCTCAGCTTTGACAACATCGTGGTATGCGCCGGCGTACATGGCCGGGGACTGGCCGCGCAGCTGGGGGACCGCTTGAACATTTACCCCGTCAAGGGCTATTCGATCACCGTGGGCTTGAACGATGCCGCCAGCCAAGCCGCAGCCCCACAGGTCAGCCTGCTCGACGACGAGACCAAGCTGGTCACCAGCCGCTTAGGAAATGACCGTTTCCGTGTGGCAGGCACTGCCGAGTTCAACGGCATTGATCTGGACATCCGCGCCGACCGCATCAAACCGCTGGTCAACTGGGTCAACCAATGCTTCCCCGGCGTGGACACCCGCCGCGTCGAGCCTTGGGCCGGCCTGCGCCCCATGATGCCCACCATGCTGCCACGCGTGGGTGCTGGCAAAAAAGCCAACGTGTTCTACAACACGGGCCACGGCCACTTGGGTTGGACGCTGAGCGCCATCACGGCACACCAACTGGCGGGCCATGTGATGGCCGCGATGCAGCACAATGCACGCTCCTTCATGACCCCTGCACACGCCTGACCATGCCGCTGCACATCCTGCCCGTTGACTACAAGAACCCGACCCACCGCACGGCGCTGGTGATGTTGCTGGACGCCTATGCCCAAGACCCGATGGGCGGGGGTGAAGCCCTGGCGCAGGATGTGAAAGCGCGGCTGTGCGATGACCTGGCCGCGCGCACCGATGCGGCCAGCTTCATTGCTTGGCTGGACAATGCGCCTGTGGGTTTGGTCAACTGCATCGAAGGCTATTCGACCTTCAAAGCGCGGCCCCTGATGAACATCCACGACATCGCCGTGCTGCCGGGCCACCGGGGCGCGGGGGTCGGTCAGGCTTTGCTGGCGGCCGCCGAGCAACATGCCAAGGACCGTGGCTGCTGCAAGCTCACGCTGGAGGTGCTGACGGGCAACGCGCGAGCCTTGAAGAGTTACCTCGGGTTTGGTTTTGAGCCCTATGCCTTGGACCCGGCAGCGGGCCAGGCCAGCTTCATGCAGAAGTGGCTTTGGCCAACTGCCACTGCTCTTTGAGCCAGCGCTTGAGTTCGGCGTCGTTCTGAATGCGGCGCACGTCCGATTCCAAGCTCTCGGTGATGTGGCGCTGATCGGCCTGCAGGCGCTGCAGTGATTGGGCAAGTACGGCTTCGTCCGCGTCTGCCCGCACGGGCACACACAACTCGCGGCCGAGGCGGCTTTGCAGTTGGTCTAAATCGTCTTCGAGCGCTGCGACTTGCTCTTTGAGCAACAACGACATGGCCATCAACTTGTCATCGGCCATGCCTGCGGTACTTTGGGGGCTGCCCTGCGTGACCTGCATTTGCAGGCGCAGCAAGGTGCTCAGGTCGTTTTTTTCATAAGCGGCGTTGACCTCGCTCATCCAACCGGTTTTGCGCAGGCGCTCTGGCTCATCAAGCTCCCGGTCAGGATGAAGGGCACTGGCCAATTGCCGAAAAATCGTGCGGATGGCGCTTTTGGCGTCCAGCTCGCGCAGCAGGGCGGCGGGCACTTCGCCCTTTTCAGAGGCTGCGTTTTTCTTTTGGGCATCTTTTTGGGCTTTTCGGGCCGCACGCTTGGCCGCCTTGCGCGCCTCATTCGCCGCTTGCTGCTGCTGCCACTGGCGCATGCCCGCCTGCATCATCTCTTCAGGCGTTTGGTACTGGCTGGGTTTGTTGAGCGGCTGGCCCAGAGCTTCTTCGATGCGCTCGCGCAGCAGCTGCGCCGCCTCGGCCTGCTCCTCAGCGGCTTCCTGCGTGTCTTCTTCGCTCACGTACAAATCGGCCAAGGCCTGCACTTGCGGGTCTGCGGTGGCGGACAGTTGGTCGATCAAGCCCCGCACAAGGCCCCGAGCCATGCGCTTCTGGCGCTCGGTGAAGTCGGCTGTTTGCAAGCGTTCGTGAACAAACAACAACAGACTTTTGCGGTGGACCTGCGCTTGTTGCACCGACTCACGCAAGGCTTGTATGTGCCCATAGCGGTACCGGTCTGACCAGCTTTCGAGCCGTTGAATGTGGCCCGACAGCAGCTCGATTCGGGCCAACAAGGCATTGAAGCGCTGCTGGGCGGGGGTGAGTGAGGCTTGTTCGCTCGGTTGGACACTGATGTCAAAAAGTCTCAAGCGGCACCCCTGGTTGAATCTGCGCCAACCAAAGCGCCAGGTGCCGCAGGCCCACAGCCATCACGCCATCGCCCACCGGGTAAGGCACGCCGTCTACGCCGCCATGCACCAGAAATTTTTGCACCGGCTGCAGGTCTTCGCAGGCGCTGTAAAAGCCTCGGCGGGGTTTGGCGGTGCTGGATTTTTTCACCTCAATGGCCATCAGGCCAAGACCGGGGACATCCATCAGCAGATCAATCTCGGCACCGTTGCTGCTGCGATAAAAACCCGACTGGGCATCGCGTGGTGCGGCATTGAGCAGGGTTTCGATGGCGAAGCCCTCCCAGCTGTTGCCCACCACTGGGTGTGCCAGCAAAGCGTCCTGGGTGGCTAGCCCCAACAAGGCGTGCAGCAAACCACTGTCGCGCACATACACCTTGGGCGACTTGACCAAGCGCTTGCCCAGGTTGCTGTGCCAGGGCGGGAGTTTGCGCAGCAGCATCAGGTCGCCCAGCATGTCCAAATAGCGGTGCACGGTTTTGGCATCGATCATCAGGCCTTTGGCGAGTTGCGACACATCCAACAAGCCGCCTTGCAGGTGCGCCAGCATGGTCCACAGGCGGCGCAGGGTTTGGGCGGGCAGGCGCGAACCGTAGCTGGGCAGTTCGCGCTCAAGATATGTGCTGATGAGGTTCTGCCGCCAGTCCAGACTTTTGCTGTCATTGCTGGCCAGCAAGCTGTTGGGGAAACCACCGCGCACCCACAGACGGTTTTGCTGGTCTTCAGCCACCTCTGGCAATTGCAGCGAAGGCAATTCCAGATAGGCCACGCGCCCGGCCAGGCTTTCGCCCGACTGGCGCAGCAGTTCGCCCGTGGCCGATCCGAGCAGGAGGAAGCGGCCCGTGGTTTGCCCGGCGCGGCGACCTTCGTCGATCAGGCTGCGCAGCACGGGGAACAGCTCCGGCATGTGCTGCACTTCGTCCAGAATCACCAACCGCTGGCTGTGCAGCGACAGATAGGCCTCGGGGTCGGTGAGCTTTTGCCGGTCACTGGGGCGTTCGATGTCCAGGTAAACCGCCGAACGGACATCCCCAATTTGGCGAGCCAGTGTGGTTTTGCCTACCTGCCGTGCGCCCAGCAAGGCGACAGCCGGGTAATCGGACAAAGCGGTTCCAATGGCGGGGAAAAGTTGGCGCTCAATCATCCATGCATTATAAGTACAGTAATGCGCATTTTGCATGGTTATTTGTACTGTCAATCGTTTTACATGGGTCATGGTTTTTGACGCACACCGCCCCATTTGGCGGGCCGCAGACCAAGCAAACTTTCCAGCACAGCCACAGGTGATACAACTGCCCACACCTCACGCACCAGCCGGGCAACGCTCTTGGGTGGGCAGGCGTTTGGTGCGCTTGGGCGATGAGTTGGTGATGTACCGCAAAACAGCCAACAACAGCTTGGTGCCCTTGGGCGAGGCACAATTGAGAACGCTGGGCAACTCGGAGGATGTACCGCTCACGCGCCCAGGGCAGGTGGTGGCGCTGTCGGTGGACATGCGTGCACCACCGGGCAGTTGCACAGTGGCGTGTCACTGGCAAATGGTGGACGCAGACAACCAGCCTTGTTTTGGGCCGGATTGTTATTTGTCCGCTGTGGTCACTGTGGTGGGCGTATAAGAGGCCAACCATTGCACAAGGCCGGGTGCTGCACCCGTTGATAATCCCCCATCTGACCCGACAAGCCACCGCCTGATGCCCAGCCCCACCCCCTTCAAAATCCTGAGCCTCATCCCGCCGATGACGCAGCTCAACACGCCCTACCCGTCCACGGCTTACCTGACGGGGTTTCTGCGTTCGCGGGGTTTCGATGCGGTGCAAGAAGACCTGGCGCTGGCCACGGTACTGGCCTTGTTGAACAAACGAGGGCTGACCGATTTGCGCGATGCCGCCATGGCCTTGCCCATCGAAGACCGATCGGGGCCGGTGAACTTTTTCCTTGACCATTTCAAGGACTATGCGGTCAGCATCGACCCGGTGATCGCCTTTTTGCAAGGGCGCGACAGCACCCTGAGCCACCGCATCGCAGGGCGTGGTTTTTTGCCCGAAGGCCCACGTTTTGCTGCGCTGGACGCTTACGAAGACGATGGCACGGGTGACCCGATTGGCTGGGCCTTTGGGGCTTTGGGCCAGACCGACCGCGCCCGGCACTTGGCCACCTTGTATTTGAACGACTTGGCCGATGTGCTGCGCGACGCGGTGGACGAAGGCTTTGAGTTTGTGCGCTACGCAGAGCGCTTGGCCGCCAGCCAGCCCAGCTTTGACGCACTGGCCCACGCGCTGGCCCAGCCGCCCAATCTGATCGACACCACGCTGGAGCGCCTGGCCTTGCAAGCCATCGAACGCCACCGGCCCACGCTGGTGTTGCTGTCGGTGCCCTTCCCTGGCTCCGTCTATGCGGCTTTTCGCATCGCCCAGTGCATCAAGCGTGCTCACCCGCAGATCCGCATTGCCTTGGGCGGTGGCTTTGTCAACACCGAACTGCGCGAACTCAAAGACGCGCGGGTGTTCGACCATGTGGATTTCGTCACGCTGGACGGCGGCGAACGCCCGCTGCTCAGCCTGATCGAGCACCTGCAAGGCCAGCGCAGCATGCAGCGCCTGCAGCGCACTTTCATCCGTAACGACACAGGTCAGGTGCAGTACATCAACTTGGCTGAGCCCGACATCGCGTTTGAAGACGTGGGCACGGCCACTTGGGACGGGCTGCCGCTGCACAAATACCTGTCTTTGCTCGACATGCTCAACCCCATGAACCGGCTGTGGAGCGATGGGCGCTGGAACAAGCTCACCGTGGCGCACGGTTGCTACTGGAAAAAGTGCAGCTTTTGCGACGTGAGCCTGGACTACATCAGCCGCTACGAAACCGCGCAGGCCAGCACCTTGGTCGACCGCATCGAGCAAATCGTGGCCGAAACAGGCCAAACCGGCTTTCACTTTGTGGACGAGGCTGCGCCGCCCAAAGCCCTCAAGGCCCTGGCCGAAGAGCTGCTGCGCCGGGGCGTGCAAATTTCGTGGTGGGGCAACATCCGCTTCGAGAAAACCTTCACGCCCGAGCTGTGCGACTTGTTGGCGCAAAGCGGCTGCATTGCCATGTCGGGCGGGCTGGAAGTCGCGTCGGACCGCTTGCTTGCCCTGATGAAAAAAGGCGTCTCGGTCGAGCAGGTGGCGCAGGTCACCAAAGGCTTTGCCGACGCGGGCGTGCTGGTGCACGCCTATCTGATGTACGGCTTTCCCACACAGACTGTGCAAGACACGGTGGACGCGCTCGAATACGTGCGCCAGTTGTTTGAAAACGGCTGCATCCACAGCGGCTTTTTTCACCGCTTTGTCTGCACCGTGCACTCACCCGTGGGGCTAAACCCCGAGGCCTACGGCGTCAAGCTTTTGCCGCTGCCTGAAGGCACGTTTGCCCAAAACGATGTGGGCTTTGTCGATCCGACGCCCATGCCCCCGGGTGTGGACCACGACCTGCTGGGTCAAGGCCTGAAAAAAGCGATTTACAACTTCATGCACGGCGTGGGCGTCGAAAACGATGTGCGCCAGTGGTTTGAACTGCCCAAGGGCCAGTGCCCCAAAACCACCGTACCGCGCCACAAGATCGCCAAAGCCCTCGGCTGAAAGACTGCTCAAATAACAAGCAACAGCCGCCCAACCAACAGGCATGCGGCTCTCAGGGCTTGTTCATGCACTTATCCACAGCTTGGCGCACAGTTAACAGGGGTAAACCATTGGGGTTGCTGGCCGCCACCGCCAGTCCCTGCCGGTAATCAGAAAGTGGTGCGCTGCGGCGTTTGCGCCACTGCACGCTCATCCCACCATCCCTGCATTTCAATGGGTGCCCGGATTGTCCATCCAGCTCGGACCCACACCTTCGTTTGTCAGGTCACCAAGGAATGCTTTGCCCTTGGTGGTCCACAAAGTGGGCACGCCCTGTGGGCTGCAAGCCGTCCAACACCGCCAGCAAACGCTGCGCGGCCTCTTCTGGGTGGAGGGCGTCGTCGCCCACAAAGGGTCGACTCAATGCAGATTGCACCGTGCCCGGCTGCAAAGCGGCCACCACCGCCAAAGGCCTGCGCCGCGCGATCTCGATGGCTGCGGTTTGCAACAACATGTTGAGCGCGGCCTTGGCCGCTCGGTAGCCGTACCAGCCACCTTTGCGGTTGTCTTCGATGCTGCCCACTCGCGCCGACAACTTGCCCCAGATGACCCGTTCACCCGACGCCATCAAGGGGGCAAAGTGTTTGAGCAAAAGGCCAGGCCCGACGGCATTGAGCTGCAGGGATGCCAACAGATGCGTGGCATCGAGTTCGTCCAGGCGTTTTTCGGGACCACGACCGTTGACCGTGAGTGCCCCTGTGGCGTCCACCACCAAATGAAAAGGTCCTTGCCCTGCCAGCGCCTGCGCACAGGCTGCGATGCTGGACTCGTCCAGAAGGTCCAGCCCCGGTGTGCTTGGTCGCGACACGCCGCTCACTGCAGCACAGCGCGGGTCGCAATGCAGTTGCTGCAACAAGGCGTTGCCGATGGCGCCGCTCGCACCAATCACCAAGGCGCGGTAACCCTCAGGCAGGGACAACATCATGAGGGCGTCTTACTCGGGTTGGTGACTTTTGAAGGAAGGTCATACACACAGCGAAAGCCGAGGTAGACCACGTAAACGTCAGCGGCTTTGAAGGCCTGCACATCGGCCTTCATGTTGTAAGCGCCGTACCACCACGACCCACCCACGGTGCGACGCTGACCGCCCTGCTCGTCGGTGGTCCACTCCCACACATTGGCACCCATGTCGTACAAGCCATTCACGCCCTGGCGCGTGGCACCCGCAGGCGCTGCACGGGGCCAGGGGTCTGGATCACTGGTGTTGGCCCCTTGCGGGCTATCCCCCGTGCTCCAGGAATAAGTTTTGCCTTTGGCCCAAGGCGCTGGGGGCTTGTCCCGCATCTCGGTGAAACCCGCCTTTTGCCATTCAGCACCTGTGGGCAAGCGGCCCCCTGCCCAGCGGCAGTAAGCCTGCGCCTCGGCAAAGTCCAAATGCACCGCTGGCAAATCGGCACTCGCTGAAACGCCATCCGGTTGGCGCCACGACCAACCGGGACGGCGTACCCATCCGCCTACGTACTCAAAACCGCCGCCCTCTTTTTCGGCGCGGGTCACGGTGCCGGTGGCCCGCACGTAGCGCTCAAACTGCCCGATGGTGACTTCGGTGCGGTCAATGGCCCAATCGCCCAAAGCGACCCTCTCACCCACTTGGGCGAACGCCAAGCCAGAAAAACCAGCCACCAGAGCGCCAGCACCCCACAGAGAGCCCCAACGCCAAACACCGGTAATCACGCGATTGAACATGTTCAAACCCTTTAGCCTTGTGACCAACGCCGCACCCACTTTTGCATTTGCGGCCGAACCGTCAGAAACAAGCGGTAACCCAGCTCAAAACACCAAGACAGGGGCGGCCAAGCCGACAACCAGCCCAGCCAGCGCCAGCCCGCAAACAAGCGCCACATCTGCGAAAACGCCGCCGCACCACTGAACATGCGGCCTTGGCTGTCGCGCACATGAAAGCGGGCCATGGCCTCTTGGCAGGTCAATCCGCCCAAGTCTTGTCCGGCACTCACATCCACCCAGTCCATGGCCTGCGACTCGGGCAAGCGTCGGTAAATGGCGATCTCGGCGCGGCACAAGGGGCACGAGCCATCGAAATACACCGTCAACAAAGGGGATGCGCTGGTCATGCGGCCACGCGTCCACGTGCGCGCAAGCGCCCCTGGGCATCCACCAAAAAGCCTTCCCCCATTTCGGGATAGGCACCGGTCAAAGCGGTCATGATCACCTGGTGGGTCACCCACACCTCGGTGCGTCCGGCGGGCATGGCCAGCAAGCGCTCGCGCAAGGCCTGAATTTGCGCTGACGGATTGCCTTGCCCTGCAAAGGTGCTGTTGAGCGGTGGCCAGTCTTCGTACTGACCAAACGCCAAACGCGCCGTGTCTTGGCAACGGCACCATTGGCTGGAGCGCACCGCATCGGGTTTGAAGCCGTTGGTACGGGCCCACTCGCCCATGGCCCGCGAGGCGCGTTGACCGTCTGGGCTCAAGTTGCGCTGCGTGCGGCACTGGCCCAAAGCAAACTCCGGAGGATCGCCCAAACCCGCTTCGGTCACGGCATGGCGCACCAAAAGCACACCGCCCTCACGACGCCAAACCGTGGCCAATTCGGTCAAATTTCCGCCCGTTTGCGCCCCCACCTGGCCGGGTAGCACCGACAAGATGGGCCCGCTCACCGCGACGGCCAAGCCCGCCAGAGCGCTTCGCCTGTTCAACAGCACTGGCCCGGCCAAATCATGCTGCTTCATGGCTCAACCCACTTCACCGGATGCGATGCGGCGCAGGGCTTGCTCAAACACCTCGACCGGTTGCCCGCCCGAAATCAAATGTTTGTCATTGATGATGATGGCGGGCACCGAGCGGATGCCTGCCTGGGTGTAGAACTGCTGGCGCTCGCGCACTTCGGCTGTATGGGCATCGCTGGCCAACACCGTGCGGGCAGCCGCCACATCGAGCCCGGCGCAGGCCACGGCCGCCAACAAAACTTCGGCGTCCTCCACGCACTCGGCGCGGCCTTGGTAGGCCTGCAAGAATGCTTTTTTCAGGGCGTGCTGGGCACCCTCGCCCTGCCCCTCAGCCCAATGCAGCAAACGGTGGGCGTTGAAGGTGTTGTACACCCGGCCGCGTCCACCGGGATGAAATGCAAAACCCACCTCAGCCCCGCGTGCGGCAATGTTTTGGCGAATTTGCGCCTGCTGCTCGGGCGTAGAGCCATATTTTTCGGTCAGGTGCTCGCCCAAATCTTGACCGCCAGGCGGCATGTGGGGGTTGAGCTCAAAGGGCTGAAAGTGCAGCTCGGCCTGGACCTGTCCGTTCAGGCGTTCCAGTGCTTTCTCAAGTGCGCCCAGGCCCACCGCGCACCAAGGGCAGGCGATGTCGGAGACAAAATCGATTTTCAGCGGGGTCATTGTGAGTTTTCTGCAAATGGCACCTGCACACAGTCAGGCAACGTGGACATTTTCTCTGCTGCAGCCAATGTTCGCTGCCACATGGCCACAAAAACCCAATCCCCACAAGGGCGGCGCTTCAGAACAATAAGTTCTTGAGTAAAGCGTCATTGAAAGCCACATCGGATTCATAGGGCACCCAATGTCCTGCACCGGCCACAGTCTGCCAAGCACCCCAATTCGGAGATAAAGCGGGCATGGCCGATTGCAGCTCGGGCAATCGGCCTCGGTACAAAGCGTCGTATTCGCCATAAATGGCGCTGACCCGTGCCCGGATACGCGGCAAAGTATGCGCCAGGATATCGGTGGACGACAAGCGCCTGCGGGGCATCCGGTCGCGTTGCACATTGGCCGAGTGCAAGCTCAGCGCTAAGCCATCAAGCGACTCGGGCCTTTGCAGCATCAAGACCATCAGGTTGTGGCGGTGCACTTGCGCTTGCCCCTCGGGGGTGGGCAAATGCCGCCAACCCTGGAGTCGCACGCGATCAGAGACGGTCAAGCCCATGCCGGGCGCACCCACCAGCACCAGTTGCTCGGCATCCTGTGGGTATTGCGCGAGCCACATGGCCCCAGCGATGGCACCAAACGAAAAACCCACCAAACAGACCTCATTCTCGGACACGCCGCCAGCTTGCAATTGCGCCAAGCCCGCGTGCAAATGCTCAGGCAAGTGATCCACATCGGAGCAGCCTTCAGGCAAATCCGAATCGCCAAAGCCCGGCAAATCAGGCACCAGCACGCGGTAACCGGCATCGCGCAAGGGCGCGATGTTGCGCACCCAGTGCGTCCAGCTGCCACTGCCGCCGTGCAGCAAAACCACCACAGGCTGCGACGCATCCCCCCAAACGTGCCAGACGGTCTTGGCCTTGTCGTGCGTGGTGACACAGCGTTGTGCCCCGGCCAAGGACGCAGCCAACTCTGAAGGCAAGAAATGCGGCAAATCCGCTGGATGGATGTGGATGGTGTTCATGGCTGTTCAGACCCGGCGAATCGGCCTTAAGGCCTGCGGGGGTGCTGCAAGCGCCAGACTTTGAAGGCCGCTGCGGTGGCCACGGTGCTGGTCAAAATGCTGGCGACAAACACGCTTTGCAAACCCCAATGCTCGCTGAGGAGCCCGCCCAGCAATGCCCCGATGACGCCGGGAAAGCCATAGGCGATGACGGTGTAAAGGGCCTGACCCCGACCACGCAAGCGGCCCGGGAAGTGGTGCGAAATCAAGGCGATGCTCACCGTATGGTGGGTCGCGAAAGTGATGGCGTGCAGCGTTTGCGCCAACAGCAGCACCCACAACACATCCGCCCACAGGGCTGTCAAACCCATGCGCAGCAGCATGGTGGCCGAACACAGCACCAGCCAGCCCGTCAGGGGCAGTCGCGGCAGCCAACGCGACTGGCTGAAGAACCACACAATTTCCACGGCCACCGACACCGCCCACAACAGACCGATCATGGTTTTGCTGTAACCCAATGAATCCAAATACAGCGAGAAAAAAACGTAAATTCCGATGTGCGACAAGACATGCAAGAAAGTGGAGGCCAAAAACCATTGCACCGGTTTTTGCTTCAGCACAGGCCGCACAGGCACATGGGTTTGGGCATGGTGGCTCGCCTCCTTGATGTCCGGCATCCACCAAACGCTGAGCAATACAGCCCCCAAAGTACAGACCGTCCAGGCTGGGAAATGCCGCATGCCAAAGGCCTCGAACCACGCGCCGGCGGCGAACACCGTGATCAAAAACCCCAAGGAGCCCCACAACCGGACACGGCCGTAGCGCTTGGTGTCAAAAGCACCGCCCTGACTGACCAAGTGCGCCATGGCCGCTTCGCTCATGGGCATCATGGCGCTGGTGTGGGTGAACATGACCAGCAGCACCAAACCCAAGCCCACTGGCCCCCAGTCCATCAGCAACAAACAAGCCGTCGCAAAAGCCACCCCCGCGCCAATGCGCAGCAGCTTGACACGCTCGCCCGTGCGATCGCTCAAGGCCCCCCACGCATACGGCGCGAACAATCGGGTCGTCGCCTGCACAGCAGTGAGCACGCTGATGGTCAACAAGCTCAGGCCCATGTCTTGCAACCAAAGTGGCAAATAGGGGTTGAAGAACCCGATGTGCGCGAAGTAGCTGGCCGACAAGGCGGCAAACGGCAAAAGCTGCCGACGAGGAGTCATGCCTTAAGGCTTGGCGGCTGCAATGGGCGGCAAATCGTGCACCACATCACCGCATTGGGCACGGTGCTGCAAAGCGTGCTCCATGACCACCAGGGCCAGCATCGCCTCGGCAATCGGGGTGGCACGGATCCCCACACACGGGTCATGACGACCCTTGGTGATGACCTCGGTCGGCTGGCCAGCCGAGTCAATCGAGTCGCGGGCAATCAAAATCGAGCTGGTCGGCTTCACAGCAATCGACACCTCGATGTCTTGGCCGGTGCTGATGCCCCCCAGCACGCCACCCGCGTTGTTGCCCACAAAGCCTTCAGGTGTGAGCGAGTCACCCGCCGTGCTGCCCTTTTGTGTGACGCAGCCAAAGCCGGCACCAATTTCCACGCCTTTGACGGCGTTGATGCCCATCATGGCGTAGGCGATGTCGGCGTCGATCTTGTCAAACAGGGGCTGACCCAAGCCCACGGGCATACCACGCGCCACCACCCGCAAGCGGGCACCACACGAGTCACCCGACTTGCGCAGGGCACCCATATAGTCTTCGAGGGCCGACACATCGGCCACGGGGGCAAAAAACGGGTTGTTCGGCACATGGTCCCAGCTCTCAAAACCAATCGGCACATCGCCGATTTGGGTCATGCAGCCGACAAAAGTGGTGCCAAATTGTTCTTTGAGCCACTTCTTGGCCACCGCACCTGCGGCCACCATGGGCGCTGTGAGGCGCGCCGACGAACGGCCACCACCGCGCGGGTCGCGCAGGCCGTATTTGCGCCAGTAGGTGTAGTCGGCGTGGCCCGGACGGAAGGTTTGCAAGATGTCGCCGTAATCTTTGCTGCGCTGGTCGGTGTTGTTGATCAGCAAGCAAATCGGGGTGCCGGTCGTCAGGCCCTGGTACACGCCAGAGAGGATTTGCACCGCATCGGGCTCGTTGCGCTGGGTGACGAATTTGCTGGTGCCGGGGCGGCGACGGTCCAGATCGGGCTGGATGTCGGCCTCACTCAAGGGCATGCCCGGGGGGCAGCCGTCGATCACGCAGCCAATGGCCGGGCCGTGGGATTCACCAAAATTGGTGACCGAGAAGAGATTTCCGAATGTATTGCCGCTCATGGGGGGGGATTATCCCAGAGCCCTGAACAGGATCGTCCGCTTTTCTTGGGAAGATCGAAATGCTGTGTTCATTTGCTCGGTGAATGGAAAAGGGCCTTGCATCGCAAGGCCCTTAACAAAGGTCCAAACCGCTGTTGTTTTCTCAATCGCTGCTTGTCTTGCGTGTGCTGTAGTTCAAAGACATTTGCAGGCGTTTGCTGTCGCGCCCGGAGAATTGCAAGTAACCATAGCCTGCGTTGAGGAACTTACCTGCATCTGCCGGCGCTGTGGCGCAATGCGCCGCCGCACTCGTGCAGCGGATGCTCACCTTGCGTGCGGTAGAGGCCACATCTACCCCCTCATCCCAGCCCACATTGTTTTTGTTGCCATAAACCTTGGCGTACGTGGGTGCCCATGCACCGGTGGGTACGTCCCAGCCGTCAATGACCGCCAAAGCTGCCACATCACCGCTGCTGATGTTCACAAAACCTGGGTTGGCGGCCTGTGCGCTCAACGCGGCTTTGACCGGGTCTTTCAGCGCAGGCCACTTGACGGATTGCAGTTCTGCCAAAGTGGGGGCGCGGTTGATGGAGCGGCGGTATTGGGGAAAGTTTTTGGCGGTCCCCGTATTTTCGGGCGCTTTGACAAAATCATCTGTCAAGGTAATGTCAAATTGCCAGTTGCCTTGCGCAGGGATGGCTTTGATGGCTTCTTCGGTCCAATCCATCTTGGAGCCCCAATACACTTTGGTGAAGCGCTCACTGGGATGGCCGGTGGTTGCGGCATTGAGGTATGCCCCATTCAGCATCACTGTGGCGGACGTCGTGGTGTTTCCCTCTTGGTTGACCAGGCCCAGGTAATCGTAGTTGTTGCCAGTAATGGGTTTGAAGGTGAATGTTCTGCCGCTGGGCGAAGTCACCACCACTTGTTCATACATCGAGACTTTGGCTGTGCTACTGTTTTTGTCGTGGTCCCATCGGCGCTCACTGATGCCGATGTTGTACCCCGTGGCCATGTAGGCATAGTTGGCCACGGCGGGCATTTCTTCACGTCGGGCTTGGGCGTTGATGTTCAGGTCATGCTTGGATTGGTTGCCAATCAATTTGAGCTCACCGTTTTGCACCCGGGCGTGGTACTCGCTCACATCGCTTTGCCCCAAAGAATCACCGGCATTGGGATCGGTCACCGTCCAGCGTGCGGTGAAGACCACATCGCCTGTCACAGGTTTGCTCAAATCGCTTGGGTCGGTGTTGCCATTTTTGATGGTGTAGCGGTATTCAGGCTGATCAAAACGGATGCCTTGTAAGGTATTGAAGATGCCCTTGAACGCCCCGCTGAAACGCCCCCCCACATTGGCTTTCGACTGGCTGACCACTGTGTTGTTGTGCAGGTATTTGCTGGGGTCGTTGTCCACAAACATGGCTTTGCAGGCTTCGGCGGTGATCTGTGATGCCAATGTGGCTCCGCTGGGGCGGCGGTCGGCTGGGGCGGTGGCGTAGCAATCTTGCATGCGCTGCATCAGCTTTTGGATTTTGAGGCTGACCCCGTCTGCGGGCAAAGTCGCCTGCATTTTGGCCAGTGTGATGCCGGTGGCGACGGGTGCAGCAGCGCCTGCGGTGAGTCCAATTTTGGCGGGGCTGTTGTCCGCATCGGTGGCCTCATCCGAGCCACTGGTTTTGATCTCGACTTCCACATGGGCTTTGCCCTCGCTGTTTCGGACAATGGTGGGCTTGCCCAAAATGTCCAGGGCTTTGTCCAAGCCGGTGCTGTCCGCTTTGAAGACCATGGTCAGCGGGTTGGCATCGGCAGCTACGCCTGCGGCCTCCAGCACAGGCTGAAGAGCGGTCTTGATGTCCGTGGTGGCTGTGGCAATTTTGGCGGCGCTTGAGTCTGCGGCTGTCAATTGAGCGGGGTCACCACTGGGCGAGAGTCGGGCCGCGATCAAGGTGGTGATGGGCGAGACGTTCACGGTGGCCGACTTGGCCGTGTCGATCATGCTCACCTGTGGCTCGTCGCTGCCGTCTTGGCTCACCAACAAGACAAACGGCGCTTTGGCGGTGGCTTGGAGTTCAACCGAAAAGAGGCCGTCGCTGCCCACTGTGCAGGGTGCGCAAGTTTGCACTTCGGCCCCCGAGCTGTCTTTGACCACCACGGTCGCCCCCGCCATGGGCGCGCCGGTTGCGGCGATCCCCGAGAGTGTGATGGCGCTGGGCGAGCCACCACCCCCCCCCGCCACAGGCGGTGATCAAGGCTGCCGCGGCCATGGCCGTGGCTGAAATGCGGAATACGGAAGCTCCCAACGGGGAACCTGTGAAGCGAATGGATGGGTGCATGAAAACTCCTGGATGTCGTTGTGAATATCAAAAAATGCGCACCAAAAATTTCATAAAAATAATTTTTTGTTTTCCATAGTTTGCGTTAGGGGTGATTGGTTTTTTCACCTAAAAACAAGGGTTTTCCACAATGCTCAGGAGGTTCAGTGGTCCGCCATGCTTTGGGCTTTTGAAAACTTAAGAATTCACCATGCAGTCCAAGCCGCAAGCACCCGTCCAGACGACCCCGCCACTTGGGAGTCCTGCTGCGCTCAGCGCCGCCGATGCGAGGCTGCCTTGGCATATGGGCAATGCCCAAAAATGGGAGGCGGCGAGCGCGGGCTGGCGTCGCCAGGCCGCCTTGTGCGACACGTTCATGGATGCCATGGCCGCTGACCAGGCTGCCGCGGCATGGAGAAATTTGCGCGCAGGCCAAATGCCGCCCAAGGTACTGGCGCATTGGCTGCACGGCTACAGCAAAACCCGCGTACCGGCCCAAGACCATGGCGCATTTGCCGCCGCAGATGGTGATGGCGTGGGCTGGGACATGCCGGCTTGCGCCCACTACACGGGCGCGGGCTTGGTTTTGCCGGAGCAGATCGGCGGCGATTTCGATGCACGTGTGCAGTTCATGTGCACCCATTTCGCACCGGGTGTGGCGCTGGAATTGGCGGCCATTGCCATGGGACCGCAAAGGTACATGGGCGGCCAATCCCACAAAGGCAGCGGCAACAAAGAGGATTTCGACTTGGTGTTTGACGTGCATGGCACGCCCCCCTATGTCAGCGCCGAATGCGATGAAGACAACGGGTTTCGCATCGGTTGGAACACCGCCTACAGCGTGACGGAGTTTGTGCCGAGCGCGCCAGGCAACAAGGAAGCGCAAGCGCAGTCGGCCAACCTCTTCAACGCGTACGGTGCCAACTCGGCGCCAGCGCACTGGCCCCAGCCGACGCAGTGGCATGGCCTGCGCCTGATGCGCAGGGGCCACCAATTTGCATGCCTGTTTCAACCCCAGTGCCAAGGTCCTTGGCGGTGTGCGGGAGAAGTCAGACACAGTGCCATGCCGTGGGCCATCCACCTGCGCTTGGCCGCCAAGCACTGGACCAAAATGGGCCGCATCGCGCCCGCCACACGGATACGTTGGCGGCATTTTGAGTTGTGGCAACCCATTGCTTCGGCGCCAATGCTGACGTCAAGTGTGGCCAGCGACAGCAGCGAGCCGTCACCAGGGCTTGGCCGATGAGCGCGCCACAGGCCCCCAAAACGCCCACAGGCGCTGCAGAACTGGCTTTGGCCCAGCAGATTCATGGCTGCCGAGATTGCCAGTGTTTTTGGCCGCGCCAAAGCACCCTTGGCACAGACGAGAAGGCTTCACCCTGCCTGCCCTTTGGGCGCTTTGGCCCATTGCCGGTCTACAGCGCTTGGCCGCTCGACACAGAAACTGTCCCAACCCACACCACACCCACACAAGTCACGCTGCAAGCCGGCGCACCCAGCCCCGCCCTGCTCAAGGGTTGCCGCAAAGCACCCGCCATGTTGGTGGGCATCAACCCGAATTTGAAAAATTTTGCGGCAGGCTTGCAGGACATGCCTCCCCCCAAAAGGGGTGACGCTGAAACGGACAGACATGAGGAGATCGATGCCGGTATCCGCACCGTCCACCCCAGTGGTGACGATGTGCGCAGTTACATGGCCTATCACCGGCATCTGGACACCCAGAAGGTGCTGATGCAAATCAGGGCCGATGATTTTGAAAAATGCCTGGACACCGGTGCAACACGCCGTTGGCGGGTCGCGCCCAGTGACGGACCCACGCCAACAGGGGCAGCGCCGGACCGACTGACCTTGGGGGGGCGCCGCCCCAACGCGGATCGCCAAGCCATCCTGGCGTGGCGATCCGACGGGAATGTCTCGCCCCAGCCCACTTGGTCCCGCACACCGGCCTGGAAGTCGGATGAAAATTTTGTGCTGCTGCGCCGCCGTGCTGCGTTGGGGACAACCGTGGCCGGTTATTTGACCCCAACCAGCTTGGACCAGCAAACCGTGTCGGTGGCGTACGCACCCGACGGTTTTTACACACGCCTGGCCACATTGGCCCAGCGCATGAATGGCGTGCCCGGCGAGGACATTGGCCTGCTCGATATGGCCGCTTGTGCCAGCGCCAAGTGGAGCGAAAACGCCGGGGTCGACAAGGCTGAGGTGTCTGTTAACTGCGTGAGAAAAAACAACTTTGCCCTGGCGCAACTGCTGCAAAGCCGCCCCCAAGTGTTGTTTTTTGCGGGCACAGAGGCCTGGGACCTGTTTTGCGATGCCTTGCAGGCCAACGCTGGCGGTGCCAGCCCTGCCACTTACTTGAAGGGACTCAACAGCCAGGTTGTCGGCTGCAATGACCAAGGACAGGCCGATCCCAGCATTGCAGATCCGCTCGGATGGCTTCGCCTTCAAGGAACGCCAGGCTTGCCAACCCAAGACGTTTTGCGCCTGCAATGGCCGGTGTCTGGCGCATCGGCCTCAGACGACTCGACCCAAGATGCTCAGCCAACAGCCGATGTCTGGCACTGCCGCTTGGTGCCGATGGCCCATTTTTCATACCCCGACAATGTGACCGAACTGGTGCATTGGCCGGCCCAGCAGCATGCTGATTTTTTGCGCGACTTTCCCGCCCTGGCCAAACTGCTCGAAGCCGCAGGGCGATTGAGAGACCCTCGCCAAGAACCGCTTCCCGGAAAAATCCGGGCGGTCTCTTTTGGCATTTTGCTGCTCCGCCCCTGGGTGCTTGAGGGTCAAGCCAACCCAGCGCTGCCGCTGCAGCAACTGTGTGAAGCCATCGTGCAAAACCATTGGCCCCACCAGCAAAGCAGCCAACCCGGTGGCGCCAAGCGCCCGCCTGAAGATGGGATTGCACTGCTGCGCAGTGTCAGCAGCGCCCAGTGGACGGCAGCCGAGCAACGCATTGCCCCCTACAAGCTCGACCCAATGGGCTTGGCAGCCCGCATTGCGCAACAAAGCCTGCACGCCGAGTGGGGGTGGAACGGGCCACCCGCCCAGCCCTCGGACGCCAAACCAGCCAAGCCCCTGGGCCATTGGCCGCGCGTGGCCACCCACTGCACCTACTGCGAGGCTGCGGGCTTGGTCTGCGACTACCGCGCTGCGCCCGTGGCCACAGGGGCCGCACCCGCATCAGCCACACAAGCCACTCCAATCCTCGACCTCAGTGAGTCAGCACCATGATCTGGACCGCCAGCGACTACGAACGCATTGACCCTCGCTTGTTTCGCGGCTTTTTGGCCGTCGTCAAAGCCGGCAGCATCAACAAAGCCGCCCAATTGACCCACCTGAGCCCGAGCGCCGTGGCCCAACAGGTGGGCAAACTCGAAGACCGGTTGCAAACCGCCTTGTTCACCCGCACGCCCAGCGCCATGGTGCTCACCCCCACAGGACAAAAGCTGGCCGACTTTGCCGACCATTGGCTGCGCATGACGAACGAATTTGCCGAACAGGTGTCGCACGAAACCGCCGCCATGCAAGGCCTTGTGAGTTACAGCATGCCCGAGTCGTGCATCCACTCGCCCCATTTTGGCTGGCTGCTCGACAAACGCCAAAGCTGCCCCGACATCCGGCTGAGTATTGCCCTCAAACCGACCGCCGATGTGTGTGCCGATTTGTTGGCTGGCGATGTGGATTTTGGCTTTGTCACCGAGCGCGTGCAGAACGAGCAACTGGTGCTTTACCCCTTCTGCCAAGAAAGTTATGTCTGGGTGGGCTCCAGCCATTCGCGGTTGACGTTCTCCAGCCTGGATGACCTGGTGCACCTGCCTTTTGTGCGCTACCCCGGCGTGGAAGCGCTGATTGACCGTTGGGCGAAAGCCGCGTTTGACGCCACGGCTGCGGTGCCGAGGCTGGTCGACATGGATGTGCGCGGCACCTTCAATGACATCCGCGGCGCTTTGGCCATGGTGCGCGGAGGCTTGGGCGTGACCTTGATTGCCCAGCATGTGGCACAGGCCGATCTCGATGCAGGGGCCGTGCAAGCCATATTTACAGACACAACGCCTATTTCGCAGCAAATCTACATTGCTCGCGTGCGCCATCGCTACATGCCCGCCCGGGTGCGTCGTGTGATCCGCTGGTTTCTGGAAATGCATGCCGATTTGCAAGCCGTGCCTGAGGAGTTTCTGACATGAGCACACCCACCACCCCACCGCACTTGAGGTTTTGGCTGGGCCACCGCCAAATCAACCTACCCCCCCCATTGTTTGCGCAAGGCTTGATGAAAAGCTTCATCCCTGCCACCCCTGCACTGCTGTTCTCTCAGGGATTGCAGTGGTATGCCCCGGTGATCTTGCCATTCGAAAAACCACTGGGCATGGCCGACGAATTGGCCTTGCTGGTGTACGAGGATGCAGTGGCCTACAAAGCGGCCCAAGCCAGTTGGACCGGCCAAATGTACAGCGCCGCGCACGCCAGCTTGTTTGACTTTTCCAACCAGGCCAGCACCTCGCTGACACACGATGGTTGGGATACGCCATCCCGACAAGAAAAGCTCTCTGTGCTGCAAATTGGCACGTGGCCCACCACATCGAACCACTGGGCGCTGCCCACGATGGGGCCCGAACATGTGGCCATGGCGGCCTTGCAATTGGGGCCCACACCCCATGGGATCGCCTTACAAAATGCCGTGCAACAAGCACTGGACTCGGCCTTGCATGCGGCCAGTCAAAGCGCGAACCCGCAGGGTTCGCTGGCCATCCCCCCTGTGCGCTTGTACATGGTCTGGCAAAAAAATCCAGCATCTCACCCCCAAGCCGGCCCCAACCTCTACCTGTGGTGCCTCAGCGCCTTGGGGCACCACTGGGCCCGAGACACACTGCATCAAGTGCTGCAACAAGCGCTGCCAGCAGCCTATGCACCCAACCCATTGAGCACCCCCATCTGGCTCTGGCAAGCCCCTGCCTTTGAAGCTGCCCAAGCACCCCAGGATGGCCATGCCAAAGACCCAAGACTGAGCGGTCCGGCCTGGGGCAAGGGATGGGTCTTTGCCAGACCGCCGGCTGAAGCACCGGACACCAACCCCTCAAGCGCTGCAAGCAATACAAGCGATCACACCCTTTGAAAACAACTTTCACTATGAACCCACAACACCTTCTCGACTCTGCCTACCGCCAAGTCTTGGCGGGTCAGGTCATGCCCGCGCTCAGATTGTTGGGCAAACCCCTCTCCGACTTGTTCATCCAGTACGAACAAGAAGATCGGTCGCACGAATTGATCTCGACGGCGAGAGCGCACCCGCTGTTTGAAATCACGCAGCAAGACCCCTACACCGCACGGGCTTACGACAAACCCCGAGGCTACGCTGGCGATGCCGTGATGCTGGACTACATCTACAGCGGGCAAACCGACCACGGCATCAGCCCCATGGGGGCACGCATCTTTCAGTGCACCACAAGGGTATCCATGGGTTTGAGTGTGGTCTACAGAAAGGCCCTGCTGAACGCTTACATCAACGACACGGCAGCATTGCATTCGCCCTTTTCCATGTTGTCGGTCGCTTCGGGGCATTGCCGCGAAATCGAGGGCAGCTTGGTTTTGAACGATGCTTTTCAGGGCGAGTTCATCGCCCTGGATGCCGATGCCCAAACCTGTGCCGAAGTCACCGCCACCTACACAACCCCCAAAGTGCGTGCCCTGCACGGCAATGTCAAACAGTTGCTGCAAAACGAGGTGGCGCTGCCCGGCCCGTTCAACTTCATCTATTCGGCCGGTTTATTTGATTATTTGAGCGACGCAGTCGCCCGCCAACTCATCGCCACGCTGCTCACAAGATTGGCCCCAAAAGGCAGGCTGCTGGTGGCCAATTTCGTGCCCGGCGCTTACGGCCGTGGCTACATGGCGTGCTTCATGGACTGGCACCTCATCTACCGCACCACCGACGAATTGAAGGCCTTGTTTCCTGAAGCGCTGAGATCACAAGTCACGGTGACCACCGACCCGCATGGCAATGTGGCTTATGCGGTTTATGAGCACAGCGCAACTTGACAATCAGTCAAACAGACATGCGCCCGGCAGATCGCACCAACCAGAAAAGACCACTTCAAGCCAAGTGTGCGCGGGGCTTGGTATGTCTGCTGTGCCTGGCTTTGTGTGGCTGTGCCAGCACCATCGACCATGGTGAGGGCTACCAAACACGGCGTTACCTGGGCTGGCTGGAGGTTCTGGAACACCGGCACCAGCAGCAAATCAGCATCGAACGCGTGCAAGCCACGGGCTTGCGGATAGGACCTGGCCTGGGCATCGGCCACTTTGATGACCGTCGCATTGAATTGCCAAAGGACTGCCACCTGATCGTCGTTGTCAAAAACATTGAGCAATGGCAACAGTTATTGACCGCCTACCCCCAACTGCAACAACAGGAGATGAAACCATGCGTCAAACCACTCGATCACTGATCACCACTGGTGCGGTATTGGCCGTTGCAACCTTGGCAGGGTGCGCACTGCCTGCGCACAACAACACTTTGATATTTGCGGTGCATCGCAAAGTAGGTCTCGATGTCACCCCCACCAGCGGCACCAATGCAGGCCTTACTGTGGGCTATTCCTCCAATGAATTTGCATGGGTTCCGTTGTGGGCCAACGACGCCGATGGCAAACCGTTTACCGATTGTGACACCGAAAACAAAGCGACCAATGAAAAACTGATGAATGGAACAACAAAGATCTCCACGGAAGCCGTGCAAAAAATGTCTATTCGCTGCGCGAAAGACCCCAAGTTTGTTGCCATTGATAACGGCACGAATGACAGAAACAAAGATTCGTATTCGGTATTTGCCAGTTTTGGCGGTGACATCAACGCAGGCTCAGGCACCGAAAACACTGCAGGAGTGAAAGTTGCTTCATTTTTTGCTACAGGCATGGCAGCGCAAAACCTCAGTGAAAACGACGCAGGACAACTCTTAGGGGCCAGCACTGGAGCCCAAAAGCGCAAACCGCAAACACCCGAGCAAGCGAACAAGAGTCTGATCTTGCAGTGGCTAAGGAAATCGGCCGATGAGGACAAAGTAAGCGCCAAGTGCATAGACGCGCTTTTGCAAAACATCCCTGCCACCATCACAGGTTCGCTCAGCAAAGATCTGGACAAATATTCACCAGAAGATGCCACGACCTTGATCGTCGCGACACTGGACATCAAGGCCAAAACCACACTACCTGAAGTCGCAGCGCAAGCCAATGTACTGACAGCCCGTTGGGACCCCGAGTACCAGAAGCATAAAAACGATGTTGCGAACAAAGACAAAAAAGTGGATGAAATGGCAGCGTCAACTCGAAACATTTTGTGCCAATTACCGACTGCGTCGGCAGGCATGGACTGAAGCCCATGTTCAAGCTGATGGTGGCCATGTAGAGCCCGTGTTGGAGGCCATTGGCATGACAACACGCTGACCAAGCACCAGCCACCTAAAAATTCATCCGGAGCCAATATGAGAACCCCCAACGGATACGACGAAATCAAAGCCATTTTTGGCAACCCTAAGGCAGCAGACGGCACGCTCAATCCGGTATGGGAGGCCAAGAACATCAAGACGGTTCGCCCACCTGCTGGGTGGCAGCTCTACTACCAAGACTACAACGGACCCATCAAAGTGTCTGGCTTGCGAGTGCATCGTTTGCTGGAGCCATCACTCACCAACGTGCTGCGCGAGGTTTGGGAATATGCGCGTGGCCAGCTGGGCGCAGCGGCCACTGAGGCAGAAATCCGCGATTGGCTGCACCAACGACGGGTTGACCTGCATGGTGGCGCATTCAACTACCGCAAAAAGCGTGTCACCTCCAAAGAACTGTCGCTGCATTCATTCGGCATCGCCTTGGACTGGGACCCGCTCAACAATCCTCAAAAAGTGCCGCTGACAAAAACATTGCCCGACTGGTGGTACGCCATCTGGCAGGCCAATGGCTGGCATGACGGGCGCAACTTTTCAAAGCCCGACCCTATGCATGTGCAATTTGCAACAGGAGCCTGACATGTACGAAGCGAATATCTGGAAAATCATTTTTTTGTTTTTAATGGCGAGCTCTTCTTGGGCGCAATGCGAGTCTGAAGCTCAAGCAAGAATTAATGCTGAACATCGATTGATGGATTTCGGAAATAACAAAAATCCATCACCGGACTGGGCTAAAAGCAAAAGACAATTCGCGGAGAATGTAAATAGTGCCCGCCCCAGAGAGGTGGCGGACGCAAAACAAAATGGTCTTTATAACCGGAAAAATACGCAATTCAAAACGAATGTGGAAAGCAAAATAGCCGAATACAAAGAGCGAATAGATAAGGATCGTCAGAATCAGCGTAATTCTCGATATGAAATTGATATTGTTGCTATCGAGCGCGGTATCACAGGTGCCCTGTATAACATTTGTTTACTCGGGTTGAGTTTGGAGTCGGCAGCTAACGGCGCATCATCAGACCCAGCGCAAACATCTCAGCCGGAATCCAATACATCTCAACAAACCGCTGCTCAGCAGCAAGCCGCCCAACAAAATCAAGCCCGCGCTGACCAGCAGCGCCAAGGCAAGCGCAAGACCAATGACCCGGCAGCGCAGGCGCATGAGTGCGTTGCCATTGACCAAGCTGGCTCCGGCAACTTTGGGGCGTTCAAAAACACCTGCGCTTACAAGGTGAACTTCACGACCTGCAATTACCGCCCCCGCACAATTCAAGGTGGATTCAACTGGTCAGCAGATTTTGATTGCGAGAAGCAGCAGTACGGGCTGCACACACCCGATGCAGGCAGGACCGTTGCAGCCCACAACCGCAACACCGAAATGGTCTATTGGTTCGCCTGCAAAGCGCCTGCAACACCCGTGGATGCAGCGTTCGTTGTAGGCAAGGGCATCGAAGCCCGGTGCCATAACTGATGCGGGGGCAGCAATGAAGCCCGTTCAGCTATCGGCAGCGTATTCAATCCGTAGTTTCTGCAAACATATTGGTTTGCTCTGTTTGCTGGCAACCCTCAAGGCGCATGGCTGCAACTTGAGCGATAACGGAAATGGCACCATGACCGTCCCTTCAAGTGGCTTGCTGATACGAAGCTGCGCGGTGGGGGAAAACTGGACTGGCAGCAGTTGCACAGGTACCAGCACTGGCTACACCTGGCAAAGTGCAATGCAGAATTTCAGCACGGGTGTATGGCGCTTAATGACCAAAGAGGAAGCCGCCCAAATAGCGCCCAATGCGAAAACCTGCTGGTCAGTCACCGGTGGGGCGTGGAATGCCTCTTGGACTTCGACTCCTGATCCGAACGACGACACTGTCGCACATATTGCAGGCTTCAAAGTTGGATTAGTTGGGATAGCCCTCCGTGACAACAAGAAGGATGTGAGACTGGTCAGTACAGGGGGCAATCAAGGCAACGGGATACCCAAAAATAGTTGCGACAGGGAAGAGCGAAACGCGCTTGCTGCACCCGGTATGCGGTCAGACATTCGCCCTTTTCTAGAGGGCAATATTCAAAACATGGACACAGGCAATTTGACACAGCGACTTGAAGGCGCAAGAGCGCGTGCTACAGAGTTACCTGCTGCTGCTCTTTTTGCGTGTTTAGCCGCGAAGGACTTACGCGCCCGCATGTCACCAGCGGAGAAAATTTCCGACGATGCCAAGACCACTGGCCGTGGCGCACGGGGCGGATGAATAATGCCACTCCACTGGGTTCTCACACCTACCAACTGTCGTAGCACTGTCACTTCGTCTGGACTCGTGTGCTTGTTGCTGAGCAGCGCTGTAGCGCACGCCCATGCACCAACCACATGCGCCGATTTGCAGTGGCCCACAGAATCTGGCTTTCAAACGCTGCAACCGTTGAACTCACCCACTGCGGATAAACCAAGCGCATCCGATGCCCCCGGTGTGAAAACAGAAGCTGCGCAAAAGAAAGCACGCCTGACCTGCGACGTTACACCTTTGCACGCTTGGAATGTGAACCCGAAAGCCAATGCGTTTGCCCAACATGTGTCCACAGCGATGAAGGCGGGTACACCCCGCACGAATGTGGTGGCACAGGCCATCTATTTGAGAGAGGTATTTCCATTGAGGTCGGGGGCACAAGGCTTGAACAAGCCTTCAGATGTGTGGCGCAAAGAGCAAGCGCAGGCGTGGTGCGACCAGCAGCCATCGACAGCTGCCCCAGAAAAATTGAACGTCCCCACCAACTTGCCCACCTTGGGTGAGGCGGTGCAGCAGTTGAACCCACGCGCCATCGCTTTGAGTTGGCAGGTGTTGGCTGGCTTGCCCTTGAAACAACTCAGGGATGGTTGCAGTGCGGCAGTCAAGCGGTTTGTGGTGAAAGGCGATTGAAATGAAAAATCGGTCAGCGCGTTTTGTGGATTTACTCTCTTTGGCGCTGCTGAGTCTACTGACTGCATCGTCTGGATTTAACCTACATGCCCAACAGCTGGCCAAGATGCCGTTCATGGCGGACTGTGTGCTGCTGCAAAACAAGGCGACTGCCTTATTTGCCAAAGGCTTGCCGCCCGCAGATTGGGCAGCCGTTGCTGCGGCGATAGAAGAGGACATGAAGCCGTATCGCAGTGTGCAAGGGCACGCCCCGCATTTGCTCAAGGCTGAAATCCAGCGGCTTCTTTCCTTCGATGAAAAACCGGACCTGCCGCTTCAAACACGGGAGGCCAATCAAAAAGCGCTTGCAAGTACCGATGCAGCCTTGTGCTGGCAAGACTACGCCGCTAGGCGTGACCACACTTTCTCAAGCGCAGAGCGTGCGCAGTTTCTTGCCGATCTGCGTGCCAAAGAGGCCCAGCAATTGGCAGAAGCTGCACGCCTGGAAGCCAGCAAACCCGACGATGCCAAGACCATCGGTGGTCGTGCACGCGGCGGGTAAACATGGAGAACTTAAGCGATGTTTTTCTTCAAACATATTTATGCACTGTTGGCCATTGCCATGGGCGGCCTGTTCTTTTCGGGCACAGGCACTGCACAAGAAATGTGTTCCTTGCCAGGCCCCACCGGTCCATGCCAAATCATGGCCAATGCCATTGCCTTGAAAAACGCGGGCTGCATGGCTTGGGCCAATTCAGACCACCAAGGCATGTGCCTCAACGGAAAACTCGAAGGGGTGGGCTTGTTGCGCAATCCGCACCCAGATGGGAAAAAAGTATCGTTTTATCTGGCCAATTTCCGGGCAGGAATTCCGGACGACCCCATCGTGGCGTTTCACAGTGAAGCCATTGCTGTGAACTATGTCCAGCAAGCCAAACAATTTGATGTTTGCGTCTGGTTCGACGAATCTGGCAAAAAATCAGATGACATTCGCGGCAAGAGCAGGATTTGCAACAGCGCCGAAAAAATCTTTGGGAGTGACATCCTCTCTGATGCCACCTACCAACGTATCCGCACCGGGCAATTCAATGTCCGCAGCCCAGTGCTGATTGCTGATGCACCTGGGGATGCACCCAAAACTGTTGGCCGTGGTGCGCGAAGTCAATAATTTCAACCTCGCGTACAACTTCGACCCACTGGACTCCAAAGCTTGTCTTTGACTCACTTTGCCAAAGAATTCCCCATGCACCCGTTCAATCACTTCAAGGCAACATTCTTCATCGATACAGTGCCCCACCTGCGAAGGCTAACTGCCTGTTTGGCTTTTCTGCCCCTGGGCAGCATGGCCCTTGCCCAAACCTCTCTGGCTGGTTCCAAAGCCGCTCTGGCGCAAGCCAAAGCGACACCGGGTGCGGTGGTGGCGATGCGGCACACCGAGGTCATGGGCACGCAGCCCACGCATTACGACCCGAAACGCCACACACCGAGCTTTTGAATATTTAGCGACCATCCCGCCCGTACAGGCGATGGTGATCGTTCACAGTTTCACATCTTCGGCCTCAGGGCCCGAACCTTCGGGCCAATCGCGGATGTAGGCCTTGAGCATTTTGTTTTCGAAGTTCTGGCCGTCCACCACGGCTTTGGCCACGTCGTAAAAGCTGATCACGCCCATCAACATGGCGCCTTCCATGACCGGCATGTAGCGGGCGTGGTGTTCGAGCATCATCCGACGCACTTCGTCGATGTCGGTGTCCCCCGTACAGGTCAAAGGCTCGCTGTCCATGGCATCGCTGACCAGAGAAGTCCCCGCTTGGCCACCGTTTTTCACGATTTGCTGAATGACTTCTCGGAAGGTGAGCATGCCCGCCAGGGCCCCTTTGGCCATCACCACCAAGGAGCCCAAGTCTTTCTCAGCCATGTCGGTCATGGCGAGGGCCAAAGGTTCATCCGATTGCACAGTGAACAAAGTGCCGCCTTTGACGCGGAGGATGTCGCTGACTTTCATGGTGTGTCTCCTGAGGGTCGGTCCGAGTTAGATTGGTAGTCAATATAGCCCACAATGAACGCTCAGCGTAAGGCTTCACGCTTGGTGGACAATTTCTTTTTTGGGAGACCTTTCATGGCGGGTTACAGCGATCCCGGTTTTGACACTTTGGCCCTGCATGCGGGGGCAGCCCCCGACCCGGCAACGGGTGCACGGGCGGTTCCTATCCATCTGACGACCTCGTTTGTTTTTGAGTCCAGCGACCAGGCTGCAGCCCTGTTTAACCTCGAGCGCCCAGGCCATGTGTACAGCCGCATCAGCAACCCCACCAACGCGGTGCTGGAGCAGCGGATTTCGGCCCTAGAAGGCGGCATTGGAGCCATCACCACATCAAGTGGTCAGGCCGCTTTGCATTTGGCCATTGCCACCCTCATGGGGGCGGGCTCGCACATCGTGGCCTCGTCGGCCCTGTATGGCGGCTCGCACAACCTGTTGCACTACACCCTGAGCCGCTTTGGCATCCGCACCACCTTCGTCAAACCCGGCGACCTCGACGCCTGGCGTGCCGCCGTGCAGCCCGACACGAAACTCTTTTTTGGTGAAACCGTGGGCAACCCCGGCATGGATGTGCTGGACATCGAGGCCGTGAGCGCCATCGCGCACGAATCGGGTGTGCCCTTGCTGGTGGACTCCACCCTCACCTCGCCCTGGCTCATCAAGCCTTTTGACCACGGGGCCGACCTCGTTTACCACTCGGCCACCAAGTTTTTGTCGGGCCACGGCACGGTGGTGGGCGGTGTGGTGGTGGATGGCGGCAGTTTTGACTGGGACCAATCGGGCAAGTTTGCCGAGTTGAGCCAGGCCTATGCTGGCTTTCACAACATGGTGTTCAGCGAGGAAAGCACCGTGGGCGCCTTCTTGCTGCGGGCTCGGCGCGAGGGCCTGCGCGACTTTGGCGCCTGCATGAGCCCGCACACCGCTTGGCTGATTTTGCAAGGCATCGAAACCCTGCCCCTGCGCATGGCCCGCCACATGGAGAACACGGCCAAAGTGGTCGAGTTTTTGGCCGCGCACCCACTCGTCAGCCGCGTAGGCCACCCCCTGCTGGAGAGTCACCCTTCGCACGCCTTGGCCCAAAAGCTCCTGCCTCGCGGCGCGGGCTCGGTCTTCAGTTTTGACATCAAGGGCAGCCGCGCCCAAGGCCAAAAGTTCATCGAAACCCTCCAGGTCTTCAGCCACCTGGCCAATGTGGGCGACTGCCGCAGCCTGGTGATCCACCCGGCCAGCACCACGCATTTCCGCATGACGGACGAAGCCCTGTCCGCTGGCGGCATCGGCCCCGGCACCATCCGTTTGTCCATCGGCTTGGAAGACCCGGCAGACTTGATCGACGACCTGAAAAAGGCCCTGAAAGCGGCCGAAAAAGCGGGCGTGAAAGCAGGAGCCTGACCATGAAGACCTCTGTTCAAGGCCACGAGCTCTACGCCTACACCGGCGGCAAGCCCTTCAACCCCGCGCAGCCCACCGCCGTGTTCATCCACGGCGTGCTCAACGACCACAGCGTCTGGATTTTGCAGACCCGCTACATGGCCCACCACGGCTGGAATGTGCTGGCCATCGATCTGCCCGGGCACTGCAAAAGCGAAGGCACCCCGCCCCAAAGCGTGGAAGAAGCGGCCGACACCGTCATCGCGCTGCTCGATGCGCTGAATATCGACAAAGCCGCCCTGATCGGCCACAGCTTTGGCTCGCTCATCGCCCTCGAAGCGACCGCCCGTGACAGCAAGGCGCACCCCGGGCGGGTCAGCCACTTGGGTTTGGTGGGCACGGCCTACCCCATGCGCGTGTCGCCTGCCTTGCTCGATTTATCGGTCAGCGCCCCGTTCAAGGCCATCGACATGGTCAACAACTTCTCTCACTCCACACTCGCCCCACCCCCTTCTGCCTTGGGCCCCGGCACTTGGCTCTATGGCGGCAGCAAAGCGCTGATGCGCCGGGTACTGGCCAGCAACAAACAAGTCAACGTGTTCCACACCGGCTTCAAGGCCTGCGACGATTACCGTGGCGCAGAGGCCGCCATGCCGCAAGTGGCCTGCCCCACCCTGTTTGTGCTGGGCACTGCTGACCAAATGACGCCACCGAAAGCTGCGCAAAGCCTGATCGATCTGTGCAAGCAGCCCCAGGTCGTGAAACTGCCTGCAGGCCACTCGCTCATGACCGAAGCGCCTGAAGGGGTGCTGCGGGCGCTCAAGGCCTTCTTGAAACCATGAACGCGCCGATCACCCCGCCCCTGTCGGCTGAAAGGGCTCAAGGGATCGCTCAGACCCTCGACCTGCGGGCCTTGCCGCGCGACTTTCTGGACAACCCTTACCCGGTTTACGCCGCGCTGCGCGAGTCGGCGCCCTTCAAGCGCATGCCCGATGGCTCGTATTTCCTCACCCGTCACGCCGATCTGGTGGCGGTGTACCGCGACGCCAAGGTCTTCAGCTCCGACAAGCAGGTCGAGTTCGGCCCCAAATACAACCGCGCGCCGTTCAACCAGCCGCCCTTCGCCACTGCAAATGGTGTCTCCCCGCTGTTCGAGCACCACACGAGCAGCCTGGTCTTCAACGACCCGCCGCTGCACACCCGGGTGCGCCGCCTGATCATGGGCGCCCTCACCCGCCGCGCCATCGAAGCCATGGAGCCGGGCCTGGTGCAACTGGTGGACAGCCTGCTGGACAACATGGAGGCGCAAGGCGGCGGCGACCTGATCGAAGACTTTGCCTCGGCCATTCCAGTCGAAATCATTGGCAATTTGCTGGATGTGCCACACGCCGAACGTGCCCCTTTGCGCGGCTGGTCGCTGGCCATTTTGGGCGCGCTGGAGCCATCCCTCACCCCAGAGCAAGAAGCACTGGGCCACCGCAGTGTGAATGAATTTTTGGCCTACTTGCGCGAACTGGTGGCCAAGCGCCGGCAGCATCCAGGAGACCCGGAGCACGACGTGCTGACCCGACTGATCCAGGGCGAAAAGGATGGCGAATCCGGCGGCGACGCCTTGAGCGAGGTTGAGCTGCTGCACAACTGCGTGTTCTTGCTCAACGCCGGGCACGAAACCACCACCAACCTGATCGGCAACGCCCTCATCAGCCTGCAAGAATGGCCCGAGCAGCGCGAACAACTGAAGGCCGACCTGCAAGCCGCTGCCAGCGCCGAAGAACGTGAACAGATCATGGGGCTGGCCGTGGACGAATTTTTGCGTTTTGAATCGTCCAACCAACTGGGCAACCGACGCGCCCTGCAAGCCACCCAGGTCAACGGCGTGGACTTGCCCGTGGGCGCCTTGGTCACCCTGTGCATTGGTGCAGCCAACCGCGACCCGGCCGTGTATGACAACCCCGAACAACTGAATTTGCGCCGGACCGGCAACAAGCACCTGGCTTTTGGCTTTGGCGTGCACCAGTGTGCGGGTTTGAGTTTGGCGCGTTTGGAGGGCCGCATCGCCATCGGACGGTTTTTGCAGCGCTTTCCAAATTACCAGCTCACGCAAGCGCCCCAGCGCGGGGGCCGCGCTCGGTTTCGCGGCTTTTTGCACGCGCCGTTTTCAATCCGATGAGCACCAGGAGACTTGCCATGAACACCACCGAAGCACCAACACCGCAGCACAACAGCTTTGCAGAGTTCTACCCTTTTTACCTGAGCGAGCACAGCCACCGCACCTGCCGGCGCCTGCATTTTGTGGGCAGCACATTGAGTTTGGTGTGTCTGGCCATGTTGGCCGTGACCGGCAAGCCCCAGTACTTTGTGTATGGCTTGCTGTGTGGTTACGGCTGCGCCTGGATCGGGCATTTTGTGTTCGAAAAGAACAAGCCGGCCAGCTTCAAACGCCCGCTCTACAGCTTCATGGGCGACTGGGTGATGTACCGCGACATGTGGCGCGGCAAGGTGAGTTTTTGAACACTCAATCCGGCAGCATCTGCACCAAACGGATTTGGTCCAGGCGCGTTTGCTGCCAGATCGGATCGGTCGCAGAACCCCGCAGTACCAGCAAACGGTCGGCCAACGGCGCCACCGTGGCCAGCGCAGGGTCCACCAACAAAACCTGCCGTGCTTGCCCTGCATCGTTTTGCGCCGCCAAGCGCCCCACCCAGTCGAGGCTTTGCAACACTTCCAGCACCGGACGCAACTCGCTCAACTCCACCCGCAAACGCTTGGCCAATTCATCGGTGCTCAAGCCCCGCTGTTCAGTCGCCTTGGCCGCGTTCAGCTGGGCCAAAATCTCCAGGGCCAACCTGAAGGCCCAGCCCGCCCCTTCGGGCTTGCGCCACTCTTGGCGACCCAACTCGGGCAAGCTGGCCGCCAAGACCGCGCCCAGCAGCACCAGCAACCAAGTCACGTAAATCCAGACCAACAAAATCGGCAGCGCGGCGAATGCGCCGTAAATCAGGGAATAGGTGGGCACCTCCAACAGGTACAGGGCCATGAGTTTCTTGGCCAACTCGAGTGCCCCGGCGACAAAAAAACCCGCCGTGATCGCATGCCGCCAGCGCACGCGGGTATACGGCACATAAAAATACAAACCACTCACACAGGCCGTGAGCAGCAAGAATTCGAAACTGTCGAGCAACCAACGCACTGAGCCCGGCAACACATCCACCACATCCCGAGAGGCGGTCAGCACGTAGGAGGTGATGGCCAGACTGGCCCCCAAAAAAAGGGGCCCCAAGGTGATCGATGACCAATACAACAGGACCCTTTGCGCCAACGGTCTTTGCCGGCGCAAGCCCCAGATTTGTCCCAAAGTGCGCTCGATCGTGACCATCAAAAAGACGGCCGACATGAGCACCGCCACCAAACCCACCGTTCCCAAGCGGCTGGCTTTGCGTGAGAACTGCGTCAGATAACTCAGCACCTGGCGGGCTATGCTCTCGGGTACCAAGCTTTCAATCAGCCAGCGCTGGATCGTGTCCTGAAACTTGCCAAACACCGGGAAGGCCGCAAACACGGCCAAACCCACCGCAAACAAAGGCACCAAAGCCAGCACGGTGGTGAAGGTGAGCGAACTGGCACTCACGCCCAATCGGGCATCGCGGAAACGCTCGGCCAAGACACTCGCCATCTGACGCCAAGGGAAAACTGATAATTCTTGCCACCAAAGTGCGAAATGCGCACGCAAAGTGGACTTTGACAGAGAAGATTGCATGCCCGGTATGATGCCACCGCAATGAACACACACACAGAAAACCACCCTGCTGGCGTCAATTTGACCCGCCAAATGGCCGTGGGCAGCTTACTTGGCCTGATTGTTTTGGGTCTGCTTTGGGAACTTTGGCTGGCGCCCTTGCGGCCGGGTGGTTCTTGGTGGGCCATCAAGGTCTTGCCGCTGTGCATCCCCTTAGCGGGACTGCTTAAAAACCGCATGTACACCTACCGGTGGGTCAGCATGTTGGTGTGGCTTTATTTTGTAGAGGGCGTGGTACGGGCTTGGGGCGACGCCTGGCCGTCCAACGCACTGGCTGGACTGCAAACGCTGTTGTGCACCAGCTTGTTTGTGGCTTGCGCCCTGCATGTGCGCATCCGGTTCAAGGCCGCCAAAGCCACAGGCAACTTTGTGCCTGTGCCCCGGGATTGAACAACATGAGCCCCACCATCCCCCACCCATTGCTGGAACAATTGCGCCAAATTTGTGGCCCCGCCAACGTGCTCACCCACGAAGACCCGGCCAACGACCTGAGCGCCTGGGAGCAAGACTGGCGCAAACGCGTCCAAGGTCGTGCATTGGCCGTGGTGCGTCCAGGTGACACAGGGCAAGTGGCCGCCGTGGTCAAAGCTTGTGCAGCGGCGGGCACCCCCATCGTGCCCCAAGGCGGCAACACCGGGCTGGTGGTGGGCGGTGTGCCCAACCGCTCGGGCACGCAAATCGTGCTGAGCATGACCCGCATGAACGCCGTGCGCGCCATTGACCCGGCCAACCTCACCATCACGGTCGAAGCCGGTTGCGTGCTGCAAAACCTGCAGGCCGCCGCCGCAGCTGCCGGATTTTTGTTCCCCTTGAGCTTAGGCGCCGAAGGCAGCTGCACGATTGGCGGAAACCTGGGCACCAACGCAGGGGGCACCCAGGTCGTGCGCTATGGCAACACCCGTGAGCTGTGCCTAGGCCTTGAAGTGGTCACCGCTCAAGGTGAGATCTGGCATGGCCTGTCGGGACTGCGCAAAGACAACACGGGTTATGACCTGCGCAACCTGATGATTGGCAGCGAAGGCACGCTGGGCATCATCACTGCGGCCACCCTGAAGCTGTATCCGCAGCCCGCGGCTCAACTCACCGCATGGGCCGCTGTGCCCAGCATGGAAGCAGCCGTACAACTTCTGGGGCTGGCCCACCAACGACTGGGCCCTGGCCTCACGGGTTTTGAAATCATGGGGCAGTTCGCGCTGAGCTTGGTGGACAAACATTACCCGCAACTGCGCGTGCCGCTCTGGCAAGAAACCCCTTGGTGCGTGCTGCTGGAAAACTCCGACAGCGAAAGCGAAAGCCACGCGCGCGGACAGTTTGAATCCCTGCTCGAAGCGGCACTGGAACACGGCTGCGTCAGCGACGCCGTGGTCGCCGAAAACCTCATGCAAGCCCAAGGCCTGTGGCATATCCGCGAGAGCATCACAATGGCCCAAGCCACCGAAGGCCTGAACATCAAACACGACATCAGCATCCCGGTTTCACGCATCCCGGACTTTGTGGCAGAAACCGACGCCCTGCTGGCACGTGAAGTCCCTGGCGTGCGCATGGTGGACTTTGGGCACTTGGGCGACGGCAACCTGCACTACAACGTGCAAGCGCCTGAAGGCGCCGATGGCCCCGCTTTTTTACGCGAGTTCGAAGACAAGGTGAACACCTGGGTGTTTGACCAGGTCAAACGCTTTGGCGGCTCCATCAGTGCCGAACACGGCGTGGGCGAGCAAAAAGTGCACAAACTCCCGCATTACAAAGACCCCACGGCCTTGGCCATGATGCGAGCGGTCAAGCAAGCGTTGGACCCGCAAAACCTGCTCAACCCTGGGCGGGTACTGGGCTGAACCGCCCAGCTCACTTCACCACAGCCGCATCGCTCAGTTTTTTGAGCAAGGCGGCGCGTCGGCTTTGAACCACCGCGGCTTGCAGCAGGTTTTTACTCTCGTCAAATCCGGGTACTTGATAAGCTCGCTTGGCGGTCAGCTTGATCACATGCCAATAAGGGCCCACCTGAATGGGGGCCGCCGATACGGCACCTGTGGCCAGATTGACCACCACGTTGGAGATGGCGGGCGCGATTTGGTCAGGCAAAAACCAGCCCAAGTCGCCACCCTTGTCTTTGCTCGGGTCCATTGAACGTGACTTGGCCAGCGCATCAAAGGCTTGACCCGCGCGCAACGCCATCAGCACACCGCGCGCGTCGGCCTCGGAGGCCAACACAATGGACGAAATCTGGAACTGCTGCATCTCACCGGCTGCCTTCAAGGCTTTGACCTGACGCTCGTATTCCGCCTTGAGTTCGGCCTCGGCGATCGGGTTTTTGGTGAACTCGTCGTTCAGCACCAACTCAATCAACAGGTTTTGCCGCATCACCGTCAAGGCCTCTTGCGTGGTGGCCAATTGGTCGAGGCCGCGCTTTTTCGCCTCTTGGGTCATCAGCTCACGCGCGACCAACTCTTGCTTGAGGGCAGCACGCAACTCCGGCGTGTCCTTTTGGCCTTGGGCCACATTGGCTTCGACGTTGCGGTCCATCCACCGTGCCTCGATGGCCACCCCATTGACCACGGCCACCGGCGCATCTGCAGCCATGACGGCCCCCACACTGCTCAAGGAAAAGGCACAAAACCATGCACACACCGTGCTGCTCATCTTCAACTTCATCATCGCTTACTCCAATAAATCATCCACCGAGGCAACTCAAGATTTCCAAACCATTCGCACTTTCACGTGTTCACGGCCTGCGCGCATGATCCATTCCAAGGGATATCGACGCGCCATAGACGACTTCAACGTCAAGGTCGCGTCTTGGCCAGACCAGCGGATACCGTCCAACCCGCCGGGTATTGAACTTTCAAACGTCAGCAAAGCGCCCGCTTTCGCCATCCAGTCCAGCAAAACTTCAGGCAACTCAATTTTGACATCCCCTGCCGCATGGTTCAGCACAACGTGCACCGCACCTGGCAATTCGCCTTGCGGCAGTTGAATCAGCGTCACCTGATAGGGCTGGGGCGTGTTGGCGATCTGCAACCTCAAATCCGAGGGAACTCTGTCACCCGATCCCAACGTTGAAGGTACGCCCGACATGGAGCTGGAACCGGCAATCAACGTCACGGGTCCTGCGAAACGGTTGCCCACATCGTTCAGCAGCACATGGCCCGTGCCCGCATCCAGTCGGGTGGCGCCCTCTACCACCACCGGGCCGGTTTGCGTCACATCGGCGTCGGCTGTCGTGACCTGCCAATCACCGTCCACCTGGGAGGTGCCCAAGCTCATTGGCCCCCCGCTGCTGAGCGTGGCATTGCCCATGGCCGTGACACTGACCGACAGTGGCCCTGCCGCACGGAGCGACACGTCGGCGCCAGTCACCGTCACTGGACCACTGAAGGTGTTGCCCGTGTTGGACAAATTCACATGGGCAGCTGCGCCGTCTTGGCTGGCCGACAAAAATGCCGGGCCACTCACACTCAGCACCGTACCGTCCGTTTGGGTGATGCCGCCGTTCGTGCTGTTCACGTTCAGGACGCCACCAACGCTCAAGTGACCCAGCACCACAGGGTCAGCCGTTGCGGCCATCGTCACGTCGCCCACCACGGTCATACGGCCTGAACCCGTTTGGCTGAATGCCGTACGGGTGCTCAAGCTGCCTGCCGACAAGGTGCCTGCCAACTGGTTCAAGCTGCCCAAGGCCACTGCACCAATGCTGGCCAATGTGCCCCCCGTCTGAGTCAGGGTGTTGAGTGTCACCCCGCCAGACCCCACATTCAGCGCCCCGGCAGACAGCGTCAAACTGCCGGACGTGCCCAGATGGTCCACACTGACTGGACCCGCTTGTGCAGGAGAAACCGCCGCATTGTCAAAGTTCACTGTCACGCCCACAGGGATCGTGACATGGGCCACGTTGGCCAAGTCCGGCACAGCACCGCCCGCCCAGTTGGCCGGGTCAAACCAACTGCCCGTGCTGCCGCCCACCCAATTCACCTGCGGCAAGCGGGTGATATTCGCTGAGGCACTGTCGCTTGCGTTCACGGTGTAGTTGCCCGCATCGGTACCGCTCAAGCTCACACCGGTGACCGATACCGTCTTGCCCATGCCCACATTCTTATCAGGAAAATGGGCCGAAGAGACAACGCGCAAAGCATCACCATTGAAACGGTTGTCCGTCGAAGTCACCCAGGCCTCGGTGTTGCCGTCGTAGACCTTGTCTGCGGCCACGAAGGCAACTGTCAATGGGGCCTTGCCAATGACCATCGCGCCATCCACAAACGTCAAGTTGTAGTTGCTGTCCGTGCCGCTGGCGGTGGTGGTGTAGGTGCCGGCGTTCTTTTCTGTGCGACTGGCGCTCACGCCGCTCAGCACCGATGCGCTCTCGCCGCCCACCAAACCGCTGGCCGTGAAGCCACTGGCCGTCTGGTTGGCACCGTTGTAGGTCAGCGTTGCACCGTTGGCCGTCACCGTCGCGTTGGCCTTGCCAATGACCATCGCGCCATCCACAAACGTCAAGTTGTAGTTGCTGTCCGTGCCGCTGGCGGTGGTGGTGTAGGTGCCGGCGTTCTTTTCTGTGCGACTGGCGCTCACGCCGCTCAGCACCGACGCAGTCTCGCCACCCACCAAACCGCTGGCCGTGAAGCCACTGGCCGTCTGGTTGGCACCGTTGTAGGTCAGCGTTGCACCGTTGGCTGTCACCGTCGCGTTGGCCTTGCCAATGACCATCGCGCCATCCACAAACGTCAAGTGGTAGTTGCTGTCCGTGCCGCTGGCGGTGGTGGTGTAGGTGCCGGCGTTCTTTTCTGTGCGACTGGCGCTCACGCCGCTCAGCACCGACGCGGTCTCGCCGCCCACCAAACCGCTGGCCGTGAAGCCGCTGGCCGTCTGGTTGGCACCGTTGTAGGTCAGCGTTGCACCGTTGGCCGTCACCGTGGCGTTGGCCTTGGCAATTTCAAAGTGGTGGTCCTCAATGCTCAGTTTGTAGTTACCCACATCGGCACCCGAGACAACCAAAGCGGAGCCATAAGTGCCTGCGTTGCGCTGGCTCACCGCGCCACTGACGGTCACATCATCGCCACTGAGCACACCACTGGTGATGCCTTGCGTCTGGGTGCTGGCGTTGTAGGTCGTCGTGGTCGGTACCGCTGCTACCGTGATGGCCAAGGGTTGTACCGTCAAATTGCCGGTGACCGTGGCCGTGTTGGCGCTCAGGTTGTTGGTGGTCTTGCTGAACTGCTCTACCGCCAAACCATACGAGCCCTGATTCAGACGGCCGCCTGCAGACGTGGAGGTGCCCGTGGGCGTCACCGCAAAGCTCACTGTGCCGTTGGCACCGTCAGCGTAGGTGTAGACCGTCGCACCGCCCACAACGGCTTGACCGCTCAAGCTCAGGTTGTTGATGGTGCTGCTGTTCTCATCCAAATACGACACCGACGCGATCGGGTTGTGGCCTGCTGTGCCGTACGTGGTGTTCGTGCTGGTGGTGCTCACGAGCAACTGCCCGGCCGGCACGATCGTGAAGGTTCCAGGCACATAGCTCACCGTGTAATTGCCAATTGCAGCGTTGCCGCTGGGCACCAGCACGCCAGGGTACACCGCAGCCGTCTCGACGCCCGCGTTGGAACGCACAAGGCGCACGCCTGCCGTCACGCCTGCACTGTCGGGCGAATCGCTGCCCAGAAGGCCCGTCACGGCATAGCCCTTAAAGTTGGCCGAATCCAATTGCGTCACAAACTTGGCATCGTTGATGGCCGTGACCGTGAGCGGTGCGGGTGTGATGTCGGCTTGGCCTGTGGCGATGGTGGACGACAACGCATAGTTACTGGACAAGCCACTGCCCAAGGTGATGCCTTGGGCGGTCACTGTCTTGGCTGTGCCCACATTCGCATCGGCAAAATGGTACCCCGTGGCCACCGCACTGGCTGCAGCCGCATCCACGCTGAACACGCCGGCCAGGCTGACGGCACCTTGGGCTGTCGGTGTTGTGTCGTAGACCTTGTTGCTGGCTGTGATGATGGGCGTGACGGTGGCTTTTTGAATGACCATCGCGCCATCCACAAACGTCAAGTTGTAGTTGCTGTCCGTGCCGCTGGCGGTGGTGGTGTAGGTGCCGGCGTTCTTTTCTGTGCGACTGGCGCTCACGCCGCTCAGCACCGACGCAGTCTCGCCACCCACCAAACCGCTGGCCGTGAAGCCGCTGGCCGTCTGGTTGGCACCGTTGTAGGTCAGCGTTGCACCGTTGGCTGTCACCGTGGCGTTGGCCTTGCCAATGACCATCGCGCCATCCACAAACGTCAAGTTGTAGTTGCTGTCCGTGCCGCTGGCGGTGGTGGTGTAGGTGCCGGCGTTCTTTTCTGTGCGACTGGCGCTCACGCCGCTCAGCACCGACGCAGTCTCGCCACCCACCAAACCGCTGGCCGTGAAGCCGCTGGCCGTCTGGTTGGCACCGTTGTAGGTCAGCGTTGCACCGTTGGCTGTCACCGTGGCGTTGGCCTTGCCAATGACCATCGCGCCATCCACAAACGTCAAGTTGTAGTTGCTGTCCGTGCCGCTGGCGGTGGTGGTGTAGGTGCCGGCGTTCTTTTCTGTGCGACTGGCGCTCACGCCGCTCAGCACCGACGCGGTCTCGCCGCCCACCAAACCGCTGGCCGTGAAGCCGCTGGCCGTCTGGTTGGCACCGTTGTAGGTCAGCGTTGCACCGTTGGCCGTCACCGTGGCGTTGGCCTTGGCAATTTCAAAGTGGTGGTCCTCAATGCTCAGTTTGTAGTTACCCACATCGGCACCCGAGACAACCAAAGCGGAGCCATAAGTGCCTGCGTTGCGCTGGCTCACCGCGCCACTGACGGTCACATCATCGCCACTGAGCACACCACTGGTGATGCCTTGCGTCTGGGTGCTGGCGTTGTAGGTCGTCGTGGTCGGTACCGCTGCTACCGTGATGGCCAAGGGTTGTACCGTCAAATTGCCGGTGACCGTGGCCGTGTTGGCGCTCAGGTTGTTGGTGGTCTTGCTGAACTGCTCTACCGCCAAACCATACGAGCCCTGATTCAGACGGCCGCCTGCAGACGTGGAGGTGCCCGTGGGCGTCACCGCAAAGCTCACTGTGCCGTTGGCACCGTCAGCGTAGGTGTAGACCGTCGCACCGCCCACAACGGCTTGACCGCTCAAGCTCAGGTTGTTGATGGTGCTGCTGTTCTCATCCAAATACGACACCGACGCGATCGGGTTGTGGCCTGCTGTGCCGTACGTGGTGTTCGTGCTGGTGGTGCTCACGAGCAACTGCCCGGCCGGCACGATCGTGAAGGTTCCAGGCACATAGCTCACCGTGTAATTGCCAATTGCAGCGTTGCCGCTGGGCACCAGCACGCCAGGGTACACCGCAGCCGTCTCGACGCCCGCGTTGGAACGCACAAGGCGCACGCCTGCCGTCACGCCTGCACTGTCGGGCGAATCGCTGCCCAGAAGGCCCGTCACGGCATAGCCCTTAAAGTTGGCCGAATCCAATTGCGTCACAAACTTGGCATCGTTGATGGCCGTGACCGTGAGCGGTGCGGGTGTGATGTCGGCTTGGCCTGTGGCGATGGTGGACGACAACGCATAGTTACTGGACAAGCCACTGCCCAAGGTGATGCCTTGGGCGGTCACTGTCTTGGCTGTGCCCACATTCGCATCGGCAAAATGGTACCCCGTGGCCACCGCACTGGCTGCAGCCGCATCCACGCTGAACACGCCGGCCAGGCTGACGGCACCTTGGGCTGTCGGTGTTGTGTCGTAGACCTTGTTGCTGGCTGTGATGATGGGCGTGACGGTGGCTTTTTGAATGACCATCGCGCCATCCACAAACGTCAAGTTGTAGTTGCTGTCCGTGCCGCTGGCGGTGGTGGTGTAGGTGCCGGCGTTCTTTTCTGTGCGACTGGCGCTCACGCCGCTCAGCACCGATGCGCTCTCGCCGCCCACCAAACCGCTGGCCGTGAAGCCACTGGCCGTCTGGTTGGCACCGTTGTAGGTCAGCGTTGCACCGTTGGCTGTCACCGTCGCGTTGGCCTTGCCAATGACCATCGCGCCATCCACAAACGTCAAGTTGTAGTTGCTGTCCGTGCCGCTGGCGGTGGTGGTGTAGGTGCCGGCGTTCTTTTCTGTGCGACTGGCGCTCACGCCGCTCAGCACCGACGCAGTCTCGCCACCCACCAAACCGCTGGCCGTGAAGCCGCTGGCCGTCTGGTTGGCACCGTTGTAGGTCAGCGTTGCACCGTTGGCCGTCACCGTCGCGTTGGCCTTGCCAATGACCATCGCGCCATCCACAAACGTCAAGTGGTAGTTGCTGTCCGTGCCGCTGGCGGTGGTGGTGTAGGTGCCGGCGTTCTTTTCTGTGCGACTGGCGCTCACGCCGCTCAGCACCGATGCGCTCTCGCCGCCCACCAAACCGCTGGCCGTGAAGCCACTGGCCGTCTGGTTGGCACCGTTGTAGGTCAGCGTTGCACCGTTGGCCGTCACCGTGGCGTGGGCTTTGTTGATCGTACTGGTGGTGTGGTCCACGTAGCTGATGGCGTAATTGCCCGTCATGTCGGCATCGACTGAATCCTTGATGCTCACCCCAAATGCGGTGACCGTCTTGTTGCCCGTGCCTGCGTTCTTGTTGGTGAACGCCTGGTAACCTGTGCCATTGACGACGTCACCTGCTCCTGCCAATGGCCCCACGGTACCCGTGCCGGTGGCTGTGGTCGTGCCGTCGTAGGTCTTGCTGACCGCTGTGGCCGTCACCGTCAGCGCCGCCTGGCTGATCGTGCTGGTGGTGTTGTCCACGTACTGGATGTCGTAGTTGCCCGTCGTGTCCGCGTTGCTCGCGTCCTTGATCGTCACACCCGACGCCATCACGGTCTTGTTGCCCGTGCCCGCGTTCTTGTCGGCATAGACTTGTCCGCCGGCCGAGGCGAGCACATCGCCCGCACCGGCCAGCGCACCCACGGTGCCGCTGCCACTGGCGCTGGTCGTGCCATCGTAGGTCTTGCTCACCGCTGTGGCCATCACTGTCAAGGCGGCTGGATGGATCGTGCTGGTCGTATTGTTCACGTAACTGACGGTGTAGTTGGCACCGTTGTTGCCGTCATTGACCGTCACGCCACCGACACCCACCGACTTGTTGGTGCCCGCATTCTTGTTGTCAAAGGCAAACGCACCGCCAGTGATGGTGTCGTTGGCAAACAGCGTTCCGCTGCTCACGACAGCCATGCCATTGGCCGCGTTCGTGCCGTCATAGGTTTTGACAACCGCGTGGGTGGTCACGCTCAGGTTGGCCGGTGTCACCGTGTAGGCCGATCCTGTGGTGCTCAAACCGTTGTAGTTGCTTAATGCCCCTGCATGAACAGGCGCGCCCAAGACCAGTCCTGTCGTATTGAGCAAGGGCATGGCCGTTTGCACGTTGGCCGTGACCAAGTTGTCGCTGCCCCCTGACCCCGTGACTGCAAAAATTTCGCCATTGACGCCCGTGGCCGTTAAGGTGGCGCCAGCCACCCGTTGGCTGCCGTCGTAAGACCTTTGGCCCGTCAGAACCAAATTGGCCTTGCTGACGGTGCTGGTCGCATCCACAAAACTGAAGCTGTAATTGCTGGCACTGCCCTCGCCCATCACCGGGCTGCCGGGTGTCACGGTGTATGAACCAACCTGTGCCACAGCGCCAGGGACGACGCCCGCGCCCGAGGCCGTGGTGGACACGGCAGAGACCCACTCACCCGTCGCCATCGCCGTGGTCGAAAACCCAGTCGCATTGGCAAGCGCAGTGTGCGTGCTCACCCCATCGTAGGTGCTCACGCGCGCCAAGCTCGACACCACCACCGCCTTCGGGTCAATGTCAGCCGTGGTCGTGCTTTGGGTGCTGGTCAGCACATAGTTGCTGGCCAAACCACCGTTGCCATCCGCCAGACTGTATGCACTGGCGGTCACCGTCTTGCCCGTCTGTGCCGTGGCGTCATCAAAACTGGCCGTACCCGGCAGCAGGGTCAAGCTTTCATGGGCCACGCCGGTGTCCACAGAACCCCATTGGGTCACCACCACGCTCGTATTGCCATCGTAGGTTTTGTTGGCCGCTTGCAAACCACTGAGCGTCACAGGCTTGGGCATCACCGCGCCCACCACACCAGAGACCGTGGTGGGCAAAATGTAGTTGGACAAAACGGTGCTGCCCTCGGCCAGGTAATCGGCAGAAGTCAGATTGACCGTGACCAATTTGGCGGGACCTGCATGCGGGCTGTCGTAAGTACCGGTGGTCTTTGTGACCGAGGCCCCATCAGATCCAATCCAACCTGAAAAAACGTAATTGTCGCTGGTCAGCGTGGCCACATCCGATCCGTCATAGACCTTGACCACAGGCCCTTTGAGTGACAGATTGACCGCCGAAGCCGTCAGCGTGACAGGATCGATCGACAAGGGCGCGTTCTCATAGGTGATGGTGTAGTTGTTGCTGGACAGACCCCATGGCGTGATGGTGTAAGCCCCTGCATTGATGGCACCTTGGCTGCTGCCTCCATAGGACACGCTACCGCCCAGCACAGAAGGGTCTTCGTTGTTGACGAAACCACTGTAGATCACACCGTTGCCACCTTGGTATGCCATCCCGTTGTAATACAGGCGATCGCTTTGGGCTGTCACGGTCAAAGCTGCGGGCGTGATGGCGGCATTGCTGCCCGAGATGCTGTTGCCTGCACCCAGAACATAGTTGCCACTGTCAACGCCGCCGAGCAACAGGTTGTTGACCGAATAGGCGGTGGTGCCGGCGTTCGGCCCCTCATAGGCGGCATGACCCGAGACTGCGACCTTGTCGGCACTTTGTGCGCCACTCAAACTCAGCACCAGCCCAGGCATGCTGAGTGTGCCGTCGTAGGTCTTGCTCAGGCTACCCGAAGGGACGACCGCGAGTGATTGCGGCGTCACCGTCAAAGCCCCCGTCACCGTGATGTTGTTCTTGTAATTGATGCTGGTGTTGTTGATGCTACTGGCCCCCAGCTGATACCCACCGAAGACATTGATTTTTCCTGCGCTGCTCAAGCTTGTGCTGAGTGCGCCGACAGAAAATGACGTGCTGCCACCGTCGCCGTCGGTCAAGCCAAACTGGGTCCCCACGATGGCAGCGCGCGAGGTCAGGTCAATGACGGTGTTCGTGCTGCTCTTGAGGTACTGCGCCGACAGGATCGAATACACCGGATCACTGCCATATGTGGCGGTGGTGTTGGCCAGTTTCACCAGCAATTGATCGGCCGGCACAATGGTGTAGTTGCCGGGCACATAAGTGATCTGGTAATTGGTGTTGGTCAAGCCCGGGATAGACGCCTGCAAAACCCCGTTGTAGGTTCCCGGCGCCGACGCCCCGCCAGCACGGGCGATGCTCACTGTGCCCAAGCTGCTCATGCTCTGACCTGTTGCCAAGCCAGAGTAGCTGTAACCGGCATAACCCACGGCATCCGCTTGGCTCACAAAGCGGGCGTCATCGGTCACGCGGATGGTCAGGGGCCTGCGAGAAATCGACAACGTGCCCGGTACGTAGGTGATGTCGTAGTTGGCCGCCTTGAGGTTAGAGACAGCGATGCTGTAACTGCCTGCATTGGCTTTGTACTGCGCGCTTCCCCCCCATATGGACTGAGCCGGATTGAGCGTGGTCACAGCCGCCGAGGTGTCATTGCCCAGCAAGCCGGTGTAAGTCAAGCCATTGCCACCCACAAAAGTGCCGCCGTCGTACACCTTGGTGTAGTCTTTGGCGGTGATTGTCAAGGGCGCGCGGGTCACGGTGATGCGTGGGTTGACACCCGCATAACCCAAAGCTTCGGCCCCTGCCGTCTTACTGGCCTCATAAACAGCCACGTCGTACAGGCCACTCGTGCTGTTGGGGCCAGCCGCCAATTTGGTCGCGGCGTTGCGCAACACCAGCGCCTGGCTCACCACGGTTTGATCGCCGTTTTGCAAGCCCAAGGCGTAACTACCTGTGGTGCTGTAAGTCGACAAATCCCCCGACGTGTTGTACACGGGCGTCTGACCATAAACGATGCTTTGATCGGCCTGTGCGCTCCAACTCACGACAGGTTGATCTCGGTAAACCGCATACAGGCCTTGGCCCAAACTGGCGGTGTAATTTTTCGTGCTTTCATCGGAGCCGTAACGGTAGTGGCCATTGCCTGACCCCACCAAAGCCGTCACACCGGTGCTGCCGCCCACCGAGCCGGTGTAGAAAATCGCCCGGCCATACGTGCCCACAGATACAGTGCTGCCCCCCGTGATGATGACGTTGCCACCTGTTGCGTCCAGCGCAGACTTGTTCTTTCCGGCAGTGAGCGCCACGGCAGCGCCCAGCCATGGCATGTTGCTCGAGGTCGTGGTCGACACATTGGCGGCGACTGTCAGGTCCCCCGTCAAGGTGGCGATGTCCATGTAATTCGAAGACGACACACCCGTGGTCACGCCCACGGTGCCCAAAGTCAACGGGCCCTGGTTGAGCACGGTGACTTGCCCCAAACCCGTGCCCGCAAAGGTCGTGGTGTTGGTGGCAACGGTCACCGATGTCGCACCGGAACCCACCACCTGGACAGCGGGGGCCGTCAGCAACACATTGCCTAATGTCCCCACTGGGCCATAAAAACTGACCACGCCTGTTGCCATCATGTTGGCGTTCATGCTGGTTTGGCCATAAACCGTCAACGGCCCTTGCACAGACAAATCAGAAACCAGGTCAATGGACGTGGTGTTGCCCAAGCGTCCGAGCGTGACCGATGAGGCACTGGCGGCTATTGGAGGAACCAGCATGCCCCTCGTGAACGAAGTGCTGCCCACCAGTGGCTCGAGCGTGACCGCACCGGTAGTCTGGATATTGTTGCTGCCCAAAGTGGTCCCAAACAGCAGGTTGCCGCCTTGCACCGTCACCGGGCCTGTCTGATCGGTGCCGCCCAAACGCACATAGTAGTAAGGCAGGAAAGACGGGCTGGCAGAAGGACTGCCGACACCACTGGTGGCCACCAGTTTGAGGGCGCCACTGGCAGTCCGCAGTGTGGTGTACTGGTTGCTCCTGCCACCAAAAATCGTCACGCCGTAATTGTTGGAACCTGTGCCGAGCCCCCCGCCCGTGCCCGTGACGGTGACCGAGCCACTGCCGGTGGCCTCGATCACGCTGGCTGGGGCAAGGTTGTCAACCGTGCCCGAACCAATTTCGACGCCATAGTTGTGTGATGTGCCGCTGCTGCCGCCACCGGTTCCGGTGATGGCCACAGCACCCGTGGCCGACACATTGACGGCATTGCCCACAAACACACCCTTGGCGCCGGCCGAAGTGTCGCCCTTGCCCACCACCGTGATGTTGCGACCGCTCAGGTTGGCATAGGTGCCCAACAACACGCCCCTGGCCCCGACGGCCGGACCACTGTCTGCCGAGACCCCATTGCCCCCACCCAGCACGATGTCACCGGTGCTGGCGTTGATTTTGGCATTGGCCGATGTCGACGTACCGGCCGACAGCGTGATCGAACCCACCCCGTTGGCATCGCTGTCGGCCCAATACGTGATGTTGCCGCCCGAGCTCGACACCGTGGTGGAGGCATTTTGAACAATGCTGCCGGGGGTCTTGATCACCAAGGGACCATTGCCCATGGTGATGTTGTCGCCCATGGTGATGTCCCCCGTGCTGGTCACATCGAGTGAGCCCGTGGCCGTCAGCGTTTTGAGCGTCACGGCAGAGGTGCTGATCAGGCTGGAATTGCCACTGAAGGCCAGCGTGCCGCCGGTTTGCGTCAGTTGGCTCAAGTTCACACCGCCCGTGCCCACACCCAAAGTGCCCGAGGTCACCGACACGCTGCCCGCGCCAGTGAGCGAATCGATGTTGACCGTGCCGCTCTGGGCTGGTGACAGCGCTGTGCCGGCAAAGTTCACCGCCTTGCCAGAAGGAATCACCACATTGGCGACGTTGGACAAGTCCGGCACTGCACCACCGGCCCAATTGGCCGGATTGAGCCAATCGCCCGTGGCCCCGCCTGCCCAGGTCACCGAATGGAGGCGCGTGATGTTGCCCGTGGTCGTGGTGTTCCATCCACCCGCACTGAGGCTGTAGTTGTTTGCGTCGGTGCCAGTCAGGTTCAAACCCGACACCGACACGGTCTTGCCCGTGCCCACGTTCTTGTCGGCAAAAGCGCCTGTGGCAGTCAGCAACAGAACATCGCTGCCTTGGCGGTTGTCAGTGAAAGAGAGCGTCGCGACAGGGCTACCGTCATAGACCTTGTCCACTGTGCTCACATTGACCATCAAGGTCGCTCGCGTGATGTTGGCGCTCAAGCCCGTCGGCTGCACCACCTGGTAGTTGTCTGCGTCCCTGCCGCTGAGCGCCACCCCCGACGCGGTCACCGCCTTGTTCGTGCCCACATTTTTGTCGGCAAACTGGCCCACCGCAGCGCTCAAATCCACGCTGACCAGATCACCCGCCAGCGGCGACACCAAGGCCGTCCCACTCAAAGTGGTCGCTGTAGTGGCGTCATAGGTCTTGTTCTGCGCCATCACGCCCGTCACCGACAGGTTGGCTTTGCCGATGTTGGCCGTCAGCCCGCTGGGCTGCACCACCTGGTAGTTGTCCGCGTCCGTGCCGTCCAGCACAAAGCCCGTCACGGTCACCGCCTTGTTCGTGCCGACGTTCTTGTCGGCAAACTGGCCCGTCGCTGCGCTGGTGTTCACCGTCACCGTGTCGCCCGTGATCGGCGCGACAGCGGCTGTGCCCATCAAAGTGGCGGTGGTGTCCCGGTCATAGGTCTTGTTCTGCGCCATCACGCCCGTCACCGACAGGTTGGCTTTGCCGATGTTGGCCGTCAGCCCGCTGGGCTGCACCACCTGGTAGTTGTCCGCGTCCGTGCCGTCCAGCACAAAGCCCGTCACGGTCACCGCCTTGTTCGTGCCGACGTTCTTGTCGGCAAACTGGCCCGTCGCTGCGCTGGTGTTCACCGTCACCGTGTCGCCCGTGATCGGCGCGACAGCGGCTGTGCCCATCAAAGTGGCGGTGGTGTCCCGGTCATAGGTCTTGTTCTGCGCCATCACGCCCGTCACCGACAGGTTGGCTTTGCCGATGTTGGCCGTCAGCCCGCTGGGCTGCACCACCTGGTAGTTGTCCGCGTCCGTGCCGTCCAGCACAAAGCCCGTCACGGTCACCGCCTTGTTCGTGCCGACGTTCTTGTCGGCAAACTGGCCCGTCGCTGCGCTGGTGTTCACCGTCACCGTGTCGCCCGTGATCGGCGCGACAGCGGCTGTGCCCATCAAAGTGGCGGTGGTGTCCCGGTCATAGGTCTTGTTCTGCGCCATCACGCCCGTCACCGACAGGTTGGCTTTGCCGATGTTGGCCGTCAGCCCGCTGGGCTGCACCACCTGGTAGTTGTCCGCGTCCGTGCCGTCCAGCACAAAGCCCGTCACGGTCACCGCCTTGTTCGTGCCGACGTTCTTGTCGGCAAACTGGCCCGTCGCTGCGCTGGTGTTCACCGTCACCGTGTCGCCCGTGATCGGCGCGACAGCGGCTGTGCCCATCAAAGTGGCGGTGGTGTCCCGGTCATAGGTCTTGTTCTGCGCCATCACGCCCGTCACCGACAGGTTGGCTTTGCCGATGTTGGCCGTCAGCCCGCTGGGCTGCACCACCTGGTAGTTGTCCGCGTCCGTGCCGTCCAGCACAAAGCCCGTCACGGTCACCGCCTTGTTCGTGCCGACGTTCTTGTCGGCAAACTGGCCCGTCGCTGCGCTGGTGTTCACCGTCACCGTGTCGCCCGTGATCGGCGCGACAGCGGCTGTGCCCATCAAAGTGGCGGTGGTGTCCCGGTCATAGGTCTTGTTCTGCGCCATCACGCCCGTCACCGACAGGTTGGCTTTGCCGATGTTGGCCGTCAGCCCGCTGGGCTGCACCACCTGGTAGTTGTCCGCGTCCGTGCCGTCCAGCACAAAGCCCGTCACGGTCACCGCCTTGTTCGTGCCGACGTTCTTGTCGGCAAACTGGCCCGTCGCTGCGCTGGTGTTCACCGTCACCGTGTCGCCCGTGATCGGCGCGACAGCGGCTGTGCCGCTCAACGTGGCAGTGGTGCCACGGTCATAGGTCTTGTTCTGCGCCATCACGCCCGTCACCGACAGGTTGGCTTTGCCGATGTTGGCGAAGGCGGCGAGCTGGTCGGTGATGCTGTAATTGGCCGCATCTGTTCCACCATACGTGCTGCTCAAGTTCACCGTCTTCCCGTCGCCAGCACTGACGGTGGCAAAGCTGCCGGTGGCTGACACCGTCACCTGGTCGCTGCCAATCAGGCCGGTCTTGACCACACTGGCGGTGCTCACCGTGGCCGTGGTGCTGCGGTCGTAGGTCTTGTTGGACGCGGTGATGCCACTGATGCTCAAAGGCGCCGTGGTGATGCTGGCCGACGTGCTGGCACTGGTGCTGGTCAACTGGTAATCGCCGACCTGGGAACCGAGACTCACCCCGGTCGTCGAGACCGAGCTGACCGAGAGTCCGCTGGTCGTGAGGGTGGTGGCGAGCAGCACGTTCTTGTCGTTGTAGCTGCTGGCGCCCGAGGCGGTGACGTTCACCACATCCGAACCGGCTGCACCACTGGTGGAGAAGGTGGGCACAAAGCCCGTCGGCGCTGAAGTCGAACCGTCATAGGTCTTGGTGACACCGATGTTGGTCAACGTCACCGTGATGTCGCGGGCCTGGACCGTGAGCGGCGCATGGCTCGCGTCCATGCTGGGCAACTGGTAGTTGTTGGCCAGCCCGCCTGTGCCATCGGCCAGCGTGGCCGCGGTGATGTACTTGCCACTGGTGTTCACGTGCGCGTCCGATCCCGTGGCAGCGCTCACCGTGAGCGACTCATTCGCCACCCCGGTGGTCACGGTCACCTGCGCGTTGGTCAGCGCAGTGGTGCCGTCGTAGGTCTTGGTCGCACTCAGGCTCACCGTGCGGGGCGTGATGGACACGCCCGAAGCGATGGTGGCCGTGCTGCTGGCCAACTGGTAATCGGTGGGCTCCGAACCTATGGGGCTGGAGATGCCCGAAATGCCCAGCCCCGTCACGGCAATGCTGCTGGCGGTGGCCACGTCCTTGCTGTTGTAGGTGGCCCCGGTTTGGCTCAGCGTCACGGTGGCGGCGCTGTCACCCGCCAGCAGCCCCGTGAAGGTGGCCGTGGGCGTGAAGACCGGTGCCGTGTTGCTGCCATCGTATTCACGGGTGATGCCCGTGTTGGTGAGCGTCGGGGTCAGTGTCACGGCGTTGATGGTGACCGGCGCGGTGGCCCGGCTGAACACCGGCAAGGCGTAGTTGGACGCCAGACCGCCGTTGCTGCCATCGCCCAGAGTCAGCCCAGTGATGTAGTTGCTGCTGTTGGCCGACACGTGGCTGGCGTTGGCCTGCGCACCCGTCACCGTCAGGGTCTGCGTGCCCACCCGGCCATTGACCGTCACCGCGCCCAGCGCTGTGCTGCCGTCGTAGTCTTTGCTGGCACTGAAGGTCAGCAGTTTGGGCGACACCGTCCAGTTGCGCGCCGTGCCTGCCCCGATCAGCATGTAAGCCGTGTTGGACACCGTGATGCCCGAGGTGTAGGTCACCGAGTATGTGGCCGCGTTGCTGCTGCTGGTGGGCAAGCCAGTCCAACTGGCCGAGCCCGAATAGTCAGACCCGGTCAGGCTGACCGGGCTGTCGCCCGTGGAAGACGTGAAAAAGCCCAGGCTGTAAACCGGTGCGTCGCCATACACGCTGGTGTACAGGCCCGTGGCATCGTACAGACGCGCATACACCCCGGTGGTCTCACTGACATTGGTGATGGGGCCTGTCAGTGATCCCGATCCGATTTTCAAATAGGCCGACGAACCCGCCGTGCCCGTCAGCGTGCCGAAGTTGAGGCTGCCTTCGGTCAGGTTGAAATACGCCCGGCTGCTGGCCGCCACCGTGGAGCTGGTGGAAGACAGGTTCAGCGAGGTGCCGGTGTCGACCGTGATCACGCTGTTGTTGTTGAGCGTGATGGCACCCGACCAGGTGTTGTGCCCCGCCACGTTGTGCAAAAAGCCGCCCCCAGCGGCGGTGCCACTGGAAGCCAGCGCCAGGCTCTTGCTTGTGATGTTGAGGTCGCTGCCGTCAAGCGCGCCCAACTCCAGCGTGGCCCCTTCGGGCACCGTGAAGGACGCGTTGCCCGTGCCCAAAGCCGTGTTGTTGGCCAGGCGGATCGTGCCGGTGTTGCCAGACGCATAACTGAGGGTATAGCTGACGCCCGTGTTGTTGCCTGCCAAGGTCAGTCGGCCTGTACCCGCTTGCTGCAAACCACCTGTGCCGCTGACCGCACCGCTCAGGCGAACTTCACCCCCACTGGCGGGCGTGAACTTTTGCGTCAGGCTACCGGTGGTCAGGGTGTTCGTCAGGTACAGGCTGGCATTGACAGCCGTGCTGAAGGTGATGCCGCCGTCCAAACTGCCATTGACCGCAGCCGAGATGGTGCTGGGCGTCGTGCTGGACAAGCTGGTCACAAAGTTGGTCGCAGTCACAGCGCCAACGGTCGCAATCGGGTTGGCAATGCTCACGCCATTCAGAGCCAAGGTCGAAGTGCCAGCCGCTGCCGTAGCGAAAGTGATCGTGCTGGAGCCCAGCGCCGAATCACTGCCGATCTCCAGAGTGCCACTGGTCAACGACGTTGCGCCGGTGAACGTGCTGCTGGTGCCTTGCACCACCTGGGTGCCGGTGCCCTGTTGGACCAACTTCATCGCCCCTATGGCCCCCGTGTTGGTGAACGTTCCACTGAAGACCGAGCGCGTGCTTCCTGTGCTCGAAAAATTCAGCGTCCCTGTAGATCCGGTGACTGTGCCGGAGCCGGTCAAACCCGCCACACTGTTGCTGAAAGTCGCCAGGTTCAAAGTCGCGCCACCGGCCACATTGAGCACACCGGTAGCCGATAGCCGACTGCTTCCGCCCATGGACCAACTGCCTGCCAGCACACTGGTGGTGCCCGTGCCCGTGATGGTGTTGCTCCATGTCGGCGAGTCGCTGCGTTTCAAGGCCAGGGTGGCGTTGTTGACCACTCCGCCCGTCAAACTGCCCGTCGTGCCGCCATCGCCCACCTGCAATATGCCGGCGCTGATGGTCGTAGACCCAGAGTAGGTGTTGCCCCCCGACAGGATCAACATCCCGCTGCCCGTCTTGGTCAGCGCCCTAGATGCACCGGATATCACCCCGCTCAGGGTCAATTGCGTGCCCCCCACATCCACGGTGCTGGACGAACCCAGCGTGATCGCGCCGCTCAGGCTGCTGGTGCCGCTGCTGGTTTGGAGGGTGCTGCCGTTGAGGGTCAAGACCTCATCCCCGAGGGCCACGTTCTGCACGTCCAGCACCGCACCGGCAGACACGGCGGTGCCTGCGGCTGTGGTGCCCAAGGCTGCCGCATGGGTCACAGCCAGCGTGCCCGCGCTCACCGTGGTGGCGCCGGTGTGGGTGTTGGCACCCGAAAGTGTCAGCGTGCCGCTGCCGGTCTTGGTCAACGTGCTGGTGCCGGTGCCTGTCAGGGCCGAGGCCAAGGTCACGCTCTGGCCGTTGGTGTCCAGGCTGTAAAGTTGCTGCAGCCCGGTGGCAAAACGGCTCGAATAGTCGGTGCTGTTGCTGACCGAAAACTGCAGAACCCCGCCGCTGAAGGTGATCGGCCCCACATTGGCCAGACTGCTGGCATCGCCGATCGCGTTGGCCGAGCCCAGGTTCAGTGTGCCGGCGGCCAGGGTGGTGCCACCGCTGTAGCTGTTGTTGCCGGTCAATGTGATCGTGCCGAAACCTGCATTCACCAAGCTGCCTGTACCGCTGATGTCGTTGGCCACGCTCAAGGTACCGACACGGTTGAACTTGAGGGTGCCGTTGTTGATCACGGCCCCGGCCACCAGCGAACCACTGCTACCCCCAGCCCCCACCTGCAGGGTACCTGCACTGATGGTGGTGCCGCCGTCGTAGGTGTTGCTGCCCGTCAAGACCAAGGTGCCGCTGCCCGTTTTGGTCAGGGCCATGCCCGTACCCGAGATAACGCCCCCAATGGACAGCGCTGTGCCTGTCACACTCACTGTGCTGCCACTGGCGCCCAGAGTCAGGCCGTAATTGAGTCCGATATTGGAGCTGCCCGTGCTGGCGCTCAGGGTGCCGCCATTGAGCAAAACAAAATTGGTGATGTCGGCGTTCTGCAAATCCAGCACCGCTCCGGCCTCGACCGTGGTGGTGTTAGAAGAGTTCCCCAGTTTGCCCGTGCTGGTCACCGCCAGGGTACCGGCATTGACAAAAGAGCCCCCCCCATAGGTGTTGTTGCCGGACAAGGTCAAGGTGCCACTGCCGTACTTGTAGAGTGTGCTGGTGTTGGATGCAATTTGCCCAATGCCAAAACCGGTGGCCAGGGTGATGTTCTGGCCGTTGGTGTCAATTTTGTAGCTCGTCGGGTTGGCCGTGCTGAAGCGTGCGGAATAATCGGCGTTGTTGTCGGCTGAGAACTGCAACACCCCACCGGTAAAACTGATGGTGCCACTGCTGCCGATCGCACTGGCCGAGCCCAGGTTCAGGATGCCACTGTTGATATTGACGCCCCCGCTGTAGCTGTTGTTGCCAGTCAAGGTCAGGGTGCCCGTGCCATGTTGACCCACCACACCGGTGCCGCTGATGGCCTGGGACCAAGTGATGTCGTCTGATCGGTAAAACTTCAGTGTGCCGTTGTTGGTCACGGCACCGGGGCCCAAGGTGCCCACCGTCCCGCCATTGCCCATCGACAGTGTGGCGTTGCTGTTGACGGTGGAGCCGCCCGTGTAGCTGTTGTTGCCCGTCAAGGTGAGGACACCTGTGCCTGCCGCAGTCACGCTGCCAGTACCACTGAGGACGCCACTCAAGGTCAGCGCGCCAGTACCGGCCTGCTTGACCACCCCTGTGAAGTCAAGGTCCAAGGCCAGCGTCACCGCGTCAGTGCGGTTGAAGCTCAGGGTGCCGTTGTTGGTGATCGTGCTGGCTGCGCTCAGCGTGCCGGTGGTGCCTGCGTTGCCAATCTGCAGGGTGCCCGCACTGATGGTGGTGGCCCCGCTGTAGGTGTTGGTCCCAGCCAGGGAGGTGGTTCCTGTGCCCGACTGGGTGAGTGTGCCCGTGCCGCTGATGGCCCCGGCCACCGCGATCGCACTGCTCGAATTGAAAACCAGACTGCTGTTGTTGGCCACGGCACCGCTGCCCAAGCTGCCTGCGCTGGCCCCGCTGCCCACTTGCACGGTACCGGCACTGATGGTGGTGCCACCGGAATAGGTGTTGCCCCCCGAGAGGATCAGCGTCCCGCTGCCCGTCTTGGTCAGCGCCTTAGATGGACCCGAAATCACCCCACTCAGGGTCAATTGCGTGCCCCCCACGTCCACGGTACTGGCCGAACCCAGCGTGACCGCGCCGCTCAGGGCGCTTGTGCCGGTGCTGGAGATGAGGCTGCCGCCGTTGAGCGTCAGGGTCTCGGCCACCCCGGTCACGTTTTGCAAATCGAGCACCGCACCCGAGGCCACCGTGGTGTTACCCGCCGTGGTGCCCAGCCCCGCCGCACTGGTGACCGCCAACGTGCCCGAACTCACGGTGGTGGCGCCAGTGTAGGTGTTGGTGCCCGAGAGGGTCAGTGTGCCGACGCCGAGCTTGGTCAGCGTGCTGGTGCCGGTGCCTGTCAGGGCCGAGGCCAAGGTCACGCTCTGTCCGTTGGTATCCAGACTGTAGGACTGCGCAACGCCGGTGGCAAACCGGCTGGAATAGTCGGTGGTGTTGCTGACCGAAAACTGCAGCGTGCCGCCGCTGAAGGTGATCGGAGGGACATTGGAGAGGGTGCTGGTGTCCCCGATCGCGTTGGCCGAGCCCAGGCTCAGTGTGCCAGCGGCCAACGTGGTGCCGCCGGTGTAGCTGTTGTTGCCCGTCAGCGTGGCGGTGCCGGCACCGTATTTTTGCAGCACACCCCCGCCACTGATGGTGTTGCCCAGCGTGAACGCGTCGGTGCGGTCGAGCTTGAGGATGCCACTGTTGCTGATTGCACTGTCCGCGGCCAGTTCGCCGCTGCTGCCGCTGTTGCCCAGCACAAGGGTTGAACTGACACCGATGGTGGTGGCGCCGGTGTAGGTGTTGGTCCCGGTCAATGTCAAGGTGGTGGCGCCCGACACGGTCAAGTCACCCGTGCCGCTGATGGCACCACTGTAGGTGGTCGAGCTGCCCGTGTTGTAGATGAGGCTGCTGCTGTTGTTGACCACGGTCGAGGCCATGCGTCCCCCCGTGTTGATCTGCACGGTGCCTGCACTGATGGTGGTGGCACCGCTGTACGAGTTGTTTCCGGTCAGGTAGAGGAGGCCGCCGCCCGTGATGGTCAGGTCCATGCCTGCGCCGGAGATCACACCGCTCAAGGTCAGGGGAACGCCCGAAGCCACCTGGATCGTGCTGCCTGCGGCGCCCAAGGTCACGGCCCCGCTCAGGCTGCTGATGGCACCAGCGGCTTTGAGCGTGCCGCCATTGAGCGTCACGGGTTCGGCCCCCACGGCCACGGCACTCAACTCCAGCGTCGCGCCGGCCGCCACCGTGGTGCCTAAGCTTGTGCTGCCCAGTGCCGCAGCGTTCTGCACGCTGAGCGTTCCCTCGCTGACCGTGGTGGCGCCCGTGTAGGTGTTGGCTGCCGTCAGGCTAAGTATGCCGCTGCCATATTTTGTCAAGGTACCGCTGCTGCTCGACAGCACCGACTGCAAGGCCACATTCACACCGTTGGTGTCGAGTTTGTAGGCCTGACTACTTGCGTTACTGAAACGTGATGAGTAATCGGTATTGTTATTGGCCGAGAACTGCAAAATACCGCCGCTGAAGGTGATAGAACCGCTAGGGCCCAGCACATACAGATCGCCCAGATTCAGGGTGCCGGCGCTCAGTACGGTGCCACCGGTGTAGCTGTTGTTGAAGTTGGTGAGTGTGATGGTCCCTGTGCCCTGTTGCTTCACGCTGCCCGCACCGCTGATGGACGCCGCCACCGTGAGTGCATCGGAGCGGGCGAGGATGAGCGAGGTACCGACACCGAGACTCACCGAGCCTGTGCCCAAGGTGCCCGTGGTGCCATAGTTGCCAATCTGCAACACACCATTGGTCACGGTGATGGCGCCGCTGTAGCTGCTGTTGTTGCCTGTCAGTTTGAGGGCGTTGCCCGTGAGCGTCATCGTGCCCGTGCCACTGAGGTCGTTGGCCAAGGTGTACACCGCAGCAGCGTCGACGGTGATGTTCGCGTTGTTGACCACAGGGCCCGAGCCCAGGCTGCCTGGCGCATAAACCACAGAACCGGCGCTGAGTGTGGTGCCACCGCTGTAGGTATTGCCCGTGAGCGTAAGTGTGCCCGCCCCCAGCTTGGTCAGGCTGCCCGAGCCGCCGATGGTCCCACTGTAGGTCGAATTGCCAGCCTGGTCGATGGTGAGGTTGCTGCCAACAGCCCCGGTGGTGATGGCTGACGAGCCAGTCACGCCGCGGTTGGCGATCAGCGTCAGCTTGTTCGCCGATGTCCACGACACCGCGCTGGACACAGTGATGTCGCCCATGCTCGCACCAGCTGTTCCGGTGTTGGTGGTGGTGATGGTCACATCCCCGTTGTTCAGTGCCGTTTGCAGCGTGGTCACGTTCACAATGCTGGTGGCGGCACCGGAGTTGGGGGTGTAAGTGCCACTGATGTCGGTGTAACCGCTACTGGCAGAGCTGCTGATCGTGATGTTGGCCGGGTCCAGCAACCACTGCCCAGCCTGACCCGAGCCGCTGCCCTGCGTTTGCACTGCCGCCTGTTCACCCACTTGCAACGTGTGGCCCGAGGTTTCCACCTGCCCGCCATTACCGGAGCCTGAGCCCTTGGCCTCGATGTGCCCTTCGACCTGCGTGAGGCCGTCAGCCTTGTAGACATCGCTCCAAAGGACCACCTTGCCACCATCGCCCTGCCCTGTGGCATTGGCCTCGATGCTCGCGCCTTGTGCCATCGTCACCTTGGTGGCCTGGCGCGTGTCGCCTGTGCCTTGCCAGTCGCCCCCCACCAGCACCGTGCCGCCGCCTGTGGCGCCGCTGGCTTGAATCTGGCTCGTGCCTGTCAGCGCAATGCTGTCGCCCATCAGCACAATCTTGCCGCCCTTTTCTGTGAGGCTGGTGGCGCTGAGTTGCCCGCTGTTCTTGACCACCGAGCCTTGCAAGCTGGCCAGCGCGTGCGCCGACAAGATGATCTGCCCGCCTTCGGCCAGCACCGCGCTGCGGTTTTCCACCAGGGCCGCAATGGCCTGGGGCGTGGTGGTGATGCCCACCAAGCCTGTACCGGTGTTGTTGAAGTTCAGCGTGATGGCCTCGCCCGAGGCCAGCGCCACGGTGCCCGCTTGGGCAATCACAAGCCCTTGGTTGCGCACCTCGGGGGCCAAGAGCGCAATGTAGCCACCTGCGGCGGCGCTCAGTTGACCATCGTTCACCACGCTGCCCGTGCTGCCGCCTCGGTTGAAGCTGGCTTGGCCCGCCATGAACTCGTCCGCGTTGGCCTTGCCGGTGGTGGCCACCAAACCGCCCACGTTGACCTGCGCCGTGGGCGAGAAGTACACGCCGTTGGGGTTGCTCAAAAACACTTGTCCGTTGGCGCCGATCTGGCCGTAGATCTGGCTGGCGTTGTGGCCCAGGATGTTGTTGAGCGTGACCGCGCTGCTGCTGGGCTGGTTGAACTGCACCTTGGCTTGGCTGCCCACGTTGAAGCTGGCCCAGTCGATGACGGCGCGTGGGCTGCTTTGGTTCACGCTCATGAGTGCGGTGCTGGCACCTGAACCCGTGCCCGTGACGATGTGGGCGCTGCCGCGTGTGACCACGCCACCTTGTGGCAGTTGATGGGCAGGCGGCGGTGCCTGCTGCGCATACAACAAGGTGACGATGCCCGACAGGGCGAAACTCGCCAAGGTCCCACCCACGGCGGTGCCCAGCACTTTGCCGGTGCTGGCAGCGCCCTTGCCGGCACTGCGTGCCGTCTCTGGCACTGCTTGCAGTTGTTGGGTGCGGCCAGATCGTTTGAGGCGGTAGACGTGGTTCATAAAGGCTTGATCAGAAATTCAGCGCGGCAGACAGCCACAAACGATTCAAAGTGCGGGTGCCATCGCTGTCGGCACCTGTGGTCGGGTGGGCAGCGGGGTTGATGCCGTGTCGACGGCTCAAGGTGGCGGCCAGTTCCTGACCTTGCAAGTTGCGCCAGTTCAGGCTCAGACCCGCGCCCTTGAGGGTCTGCGTGTTGACGCTGCTGATGGCGCTGCCGGCGGTGTTGACGTTGTGGGGGTAGACCTGAACCCGACCCCAATCGGCAAAGGCGTTCAGGGTGAAGGCCTGGTCAATGCGGTGTTTGAGGCCAGTAGAGAGCGTGGTGCCCGTGCTGCCGCCCGCTTCGTTGCTGGGGTAGGCGCGCACACCTGTGGCGCCGCCCAGATAAATTTTTTCAGACGAGTCGAGGTTGCGGTTGGCCCACTGGGCCGCAGCTTGCAGGTACCAGCTGGTCTGGCCTGTCAGGCTTTGCTCACGGTTGAATTGGGCATTGAGCTTGTGAAAGGCGCCAGCGGTGTTGGCAGAGGTGGCGTCTGCCGTGGCGTTGGGCGAATTCTTCAGGTCCACCCGGCCCCAGCTGCTTTGCACACTGGCCGTGTTTTGCGCTACACGCCCAGTGCGATCGATCCAGTTGCCCACAAGGCCCATGCGCAGCACATCCAGCTGGTAATGCGAGACGGTGGTGGGGGCAGCGTCGCCGGTGCTGGCCAAGGCCTGGTTGTCAAAGCGCTTGCGGTCTGTGCTGAGCTGGGCACTCAGGTTACGCTCGGGCTGGCGAATGAGCGGGGCCGACAGGTCTGCGCCCCAGCTTTGGGCCGAGCCGCTCGCTTGCAACGAGGCAAAGCTGCCCACCAATTGGTAGCGCATGTCGGACAGGTGCCCGCCCAAGCGCGCACCTTGCGGGCCCACAGGCCAGGTGAAAGCCAAGCGCCCGTAGCGGCTGCCATCGGTGGCCACCGCTTGCAGTTGCAGCGCATCACCCGCCCCTGTGGGGTTGTGGAAGGACAAGATGGCGCTGATGCGATGGGCACCTGTTGAGGGCGAGCCGAAGTTGTCGGCGGTGATGTTGGCATCGAGGGTTTTGCCCGCACCCAAGGTCACCAGCACATCGGTGCTGCCCGCCTCAGTGCCTTGGGCAAATGTGGCCATGGCCACCACGCCAGGCAGATCGTCCAGCAACAAAAGCAGCCGATCCACTTGGTGCAGGTTCAGCGGCAGGCCCGAGACCAGTTGTGCCTGGGCCATGGCTTGGATTCGATCGCGCGGCAGCGGGGATTCGGGGTACTGAAAACGCACTTGGCCCAGACGCGCTTCGACCACACGCAACTTGACCACGCCTGCGTCGATCTCTTGCTGGGGCACCCAAGCGTTGACCAACCAGCCCGCCTCGCGGTAGGTTTGCACCAAGACCCAAGCGGCCTCTTGCAGCTGGGTGAGACTCAGGTCTTGCCCGGTGAAGCCTCTCAAGGCGCCTAGCAAGGTGGTGGGGCTGAGCAGTGTGGCGCCTTCGATCACAAACGCATTGACGCGCAGCACAGGACCGCTGTGGTCTGCCGCGGGTGGGGTGGGCACCACGGGGGTTTGGAGTGCCGGAGCGAACAGCGCGGCTGCGGGTCGGGCTTCGAGTTGCTGCAACAAAGCGCCAGCGTCGGGGGCCGCGGCTGTGGCGAGCATGGGCAACGCTGCAAGCAGCGCGGTGATCAGGTGGGGGGGCGTGTGCATGGCCAAGCTCATGATTTACGGATGTCCAGCTCGTCAAAGAACTGGTAACCCACGTTGCGAATGGCTTCGATGACGGCGCCTTCAGCGCCTGCTTCATGCAGCTTTTTGCGCAAACGCACCATGCGCACTTGGATATTGGATTTCTGCTCCTCACTGAGCACGATGCCCATGCACTGCGCGACTTGCTCGAATGCCAAGCGCGCATCGGGCGATTGCGCAAAAGCTTGGAGCAAAGTGGCTTCAGTCGCCGTGAGGCGGACGGTACCGGCAGAACCGGTCAGATCGAGTTTATGAAGTGAGAGCACAGCATGCTGACGAATTTGTAGATGCTGCGGATTAAAAAAAAAGAATTGCAGTAAACCTTTCAAAGTCTTTCAAATTGCTAAATTTGCCAACATAAAACGGCAAATTGAAGGTTTATCACAGCAAATGAAGGCTTATGAAGGTATTTTGTTTGGTGACACCCGCGCACTGGCCGCGAAGGGATGCGGGCGTCAGCAACCCTGCATCGACCCGACCGCAGGGCACCTAGAAATCAAGCAATGACTTGCACCGGCACATTCAACTGGTAGCCAATGCCGCGGATCGATTCGAGGCACTGGCCTTGTGCACCTGCCAGACTGAGTTTCTTGCGCAAGCGTGTGATGCGCACTTCGAGGCTGGTTTTGCTGATGTCGGCGCTGTCCAGGCCAAACAGTTCGAGCAGTTGCCAGTTCTCAAGTCGGCCTGAGGGCGCGCGGGCCAAGGCGGTCAACAGATTTTCTTCGGCGGGCGTGAGGCGCACGCTGCCCTCAGGCCCGTGCAACTGACGTTGCTGCATGCGCAGACCACCGGACGGCATGACGGTGTCAACCTGCTGCGCTTGGCGCCGTCGGGCAAAACTTTTGAGTGCAGCAGACAACTCGGCAAAGGGCACGGGCTTGGGCAAATACCAGTCGGCGCCGCTGTCGTAACCAATGACCTTGTCTTGCAGGTCTGAGCGCGCCGAAATGATGATGATGCCCACCAGTGGATGGACTTGGCGAATACGGCGCGAGAGGCTGAAGCCATCTTCACCTGGCAGGTTCAGATCGATCAAAAAAACGTCCGCCAACACGCCTCGGGACTGGTCTTCGAGTTCTTCCGCGCAGCTGAGCGCGACCACACGGTGACCTTCTTCACGCAGCGCATCGGCCGTGAGTTCACGCAAATCGTCGTTGTCTTCAACGAGCACGATGCTCAGGTGGGCAGCCATAGTTCAAAGCAGATGGTGGTATCGGTGGTCTGGTAGCGCAGTTCGGCGCCGATTTGCTGGGCCAGATTGTGCGACAGATACAAACCCAGACCCGTACCGGATTGGCGCTGAGCCGCAGCACTGCGGTAGTACTTGGCAAAGACTTTGTCGGCATCGGGCCTGCCAGCCACACCGGGCGCGTTGCGAACCATCAAAGACCAGCCGATGCGCCCGTCTGCGTGGGGCTGAAGCTGCAAGCTCAACTGAACGGGCTGCTTCGGATCACCGTATTTGAGGGCGTTTTCGATCAAGTTGCTGGCGATGATTTGCACGCATTGCACATCGGAATCAACGGGGGCCGCCAGCGCAATTTGCAGGGCCATTCGTCCCTCGGTTTGCGGGTTGTCTTGGACCCATTGCGCCACTTGCTGGGCGAGGTCAAAGTGCTCAACATGTGCTGCAAACGGCCGCTCAATCAGGCGGTCGGTCTGCACACAGCGGTTGAGGATGGACTTCATGTTGTCGATGGCACGGCCCACATAGCTTTGGGCTTTGTCGGTCGCGGCTCGGTCCTTCAGCGCCAGATCAATCACAGCCAAAGGCGTTTTGAGCTCGTGCATCAGCATGTTGAGCAGCTGCGATTGGTCTTGGCGGCGACGGGTTTCGATGGCGAGTTGTTCACGCGAGAGAAACAGGTGATTGGCTTGTTCGCGGCGCAGACGCTCCATCTGCCTTGAACGCACGATGAGCAGCGCTGTCATGAGCAGCCCCGACAGCAGACCGTAAAGCAGCACGCCGTAGATGGAGATCAAGGTGCCCTGAAGCAGGCCCAGACTGGGCATGATGCTCACAGCGAGCAAGCTGACCGCCAGGCCGTAGTAGAGCGAAATGGCCCGCCTGGGCAGCAAATACCGGCCCAATGCCCGCGACTCCTTGAGGGCTTGCGGACGAATGGAAAAAGAGATGACAAACATGGACAGCATGCCCATGCCCACCAAAAGTGTGTTGAGGGGCAAGGCCCAATCGCTGCGGCCCATCGCCATGAAAACCAGAGCAAGCAAGGAGGCCGCCAGCCCCGTGCGCAGCACATAGCGGCCCCAACGCGAGATGGCGTATTCGTTCAGAATTCGGTACTCAAAAACAAAGGTCAACATGGTTGTCAACAGCAGGGCCCAGCTGTAAAAAGAATCCTGCTGCCGCGCCGACAGCACACCGTCAAACAAGATGCGGTGATAACCCAAATAGCAAGCGGTATAAATGAGCAAAACGGTCTGACGCAGGACAAAGACGCCATTGACCGGATCGCGGTCTTGCTGCCAAGAGATGAACACCCACATCAGACAAGAAAAAAGGACCGCCAACAAAGCCGAATAGGCCAACCACAGGGCATGCTCTTCGCGCAGCATTTCACGTTGGGAGAGCGCTTCAACGTGCATCAATTGCGTGCTGCTGGTCGACAGCCTCAACCAGACATAGCGCTTGGCCTGATGCGATTGGATGAGGAAGGTGTGATGGAGCGACTCAAATTCTGTCTCTGCAAAAGGCGTGCGGTCGCCCGTGGTGCGAGGCGCTATGCCTTGGTCCAACTCCAGCGGGTCGTACAGTGTGATGTGGTCGAGGAAAACGGGGCGAATGCGCAGCACCAACTTGTCAGCGGCATTAGGCGGCATGCCATCCATCTCCAACCTGACCCACTGCACATCGCGACCAAAGCCCTTGCTGAGTACCCCTTTATAGGGCGTGTACGGGGCTGAACGGGCCTGCTCGAAACTGGCGCTCCCCGTGGTGTCGGTCCAATAGGTTTTTTCCAAAATACGGTCTTGCGCCCAAGCTGCCGTTGGCCCCCAGAGGGCGACGATCCCCCAAAGCAGACACACCCAGCGCTTCAAAAATGGACCCCAAGGGCATTGAATGGACATGTTTGCTTTTGGATTGCAGGGTGAGATGGACAGGAAGCATGGTAACAATGTCACCCGCAGTGGCCCCCCGCCTCACCCTCTTTTCGGGGCGTGTGGCTTAAACTCTGCGACCATGAACACCCCTGCCCAGCCCCTTCTGCGCCCTGTACGCAGCCAGTACGAAGACTTCATGCGCCACGTCTACACAACGGGTGTGCAAAAGGGTGACCGCACCGGCACCGGCACGCGCAGCGTGTTTGGCCACCAGATGCGGTTTGACCTGAACGAGGGCTTTCCGCTGGTCACCACCAAAAAAGTCTTTTTGCGCGCCATCATCGTGGAGTTGCTGTGGTTTTTGCGCGGCGACAGCAATGTGAAGTGGCTGCAAGAGCGCGGCTGCACGATTTGGGACGAATGGGCGCGTGAAGACGGCTCACTCGGCCCCGTCTATGGCGTGCAATGGCGCAGCTGGCCCACCCCGGGTGGCGGCCACATCGACCAGATCCAGCAGGTCATGGACACGCTGAAAAACAACCCCGACAGCCGCCGCATCATCGTGAGCGCCTGGAACGTGGCAGAACTCGACCAGATGGCGCTGATGCCCTGCCATGCTTTCTTCCAGTTTTATGTGGCCCCCCCGCAAAAAGCGGGCGACAAACCCAAGCTCAGCTGCCAGCTGTACCAGCGCAGCGCCGACATCTTTCTGGGTGTGCCCTTCAACATCGCCAGTTACGCCCTGCTCACCCACATGATCGCCCAGCAGTGCGATATGGATGTGGGCGACTTCATCTGGACCGGCGGCGACTGCCACATTTACAGCAACCACCACGCGCAAGTTGAGCTGCAGCTCAGCCGCGCGCCCATGGCCTACCCGACGCTGAACATCAAGCGCAAGCCCGCTTCCATCTTCGACTATGAATTTGAAGACTTCGAGGTGGTGGGCTACGAATGCCACCCCGCCATCAAAGCACCCGTGGCGGTTTGACCCTCCCTGTGCTTTGGCGCCCCGCCTGAGGGACATGCCACCGGGTCCCCATTTGGGGCGAGCTGACGCAGGGTGAAGCGGTCGCTGCCGCGGGTGCCACCTCTGCACGTCTGCCCTCGCACCACCACGCCAGTCGACAGGCTGATGGCCATCTGGATGCTTTGAACATCCCTGCATGGCAAAAACCGTTCATGTGGCGGCACTCAAAGACAAGCCCAATGCACCAAAAAAGCGCATTTTTTAACTTTTATTTCACAAATTTGGGTATTTATTGTTGACATTTATCCTATGATTTGAATCCTGCCCAAGCATCGGGCTTGGCAGCAACTTCATTCCAAACAAAGGGTAAATGCCATGCGGAAAATTTCAACGACCCTGTCCGTCATCTGTTTGTTGATGCTCTGTGCCTGTGGTGGGGGTGGATCGACCTCGCGCCAAACTGCCACGGGCTATTTCATTGACTCACCCGTGAGCGGCCTGAGTTACACCAGCGGTGGCCAATCGGGGGTTACCGGTGAAGATGGCAGCTTCCTGTACGAAGTGGACCAACCGGTGACATTTTTCTTGGGCAAGATGGTTTTGGGCACCATCAAAATCGACAAAAACAACCGCATCTTTCCGGTCGATCTGGTCAGTGGTGCCCGCGATGAAACCCATGCCAATGTCAGCCTCATGGCGCGCGTGCTGCAAACCCTCGACAGCAATAACGATCCCACAGATGGCATCACCATCGATGACACGGCACGGCAAGCCATCAACGAGGTGATCCAATTGGCCAGCGTGGACCCCGCTGCCGCACTGGCCCGCATTCAGGTCGCTTTGGGCAACACGCGGCCGCTGGTTGACTCCAACACAGCCCAAACTCACATCCGAGCCAACTTGCTCAAGGAGTATGCCGGGACCTGGCAGGGCCGTTACTCGGGTGGTGACCAAGGCCCATGCACGGTCACCATCAGCAAAACGGGCAGCATTTCTGGGAATTGCACATCGGAAATTCACAACTTGACTTTCCCTATCACGGGCAGTCTCAACAGTGATGGAAGCTCTGCCGCAGGCAATACCGAAACCGGCGCCAACTTCACTGGAACCTACCAGCGCTATGGAGAAGTCAGCGGCGATTGGGTTAACCAGAAAGTAGATATCCGTGGCACCTTCACGCTGAAGCGACAAGGCAGCTGACGCTGGCCGGCCACGGCTCAGCCAAATTGCTCAGGAGCGACGACAATACCGTCATGTCTGTTCCTGAGTTTTCACCTGCTTCCCCCCGCCTGCACCTGATCTACGCCCGCGCCCGCAATGGCACGATCGGCAAAGACAACCAGATGCCCTGGCATTTGCCCGAGGACTTGGCGCACTTCAAGCGCGTCACGCTGGGTCAGCCCGTCATCATGGGCCGCAAGACCTGGGATTCGCTGCCCGCGCGCTTTCGCCCATTGCCCGGTCGGCTCAACATCGTCATCACCCGCCAGGCCGATTGGCAAGCCGATGGCGCCTTGCGGGCACACTCGATTGAGGAAGCCATGCACCTGTGCGGTGCGGTGGCCGATGCCTGGATCATGGGCGGCGCGCAAATTTACCGCCAAGCCGAGCCACTGGCCAGCACGGCGGTCGTGACCGAAATCGACGCCGATTTTGATGGCGACGCTTGGGCACCAGCGCTGGGTGCAGCGTGGACCGAAATTCAACGCGAACCGCATGTGGGGGCTCAAGGACTGGCCTTCAGCTTTGTCACTTACCAACGCTACGGCGCACAGAACCCATGAAAATTGCCACCTGGAATGTCAACTCGCTGTCGGTGCGCCTGCCTCAGGTGCTGGACTGGTTGGCGGCACAAAAAGAGACGGGCGGCATCGACGTGCTGGCCTTGCAAGAGCTCAAACTGAGCGACGAGAAGTTTCCCATCGCCGCCTTTCAAGAAGCGGGTTACCAAGCGCAATGGTTTGGCCAAAAAACCTACAACGGTGTGGCCCTGATTTCGGTGGCCCAAGGCAGTGATGTGGTCAAAAACATCCCAGGCTTTGAAGACGACATGTCGCGCGTGATCGCCGCCACCTACCCCGATGGCCAAGGCGGCACAGTGCGTGTGGTGGGGGCCTATTTCCCCAACGGTCAGGCCCCGGACAGCGACAAATTTGTCTACAAAATGCGCTGGCTCGATGCCCTGCGCGATTGGGTGCAAAGCGAAATGACACGCCACCCGCAACTGGTGCTCACGGGGGACTTCAACATCACTTTCGACGAGCTCGACATGTGGGACCCGGTGGGCCTGAAGGACACCATCCATTGCACCGTGGCCGAGCGAGAAAAACTGCAAGCCTTGACCGAATTGGGCCTGGCCGACAGCTTCCGCCTGTTTGAGCAAGCCGAAAAAAGCTACAGCTGGTGGGATTACCGCGAGTTTGCGTTTCGCCGCAACCGCGGCCTGCGCATTGACCACATCTTGATCTCCTCAGCCCTGAAGGCCCGGGCATCGGCCTGCAGCATTGACCGTGGGCCGCGCAAGAACGAACGGCCCAGCGACCACGCCCCCGTGGTGCTGAGCTTGAACCCTTAAGCCCCGCACCTGCGGCCCAGCAGGGCCCATGCGGGTGTCGGTCATGGCGCTTTCGCTGCGCAGGTCTGGCGACGACCCGTTCAGATCGCCTGGGGCATCAAAAACTCTCGGCTGATGCGCCCGCCCAACACGTTCACCCGCTCCAAAAACTGGGTCAGGTAGGCGTGCAGGCCAGTCGCCAGAATTTCGTCAATGCGGCCAAAGGCCAACTCGGAGCGCAAGCGTCCGGCATGGCGCAAGGTGTCGCTCTCGCGGTCATGCGAGACCAAGGCCAGGTTGGACACGACTTCGTTCAGGCTGGCGTGCAAGGAGCGGGGCATGTCTGGGCGCAAGATCAACAACTCGGCCACGCGCTCGGGGCGAATCACATCCCGGTACACCTTGCGGTAGACCTCAAAGCCGCTCACGCTGCGCAAGATGGCGCTCCAGTGGTAGAAGTCGTATTCCTGCGCCACCTCGGCCAAGCGCTCGCCTTGGGCTTGGGCTTGGGCCGCGTCGTAATTCGGCGCCCCAAAAAAGTCGTTTTGCATGGCATGAAACTTCACGTCCACCAAGCGCGCTGTGTTGTCGGCCCGCTCCAAAAAAGTGCCCATGCGCATGAAGTACAAGGACTCGTCCATCAACATGGTGCCCACAGTGACTCCACGTGAGAGATGTGAGCGGAACTTGACCCACTCGAAAAACTGGCCCGGGTCGCGCTCGAACTCGCCGCTTTTGAGCATGCGGTTGACCTCCAGCCAAGTCTGGTTTTGTGTTTCCCACACCTCGGTGGTCAGTGTGCCGCGCACGGCACGGGCGTTTTCTCGCGCCGCGCGCAGGCATGAGAGGATGGACGATGGGTTGTTCTCGTTTTTGACCATGAAGGCCATCACATCGCGGGGCGTGATCGTTTTGTACAGTGCCAAGTAGGATGGCAAGAGCTCGCTGATGGACAAAATGCCCTCCCAGCCGGCTTCAACAGCTGCGGCAGACTGCGGCAAGAGCGAAGTTTCGTAGCTCACATTGAGCATGCGGGCCGTGTTTTCTGCCCGCTCCATGTAGCGGGACATCCAGAAAAGGTGGTCGGCGGTTCTTGAAAGCATGTGTGTTCTCCCCTTGTCAGTCCTGCAATATCCAGGTGTCCTTGGTGCCGCCGCCTTGGCTGCTGTTCACCACCAAAGAGCCTTCTTTGAGTGCCACGCGGGTCAGTCCGCCGGGCACCATCTGCACCGTGCGCCCGCTCAGCACAAAGGGACGCAGATCGATGTGGCGTGGCGCAATGCCACTGTCCACATACGTGGGGCACGTGGACAGGCTGAGCGTGGGCTGGGCAATGTAACCCTCGGGATTGGCCAGCAAGGCGCCGCGGAAGCGCTCGATTTCGGCCTGGGTTGAGGCCGGACCGACCAGCATGCCGTAGCCGCCGGCCCCATGCACCTCCTTGACCACCAAGTCTTTCAGGTGGGCCAGGGTGTACTGCAAATCGTCGGGCTTGCGGCACTGGTAAGTGGGCACGTTTTTGAGGATGGGCTCCTCGCCGAGATAAAACTTGATCATGTCGGGCACATAGGGGTAGATTGACTTGTCGTCGGCCACCCCTGTACCCACCGCGTTGCAAATTGCCACATGACCGGCTTTGTACGCGTCCATCAGGCCCGCACAACCCAGCGTGGAGGTGGGGCGGAAAACATGGGGGTCCAAAAAGTCGTCGTCCACCCGGCGGTAGATCACGTCCACCCGCTTGGGGCCGCGTGTGGTGCGCATGTAAACGAACTTGTCTTTGACGAACAAGTCTTGGCCTTCGACCAACTCCACGCCCATTTGCTGGGCCAAAAAGGCGTGTTCGAAATAGGCACTGTTGTACATGCCCGGCGTGAGCACCACCACCGTGGGTTCGGCGGTGGTGGCAGGGCTGCTGGCACGCAAGGTTTCCAGCAACAAATCGGGGTAATGGGCCACGGGAGCCACACGGTGCTGGCTGAACAATTCAGGAAAGAGCCGCATCATCATCTTGCGGTCTTCGAGCATGTAGCTCACCCCGCTGGGCACGCGCAGGTTGTCTTCCAGCACGTAGTACTCGCCTTGGCCCGCGCTGTTGGGGGCGCGCACGATGTCGATGCCGCTGATGTGTGAATAGATGTTGTTGGGCACATCCACCCCCACCATCTCAGGGCGAAATTGCGCGTTGTGCTCGATTTGCTCGCGCGGGATGATGCCCGCTTTGAGGATGTCTTGGTCGTGGTAAACATCGTGGATGAAACGGTTGAGGGCGGTGACGCGTTGCACCAGTCCGGCCTCCATGCGCTTCCATTCTTGGGCGGCGATCACGCGGGGGATCAGGTCAAAGGGGATCAGGCGTTCGGTGCCCGAGCCGTCTTCATCCTTGTCGCCGTAAACGGCAAAGGTGATGCCTACGCGGCGGAAAATCATCTCGGCCTCTTCGCGTCGGGCGGCCATGGACTGTGGGGCTTGACCCTGTAACCAGCGGGCGTAAGCCAAGTAGTGGTCTCGGACTTCTCCACCTTGGCCCGATGCGGGCAGGCGGCTGTACATTTCATCGAATTGGCGCATGGCACTTCTCTCCTGAAAAGGGTATTAGCAAGATATATACCCAAATCTGGATTCAGGGTGGCATGCGGTGGTGCCAATAGCGCTGGCGCAGTGTCCGCTCACACTGGACTTGGCCTGGCAAATGGCTGCGCCAGGTGGCGGCACCACACCGGGTGCTGTCCACCAGCCCGATGCCCAGCGTTTGGTAACGCGCCACGACCTCAGGTGCCGGGTGACCGTAGCGGTTGCGGTATCCGGCTTGCAACAAACCCCATCGGGGGCTGAGTGCCTGCAAAAAAGGGGGGCTGGACGACGTTTTGCTGCCGTGATGGGGCACCAACAACACATCCACCGGGCTCAGGCCAGCTTGCACCAGCGCCAGCTCTTGCGCGGCTTCAATGTCACCGGCCAACAAAGCCGCGCCCTGAAGGCCGCCTGTCCTGCCAAGGTCTTGACCGGCAATGCGCAAGACACAACTGACCTCATTGGGCTTGGGTATTTTGGACCGATTGTCTTGGGGGGGCTGCGGGTGCAGTACCTCAAAGCGTACACCGTCCCACTCCCAAACCTGCCCGGCCAGGCAGCGCGTCCAACCAGGCCGCAAGGCGTGCAAGGGGTGCGACTCTTCCAGCGATGACCACAGCGCCGCCTGCGCTTGCATGGCCAAGACCGCAGCCGCGCCTCCGGTGTGGTCGCTGTCCCGGTGACTGAGCACCAAGGTGTCAATGCGCTCACCCATTTGCGCCAGCAAGGGCACCAGCACCCGGTGCCCGGCGTCACTTTCAGCCGAGTACCGCGGGCCAGCGTCGTACAACAGGCTGTGGGTGGCGGTGCGCACCAGCACCGCATTGCCCTGCCCCACGTCTGCTGCCACCAGCTCAAAAGTACCGGGTGCAGGGCGCGGGTGCGTCCAGAACACGACAGGCCAAAGCAGGGGCAACACCAGCCATTTCCAGGCACTCGGCCAAGGCATCACCCACACCCCAGCCCCCATGAGCGCCAACACCGACAAGTACCCCGGCGGCATGGCCATGGACACGCTGGCCCAAGGCCAAGTCGCGAGCCAAGCCAGCACCGCAGCCATGGGCTGCAAGGCCCAAGAGGCCCAGTGCCACGCCTCGGGCCAGAGCACACCCAAGAGGGACAATGGCGTCACGACCAAGGTCACCCACGGTATGGCCATCAAATTGGCCAACAAGCCCACCACCGACACTTGTCCGAAAAACAAAAGCGTGAGGGGGGCCAAGGCCAAGGTGACCACCGCCTGTTCGCGCAACAAGGCCTTGGCATGTCGCCCCAAGAATGGTCCCCAAATAGGGCGCCAGCATGCACCCCAACGGTGCCGCCATCCAAAAAGCACCAGATCGGTGCGCGAGCGCCGCTCGGAATAAGCAGGTGCAGTCAGGGCCGCCCGGCCACCTCTGGACGTGGAGCCCGTGGCCATCAACACACCAACGGCCACAAAACTCAACCAAAACCCCGGCTGCAGCAAGGCCCAAGGGTCCCACGTCAGCACCACCGCACAGGCCGCCAACCAAACCAGTGCACCATGCCAATGACGCGCCCACAAGCGCAGCACCACCACCACCCCCAGCATGAGCCAGGTGCGTTGGGCGGGTACCCCCCAGCCACTGAACAGGGCGTACAGGCCCGCCATGACCAAGCCGGATACAGCACCCACTTGGGGGGCAGGCCAGCGCAAAGCCCCTTGAAAACCCCACAAGGCCGAACGCCGCCAGACCCAAGCCACGCCGCCTGTGGCCAGCCAAGCGAACAGCGTGACGTGCAAGCCCGAAATGCTCATGAGATGGGACACCCCCGTGGCCCTGAAAACATCCCAATCGCTGCGGTCAATCGCGGCTTGATCACCCATGACCAGGGCCGCCACAATGCCCGCCCGCTTGGCGTCATCGACACCGCTGCCCGCTGGCGACAATTGCGCCAACAAGCGCTCTCGCACCGCCTGACGCCCAGACTCGATCGGGTGTGCCCAGGTGCTGGCCAAACGCAGCGGCGGCGGGTCTGTGCGCCCCGTGCGCACATAGCCTATCGCGCCAATGCCCTGCTCCCACAGCCACAACTCGTAGTCAAAACCCCGTGGGTTCACATGGCCGTGCGGCGCTTTCAGGCGCACCCGCCAACGCCAACGCTCCCCAGCTTTGACCGGCTCGGGCAAGGCTGAGGTGTTCCAGCCGCTGTCGTGCCCACCGCCTTGTCCATACCAACCCAGATACACCTGAGACGGCAAGTCGGTGCCCAGGCGCACGGCCTGTGTCGCGCCTTGGGCGTCCCAGCGCCACGCTTGCTCGATGCGAAAGCGAAAGCGCCAGCCCACATCTTGCCGCTGGGGCATGGCCTGCACCACGCCCACCACCTCCAGGTCTTGCCCCTCAAGCGCTGGCGCAATGGTTGGCGCCCGAGACCAGGCATGCAAACCCGTGATGCCGAATGCGGCAGCGGCCCAGACCCCAGCCCACGCCCAAACAGGAATGCCCCCACCGGCCCTGCGCCATCGGCACCCGCGTCGGAGCAGCCAGGCGCCCGCCACCGTCCCCAGCAAAACGCCAACATAAGCGGCCATAGGCCATAAAGCGGCTTGTTGGAGTTGCAGCGCCACCCCCAGGCACCAAGCCAACAGGCCCCCAGGCAAGTGACGGGCCCAGGCCATGGCGATCATGCCCCGCCACGCGGCGCCAACACCCGCGCCCGATGCAGCCCCAGCGCCTTGCGCGTTCTGCCCGGACGCACGGCCCTGCCCCTCATTGCGCACCCGCATGGTTTCATGACAGCCTCCCTGAAATGGCTGGTTTTTTCTTGGCCTCTGGCGCTCTTGGAATTCCCATCAACGGTCCGGGCCCTTCAGGGTGGTGGCCGGTGAATCTTGGCGCGTGTCTTGCTAGTTGTAACTGCCCAAGCTGCATTTGTCATGCGTGCAGCCCCTGTTGCGTTGAACGAGATATGTCGATACACGTTGCCCTGCACCACGTCACCCATTACGAATACGACCGCCCCGTGCAGCTCGGCCCGCAAGTCATTCGCCTGCGCCCAGCCCCTCACAGCCGCAGCCGCATCCTGAGCTACAGCCTCCAAGTTGAACCCGCAGAGCACTTCATCAACTGGCAGCAGGACGCTTTTGCCAATTACCAGGCGCGCTTGGTGTTTCCCCAAAAGACCACCACATTCAAGGTCACGGTGGACGTGGTCACCGAAATGGCGGTGTTCAACCCCTTTGATTTCTTTTTGGAGCCCTCGGCCGAAGAGGTGCCCTTCAAGTACTCGGACACCGTGCAGGAAGAGCTGCAGTCCTACCTGGACAAGGACCACAAGACTCCGCTGTTCAAAAAATACCTGGCCAACTTGGACCGAAAGCGCCAGCGCACCATCGACTTTCTGGTGCAGATCAACCAGCGCCTACACCGGGACATCCGCTACACCATCCGCATGGAGCCGGGTGTGCAGACGCCGGAAGAAACGCTGCGCCTGAAAAGTGGGTCTTGCCGCGACTCGGCTTGGCTCTTGGTGCAGCTGTTTCGCCACATGAACATCGCGGCCCGCTTTGTCTCGGGTTATTTGATCCAACTGGCTCCGGACGTGAAATCGCTCGATGGCCCCAGCGGCACCGAAGTCGACTTCACCGACCTGCACGCTTGGTGCGAGGTGTATTTGCCCGGTGCAGGCTGGGTGGGGTTGGACCCGACTTCGGGGCTGCTGGCGGGGGAAGGCCACATCCCTTTGGCCTGTACCCCCCAACCATCGGCCGCTGCACCCATTGAAGGCCTGATGGACAAAGCCGAGGTCAAGTTCCACCACGAGATGAGCGTGACCCGCATCCATGAATCACCGCGTGTGACCAAACCCTACAGCGACGAGCAATGGGGCGAAGTGCTGCGACTGGGCAAAGCGGTGGACGCACAACTGCTGGCCGGTGATGTGCGCCTGACCATGGGCGGTGAACCCACTTTTGTCTCGACTTTGGACCGCGATGGCGCCGAATGGAACACCGATGCCTTGGGGCCCACCAAACGGGGCTTGGCCACCGAACTGGTGCACAAACTGCGCCAGCGATATGGCCAAGGCGGTTTTCTGCACTTTGGCCAAGGCAAGTGGTACCCGGGCGAGCAATTGCCGCGCTGGGCGCTGAGCATCTACTGGCGGGCTGATGGCCAGCCCTGCTGGCAAGATCCTGCGGTCTTTGCCGATGAACGCGAGCCCCGTGCTTACACCAGCACCGATGCCCTGCGCTTCATGCAAAACTTGACGGCCCGACTCGGACTGCCCGGCGATACCTTGCTGCCGGGCTACGAGGACACCTGGTATTACCTTTGGCGCGAGCGCCGTTTGCCGGTGAACGTGGACCCGTTTGACGCGCGCTTGGACGACGAGATGGAACGCAACCGCTTGCGCCGCATCTTCAGCCAGGGGCTGGATGCGGCAGTGGGCTATGTGCTGCCGCTGCAACCCATCGATCCGCCTGAGGGCAAAAGCCCAGAGCAGATCGGAACGCAGTGGCAAACCGGCCACTGGTTTGTGCGCGACGAGCGCATGTACCTCATGCCCGGCGACTCCCCGATGGGCTGGCGCTTGCCGCTGGACTCGCTGCCGTGGGCAGCGCCCACCGATCGCTGGAACCAGATGGCGTTGGATCCGTTTGCACCACGCACGGCTTTGCCCACAGCTTCTCAGGTCAGGCAGCAGCCCAAGCCCATCACGACAAGCCTTGAGGCCAGTGCCACCAGCCAGGCAGTGGCTGCGCAAAAAGCCCCGGCCAAGTTCCAGTCCGATCCCTCGGTGGTGCGCACTGCTTTGTGCGTCGAAGTGCGTGATCCGAACCGCGCCAACGGCCCCCAAGTGGAAGCCCAGGCCCAGGCCAAGGGTGAAAAGTCCGGAGCGTTGTACGTCTTCATGCCCCCGCTGACGCGGCTGGAAGACTACCTGGCACTGGTGAGCGAAGTCGAAGCCACAGCCCGCGAACTGGGGCTCCAAATCGTCATGGAAGGCTACCCGCCACCGCGCGACCCACGCCTGAAACTCTTGCAGGTCACGCCCGATCCCGGGGTGATCGAGGTCAACATCCACCCGGCCCACAACTGGACCGAGTTGGTCGAGCACACCGAATTTTTGTACCAAGCCGCCTTTGAGACGCGCCTGTCGGCCGAGAAGTTCATGACCGATGGCCGCCACACGGGCACCGGTGGCGGCAACCACATGGTGCTGGGGGGCGCCACCCCGGGCGACAGCCCGTTTTTGCGCCGCCCCGAATTGCTGGCCAGCCTCATCCTTTATTGGCACAACCACCCAAGTTTGAGCTACTTGTTCAGTGGCATGTTCATTGGCCCGACCAGCCAAGCCCCGCGCGTGGACGAGGCACGCAACGACCAAGTCTATGAGCTGGAAATTGCGCTGCGCGAGATCGTGCGCCATCGGCAAATCCATGGCCAAGACATGCCGCCCTGGGTGGTAGACCGCTCACTTCGAAACATCCTGATCGACGTGACCGGCAACACCCACCGCAGCGAATTTTGCATCGACAAGATGTTTTCGCCCGACAGCAGCACGGGGCGACTGGGCCTGCTGGAATTGCGTGCTTTTGAGATGCCGCCGCACGCACGCATGAGCATCGTGCAGCAGTTGTTGCTGCGTGCCCTCGTGGCCCGCTTTTGGGACGCGCCCTATGCTGCCCCAGCGACGCGCTGGGGCACCGAGTTGCACGACCGCTTCATGCTGCCTTACTGGATTCACAAAGACTTTGACGACGTGCTCACCGAATTGGGCGACGCGGGCTTTCGCTTTGACCCGAGTTGGTTCGCGCCGCATATCGAATTCCGTTTCCCCATGGTGGGACAAATTCAGGTCGATGGCGCTGTGGTCACCCTGCGCAATGCGCTCGAGCCCTGGCACGTCATGGGCGAGGAAAGCAGTGCTGCGGGTACGGCCCGCTATGTCGATTCATCGCTCGAGCGCATCGAGGTGCATGTGTCGGGCATGAACCCATCGCGCCACACCGTCACGGTCAATGGCCACCCTCTGCCCCTTCAGCCCACGGGCGTGGTGGGCGAGTACGTGGCCAGCGTGCGCTACAAAGCCTGGAACCCGCCGTCTTCACTGCACCCCAGCATCGGGGTGCATGCGCCGCTGACGGTGGACCTGGTGGACACTTGGATGAAGCGCGCTCTGGGCGGCTGTCAGTACCATGTGGTGCACCCCGGGGGCCGAAATTACGAAGGCTTCCCAGTCAACGCTTACGAAGCCGAAAGCCGACGCATGGCCCGGTTCTTCCGCATGGGTCATACGCCTGGCGCCATGAAACACCTGACCACATTGGCACCCAACGCCTTGTTGCACGCGAGCCCCGAATTTCCTTACACGCTCGATTTGCGGCGCATGGGATCAACGACAATGAACTGATGAATGAGCCTTCACCCCCTGTGACCGCAGCCCACCCAGGCCAAGACCTGGCGGGGTTGACCCTTCAGTATGAAGCAGCGCCGGCAGGTCATTGGGACGAACTGCGTGGCGATGCAACGCCTGTGCAGGCACAAGCCTCACGCCCTAAGGAGCGGGCGTTCAGCACCCCATGGCAACGTTTCCTGGAACCCTTGGACAAAGACCCCAAGGACCGCGAAGCGGACCTCAACAGCCGCATGCGCAATCTGCAGCGGCAAGTGCGTGACAACGGCATCACCTACAACGTGTATGCCGCTGCCGACCAGCCCCAGCGGCCTTGGTCACTTGATCTGTTTCCGCTCATGCTGGCCTCCAACGACTGGCAACAGATCGAGGCGGGCGTGATGCAGCGCATGCAGCTGCTCGAACGCATCATGGCCGATGCCTATGGGCCGCAACAATTGGTGCTGCAAGGCCAATTGCCCGCCGCCTTGGTGCAAGGCCACCCGGCTTATTTGCCAGCCATGCACGGCGTGGCACCTGTCGGTGGGCGTTATTTGTCCTTGGCCGCATTTGACTTGGCGCGAGGGCCTGATGGCCTGTGGTGGCTGCTCTCGCAGCGCACGCAAGCGCCCTCGGGCTTGGGGTATTTGATCGAAAACAGACAGATCGTGTCGCGCCAATTCCCGCAAGCCTTTGAGGCCATGCCCGTGGAGCGCCTGGCGCAGACTTACCGCACCTTGATCGATGGCATCAAAGCCCGAAGCCCAGCGGGTCCATCGGCGCACATTGCGCTGCTCACGCCGGGCCCCTACAACGAAACCTATTTTGAGCATGCCTACCTGGCCCGCTATTTGGGCCTGAGCTTGGTGCAGGGCAATGACCTGACGGTGCGCGATGAAAGGCTCTACCTCAAGACCCTGCAAGGCCTCAAACCTGTGCATGGTTTGCTCAAGCGCGTCGACGACGACTGGATCGACCCCCTGGAATTGCGCGCCGAATCCACCCTGGGCGTGCCGGGTTTGCTGCAAGCGGTGCGCTGCGGCAACGTGTTGGTGGCCAACACACCCGGTTCGGGCTTTTTGGAGTCCAACGCGCTGTTGGGCTTCATGCCGGCGTTGTCGCGACAACTGCTGGGGCAAGAGTTGCAGCTGCCCGCCATTCCCAGTTGGTGGTGCGGTGAGGCTGCAGCCCTGCACGATGTGTTGCCGCGCATCCAAAGCTGCGTGATCAAGCCCACCTACCCTTACAACACCGACCGCCAAAGTTTTGAACCGGTGCTGGGCCACAGCCTGTCACGACAAGCACAAAACGAATGGGCCGGCCGCATTTTGCGTGACCCCGACGCGCACACCTTGCAGACCTGGCTGCCCTTGTCACACCAACCCACTTGGCAAGTCTTGCCCGATGGGTCCTCCAGCATCCAGTCGCGCCCCGTGGTGTTGCGGGTCTTTGCCGTCACCGACGCACAAGGCGGCTGGCAGGTCTTGCCGGGGGGCCTCGCACGGCTGGGCACACGCGAAGGCATTGCGTCCATGCAGCGCGGTGGCAGCAGCGCCGATGTCTGGGTACAAAGTCCGGCGGCCAAGGTGACCAGGCACACGAACCCCAGCGCGCAACACGCCGGCGCATCGTCCCCTCACCAAGCCAGCACCATCCCAGCCGCCAGTGACGCCACAGCGCAACGCCAGCGCCTGGTGACGAGCCGCGCCGCAGAAAATTTGTTCTGGATGGGCCGCTACACCGAACGCACCGAGAACACCTTGCGCTTGGTGCGCTTGAGCCTTGAAATTCTCAGCGGAGAAAACCAAAACCTGCCCTGTTTGCTCCACTTCATCACCCGCATGGCCACGCGCCACGGTTTGGTGCGTGCCGGTGTCCCCGCCGCAGGCCAAGCCCACAGGGTGTTTGAGCGCTCGATGATGGCGGGCTTGTGGGACCAAGAACTGGCCACCAGCGTGGGCTTCAACTTGCGCTCGGTTCGGCTCGCAGCCGCTTCGGTGCGAGAGCGCCTCTCGCCCGAACACTGGCGTTTGCTGGAGCAAGCCGAAGCACGGTTTTTCGATCCCAGCCAAGACCCGCGCGACCCGACAAAACCCAGCGCAGGTTTGGACACCGTCACGGTCCAAAGACTGTTGGCCGACACCAGCCAAATGCTGGCGGCCCTCACAGGTGCACAAACCGACCGCATGAGCCGCGACGACGGCTGGCGCTTGCTCTCCATCGGTCGCCACCTGGAACGCTTGTCATTTTTGTCCGATGCCATGGACCAAGCCATTGGCTTGGGTCTGATCGGCGAACAAGCCGGCTTCGATGCCGTGCTCGAGCTGTTTGACAGCACCATCAGCTTCCATGCGCAACACCAACAAAGCCGTACACCACAAGCCCTGATGGACCTGCTGGTGACCGACCCGGACAACCCGCGCTCTCTGGGTTGGGTGGCGCACACCTTGCGTGGACGTTTGCGGCGCATGGGCACACTGGCCGATGGCGCCACCTTGGCTTTGGCCGACAAGGTGCCTCAATGGATCGGCATGACACCCGAGTCGCTCTGGCCATTGCCCACACCAAGCCCAAGCACCGACAGCTCTGGCCCCTTGCCTTTGCTGGCCACCCTGACCCATGGCCAAACAGCTGCCCGCGACGTGTCGGACCAGTTGTGCGGCTTGTTCTTCACGCACAGCGGTGAAGCCCGCTACAGCGTGAGTGCTTGAAAAAACCGACTCCCCATGCGCCTGGCCATCACCCACGACACCCGTTACCGCTACAGCCCAGCTGTGCAAACCGCGCAGCACGTGGCCCATCTGCAGGCAGCGAACACGCCTTGCCAAAAGGTTCTGAGCCACTGGTTGCAGGTAGAACCGCAGACCTCGGTGCAGCACCGCATCGACGCTTTTTTGAACCACCGCGCCTATTGGGCCTTGACGCATCCGCACGACGGTTTGTGGGTACGGGCCTACAGCGAAATCGAAACCCGCCCCACCGATGTCGCCACCACCGACCAAAGCTGGGAGGCGGTGCGCGAGCATTTTCGCTACCGCGCCGGGCATGCGGGTGATGTGCACAGCGGTTTTGTGTTTGGCTCGCACCATGCGCCCGTGCATGAAGCGTTTTTGGCCTATGCGCAAAGCAGCTTCACACCCGGCCGCCCTCTGGTGCAAGCCGCCCAAGAACTCACGGCACGCATGCACAGTGACTTCCGCTACGAGCCGGCCAGCACCGACATCAACACCCCTGCGCTCCAAGCTTTGCAAGACCAACGCGGGGTGTGCCAGGACTTCGCCCACATCTTGTTGGCCTGCCTGCGCTCGCTGGGCCTGCCTGCCCGGTATGTGAGCGGCTACCTGTTGACCCAGCCACCACCCGGCCAGCCCCGACTGGTCGGGAGCGATGCCACGCACGCCTGGGCCTCGGTGTACCTGCCCGAGCTCGCCACCCACGCCTGCCAGGGCTGGCTGGATCTGGACCCCACCAACAACCGCACAGGCTGGGCCAGCCCCGGCGAAGATTACGTGCGGCTGGCTGTAGGCCGCGATTTCGCCGACGTCTCTCCCTTGCGCGGTGTGCTGCACGGCGGCGGTGCCCACACCCTGGAAGTTGGCGTTACAGTGGAGCCTATTTTGACCCCGGAGAACCCTGACCATGAGCGTTTACGACACCCTCAAATCCCTGAACATTGAACTGCCACCTGTGGCTGTGCCCGCAGCGGCTTATGTGCCTTTTGTGCAAACAGGCAACTTGGTTTTCCTGTCGGGTCACATTGCCAAAAAAGACGGCAAAGTCTGGGCCGGCCAACTGGGCAAAAACATCAGCACCGCCGAAGGCCAGCAAGCCGCTCGCGCTGTTGCCATCGACCTGATGGGCACGCTGCACGCCGCTGTCGGCGACCTCAACAAGGTCAAGCGCATCGTCAAGGTGATGAGCTTGGTCAACTCGACCGGCGACTTCACCGAGCAACACTTGGTGACCAACGGCTGCAGCGAATTGCTGGGACAGGTTTTTGGTCCACAAGTCGGTGCCCATGCCCGCAGTGCTTTTGGCGTCGCCCAAATCCCCATGGGCGCTTGCGTCGAGATCGAATTGATTGCCGAAATCGGCTGAATTTCACTTGACCCACCGGAGACACCCATGCCCATTTCCATGTCCAGCGCCAGCTTGCCCGTCTGCACCCGCATGCTCACCAACCTGAGCCACATCCTGGCCAAGGCCGAACAGTTTGTCGAGACCAAGAAGATCGACCCCACGGCGCTGACCACTTACCGCCTCGCCCCCGATATGTTCCCGTTCACGCGCCAGGTGCTGATCGCCTGCGACGCCGTCAAGAACGGTGTGGCCCGCCTGTCCGGGGTGGAAGCGCCCAAATTCGACGACACCGAAAGCACCTTGGCCCAGTTGCAAGAGCGCATCCAAAAAACGCTGGCCTACATCGCCACCGTCCCCGCTGCAGCCCTCGACGGCACCGAGGACAAAGAGATCACCTTCCCTGCTGGCCCCGGCAAAACCCGCACCCTCACAGGCCAAGACTACCTGACCGGCTGGATGCTGCCCAATATGTACTTCCACATCACCACGGCCTACACCATCCTGCGCCACAACGGTGTGGAGGTGGGCAAGATCGACTTCCTGCTGGGTGCGCAGGGCTGAAAACCCTGACGGGTGGCTGAGCCGGGGATGTTTGAAACTGTCCCCAAACCCCGTGCCCAAAGCTGTGGACAAGTGCAGGGACAAGCCACCAAAGCCATGCCCGGCAAGGGCTGGCGGGGTGTGCTTAATTCATGAGCAAAGCCAACAATCGCATGATTGACAACACGATCAACAACACTGAAAATCACACACTTAATGCTTCTGACCGTCAAGCACCCATGCCCCAACTGACCGCCAACGACCTCAAAGTGCGCGGCATCGCTGCGATTGAATCGGCGCTGGCCGACCAAACCGAAGCCACGATCTCGGTGCGTGGCAAAGACCGGTTTGTGGTGATGGACATGGCGCAATACCACTACCTGCGCGAATGCGAGCTGGAAGCGGCCCTGATCCAAAGCCGCGCCGACCTGGCCGCTGGCCGTGCCGTGCCAGAAAGCGCCGAGGCCCACATGGCGAGGCTCGATGCCTTGGTGAACAACACCACTCATTGAGCGCCCGAGCCTCTCAAGCGGGATGCCCTACACGCTGGTCTTTACCGACGCCTACATGCGCCGGGCTGAGCGCTTCATCAGGCGACATCCTGAACTTCGCACCCAATACGCCAAAACACTGGCCTTGCTGGAGTTGAACCCGCACCACCCGTCGCTGCGCTTGCACGCCCTGTCTGGGCGACTGACGGGCCTGCATTCGGTGTCGATCAACCTGTCTTACCGCATCACCCTTGAACTGTTGATCCAAGACCAGCAAATCATCCCGATCAATGTGGGCGACCACGATGCGGTGTATTGAGACATTCACCGTTAGCAAACCGTCCCCACAGCACTTGCGCAAGCTTGTGGACAATTGCAAGGACAAGCAGCCCAGCCACAGGCTGCAAGGGCTGGCGGGGGGTGCTTAAAAAGTAGGCAGCCGGAGCGTCGTGTGCAGTCTCACCCACGACGACTCGAATGGGAGTGATATATTTGAATACTTTAAAAGTACAAATCGCCATGGGCACCGTCACAAACCCTCGCACCATCCTGAGTACCGCTTGGGCGGGCATGCTGGTTGTTTTGCTGGCCATGCTGCTGATGGATCCACTCCAGCACGCCATGGCCGGGCAATATGAAGCACTCACCCTCACCCTGCAACACGACCCCGGCACCTTGGGCCTGCGCGTGCTGATCGGCATGCTGTGCGCGAACACGCTCATGCAAGTGGGCATCCAAATGTTTGGCGGCCATGCATGGCGCAAGCATCGCCTTGACCCTGGCATCAGCTTGCTGCTGGGCCGACGCGGCCAACAAGTAGCAGGCCACTCTGCTTTTGCAAACCATGGACATGGATAAGGCCATGAACGCGTCCATTGAACAAATGATGGACATTCAGATCAAGCAAAGCCCCACACTGCTGCCCTTTCGGGGTGTGATGGCCGAATTCTTTCGCAAGCATATGCGCTTTGAGGTACTTAAAGAAGCATTGGCAGAGGTGTACGGCAACGCTTTCACGGCCAAGGAGCTGGAAGACATCACCCGCTTTTACGAAACACCTACAGGCAAAAAAAGCATTCAGCTCATGCCCAGGTACCGCCAGCGGGTTAACACAGACCGAAAGGCAGCGAAGTGACGTGACTGAATCGATACATTGATTTTTTCAAATCCGCGATGAAAAACGTTGCTTGCCATCAAGGTCCGTTCTTATTGACTCATTCCACCCGCGTCACTTTGTTCGGCTTGAACCCCAAATCCGCCACGCGGCCTTTTTTGGCGCGGGCCGCTTTGGCATTGTTCAGGCTGCGGATTTCCAGCGTTTCTTCGCGCTCTTTGCCGCCTCGGCCAATGCCTTCGATCTTGACACTGCGGGTGTAGGCCGCAGCGCCCGCCAAGCTGTCTTTGGCTTCGAGGTCGATGAGCATCAGGCCCCGGCCGCCTTTTTCCATGGTTTTGAGTTCGCTGAGCTCAAAGGTCAGCACCCGGCCGCCCGTGCTGGCGCAGCAGACGCTGGTGGCGGCGGGCATGGGCTGTTTGTCGGCAGGCACCGTGGCGCTGCTGCCGCTCACATGGCTGGGAGCGCAGACGGTTTCGCCCTCGCCCAGGCTGATGAAGGCTTTGCCCGCTTTGTTGCGCGAGATCATGTTCTCAATCGAGGCCATGAAACCATAACCGCCGGAGCCGCTCAGCAGCAGCGTGGCGCTGGCCGGGCCTGCAAAGTAATGGGCTATCTGTGTGGTGGGTTCCAACTCGATGAGCGTGGTCACCGGCTGGCCATCACCGCGTGCGCCAGGCAAAGTGGCCACAGGCACGCTGTAGATTCTTCCGTTGCTGCCGAAGATCAGCAGCGTATCCACCGTGCGGCACTCGAAGGTGCCATACAGGCTATCGCCCGCCTTGAAGGCGAAACTGGTGGCATCGTGGCCATGGCCGGTGCGGGCACGCACCCAGCCTTTTTCCGACACAACCACCGTCACCGGTTCGTCCACCACCTTGACTTCGGCCACGGCTTTTTTCTCTTCCTGAATCAGCGTGCGGCGCGGGTCGGCAAAGGTTTTGGCATCCGCTTCGATCTCTTTGATCATCAGGCGGCGCAGCGCGGCGGGGCTGCCCAAAATCTCCTCGAGTTTCCCCTGCTCTAGGCGCAGTTCACTCAGCTCTTGCTCGATCTTGATGGCCTCCAAGCGGGCCAGTTGGCGCAGACGAATTTCCAGAATGTCTTCGGCTTGGCGGTCGCTGAGTTGGAAGGCCTCGATCAGCGCAGGCTTGGGCTCGTCGCTGTGGCGGATGATGCGAATCACCTCGTCAATGTTGAGCAGCACCAGCTGGCGGCCTTCCAGAATGTGGATGCGGTCCAGCACCTTGTTCAGGCGGTGTTGGCTGCGGCGGGTGATGGTGGTCTGGCGGAAGCTGATCCACTCCACCAGCATCTGGCGCAGCGACTTCTGGATCGGCTTGCCGTCAATGCCCACCGAGGTCATGTTGATCGGCGCAGACGTTTCCAAGCTGGTGTGGGCCAGCAAGGCGGTGATGAGTTCGCTCTGTTCAATGCGGCTGGTCTTGGGCTCAAACACCAGACGAACGGCGGCGTCTTTGCTCGACTCGTCACGCACCACATCCAGCACGGCCAGCATGCTGGCCTTGAGCTGCAGCTGGTCGGTGCTGAGGGCTTTTTTACCCGCCTTGACTTTGGGGTTGGTGAGTTCTTCGATCTCTTCGAGCACGCGCTGCGAGCTGACGCCTTGCGGCAACTCGGTCACCACCAGCTGCCATTGGCCACGGGCGAGTTCTTCGATCTTCCAGCGGGCACGCACTTTGAGGCTGCCACGACCCGTGCGGTAGGCGTCGGCAATGTCGCTGGCCGGACTGATGATCTGGCCGCCACCGGGGTAGTCGGGGCCAGGGATGATGGCCATCAACTCGCTGTCGCCGAGCTTGTCGTTTTTGATCAAGGCCACGCAGGCGTCGGCCACTTCGCGCAGGTTGTGGCTGGGGATTTCGGTGGCCAGACCCACGGCAATGCCACTGGCACCATTGAGCAGACTAAAGGGCAAGCGGGCGGGCAGCTGGCGCGGCTCTTCGGTGGAGCCGTCGTAGTTGGGAATGAAGTCCACCGTGCCCATGTCGATCTCATCGAGCAGCAAGCTGGTGATGCGCGAGAGGCGCGCTTCGGTGTAACGCATGGCCGCTGCGCCATCGCCGTCGCGGCTGCCAAAGTTGCCCTGCCCGTCGATGAGCGGGTAGCGCTGGGAAAAGTCTTGCGCCATGCGCACCAGCGCATCGTAGGCCGCTGTGTCGCCGTGCGGGTGGTAACGGCCCAGCACATCGCCCACCACACGGGCGCTTTTGACGGGCTTGGCGGCGGTGTTGTTGTTCGGGCCGCTGTAGGACAGGCCCATGCGGTCCATCGAATACAAAATGCGCCGCTGCACCGGCTTTTGGCCGTCGCACACATCGGGCAAGGCGCGTCCTTTGACGACGGACAACGCGTATTCCAAATACGCCCGCTGGGCGTAGGCGCCCAGGTGGTCACCTTGGGGCGCAGCGTCAGAGGTGGGGGTCAACAAGTCAGTGGTCATGGATTCTTTCGGATGCGGCTTCAAACATCAATTTCGATGCTGTCACCGTGCAGTTCCATCAGCTCGCGTCGGGCGGCGGCTTCGCCTTTGCCCATGAGCTGCGTCATCAGGTTTTCAGTACCCGCGTTGTCGAGAGGCCCCAACTCGATGGGCAGCAAGCGACGCGTATCGGGGTTGAGCGTGGTGTCCCACAACTGCTCGGCGCTCATCTCGCCCAAGCCCTTGAAGCGGCTGATGCTCCAGCCGCCTTCTTTCACGCCATCTTTGCGCAGCTTGTCGATGATGGCGGTCAGTTCGCCCTCGTCCAGCGCATAGGCTTTGGACGCGGGCTTTTTGCCGCGCGCAGGCGCATCGACCCGGAACAGTGGGGGCCGCGCCACATACAGGTGTCCGGCTTCGATCAACTTGGGGAAATGGCGGAAAAACAGGGTGAGCAACAGCACCTGGATGTGCGAGCCGTCCACATCCGCGTCCGACAGAATGCACACTTTGCCGTAGCGCAGGTTGCTCATGTCGGGGTTGTCGGTGGGCCCGTGCGGGTCCACGCCAATGGCCACCGAGATGTCGTGGATTTCGTTGTTGGCAAACAAGCGGTCGCGGTCCACTTCCCAGGTGTTGAGCACCTTGCCGCGCAGGGGCAAGATGGCCTGGCATTCTTTGTTGCGGCCCATTTTGGCGCTGCCGCCGGCCGAGTCCCCCTCCACCAAGAACACCTCGTTGTGCAAGATGTCCTTGCTCTCGCAATCGGTCAATTTGCCGGGCAACACCGCCACGCCAGAACTCTTGCGCTTTTCCACCTTTTGCCCGGCCTTTTGGCGGGTTTGGGCGGCTTTGATGGCCAGCTCGGCGAGTTTTTTGCCGTAGTCCACATGCTCGTTCAGCCACAGTTCAAGGGCCGGGCGCACAAAGCTGGAGACCAAGCGCACCGCGTCACGCGAGTTCAGGCGTTCCTTGATCTGGCCCTGGAACTGCGGATCGAGCACTTTGGCGCTCAGCACATAGCTGGCGCGGGCGAACACGTCCTCGGGCATGAGCTTGACACCCTTGGGCAGCAAGCCGTGCAGCTCGATGAAGCTTTTGACGGCGGTGAACAGGCCGTCGCGCAAGCCGCTGTCGTGCGTGCCGCCTGCACTGGTCGGGATCAAATTCACGTAGCTCTCGCGCACCGGCGCGCCGTCTTCGGTGAAGGCCACGGCCCACGAAGCGCCCTCGCCTTCGGCAAAGCTGTCGTGGTTGGCGTCGGCAAAACCTTCGCCTTCAAACAGCGGGATCACCGGGTCGCCGTTCAGGGTTTGCGTCAGGTAGTCACGCAGACCGGCTTTGTATTGCCACTGCTGGGTTTCTTTGGTTTTTTCATTCACCAAGGTCACCGTCACGCCCGGCATGAGCACGGCTTTGCTGCGCAGCAGGTGCGTCAGCTCGTTCATGGGCAGGGCGCTGGATTCGAAATATTTGGCGTCGGGCCAGGCGCGTACGGTGGTGCCCTGCTTGCGGTCCCCCTCGCCTGTGGGGCGTTTGACCAGCGGCTCGGTCACGTCGCCGCCCGAGAAAACCAATGTCGCCACTTGGCCTTCGCGGTAGCTGGTGGCCTCCAAGCGCTTGGACAGCGCGTTGGTCACCGACACGCCCACCCCGTGCAAACCGCCCGAAAAGCTGTAAGCCCCGCCCTTGCCCTTGTCGAACTTGCCACCCGCGTGCAAGCGGGTGAACACCAGCTCGATCACCGGGGCTTTTTCTTCCGGGTGCAGACCAAAGGGGATGCCCCGGCCATCGTCTTCGATGCTGACCGAGCCGTCGGCGTGCAGGATCACTTTGATCTTCTTGCCGTGCCCCGCCAAGGCTTCGTCGGCGGCGTTGTCCAGCACCTCTTGGATGATGTGCAGCGGGTTGTCGGTGCGGGTGTACATGCCCGGGCGTTGCTTGACGGGCTCCAAGCCCTTCAGGACGCGGATCGAGCCTTCGGAGTACTCTTGAGAGGTTTTGACAGTTGTTTGGGTGGCCATGGTGGCGGATTGTAGTGGGATTTCCGGCTGGACACTGGATGCAAAAACAGTACCCAAGCGCTGCCCGGCATGCAGGCAACTGGGCGACCGCATAGACCCACCACATTGGTTAAAGTCAGGGGATGCAACACAAACCCTTATCTCTGAGCCAGGTGCTGATTTGCGGCGCGGCCATCGTGACCCTGTCCATGGGCATTCGCCACGGTTTTGGCCTGTGGCTTCAGCCCATCACCCAAGCCCAAGGTTGGGGCCGACAAGAGTTCGCCTTGGCCATGGCCATCCAGAACCTTTCCTGGGGATTCATGGGCATTTTTGCGGGCATGGTGGCCGACAAGTTCGGTGCATTCCGCGTGATCACCGTGGGCGCCGTTATTTATGGGATTGGCTTGCTGGGCATGGCTTGGGCCACCGATCCGTGGGTGTTTACCCTGTTTACTGGGGTGATCATCGGCACCGCGCAAGCCGGCACGACTTACGCCGTCATCTACGGTGTGATTGGCCGCAACGTGCCGCCCGAACGCCGCTCTTGGGCCATGGGCATTGCTGCGGCCGCGGGCAGTTTCGGCCAATTTTTGATGGTGCCTGTCGAAGGTTTGCTGATCAGCCAAATGGGATGGCAAACCGCTCTGGTCATATTGGCGGCCGCCGCCATGCTGATCATCCCCTTGGCTTGGGGCTTGCGCGAGCCCGCCTTGAACGCCCCCGGCCAAGCCCAACGTGAGCAAACCATCGCTCAGGCTTTGAAAGAGGCTTTTCAATACCCCAGTTTTCAGCTGTTGATGGCCGGCTATTTTGTGTGCGGTTTTCAGGTTGTGTTCATCGGCGTGCACATGCCCAGTTACCTCAAGGACCACGGCTTGGCACCGCAGGTGGCCAGTTACGCGCTGGCCTTGATTGGTCTCTTCAACGTGTTCGGCACCTACATCGCAGGCACTTTAGGCCAGAAAATGGCCAAGAAAAACATCTTGGCCTTCATTTATGCCGCACGCTCTGTGGCCATCGTGCTGTTCTTGCTGGCCCCGCTCACGCCAACCAGCGTTTATATTTTTTCAGGTGTCATGGGCTTGCTTTGGTTGTCCACCGTGCCGCCCACCAATGCCGCGGTGGCCCAGATTTTTGGCATTTCACACCTGTCCATGCTCAGCGGCTTCATCTTTTTCAGCCACCAGATCGGCTCGTTCATGGGCGTCTGGCTGGGCGGGTATCTCTACGACAAAACCGGCAGCTACGACATCGTCTGGTACCTGGCCATTGCTTTGGGCATGTTTGCTGCGCTGGTGAATCTGCCCGTGCGTGAAAGCCCAATTCAGCGCCCAACACCCCACACCGCATGAACCCAGTTGGCGCCATGCCCCTGCCGTCCAAATCGTCCTTGCGCCGCAAAATGGCGGTCGCTTTGGCTGTTTGCGCAGCCCTCATCCTGCCGTTTGGGCTCTACACCCAGCCCGACTTGGTCATCATGTTGGCCGAGCAACTGTGGGCTTGTTTCTAGTTTCAAGAGGAAAACCATGCACGGCACCGAAAACCCCTCGGCTTGGCTGCAACGCTGGGCGCATCTGATAACGCCCCACAGTCGCGTTTTGGATCTGGCTTGCGGGGCAGGCCGACACATGCGTTTTTTAGCCGCACAAGGACACACGGTTCAGGGTGTTGATCGCAACCCCGATGCGGTGTCACAGGCCCAAACCTATGGGCAAGTGCGTTGCGCCGACATAGAAAACGGCCCTTGGCCCTTTGAGGGCCAGACATTTGGCTGCGTGGTGGTGACCAATTACCTGTGGCGCGCCCTGATGCCCGTCATCGTCCAAAGCGTGGCCCCTGGTGGCGTGCTGATTTACGAAACCTTTGCGGCGGGCAATGAGACCGTGGGCAAGCCATCGCGGCCCGACTTTTTGCTGCACCCGGGGGAGTTGCTGCGGGTCACCCAAGGCCTGCATGTGGTGGCATACGAAGACGGTTTCGCCACTTTGCCAGACCGCTTTGTGCAACGCATCGTGGCCGCTCGACCAAAAACCGCAGGGGATCTGACGCGCTGGGCCTTGAAAGCCCCAACAGACTTTGCTCAAGCGGCGCCGTGACATCGGGATACATTCCCTGTCATGGCCCAAGCTGAAAACCATTTGCACTCGTTAGAATGGTTGTTTTATGTTCAGAAGCCACTGAAATGACCACCGAATTTCGCCCTATCCAAGGCAGCATCCCTGCCCTGATCACCCCCATGCTCGAAGACGGCCAAGTGGATTACCCCACTTTGCGAAAACTGATCGACTGGCATGTGGCCGAAGGCACGGATTGCATCGGCGTGGTCGGCACCACGGGCGAATCGCCCACGGTCACGGTGGACGAGCACTGCGAAATCATCCGTGTCTCGGTCGAACAAGCGGCCGGTCGCGTCCCCATCATGGCCGGGTGCGGCGCCAACTCCACGGCGGAGGCCATTGAACTGGCCAAATTTGCCAAAAAAGTCGGGGCCGATTGCCAACTGCAGGTGGTGCCTTACTACAACAAACCCACCCAAGAAGGCCAGTATCGCCATTTCCGAGCCATTGCCGAAGCCACACCCGACTTGCCCGTGATTTTGTACAACGTCCCCGGCCGCTCGGTGGCCGATATGCAGCATGAGACCGTGCTGCGACTGGCCCAAGTACCAGGCATTGTCGGCATCAAAGAGGCGACAGGAAACTTGGAGCGCGCCCAATGGCTCATCCGTGATCTGCCCCCTGAATTTGCGGTGTACTCCGGTGACGATCCGACCGCAGTCGCCTTGATGCTGTGCGGCGGTGCGGGCAACATCAGCGTGACCGCCAACGTGGCCCCGCGTTTGATGCACGACTTGTGCATGGCGGCCATCCGCGGCGATATCCAAGAAGCCATGCGCATCCAATTCCAGTTGATGCCCGTGCACAAAAACTTGTTTGTCGAAGCCAACCCCATTCCCGTGAAATGGGCCATGCACCGCATGGGCCTGTGCGGTCCTGCGTTGCGTTTGCCCATGACCGAACTGTCGACGTCTCAGCACCCGGTTGTTGAGGCCGCGCTCAAGGCCAGCGGACTGATTTGATTTCCACCTAAGGATTGCTTGTGAAATTGTCCCATCGCTCCACCTCCATCCAAACGGCTCAGCGCAGCGCCGTTGTTGCGGCATTGGCCATTTTGGTCAGTGGTTGCTCCTTGCTGGAAGAAGACAAGATTGATTACAAAAGTGCAACCAAGGCAGCCTCGCTGGAAGTGCCGCCCGACCTGAGCCAACTGCGCAAAGACTCGCGCTATGCGATCGAAAGCAACTCGGCCACCGCTTCTGGTTTCAACAGCGCCAGTGCTCGCGTGGCCGATGCCGGCACCGCAGCGAACCAATTGGGCGATGTGCGCATTGAGCGCCAGGGTAACCAACGCTGGTTGGTGGTGGCTCGCCCGGCCGACAAGGTGTGGGACCCCCTGAAAGAGTTCTGGACCAGCAATGGTTTTGTTCTGGTCACCGACTCGCCTGACATCGGCATCATGGAAACCGATTGGGCAGAAAACCGCGCCAAAATTCCGCAAGACATGATCCGCAAGACATTGGGCAAAGTGCTCGATTCCTTGTATTCCTCTGGCGAGCGCGACAAGTTCCGCACCCGGGTAGAACGCAACGCACAAGGTGGCGTTGAGATTTACATCACGCACCGAGGCATGGTGGAGAACTACAGCAACGCCCAGAAAGACCAAACCGTCTGGCAACCGCGGGCCAGCGACCCAGAGCTCGAGATCGAGTTCTTGCGTCGACTGATGGTCAAACTGGGCGCCTCCCCTGAAACAGCCAAAGCTGCCACCGCTGCCGTCATGCCTGCGCCAATGGCCAGCTTGACCACCTTGGATGGCCAACCCGCCGTCGAGATCAATGACGCCCTGGATCGGGCATGGCGCCGCACCGGTGTCGCGCTGGACCGTACCGGCTTCACCGTGGAGGACCGCGATCGATCCAAAGGCATTTACTTTGTCCGTTATGTCTCGTCCGCCAGCCCAGCTGAAAAAGAACCGGGATTTTTTGCCCGAATGTTCAGCAGCAAGAAAGAAGAGGCCGCTTTGTCGCGCTACCGGATCGCCTTGACCGAAAAGGGCAACCTCAGCCATATCCGTGTTCTGGACGCCAATGGTCAACCCGAAAAGTCAGGCAACGCTGAGCGGATTTTGAAACTGCTGGCCAATGAATTGCGCTGAACGCCTCAAGCCCTGCGGCACATAAAAAAACCCCGCAGCGCGGGGTTTTTTTATGCAGCCCCGGTCAAAGCCGGGGCGCAACCTGCCATTACTTGGCAGCGGATGCGTCAGCAGCAGGTGCTGCAGCTGGGGCAGCAGAAGCGTCAGCAGCAGGTGCTGGTGCTGGTGCTGGTGCTGCCACTGGCGCAGGAGCGGCAGGTGCAGCGGCTTCTTCTTTTTTACCGCAGGCAGACAAAGCAGCAGCAGCGATGATGGCGGCCAAAACGAGGGACTTGTTCATGATGATTTTCCTTGTAGGGGTTAAAAACAATTTCCGGAAATTGTCGAAGACTGATTCAAAAAACTTGAACCGAGACAAAAGCACTCGAGTTCTTCTGCACTCGGAACGACATTATAGCGTTTTCCCTAACCCTGCGAATTTGAAAAGCACCAAGCTGACATGAAACCTTCAAAACACCCCTTGCTGGGGTAAGTCCTGAGCGGGTTTCAACCAATCCGCAGACATCCAATCGAGCAATGCCGCCTGGGCCGAACGACTCAACTTAGCGCAAGATGACGCAGATAAGCGCCTGTCATCTGCCAATTGACGCAAATAGCGCGCATCAATACCCCCTGAACGAAAGCTCTCACCATTGATGAACACGTGCCGATCGTCGTACAGCATTTTGGTTCTGCGATCAAGCTGCACCCCCTTGGACAAATCAGGTTCGGTTTCGGGTTCATCAAACCAGACATGGGCTTTGGGTTCCGTCAGGTATTCGCCCAGCAAACTGTCCAGCAAATCCGGATTTTTGAGGGCTTTATCGACCACTTGGCGCGCAAAGACAGCCAAAGTGTCCGGAATGGCCGCCGAAGAAGCGACCGCCGGCTGTCGCGGATCACGGTAAATGGCCTCGCCCACCCCCTCAAACGCTTCATCCGCCAAACCCAACAACAACTCTCGCGCCAACTCGCCCTCTTGAGGTGCGCGAAAGCCAACCGACCACGTCATGCACTCACCCTCGGCAATACCGTCGTGCGCATACTTGGGCGGCAAATACAGCATGTCGCCGGGATTCAGAACAAACTCCTCTTCGGCTTCGAAATTTTGCAAAATTTTCAGCGGCACTCCCGCCTGAAGCGTCAAGTCCTTGTTGCGTCCAATGCGCCAGCGGCGCTGCCCGTGGGCTTGGAGTAAAAACACGTCATAACTGTCAAAGTGGGGGCCCACACCACCGCCATCGGTGGCATAACTGATCATCACGTCGTCGAGTCTGGCATCGGGCACAAAGCGAAACTTTTGCAGCAGGGCATGCACGCCGTCATGGTGCAAGTCCACACCTTGCACCAAAAAAGTCCATTTTTTTTGACCAAAGGGCGGCAGACCTCGCTTGGGGAATGGCCCATGTTTCAACTTCCAGCCCTTGCCCGTGTCGACAATCAGGCGCGACTCCACGCCCTCCTGGCCAGCCAAGGCCACCAACTCCTGGCGACCCACGCAGGGCACAAAATCCGGCATGGCGTTGCGCACCAGCAAGGGTTTTTTTTGCCAGTGGCGCTTCATGAATTGGCTAGGGCTCAGGCCGCCGAGCAGGGCCAGGGGTTGTTCTGTGTTCATGTGGTTGTTCCGCTTGCACAGACCCAAAGACCTGTGCTCATTGACAGGGCGCCCTCCAACAGGCCGCCAAACTGCGACAATTGTCGTATGGAAATCAAGACACCTTCTGTGGTCGCACTGACCTGGACACTCAAAGACACGCTGGGCGAAGTTCTGGATACGCTGGACGAACCCGTGGAATTTTTCATTGGCGGCCAAGATCTGCTGCCCAAAATCGAGGAAGCCCTGCAAGGCCACGAACCGGGCGCCAAAATCGACCTGCATCTGGAGCCTGAAGACGCCTTTGGCGACTTTGATGAAAATTTGCTATTTCTCGAGCCACTGGCGCTGTTCCCGGAAGGGCTTGAGCCAGGACTGACGATTGAAGGCACGGCTTTGCCCGCAGGTTGCAACCCGGATGCGCCACGCAACGCGCTTTACACCGTGACCGAGATCTACCCCGAGCATGTGGTGCTGGACGCCAACCACCCCTTGTCTGGCATCGCGCTGCGTTTGCATCTGAAAGTCGAATCTGTGCGGGAACCGACCGAGTCCGAAGTGGGTCACGGCAGTTGCGGCACAGGTTTCTTCAAGATCGAAGTGGGCAATGATGGCGCGAGCACGGCGCCTACCCTGCATTGACACCTGGGGTGGTGCCTGGATTGGTGCTTATTTTTGGCCTGTCGAGCCGTAACCACCCTCACCGCGCGCGGTCGCGGTGCCGAACTCGCTCACCACATGGAAACGCGCTTGCACCACGGGGACAAGCACCATCTGTGCAATGCGTTCCAAAGGTTCAATGGTGAACGCCACATCGCTGCGGTTCCAGCAACTGACCATCAGCTGGCCTTGGTAATCGCTGTCGATCAAACCCACCAGATTGCCCAGCACGATGCCGTGCTTGTGGCCCAAACCTGAGCGCGGCAGCAACATGGCAGCGTAACCGGGATCTTTGATGTGGATGGCCATGCCCGTGGGCACCAGCTGCCAGGCGTTGGGGGCCAGGGTCAGTGGTGCGTCCAGGCAAGCGCGCAGGTCCAGACCTGCACTGCCAGGGGTGGCGTAGCTGGGCATTTGTGCCGCGATGCGTGCATCGAGAATTTTGACGTCGAGGTCCATGGTCATCCTTGTGCTGTGCCCAAGCGCCGGGCAATGTCATCAATGAGTTGGCTGGCCAGCATTGTTTTGCTGGCATGCGGCAATTCGCGGGCGCCGTGGGCGTCGACCAGCAACAATGCATTGTCGTCTTGCCCGAAGGTCGCCGGGCCGATGTTACCCACCAGCAGTGGGACTTGTTTGCGCACACGTTTGGCTGTGGCCAGCGCCAGCAGATCGTGGCTTTCTGCAGCGAACCCGACACAAAACAAATCGCCCTTTTGCGCCGCAGCCGATTGGGCCACCGTCGCCAATATGTCGGGGTTCTCGACAAAGGCCAGCTCGGGCGTCTGGCCTGAACCGTCTTTCTTGATTTTTTGTTCGGCCGAGTGGGCCGGCCGCCAGTCGGCCACCGCAGCGGTGGCCACAAATACCCCTTGGCCGGGCAGATGCGCTTGCACGGCTTGGAGCATGCTGAGGGCTGATCGCACATCCACGCGCTGGACACCCCGAGGTGTCGTGAGGCTGACCGGACCGGCGATCAAAGTCACATCGGCCCCGGCCATGCGTGCCGCCCGAGCAATCGAAAAACCCATCTTGCCGCTTGACAAGTTGGTGATGCCGCGTACCGGATCAATGGCTTCGTAAGTGGGTCCCGCCGTGACCAGCACTTGCCGACCCGCCAGCACTTTGGGCGTGAAAAATGCCTCCAGGTCTTCCAAAATTTCTTGTGCTTCGAGCATGCGCCCATCGCCCGTTTCACCGCAGGCTTGGTCGCCCTGCCCGACATCCAACACATGGATGCCATCGGCTTGAAGTTGCGCGACATTGCGCTGGGTGGCGGGGTTGGACCACATTTCACGGTTCATGGCCGGGGCCACGATCAAGGGCACTTTGTCCAGGGGCCTGGCCAAACACATCAAGCTGAGCAGCTCATCGGCACCACCGTGCAGCAGTTTGGCCATGAAGTCGGCGCTGGCCGGGGCCACCACAATCGCATCGGCTTCGCGGCTGAGATTGATGTGGGCCATGTTGTTGGCTTCACGCGGGTCCCATTGGGAGGTGTAGACCGGTCGGCCCGACAAGGCCTGCATGGTGACCGCCGTCATGAAATGCTCGGCCGCCTCGGTCATGACCACCTGAACGGTGCAGCCGGCCTTGACCAAGGCGCGGCAGAGTTCAGCCGACTTGAAGGCCGCAATGCCGCCCGACAAACCCAGAACGATGTGTTTTCCAGCCAATGTGCTCATGGCTGGGGAATGTAGCAGAGAGCACAAGAACAGCTGTGCCACAGACGAGTCGGCGGTGCCTGCATCGCCATGCGTATTCAAAGAAGTTGAACACGGATGCGACGCAGCGTTGAGGCGGGCGCAGGCCGGATCGGGTGATTTGGCGAGCGAAGCGAGTGATGAGCACGACCGGCCTGCGCCCGCCTCAGCGCGGAAACACACCACAAAACACTTCCACGCCGAGAAAACCCCGAACCCGACTGTCTATAATCACGATTTCCACCTACCGGGAGCGCCAAGCTCCCGTCTTGGACATGACCAAATTCGTCTTCGTCACCGGCGGTGTGGTGTCTTCCCTGGGCAAGGGAATCGCCTCCGCCTCGCTCGCCGCCCTCCTCGAATCGCGCGGCCTCTCCGTCACCCTCATCAAGCTCGACCCCTACCTCAACGTGGACCCCGGCACCATGTCGCCTATCCAGCACGGCGAGGTGTTTGTGACAGACGATGGCGCTGAAACCGACCTGGATTTGGGCCACTACGAGCGCTTCATCAACACCCGGATGAAGAAGGCCAACAACTTCACCACCGGTCAGATTTACAAAAGCGTGCTCGAAAAAGAGCGCCGTGGCGACTACCTGGGCAAAACGGTCCAAGTCATCCCCCACGTCACCAATGAAATCCAGGACTTCGTCAAACGTGGTGCCGGTTTTGGCACCCCCGAAGCGGTGGATGTGGCCATTGTCGAAATCGGCGGCACTGTAGGCGACATCGAGTCCTTGCCTTTCCTTGAAGCTGTGCGCCAACTCAGCCTGCGTTTGGGCCCCAACAACACCGCCTTTGTGCACCTGACTTACCTGCCTTGGATCGCCACGGCCGGTGAGCTCAAAACCAAACCGACCCAGCACACGGTGCAAAAACTGCGTGAGATCGGCATCCAGCCCGATGCGTTGCTGTGCCGAGCCGACCGCTTCATCCCCGACGACGAGCGCGACAAAATTTCCCTGTTCACCAACGTGCAAAGTTGGGGCGTGATCTCCATGCCTGATGTGGACACCATCTACAAGGTGCCCCGCGTCCTGCACGAGCAAGGCTTGGACGGTTTGATCTGCGACAAGCTGCGCCTGAACACGCCCCCCGCCAGCCTCAAGCGCTGGGATGATCTGGTGTATGAGACCGCCAACCCCAAGGGTGAAGTGACCATCGCCATGGTCGGCAAGTATGTGGAACTGTCCGACAGCTACAAATCGGTCAACGAAGCACTGCGTCATGCTGGCATGCGCAACCATGTGCGCGTGAAGATCGAGCACATCGACTCCGAAACCATCACCCCCGAGACCGTGGCCAGCCTGGCCCACTTCGACGGTGTGCTGGTGCCTGGCGGCTTTGGCAAGCGCGGGGTCGAAGGCAAGATCGAAACGGCCCAATTCGCGCGTACCCGCCAAGTGCCTTACTTGGGCATCTGCCTGGGCATGCAAGTCGCCACCATCGAATACGCACGCCATGTGGCCGGCATGACGGGCGCCAACAGCACCGAGTTCGAACCCGAGACACCCTTCCCCGTGATCGCCCTGATCAACGAGTGGAAAGACGCCGATGGCTCGATCCAAGTGCGTGACGCCAACTCGGACTTGGGCGGCACCATGCGCTTGGGTGCGCAAAGCTCAGACGTGGCCAAGGGCACACTGGCCCACCAAATCTACGGCGACGTGGTCACCGAGCGCCACCGCCATCGCTATGAAGCCAACGTCAATTACCTCGATGACCTGCGCAAAGCGGGCTTGGTGATCTCTGCGCTGACCCAGCGCGAGCAGCTGACCGAAATCGTGGAGCTGCCGCAAACGGTGCACCCTTGGTACGTGGGCGTGCAGTTTCACCCCGAATTCAAGTCCACGCCGTGGGATGGTCACCCCCTGTTCAACGCCTTCGTCAAAGCGGCGATTGACCACAAAGCAGCCGCCTGATTGCCCCCTGAACACTGGAGTAAGCCATGAAACTTTGCGGATTTGACGTGGGCCTGCAGCAGCCTTTCTTTTTGATCGCGGGCACCTGCTCCATCGAAGGTCTGGAGATGTCCATCGAAGTGGCTGGCCGTCTCCAAGAGGCTTGCTCGGCGCTGGGCATTCCCCTCATCTACAAAGGTTCGTTCGACAAGGCCAACCGTTCCTCGGGCAGCACGCAGCGCGGTGTAGGCATCGATGCGGGCCTGAAAATCCTTCAGGAGGTGCGCCGCCAAATCGGCGTGCCCATCCTCACCGATGTGCACGACGAGTCGCAGGTCAAGACCGTGGCCAGCGTGGTAGACGTACTCCAGACCCCGGCCTTTTTGTGCCGCCAGACCGATTTCATCCGCGCTGTGGCCCAATCGGGCAAGCCCGTCAACATCAAGAAGGGCCAGTTTTTAGCCCCTTGGGACATGAAGAACGTCATCGACAAAGCCCGCACCGCAGCGCGCGAAGCCGGCCTGCCCGAAGACAACTTTCTGGCCTGCGAGCGTGGCGTGAGCTTTGGCTACAACAACCTGGTCGCCGACATGACCAGCTTGGCGGAGATGCGCAAAACCGGCGCCCCAGTGGTGTTCGATGTGACGCACTCGGTGCAAAAGCCGGGCGGCCAAGGCACCAGCAGCGGCGGAGCGCGCGAGATGGTGCCGGTGCTGGCACGTGCGGGTGTGGCTGTCGGGGTGGCCGGTTTGTTCATGGAAACCCATCCCAAGCCCGCCCAAGCTTGGTCTGATGGCCCCAACGCCGTGCCGCTGGGCCAAATGCGCGCCCTGCTCGAGACCCTGGTGCAGCTCGATTCCGTTACCAAAAAGAACCCATTTTTAGAGGACGATTTCGCATGAGCGGCTATATCATCGCCCACGTTCAGGTGACCAACCCTGTTCAATATGAAGAATACAAAAAGTGGTCCACCGCTGCCATGAAAACGGCTGGTGCAGAAGTCTGTGTGCGTGGAGGGCAGGTGCAGGTGCTCGAAGGCGACTGGGCTCCTGAGCGCATTGTCATCCTGAAGTTTCCCTCGTTCGAGGCCGCCCAAGCCTTCTACGAGCTGCCCGAATACCTCCAAGCCCGCAAGGCCCGTGAAGGGGCCGCCATCATGCGCATGGTGGCCGTCGAAGGCGTCTGAACCGCAGGCGTTGAAACCCGTTTTGTTTTTAAATTGAGAGAGTTCAAAAATGAGTGCAATTGTTGACATCGTCGGCCGTGAAATCCTCGACAGCCGTGGCAACCCCACCGTCGAATGCGACGTGCTGCTGGAATCTGGCGTCATGGGCCGTGCCGCAGTGCCGTCTGGCGCATCCACCGGCAGCCGCGAAGCCATCGAGCTGCGCGATGGCGACAAGAGCCGTTATTTGGGCAAAGGCGTGCTCAAAGCGGTGGAGCACATCAACACCGAAATTTCTGAAGCCGTGCTCGGCCTGGACGCTTCCGAGCAAGCCTTCTTGGACCGCACCTTGATTGACTTGGACGGCACCGAGAACAAGAGCCGCTTGGGCGCCAACGCCATGTTGGCGGTGTCGATGGCCGTGGCCCGTGCTGCGGCCGAAGAGTCCGGTCTGCCCCTGTACCGCTACTTTGGCGGCATGAATGGCAACCAACTGCCTGTGCCCATGATGAACGTCATCAACGGCGGCGCACACGCCAACAACAACCTCGATCTGCAAGAGTTCATGATCATTCCCGTGGGCGCACCGTCGTTCCGCGAAGCCGTGCGCTGGGGCGCCGAAGTGTTTCACGCCCTGAAGAAGATCATCCACGACAAAGGCATGAGCATTGCCGTGGGCGATGAAGGTGGCTTTGCCCCCAACGTCGAGAGCCACGAAGCGGCGATTCAAATGGTGCTCGAAGCCATCGCTGCGGCCGGTTACACCGCTGGTGAACAGATTGCCATTGGCCTCGATTGTGCCGCCAGCGAGTTTTACAAAGACGGCAAGTATGTACTGGCCGGTGAAGGCGGGATCAGCTTGACCTCGGAGCAGTGGACAGACATGTTGGCCTCTTGGTGCGACAAGTACCCCATCATCAGCATCGAAGACGGCATGGCCGAAGGCGACTGGGACGGCTGGAAAGTGCTGACCGACCGCTTGGCCAAGAACGTGCAAATCGTCGGTGATGACCTGTTCGTGACCAACACCAAGATATTTAAAGAAGGGATTGACAAAGGCATCGCCAACTCGATCCTGATCAAGATCAACCAAATCGGCACCCTGACCGAAACCTTCGAAGCCATCGAAATGGCCAAGCGTGCGGGTTACACCGCCGTCATCTCGCACCGCTCGGGTGAGACCGAAGACAGCACGATTGCCGACATCGCCGTGGGCCTGAATGCCGGTCAGATCAAAACCGGCTCCATGAGCCGCTCGGACCGCATGGCCAAGTACAACCAGCTGCTGCGCATTGAGGAAGACCTCGGCGAAGTGGCGGTGTACCCTGGCCGCGCTGCGTTCTACAACTTGCGCTGATCAGGTACGGCCATGGGCAACCGCCTGGTTCCAATTGTGCTGGTCGTCTTGTTGGCGATCATCCAGGCCCAACTGTGGTTGGGCAAAGGCGGCGTGTCCACCGTTGCCGAGCTGGAGCGGTCCTTGAAAGAGCAAAAGGCCGAGAACGAAAAGGCCCACCGCAAAATTGACCAACTCAGCGCCGAAGTCAATGACCTCAAAGAGGGCCTGAACATGGTGGAAGAACGTGCAAGACATGAGCTGGGCATGGTCAAGTCCAACGAAATCTACGTTCAAATCGCCAAATGATGTCCCCCATTGAAATTGCAGGTTTTTTGCTTGGCCTGGCCATGGTGGTGTGCAACATCAAAGAATGGCATTGGGGCTGGCCACTGTCCATCGCCAGTTCTGTTCTGTATTTTTTTGTCTTCAAAGACAGCCTGCTGTACGGTGAAGCGGGCCTGCAATTGGTGTTTGTGGCCATTTCTCTGTGGGGTTGGTGGCAATGGCTTCGCACCACGCCAGACGCCCAACCCGCCATCGCCATTCAGCACTTGTCTGTGCGCGGCTGGCTCCTCGTGCTGGTCTGCAGCGCCGTGCTTTGGCCTGCATTGGCCCTGCTGCTGCAACATTTCACCAACAGCGATGTGGCCTGGTGGGATGCATTACCTACCGCCTTGAGCTTGGTTGGCCAGGTCTTGCTCGGGCGCAAATACCTTGAAAACTGGCTGGTCTGGGTGGTGGTGAATGTCATCAGCGTGGCCTTGTTTGCCCACAAAGGCCTGTGGTTGACCTGTATTTTGTACGCCCTGTTCGCCGCCATGAGTGTCTGGGGCTGGCGCGCCTGGCGTCCAAGCCAGCGCCTCAAATCGGCTGAATAAGCCGCATGAGTGGGTTGCAACGCATCGCCATCCTGGGTGCAGAAAGCACAGGCAAATCCTGCTTGGTCACGGCTTTGGCCTGCGTGCTGCAGTCGCGGGGCCACAACGTGCGCACGGTCGACGAGGTGCTGCGCAGCTGGTGCGATCGCGAAGGCCGAACACCCTTGGCGCACGAACAAATCGGCATTGCCCAAACCCAAGCCCAAGCGGTGCAAGGCATCCAACAAGGTGTGGTGATTTCCGACACCACGCCGCTGATGACGGCGGTCTACAGCGACCTCTTGTTTGGCGATGACAGCCTCTATCCCATGGCTTTGGCGCACCAAGCTTTGTTTGACAACACCTTGGTCACGGGCCTGGATTTGCCATGGGTGGCAGACGGTTTGCAGCGCGACGGACCCCATGTGCGTGGCCCGGTCGACACCCTTGTGCGCCAAGCGCTTGAGCGCGCAGGCATCACTTACCACGTCGTTTATGGGCAAGGCCAACAGCGACTGAACAACGCGCTGCTGGCTTTGGGGCTGCCCGGCGAAGACACCGCTGGCGGCATGGTGCGCGAAAAAGCCCAGTTCGCCATCCACCAAGGGCGCACCGTTTGGCAGTGCAATGCGTGCAGCGACCCCGACTGCGAGCACCAGTTGTTCTCAGGCCTGCTGGCCAAACGCGTGGACCCAGGCGCGCGGTAAGCCATGGCCCTCTGGGCCTCTGATGCGCGTGGCGTCTGACGCCCTCGCCCACTGGAGCGCGCACCCAGATGTCAGTGCACCGAACCACCGGCCAGGTCTGCGGGCAATCCCGTGAAGAGGCCCGCCGCATCCACGGGGTCAAACCGGTATTGGGCACCGCAAAATTCGCAGCCCACTTCCACTTGGCCCTGCTCAGCAAGGATGCCTTCCACCTCCTCGGTGCCCAAGCTACGGATCATCTGGCCGACCCGCTCACGGTTGCAGCGGCAAGCAAAGCGGGGGCCTGACTCGCCGATACTGGGCTCGAAACGGGCCAAAGGCTCCTCCCAATACAGACGGTGCAAAATGGTTTCGGCGTCCAGCCCCAGCAGTTCTTCGCGTTTGAGACTCTTGGTCAAGATCGCAATGCGGCTGAAGTCTTCGCTTTGACCCAGCACCGATTCGCGCAGGAGTGAATCGGCTCGTCCGGCCAGGTTGCCCGCCCCTTCGATGGGCAGGCGCTGAATCAATAAACCTGCGGCCACCTTGTCGTCGGCCGCCAACACCAGCACCGTGTCCAGCTGCTCGGACTGCAACATGTAGTGCTCCAGCACTTCGCTGATGTTGTCCAGCTTCTCGCCTCGGTCGCCAAACAAGGGGACCACGCCCTGGTAGGGCTGCTGTCCGGGCAAGCGGTCTTGGGGGTCCAAGGTGATGGCACAGCGCCCCCCGTTGTTCACATTCACCATCTGGCTCAGGGTAGCGCCCTCGCCCACTTCACCCACTTGGGTACAGGTGGCCCGCAAGCTCAAATCAGCTTGCACCTCGACCACGCCCAGCTTGACCGGGCCATCGCCAAAGATTTGCAGCACCAAAGCACCGTTGAACTTGATGTTGCCCTGCATCAACACGCCAGCCGCGGCCATCTCGCCCAGCAACTGGCGCACAGGTTCAGGGTAAGCGCCGGTCTCGGAATTGGCAGCGCGGCGCGCCAGGATGTCTTGCCAGGCATCGGTCAGGCGCACCAGCATGCCACGCACGGGCAGGCCTTCGAAAATGAATTTATGGAGTTCAGACAAGGTTCAATTTACAGCCCTTTGGGGCCAATCCTCAGAAAAAAATCGGTCACCGCAGATGCCCAGCGGGTCTACACGGCATTCAGGAAACGGCTTTCAAGCCCTTTTTGAAACGACGGGCGTTCTCCACATAATGCTTGGCGCTTTGGCGCAGACCTTCAATCTGCTCAGTTGTCAACTCGCGCACCACCTTGGCAGGCGTGCCCATGATCATCGAGCCATCGGGAAATTCCTTGCCCTCGGTCACCAGCGAGCCAGCACCCACCAGACAGTTCTTGCCGATCTTTGCGCCGTTGAGCACCACCGCGCCAATGCCAATCAGGGACTCGTCGCCTATGGTGCAGCCGTGCAGCATGACCATGTGCCCCACCGTCACGTTTTTGCCGACCTTGAGGGGTTTGCCGTGGTCAGCATGCATCACGCTGCCGTCCTGGATGTTGCTGCCCTCGCCGATCTCAATCGTCTCGGTATCACCACGTACCGTCACGCCAAACCAGACACTGGCATCGGCCGCGATGTGGACCGCACCCATGACCTGCGCGTTGTCGGCCACCCAGGCACTGTCGGCGATGTGGGGAGTTTGAGCATCCAATTGGTAAATGGCCAAGGCGGTCTCCTGTCGTTTGGGTTGTCTTGAAAACCTACAATTGTAGGGATGCCCACCAACGGCCGTGGGCGCTGCCCGATTTCACCATGCACACCTTGCGAACCGCTGCCCTGATCCCATGGGCGCAAACCGACCCGAAGCTGAAGGCGCAAGCCACTTTGGCACTGGACCTGAGCCTGCCCGTGGGTGCGCTCGAAACTTTGAGCGCCCCCACCCCAGGCCCCGGTCGCGCCGCCCGCCCGCTGTTGGTGCCGCACACCCAGCTCAAAGCCAAATCCATGGCCTCGCTCGAGGGTCGCGCCATGCTGGTGCACTCGATCGCCCACATCGAGCTCAACGCCATCGACCTAGCACTGGACGTGGTGTGGCGCTTTGCGGGCATGCCCGACGCGTTTTATACCGATTGGGTGCGCATCGCGCAGGAAGAAGCCAAGCACTTCAACTTGCTGCGCGAACATTTGCTGGGCATGGGTTTTGACTACGGCGACTTCCCCGCCCACAACACCCTGTGGGACATGGCCGAGCGCACCCAGAACGACCTCCTGGCGCGCATCGGTATCGTGCCTCGCACGATGGAGGCGCGAGGCCTGGACGCCTCACCGGGCGTGAAAAACAAACTGGTCAGCGTGGGCGACCACCGGGCGGGCGACATTCTGGACATCATCCTCAAAGAAGAAATCGGCCACGTCGCGGCAGGCAACCGCTGGTACCGCCACCTGTGCCAACAGCGCGGTTTGGACCCGCTCAGCACCTATGCCGAGTTGATCTTGCAATACGACGCGCCCAAATTGCGTCCCCCCTTCAACCTGGCGGCGCGTCGGTTGGCCGGTTTTGAAGAAGCGGAATTGGCCGCCCTGAGCTAACCCCGCGGGTGGTGCTGCGCATGCAGCGTCTTGAGCCGTTCACGCGCCACATGGGTGTAAATGGTGGTGGTGGAGATGTCGGCATGGCCCAGCAGCATTTGCACCGCTCGCAAATCAGCCCCATGGTTGAGCAAATGCGTGGCAAAGGCATGGCGCAGGGTGTGTGGCGACAAAGGGGCGGTGATGCCAGCGGCGATGGCGTAACGCTTGACCAAGCTCCAGAACATGACGCGTGACATGGCCGTGCCGGGGGTGGTGCCACTGGTGGTGACAAACAGGTCTTGGGTCTGGCTTTGGCCCAGCATCGACGCCCGGGCTTGGCCCATGTAACGCTGCAACCATTCGCGCGCCTCCTCTCCAAAAGGCACCAAACGCTCTTTGCTGCCCTTGCCCATGATGCGCAACACGCCCTCATTGAGTGAAACATGCAGGGTTTTGAGGCTCACCAACTCGCTCACACGCAGGCCACTGGCGTACATCAGCTCCAGCATGGCGCGGTCACGCAGACCCAATGGCGTGGTGACATCGGGTGCGGACAAAAGGGCATCGACTTGCGCCTCGCCCAAGGTTTTGGGAACGCGCAGGGCCTGTTTAGCGGCCAGCATGCGCAAAGTGGGGTCGGATGGGATCAAGCGCTCACGCAAGGCCCATCTGAAAAATCGCTTGAAGACGGTGAGCCGGCGATTGGCCGAAGTGGCCTTGGTTTGCGCGTGCCGCTGCGCAAAGTAAGACTGCAGGTGGTGCTCTTGGCTCGCCGCCAGCGCCAGCCTGTGCGTGAGGAACAACCAGTTGGCGTAGAGTGACAAATCGAGACGGTAGGCCGCCAGGGTATTGGCGGCCAGCCCGTCCTCCAGCCAAAGCGCCTCGGCAAAGCGGTCGATGGCGTTTTGGCTGGCCTCGTGCATGGCCTAAAAATCAGTCCAGCTTGAGATTTTGCTGGTTCACCACTTTCTTGTACACCTCGAACTCGGCCTTGATCTGGGCCGTGAATTCCTCTGGCGTATTGGCCACAACCAAAGAGCCCGTGTCGTTGATGCGCTTGGTCACACCAGGCTCTTGCAGCGCTTTTTTCACACCGGCGCTGATCTTGTCCACCACCTCTTTGGGCAAATTCTTGGGGCCCAAAATGCCGTAGTAAGCCATGCGGTTGACGGGCTCCAAACCAATTTCCTTGAAGGTTGGCACATTGGGCAACTGGGGCAGACGCTGGGGTGCAGCCACCACAATCGGCACCAATTTACCGGTTTGGATGAAGGGCAAAGCCGAAGGCAGGTTGTCAAAAATGATGGGCACTTGCCCTGCGACCGTGTCGTTCAAGGCTGGCCCTGCACCACGGTAAGGGATGTGGGTGATGAAAACGCCCGCCAGGCTTTTCCACAATTCGGTCTGCAGGTGGCCAATGCCCCCTGTGCCGGACGAAGCGTAGGAATATTTGCCGGGGTTCTTTTTGATTTCTGCCAAAAAGCCTTTGTAGTCCTTGGCCGGAAAGCTGGGGTGCACTGCGATCACATTGGGTGTGGCTGCAATGTTGATGATGGGCGTGAAGTCGGTCAACACGTTGTACGGAATCTTGGGGTTGATGGCCGGGTTGGCGGCAGTTGTGGACACCGTGGCCATGCCCAAGTTGTAGCCATCGGGCGCAGCCCGCGTGGTTTCGGTCGCACCCACCACACCGCCGCCACCGGCTTTGTTCTCGACGATCACGTTTTGACCCAAGACCTTGCCCAGTGGCTCTGAGATCACACGGGCCACGATGTCGGTGGTACCGCCAGGTGCAAAAGGCACTTGCAATTTGATGGGTTTGTTGGGATAGGCCTGCGCCCATACCGAACCACTGGCCAAAACGGTGACAGCCCAACCCGCTGCCGAAAACAAACTGCGACGCTTCATGTCAAAACTCCTTGAAAGTGCGCACATGATATGCAAAAAAGATGCGCCCTTGAGAGAGGAAAAACCCACAAAACCGTGAAATAAAGGGCATTCATCGCCCCCCCGTTACCCCAGGGTGACAAGCGGCCCCCATTTGAATGGAGGCAACCGTTATGCTCAAAGGGTGAATTTCGCCCAACTCCTCATTCCTGATTTCGCGCTGATTTTGTGCGGCTACCTGATTTGCCGCTACACCGCCTTGAACCGCTCGGTGTGGCAGCAGGTCGACCGTTTGGTTTACCTGTTCCTGTTCCCGGTGCTGTTGTTCCGCTCCATTGTGAAAAGCCCACTCGATTTGGAAGCGGCCTCTAGCCTCATCGGGGCCGGACTGAGTTTGGGGGTCTGTGCGATTGCACTGTCTTACAGCCTGCCTTATTGGCCGGTTCTGGGCAAACGGCTGGACCGACGTGACCATGCGGCCAGCGCCCAAGTGGGTTTCCGTTTCAACTCCTTCATTGCCCTGGCCTTGGCCGAGCGTTTGGCGGGGCCTGAGGGGCTGCTGCTGATTTCGGTGTTGATCGGCTTTTGTGTGCCCCTGTTCAATATCGGTGCCGTGTGGCCCATGGCCCGGCATGCGAACACGGGTTTTTTGCGCGAGCTGGCGCGCAACCCGCTGATCATCGCCACCACGTCCGGTTTGGTCCTGAACCTGATGGGCTTTGGCATTCCCACTTGGTTGGACCCCAGTGTCAGCCGCATTGGCGCCGCCTCACTGGCCTTGGGTTTGATGGCCGCGGGTGCCGGCATGGAGCTGCGCACCTTGCGCGAAGGCCAACTGCTGGCCGCGAGCGTGCTCTTGATCAAGCACCTGCTGCTGCCCCTGATCGCCCTGGGCATGTCCAAACTGTTTGGACTCACGGCCATGCAAACCACCGTGCTGCTGGCCTTTTCAGCTTTGCCCACGGCTTCCACTTGTTACGTGCTGGCTGCCCGAATGGGTTACAACGGGCCCTATGTGGCAGGACTGGTCACGCTGTCAACCCTCTCGGGCATGCTCAGCTTGCCCTTTGCACTGGGCGTGCTGCGCTGACACCCGGCCTTTTTACGGATGCGCTGCAGCTTGGCGCAACGACCAGGCCGCTTGCTCTTGCACCACCGGGTCGGGATGCGAGCACAGCGCCGTCAAGGCCTGCTGCAGGGCTTGGCGCTCGGGTCCATGGAGGGCATCGGACGCCAAGGCATTGCCAGCCGCCAGCGCCAGATTGCGCTGCCATCGGGCATGACCGATGCGGCGGATGGCGCTGCCCTCGGTGCGTCGTAAAAAATCAAGCTCGCTCCAAGCCATCAGTGCCGCGATGCGGCCTGCCTCTAGGCCCTCACGCGGCTGCCAGTCCGGCACGGTACTGACTTGGGCAAACTTGTTCCAGGGACAGGCCAGTTGGCAATCGTCACAGCCGTAGATGCGGTTGCCAATCAAGGGGCGCAGGGCTTCGTCAATGGGTCCGGCGTGTTCAATGGTCAAGTAGGAAATGCAGCGCCGGGCGTCGAGCTTGTACGGCCCCACAATGGCCTGTGTGGGGCACAAATCCATGCAGGCGGTGCACTGGCCGCAATGGGCCGACACGGGGGGCGTCTCGGGCAACGCAAAGTCCACGAACAATTCGCCCAAAAAAAACATCGAGCCCGCCTCGCGGCTGAGCACCAGGGTGTGTTTGCCGCGCCAACCCAGGCCGCTGCGGGTGGCCATCTCGGCCTCCAACACGGGCGCCGAGTCGGTGAACACGCGGTGTCCAAAAGGGCCAATGGCTTGCGCGATGCGTTCTTGCAGCTTTTGCAAACGACTGCGCAAAACCTTGTGGTAGTCACGGCCCCGGGCATAGAGCGAGACCACCGCCTCCGCCGGCTGCACCATGCGAGACGTTTCATGGGCCAGCCAATCCGGTGGTGTGCCCAGCGGCAAATAATCCATGCGCGCCGTGATGACGCTCACCGTCCCCGGCTGGAGCTCGGCGGGGCGGGCTCGCTTGAGGCCATGACTGGCCATGTAGCCCATGCTGCCGTGAAAACCAGCGGCCAACCAGGCCTGTAATCCGGGCTCTGCTGAGGACAAATCGATACCACTCACGCCAATTTGGGACAATCCCAACTCACGCGCCCAGGTTTGGATCTGGGGCCAAAGTTCAAGAAGGTCGATTTGAGTACGTTGAGCAGTCACCCGCCGATTGTAGAAACTCCCGCCACCGCCGTGCATTGGGAGGGTCTGTGGCCCACCGAAGCGGCCACGCAAGCCTTTGCACAGCGGCTGAGCGCCGCCTTGCAGCTCTGGCCAGGCGGGCGAGATGCTTGCCTGGCATTGCACGGCAACTTGGGCGCAGGTAAAACCACCCTGGTGCGCCATTTGCTGCGCGCGGCCGGCGTGCAAGGTCGCATCAAAAGCCCCACCTACGCGGTGGTAGAACCACACCAAGCGGGCACCGGCGATGCGGTCTGGCCCATTTGGCATTTTGACTTCTACCGATTCAACGATCCACAGGAGTGGGAGGACGCTGGTTTTCGGGACATCTTCGCCGGCCCTGGCCTCAAACTGATGGAGTGGCCGCAAAAGGTCGCAGGGCAGCTGCCCCCACCCGACTGGGTGATTGCGCTCGATGCCATCGACGAGGACCAACGGCTGGTGCGCATCAGCGCGGGCTCGCAGCGTGGGCGATCGTGGCTGTCATCCTGGGTGGCTCAAAGCACCGAAGGAGCACCCGATGCGCCCTGAGCGCCGCCGCTTGATCAAGGCCGGTTTTTTGGCCTTGAGCCTGGGCACTGCGCAATGGGCACGCGGCGCCAATTTGTTGGCTGTGCGCATTTGGCCGGCACCCGATTACAGCCGGGTCACGCTTGAATCTGACGCCCCCCTTCACACCACGCAGACCTTCATCGCCTCGCCCCCACGATTGGCCATTGACCTGGAAGGCTTGCAATTGAATGCCGCTTTGCGCGAATTGGTAGGCAAAGTGCAGGCGTCTGACCCCAACATAGCGGGTATCCGAGTGGGCCAATACACCCCCCATACCGTGCGCTTGGTGATTGACCTCAAACGCGCCATTGCGCCCCAAGTCTTCACGCTGCAACCGGTGGCCGCATATGCCCACAGGCTGGTGCTGGACTTGTACCCCCAAGAGAGTTTGGACCCGTTGGCGCAACTGATTCAAGAGCGGTCGGCAGCGAAAGCTTCCTCACCTGCTGCGGCCTCACCGCCTGCCAGCGCAGCCGCGCCTGACGCATTGGGGGAGCTGATCGCGCGTCAAAATGGGCCAGCCACAGGGGCTGCACTGCATCCAGCGGCGCCTGCGCTCACCCCATCCACCCGAAAACAAGACCTGTTGCCGCCCCCAGCGGTCTCGATGGACAGCCCCAACCATGCGCCACGCGCAGAAAAAAACACGCAGAGCACAGACCGCCTGATCGTGATCGCACTCGACCCGGGACACGGCGGCGAAGACCCTGGCGCCATTGGCCCTGGGGGCACGCGGGAAAAAGACGTGGTGCTCAAAATCGCCAAGATGCTGCGCGAGCGCATCAATGCCAGCACCGTCAATGGCAGCCCCATGCGGGCATTCCTCACCCGCGACGCCGACTTCTTTGTGCCCCTGCATGTGCGCGTGCAAAAAGCCCGCCGCGTCCAAGCCGATTTGTTGGTCAGCATCCATGCCGACGCATTCTTCACACCCCAAGCCAGCGGTGCCAGCGTGTTCGCGCTCAGCCAAGGTGCGGCTTCGAGCAGCGCGGCGCGTTGGATGGCGCAAAAAGAAAACAAGGCCGACTCGATTGGTGGCCTCAATTTGGGCAGCCAAGAGGCCCAAGTGCAGCACGCTCTGCTGGACATGAGCACGGCGGCACAGATCAAAGACAGTTTGCAGCTGGGCAGCAGTTTGTTGCGCGAAATCGGCAGCGTGGGCCGCTTGCACAAACCCCGGGTGGAACAGGCTGGTTTTGCCGTCCTCAAAGCCCCCGATATCCCGAGTGTGTTGGTGGAGACGGCTTTCATCAGCAACCCACAGGAAGAGGAGAAATTGCGCAGCGAAGCCTATCAGCAGCAACTCACCGATGCCCTGATGCGCGGCATTGTTCAGTACTTCTCGCGCAATCCCCCCCTGGCCCGCAACCGGGGTCTTTGAGACTCACCCGGGCACAGCCAACTTTTGACTGGCCTGCACATCGCGCTCAAACTGGGCCATGGCAGCCAAGGTCAAAGCATCGGTGGCCAAGCTGGCGGCGAACTCGGGGCGCACCGTGACGGCATGGGCACCGCAAGCGATCAGGCGCGAGAGCACATCGGCAGTTTTGATGCTGGCAGCGAGCAGTTGCAAGCCATCGGCCTGCACCGCCACACAGGCCTCAATCAGCGACCACACATCGCGCCCGTCGGCTTGAAGGCGGCCCACATAAGGCGCCACATGGTTGGCCCCTTGGGCACGCGCCCACAGCAATTGCACGGGGTTGGACAAACCCGTGAGCAAGGTGGGTACGCCCCAAGCCTGCACTTCGCGCAGCACGGACTGCCAGTCGGGGTGACACGGCAACTTGATGGTCAGGCGAACACGGGCCTGAACAGCCGCAGGCAGCAGCGCCTCTAACCACTGCGCGGCCTCGCCCACGTCGGCCCGGGGCAATTGCAGCATCAGCTCAGGGATGCGTGCTTGGCCTGCTTGCGCCACCAACTGCAAATAGCCCGCCAGACTGACGGGCAAACCGGCTTGCATGACCAAGGTGGGGTTGGTGGTGACACCCTGCACAGGAGGGCAGCCAGGTGGCAGGGCCCATTGGCGGGCGTCGGCCGAATCGAGGTAGAACTTCATGCAGCGTCCTGCTTCAAAAAGATGTCTTTGTCCGGGAAAAATTGGCTGTGCAGCGGCAGCAAAGCGCCGCCCAATGCGCGGGCATGCGCGCCCACCTGCCCGGCCAACAGCTGGGGCTGGTGCATGCCGTCAAAGCGGTACTGGGCCAGCGCGTCTTGTGTGGCGCTCATCAGAGCCGTCATGAGCGGTGCGCCCAAAGAGCCATCCATCACCACGGCATCCAGGTCCAGCAAGGCGGCTGAACTGGCCACCGTCATGGCCAGCGCTTGGCTGGCTTGGGCGATCCAAGGGGCGGTGAACGGGGCATAAGCAGCGTCCATGATGGCCGCTTGGTGGATCAACAAGGGGTCGTGCCCAGCGGCCAGCAGCGCTTGCTCGAGTTGCCAGCCCGAAGCTTTTTGCAACAACTGAGGCGGCATGCCCGACCCGCTCGAAGCCAAACCCACAGGCAAGGAGCCAATCGCCCCTGCGTTACCGCGTTCGCCATTCAAGAGATGACCCGACAGCACCATCCCGCCACCGATGAAGGTGCCCACAAACACGTACAAATAACTGCGCACGCTGCGGCCATGGCCTTGCAGCAACTCGGCCACACAGGCGGCCGTGGTGTCTTTGGCGAAGACCACGGGCCAATCGGTCAGGCGCTGCACTTGGGCCAACAGATCGACATGCTCCCAGCGGGCCAGGGCTTGAGCGGCCTGCCCGCCCATCAGGTCGGCCCATTTGTGCAGCGAGAGGGGGGCTGTCAGGCCCACGCCCACGGTACGCAGCCAAGACTCGCCCATGCGTTCTTTCAGCGTTTGCAGACCTTGCGCCATGGACTCAAAGAGCACATCCGGGTCGGGGTAGTCGTACAGCACTTCGACACGCTCGACGGGTTGGCCTGTGAAGTCGGCCACCAGCAACTCCAAGTTGCGCCGCCCCACCTGAATGCCCACACTGAACGCGCCTTGCGGGTTGAGCGACAACGGCACCGAAGGTTGACCGATTTTGCCGCGCACCCGGTCTTGTTTGAGCAACAAACCGTCGTCGAGCAAGCGGCCAACGATGATGGCCACTGTTTGGGTGGACAACTGGGTCAGTCGGGCCAAATCGGCCTTCGGAATGGCCCCGTGGTGGCGAATCGCTTGCAGCACGATGCGCTCATTGAACTGGCGCATCCCCACGTGGTTGGAGCCACGCATGGCGGAAGTCGGGGTGGCACTGTTCATGGAAGGGGCGAGAAGCGAATGAATCCAACGTTATAGCAAGATCACACCCTTGCAAAACAGGGCGTTGCCGTAGGCCGTGCCCTCTCCGCTTTGCACGATCAGGCTGGCCCCCTTGATTTTCTCGTAAAACGCATAGCGCTCCACCGGCTCCACCTGTTCGGGTTTGAAGCCTTCGGCCACCACCAAATCCACAACGGCCTGCTGGGCCGCCGTGCGGTGGTCGTCTGCGCCATGGCACACGCGCATGAAGGCGGCAGGCTGCGCCACATCGATCGCCAGCGGAAACACCGACAGCACCGCTTGACTCACCCGCTCCAGGCTGTGGCCGGGAATGCGCACCAAGGGTTTGCCTTGGCTCAAAAACGAGGCGGTGAAATTGGCATCCACCACCGCCACCCATTCACCGTGGCCCATGGCGCACAGGTGCATCAGCAACTCCGGGGTGAGCAGCGGATCGATCCCTTTCAGCATGTGAGCGCCTCTTCAGAGGGCAGACTGGCCGGGTCGATGGCGCCGGTGATCAGTCCCACGATTTCTTCGGGGTTGGTCTCTCGGCTCAGGCGGCTGCAGATGATCCGGCCTTGTCGGAACACCCAGATCCGGTCCACCAAGTCAAACACCTGCCGCAAATTGTGGCTGATGATGATCAGCGGTATGCCCTGCTTTTTTAATCCTTTGATGATCTCTTCCACACGCGCCGTTTCCTGAACGCCCAAGGCTGCGGTGGGCTCGTCCAGGATGATGAGTTTTTTGGCAAACCCGGCCGCTCGGGCAATGGCCACGCATTGACGCTGCCCACCTGACATGCCGCGCAAGCTCTCGGACATGTCTTGGATTTTGACGCCCGTGGTGGACAACATGCTGGCGGACTTTTCGCGCATGGCCTTGTGGTTGAGGATGGACAGCGGGCCCAAATTCAAGCGCGTGATCTCACGGCCCAAAAAAATGTTGGCCGGCACATCCAAGTCCTCGGCCAGGGCCAGCGTTTGGTAAACGGTTTCGATGCCCTGCTCGCGGGCGTCCAGTGGCGATTCGAAATGGACCTTTTGCCCATCGAGGAGGATGTCCCCAGCGTTGGGCTGCTCGGCCCCGGTGATCAGGCGAACAAACGTGCTTTTGCCCGCGCCGTTGTCGCCCACGATGGCGGCATGTTCGCCGGGCAAAAGGCGAAATTGGGCGTCGGTCAGGGCTTTGACCCCGCCGTAATGTTTGGTCAATTGTTGGATTTCAAGAACGGGTGTGGGTGTCGACATGGTGGCTACTTTCACGATGAATGGACGCCATCATGAACGAATGGCGAAAAAACCGTATTAGTAAAACTACTAGGTTTACTTAGTCGTGTTTTTCCTTTCCAATCCGTTCGCGGTCAGAGAAAAGGTTTTCTGCCCGATTCAACCCCACAACGGAGATAAGACCCATGATCACCAAACGCACATTCGGCCGTCTGGCCATCGCTGCAGCAGCCGCCACTTTGTTCACTTCTGCCATGGCTGCAGACGTGACCGTGGCCTACATCACCAACGGCAACACCAATGAGGGCTGGACCCTGATCAACGGCGGCGCCAAAAAAGCCGGTCAAACCAAAGGCGTCAAATTCATTGAATTGGCCGCCGACAAAGGCGAGTTGTCACGACAGCTGGCCATCGTGGAAGACATGATCACCCGCAAAGTCAACGCCATTGCCATTGCCCCTGTCGACTCCGCCGGCATCGCCCCGGCCATCAACAAAGCCCTGGCCGCTGGCATTGCCGTGGTCGCGGTGGACACCGGCATCACCGGCGCCAAGATCACGTCTTATGTGGCCACCGACAACATCAAAGCAGCCAATGTGCAGGGCAAATGGGCTGCTGAGCAAATCAAAGACGGTGACACCGTGATTTACGTGACCGGTGACCAAGGTCAATCCACTGGCCAAGAGCGTAAGAAAGGCTTTGTCGATGCATTGAACGCCGGCCGCAAGAACGTCAAAATTGTGGAAGTGCCCACCACTTGGGACCAAACCATGGCCCAAAACGGCGTGGAAGCTGCTCTGCGCGCCAACCCCAATGCCAAGGTGATCGCCTGCGCTTGGGACGGTGGCGCTCTGGGTGCCAAAGCCGCGCTGATGGCCGCTGGCAAGAAGCCTGGCGACGTGAAAATTGCTGGTTTTGACGGCTCCCCCGGTGGCCTGGACATGATGAAACAAGGCTGGCAGCAAGCCAACGCCGCCCAGATGCTGGCCAAAATCGGCCAAGTGGGCGTGGAAACGGCCATCGCCGCCGCCCAAGGCAAAAAGGTCGAGGCCCGCATCGACACCGGCTCCTTCCTGGTGCTGCCAGCCAACGTGGACAAGTTCGCTGCCGACTCCGGCGTGGGCCAGTTCATGAAGGTCAAGGCCAAGTAATGGCCAGCCCGGACCTGCGGGTCCGGGCTTGTTTTTTTTTGAATAACGAGAATTTTTATGAAATCCATCACCCGACAAGAGTGGTACGGCGCTTTGGTCGCAGTGCTTGTGCTGGGCTTTTTGCTCACCTTCGCCTCGCCCTATTTTTTAACCACCGGCAACCTGTCCAACATCTTGGTGCAGGCCTCGGTGATCGCTTTGCTCGCGGGTGGACAGACTTTTGTGATTTTGACGGGCGGCGTCGACTTGGCTGTAGGCGCCCTGACCGCGCTGGCGGGTGCCGTGGCGGGTCACATGATGATCAAACTGGGCGTAGACCCCTATCTGGCCATGGCTGCAGCGCTGGCGATCGGGGCAGCCGTCGGTTTGTTCAACGGCTACTTGGTGGCCTTTGTCGGCATCCCTGCCTTCATCGTCACGCTGGGCGGACTGACGCTGTGGCGAGGTTTGGCCTTTGACATGACCGGTGGTTTTGACAACGCTGGCTTGCCCGATCCCCTGCCCTTCATCGGCTATGGCGACGTGTTTGGCATCCCCATGCCCACCTTGATCACGGGCGTCTTTTTTGTGGTCATGGCTTTTGTGTTGTCGAGCACCAAAATCGGCCGCTACGTGTACGCCATGGGCTCCAATGAAATGGGTGCACGCCAAGTGGGCATCAACATCCGTTGGTACAAATTGGGCGTGTATGTGATTTCGGGCCTGTGCTGCGCACTGGCCGCCATCGTGCTGATGGCCCGCATGGACTCGTCCAGCGGCAAGATGGCGCAAATGTTCGAACTCGACGCCATTGCCGCGGTGATTTTGGGCGGCACGTCGCTGTTTGGTGGGCGCGGCAGCATCTGGGGCAGCTTGCTGGGTGCAGTGCTGATCACCATGATCCGCAACGGCATGAACCTGATGGAAGTCTCGCAGTTCAAGCAAATGATGGCCATCGGTGCCGTCGTTATCCTCGCCGTTTGGATCGACGTGCTGCGTCGCCAACATTTGCTCAAAAAATAAGCACTTTTGGTTTGAACATGACAACCCCGATTTTTGTGCTGGGTGAAGCCCTGATGGACTGCATCGCTCAGCCTGATGGGCAGTTGCGTCCCTTGATGGGCGGCAGCCCCTTCAACTTGGCTCGTGCCGCAGCGCTGCAAGGTGCCAAGGTGTCTTACCTCAACCCTTTGTCCCACGATTTTTTTGGTCAGGGGATGGTGCAACAGTTGCGGCAAGACGGCGTCGAGCTGCCCGGCGGCATCAGCGCCCTGCCCACCTCTTTGGCGGTCGTCCAAGTCCAACAGGGCCAGCCCAGCTATGGTTTTTACCGAGAAGGCATAGCAGACCGCGACTACACGGTGCAAAGCGTCGTGGACCGACTTGCGCAACAGCCCAAGGCCGGGATCTTGCACACCGGCTCTTTGCTCCTGATCCCGCCCGAGCACCACAAAGTGGTGGCCATTCTGACATCGGCACGCGCCCTGGGTTGGACGATCAGCGTCGACATCAATCTGCGCCCCCAAGTGGCCGGTGCCTTGCCACCCTATGTGAGGGCTTTGCGAGAAGTGATCGGGCTGACCGACTGGCTCAAAGCCAGTGACGAGGACTTGATCACCATGGGTTACTCCCCGGTTTCCCTCGCTCAATCGCCCCGCTTGGTGCGTGAATTGCGCGCCGAAGGCATGCAGGGAAGTTTGAGCCGTGTGGCGCTGACCTTTGGCGGCGATGGCGCACATCTGGATGTCGACGGCCATGCCCACAGCCTGCCTGTGCCACCTGTCAGCGTGGTCGACACCGTGGGTGCTGGGGATACTTTTTGGGGCAATACCTTGGCCGACTGGGCCGGCCAAGACGGGGGCGCTGCCGACCGTGTGGCCGACACCTTGGCACGGTCCATGACAGCGGCCGCCATCAACTGCACCCGACAAGGGTGCCAGCCTCCAACACGTGCCGAAGTCTTGGCGTTTTAATCTGCGCGCCGAGCTTTCCAAGCGCCGAACAGGGCCATCAGGCCCGGCACGATGATCAGGGCCCAAATGATCTTGGACAGGTGGGTTTGCACAAAAGGCAAGTTGCCAAACAAGTAGCCCGCCAGGGTCAAGCCCAGCACCCAAATCAAGCCGCCCACCACATTGAACAAGGTGAACTTGCTGCGCGTCATCTCGGCCACGCCCGCCACAAAAGGCACGAATGTGCGAATGAAGGGCATGAAGCGCGCCAAAATGATGGTGATGCCACCGTATTTTTCGTAAAACGCGTGGGCTTGGTCAAAGCCCTTGCGGCTGAAAAACCGCGAATCTTCCCACTGGAACACCTTGGGACCAAAGTAGCGCCCGATGGTGTAGTTGGTCTGGTCGCCCAAAATGGCGGCCACCAGCAACAAAGCCATGACCAGCGGCAGGCTCATCAAACCTGCGCCGCACATCGCGCCCACGATGAACAACAAAGAGTCACCGGGTAAAAATGGCATGACCACGACGCCAGTTTCAACAAAAATAATGAGAAACAACAAGGCGTAGACCCAAGCCCCATGTTGGGCGACAAAGGCTTCCAAATAGCGGTCAACGTGGAGGATGAAATCAAGGAGTTGCAAAAGTAGGTCCATCCTGGGATTATCCCCGGCCAAGCCCTAAAATCGGGTGGTGACTTCTCAACCCACCATGGCCCCCGCGCGCCGCCCCATCCGCGAACTCCCCGATGAACTGATCAGCCAGATCGCCGCAGGCGAGGTGGTCGAACGCCCCGCTTCGGTGGTGCGCGAGTTGGTGGACAACGCCATGGATGCGGGTGCCCGCAGCATCACCCTGCGTCTGATGGGTGGCGGCACCCGCCTGATCTCGGTGGAAGACGACGGCAGCGGCATTGCCCCCGACGAGTTGGCCACAGCCCTCAAGCGCCACGCCACCAGCAAAATCGGCAACTTGGACGAGCTGGAATCGGTGATGACCATGGGTTTTCGCGGCGAGGCGCTGGCGGCCATCAACTCGGTGTCCGAACTCACCCTGCTCTCGCGCATGGACGATCAGCCCAATGCCTTTGCGCTGGACGGCCGAACCGGCGAGATCCGCCCGGCCGCCCGCGCCGTGGGCACCACGGTGGAGGTGAAAGAGCTGTTTTTCTCGACCCCCGCTCGCCGCAAATTTCTGAAAAGCGACAGCACCGAGCTGGCCCATTGCATCGAAGCCGTGCGCCGCCACGCCCTGGCCCGCCCCGATGTGGGCTTTGCCATCTGGCACGAGGGCAAACTGCTCGAACAGTGGCGGGTTCACCCCGGTGCCGCCGGGCTGGCACAGCGCCTGGCCGATGTGCTGGGGCCCGAGTTCGTGGCGCAGTCCATCGCGGTGGACCACCAAGCTGGGCCGCTGCGGGTGATCGGTCGCGCAGGACTGCCCGACGCCGCCCGTTCGCGCCCTGACCACCAGTTTGCCTATGTGAACGGCCGCTTTGTCCGCGACAAAGTGGTCATGCACGGTGCGCGCAGTGCCTACGAAGACGTGCTGCACGGACACAAACAACCGGCCTATGCCTTGTTCATGCAGATCGACCCCACTTTGGTGGATGTCAACGTGCACCCCACCAAAATCGAAGTGCGTTTTCGTGACAGCCGGGCTGTGCACCAGGCGGTGCGACATGCGCTGGAAAGCGCACTGGCCGCGCCGCGCTCCCAGCAACTGAGCGACGAGGCGACAGAGTCCGGCAGCGGCGTGGCGTTGAAAGCGCCCCCCCCCAGCGCCTTGCCGGCATCATCGGCTTGGCAGCAAAGCGGCATGGCATTTGAACCGCGCCCCCATCCAACCACAGGGTCATCACCTCAATTCAAACCCGCAGAATTTGTGCGACCCCGGGTGGATGGCGAACAGGCGATGGCCGACCTCAAGGCACTGTGGCAACCTGTCGCAGATTCGGGCGCTGGCGCGAATCCGTATGCCATGGGGGAAACCACCATCCCCGCACAAGCCGCTGAGACCGTCGGACTGTGGCCATTGCCCTCTGTGGCACCAGGCGATGCGCTTGCAGGGGCCAGGGCCGTGCGGTCACAGGAAACACCGCCTTCGCCCTTGCCCGAGGGCGAGTGGCCTTTGGGCCGTGCTGTTGCACAACTGCACGGCGTCTACATCCTGGCCGAGAACAAGCAAGGCTTGGTGGTGGTGGACATGCACGCGGCGCATGAACGCATCGTCTACGAACGCCTGAAAAACCAGCTCACCAGCGCCGATGGCGAAGGCCCTCGCATCGCCAGCCAACCGCTGCTGATCCCGGCCACCTTCGCGGCCACCCCCACCGAAGTGGCCACGGCCGAGGCATGCGCAGAAGTGCTGGAACAACTGGGTCTGGAAGTTGCGCCCCTGTCGGCCAAGACCCTGGCCGTGCGCGCCGTGCCCATGAGCCTCGCGCAGGGCGACGCGGTAGAACTGGCCCGCAGCGTGTTGGCCGAGTTGGCCCAACACGACGCCAGCACTGTGGTGCAACGTGCCCAAAATGAGATTTTGGCGACCATGGCCTGCCATGGCGCGGTGCGCGCCAACCGCCGCCTGACACTCGATGAGATGAATGCGCTGCTGCGTCAGATGGAGGAGACCGAGCGCTCCGACCAATGTAACCATGGCCGCCCCACTTGGCGGCAGATGACGATGCGCGATCTGGATGCGCTGTTCTTGCGAGGCCGGTGATGAAGCGCTCAGCAATGGCCAGGCGTGCTGGCTGGACCGCCCATTTGGGCGAGCAAAACAGGTTGCAGGTCAACCGTGCAACGGCGCTGTCGTCCAGCGCGCAGCAAGCCCCCCCTTGACCATGTCGCCCCAACTCATCGTTCTCATCCTGGCGCTGCTGCTGGGCCTGCAGCCGGTCACCACCGACCTGTATTTGCCTGCCCTGCCCGCCATCACCCAAGGCTTTGGTGCAGGGATGGGGCAAGCCCAACTGACGCTGTCGGCACTGCTGTTGGCTTTTGGCCTTTCCCAGCTGGTCTGGGGACCACTGTCTGACCGCTTTGGGCGCAGGCCCATCTTGCTCTGGGGCATGGGCGCCTACACCTTGGCCTCGGTGGCTTGCGCCTGGGCACCCGACATGGCTTGGCTGATCGCCGCACGCGCCGCGCAAGGCATCGCCATGGGGGCTGGCGTCATGGCCGCACGCGCGGTGGTGCGCGATGTGTTTCAACCCGCACAAGGCGCCACTGTCATGTCACAAGGTCTCACGGGCTTGGGCATCATCGCCTGTGCTTGTGCGCCGCTGGGCGGCTTGTTGACCGACACCTTGGGCTGGCGCTTCGCCTTGCTGGCGCTGGCCATTTATGGCGCTGCCACACTGGCTTTGTTGGCCTGGCGATTTGAAGAAACACTGGCTCAACCGGACCCACATGCCCTGCGTGTCGGTCCGCTCATCCGCGCCAACATCGAGATCGTGCGCAACCCGGTGTTCCTGACTTGGTGCGCACTCTCGGCCAGCTCCTACCTGGGGCTTTTCACCTTTTTGGCCAGCTCCTCGTTTGTCTTCGTCACCTTCATGGGCTACAGCAAAACGGCCTACGGCTTTCTCATGCTCAGCATGTCGCTGTCCTACATCATCGGCACTTTTTGGTGCCGCTGGATGCTGCGCCGCACCAGCGTTCACCGCACCGTGGGCATCGCCGCCATCTTGACGATCACGGGTGGCGGGGGCATGGCTGGTTTGGCCTATGCGGGCCAAGGCCAGGACTGGTATGGCGCCTGGGCGGTGATGGTGCCCATGTACATCTTCATGCTGGGCCACGGTGTGCACCAGCCTTGCGGGCAAAGCGGTGCGGTCGCCCCCTTTCCGCACCGGGCCGGCACGGCCTCAGCACTGAACGGTTTTTTGATGATGCTGGGCGCTTTCTTCATGGGCGGCTGGTTGGCCAACCACATGGATCAACCGGTTTTTGCCCTCGCACACGGCCTGTTGCTGTGGGCCGTGGTCATCGCAGCCGTGGCATGGGGTGCTGTGCAACGCCATGGCAAACCGCTGGTCAAGCCGGTGCAATTGCCATGAACCACTTGGTAACAGCTCGCCCCATCGACGCCATCGCCATCGTGGGCCCCACGGCCTGCGGCAAAACGGCAGCGGCTTTGGCATTGGCCGAAAGCCTGCAAGATCAGGGTGGTGCTGAAATCATCAGCATGGATTCAGCATTGGTGTACCAGGGCATGGACATTGGCACCGCCAAGCCCAGCCGCCTTGAACGCGCTGCGGTGCAGCACCACCTGATCGACATCCTCGACCCGAGCCTGAGTTACAGCGCAGCCGACTTTGCACGAGACGCCACAGCCCTCATCTCAGACATCCGAGCGCGCGGCAAAACACCCTTGTTGGTGGGCGGCACCATGCTGTACCTCAAAGCGCTGCTGGAGGGTTTGAACGACATGCCTGCGGCCAACCCCGACATCCGTGCCCAGATCCAGCGGCAAGCCCAAGACCTGGGTTGGCCGGCCATGCACGCCCGACTGGCCCAAGTCGATGCCAGCGCCGCCGCCCGTCTGGCGCCCGGTGACAGCCAACGCATTGGTCGCGCCTTGGAAGTCTGGATGGCCACAGGACAAACATTGACGGCGTTCCACCACAGCGCCAAGCGCCAGCCCCCCGATTGGCACATTCCGACCATCAGCCTGGAGCCCACCGAGCGCGCTTGGTTGCACGGGCGCATTGCCCAGCGCTTTGACGACATGATGGCGGCGGGCTTCATGGACGAAATGCGCCGCTTGCGCCAGCGTGGCGACCTGAACCCGGATTTGCCCTCGATGCGCTGCGTGGGATACCGCCAAGCTTGGGAAGGCTTGGATGCGGGTTGGCCCGACAGCCGGGTACGAGAGCTGGGTGTTGTGGCCACTCGCCAATTGGCCAAAAGACAAATCACGTGGCTGCGCAGCATGCCGCAAAGGCATGTGGTGGCTGTAGATGGTGCGCCAGACCCGCTCAAACGTGTTCTGGATTGGGCCCAGGAGTTCTTGCGGTCATGAAAAAAACAACTGCTGGGCTGATCTGGATCTGTCTGCTCCATGCAGCGCCAGGAAAAACACAGGCGCCATCTCAGCCACCGCCCTTGCCCCCTGTGGCGATCACGGCTGCGGCGGTTTCGGTGCAGACCCTGCACATCGACAACCAGGGCCGACGCCCCGTGGAGCTGGTTTGCCCCCGCAAAGGGCCCAGCCCAAGTCGCCCCACACCAGCGCCTGCCGCACCGACCGAACTGCCTGAGGCGCAAGACGTTGAGCAAGCGCTGCAAGAGCTACCCAACCCATCGGCCCTTCGCACGGCACCTTCAAGCCCCATCAGGGGCCCTCTGCGCCAAGACCAGACGGGTCCCTTCCGCATCGCCATCTGGGGGGACAGCCACATGGCCGCTGCTTTTTTCAGCGACCAAATGCTGCGCCAACTCACGGGGCCTGCTGGACCCCATGAACTGGCGGTGAGCAGCCGTTTTGTGCATGCCGGGGTGGGTCACGGTGGCGTGCGCGCCTTGGTGCGAAAAACCTGTTTGACGGGCGACTGGGCACGCGAGATGGCTTATGCACACAGTGATGCAGCGAGCGCGCCCGGCCCAGGCATGACCAGCTTGGTCGCCAAACGGCCTGGGGCGAGCTTGGCGCTGGATCTGCGGGACAGTCAAGGCCTGGCTCGCCTGACGCGTTTTCAGATCTTGCACCATGGTGACCCCACAGGCAGCACGCGTTTGGCCATCGGCGTCGACGGTGAAGCCGAAACCGAGTTGCCACTGGCACCCCACGCTGGACCGGGTGTTTTGGAGCTGAGCACCACCTTGCCTTTGTCGACCTTGCACATCCGCGTGGTCGAGGGTGCCTTTCGCTTTCAAGGCCTCAAGCTCCCCCCTGCGCTGCCGCCCAAGGCCATCCACATGGACCTGTTGGCTTATCCAGGCGCCACTGTCTCCGGTTGGGTGCGCAGCGATTTGGCCTATCTGGCCTCATGGTTCACTGACCAAGCCTATGACCTGGCCCTGATCGCCTTTGGCACCAACGAAGGCCATGACCCGCGCTTCAATGAAACGGCGTACAAAGACACCCTGAACAAAGCCCTTGGCAACTTCCGCCAAGTTTTTCCGACAACACCGTGCGTGCTGATCAGCCCCGGTGACCGCGGGATTCGGGTGGTCAAATCCTCCAAAGCCACCGCCAAAGCCAAAGCCAAAGCCACAAAAAACCATTCGAAGAAGAAGGCCCCCCCCGCCAACAACACCCCCACCCCACCCCAAGCCACCCAGCCCAGGCCGACAGCACCTGCGACCCAACTGCTGAAATACAGCCGCATTCACGCACAAATTGGCCAAATCCAAACCGATTTGGCGGCGCAACACGGTTGTCTGTTTTGGAGCATGCAAGAGGCCATGGGTGGCTTGGGCAGCGCCTACCGCTGGGCCCGCCAGACCCCGCCCCTCATGGCCCCGGACCTGATTCACTTCACGCCAGCCGGGTACCGTGAACTGGCCAACCGCTTCATGGCCGACTTCGGTCTGAGCACGCCATGAGCACACTGGCCCGTTTACCCGGCCTCGATGGCCTGCGCGGCGTGGCTGTGCTGGCCGTCATCGCTTACCACCTGCAACTGGGCGATTTTTGGCCTGCCGGATTTTTAGGGGTGGACATTTTCTTCACCGTCTCCGGCTTCATCATCACCGCGCTTTTGTTGCAAGAACAGGCGCAAACCGGTCGCATTGACTTTGCCGCCTTTTACCTGCGCCGGGCACGCCGCTTGTTTCCAGCGGCCAGCGTCATGCTGCTCGGTCTGGTGGCGCTCACACCGTGGTTGCTGCCGGATGCGCTGCCGCGCTTGGTTGAAGACCTGCCCGCAGCTTTGCTCTACCTGTCCAATTGGTGGCAGATCGTGGCGCAACAGTCGTATTTCGAGGCCATCGAACAACCCCGTTTGCTCAAGCACTTGTGGTCTTTGGCTGTCGAAGAGCAGTATTACCTGCTGTGGCCGCTGGTGGCGCTTGGGCTGCTGCGCCAAACGGGCAAAACCGGTTTAGGTCTGGGCGCAGGCACCATTGCAGTGGCCAGCACCGCCTGGATGGCTTGGCTGTATGTCACGCAGATCGACGGCGGCGATCCCAGCCGTGTGTACCTGGGCACGGACACCCATTTGATGGGCCTGCTGACCGGCTCTGCACTGGCCGCTTGGTGGAACCCGTGGCAGCCTGGCTGGACTTCCCCCGCCCAACACAAGGTGATCAACCTGGCAGGTGCAGCCGCACTGGCCGCTCTGGTCTGGGGCATGGCCCAAGCCCATGAAGGCATGCCCGGGCTGTACCAGGGTGGTTTTTTGGCGGCTGCTGTGCTGACCGCCTGGGTGATTGTGGCCTGCACAGCTGAAGGCACATGGGTGGCCCGTTGGCTGTCCACGCGCCCCATGTTGTGGTTGGGCGCGCGCTCCTATTCGCTGTACCTGTGGCATTGGCCCATGGTGATCTGGTTCACGCCTGGCCCACAAGCCGACATGTTGGAGCTGGCCGGGATCAACGCCACCCGGATGGTGCTCACACTGGTCTGTGCCGAAGCGTCCTACCGTTGGGTAGAAAAACCTTGGGTTTCGGGTTCGAAACATGGCTGGGGACGTCGCACTTGGCTGGGGCTCACGGCCCTGGTCTTGGTCAATGTCGCGGTGCTCAGTGGCATGCAGCCGCTCAGGCAACAAGCGCCCTCCCAGACCCACACCCATTCAGAACAGGCCTCGCTCCAGCTGAACAAGTCCCAAGTGGCCGTGTCCGAGACCTCGGGGTCATCCAGGTCCGCCACCACGCCGAATCTGAACAGCGCGGGCCCTGCTGACCAAGAGCTCACACTGGTGGGCGACTCGGTGATGCTGGGGGCCAGCCCTTATTTGCTGCGCCGCTGGCCTGCCGCACGCATCGAAGCCAAAGTGGGCCGCCAAGGCAGCGAGGGCCTGAAGCTGGTCCAAAACCTGCGCGCACAAGCACAGTTGGGCGACGCTGCCGTCATCCATCTTGGCACCAATGGGTATTTGGGTGAAGCACAATTTCGGGCCTTGCTGGCACAGCTGGCCGACCGTCAAACGGTGGTCGTGCTCAACGTCTATGGGGCTCGGCGCTGGACGGGTCCCAACAACGCACTGATCGCGCGGATCAGCCAAGACTTTGACAACGTGCGCTTGGTGGACTGGCATGCAATCGGGCAAAACAACCCGGCCTACTTTGTGCAGGACGGCATACACCTCTCGAGCAGCGGCATCCATGCGTATTACCAGCAAATCCGGATCGCTTTGGGCCAGCCCGAAGTGATGGTGACGGAGCCCGCGCCACGACACACCCAAGCGCCTCAACGCCCCCCCTCTCGGCCGCCTGCATCGCCCGCATCTGCGCCATCCAGCGCAAACACCACCACAGCGCCCATGGCGGTGATACCAGCCGACCCCTTGGCCAGTGGCCACCCAAGCGCACCCGACGCGACCGAGCGCGCCACCCCTGCCACCGCGTCACCCAGACCACCGGCGTCAGCGAATCCCACTTCGGCGTCTGAGAACTGAGCCCGCCCTGCCTTTCAGGGCAGGGGCGTGGGTCTTGGAGTCGGCATGGGACTGGGCAAGCCCAGTTCAGCGTAGGGCGACTGCCGCCACTGTCGGTGGCCCACCACCGTGGCCCCTGAGTTCCCAGGCCATGTGTTGAGCGCGCTGTTCATGAGGCCCATGGCGGCCTCTGAAGTACCTGCCCCCCCCTGGCGCATGCTGAGCATTTGCGCTGCAGTCGGCATGCCAACCATGGACTGAGCCCCAGGCGGCAAGGTCAAACCAGCCAGCGCGGGCGGGGCGTCACCTTGCAGGCGTTGCGTCTTCTCGATCATGGCACTCAGGACACTGGCGTAGTTGGGTGCCGTCGCATACCCCGCTTGCTGCAAAGCCGAGGCAAAAGCTGCGGGATTGGCCAAGTGCCGCATCGCGGGTGCGTACCTTGGACTTTGGCTGATCAATCGGGCATAGTCGTTGAAAGACTCTTCGTAGCTGCCGTAAGCGCGAAACTGGCCCCGCACTTTTTGCGCGCTGCCGTTCACATACTCCGTGGTCCAAACTTCGGCCACGGGTCCTTTCCAGTGGCCACCGGCGCGGATGCCAAACAGGTTGTGCGAGGTCCGGCCATCCTCGAAGCGGATTTCACGCTGCCCCCAGCCGGTCTCCAAAGCCGCCTGGGCCACCATGAATGTCGCCGGTATGCCACTGGTGGCTTGCGCCTGTTGGGCCGCTTGCGCGTGTTGAGCCCAAAAAGCGCGTTGCCCAGAAGTCTGGACACTTTCGCGCGGGGATGGGTTTGCGGGGCTCCAAGCTGGGGGCGGAGCCCCGGCGAAAGACGCAGGCGAAGACTCAGGGTTCAATGCCTGTGCCATGGCCAAAGGCTGCGCCGACGACAAATCAATGCGTTGGTCGGGGTAGATCAAGTTTGCGTTCGGAATGCCATTGTCAGCGGCCACCTTCAGGGCCACACGGTACAACTGCTCCCCTGAGAGCTTCAGTGGAGAGTTCGCATCTTGCAAATGCTTTTGGATCAGGCCACTCAGGGTGTCACCCGGTCGGACGCTGACCACATCGGCCGAAGATTTGAGCTTGGACAAGGTCTGTGAAAAGCTACCGCCCGCCAATGCACCTGCGGCCCCAGCCCCGCCACCCGAGCGCGCAGGCCCACCAGCAAGGCGGTCCGAGGCCTCGGACGCCGCAGGGGCGAATGGCTTGGCAAGCAGTGTCATGGCTTTAGGGCGATCGTTTAGGTGTTGAACAGACGCTCAAAATTGACGGTTATTCCACAGTTTTCAGGAAACAAGCAATTTATGCGCCAGAATTACTGCCTTCTTGCACCCTTTCGCGCCAACACCCGACAAGGTGCCATGGTCAGCATGGTAAAAGCATGTCACACCGCGCTTGAATGGAACCGTTTTTGAACGCCTTGCTCTCCACCATGGCCTTGGGCCTCGCCTTTGCCGCTTCCCTTGGCTCGACCCGCACCCTGGCCGCCTCAGAAATGGCCGTGCTGCGCGTGGTTGGACAGAGCGCACCGGCTGAACTCCAATGCCCACGGGCCCCAGCGCGCCAGCAGGCCAACCGCCTCATGCCTGACGCTGAAATCCTGGCCATGGACGAGCGCTCAGCCTTGGACTGGATGCCTCTGCCACCCGCCAACGCCCACCCCAATGCGCTCAAAGTCGGCCTGTGGGGAGACAGCCACACCGCTTCGCGCACCTTCACCGACAAGCTGCTGGAGGCACTGCGATTGCCTGTGACCGAAACCCACCCCAGTTTCCTGGCGCCGACATGGGGCCTCAAGGGGGTGAAACAGCCGCTGCGCCGGGTCTGCCTGAGCGACGACTGGCAATTGGCCTTGGCGTACCGGACCCCCAAAGAGGGACCCGAGAACTACGCCAAGTCATTGAGCGCCCTCCATACCGCGCAAGCAGGGGCCTTTTTGTGGCTCGACTTTCGCGACCCCAGTGTCCAAACCCGCTTGAAGTGGGCCGATATTCACTTGGCGCCAGACAGCCTTCAAAGGGACTTGACCTTGGGCATCACCGTCGACGGCGGCGCCGAATCGCTTGTCCAACTCCCGCCAGGCAGCGCGCCGCGCTTGCGGGTTCAAGGGGAGGCGTCATTTGCCACCCTCCAGTTGCGGCTCATTTCTGGCGCTGTACGCATCGATGGGATCTCGCCTGTGTACGAGGCCAAAACCGCCGTCATCCTGGATCTGTTCAGTATTCCCGGCGCCACAGCCAAGGGCTGGCGCATCGTCAACAAAGACCATTTGCGCCAGGAGGACACGCTGGCCTCTGGCTACGACGTGGTCATCCTGCAATCGGGCACCAACGAGTCACTCGACCCCGACTTCAAAGTGCCGCTGTATGAACGACAACTCAGCGCGAGCCTGTCCCGACTCAAAGCCGCTTACCCGCGCGCGCGCTGCGTGTTGATCGGTCCACCCGACGCCCACAAGTCGTCCAGCACGGTGCGGATGATCAACGACAGCCAGTACCGCCTGGCCATGGCCCAAGGCTGTGCGCATTGGCACTGGCAAAAAGCCATGGGAGGACCGGGTTCAGCGCAGCGCTGGTTGGCCAAAGGCTGGATGCAAGCGGACTTGCTGCACCTGACACCGGAGGGCTACGCGCAAAGCGCCCGCAGTTTCAAGAGCATGGTGCCGATCAAAGCTCGGTGAATCCCCGCGCCGCTGCGCCACGGTTCGTCAGGGTGCCCTGCGCGCGACCTCATTCACGCCCTTGACGCGAAGCCTTGATCTTCGACTGCATCGACTTGCTTTGCAGCCGCCGTTGCACAGCGCCATGGCTGGGCTTGGTGGCCTTGCGCACTTTGGGCGCTTGGGCGTATTGGTCCAACGTGGCGTACAGACGTGCCCAAGCATCCAAACGGTTGGCTTCTTGGGACCGGTGGCGCTGAGCCTTGAGGATGAACTCCCCCTCTTGCGTCAAACGGCTGTCGCCCGATTGAAGCCAACGCTGCTTGACGTCATCGGGCAGGCAGGAACCCAACACATGGAAGCGCAGCTGGATGGCGCTGGAGACCTTGTTGACATGTTGACCTCCCGGGCCTTGCGCCCGAATGGCGGTGAGTTCTACTGCGGCTTCGTCAATGTGCAGAGCGTGTTTCATTCAGCATCGCCTTTGCGCTCATTGCAGGGGGCCCTTGAGGTTCTCTGGCACAAGCAGCGGCACCACATCAATGCCTTCATCGATCAGTGCTTCGGTTTCTTCGCGGGTGGCTTGCCCCCGAATGCTGCGTGCTTCGCGCTCACCGTAATGGATTTTTCGAGCCTCTTCAGCAAACTGTGGACCAACATCTTCGGTGTTGGCCATGACGTGCCGAACCATCTTCATCATGGCCGTTTGCATCTGCTGCAAAGTGTCTGGGCCCGCGCTGAGCTCGGCGCTGGAGGACCTTATGTCCCGGTCGGCCATCGGCGCAGCGGCCGGTGCCTGGATGCCACCGTTGGGCGCATCTCGGTCATCTGCTGGCGCGCGCGCAGCTTGCGTTGAAACACCATGACCCAAATTGAGGCGAGGTGCAGAGAGCTTCTTCAGGATATCGCTGTTGTGACACACAGGACAGCTCACCAATCCCCGGGCACGTTGGCTGTCGTAATCGGCCTGCGAACCGAACCAGCCTTCAAAGCTGTGGCCTTGCGCGCATTGAAGATCCAAAACTTTCATGGTGCCCGCCTGTTAGTCCAGTGGTTGCCAGACCAGCGGCCACTGACCCGACAAACTGTTTTGCAGCCACAACGCCCCCGTGAGGGTTTTGGCATCGGTCACCAGACCCGCCTGACACCAGGCCATCAATTGCGCAGGAGTGGCCAAGAAGACATCTAAAAACTCTTCGTGATCGAGTTGACGCGGTCCCCCGATCAGCTCTTTGGCAAACCAGATCTCAATGACCTCTGTGGAATAGGCGATCACGGGGTGCAGGACCCCTGCCCTGGCCCACTGGCGAGCGGTGTAACCAGTTTCTTCTTGCAATTCGCGTTGCGCGCACCGCCAGGGGTCTTCACCGGCATCGCGCTTGCCTGCTGGAAATTCGATCATCACCTGTCCCACCGGGTAACGGTACTGGCGCTCCAACACCAGTTTCAGTCCGTCCGGGGTCTCCAACATTGGAATGACCATGACCGCGCCTGGGTGCACGATGTATTCACGGGTGGCCAATTCTTGGTTGGGCAAGCAAACGGTATCGCGAAATGCGTGCAAAAAATTGCCACGCAGCAATTCCTCTTGGCTGACCTGATGCTCGATCAAATGGGCATCGGGCATGGGCAGTGGGTCTGGCTTGGGAGGCCGATGCGCGTTCAATGTGGCCGGTGCATGAGGTAGCGGAAAACAAAACCGGGGAAGGCCAGCGTCACAAACATGGTGCCCGTGACTGCGTAAAACTCCCACCCTTGTGGTGAGATTTGACCGCCGTGGTTTTCAAGGGCCAAGCCCACCCCACCGACCAAAAAGTACAGCACCACCAACTCGGCCAGTCGCCACACCAAAGGTTTGGCAGAACGGTGAGGTCCCACCGCCAAAATGCGCTGGTTGGCAAATGGCAAATTGGCGGCCAGCAAAGCCAGCAGCAGCAAGAGGAAGATTTGCGAAGACGTGGACATGGCCGTTCGCTCAAATGGCCAACATGCGGGCCACCGAGTTCGCGCACAGTGCCATCAAGGCGCCCGGCACGATGCCCAGCACCAGCACCAACAAACCGTTGATGGACAGAACCACACGCACATCGGTATCGGCCGACACGGTGGTGGCGGTGACGGGCTCATCGAAGTACATGACCTTGACGACGCGCAGGTAATAGAAAGCGCCAACCAAGGACATGATCACGGCAAAAATGGCCAAGCCAATGTAGAAATTTTGACCCGATACAACCAAGGATTGCAGCACGGACAACTTGGCATAAAAACCCACCATGGGCGGGATGCCCGCCATGGAGAACAAGCAGATCGCCATCACACCCGCGTACAAAGGGCTGCGTTGGTTGAGGCCCGCCAAATCGGTGATTTCTTCGCTTTCAAAGCCCTGGCGCGCCAGCAACATGATCACGCCGAAAGCCGCCAAGGTGGTCAACACGTACGAGACGATGTAGAACATGGCCGAGCTGTAAGCGTTGGCCGCCAAGGTGGTTTGACCGTTGATGACGCCGGCCACAAAACCCAGCAGGACAAAACCCATTTGCGCGATGGTCGAGTACGCCAGCATGCGTTTGAGGTTGGTCTGTGCAATCGCCGCGAGGTTACCGATGAGGAGTGAGCCGATGGCCAAGACAGACAGCATTTGCTGCCAGTCAAAAGCCAAGGGCAACAAGCCCTCCACCAACAAGCGGATCATGATGGCAAAAGCCGCCAACTTGGGAGCACCACCGATCATCAAGGTGGCGGCTGTGGGGGCACCTTGGTAAACGTCGGGAATCCACATGTGGAAGGGCACGGCACCGATCTTGAAAGCCAGACCTGAGACCATGAAGACCAGACCGAACACCAAAACTTGGTGGTTAACTTGACCGGTGGCGATCGCCTTCAAGACTTCAGACAACTCCAAGCTGCCGGTCGCGCCATACATCATGGACATGCCGTACAACAAAAAGCCCGAAGCCATGGCCCCCAAAACAAAGTACTTCATGGCCGCTTCGGTGGCTGGCGTGTGGTCACGGCGAAGGGCCACCAAGGCATAGCTGGACAAGGTCAACAGCTCCAAGCCCAAATAGATGACGATGAAATTTTGGCCCGAAATCATGAAGCTCATGCCCAGCAATGCGAACATGCTCAGGCTGAACATTTCACCACCGCGCAACATGTCGCGATCAGCGGCGTAGGGGCGTGAATACACCAGCGTGACCATCACCGCGATGGTGGCAAAGCAACGCAGCCAATGGCCCATCGGGTCACTGACCACCAAGCGGCCAAAGCCGTAAGTGGTCTGACCGCCATCAGCGGTCATGGCGTGCAACCAAGCCACGCCACCCAATGACAACAAGGTCAAGGCGTAGGTGGCGGTGCGCTTGGGGTGTTTCACGAAGAGGTCGACCAGCGCGATGACGCAGGCCATGACCAGCAACACGATCTCCGGATAAACCGTCATCCAACTGGAGTTGTCCATCATGGGTGTTCTTTCAATTCTTCAAATCTGGCAATGCACGAACCATCCACCGCTCAAGGCAGTTTGGACTGGGCCACGTGTTGGAGCAGGTCCAGCACCGAGCTGTCCATCACATCGGTGAAGGGCTTGGGGTAGACGCCCATGTAGAGCACGGCAGCGGCCAACAAGGCCATCACCAAAAACTCACGGCCGTTGATGTCGGTCAAGGCTTTCACATCCTCGTTGGCCACAGGCCCGAGGTAGACGCGCTTGAACATCCACAGGGTGTAAGCCGCACCGAAAATCAAGGCCGATGCGGACAGCATGCCCACCCAGAAATTGAACTGGGTCGCCCCCAAGATGACCATCCACTCACCGACAAAACCAGCGGTCCCAGGCAAACCGCAGTTGGCCATGGCAAAGAACAAGGCAAATGCCGCAAACTTGGGCATGGTGTTGACCACGCCACCGTAGCTGGAGATTTCACGCGAATGCACACGGTCGTACAAGACGCCAATCGACAGGAACATGGCCGCCGACACAAAGCCGTGCGCGATCATCTGCACAATGCCGCCGGACACGCCCAGCGGATTGAAGATGAAAAAGCCCAAGGTCACAAAGCCCATGTGCGCCACCGATGAGTAAGCCACGAGCTTTTTCATGTCTTGCTGCACCATGGCCACCAATCCCACATAGACCACAGCCACCAAAGACAAAACAATGATCAACATGCCCCACTCGCGTGCGGCATCAGGCGCGATGGGCATCGAAAATCGCAGAAAACCGTAGGCGCCCAATTTGAGCATGATCGCCGCCAACACGGCCGAGCCACCGGTGGGGGCTTCCACGTGCACATCCGGCAACCAAGTGTGTACGGGCCACATCGGCACCTTGACCGCAAACGCCGCAAAAAAGGCGAAGAACAGCAAGGTCTGAACCGAGCCGGCCAATGGCAATTTGTGCCAGGTCAGGATATCGAAACTGCCGCCAGAGGCCACGTACAGATAAATCAGCGCAATCAGCATCAACAAAGAGCCGAGCAAGGTGTACAGGAAAAACTTGAAAGCGGCGTAAATTTTGTTGGGGCCACCCCAAATGCCGATGATGAGGTACATCGGGATCAAAGTGGCTTCAAAGAAGACATAAAACAAAATGCCATCCAGCGCACTGAACACACCGATCATCAGCCCCGAGAGGATCAAAAAGGCGGCCATGTACTGGTTGACCTTGCGGGTGATGACCTCCCAACCTGCAATCACCACGATCACGTTGATGAATGCGGTCAGCAACACCAGCCACAGCGAAATACCGTCCACCCCGAGGTGGTAGTGCACATTGAAGCGCTCGATCCAAGAGGCTTTCTCGACAAATTGCATGGCCGATGAACCGAGCTGAAAGCCCGAATACAGTGGCAACGTGACCAGGAAACTGGCCATCGATCCGACCAAGGCCAACCAGCGCACGGCGCGGGCTTGGCTGTCGCGACCAAGGGCCAACAAAACGATACCGAAAGCAATCGGCATCCAGATGGCAAGGCTTAACAATCCCATTTTTATCTCGTCCTCAAAACCGTTAAGCGAGCCAGACGAAATACGTCATCAGCACGAACACACCCAAGATCATGACCAGGGCATAGTGGTACAGGAAGCCCGACTGGAACCAGCGGACCACACCCGACACCAAGCCGACCAACTTCCAGGAACCATTGACGAAGAAACCGTCGATGATGGCGCGGTCGCCCACCTTCCACAGACCCAAGCCCAAGCCACGAGCGCCTTTGGCCAAGATGTTCTCGTTGATCCAGTCCATGAAGTACTTGTTCTCCCCAACCACGATCAATGGACGCAGAACACGGGCGAAGAAGGCCGGAACTTTCGGGTTGACCAAATACATGTACCAGGCCGTGACCACACCAGCCAGAGCCAACCAAAACGGTGCGGTGCTCAAGCCGTGCAGTGCCATGGCCACCGGGCCGTGGAACAACTCACCCAATTGGGTCATTGCGGGGTGCTTGGCTGCGTCAACAAAGATCACATCTTTGAAGAAATCGCCGTACAGCATCGGCTGGATGGTCATGAAGCCAATGACCACCGAGGGAATGGCCAACAAGACCAAAGGCACCGTGACCACCCAAGGCGACTCGTGGGGCTTGTCGTGACCGTGGTCGTCATGACCATGGTGATCATCATGGCCATGGTGCGCATCCGGGTTCTGGTCGTAGCGTTCTTGGCCGTGGAAAACCAGGAAATACATGCGGAACGAATAGAAGGCAGTGACGAACACGCCAGCCAAAACTGCGAAGTTGGCGAAGCCAGCAGCCGGCAATGTGCTCAGGTGCACGGCTTCGATGATGCTGTCCTTCGAATAAAAACCCGAGAACAAAGGCGTTCCAATCAAAGCGAGAGAACCCAGCAAAGAGGTGATCCAAGTGATGGGCATGTACTTGCGCACGCCACCCATCCAGCGGATGTCTTGGTTGTGGTGCATGCCCATGATGACCGAGCCCGCGCCTAAGAACAGCAGCGCTTTGAAGAACGCGTGGGTCATCAGGTGGAACACCGCCACCGAGTAAGCCGATGCGCCCAGTGCCACCGTCATGTAACCCAACTGCGACAAGGTGGAATAAGCCACCACGCGCTTGATGTCGGTTTGGATGATGCCCAAAAAGCCCATGAACAAGGCGGTGATGGAGCCGATCACCATGATGAAGTTCAAGGCCGCGTCAGACAACTCGAACAGCGGCGACATCCGAGCCACCATGAAGATGCCAGCAGTGACCATGGTCGCAGCGTGGATCAGGGCAGAGATGGGGGTTGGGCCTTCCATGGAGTCAGGCAACCACACATGCAAGGGAAACTGTGCCGATTTGCCCATGGCACCGATGAAAAGGCAAATGCAAATCACGGTGATCAGCATGGCGTCCATACCGAAGACATACCAAGGGAAGTTGATGGCCGCCAGCTCACCCGCTTTGGCGAACAATTCGGTGTAATTGAGTGTGCCTGAGTAGGCCACGATCAGACCAATACCGAGGATGAAACCGAAGTCGCCCACTCGGTTGACCAAGAACGCCTTCATGTTGGCAAAAATGGCGGTGGGTTTGTTGTACCAAAAGCCGATCAACAAATAGGACACCAGGCCCACAGCTTCCCATCCGAAGAAAAGTTGCAGCAAGTTGTTGCTCATCACGAGCATCAGCATCGAGAAGGTGAACAAAGAGATGTAGGCGAAGAAACGGTTGTAGCCTTCGTCTTCCTCCATGTACCCGATGGTGTAGATGTGCACCATCAGTGACACAAAGGTCACCACGCACATCATCATGGCGGTGATGCCATCGACCAGAAACCCGATTTCCATCTTCAAACCACCCACCACCATCCAGGTGTACAGGGTTTCGTTGAAGCGGGCACCATCGATGACGTTTTTGAGCGTCATGGCCGACAAAATGAAGGCCACCAGCACGCCCAGAATGGTCAGCGTATGGGTCAGGCGTCGGCCGATCCAGTTGCCACCGAATTGGGTGCCAAGCACACCGGCCAGAACCGAGCCCACCAAAGGCGCGAGAGGCACAGCCAGCAGCGTGCTGGCATTGAGGGTTTGACTCATATTCTTATTAACCCTTGAGCGAATTGAGTTCGTCCACGTTGATGTTGTTCTTGTTGCGGAACAACAGCACCAGGATGGCCAATCCAATGGCCGATTCGGCCGCAGCCACGGTGAGGATGAAGAACACAAACACTTGGCCGTGCATGTCACCCAGGTAGTGAGAGAAGGCCACAAAGTTCATGTTCACGGCCAGCAGCATCAACTCGATGGCCATGAGCAAAACAATCAGGTTCTTGCGGTTCAAGAAAATGCCAATCACAGCCAATGCAAACAGCATCGCACCGAGTGACAAAAAGTGTCCGAGGGTCAATGTCATCATTTCTTCACCTCTGCAGTCGCTGCTTCGCTGGCCTGCACAGGGGCAGGCGCAACTTGAGTCGCTGCCATCTTGACCAACTGCATGCGGTCGGCCGCACGCACACGCACCTGCACCGACGGGTCAATGGCCTTGCTGTCTTTGCGCTCACGCAATGTCAAGGCAATCGCGGCAATCATGGCCACCAACAAAATCGCGGCTGCAATCTGGATCGGCATCAGGTATTCGGTGTAGAGCAAGATGCCCAAAGCCTTCGCGTTGTCCACAGGTATCGCCCCCGGGGCCATGGCTGGCGCTTCTGACAAGCGGAAACCGGACAACAACACAGCCGCCATCTCCAGGGCCACGATGGCCCCCAATGTGGCGGCCAGCGGGAAGTTTTTCCAAAATCCCTTGCGCACGGTATCGATGCCAATGTCCAGCATCATCACCACGAACAAAAAGAGCACCATCACAGCGCCCAGGTAGACGAGCACCAGCAAGATGGCCAAAAATTCAGCGTTGAGGAGGAACCACACGGCAGAGGCTTGCGAAAACGCCAGCATGAGGTACAGCACCGCGTGCACAGGGTTGCGTGCGGTCACCACCCGGAAGGCTGCAAACAGCAGCACCACCGAGAAGAGGTAGAAGAAACCGGTCTTGACGTCCATAGGTCTGTCTTATTAAGTGTTCAGGACTTGGCGACGTTCAACGGTAAGGAGCATCCGCGGCCTTGGCGGCTGCGATCTCTTTTTCGTAACGGTCGCCCACGGCCAGCAACATGTCTTTGGTGAAGTACAGGTCACCGCGTTTTTCACCGTGGTATTCAAAAATGTGCGTCTCAACGATCGAGTCCACCGGGCAGCTTTCCTCACAAAAGCCACAGAAGATGCACTTGGTCAAATCGATGTCGTAGCGCGTGGTCCGGCGTGAACCGTCTTCGCGTTGTCCCGCCTCGATGGTGATGGCCATCGCTGGGCACACGGCTTCGCAGAGTTTGCAAGCAATACAACGCTCCTCGCCGTTGTCGTAACGGCGCAAGGCATGCAGACCGCGAAAACGTGGCGACAGAGGCGTTTTTTCTTCCGGAAACTGAACCGTCACCTTGCGGGCGAAAGCGTAGCGACCGGTCAGGGCCATGCCCTTGAGCAACTCCACGAGCATGAAGCTCTTGAAGAAGTCCTTGATCGAGAAGGAGGAAGCAGTCATTGTGGTCATGTCGTGCCCCGCTTATTTCCAGATGTTCCAAGGAGAGTGGAGCCAGACGCCCACCACCAGCAGCCACACGAGCGTGACCGGGATGAAAATCTTCCAGCCCAGACGCATGATCTGGTCATAACGGAAGCGCGGGAATGTGGCGCGAATCCAGATGAACATGGACACCACCAAGAATGTTTTGAGGCCCAGCCAAATCCAGCCCGGCACCATGTTGAACAAAGCGCTGTCAATCGGCGACAACCAGCCGCCCAAGAACATGATCACGGCCAGAATGGACACCAGCCACATGCTGGCGTATTCGGCCAAGAAGAAGATGGCAAAGCCCATGCCCGAGTACTCGACCATGTGACCCGCCACGATCTCAGCTTCGCCTTCGACCACGTCAAACGGGTGGCGATTGGTCTCGGCGACGCCAGAGATCAGGTAGACAATGAAAATCGGTAACAGTGGCAACCAGTTCCAAGACAAGATGCCCAAGCCCATGTGGGCGCCCGTGCCACGACCTTGGGCCAAGACGATCTCGGTCAAGTTCATGCTGCCCGAAACCATCAAGACCACCAAGAAGCAAAAGCCCATGGCGATTTCGTAACTCACCATCTGGGCCGATGCCCGAAGAGCGCCCAAAAAGGCATATTTGGAGTTGGATGCCCAGCCCGCAATGATCACGCCGTACACCTCAATGGAGGTGATGGCCATCACCAGCATCAATCCTGCATTGATGTTGGTGAGCGCCACTTCGGGGCCGAAGGGAATCACCACCCAGGCGGCCAATGCCGGCATGATGGCCATGATGGGGCCCAAACGGAACAAACCCAAGCTGGCGGCAGACGGGTTGATCAACTCTTTGGTCAGGAGCTTGAGCGCATCGGCAATCGGTTGCAACAAGCCCATGGGGCCGACGCGGTTGGGACCGTGACGCACCTGCATGAAACCCAGGAGCTTTCGTTCCCAAAGTGTCAAGTAAGCCACAGCACCCATCAGCGGCGCCAAGATGGCCACAATTTTGAGCAAAATCCAAAGCACAGGCCACACCAAGGTGGACCACCAGCTGGCGGCCACCAGGTTCAAACCGCCGTTGTAGAGCGCGTCAATCATGGGGTCACCTCCTGGCGGGCGTCTGCGGTCAGCTGCAAGGAAGGCGCACGGCGCACGATGCCATCGAGCTGGTAAATCGAAGCGCTCACGGGTGCGGTTGTCGTGGCGGTCACAGAGATCGCAGCACGCGTCGCGCTGGAAGCGATCATGGGCTTGGCCGTGGCACGGGCCAAAACGTCTTGCGAAGTCTCAAATGCCACGCCTGGGATCTCGAGCAAATTGGCCAACACGCGCAGCACTTTCCAAGCAGGCCGGGTTTCAGCCAAAGGCTTGACCACGGCATGGAAGCTTTGCAGACGGCCTTCTGCGTTGACAAAGCTGCCCGATGTTTCGGTGAAAGGTGCGATGGGCAGCAACACATCGCTGAAAGCCATGTTGGCTTTGAACGGACTGAGTGTCACGACCATGTCGGCCTGGCCCAATGTTTGGGCAGCGGCAGCACCTGCAGCACTGTCCAGCTCAGGTTCGGTATTGAGCAAGATCGCGGCTTTGAGACCACCTGCCAACATTTGACCTGCGTGCTTGCCACCGGTCTGAGGTTGAGCACCCACCCACTGGGCGCCCACGGTGTTGGCCGCCTCGGTCAGGTAACCGACACTCGCACCCGTTTGTTCGCCGATCCAGTTGACCAAGGCCAAGAGACTGGACGCATTCGCAGCGTGCGCTGCGGCGTTGCCCAGCAACACAGCTTTGCGCTCGCCGCCCATCAAGGACTTGGCGATGGCTTGCGCTTGTGGTGTGACGTGACCAGCGGCGGGCGCAGTGGCACCCTTCTCAGCGGCGATGGCAGCGGCCACATCGGCCAAAGCTTGCGCCCAGCCCGAAGCGTCGGACAGGGCGGCCTGCGCCACAGGCATGGCCCAAGCGTCGGCGTGGCTGAAAGCTGCTGGTGTTGTGATGACGTTGAGCTGAGCGCCATGGCGCACAGCGTGGCGCACGCGCAAGGCAAACAGCGGGTGGTCTTTGCGCAGGTTCGAACCTACGACCAAAACCCGTTGCAATGTGCTCAAGGACGCAATGGAAGTGCCCAAGGTGCGCACGCCTTCAGCGGTGCCAAATTCAGCGTGGCGCAGTCGGTGGTCAATGTTGTCCGAACCCAGGCCTCGCACCAAAGCGCCGGCCAAATACAACTCTTCCACGGTGCTGTGGGGGCTGACCAAAGCGCCGATGCTGTTGGCACCGTGATCGCGCTGGATGTTGCGCAGGCCGTTGGCCACGTATTCGAGGGCGGTCTGCCAGTCGACTGTTTTCCACTCGCCGCCCTGCTTGAGCATCGGCTGGGTCAAGCGGTCAGCGCCATTCAGGGCCTCGTACGAAAAACGGTCGCGGTCAGCGATCCAGCATTCGTTCACGTCTTCGTTTTCCAGGGGCACCACGCGCATGACCTGGTTGTTCTTGACCTGCACAATCAGGTTGGCGCCGGATGAATCGTGCGCAGCGATGGATTTGCGGCGCGACAACTCCCAAGTGCGGGCGTGGTAACGGAACGGCTTGCTGGTCAGGGCGCCCACGGGGCAGATGTCGATCATGTTGCCCGACAACTCGGAGTCAATGGTCTGGCCCAGGAAGGTTTCGATCTCGGCATGTTCGCCGCGATGGGACATGCCCAGCTCCATGGCGCCAGCCACTTCTTGACCAAAGCGAACGCAGCGTGTGCAGTGGATGCAGCGGCTCATCTCTTCCATGGAGATGAGTGGTCCCACTTCTTTGTGGAAGACGACACGTTTTTCTTCTTCGTAACGCGAAGTGGTGCCGCCGTATCCCACGGCCAAGTCTTGCAACTGGCACTCACCGCCTTGGTCGCAGATGGGGCAATCGAGCGGGTGGTTGATCAGCAAAAACTCCATGACCGACTTCTGTGCCGCGATGGCCCGGTCGCTCTTGGTGCGCACGATCATGCCCTGCGTCACCGGCGTGGCGCAAGCGGGCATGGGCTTGGGGGCTTTTTCGACCTCGACCAAGCACATGCGGCAATTGGCTGCGATGGAGAGTTTCTTGTGGTAACAGAAATGGGGGATGTAGGTGCCCGCCTTTTCGGCGGCATGCATCACCATGCTGCCTTCGGCAACTTCCACTTTCTGACCGTCGAGTTCTATTTCAACCATGGGTCTTCACCGCTGTTGCATCGGCGCTGACCATGGAGGTCTTGTGCTCGATGAGGTGTACAAATTCGTGACGGAAATGCTTGAGCATGCCGCGCACCGGCATGGCCGCGGCATCACCCAAAGCGCAAATCGTGCGGCCCATGATGTTGCCGGCCACGCTGTCGAGCATGTCGATGTCGCTGGCACGGCCTTGGCCGTGTTCAATGCGGTCGACCATGCGCCACAACCAACCTGTGCCTTCACGGCAAGGCGTGCATTGGCCACAGGATTCGTGTGAATAAAAGTAAGACAGCCGCGCCAAGGCCTTGACCATGCAACGCGTCTCGTCCATGACGATCACCGCACCCGAACCCAACATCGAACCGCCTTCTTTGGCGATGCTGTCGTAGTCCATGGTGAGCTTCATCATCAAATCGGCCGGAATCACGGGCGAGGAAGATCCGCCAGGGATCACGGCCTTGAGTTGGCGGCCACCGCGCACACCACCGGCCAATTCGAGCAACTTGGCAAACGGTGTGCCCATGGGCACTTCGTAGTTGCCAGGACGTTCCACGTCACCACTGACCGAGAAGATTTTGGTGCCGCCGTTGTTGGGTTTGCCGCATTCGAGGTAAGCCTGACCCCCATTGCGGATGATCCACGGCACTGCAGCGAATGTTTCGGTGTTGTTGATGGTGGTGGGTTTGCCATACAGGCCAAAGCTGGCCGGAAACGGTGGCTTGAAACGGGGCTGGCCTTTTTTGCCCTCCAGCGATTCGAGCAAGGCGGTTTCTTCACCGCAGATGTAAGCGCCAAAACCGTGCGAGGCATGCAGCTGGAAGCTGAAGGTGCTGCCCAGAATGTTGTTGCCCAGGTAGCCTGATGCACGGGCCTCTTCGAGGGCCGCCTCGAAGCGCTCGTAGGTGTGGAAAATTTCGCCGTGGATGTAGTTGTAACCCACGCTGATGCCCATGGCATACGCCGCGATGATCATGCCCTCGATCACGGTGTGGGGGTTGTACTCCATGATGTCGCGGTCTTTGCAGGTGCCCGGCTCGCCTTCGTCCGAGTTGCAAACCAAGTACTTTTGACCCGGAAACTGGCGGGGCATGAAGCTCCACTTGAGGCCCGTCGGGAAACCCGCACCGCCTCGACCACGCAGGCCGGACTCTTTGACGGTGGCAATCACCTGGTCTTGGGTCATGCCCGCTACGCCGGTTTCGGCGTTCGGTGCGCTGCCATCTTTGCCCAGAATTTTGCGCAAAGCGGCGTAGCCTCCGCGTGCTTCGTAGTCTTTGATGCCCCAGTTGCGGCCATTCAGACCCGCATAAATTTGCGGATGGATGTGGCGGTCATGGAAGCAAGTTTCCACGCCTGTCGCCTGGAATTGGCTCAGAATTTGTTCGACGTTCATCAGGCGGCCTCGGCTTTCTTCAGGCTGTCAACGAGTTGGTCGAGTTTTTCATGACTCATGAAACTGCACATGTGGCGGTCGTTCACCAAGAGTACCGGCGCATCGGCGCAAGCGCCTTGGCACTCACTGGGCTGCAAGGTGAAGAGGCCGTCAGCGGTGGTTCCACCCACATTCACGCCCAATTTTTGTTCCAGATGTTCCAGCGCCTTTTGGCCGCCACGCAACTGGCAAGGCAGGTTGGTGCAAACGTTCAACTTGAACTTGCCGACCGGCTTTTGGTTGTACATGTTGTAGAAAGTGGTGACTTCATGCACGGCCATCACCGGCATGCCCAACACTTCGGCCACGACTTGTTCACTGTCGGGACTGACCCAGCCTTGTTCTTGCTGCACGATCGACAGACAAGCCATGACGGCCGACTGTTTTTGATCTGCAGGGAACTTGGCGACTTCACGCGCAAAGCGTGCTTTGGTTGACTCAGAGATCATCGGTCAATCTCTCCAAAAACGATGTCCATGGTCCCGATGATCGCGACCGCATCGGCCAACATATGGCCTCGGGCCATTTCATCGAGGGTGGCCAAATGGGCAAAGCCCGGGGCACGAATTTTCAGGCGGTACGGTTTGTTGGCACCGTCACTGACCATGTAAATGCCGAACTCACCTTTGGGGTGTTCGACGGCTGCATAGGCTTCGCCTTCGGGCACGCGAAAGCCTTCGGTGAAGAGCTTGAAGTGGTGAATCAAGTCTTCCATATTGGACTTCATGCCTTCGCGAGAAGGCGGCGCCACTTTGTGGTTGTCGGTGATGACGGGACCAGGGTTGGCACGCAACCAAGTCACGCATTGCTGGATGATGCGGTTCGACTCGCGCATCTCAGCCATGCGAACCAAATAGCGGTCGTAGCTGTCCCCTGTTTTGCCCACCGGCACATCGAATTCGACCTGGTCATAGGCGTCATAGGGCTGTTTTTTACGCAAGTCCCAAGCAAAGCCAGAGCCGCGCAGCATCGGACCGGTCATGCCCAGATTCAGGGCACGCTCGGGCGACACCACACCGATGCCAACAGTCCGCTGCTTCCAGATGCGGTTATCGGTGAGCAGCGTTTCGTATTCGTCCACGCACTTGGGGAAGCGCTGCGTGAAGTCGTCAATGAAGTCCAGCAAGGCGCCATTGCGGTTGCTGTTGAGCTGTTCAATGGCCTTGGCGTTCTTGATCTTGCTGACCTTGTACTGCGGCATGCTGTCGGGCAAATCGCGGTAAACCCCGCCGGGTCGGAAGTAGGCCGCATGCATGCGTGCGCCAGACACAGCCTCGTACATGTCAAACAGGTCTTCGCGTTCACGGAAGGTGTAGATCAAAATGGTGGAGCTGCCGCAATCGTTGCCGTGAGAGCCGAGCCACATCAGGTGGTTCAAGATCCGGGTGATTTCCGAGAACATCACGCGGATGTATTGGGCGCGCATGGGCACTTCCAGACCCAGCATCTTCTCGATGGCCAAGCAGTAAGCATGCTCGTTGCACATCATCGACACATAATCCAGTCGGTCCATGTAGGGCAAGGACTGAATGTATGTTTTGCTCTCCGCCAGTTTCTCAGTGGCGCGGTGCAGCAGACCAATGTGCGGGTCAGCACGTTGCACAACCTCACCATCGAGCTCCAGTACCAAACGCAACACACCGTGCGCAGCCGGGTGCTGTGGACCGAAGTTCAGCGTGTAATTCTTGATTTCGGCCATATCAGTTCAGGCCTCCGTAGTTGTCTTCGCGGATGATGCGGGGCGTGATTTCGCGTGGCTCAATGCTCACGGGCTCGTAAATCACGCGCTTGCGTTCGGCGTCGTAACGCATCTCGACATGACCTGACAAAGGGAAGTCTTTGCGGAACGGATGGCCAATGAAGCCGTAATCGGTCAGGATTCGGCGCAGGTCGTTGTGCCCTTCGAAAACGATGCCGAACAAGTCAAAGGCTTCACGCTCGTACCAGTTGGCCGAATTCCACAAGTCGTTGACCGATGCCACCAAAGGCAACTCATCATCGGGACACAGCACTTTCACACGCACGCGCTGGTTCAAAGTGACTGACAACAGGTGGACCGTCACACCAAACCGAGGGCCATCGGTGCCCACGTCGCGGTAAGTGGCGTAGTCCACACCCGCCAAATCGATCAATTGTTCAAACTGGCAGCCCGGCGCGTCACGCAAGGTTTGCATCACGCTCACGTAATGGGCTGCGTTCACATGCACGGTCACCTCACCCAAAGCGATGGCAATGTGTTGAACCCGATCACCCAAAGCCGCGGCCAAGGTGTCTTGCAGGTCTTCAGGGCGAATGGCGAAAGCAGTCATCGTCATGTCCTTCATGCCCGCGCAATGGTGTGGGTGCGGCGAATTTTTTGCTGCAACTGGATGATGCCGTAGATCAGCGCTTCGGCGGTAGGTGGGCAACCTGGCACATACACATCGACCGGCACAATGCGGTCGCAACCACGCACCACCGAGTAGCTGTAGTGGTAGTAACCGCCGCCATTGGCGCAAGACCCCATGGAAATCACCCAACGGGGCTCAGACATCTGGTCATACACCTTGCGCAAAGCGGGTGCCATCTTGTTACACAAGGTGCCGGCCACAATCATCAAATCGGCTTGTCGTGGGCTTGCGCGGAACACCTCGGCGCCAAAGCGGGCCAAGTCGTATCGGGCTGTGGCCGAGTGCATCATCTCGACAGCGCAGCAAGCCAGACCAAAGGTCATGGGCCAGAGCGAGCCGGTTTTGGCCCAGTTCACCACCGAGTCGTAACTCGTGGTGATGAAGCCCTCTTTCATCACGCCTTCAATCATTTTTTATCCTCAAGCAGGCTCAATGTTGTTGTCAGTGCGAACGGTCACTCCCAATCCAGGGCGCCTTTTTTCCACTCGTAGACAAAACCGACGACCAAAATGGCCAGAAAGATCACCACGGCCACAAAACCGGCCATGCCCACTTCCTTCAGCGCAATGGCCCAAGGGAACAGGAAAGCGATTTCCAGGTCGAACAAGATGAACAAGATGGCGACCAAGTAGTAACGCACATCAAACTTCATTCGTGCGTCTTCGAAAGCTTCGAAGCCGCATTCGTAGGGGGAGTTTTTTTCCGCATCAGGTTTGTTGGGGCCAAGGATGTAGCCTAAAACCTGAGGAATGATGCCGACAGCTATGCCGACCAAAATGAACAAGAGGATGGGGAGGTACTGAGCGAGGTTCATTTTGAGACTGGCGGTATCACCGAATGAATAGCCCAAGCCTTGCGGCTGGGACTTTTCTGTTTATCTGGTGCCGTCGGCGAGACTCGAACTCGCACAGCTTTCGCCACTACCCCCTCAAGATAGCGTGTCTACCAATTTCACCACGACGGCTGGATACATTTGTCCGGATTGCGAGAGGTACCTCGAACGGGGCATTTAGCTCTCTGGACAATCACGGATTTTACTCTGAAAAACCTTCCATTTCCTTTCGGAAAACGGGAAATTTGTGCAGAGCAACAAAGCTGAATGGCAGCTTACTTGACCGGTGCAGGTGGCACGCTGTTGTCGGGCTTGGCCGTGGGTGTGTTGCCAGGGATTTGCGCAGCGGTGCTGCTGTCCACTGGCGCACTGGGCGCCACGGGTGCAGTCACGGCAGCACCCTCGAGCACACTGCCAGAAGGCGCCGTGGGACGTGCGTTGCTGAAATAAGCCAGCAGCAAAGTGCACACAAAAAATACCGCAGCCAACACGGCGGTGGTGCGTGACAAGAAGTTAGCCCCCCCTGTCGCACCAAACAAGCTGCCCGAACCACCACTGCCAAAGGCTGCACCCATGTCAGCACCTTTGCCGTGCTGAATCAGGATCAGGCCAATCATGGCCAAGGCTGACAACATTTGCACAACCAGGATCAAAGTCAACATCACGCTCATCTGAATACTCCGTCAATATGAAAAGGGTTGAAAGCTCAGCGCGAAGCGGCTTTCAACATGGCTAAAAATTCGGGCGCCTTGAGCGATGCGCCCCCAATCAGGCCCCCATCCACATCAGGCAGCGCCAACAAAGACGCGGCATTGGCGGCATTCATGCTGCCGCCGTACAAAATCGACACACGATCGGCGTGAGCCGTAGCCGCTTGCAACTGGACTCGCAACACTGCGTGCACAGCCTGGGCTTGCTCGGGTGTGGCGGTCAAGCCTGTACCGATGGCCCAGACGGGCTCGTAAGCCAGCACAATTTCGCTGACGCAGTGGCCGTTGGCATGGATCACCGCCGCCAACTGGCGCTTGACCACCGCCTCGGTCTGACCCGCTTCGCGCTCGGACTGGCTCTCACCTACACACACGATGGGTGTGATGCCTACAGCCAAGGCTCGCTGGACTTTGCTGGCGACCACAGCATCTGATTCGCCGTGGTACTGCCGTCGCTCCGAGTGACCAACAATCGCATAACGCACCGCAAAATCACGCAGCATGGTGGCCGACACCTCGCCGGTATAAGCCCCAGCATCATGGGCCGACACATCTTGCGCGCCGAGGGCCAAAGCCGAACCGGCCAACAGGCTTTGGCTTGGTGCCAAATAAGCTGCCGGAACGCACACCGCTGAACGGCAAGTCACACCGCCCATGCCGCTCAACACCTCGGACAACAAAGACGCATTGGCAGCCAAGCTGCCATTCATCTTCCAGTTGCCAACCATCAATTTGCTGTTCATCGTCATCACCAAGTCACCACCAATTTACCCACATGCTGGTTGGTCTCCATCAAAGCATGGGCTTGCGCCGCGCCCGATGGAAAACCACCGCCCGCCTCTGCCGCAGGGAACACGCGGTGAATCACCGGCTTGATGCGGCCCGATTCAATCCAAGGCCACACTGTTTTGAGCAAAGACTGGGCAATGGCCGCCTTGAAGGCCACCGGGCGGGGACGCAAAGTGGAACCTGTGATGGTCAAGCGGCGTCGCAAGACCAAACCGGCATTGAACCCACTCTGGAGACCGCCTTGCACCGCGATGATGACCAGGCGACCATCTTCGGCCAAAGCCTCGACTTCACGCGCCACATAGTCGCCCGCGACCATGTCCAAAATGACATTCACCCCCAAGCCGTGCGTCAGGCGCTTGGCCTCCACGACGAAGTCGGTGGTTTTGTAATTGATGGCATGGTCCGCACCCAAAGCCAAGCAAGCCTGGCATTTTTCATCGGAACCCGCCGTGGCGATCACGGTCGCACCGGCCGCCTTGGCCATTTGAATGGCTGTGACGCCGATGCCGCTGGTGCCGCCTTGAATCAACAAGGTCTCACCCGCTTGCAAACGTCCACGGTCAAACACATTGCTCCACACCGTGAAGAAGGTCTCCGGCAGCGAAGCGGCTTCGATGTCCGTCAGGCCCTTGGGCACCGGCAAACATTGGGCCACAGGTGCCACGCACAGCTGCGCATAACCACCGCCAGCCACCAAGGCGCACACACGGTCGCCCACAGCCAAACCCGCTTCGGCCATGGCCGCTGCATCACCGGACACCACCACACCCGCGACTTCCAGACCCGGAATATCCGATGCACCGGCGGGGACAGGGTAATGGCCCAAGCGTTGCAGCACATCGGGGCGGTTGATGCCGCTGGCCGAGACGCGAATGAGCAACTCCCCTGCCCCCGCCACAGGGTCGGGTCGGCTGGCGGGCACCAGCACTTCGGGTGTGCCGTAGCTGTGGATTTCGATGGCGTTCATGGTGAGTGGGTTCACTGGTTCAGGTGATCATGGACCACCCGAAACAAGGATTTAGCCCTGAGCAGGACGGTCCAACAAAGCCTTCATCGACAGCTTGATGCGGCCTTTTTCATCGGTTTCCATGACCTTGACTTTGACGATCTGACCTTCGCTCAGGTAGTCGGTGACCTTCTCAACGCGCTCGTGGGCGATCTGGCTGATGTGCAACAAGCCATCTTTGCCAGGCAACAGGTTGATCAGGGCACCGAAGTCCAAGATCTTGGTCACTGGGCCTTCGTAGACCTTGCCGATTTCGACCTCGGCCGTGATCTGCTCAATCCGCTTCTTGGCGATTTCAGCCTTCTCGCCGTCGGTGGCTGCGATGGTGATCGTGCCATCTTCTTCGATGTTGATCTGGCAGCCGGTCTCTTCGGTCAGGGCGCGGATGGTGGCGCCGCCTTTGCCGATCACGTCACGGATCTTCTCGGGGTTGATCTTCATGGTGAAGAGCTTGGGTGCGAAATCAGACACTTCGGTGTTGGCTTCGCTCATCGCTTCTTGCATCTTGCCCAAAATGTGCATGCGGGCTTCTTTGGCTTGGGCCAAAGCCACTTGCATGATCTCTTTGGTGATGCCTTGGATCTTGATGTCCATCTGCAAAGCGGTGATGCCGTTGGTGGTACCGGCCACTTTGAAGTCCATGTCACCCAGGTGGTCTTCGTCACCCAAGATGTCGGTCAACACCGCAAAGCGGTTGTCTTCCTTGATCAGGCCCATGGCGATACCGGCCACGTGGGCTTTCATCGGCACACCCGCGTCCATCATCGACAAGCAACCGCCGCAGACCGAAGCCATGGACGAAGAACCGTTCGACTCGGTGATCTCAGACACCACACGCAGGGTGTAGGGGAATTCTTCTTTGCTTGGCAGCACAGCGGCCAAAGCACGCTTGGCCAAACGGCCGTGGCCGATTTCGCGGCGCTTGGTCGAACCCATGCGGCCCACTTCGCCGGTGGCAAAGGGAGGCATGTTGTAGTGGAACATGAAGCGGTCTTCGAACTCACCGGCCAGCGCGTCGATGCGCTGTGCGTCACGCTCAGTGCCCAAGGTGGTGATGACCAAAGCTTGGGTTTCGCCACGTGTGAACAAGGCCGAGCCGTGGGTGCGGGGCAGCACGCTGTTGCGGATTTCGATGGGGCGGACAGTGCGTGTGTCGCGGCCGTCAATGCGGGGCTCGCCCGCCAAAATCTGGCTGCGCACAATGCGCGCTTCGATTTCGAACATCAGGCCGTCGAGCTTGACGCTGTCGAAGGCCACGCCCTCTTCAGCCAATGCCACTTTGACCGAAGCGTAGGCTTCGCGGCAAGCGTGCGTGCGGGCTTGCTTGTTGCGGATTTGGTAAGCGGCACGCAATTTCTCTTCCGCCAATGAAGCCAGCTTGGCTTCAAAAGCGGTGTCGCGGGCAGGTGCTTGCCAATCCCAAACCGGCTTGCCAGCTTCGCGCACCAGCTCATGGATGGCATTGATGGCCGTCTGGCTTTGCTCGTGGCCATAAACCACGGCGCCCAACATGATTTCTTCGGACAATTGCAGGGCTTCGGATTCAACCATCAGCACAGCCGCTTCGGTACCGGCGACCACCAGATCCATCACGCTGTCTTTGCGCTGGGTCTGGCCGGGGTTCAGGACGTATTCGCCGTTGATGTAACCCACGCGGGCGGCACCGATGGGGCCGTTGAACGGGATGCCCGAGATGGACAAAGCGGCAGACACAGCGATCATTGCCGCGATGTCGGCGTCGACTTCAGGGTTCAAAGACACGGTGTGGATGACCACGTGCACGTCGTTGTAGAAACCTTCGGGGAACAGAGGACGAATCGGACGATCGATCAGGCGGCTGGTCAGTGTTTCGTGCTCGCTGGGCTTGGCTTCGCGTTTGAAGAAGCTGCCAGGGATCTTGCCGGCGGCATAAGTCTTCTCGATGTAATCGACCGTCAGCGGGAAGAAGTCTTGTCCGGCTTTGGCGATCTTGGAACCCACGACGGTGGCCAGCACCACCGTGCCTTCCATGTCGAGCAGCACAGCGCCGCCAGCTTGGCGAGCCACTTCGCCGGTTTCCATCTTGACCGTGTGCTGGCCCCACTGGAATGTTTTGGTGACTTTATTGAAAATAGACATGTTCAGAACTCCTGAAAACAAAAGCGCATGAGGCTGCACTGTGGGCCCGGATTTGACGCTCTGAACTCGATGCCATTCCACAAAACCTTGGCTTGAAAGTCTTGTGGAATGACACAGCGCGAGATCGCCCTGACAAATTCCGACTGAAAAAAAGAATAAAGCGCCTGAGCTAGTGAACTAACTCAGGCGCTTTTCATCTGGAGAGACGATTACTTGCGCAGGCCAAGCTTGGCGATCAGCGCAACATAACGGTCAGCATCACGGGACTTGAGGTAGTCGAGCAGCTTGCGGCGACGGCTCACCATGCGCAGCAGACCACGGCGACCGTGATGGTCTTTGGCGTGTGTTTTGAAGTGAGGTGTCAGCTCGTTGATACGGGCTGTCAACAAAGCCACTTGGACTTCTGGGGACCCCGTGTCATTGGCAGCACGGGCATTGGCCTTGACGACCTCGGCTTTGATTGAAGATGCAATCATGGTATTTCCTTGTTTTCGCTGAATTCTTGAGGAATATCAGCGGGTGAATGACTTGCGCCAACTGCCGGAAAAGCGGATGGCGTGCGCTTTGCAAATCGCAAAACAGGCGGATTATAGCCCGAAATCGGGCACTTTGATGACCTTCAGCCACCGTTGGCGGTCGGGCACACCGTGTCTTTGGAGCCCCAAAAAGTTGGCACGCATCCTGTTCAAAGGCATGGATACCCGCATTCACGACGGCTTAATTGGGGTCATTAATTGGCATTTATTGGGGTCACATTTATTGGCATTTATTGGGGTCAGATCCCAATTAATTTTGTTATTGGGGTCAGATCCCAATTAATTTTGGGCCAACCAGCCCTTGAGCCTTTCCACGCCCTGCTCCAGTCTGGCAAGGTCTTGGGAGGCAAAACACCAGCGCAGCCAACCCGCCGCTTCGGGGGCAAAGGCTTCACCGGGGGCCAGGCCCAGACCGGCCTCGGCCACCAGCCGTTTGGCGGTGGCTACCGCGTCGGGGTGCCCTTCGAGCTTGAAAAACGCGTACATGCCGCCCTTGGCGGGCGCCAATTGAACGCCGGGTACGGCTTGCAGCAACGGCACCAAGGTGTCACGGCAGGCTTTGAGATGGGCCACCACGCGGGGGGTGATGTCGGCGGTGTTTTGCAAGGCCACCACCCCCGCCTTTTGGGTGAAGACTGAGGCACACGAGGTGTTGAACTCGATCAGTTTGCCCATGTGGGGCGTCATGGCGGCCGGCATGACCAGCCAACCCAGTCGCCAGCCGGTCATCAAAAAGCTCTTGGAAAAGCTGTGCACCACGACCAAGCGGTCGTCGGGCTCGGCCACATCCAAAAAAGACGGGGCGCAGCCATTGGCGGTGTCGGTTTCGTAGTACAAGCGCTCGTACACCTCGTCGGCCAACACCCAGGTGCCGGTGCTGCGGCAGTGCGCCAGAATCTCGGCCTGCTCGGCACGGCTCAATGTCCAGCCGGTGGGGTTGTTGGGCGAGTTGACGATGAGCAGGCGGGTCGCGGGCGTGACCGCGGCTTTGAGCGCGGCCATGTCCAACTGCCACTGACCACCCACCGGGCGCAACGACACACATTTCAAATTCGCGCCCATGACCAGCGCCTGTGCCGTGAGATTGGGCCAGACGGGCGTGACAGCGACCACCTCGTCGCCCGCATCGATCAGGGCTTGCGCTGCCAGCATCAAGGCATTCACGCCACCCGAGGTGATGGCCAAGCGGTCCACACCAATGGGTCCGTGCAAGGCCGACATGTAGTCGGATACGGCCTGGCGCAGCTCGGGCAAGCCCAGGTTGTGCGAATAAAAGGTCTCGCCACGCTGCATCGAATCGATGGCGGCCTGGCGCACGATGTCGGGCGTGGTTTCGTCCGATTCACCGAACCAAAAAGCCAGCACATCGGGGCGGCCCATGCCTGCGTTGGCGACTTCGCGGATGCGCGACTCTTCCAGGTCCATGACGGCCTGGCGCATATAAGGAGCAGTTTGGAGGTTCATGACCACATCGTAAGGGCAGACCAGCGCGGCCGCTGTCACCCCTTGCACAAGTGCTGCGTTTGCCTATGATGATGCGCACAAGAACAGCCAGGGAGACCGTCATGTACACAGGGCATTGGATGATCGCGCTCGCCAGCTGGGGTTGGGGGCTTTGTGGGCTGCTCACGCCGCTGGCCAGCGCAGCAACCGATCACTTCACCGCCATCACAGCGGCAGACCCGCCGGCCAAAGCCGCAAAACCGAAACGGACCAAAGCCCCCCAACCGCAACTCAAACAGGGCACAGGCGAGAGCCAAGCCGAGCGCGACAAGCGGCTTTTTCGTGAATGCCGTGGCAAGACCAATGCGGGCGCTTGCGAGGGGTTTGCCAGTTAGGAAAGGGGGCAAGCCGGGGTGCAAGTCACCCTCGGCGCGCAGCGACTCGCCCCCCATCAATGCAGCGCCCACCATAGCGACAGACCACTGGCCCGCACGCTGGGTCGCGCCATGGCCGCCTCGAGCAAGCCAGCCTCGGCCTCAACCAAGGTGAACTGCTCGCGTGCCCGTGTGATGCCTGTGTAGGCCAGCTCACGGTTGAGCACTTCGGCACCACCGGGCGGCAAGACCAACGCGGTGTGCTTGAATTCCGAACCCTGGCTCTTGTGCACCGTCATCACGAAGGCGGTCTCGACCTGCGCCAGTCGCATCACACTCACCGAGCGCAGCGCATCGCCATCGAGGAACCACACCTTGAGTTGCCCTTCACTGTTGGGCAGCACCACACCCACGTCGCCGTTGAACACGCCCAGTTGCGCATCGTTGCGCGTGACCATGACGGGTCGCCCAGCAAACCATTCGCCGGTGACTTGGAGCAGACCGTTGTCGGCCAAAGCTTTTTGCACGGCGGCGTTGAGCCCCTGGGTCCCCCAGTCGCCTTGGTGCACCGCGCACAGCACGCGAAAACCGTCGAAGGCCATGAGCACGCTGCGCACCCAAGCAGCGTGTCCTGCGATGGCCTGATCGGGTGGCCCCTCTTGCATCAGGCGCAGGTAATTGGCGTAGGAAGGCCTGCCCAATGTGCCCAAGGCCAAAGCGCAGACAGCTTGGGGGCTGGAGGGCTGGAGGGCGAGCAGCGCACTGGGTTCGAAGTGGGCGACCTCTTCGGCGGGCGTTTGTGAGCAAGGGCGCGCTCCCGCAAAAGTCAGGAGGGTGGCGCGGGCGGCACCAGCGTCACCCCGATTCACGGCCAAGGCCAATTGGCCAATCGCCCCTTTGAATCGGCGGCTCTCACGCAGCATCACGGTCTGTTGTGCCAACACGGGCTCCTCGCCCGCACAAAGGCAGGGCGTGGGCAAGGTCTGCCCTGCCACGGTCTGCACAAACTGGGCCGTGTCCGCGCTGTAGTGGCCTGCAGCGGCATCTCGGCAGAGGTCACCCAATACCGCACCCGCTTCCACCGAGGCCAGTTGGTCCTTGTCGCCGAGCAGCACCAGCCGTGCGGTGGGGGGCAGCGCTTGCAAAAGCGCGTCCATCATTTCCAGGTGCACCATGGAGGCTTCGTCCACGATCAGCACATCCACATCCAGTGGCTTGGCCGCGTGGTGGCGGAACTGCCGCGTGTCGGGTCGCGCACCCAACAGGGCGTGCAAGGTGCGAGCTGCGCCCATGCGGGCGATCAGCGTGTTCAAGTCCAGACCGCTGTCCTCGGGCACCTGCTGTTGCAAACTGTTCAGTGCGTGGTCAATGGATTGCTTGAGCCGCGCCGCCGCCTTGCCCGTGGGCGCGGCCAATGCCACCCGCAAAGTGCTGCCCTCCTCGTGAAGCGCCAGCAACAAAGCCAAGAGACGTGCTGCAGTGTAGGTTTTACCTGTACCTGGCCCGCCGGTGATCACCGTCAAGCGGGCACGCAGCGCCACCGCGCAGGCCACCTTTTGCCAATCGACGTCGGCAGGTGCATCGGCACTGGGCACAAAGAAACGGTCCAACCAGCGGCGTGCTGCGGCCTCGGACACAGGCAATGGTTCGCTGGCACGTTGCAAAAGTCCCTGTCCCACACGCTGCTCATAGCCTGCATAGCGGCGCAGGTACAAGAGCGGGGCCTGGGCCGTGCCACCCAGCACCAGCGGTTGGCCTTGGTCAGGTGCATCGCTCAGGCGCAAACAGGCTGCGGATGTGTGGCCTTGTAAAGCAGCTCGCCATGCGGCCAGTGTGGCGGGCAGGTGCGCCCACAGCGCACGCAAGCCTTGCGGCCCGTCCACCGCCACGGTGGGCCAAGCCAGCAGTGCCACAGGCGGGGCGCACAGGTCGGCCAAGGGCAGGCAGGTGTGGCCGCGCCCTTCCATTTGTGCGAGCAAGGCCGCGGCCACCAGCAACGCGGGGCTGGCTTGGCCATCGAGCCGCAGCAGCTGGACAGCAAGGGCACTGTCGAGATGGCGCAACAGACCCAGCTCGGTCCACAGCTGCAGCCATTGCAGCGTTTGCGCGGCGCTCAGGCCTTGGGCGGGCAGGTCGCTCAGCCAATCCATTTGGGCCTCAGAAACTGACACCCTGCGCGAGGGCTTTTTCAAACTCATGCTTTCACCTCGGCTTTGAGCATGGCGTCCAAGCCATCGAGCAATTCGATCGGCGCAGGCAAGGTGCAACAGCCGCCCGCAGGCCCGTCAATGCCACGCAAGAACAGGTACACCGCGCCACCCAGTTGCAGCGCCGGGTTGTAGGCCTCGCCCAGTCGGGCGCGCAACAGGCGGTGCAAAGCCAGCATGTAGAGCGCGGCCTGCACCTCGTAGCGGTGCTGGGCCATGGCGGCATCGAGCGCCTGCGCAGTGTAGGCGGCGTCATCGGCACCCAGGTGGTTGGATTTGTAGTCGAGCACCCAGTAGCGGCCTTCGTGCTCGAACACCAGATCGGCAAAGCCCATCAGCATGCCGTGCAGTTGCGCGTCGGGCAGTTGCGGGCGACGTACGCCGGGCAGAAGGTGCTGCTGGCACAGGGCGTCCACCTCACGGGCATGCAGCCGCTCAGCGGGCAACCAGAACTCCATCTCGGGCAGCCAGGTGCCCAGCGCGTTCAGCGGCGCGCCTGGCCCACCCAGGGGTTGCGCCACCACACGGGTGAGCCACTGCACCACCCCATCGGCTTGGGTTTTGTAGCCTGCGTTTTCGCAGCGGTATTGAAGGCGCTCGGCCTTGGGTGCGTCGAGCACAAAGCCATCGACCGCCAACCACTCGAGCTGGTCGTGCAAGAAGTTGCCGGCAGTCGGGCCTTTGGCAAAACCATGCCACGGGGCCAAAGAACCCGCAGAGGCTGCAGGCATGGGCAGGGTCTGTGCGTCTTCGGGCGGTTCGTCATCGGCCGGACCCGGCGCGGCCATGTGCATGCGGATGGGCGCGAGGGCTTGTGAAGACAGCTCACGCGTCAGGCGAGAGAAGCTCGCAATGGTCCAAGACTTGTCGATGCGGGCGGTGCAGACCAAGGCGTCGCGCAGCTCGGTGGTGCGGGCGGGCCGCTGCCAGACCGTGAGCGGCACGTCTTCGCTCGCTGTCACCAACTGCACGGACAAGCGCTGCCCTTGCGCGTCGGTTTCTAGGGCTTGGAGCTTGGGCAACCAGAACGCTTCATCCATGGCGTCACCGCCACCCAACAAATGGCCGGCGGCGCTGTTGTGGTTCACGCAGCTTTTGCCCGAACCCCGCGTGACCGGGCTCCAGCCTACCCACAGCGCATGCCGCGCACGCGTGAGTGCCACATACCACAGGCGCAGGTCTTCGCGCAGACGGTCATGATCGGCCAGTTTCGTGTCTTCCTTGTCAAAGTCCAAAGTCCAAGGCCGCTCGCCATCGCCGTCTTCGCGTTGGAGAACGGGGGTTTTGTTCGCGTCCATCATGCGGTGGCTGTGCGCAAAGGGCAGGCACACCACCGGGTACTCCAGGCCTTTGCTGGCATGGATGGTGATGACCTTGACCAGGTCTTCGTCGCTCTCCAAGCGCACGGTCTGATCTTCGCTGTCGCCTGCACCTGTCCATTGGACCTCCTCGATCTGCTGGGCCAGCCATCGGATCAAGGCCTGCTCGCCTTCCAACTTGGCGCTGGCGGTTTGCAGCAGTTCAGCCAAATGCAGCACATTGGTCAGGCGCCGTTCGCCATCGCTCTGGGCGCGCCAGCGTCCGGCCAGTTGCAACACATGCAGCGACCGGCGCAGCATGGCCAACACGCCCTGCCCTTGCCACACCCCGCGCAGATCGCGCATCTGCTCGGCACGCTGATCCAGCCGTTCATCCTGCGTGGCCAAGTCGTGCAGTTCGGTGAGTGACAGGCCCACGGTGCGTGTGCCCAAAGCGGCACGCACGCGGCGCATGTCTTGCGGCTCGGCCACGCCGCGCAGCCACAGGCACAAATCGCGGGCTTCGTCACTGGCAAAGACCGAATCACGGTCCGACAGGTAGACCGAAGCCACGCCCCGCACACGCAAAGCGTCGCGCACGGCTGCGGCCTCTTTGCCTGTGCGCACCAACACCGCAATGTCATGGGGTTGCAGCGGTTTGTCGCCTTGGGCTGGCTCGGCAAAGCGGGCCTGCTGGTCACTCAGCCAGGCCACGATCTGCTCGGCGCACAAGGCCGACAAATGCACCAGCGCATCACGCTGGCTGCGCAGTGTGGCGTCATGCACCAAGGTCATGGCTTTCACCTCACCATCACGGGTCGTGAACACTTCGCTGCGACCCTGGGCTTGGACGGGTTGGAAAGGCAACGGGTCCTCATCGCCGCGTTGGTAGCCAAAGGGATTTGGTCGGATTTCAAACCAGCGGTTGACCACATCGACAAGCGCTTGGCTCGACCGGTAATTGGTGCCCAGAACGTGGTGTCGGTCTGTGGTGGCCAAGCGGGCTGCCAAATAACTGTGGATGTCGGCCCCGCGAAAACCGTAAATCGATTGTTTGGGGTCACCGATCAGCAGCAGCGCAGCCTCCTGGCGGTTCTCGGCTGTGCGGTAGATGCGGTCAAAGATGCGAAATTGCAGCGGTGAGGTGTCCTGAAACTCGTCGATCATCGCCACCGGAAATTGCGCCCGCAGGCGCTGCGCCAGACGCTCACCCGTGTGCGGGTCGGCCAACGCCACATCCAGGCGCTGCAGCATGTCGGCAAAACCGAACAGGCCGCTGCGCCGCTTGAGCTCGGCCATGCGCTGCAGCACATGGAAACGGGCGTGCAGGCGGGCGGCTTGATCAGGTTTGGGCAAGGCCAACAAAGCGGCTTGCAAATCGGCATAGGCCTTTGACTCGGAGGGCCAGTCCAGGGGCGCTTCGCCGGGTTTGCGACAAGCCAGCAAGCCTTCAGGCGTGAAGCGTTCCCAGCCTGTCTTCATGCCCTCTTGCAACACCTTGGGTTCGTCTGCGCTTTGCGCCCAGGCTTTGAGCACACCCAGCCAAGCTTCGCAATTCTTGTAGCTCAACTTGCGGCCGTCCCAAGCGGACCGGTGGTGCGCCAGTTGCGCCTCAATCCAGCCCAGCAAGTGGTCGGCCTTCTCGTCCCATCCCTGTTTGAGCGCTGCCAGCTGCGCTTGGCGCTCGGCCAGCGACGCGCCCATGACCTGCGCCAGCGTTCCGGGGTCTGGGTCGGGCAATGGCACCGCCATCAAGGCGCGCATGTCTTTGTCAAGGGCGGACACATCGCGCCAGATGCGCTGAACCTGTTCCACCTCTTGCGTGCCCAGGGGGTAGAGCTGTTGACGCCAATAATCCTGTACGGCTTGCAGGCGCAGTGCGGCTTCATCGCCGACCAGGTTTTCTTCAAACAGACTGCCGCTGTCAAAGGCGTGCTCGCGCAGCATGCGCTGGCACCAAGCGTCGATGGTGTAAACGGCCGCATCGTCCATGGCCTGTGCTGCCAACGACAGCCGGTACGCCGCTTGTTCGCGAGGCTCACCTTCGGGGTATGCGCTCTTGATTTGATGGAGGAAACCGTCGTCCGTTTGGGCGCTCCCCCGGAACACCTGCGCTGCCTCGGTCAGGCGAGCACGGATGCGGTCTGACAGCTCACGGGTGGCAGCGCGGGTGAAGGTCATCACCAGCACGTCTTGCGGCAACATGGGGCGCACGGGTGCGGTGCCCGCATCGCCATGGCCCAGCACCAAGCGCACATACAGCGCGGCAATCGTCCAGGTCTTGCCCGTACCCGCGCTCGCCTCGATCAGGTGGCTGCCGCGCAAGGGGAAGCTGTGGACGTTGAGGGCGTGCGCGCTCGTCATGCCAAGCCCCCTTCATCGTCTGCAGGTGCATGGGGCAAGACCTCGATTTGCACCTTCGCCGCCCAGTCATGGAGTGGTGCATACACCGCTTGCGCCAAGCGCTCGAGCTGGTCCGAGGCCAGCAAATCCTGCAGCTTGGGGTAGGTGCGGGCCAAGGCCGGGTCTTTGTCTTTTTCGGCACGCTTGAAGTCGCTGCCTTCATAGGCATCGGCCAACGCGTTCAGGTTTTCTCGGTCCTTGAGCCACTGCAAAGCCACAACCGGCGGCAAGGGCAGCGGCCAGCGCATGCCCTCAGCCCAAGTGGCCAATAGAGTCTGCAACTGGGCATGAGCGGCTTCAGGGTCTTGCGCTGGTGCGCGCACCACGGCGTTGCGGCCCACCACCACACAGCGCAGGGAATGCCCCATGGCGGCAGCGGACAGCGACTGCAACCAAATGTCGATGAGTTTTTCTGGCTGTGCTGTGGCCTTGCCCGCTTTGGAAATGCTGACCAAGGTGTTGGCACGCAAACTCAGCAGCATTTGCCCACCCTCACCCGCCAGCACACCGCCTAAAGTGTCTTGCAAACTCACTTGAGGGTGCATCTGCGGGTGTGCCTGATCGACCTGTACGCGCTCGGCCGCTTCAGGGTAGGCCGCGCGCTCGCGCAGCGCAGCGGCCAGTTGAGTCTGCAGGATGTGGGTGAGCTTTTGGGCTTCCAGCGTACCCACACCCGCCAGCGGCAAGGCGCCGGCCTGACGCAAGCGCTTGACCACGCGTGCCGAATGGCTGGGCAGTTCCTCGGGGCTCAAATCCGCAGGCACGTGCTGCAGTTCGTGGTCCAGCAACTTGTACAAGTCCAGCCCGCCCAAGCCAAACAGTTCTTCGCCCAACAGTTCGCTGCGCTCGACTTCCAGATGAACCTGGAGACGCTCTCTGAAAAACGCACCCACAGGTTGACGCAGGAAGCGGGCCAGTTGGGCGAGCGAGATGATCGGGGCTTGCTCGTTGGCGGCCATGAGCGGGGGCAACATCACCCAGGCCGAAGTTGGCGTGCCCGCATGGTTGGCCCCGTCACCACGCTGGACATCTTGCGCCGCCCGCCACTCTTTGGCATAGGTCTGCAAAGCACTGCCCGACTCAAAGTAAGCGCGGCTGAAGGGTTGCAGCGGGTGCACGGTGGTCAGGCCTTTGGCCGTGTTTTTGCCCCAGAGCAAGTCGATCTCGTCGCGCAACTGCGAGACCAGCACCGAGGGCGGTTGTTCGCTGTTGTCGCGCACGCTGCGGCCGCTCCAGCTCATGTACAACAACTGTCGCGCCGACAAGAGCGCTTCGAGCATGAGCTGGCGGTCGTCGTCGCGACGCGAGCGGTCGCCGGGGCGCGTCATGCCGGGCAGGCCCATCAGGTCAAAGTCGGCACGCGGGCTGGGGCGCGGGTAGTCGCCATCGTTCATGCCCAGCAGGCAAACCGCCTGAAAGGGAATTGCCCGCATTGGCATCAGCGTGCAAAACGTCACCCCTCCTGCACGAAAGCGCTGCTCCAGTTTGGGGGCCTTCAAAGCTTCGAGCCAGGCCGAACGTGCCACGGCCAGCGGCACGTCTTGTGCAAAACCCGCCTCGCTGCTCGCCCGCACCCAATCGTTCAGCGCCTGGTCGAGCGCTGCCAGGGCATGTCGGTCGTTGTCGTCGCGCGGCTTGAACAGCGCTGCCAACAAAGCGCGACAACGCTCGGCCCACTGAGCGGGCGTGACGCTTTGGGTGCAGGTCTGCCACCAGTCGATCAAGGCCTGCAACAGGTGCGCCAGCGACCCGGCCAGCTCGGCGTCCAGTCCGCCCACCTCAACGTAAGGCGACACGCCCGATGCCAGGTCATCGTCCACCGGGTCGGCACCGCAGGCATAACCCATGAGCATGCGCTGCACGCCAAAGAGTGCCGAATTGTCGTTGCCGCAAACACCCAGCCCCAAGCCCGCACGGTGTTCGGCCGACAGGCCCCAACGAATGCCCGAACCCGCCATCCAGCGCGTGAGTGTGGGCAGGTTTTCGTCCTTCAGGCCAAAGCGGGCCGCGAGCGCGGGCACTTCGAGCAGCTCGACCAGTTCGCTCATTTGGCTGCGTTGCTGCGGCAGCGCCAACAACCATTCGACCGTATGGATCAAGGGGCTGATGGCCTGCGCGCCCAAATCGGCAATGTCATAGGGAATGAAACGCGCATCGCTGCGCTTGTATTGGCCAAACACGGCGCGGATCGCCGGGGCCATGCGCTCGATGTCGGGCACCATGACCACCACGTCACGCGGCGACAAGGACTCGGGCGAGGCGTGGAACCACTGCAGCAACTGGTCGTGCAGCACCTCGAGTTCGCGCACGGGGCTGTGCGCCACGCTGAAAGTGACCGAAACGTCGCCCTTTCGCAAAGGTTGGACAGGGGTGCCACCGCTCGACGGCTCCAGGTCGCGGATGCGCCGCTGCAGCTGCGCGAGCAAACGCGTGCCGTCTTCGCCAGGCACATCGTCAAAAAAGTCCAGGCGCGGCCACTGCGTGACCTGCTGGGCCGCCTGCAGGTCGTCAAAAGCGTCGAGCTGGCGGATGAAGTCGCGCCCCTGTCGCCCCCAAGCGGCCAAGAGCGTGGGCGCGTGCAGGTGCATCTGCGCCAGCGGCAAACCCGCCAAGGTCTCGCCTCGGTAGGCATGACGTCGCCGCTCGGCCTGCAGCCATTCGCGCCCATCAATGATGTCACCCCAGTGGTACTGGCAAGGGTTCGGGACGGCCAGCAGCACTTGGCTGTGCGCGGCCAGCGCCGCCAGCATCTCCAGCAATTGCCCCGGCATGTGGCTCATGCCAAACACGGACACACGCCGCGCCACGGGGCTGGCCAGCGGCTGACCCGACTGCAGGTGCGCCAGCGCCCGCGCATGCAGCGCCGGCCGAGTGGCCTGTCGTTGGCTGTCATCCAAAGTCCCAAGCACACGGCGCCACAGTTCGGCCTGCCAGAGTTGGTCGGAGGCCAGCGCATCATGGCCCGCGGCTTTGCGCAGCACATTGCGACCGGCGGCCCAGTCTTGCAGCCAGTCGGGGCGGTAAATTTGGTACTGGTCAAACAAATCTGCCAGTCGGCTGGCCAGTTGCAACAGGCGGTCGGGCTCCTCACCACGCAAAAAACCTGCCACGGGTTCGAACACTGGATCGCTCAGGCAAGCGGGCAACAAGGCCATCAGCCGCCAAGTCATGGGCAGTTTGTCAAGGGGTGAGTCGGGCGGCACGTTGTGCGTCCCCAGCACCTGACGGTAAGTGCGCCACAAAAAGCGCGAGGGCAGTTCGACCCGTGTGGCAGCGCACACGCCGCCTTGCCGGGCCAGCTCGATCTTGATCCACTCGGCCATGCCGTTGCTTTGCACCAGCACCACTTCGCTCTCGAGCGGCAACAAAGGGTGCGCACGCAGCCAAGCCGTGAGGGTGTCGGCCAGCACCTCAGAGCGGTGGCTGTGCAGGGCGATGAACCCGGGCGAAATGGCGGAAGCAGTCATGCAGGCAATGGAGGAAACAGGGACAGACAAAGTGAAACCGACAAGCATCAAGAATAGCCGCAATTGGTGCGGGTTCAGGCTCGGTGCATGGCCCACAAACTGCCCATTTTTTAAGCAACACCGCGCAAGCCAGACAGGATGCGCCCTGGCGCAGTTGTTCATGGACTTATCCACACCTTTGGGCACGGGGTTTGGGGATACACGGATGCCCCTTCTCCTGCCCGCCTGTCAGAAATCGACCGTCTTGGCCCATGCAAGGCCTGCCATAGCGACCCGTTCGATGGGCCCCTTTTTTGACCTCTTGACCCCATGCGCTTGAGCGCCAACGCCCTGAGTCTCCCCTACGGTGCATCGATTCGGTCACCAGGTAGCATGGACCCTGTGGCCCCAACCATGAAGCCCCGTGTGATCATTGTGACTTTTGACAAAGTGCCTTGGAATGCCCTCAAATGCCCCTCTTCACGCTTGACCTGTGCGCTGCCTCGCGGTTGCTCGCCACACTCGCTTGGCTGTTTTTGGTCGGTTGCAGCGCCCCTGCGTCCCCCCCGAACACGCCCGTTGTACCCGACAAAATCAGCCCAGCCCAAGTGCTTCCGTCCACGCCCATGCGTTTTGCTCTGCCCGGCGGCGACAGTCTGGCCGCTCGCGTCTGGTCCACGCCTGCGCCCCGGCAGATTGTGCTGGGTGTGCATGGCTTCAACGACTACAGCAAGGCTTTTGAGCCCATGGCGCAGCACTTGGCGGGCGAACTCGGTGCCACGCTCTACGCCTATGACCAACGTGGCTTTGGGGCCAATGCTGAACCTGGGATCTGGCCGGGCGCGGATGTGCTCTTGGCCGACTTGCGCCACATTGCCATGCAACTGCGCCAGCAGCACCCTGGCTTGCCGCTCACGGTGATCGGCGAGAGCATGGGTGGCGCCTTGGTGTGGGTCGCGGCAAGTGAGTCGCCTGGCTTGGCTGCGGACCAGCTTGTGCTCAAAGCACCTGCCGTTTGGGGCGCTCAAAGCATGCCCTGGTACCAACGCTTCGGCCTGCAATTCATGAATGCCCTTGTCCCCGACATGACCTTCACAGGTCGGGGTGCACAGTCGCTGGGCATCACCCCCACCAACGACATCGAAGTTTCTCGCGAACTTGGGCGCGACCCGCTCTTCATCAAAGCCACCCGCGTCAGCAGCTTGGCCGGGGTGACGGCGCTCATGGGCCGCGCCCAAAGTCTGAACTCGCGGCCACAGCAGCGCAGTCTGGTGCTGTATGGTCTGCAAGATCGCATCATTCCGCCCACCGCGGTCTGCGACTGGCTCACCCAACTGAGCGCATCAGGCGCCCCCGGTACAGCGCTGGACTTTGTGGTTTACCCCGAAGGCTGGCACCTGTTAACGCGCCAGCTGCAAACCCGCGAAGTTCTGCAAGACCTGCACCAGTGGTTGCAAGCGGGTGCGCTGACCCGGCGGCAAAGCACGCAGCAGGCCCAGGAGGCGGTTTGCGCCAAAGGCCTGTGAACCCCTCCACAGCCGATCGGACAGCCCATGTTTTTTTCAACCCACACGAACCACCCCAGACCCACCATGACACTGCGCCCTGCCACTGCCTTGCTTGTTCTGAGCCTGCTGATGCCTCTCGCTTGGGCCCAGCGCATGTACGACAGCAGTGGGCGAGCTTTGGGGCGGATCGATGCTGAGCGGTTTTACAACGCTTCGGGCCAGCAGATCGGGCGGGTCGACGGTGAACGTGTCTACGACGGCTCCGGGCGGCAGCTGGGGCGCATTGACGGAGACCGTGTCTACAACGCGTCGGGGAGCCAGATAGGTCGCATCGATGGCGACCGGCTGTACAGCGCTTCGGGCTCCCAAATGGGCCGCATCGATGGCGAGCGCCTTTATGACGGCTCAGGCCGTCAGATCGGCCGGGCCGATGGCCTGCGGCGCATGCAAATGATCGTGTTCTTTTACTTCTTCATGTGAGACGGTCACTGCTCGCGTTACAACGCAAGCCGCTGCAGAAGATCAGCCCAGCCATCCTACGCGTTCAAGCGTCCAAAAAACGCCCAACACCACGATGGCCGAAGAGCCCCCCGCCACCACCACCCAGCGGTAGAACCGGGTGTGGCGCAGCCACCAGGCCACAGGCAAAAACGCGCCGACGATGGCCAACTGGCCCAGCTCCACACCGATGTTGAAGCCACCTAAGGCGGCCAGCAGCGCACTGGCGGGCAGCCCCAAGTCCAGCAAAACGCTGGCAAAGCCAAAGCCGTGCACCAACCCGAAGACAAAGGCCAAGCGCCATCGCTTGAGGGCGTTAACCCCCAGTAAATTGTTGAGCGCGGCCAGCACCACCGACAGGGCAATGGCCGGCTCCACCATATCGGCGGGTGGCGTCAGCCAACCCGTGATGGTCAAGCCCAGCGTGATGGAGTGGGCCACCGTGAACGCTGTGACGACCGCCAGCACATCCAACACCACAGGCCGAGCTTGCATGGCCGCTGGCCAATGCACCACCCTTTGGCGCGCGGACTGCAAAGGGGCCAGCACCAAGAGGCTGAGCAAAAAGACGATGTGGTCGATACCGATCCAGATGTGCCACACGCCTTCGAGGATGTAGCGACCGAAAACGTGCAGTGGGTGACCGTCGGCGCGGCTGATTTGGGCCTCCGGCCGGTCCGGGCTGAGCAAGGCGCTGCTCGTGTCATCGCCCAAATCCACCTTGAGCAGGCCACGGTGCAAACTGTCTTGGGCAAAGATCAAGTCATAACGCAAGGCCAGACGGGCCTCGGCCGCATCGGCTGCAGAGGTCAGCCCCGGACAATTGACGACCCATTGAGCGCTGAGGTATGTGCCATCGGCGTGCTCGCTCGCTTGCAGGTCTGCCAGCCCCAAGGCGCACTTTTGGCCCGCTGCCGTCAGTCCAAGGCCCTGACCCAGCCAGTCCTTCAACTCGGGGCTTCGTGCCAGTGTCTCGCCCCAAGTGACTTGGCCATCTCGGTTGGCGTCCAAGTCAAAAACCAGGTCGAGGTCGCGCATGTGGACATCGGCCCGCAGCGTCAGCGCGGGGCCAGATGCGCTGAGCGTGAGGTAGCTGTTGCTGCTGGAGTGCGCATGGGCCACAGGGGGGCTGAGCAGGCTCAGGATTGCCCATGCCGCAACCACCCAGCAGCGCCGCAACCCACCCTGGTTTGGAGAAGTCATCATGGACGCCCCCGGGTCCAGCTTGGGTGAGACTTGAGTTGCGCCAGCATGGCGCTCAATTGCGGCTCGGTGTAACCGGTTTTGTCTGCCCAATTGACCACGGGCTCGGCGGCCCGAGCTTGGCCCAAGGCCAGTGCGGCCTGAACAAACAAGAGGGCATCGGGCGGTTCTTTTTGCAATTGCCAGTTGTCCACGGACAGCGCCAGCCCCGCTTTCAGGTCGCGCCCATAGGCAATTTGGTAAATGAGTTTGGGGCGCTCGATCAAGGCCTCTTGCCGCAAAGCTTGCGTCTGAAGTCGCGCTTGCAACTGGCTGGCCAAGCGGCCTTCGTCGGGGTCTTTGAGGCCGCGACTGGCCAACACCGCCTGCATCAAGAGCGCATCGGTCAGGTTGGCGGTTTTATTGGGGGCATCGCCACTGGGGGTGTCAGCCATGGCCACAGTTTTGGCTTGCCGGTATTGGCCTTGCTGGTTCAGCAGATCGGCCAAAGACAAGCGGATCAGGTGCGACTGCGGGCTGGCCTGCAGGCGCTGACCCCAGACGGCCAAAGCGCGAGCAGGCTGCCCGGCCACGCGGTGCGCCTCGCCCAAATGAAAGCCCAGCCAGTCTTGCGAGGAAGCGTCTTGGGCCTGGGGCGAAGCCATGGCCTGAGTCAGCAGGTTCACAGCGGGCGAAGGCTGGCCTGTGCGGTACAGCAACACAGCACGGTAGACCTGGGCTTCTTCTGGACCGAACAAGCGTTCCATCTCCGCCACATCTTGATGGGCCGCCGACATGTCGGCCAAGAGCAGGTGCAAGGCAAATCGCCAAGACCAAAACTCGGGCCGTGCAGGCTCCAAAGCGATGGCACGTTGGATGTCTTGCAAACCATCCTGAAACCCGTGAAAGCCCTGCTTGACCAAACCCCGCAAAAAATAGGCCTCCGCAGGCAGATCAGCCGCCGTCCACCAGGGCGTCAATGCCGCCTTGGCCGAGCCATACCAACGCAAATCACCTTCGGTCAGGCCCAAGGTGAAGACTGCCCTGGCGTAGGCCAGCGCCGAAGGCAAATGTTGAGGCTGAGAGCGCCAGGCTTTGTCCAAACCCCGCAAAGACTGGGGGCGACCACTGGCAGCATGCACCGAAGCGGACAAAACCACCGCATTGGGTGAAGGCACAAAACGTTCTTGAGCGTCAGCAGGCGACACCCCCACCAACAGGCTCCCAAGCACAGTGACGAGCGCGCCGAAAAGTGGTGTGATCGCATCGAAGCGGTGGCGATGGGAGATGTCCATGGTTTTCATGTGTCTTTGAGGGTTGATAGTATGCGTATGTGCGTTGGTTCACGCCTGCCCACTTTTTTTGGCCCTTTTTTCAACCTTTATCCTCCAAGGTGTTTCTATGAAATTCGTGATGACTGCCCTCGTTTCCGCTTTCATGTTGGTGTCCATGCCCGCCTTCGCAGGTGCGCACGGCGGCGGCAAAATGGACGACAAAAAAGTCGACTGCTCGAAGAAAGAAAACGAATCCAACCCTGCTTGCGTCAAGAAGTAAACTTTCTAACCCTCAGGTTTGAACCCCTTTCGAGGGGTTTTTTTACGAGTTGAACGCCATGCACTTTTATGAACCCCAGTTGGGCCACGGCCTCAAGCACGACCCGTTCAATGCCATCGTGGGCCCGCGCCCCATTGGTTGGGTGTCCAGCCGCAGCCCCAGCGGCGTGCTCAATTTGGCGCCCTACAGCTTTTTCAGCGCCTTCAATTACGTGCCACCAGTCATCGGTTTCTCGAGCATTGGGCGCAAAGATTCGCTCAACAACATCGAAGCCACGGGTGAATTTGTATGGAATCTGGTCACGCGCGACCTGGCCGAAGTGATGAACCAGACCTGTGAGGCGGTGCCACCCGAAGTGAGCGAGTTTGACTTGACCGGGCTGACACCTGAGGCCTCTCGGGTGGTGGGTGTGCCGCGTGTCGCGCAAAGCCCAGTGAGCTTTGAGTGCCGCTGCACGCAAATCCTGCAGCTTCAAGACCTGCAGGGCCAAAAAGTCGAGACTTGGATGGTGTTTGGCCAGGTGGTGGGCATCCACATCGACGAGCGCTTGCTCAAAGGCGGAGTGTACGACACCGCCAATGCCGGGCACATTTTGCGCGGCGGTGGCCCCGCAGACTACTTCACCATCGGGCCCGAGCAGCTGTTCAAAATGTACCGCCCGGAGAGCGGCGCGCGCGATTTACCCAAATGATGGTTTGCGGCCCTGGCCCAGCGCGCGGTCCACGTCGGCCACTGTCACCTCAGGCGCAGGCGGGGGCTCTGCTGCTGGGTTAACCTGACCGTGGATCACCCCACATGGCTGCTTGGCGGCGGCGGGATTCCCACCTCAAGTTCAGGACAAACACATGGCTGCATCGCTCACCGGACAAGTTGCATGGATCACAGGCGGGGGCAGCGGCATCGGTTTGGCAGGCGCCATGGCGCTGGTGCAAGCCGGAGCCCATGTGGTGATTTCGGGCCGCAACGCCGCCACCAACGCCAGCGCTTTGGCCACGCTGCAGGCCCTGGGCAGCGCCGAGGCCCTGCTGCTGGACGTGGCTGACAAGCACGCGGTCAAAGTTGCTGCGCAGCAAATTCTGGATCAACATGGGCGGATCGACATTTTGGTGACCAGCGCGGGGACCAATGCCACGCAACGCAATTTCGACGTGCTCACGCCCGAAGCCTGGGACGATGTGGTGGCCATCAACCTGTCGGGCCTGTTTTATGGCGTGCACGCGGTCTTACCCGCCATGCGTCAGCAGCAAAGCGGCTTGATCATCAACGTGTCATCTTGGGCGGGGCTGTACGCGTCCAAACTCACTGGCCCGGCCTACAACGCCACCAAGCGCGCCGTGCTGGCCCTGACCGAGTCCATCAACATGGAAGAGTGCACACACGGTATCCGCGCCACTTCACTCGTGCCCGGCGAAGTGGCCACGCCGATTTTGGACAAGCGGCCCGTGCCGCCGTCTGCCGAACAACGCGAGCGCATGGTGCAAGCCGAAGACGTTGGCCAGGCCATCCTGTTTGTCGCGCAGATGCCTGAGCGCACCTGCATCAACGAGTTGGTCATCTCCCCCACTTTCAACCGTTTTTACACCGGCGGTCTGGAGACACCGCGCAAGCGTTGAGCACAGGCCCCATGAGCCAACTTTTCAGCGACAGCGCTCGGCACCGCCGCATCGGCATTGCACTGGTGACGGTCACCACTTTGATGTTTGCGGTGCTCGATGCGTCGGCCAAGTGGCTGGTGCTCACCTTGCCAGTGATGCAGGTGGTGTGGATGCGCTTTCTCACGCACGCGCTGTTTTCCATCGCGGTGTTTGCACCGTCGGTCAAGGGCGATTTGTTGCGTTGGCGGCACCCCCGTTTGCAGCTGATGCGCGGCTTGATGCTGGCGTCCATGACGGCGCTGAACTTCTGGGCCTTGCAGTATTTGCAGTTGGCAGAGACCGGGGCCATGCAGTTTTCCGTGCCGATTTTGATCGCCCTGCTGTCGGCTTGGTGGCTGGGCGAGCGTCTGGACCCCAAGCGATGGCTGGCCATCGCGGTGGGCTTTGCGGGCGTTTTGGTCATCATCCGTCCCGGCAGCCAGGGCTTTCACCCGGCCATCTTGCTGTCGGCGCTCAATGCCATTTTGTACGCGCTCTTCAACATGATGACGCGCTACCTCGCCAGCAGCGAAAACCCGGCCACGACGCAACTGACATCGGCGGTGGTGGCCGCCTTGGTGCTGACGCCTGTGGCGCTGTGGCAATGGCAACAACCGACCACGCTGGTCGAATGGTGTGTGATGGCACTGGCCGGTTTGTGTGGCGGCATTGGCCACTACTTTGTGGCCGTGGCCCACCGTTACGCGTCGGCGGCGGTGCTCGGGCCTTTTTTGTACCAACAAATCCTTTACATGACCGTCTTGGGATGGCTGGTCTTTGGCCAAGTGCCTGACCTGGCCGTGGTGCTCGGTGCCTTGGTGGTGGTGTGCAGTGGACTGTATTTGCTGTGGCGTGAATTTCAGGGCCAAGACTTGCCGTGAGCGCCCCAAGTGGGCAGCGCATGCTCCCCCCCCAGCAGGCCCAGTCAGATCGGTGACAGCCAGGCCACATCGCCGCGCACAAGATGCGTGGCCAACGCGTTGTGTCTAGGCCGTCATCACAGGAGTCCTGCATGCCCTCTTCTCCCCGCTGGAAACACCGCCCGCCGGGCTCAAACTGGGGGGACTTTGGGCCTGACGACCAATTCGGTCGCATGAACCTGCTCACGCCTGACAAAGTGCTGCAGGGCATGCGCGAAGTGCGCACGGGGCAGACCTTCAACCTGAGCCTGCCGCTGGATTTTCCGGGCGGCAACGTGCTCAACCCCAGGCGACAGCCGCCTGTGCTGCGCCCCACCCTGCGCGGTGACAAGCCCAACATGAACTACCAACTGCTGTGCGATGACCCGGCCTGCACCGATGTGGTGTGCGACGACCTGGTCATCCTGCACTTGCAGTACAGCACACAGTGGGACAGCCTGGCGCATGTGGGCTCGATGTTCGACGCCAACGGCGACGGCGTGCCCGAGCCGGTGTATTACAACGGTTTTCGCGCAGGCACTGATGTGGTGGGGCCCAGCAGTGGCGCGGGTGCTGGTATTTTTGGCTTTCCAGAGATCGCCCGAGAATCGACATCGGCAGCCAAAGCCTTGGGCATCGAGAAAATGTCCGAGCGCTGTGTGCAGGGCCGCGCGGTCATGATCGACCTGCATGCCCACCTGGGCCGCGAGCGGGTGCGTGTGGGTTACGACCTGCTCATGGACATCTTGCAAAAAGACCAAGTGGTGGTGGAACCGGGCGACATGGTGTGTCTGCACACCGGCTTTGCGCAGATGCTGCTGGAGATGAACAAAAAGCCCGATCCACATGCGGTAGAAAACACCTGCGCTGTGCTGGAGGGGCGCGACGAGCGGTTGCTGCAGTGGATCACCGATTCGGGTCTGGTGGCCCTGATCGCTGACAACTACGCGGTGGAAGGTTTGCCCGCCACGCCCCGCCCCGGCAGCTGTGCGGCACTGCCCTTGCACGAGCATTGCTTGTTCAAACTGGGCGTCCATTTGGGTGAAATCTGGCATTTAACACCCCTGGCCAACTGGCTGCGTGACCAGGGTCGCCACCGGTTTTTACTCACCGCCCCACCCTTGCGTCTGCCGGGCGCCATTGGCTCACCGGCCACGCCGATTGCCACGGTGTAATGCATGACGACCACAGGCCTGCAGGAGACAACCCATGGTTCATTATTTTGACGAAGCCCGCGTGCAGCAACTGCTGAACGTGCCCGATTTGTTACACGGCGTACGCGAAGCCTTGGTGGCGCTGACACTGGGCCAAGTGGTGCAGCCGCTGCGCATGGTCATGCCCATTGGCGAGGCCGACAGCGATGGCTTGCTTTTTTTGAAGCCCGCACAACTGGGCGATGCCCTGAGCACCAAGCTCATCACCCTGGTGCCGGGCAACGCACAACAAGGCTTGCCCACCTTGCTCAGTACCATTGTGCTGATGGATCCGGCCACGGGCCGGACGCTGGCGGTCATGGAGGGCAACACCATCACCGCAATGCGCACTGCGGCGGCCTCTGCCGTTGCAGCCGATGCGCTGGTGCCCCGCACCCCACAAGTGGTGGCCATGCTGGGCAGCGGCGTGCTGGCCCGCAGCCACGCGCAAATGCTCAGGGCCGTGCGAGAGGTCTGCGAGATCCGCGTTTGGAGCCCCACTGCGGCCAACGCACAACAGTGCGCACAAGACATTGACGCGGTGGCCTGCACCAGCGCGGAACAAGCCGTGCGCGGTGCCGACATCGTGTGCACCGTGACCAATGCCAGCGCGCCGGTGCTGCGTGGTGCATGGCTCAAACCCGGTGCCTTTGTGGCTGCGGTGGGTGCGCCCCGCCCCAGTTGGCGCGAGCTGGACGACGCGGCCATGGCCCACTGGGTGGTCGCCGATCAGCGCGAAGCGGCTGAAAAGGAGTCGGGGGATGTGTTGCTGTCAGGCGCAAAGGTGGCGGCAGAAATTGGCGAGATTTTGTGCGGCCGTGCAGCCCCCCCACCCGCGGGCACCACGATCATATTCAAATCGCTGGGCCAGGCGGTAGAAGACACCGTGGCGGCGCGGCTGGTGTACCGCGCGGCATTGGCCGAGGGCGCTGTCCCATGAACCACCCCGATGTGGTGATCGTCGGCAGCGGCGTGATGGGTGCAGCCACGGCCTATTGGCTGACCCGCTTGCAACCGGGCCTGCGCGTCACGCTGGTCGAGTCGGACACGCGCTATGCACAAGCCTCTTCATCCTTGTCGGCCAGTTCGATCCGTCAGCAATTCACCTGCCCTGTCAACATCCGCCTGAGCCAATTCGGCATCGCTTTTTTGCGCGAAGCCGATGAACACTTGGGTCTGCCCGATCACCCGGTGGATTTGGGTTTGCAAGAGCCCGGTTATTTGTACCTGGCCCAGCCCGAACAAGCGGCTGCCCTGCACACTGCGCACCAAATTCAAACCAGCGCCGGGGCCGATGTGGCCTTGCTGGGGCAGGATGAACTGCGCCCGCGCTACCCCTGGCTGAACGTGGACGATGTGGCCCTGGGCAGTCTGGGCCTGAGCGGCGAGGGTTGGTTTGACGGCCCGGCCCTGCACCAAGCCTTCTTGAGAAAAGCCATGGCGCAAGGTGTCCAGCGCCTGCACGACCGGGTGGTGGGCCTGGACCACACCGACACACACATCCGCGCTGTGCGGCTGGCCAGTGGCGGCAGCTTGTCATGCCGCCAAGTGGTCAATGCCGCAGGGCCTTGGGGCGCAGAGGTCGCCGCCATGGCCGGGGTGCAACTGCCCATCGAGGCAGCGCGGCGCACGGTGTTTGTGCTGTCTTGCCCCGAGCCCTTGCCAGGGTGCCCTTTGCTGATCGATCCGAGCGGTTGGTGGCTGCGCCCAGAGGGTCGTTTTTTGATCAGCGGTGCGGAGCCTTTGCTCAGCGCGCCCGGCCTGCCGCTGGAGCCCGACTGGTCCGAATGGAACGACACCCAATGGGCCTCTTTGGCGCACCGCATTCCGGCACTCGCCGCCCTGCGGGTGGAGCGGGCCTGGGCGGGTTATTACGAGATGAACAGTTTCGATCACAACGCCGTGATTGGCCCGCACCCCGCTCTTGGCAACCTGTTTTTCATCAACGGCTTTTCGGGACATGGCATGCAGCATGCGGCCGGCGCTGGCCTGGCGTTGGCCGAGTGGATGCTGCAAGGAAAGTCCACCACGATGGCCGTCGATGAACTGGGCTTTGAACGCCTGCTGCACAACAGACCGCTGCGCGAGTTGCAGGTGATTGGCTAGTCCTGCAGGTCTTCTCGCGCTTCGATCTGCAAGCGCTGCACCACCGCACCGCGTGTGCCCGCTACAGCGCGAATGCGCAAAGCTGGCCCCGCCTCCAGCACCACGCGGCAATGGTAATCGAGCCCATCGGTCTGGCCTGGGCAGCTGCTGGCAATGCGGCGATGCCATTGTTGCTTGCCGTCGATTTCCAGCGTCAAGGCGTGCCAAGCCTCGGCATGGTCTTCAGGCACGCGCACCCACAAGCTCACATCGATGTCAAACGCGCGGGGGCGCTTCAATTCACCCGGAATGTTCAGCACGGCCACCGCATCGCCCACCTCGGTGCGCCACAACTCCGGTTTTGCCCGTGCGCCCATTGCGCTCAAGCTTTGAGCAAGGTCTGGAATTCGCCGCTGGCGATCAGACGGCGCAGGTCATCGGCCCCGCCAACCAGCGTGCCACGCACAAAGACCATCGGGAAAGTGGGCCAACCCGTCCACATCTTCAGGGCATTGCGCAAACGCCATTGTGAAAAATAGCTGCCAAACTCGATGTACTCGTGCGCCACACCTGCTGCATCCAAGGCCTTGCGGGCCTTGCCCACAAAGGGGTTGCCGGACAAACCGACCACCACCACCGGGTGTTGGGCGATGGCGTTTTGCACCTGCTCGATCACCGGCAGGTGGTGCTCGGCGATGCGTTGGCGGATGTGAGGATGGATGGCCGATTCACCCAGAAGAGGTCGGGTCATGGAAGTCCTTGGAGAGCTGAAAAAATGTGTCGCCAACCATTGACCTGATTCAGGCTTGCAAGGCGTTGGCCCCATCATGCATGAGTTGGGCAATGTTGGCCGCTCCCAGCAACTGCATGGGGCTGTCGCTGGCCAGATCGATGGCCGCCTGGCTGAACACGCCCAGGCTCATGCAGGTGCATGAAAAAGCATCGCGCTTGTCACGAACGGCCAGCAATTCGCGCAAATGCTCGGCCCCCACGGTGGCCGCTTTCCAACGTTTGGCGCTGACCAGGGTCATGCGCCCATTTTTTTCGATCTGAAAATCGGCCGGGCCCTCATTCAAACGGGTGACCACAAAGCCCTGCATGCGCAACGCTTCTTCGACCAAGACCGAGAAATCACGCCAACCCATCCCCCGGGCTTGTTCGACCAATTCCTGAATGCGGCTGGCCGAGATGGCATTTCTTTGCCGCCAAGCCGCCATGACACCGATCACAAAAAATGGAAACGCACCCAGCATGCCCGCTATTTTGTAGGCCTCAGGGAGCAAAGCACCGGCGACCAAGGCCACGCCGAACATCACCAAAAAGCTCACCCACCATGGAGCGCGCAGCAAAGTCGCAAAGAGCGACTTTTCGGACATTTTGAATTTCATGGAGATTCAGTGGTTAGAAAGATCAACTGTCGCGACTGCGAGAGACATCTCGTTTTGGTGAACAGTGGGCAGAGTTTAGTGGAGCCCCGAGCAGGCCCACCCAGAAATGGGGCATAAGCCCCATGCTAAAGTGAAATTCTCTGCACCCGTGAGGACCCGAACCATGCTGCCAAACCACGACGACCACAACGCGCCTTCAGCCCAAGAACACCCGCTGACCGACTGGAAACATGACGGTGTGCGTGTGGTGCCGGGTGACCAGCTGGATGGCAATGTGCCCTCCACGCCGGGCATGGACCGCAAGGCGGCCATCAATTTTGCGCGGGTAGGCGCTCAAAAACTATGGGCAGGCACGGTGCATATCCACCCCAATGCCAAAACCGGCGCCCACCACCATGGGCCTTTGGAGAGTGTCATCTATGTGGTCAAGGGGCGGGCCCGCATGCGCTGGGGCAATGCGCTGGAATTCACAGCAGAGGCTGGACCCGGTGATTTCATTTATGTCCCGCCCTACGTGCCGCACCAAGAGATCAATGCCAGCGCAGACGAGACCCTGGAGTGCGTGCTGTGCCGCAGCGATGGCCAGGCCGTGGCCGTGAACATGGACATTGCGCCTGTTGAAAAACCTGAAACGGTGCTTTGGATCGACCCCACACACCCACATGGCGGGATCTGAGGCCGTCTCACCAGCGGTGAAGCCCCGACGGGTCCGAGCACAAGCCAACCCGGGTTCGGACAGTTCACACCCTCGGTCAAAGGCCGATTTTTTCACCCACTTGGCGCTGGCTGGGTGGGCAGGCATGCGCCCTCAAACCCTGACACTGCCCATCGCTGGCGCTGCGTGGGATCAGGACCCCAAATAAGTGCCCCCATTGACGTGCAGCACTTGCCCCGTCACAAAGCGCGCTTGCGGGCCGGCCAGCCAAGCGACCGAATCCGCCACCTCTTGGGCCGTGCCGCGCCTGCCCAGCAAAGGCGCGTGTTTTTTGTGATGCTGTGGCTGAGCCGACACACTGCTGCCCTGTCGCACGGTGTCGATCATGCCGGGCGAGACACAGTTCACCGTCACTTGATGGGCGGCCAAATCGTGGGCCAAAGCACGGGTCAGACCCACGAGGCCCGCTTTGGCGGTCACCACATGCACACGGTTTTCAGCGCCGGTGTGAGCGGTCAGCCCCCCGATGTTGATGACAGCGCCATCGGTGGCTTTTTGAAGGTACGGCAAAGCCGCTTGGGTGCAGTGAAAAGCACCGTCCAAAACCACGGCCAGCGTGCTGCGCCAATCTGTACTGCTCATGCTGGCCAAGGTGGCCTCTTTGCGAATGGCTGCGTTGTTCACCAAGACATCCAAGCGTCCAAAATGAGCAGCCACCTGGGACACCATGGCTTGCACAGCCAAGGCATCGGTGACATCGGCCACACACAAAAGCGCCGGCACACCCAGTGCTTTCAACTCATCGACCACCGTTTGACCTTCGGCGACGGAGCTGCGCACATTGACGGCCACAGCCATGCCGTCACGGGCCAAGGCCAACGCGATGGCCCGGCCAATGTTGCGCCCCGCCCCGGTGACCAAGGCAACACGGCGAAGTGAACCCGTGGTGTGCTTGCTCATGCCGACTCCGATGCGGCCAATGCCGAGAAAGACAAGGGCTCTCCCAACAAAGCGGCATTGAGCGCATCCAAAAGGGCCTGAGTTTGCCCCCCATTCAAACCACCATGGTTGCAGTTGGCTCTGAACTTCTGCGCCAAGTCGGCATCGCTCAATGGGTGTTCAGCCCCGCCCTTGAAGAAGCCTTGGCGCTCTTCCAACACGCGGCCATCGTGCAGCGTCACCCGCACATGTCCTGTGAATTGGCGCGGATAAGGATTGGCCGGGTCCACCACATAACGCACTTTGGCAGCCAGGGCGCGCAAGTCTTCGCGTTGCACCGTGTCCTCGGTGTAGGCCGACAAACCCGCATCGTCCAACACCAGGCCTGCTGCAATGGCATAGGGAATGCTGAACTTGGCGGCGTAAGCGTTGGGCGGTGAAGCCTTGAGTGCCAAGGGCTCCCATAAGCGATGAACGATGCCCTCGGCGGTCTCGCACACCACGCTTTGAATCTGGTCAGGCGTGACGCCTTGTTGGCGCAAAGTGCGTGCGCAATCGATGTAGGGATGAGCCATCGTGCCACACGCATAGGGTTTGAAGGCGATGGTGGTCCAGACCCATTGCTCACCCCAGCCCGCCAGCATGGCTTCAAAGTCACCGTCCAGCGTATTGGCAAAACCATGGAACAAACCGTGCGTCCCCTCAAAGACCGTGGCAGGCCCCACAAAACCGGCCTGTGCCAGGCGCACCGCACGGTACGCCGATTGCGCCGCCCAACCCGGGTGCATGCGCTTGGTCCATGAACCGTCGGCCAAGTATTCGATGATGCCTGCGGCCATGCTGCCGGCCAAACCCATGGCATGGACCATTTGCACTTCGCTCAACTTCATGGCCGTGCCTATCCCGGCCACGGCACCGACAACGCCAAAAATGGCTGTTGGGTGGAAACCGGCCTTGTGAACGCGGGTCGGTGCCACGGCACACAAACGGCAGGTGACTTCAACTCCGATGGCGATGCCGCGCAACAAAGCATCGCCCGTGAGCGTGTGCCGCTGCGCCACAGCCAACAAAGCCGGCACGATCACGGCGCCGGCATGCACAGGGCCCCCCTCGTAAGTGTCGTCAAAATCCTCACCGTGTGCAGCGATGCCATTGACAAACGCAGCCGCCTCCACACCATAGCCGGCTGGAAAACCCAACACGCTGCAGGGCCCTGATTGCTCAACAGCTTCCAGAGCAGCCAGCACATAACGCTCGCGGCGAGCCGCCATGCAGATGCCGGCCACGTCCATCAACAAACGCCGTGCCACGGGCAAAGCCAGCGGGTCTGATTCGGGCTTGGCCAGGGCCATGGCCCTGGCCAGTCGTGCGGCGATGGTGGCACCCGAAGGGCTTGCTTGACTCATTTTTTCGACTTTCTCTCAGTGAACTCTTTGATACCGGTGTAAAGCGCGAGGAACAGGGACAAAGCCAACAAGCCCGCAGAGACCGTGTCCGTCAAGAAAATGCTGTGATCCCCGCTCGAAATCAACAAGCTGCGGCGGTAATTGGACTCGACCATGTAGCCCAGCACCAAACCCAAGACCATCGGCAAAACAGGGATGCGCAACAGGCGCATGCCGTAACCCAAAACACCGACAGCCAACGTCATGGCGATGTCAAAAATACTTTGGTGCAGTGCGTAAACACCCGTCATGACCAAAGCCAAAATACCGGCAATCAGATAAGGTTTGGGGCGATTGACCAACCAGATACACGGGTTGAGAATGACCAGACCAATCAGGAGCATGGCGATGTTGGCCACCAACAAACCGCCATACAAACCATAGACCACATCGGGCGCCTTGGTGAACAACATGGGGCCCGGCTGCAAGCCATGGATGAGAAAGCCCCCCATCAAGATGGCGGCCGAGTTCGAGCCGGGAATGCCCAGGCTGAGCAAAGGCACCAGCGCCGTGGCCGTGACCACGTTGTTGGCCGCCTCCGGTGCCGCCACACCCTCAGGCGAACCATGCCCATACTCTTCGGGGTGCTTGGACCAGCGTTTGCTTTCGGAGTACGCCATGAAAGCCGCCACCGTGCCGCCTGCGCCAGGGGTGACCCCTTCGAACGTGCCCACCGCAGCACCGATGGCCTGTGGCCGGAACAAGCGCTTGGTCATGGCCCAATCGGGCAACTTCAGACGCGAGGAAATTTTGTCGGCTTTGGCCCATGCAGGCTCACCGATTTGCACCAACATTTCGGTGACGGCAAACAAACCCACCATGATGATGATGGGCTTGACGCCATCGAGCAGATCGGCAGAGCCAAAGGTGAAACGGGACACACCGGAGACGGGGTCGCTGCCAATGAAAGCGATCATCAGCCCCAGACACGCGGCCACCAGGCCCTTGAGCAAGGTGCCCCCGGACAAACTGGCAATGACCGAAAGCCCCAAAACACCCAGAGAAAAATAAGCCGCCGGCGTGAAAGCCAAGGCCACTTTGGCCAAACTTTCGGTGGCCAACACCAACACCAACAAACCAAACAACCCGCCCACCAGACCTGAAGTGAGGGAGATGCCCAGCGCCTCACCCGCTTTGCCTTGCCTGGCCATTTCAAAACCATCGATGACGGTGGCGGATGCTGAATTGGTACCCGGGGTGCGGATCAAGATGGCCGGGATGGATCCACCATATTCAGCACCGACATAGACACTGGCCAAGAGAACGATGGCAATGGTCGGCGGCAGTCCCACTGTGAATGGCAACAGCAAAGCCATGGCAATCGACGGCGAAATGCCCGGCAGCGCGCCCCCCAAAATGCCCCACAAGACCCCCCCAAATGCGGCGGCAATGACCCACAACCAAACCCAACCACCGAGCGATTGCAACAAGGCATCCATGGATCAACCTGCCAAAAGTGTGGGCCAAACGCCCGTTGGCATTTTGACTTTGAGCGCAAAGTCAAACAAAAACCACATCAGTGGACCGGTGATGAACACAAAACCCCACAAGACTTTGGATTCACGTCCACCGGCGAACCAAGCCACTGCGGCAGACAACAAACCAATGGCCATCACGTAACCCAACCAGGGCAGCAGCAGCAGATAAATGGACAAGATCAACAACAGGCCCAGAGCCAGGCCGTGCGGATTGGAGGGGGAATCGTCAGGCGCTGCCTCTTGCGCATTCGCCTGCACAGCAGGTGCCGGCTTTTGCAACAGCCCTTTGAGCAGCAGCAACGACGAGGCCAACGCCATCAAAGCACCAATCGACATGGGCACACCCGCTGCGCCCACCGCATCGGCCAGCAAACTGTCCTCGATACCACCGGCAAATCGAATGTATGCCACCGAGAACAACAAGCCCAATGCGCCAGTGATCAAATTGGATTGGCGCTCGGGGACGCTCATTTCAACAACCCCAACTCTTTGAATGAAGCGACCGTTTCAGCGGCCACCTCGGCGGTGAATTTGCGGGCAGCCTCACGCCCCAACACCATGGGTGTCAAGTTCTCGCGGGTGTACTCGGCTTTGTAAGCAGGCAACTCGATCACTTTGCGGGCGGCATCTTCCCAAGCTTTGGCCACACTGTCTGGCACCCCCTTAGGGCCAGCCAAGCCACGGAATTTGCGCACGACGACATTGAAACCTTGCTCTTTGGCCGTGGGCAATTGAGGCAAACCTTGCAGTCGGGTTTCGGACAAAGTGGCCAACAAACGAATTTTTCCGGCTTCGAGTTGGCCTTGCAGTTCCTGCATTTCACCGATACCCAAGTCATACGTGCCGTTCAACACCCCGATCATTTGGTCTGCACCGCCTTCATGGCTGACGATTGGGACTTTCACACCCGCAGCACGTGACAAGCGCTCCATGGCGATGCGCTCCAGCGAAGCAGGATTGGAGGCACCCCAACGCGATTTGCCGGGGTTGGCTTTGGCGAATGCGATCACATCGGCCAGTGTTTTGTGGGGCGAATCTGCACGGGTGTAAATCAGCTCAGGGTCCAAAAAGACAATCAGCATCGGGTCCAGGCCGTCGTAACCAACGGCGGGCTTGGACAGCAGCGTGGTTTGGATGTAAGTGGGGGTGGTGCCATAAAAAATCGAGCCATCAGGCGCGCCTTTGGCCACCGCCGCCACAGCCGTTGCGCCGCTGCCACCACGGATGTTCTCCACCGCAAAACTGGTTTTCATCACCGTGCTCAGTTGCTTGGAAAAGTCTCGCAAGAAAACGTCTGTGCCTCCCCCAGGGCTGGAATGGGTCACCAACGACACACGCGGCACAGGATAGGGTGCAGGCTGCGCCAAGGCCGTGCTGCTGGCCAATATGCACATGCCGAAGCCGGCGATCACTTGCAAGATGTTCATGATTTGTCTCCAAAAATGGTGAGTGGGGTGGGCGCACTCTTGGGTGCTTTTGATCAGATCAATTTTTATCGTATACGAAAACCAAGTTCAGCCAACCTGAGAAAAACCCTATACGCCACGGCATTCCCCTCTGAAAAACGCATGACCATCACGCCTCACCCAGCGCTAGGGATTTCCCGATAACAAGACGACAGTGATTTCGTATACGATATTGAGTCACTCAAAAGATCACCACACACCAAGATCGCATGCTCCCCTGGCTCGCCGAAAACAGCGCTGAACTGCCGCACAAAGTGCCCGCCACTTCCCTGGCGAAGTTGGTGCGCGACGATGTGCTGGCCGGCATCCTCAACGGCAGCCTGACACCCGGACAGCGCATCAACGAACCCGATGTGGCTGCGCGTCTGAATGTCTCGCGGGTCCCGGTCCGAGAAGCGCTCAGAGAACTCGAAAGCTCAGGCGTCGTGGTTTCACGCAAGCACGCCGGGGTGTTTGTCCGCCAACTCGGCTGGGTTGAAGTGCGTGACCTGTACCAGCTTCGGGCTTTGCTCGATGGATTCGCAGGGCGCGCTGCCGCGCAACTTCCCAAAAAGGAGCGCGATCGCTTGGTCAAATTTTTGGTCAGCACCACCAGCAGCATGAAAGACGCCTTCCAATGCGCCGACGCCAACCGGTATTACGCAGAAAACCTGCGTTTTCATTGGGCAATCGTGGAGGCGGCAGGCAATGTGCAAATGGCCGAAATTTACCGCGGTATCGTGCAAAAACTGCACATCTCGCGCCTCAAAAACCTCTCCGGCAACAGGGGCCGCAAGGCCTCGATTGCCGAACACCAAACCATCGTCCGGGCGCTGCGCCAAGGTGACTTTGCGCAAGCCGAGTTGTTGATGACACGCCACGTTGAAGACGCCCTGGTCCGACTCGAAGAAAACTCTCAAATGGAGCCCCCCCCATGAAACGCCGTCAACTGCTGCAAGCCGCCTCAGCCTTGGGCCTGCTGCCCACTTTGGGGCACGCCCAAGCCGCTTATCCAAGCAAACCCATCCGCTACATCGTGCCCGTGGTGGCCGGTGGTGGCAGCGACATGGTCGGCCGCACGGTGACCGAACGCTGGGGCGCGTTGCTCAAGCAATCGTTCATTGTGGACAACCAAGCAGGCGGTGGCGGTGTGATCGCTTGCCAAGCTGCCGCGCGCGCCGCGCCCGATGGCTACACCTTGCTGCAAGGTTATGTGGCCACCCACGGCACCAGTCCCGCCACACGCAAAGTCCCTTATGACCCGATCAAGGACCACACGCCCATCGGCATGATCGGCGCCACGCCCAATGTCTTGGTCGTCAACGCGTCGCTGCCCGTGCGCAACCTCAAAGAATTTGTGGAGTACGTCAAAGCCAACCCCGGACGCCTGAGCTACGGCTCGGCGGGTCAAGGCTCTTTGACCCACCTGACCATGGAGCTGTTCAAGCAACAAATCAATTCGTTCATGGTGCACATCCCCTACCGGGGCGTTGCCCTGGCCTTCACCGACCTGATCGGTGGCCAGACCCAAGCCATGTTCCCAGGCTTGGCGGCCGCTGTGCCCCACATGAAATCGGGCCGCGTGCGCGCCTTGGCGGTCACGGGCCCCAAGCGCCACCCGCAATACAAAGACATCCCAACACTCGACGAATCTGGCTTCAAGGGCTTTGATGCCCAGCAGTGGTACGGCGTGGTCGGCCCCGCGGGCATGCCCGCACCCATCGTCAAGCAGCTCAACGACACTTTGGCCACCGTGCTCAAAAGTCCGGACCTGCGCGAGAAACTCTCGATCGAAGCCATCGAACCCCTCACCATGACGCCCGACGAATTCGGGGCCTTCATCAAAGCTGAAATTGTCCGATGGACCGCCATCGCCAAAGCTCGCAACATCCAACTCGACAACTGAACACCACATGGCACGCAATACCCAAGTTACCGCCGACCACAACGCCCCTGCGGTCACCCAAATTTTGGCCCGTTTCGTGGCCACACACCCCTCCAAAGGCTGGAGCGACGCGGTCGATCTGGAGGCGCACCGCACCTTCATGAACTGGCTGGGCTGCGCCGTGGGCGCCACCGGGCATGAAGCCGCTGACGCCGCCTTGGCCGCCGTGCAAGTGCTGCAGCCCGCAGCACAAGCCAGTGTGTTGGGCCGATCCACCAAAGTGGACATGGCCAGCGCCGCCCTGCTCAATGGCATCACTTCGCACACCTTCGACTTTGACGACACCCACCTCAAAACCATCATCCACCCGGCAGGCCCTGTGGCTTCGGCCATTTTGGCTTTGGCCGAGCACCAGCAGTGCTCGGGCCGCGAAGTGATCGACGCGCTCGTCATCGGCATCGATGTGGCTTGCCGTGTGGGCAACGCCATGTACCCAGACCACTACGACCGTGGCTGGCACATCACCGGCTCCACCGGCACTTTGGGCGCCGCAGCAGCCTGTGCGCGCTTGCTGAAACTGAACGAGCAACAAACCGCCATGGCTTTGGGCATCGCTGCCTCGCAGCCGATTGGCATGCGCGAGCAGTTCGGCACCATGACGAAACCCTTCCACCCCGGCGCTGCCGCGCGTGCAGGCCTGATGTCGGCCCTGTTGGCCCAGCAAGGTTTCACCGCCAGCCCCAAAGCGTTGGAAGCACCTCGCGGCATGATGCAAACCGTGTCCATCAAAAACGACTGGCGCGAGATCACCCACGAATTGGGCGAGCGCTTTGAGATTTCATTCAACAGCTACAAGCCCTTTGCCTGCGGCATCGTGATCCACCCCAGCATCGACGCCTGCGCTCAATTGCGTGCCAAAGGCGTGCGCCCAGAACAAGTGCAACGCATCGACTTGCGCGTGCACTCCCTGGTGCTGGAGCTGACGGGCAAAAAAGAACCCGTCGATGGCCTGCAAGCCAAGTTCAGTGTCTACCACGGCTGCGCCGCAGGACTGACCTTTGGTTATGCCGCTGAAGAGGAGTTCTCGGACCACATCGTGACGCGCGACGACATGGTGGCCTTGCGCCGCAAAGTGGTGGCCACGGTGGACGACTCGATCGACGAAGCCAGTGCCGATGTGACCGCCACCTTGACCGATGGCAGCACGGTGCATGTGTTTGTGGAGCACGCCATCGGCTCGCTGCAAAACCCCATGACCCAAGCGCTGCTCGAGGGCAAATTCCACGGCCTGAGTGATCCTGTTTTGGGCCAAGCGCAGACCACCGAACTGATCCAGGCCTGCTGGGCCATTGGCCAAGCTGCCAATGTGCAATCCATCATCCAGTTGGCCACGCCCAAAGCCGCCTAAGGCAACAACCCCGAAGGTTCACGCCCTTTTTTTCGGGACAGACACTTGGCCTGCGTTCAGCGCATGGTCAAGTGTTGAAGCCTCCCCCCAGTGCGTTTGCCGCGCGGCAGAAACATCCATGACCGGGTCGTTTTCAAACGCCGAAGGTTTGGGCAAGATGCTTTGCAATACGTTCAGCACGTTTTGTAGCCTCGGGTCTTGGGTCTGTGCATCGTCGGTGGTGTCGTTGATGCAAAAAAATTCAAGCGCACCAAACTCAGCCTGCAAGGCCTGCAACTGCGTGTTTTGATCGACCTCACCGGTTGACACATAGCGGTGGCGGTAGGGCCGAACGCTGGCCACCCCATGCGCCAAAGCCCAGCGCAAGACGAAATCCGACACGATGGTGGGCTTGTCCCAGCTGCGAAACACGGTGGAGCGGACGGCGGCAAACAACTCGGGCGCCGTGCCCTCCAACTCCAACAAGATCGACTTGAGCATGGGCCGGGGTGAATGGGCGAAGGTGCGAAAAGTGCTTTGGTACAAGGGGTCTTGTGTGCGCAGCGCAGGTGTGCCCGAGCGGGCTTTTTCAGTCAGCCACTGGATGGACAAGCGGCACGCGTTCTCAAGCGACGTGGCGTCCATGCGCATGGCCTCGTCGGTGACACAAGGCTCGTCCGACCAGGTGACATGAAAGCCCGCTTCGCTGAACCAATCGCTGACCCGAACTGGCGCCCCAAAAAACACATCGTCGTTGAAATAAAAATAGCGCTCTGACAAGCCGGGAATGTGGTGAATCCAAGACTCGATGTGGCCTGAATCGAAAGTGGGCAGGCAGGCCTCTGGCATCAGGTCCCGGTGATCCACCAGCGTCAAACGGTTGGATGCGCGCAACCAGCCAGGGGCCTGCGCATCGGTGACGATGTAGACATGACCGTGCTCGGGGAAAAACTTCTCCAGCGCCCGCAGGCTGTAGCGCAACTCGTGGTTGTCACGAAAACGCCCTTCCACATTGCTGTAGCGCGCCATGGCGGCACTCGACTCACTCGGCAATTGCTGCAGGGCGGCTTGGCGTTTGGCTCGCCAGTTCGAATCGTTCCCGTCCACCCACAGGTAAACGATGTCGATGGGCGCATCGCGCGAAAGGTCTACTTTGGAATTTTTCAAGGCCATGAGTCTAGCAGTGGCCACCTGTGGGCCATTCCAATAACCGCCCTGAACTCAGGGCCACTGTGGGAACGCCCTGCCAGGGTCCATCTGCACACAGAGCAAATGGGCCCAATCGGTGGTGTACGCGGGGGTTTTGAAGTCTTGCTTCATGTGCCAAATTTGCGCCGCCTGCCCTGTGCCTGCGCTGCCCAGCTTCAGGCTGCCCCGGCCGTGGCGCTGGTTGATCTGGTCCATGGCCTGCATCAAGCGGGTGCGGTTGGCGGGCTGGGCATCGCCTGCATGGCGCGACAAATCGAGCGTCATCTGTTGGCGCGTGGCGGGCTGCAAACCCATCAGCATCACACCCGCTTTGGCATACAAAAAACCCGGCTGGTAAATGCTGTCCAGCAAAGCCAATGCCGCCTGCGTGATGTGGGCGCTGTCGCTGGTGGGCACGGGCAACGGCAGGCAGGCGCTGCGGCTGTACTGCGCGTCTTGCTTTCGGAACGGGCTGGTGCGGATGAACACCATCACCTGCGCTGCGTGGCCTTTCTGTTTGCGCAGTTTTTCTGCAGCGCGGCAGGCAAATTCGGTCACGGCCTGCTGCAAATCGGCCAGCTCAGTCACCGGGCGGCCGAAGCTGCGGGTGCAGGCGATTTGTTGTTTGGCCGGCGGTTCGTCTTCGAACTCGATGCAAGGCGTGCCATTGAGTTCACGCACGGTTTTCTCCAGCACCACCGAGCGCATGGCCCGCGCAGCCGCCGGGCTCATCATGGCCAAGTCTTGCGCTGTGGTGATGCCTTGCGCCCGCAGCTGCGCTGCGATGCGCGGGCCCACGCCCCACACCTCGCCCACTTCGGTGGCCTGCAGCAACTCGGCCAGCTCTTGCGGGCTGCACGCCCCCAGGTGGCAGATTTGCGCGTGCTGCGCCGGGTAGCTGCCGGGCTTGCGCTCGGCACTTTTGGCGATGGCGTTGGCTAGCTTTGCGAGCGTCTTGGTGGGCCCAATGCCGATGCACGTCGGGATGCCAATCCACTTCAAAATGCGCCTGCGGATGGTGCGGGCGCGGCGCACCAGGTCACCGGGGATGCCGCTCAGGTCCACAAAACTTTCGTCAATGGAATACACCTCTTGCTTGTGACCCAGGCCTGCGGCCAGCGTCATCATGCGGTCGCTCATGTCGCCATACAGGGCGAAGTTGGCCGACAGCGCGATCAAGCCCGCGTCGCGCTCGAGCTCGTGCAGCTGAAAGTACGGCGCCCCCATCTTGATGCCCAGGGCCTTGGCCTCGTCACTGCGGGCGATGGCGCAACCGTCGTTGTTGGACAGCACCACCACCGGCCGGCCTTGCAGCCAGGGCTGGAAAACGCGTTCGCAAGAGACGTAAAAGTTGTTGCCGTCGATGAGGGCGAGCATGGGGAGGGGCATGGTCAAATACTGTACAAATGGACAGTATAAAGACCTGCAACCCCATCACCGAATTGGCCTGCCGTGCTGCCCAAGCGGCCAGCGCGATCCTGAAACACATTTACCGCCCCTGCTACAAACACTGGCACTCCCCCAAACCTGTAGACACTTTTACACAGCGCGGTTTGACGCTGGCGCTCGAATCCAAGGGGACTGATTTGGTCGAGATGTTCATGGCGTCGCACTCTATTTTTAAAAATCTTCGACGCACTTTTCGAATCCCGAATGATTGCATTGAATTAAAAAGGTATCCATTGTTCATGCCCAGAGAGGTCATGAGACAGCTGTCAACGACACTCCTACGCAGCTGGCGCAAGCGAGCTGATAAGCCAGCGCTCTCAATTCAGTCACGGCTATGCCATCGGACATCACATCCCCTTTTTCAAAGCAAAAAAGTCAAAACAAGCCGCTACCGTATCAACCCCATCACCGACTCAATGAACACAGGCAAGCCCTGCGCATCCAGGTCTTTCATGAAATAGACGTGTTTGTCATTCCAGTCTTTCTTTGTAAGTCCATGATGCTGCACATCTGAGAAGTCGGTGAGGGTGTCGATGTCGCGCGAGCCGCTGATGCGGCCCGTGCCTTGGTTGGCCGTGAGCCAGCGTTCATAGATGCTGCTGGCCTCGGGGCCTGAGTTGGTGCCGCTGAAGAGCACGACTTTGCCCGCGTGGCCGTTGTGCTCCAGAAAGCGTTTGAGGTATTCCTGCGTGCGGCGCGACTCGGTGAAGATGAGCGCTTTGCGTTGGGCCGCGCCCCCGGTTTGCATTTGGGCCAGTGCGTTGAAGCCCACATCCAGCGCTTGCAGCAAGGCGGTGGTTTTGGTGTCGGTGCCGATGCCTTGCGCCCAGGCGTGCAGGCGGTCCAGCTCGGCAATTTCGGCGTTCAGGCGTTGGCGGTCGAGCTGGGCGGGGTCTGTGGGGGCTGCAGTGTCGGGTATTTCTTCGCTGGCGTTGAGGATTTCGTCCAGCAGGTCTTCTTCCATTTCCTCCTGGCTGACCAGGGTTTCGATCCCGTCGTTTTGGTCCCAGTTGGCGGTGTTCTGGATTTTTCCGTCGCGCAGTTTTTGCAGGCGCTCTTTCATCACACCCAAGGTGCCCGCAATGGCCAACGAGCTGGACGCCAGCAGTTTGCGCAGCACCAGCTCGGTCAGGTGGCGTTGCCGACGGGGGATGGCGTAGCTGTCTTCTCGGGTCAGGTAATCGCTGACAGCTTCATAAAAACGATGTTCGTCATCGGTGGACCGGAATTTTTGCGTGATGGCTTTGCGCTCGGTGTACTTGATGTACTCGGTCACGTCTTTGCGCAAGGTGCGTTTGCAAAAGCTGTCCAACCGTTGGCGCAGGCCGCCCAAGTCACCGCCCGCGCCGGTGAACTGGCTTTTGAAGGCGCCCAGGTCGCCAAAGATGCTGTCGTCGATCAGGATGGACAGGCCGTACAGCTCCAAAATCGAGTTTTGCAACGGCGTGGCAGTCAGCAGCAGCTTGCGGCTGTCGCCCGTGGCCCAGCGGATGGCCTGGGCGATTTTGTGGCTCTTGCGGTAGGCGTTGCGCAGTTTGTGGGCTTCGTCGATGACGACCAAGTCCCAAGCCATGGACCGCACCTCTTCTTTGATGCGGGTGGCGTAGGCATACGACATGACCACCACGGCTTTTTGGCGCAGAGGGCTTACGCCTTGGCGCTGGGCTTCGCGCCAGGTTTTGGCGTCCAGCACGACGGCAGGCAGGTTGAACTTGTCTTGCAGCTCCAGCGCCCATTGCTTGCGCAGCGATGCGGGGCAAATGACCAGCAGCTGCCGCTTGCGCTCGGCCCAGTATTGGCACAGCACGATGCCTGCCTCGATGGTTTTGCCCAGGCCCACCTCGTCGGCCAGCAACACGCCCTTGCTCAGTGGCGAGCGCAGCACAAACACGGCCGCTTCGATCTGGTGCGGGTTCAGGTCCACGCTGGCGTTGAACAGCGCTTGGCTCAAGCGGTCGAGCCCGCCGCCTGCATGCTGCAGGGTCAGGTCGTGCGCGATGTATTTGGCTTGGTGGGGGGTGAGCTGCAAGGCACTGCGGCCACAGGCCGTGGACATGAATTAAAAATTATTCATATCCTAATGTTGTTATCCAAAAATTTACTTTTTAAATGTTATTTATTTGAATTTTTTGGCCACTAAACAAGCATATTTGAGGGTTTACACCCATCCACGCCAACTGGGCCCACCAGCGTGCACCAGCAAACCGATGGCCCGCCCCCCATTTGCTTTAATGTCTGACACGACCCCTTTTGCAAGCGAGCGTTTATGCCTTGGTTCATTGCTGTTTTGTTACTTTTTTGTGGAGCCGCCATGGCCGTTGAAGAACCGCGTTACACCGTGCTGATCTCAGATCCGCCTTTTGAAGTGCGCCGCTACGCCGCTTTCACAGTGGCACAAACCCAAATCAGCGGCGACTTTGACGCCGCCAGCCGCAGCGGCTTTCGGCGCATTGCGTCTTACATCTTTGGCGACAACCTCCAAGCGGGTCTTGGGGCGCAGCGCAAAATCTCCATGACTGCGCCCGTCACCGTGGTACCCGAAGACCAGGGTTGGCGTATGCACTTTGTGATGCCGTCCGCTGAAAGCGTGCAGACCCTGCCCCAGCCGCTCAACCCACAAATCCAGCTGCGCACTGTGCCCGAGCACGAGACGGTGGCCGTGCGTTTCAGCGGCTTCACCACGCAAGCCAGCATCGAAGAACAAACCGAGCGACTGAGGGCTTGGGCGAAAAGCAGAAATTTCAAGCTCAACCCCAGCGCCCAAATCGCCCGCTACGACGACCCTTTCACGCTGCCGTGGAACCGGCGCAACGAAATCTTGATCGACCTGATGCCCTGAAAGCGATCGGGATCAATCGTTCGATGCAAGCTGCGCCGCCGGCCAGCTGTTGTAGCCTTGGGCCATGGTCAACACAATGGTTCTGCTGTGACAGGGCGCATCCGCAAAAAGCTCATTCAAGCCCAGCTCGAAGCCCTGCCTGCACCGCGCAGCTTCGCTGTGCTGTGCCCGCTGTGCGAGCGCCCCATTCCCCCCAGCCAACAAGACGCGCACCACTTGGTGCCCAAGTCGCACGGCGGCGCACACACCGTGGTGCTGCACCGCATTTGCCACCGCCAGATCCATGCGCTGTTCACCGAGGCCGAATTGGCGCGCCTGTATGCGACGGTCGAAGCTTTGAAACAACACGAAGCGGTGGCCCGCTTCATCCGCTGGGTACAAACCAAGCCGGACGCATTTTTTGAAAAAAGCCGCAAGAGCCAACGGCTCCGAAGCAGGCACTGAGCCCCAGAACACCAACCCACGAACTTGCCGCTGAACGCCCATGACCCTGCCCACCTCGACCGCCAGCCAGATCGAACTGAAAGACTTTCGTCTGGCCACCTGCATCGGCACCTATGCCCCTGGCGACACCGTGCCCGAGTACCATGCGCTGGATTTGACGCTGTGGATCCACCCTGATCTGGTGCTGATTGCCCAAGACGGCATGGCGCATGTGTTCGATTACGACCCGCTGGTGATCGAAATAGAGCGACTGGCGGCCGATGGGCTCTACGCCACCCAAGAGCGGCTGATGACGCGCATCGTGCAGGCCTGCGCGGCTTACCCAGCGATCGAGGCGCTTGAGATGGCTCTGCGCAAATTTCCGGTGCGGGCAGGCAGCGGTTCTTTGGGCGTGCGTTTGGCGGTGGACAGCGCGCAACTGCAGCGCATGCGCGAAGACCGATGCTGAAAGCACCCAAGGTGGCTCACAACAACACCATCTCGACACTCTGCGTGAGGACCGGGCGGCACAAAATTTTGTAGCTGTCGGCATCAAAACCATCGGCCACAGAGGTGGCGGCCTGGCTCAATTGGCCCGCCTCTTGGACCGTGGCTGCACTGCCCAAATAGCACCAGTGCTTGACCACGTGAATTTGCGTGAACTCGCAATCGCGCTCAATCAGGCCCACCGCGCTCGGGTAGGGCCAGCATTCCACGCGCATCGCCAGCAGGCTGCTGAACAAACGCTCACGGTGCGCCTCGGGGGTTTCATCGCCCCGGCACACACCCGCACATTGGCGAAGGGCCGCCCGAAAGCAGGCTTTGCCAGGCGGCAACTTTTCCAGACCCAAGGGGCCATAACACAGCTTGTGTTGGTCGGCCATGGCCCGCAGTGCATGGAGCGCCGCGTGGCGGCTGGCGTACAGCCCATACAGGTCGGGCTGCGTGGCAAAGTCGATGTCTCGGGCATAGACCACTTGCGGCACCTCGCCCGTCAGTTGCAAGCTGCACAGTTGTTGGTTGCGGCGCAGTTTTTGGTTGAACAGGGGGTGCTGGGCCTTGATCATTTGGGCCTCCAGCAGCAGCGCACCGATCTCCCCCGCCGTGCGAATGTGGCTGATGCGCTGGGTCTGGCGCAGCATGCGGGCTTCGTCGGGTGTCCGCAAGTGCGAGAGCAAACGGGCGCGGATGTTGATGCTTTTGCCGATGTACAGCGGCAAGTCGCCCTCTTGACCGTGGAAGGTGTAGACGCCTGCGCCGGTGGGCGCGTCTTCGATGGCTTCGCGCAAATGCTGCGGGTATTCATAGACCCGAGAGGCTTGAAAGTCATCGCGGCGCTGGCGTGGGGAGATGGTGGCCATGTCGGAAAAATCGCTTCAAGTTCAGTGTTCAGGTTTGGTGTTGGTGAATGGTCGCGACCACCACACCCCAAATCTCCACACTTTGACCCTCTTTGGGCACGATGTCGGGGTAGTCAGGGTGGGCCGCTTGCAAACGGATGCCCTCGCCTGGCAGGCGAAGCGTTTTGCAGGTGAAGTCCCCATCGATCACCGCCAGCACAATGTGCCCATCTGCCGGGTTGATGGCGCGATCCACCAGCACCACCGAGCCGTCAAGGATGCCCGCGTCGCGCATGCTTTCGCCGCGCACACGGATGTAAAACGTGGCCTGCGGGTGCTTGACCAGCTGCTGCATGAGGTCGATGCGCTCGACCTGGTGGTCTTCCGCGGGCGATGGAAAACCTGCCGCAATGCTGGCGGGTAAAGCCTGTAGCCACCAGGGTCCGGGGGGCAAGGCTTGGGGGGTATCGGGGGCAAACATGATCAGGGCGGGGCTCAGGTTGCAGTGTTTTGATCCACAAAATACTGTTTATATTTACAGTATACTGGGCTTGCCATGCTTCTTGCAGTTGCCTGATGATTTTGTCAGTTCACGCCCCGGTCTTTGCGGCCCGGGGCATTTTGGGGTGGTGGCCCCCACCCCCAACTCACAGCGCCACATACCGGCCATCGTCTTGTGGGGCGATGTGCCCCTGCGCCAGCAGTTCATCCAGGTGCATGGCGATGGTGTGGCGTTCGGCACAAGGCACAAAGGGCACGTCGTAGCCTGCGGGGTAGAGCAGACGGCGGTTGACGAGTTCATCCAGGCTGTGAGGCGTTTGCAAATAGCCCAGCAGTTGCGCGCTGCGCTCGTCGATCTTGCTGGCAAAGCGGGCCAGCTCGGCCATGAATTGCGCCCGCTCGGTGATCACCGCCTTGTGGTGCGAAGTGGCCCAGATGCGCGCATCCAGCTCGGCCACTTTTTTCAAGGTGCGCCGAAAGTCGCTCAGACTGGAGGTGGCGTCGCCGTAATAGGGGCCGAACCCGCTCAGATCGATGTCCCCAATGAAGGCCAGGCCTTCGCTTTCGACCACCAAGGCGCAGTGCCCCGCCGTGTGGCCCGGCAGGTGATGCGCCCGCACGTGCACACCACCGCCCAAGTCCCAAAAAGCACCATCGGTGTAGCCGGTGGCGTCGGGCCGGGGTTGGTAGTGAAAATCTTTTTGCACGATGGCCAGCATCGCGTCCAGCACGTCTTGCGGGTAGCCATAGTGGCGACACATGCCGTCCCACGACTGGGCTGCGGCCAGGTCGGCCTCGTGCACCTGCACGCAGGCGTGCGGCAGACGGTGCAGGCCAGCCATGTGGTCCTCGTGTACATGGCCGAGGATGACCAGGTCCACCGTGTCCAGCTCGGTGCCGATGCGGTTGGCCACCTCGGGCGTGTCAAAGGCCACCCGCATCTCGGCCCCCTGCACGATGAGTTGGTTGCCGTCCGGGTATTTGCCCGACTTTTCACCCAAGTGCACGCGTACCGCGCCAAAACTCAACACCGATGCCATGGCTGCCTTTCTGGAGTTGCGCCAGATTGAAGGCGCGATGAGCCACTATAGCCAGCGTGACACCCCCGAGCTGCCGCGCGCGCTACAGTGAACCCCATGACCGACCTGCCCTCCCCCGCCACACGGGCCGCCACGGCCTTGATCGACAGCGACCACCCAGATGTGATCGCCTTGGCGCGCCAGCATGCGCAAGGCGCCACCGACCGCGAACGCGCGGTGTCGCTGTACCTGGCGGTGCGCGACCAATTTCGCTATGACCCCTACCGCATCGACCTGTCGCCCCCAGGCATGCGGGCCAGCTCGGTCATCGCCCAGGGCTCAGGCTGGTGCGTGCCCAAAGCGGCGCTGATGGCAGCCGTTTGCCGTGCCGCGGGACTGCATGCACGTTTGGGCTACGCCGATGTGCGCAACCACCTGAGCACCGAGCGCTTGCGCCAGACCATGCAGACCGATGTGTTCATCTGGCACGGCTATGCCGACATCTGGCTGGAGGGCCGATGGGTCAAGGCCACTCCCGCTTTCAACATCGAGTTGTGCGACAAATTCGGCCTGCTGCCGCTGGCGTTTGACGGGCGAAACGACTCGATTTACCACCCCTTTGACAAGGCCGGCAACCGGCACATGGAGTACGTGAACCAGCGCGGCACCTTTGATGACATGCCTTTGCCGCAGATCGTGGCCGATTTCAAAACGGTCTACAGCAGCTGGATGGCTGAGAACGACCCGCTGCAAAACGCGAATTTTGCGCAAGACGTTGAAAAAGAAACCCGATGACGGCACGCACTGCGGTCTCGCTGGCCCGGATGGTGCAGGACCTGCAACACAGCGCACGCCTTGGTGGGCTGCCCACCGAACGGCTCGGGTGACGGCTTAACCCGGCTTGACCCAACTTAACCCGGCTTGACCATCTTGCAACTGCTGGGCAAGCGGGCCTGCTCGGCCTTGATTTGCCGCACCACCTTGAAGCCGTAGCCGGAGCCTTCGACATCGAAGGGCACACCGGGGCTGCCCTGGCGCTGCATCACCCCCACCACCAGCGGTTGCTGGAATTGGTGGTCTTCGGCACGCATGAAGCCGGTTTGCCCCGCCATGCTCACCCGGGCTTTTTCCAGCGCCAGCGCCAGCGCCACAGGCTCGGTGCTCCCCGCCGTTTCGACCGCCTGCGCCAGTGCCTCGACCATCAGTTGCATGCGCACATGCACATAGTCCTCAGACGGCTTGCTGAACCGTTGGCGGAATGACTGGTAGAAGGCTTCACTGGCTTTGCCCGGCACATTGGGCAGCCAGTCAGCCACAGCGATCACACGGTCCACACCCGCATCACCCAAAGCCGCAGGTGCCCCCAGGGCATTGCCGTAGAAGGTGTAGAACTTGCCTTCGTAGCCGGCCTCGCGTGCCGACTTGACCAAGAGCGTCAGGTCATTGCCCCAGTTGCCGGTGATCACCGCTTGCGCACCACTGGCTTTGATCTTGGCGGCGTAAGGCAAAAAGTCTTTCACCCGCCCCATCGGGTGCAGCTCGTCACCGACCACTTTCACATCGGGGCGCTGGTCAGCCAGCTGGCGTTTGGCTTCGCGCAGCACGGCCTGTCCGAAGCTGTAATCCTGCCCAATCAGGTAGACCGATTGGACTTTTTTGTCATCGCGCAACACCGACATCAGGGCGGTCATGCGCATGTCGGCGTGGGCATCAAAGCGGAAGTGCCAGAAACTGCACTTCTCGTTTGTGAGCGCCGGGTCGACCGCCGAATAGTTCAAAAACAACACCCGCTTGGCCGGCTCGCGTTCATTGTGTTTGTTGATGGCATCGATCAAGGCCGCGGCGTTGGCCGAAGAGTTGCCTTGCAGCACGACTTGCGCGCCATCATCGATGGCCGATTTGAGGGCCGACAAGGCTTCTTCGCTTTGGCCTTTGCTGTCGTAACGCTCCAGCACCATGGGGCGCAGGCCCTGGGCTGTCTTGACACCGCCGCGCGCATTGACGCGCTCGACCGCCCAAGCGATGTTGCGCACCACCGCCTCACCCGTGTTGCCAAAGGGGCCACTCAGACCCTCGATCAATGCCAGCTTGATGGGGGCTGGCGATTGCGCCCCAACGGGCGCCAAACAAAAAGCCGCAACCAGCAAAACCAGCGCACGACGTGAAGTGATCAAAGACAAACGCATATTAAAAATAGAACCCGCGCTCACGCGGGTTAGGCCTGAAAGTCGGGCAGTTTAACGGCTCGGCTTAAACCAGTTCATGCAAAGGCCAGCGCGGCTTGACGTCGAAGCTGTAACGCGCTTCGGCCACTTGTGCACCTGACTGCAAACGCATGGCAGCGGCCATGGCGATCATGGCGCCGTTGTCGGTGCACAGGTGAAGCTCGGGGTAGTGCACACGCACTCCAGCTTTGACACAGGCCGCATTGAGCTGGGCCCGCAGTTCACGGTTGGCCCCCACACCACCGGCCACCACGAGGCGCTTCATGCCCGTGGCCTTGAGGGCGTTCATGGACTTCTTGACCAACACCTCCACGATGGCCGCCTGTGTGGATGCAGCCAGGTCAGCCCGCTCGATGGCGCCCTCGGTGTGCGCGGCAGCGCCGATCTTTTGGCTTTGCGTGAGCACCGCGGTCTTGAGGCCTGCAAAAGAAAAATCAAAGTCGCCGCTGTGCAGCAGGGGGCGCGGCAACTTGTACGCGTGAGGGTTACCCTGCTCGGCCAAGCGCGACAAGCCCGGTCCACCGGGATAGGGCAGGCCCATGAGCTTGGCTGACTTGTCAAAGGCTTCGCCAGCGGCGTCGTCGATGGTTTCGCCCAACAACGCATAGCGACCGACGCCGTCCACCCGCATCAGTTGGGTGTGCCCCCCCGAGACCAGCAAGGCGATGAACGGAAACTCCGGTGGATCGGCACTCAAAAACGGCGACAGCAAATGGCCCTCTAAATGGTGCACGCCCAGCACAGGCTTGCCCAATGAAGCCGCCAGCGCACAGGCCACGCCCGAACCCACCAACAGCGCCCCGGCCAGACCCGGCCCGCGCGTGTAGGCCACCACATCCACATCGGCCAAGGTGCGTCCTGCATCGGCCATGACCTGGCGCGTGAGTGGCAGCACCCGGCGGATGTGGTCGCGGCTGGCCAGCTCGGGCACCACGCCGCCATAGGCCTGGTGCATCTCGATCTGGCTGTAGAGCGCGTGGGACAAGAGACGCGGCAAAGCCTCGCCGGTGGTTTCGACCAAGGCCACACCCGTCTCGTCGCAAGAAGATTCGATACCCAGAATTTGCATAACAGCTAGTTTAAGCGGGGCATGGGTGCTGGCATGGGGCTTGGCCATAATCATTGGCTCGAAGACCCACCACTTCAAAGCCCACACCATGACCACACTGCGACTGATTTCCTCGATGGCCACCAAAGCACTGCTGGCCGATTTGGGGGCGCTTTACACAGCGCATGTCCCGAGCATTCACATCCAACTGGAGTCGGTCGGCGGCGTGGATGCGGCCCACCGCGTGCAAGCGGGCGAAGCCTTTGACGGTGTGGTACTGGCCAGCGACGCCATCGACAAACTGATGGCCAGCGGCCATGTGCTGGCGGGCAGCCGCGCCGACTTGGTGCGCTCGGGCGTCGCCGTGGCCGTGCCCGCAGGGCAGCCCTTGCCCGACATTTCCACCGAAGCCGCACTTCTGGCCGCCGTCCTGGCCGCACCCACGCTGGGTTATTCCACTGGCCCGAGTGGCGTGCAACTGGCCAAACAGTTTGAAGCCTGGGGCATCGCCGAACACATCAAAGACCGCATCGTTCAAGCCAAACCGGGGGTGCCCGTTGGCACTTTGGTGGCGCAAGGGGAAGTGGCGCTGGGCTTTCAGCAACTGAGCGAAATGCGGGGCGTCCCGGGCATCACCGTTGTGGGCGGCTTACCTCAGGCGGTGGAGATCATCACCACATTTTCAGGCAGCGTGGCGGCCACCAGCACGCAACCTGAGGCGGTCCAGGCTTTGTGGGCATTTTGGAGATCCGCGGCCTGCACCGCCTTGAAATTGCAGCACGGCATGCAAGCCGCCTGATTGTTGGCAGCGCTGTCAGTCCAAGGCCCTGGGTCTGGGTCTGGGTCTGGGTCTGGGTCATTCAACTTATTTCAAATATGTATTTGTGAGCAGCATCTATAGATTGGAAAATTGGAAGCATTCCACTTTGCTTCGATCCATCGACTTGCCATGACCGTTATGTCTGCCCCACGCTGCACCTTGGTCGGTGCCGGCCCCGGTGATCCGGAACTGCTCACCCTGAAAGCTGTCAAAGCGATTGCCAACGCCACCCTGCTGCTGGTGGATGACTTGGTCAACGATGCCGTACTGGCGCATGCCTCACCTCAGGCACGCATCATCCATGTGGGCAAGCGCGGCGGCTGCCAAAGCACCCCCCAAGCCTTCATCAACAAAATGATGATCCATGCCGTGCAAGAGGGTGAACAGGTGGTTCGCCTCAAAGGCGGCGACCCCTTCATCTTCGGCCGGGGCGGCGAAGAGGTGGAGCACCTGCGTGCCGCTGGCATTGAGGTGGAGGTGGTCAACGGCATCACCGCCGGTCTGGCGGGTTTGTCCAGTTTGGGCGCGCCCCTGACCCACCGCCAACACGCCCACGGTGTGGTGATGGTGACCGGTCATGCCCAACCCGGCGACATCGGCACCGACTGGGTGCAATTGGCGACCACGGCACGCCAAGCCAAACTGACGCTGGTGATTTACATGGGCGTGAGCAGCCTGGCGCACATCAGCCACGGTTTGCTGCAAGGCCTGCCCGCCCACACCCCCGTGGCCGTGGTGCAGCACGCCAGCTTGCCGACACAGCGCGAAGCCTTGACCACGCTGGGTGAACTGGCGCAGACCGTGCAGCGTGAACAGCTGCAAAGCCCCAGCATCATCGTGGTGGGCGATGTGGTGCAGGGCGCGCGGGCGTGGGCAGCTCTTCCAAAACGCTCGCAAAAAGCCGCCTGAGTTCAGCCCCAGCTGCGCGTCAACAGCTCATCGAGGGCATCGGCGATCACCTGCCCCTGATCGGCCAGACTGCTCACACAAGGACCGAGCTGCTCGCTGGACACAGACACCATGTCCAGCGGGTGCAGCACCAAGGTATGCCCCTGAATATTGAACACCGGATTCATGCGGGTGCCCACTACTTTGGCCCCTGCTGGCAAGGACGAGCGCAGCACCAGTGGCACCACGACCCGGCGACGGTAGCCGTCGAACAGCGAAGACTGCACCAGCACCACCAAGGGAACCGTCTCGCGCATCGGGCCAGGGTTCAGGTGAACGTCGTATTGCGGCATGAATGACTCCGATGCGGCTTACAGCGTGGAATGCCCGTCTGCGTATGAACCAGAAGCGTCGTACAGGGCATTCCACTCGGCCACGGCCCGCTGCGCCTGCTCACGGTGCTGCTGGCGTGCCAGCCGTTCAGACACCACATACGCCTGCAGCATGTCTTCAACCTTGGCGGAAAGGTTGCCGCAATACGCGCGGGCCTCTTGCACCAGCGCTTCGTTGAGCGAGAGGTTGACAGGCTTTTTGGCGGGGGTTTCAAAAGCAGACATGGCGCAGGCTCCTTTTGTGCTTCTTTGGTGCGCATTGTATGCGCATGATCAGCTGGCAAGCCCGCTAAACTCTCACCCCATGAAGACATGGGATGTGGTGATCGTGGGCGCCGGGGCTGCCGGTTTGTTTTGTGCGGGCGTGGCGGGCCAGCGCGGGTTGAAGGTGCTGGTCATCGACCACAGCGACAAGATCGCCGAAAAAATCCGTATTTCGGGCGGCGGGCGCTGCAACTTCACCAACCGCCTGCTGGATGCATCCGCACCGCAAAAGCATTTCATCAGCCAGAACCCGCACTTTTGCCGCTCAGCGCTGTCGCGCTACACGCCGCAAGATTTCATCGATCTGGTGCAAAAACATGGCATCGCCTTCCACGAAAAACACAAGGGTCAGTTGTTCTGTGACCACTCGGCCGAAGACATCATCCGCATGCTGCTGGCCGAATGCCAAGCCGGTGGCGTGACCCTCCGCACCGGCTGCAGCGTAAAAACCGTGCAGGTGACCACCGAAGACAAGCCGCATTACACGCTTGAAACCAATCAAGGCACAATTCAGACCGCAACACTGGTGGTGGCAACGGGCGGTCTGTCCATCCCCAAAATCGGCGCCAGCGACTGGGGTTACCGCATCGCCAGCCAGTTTGGATTGCGCCTGGTCGAGCGCCGCCCCGGCCTGGTGCCGCTCACCTTTGACGGCGAGGCTTGGGCGGCTTACGCCCAGTTGGCTGGGCTGGCGCTGCCTGTGGGCATCGAGACGGGGGACAAAAAGACCCGCATGCACTTTGACGAAGACCTGCTGTTCACACACCGGGGCCTGTCCGGGCCAGGCGTGTTGCAAATCTCGAGCTACTGGCAAGAAGGCACCCCAATTCGCCTGAACCTTGCGCCAAACATCAACCTGCCAGAGCGCTTGCAAGAAGCCAAATTGCGCTCCAAAAAACTGCTGAGCAACGAGCTGGCGACCCTGGTGCCCAGCCGATTGGCCGAAGCTTGGGTGAACCAAGAGCCGGCCTTGCAACGCACCGCCGCCGAGGTGCCCGACAAAGCCCTGAACAAACTGGCCGACGCACTGTCCAACTGGTCGCTGACCCCCACAGGCAGCGAAGGCTACAAAAAAGCCGAAGTCACCCTGGGCGGGGTCGATACCCGCGACGTGTCCTCGCAAACCATGGAATCCAAACAGTCCGGGCTGTACTTCATCGGCGAAGTGATCGACGTCACCGGTTGGCTGGGCGGCTACAACTTCCAATGGGCCTGGGCCAGCGGCCAGGCTTGTGCTGTCGCGCTGGCCGCGCGCTTGGCGAACCCACCCGAGCCGTGAAAACACCTGGATTCGGGGCTATAATCTCAGGCTTTGCTGGCAAACCCCCGTCTGCCAAATACTAGTTCGTGACGGGGAACCGCCGAAACTGGGTTTCAAGGGCCCGATCTCCCTTGCTTCCGCAGCCGGCACATTTTTGGAAACTTTGATTCAATGACCACCATCCGCGTGAAAGAAAACGAGCCGTTTGACGTCGCCCTGCGTCGCTTCAAGCGCACCATCGAAAAACTCGGTCTGTTGACAGACTTGCGCGCCCGCGAGTTCTACGAAAAGCCAACCACCGAGCGCAAGCGCAAGAAATCGGCCGCTGTGAAGCGCCACTACAAGCGCGTGCGCAGCATGCAATTGCCCAAGAAGATGTATTGATCTTCTGTTTTGTATGACCTGCGAAGGTCTGCAAACAAGCCCGCTGGAGGACGCTCAGGCGGGCTTTTTCATTGATGCCTCTCCACTTTTGAACCACCAGGAGCCTCTCATGAGCCTGAAAGAACAGATCACCGAAGACATGAAAACCGCCATGCGTGCCAAAGACGCAGAGCGCCTGGGCACCATCCGCTTGCTGCTGTCGGCCATGAAGCAAAAAGAGGTGGACGAGCGCATTGAACTGGACGACGTGGCCGTGGTGGCCATCGTGGACAAGCTGATCAAGCAGCGCAAAGACTCGATCGCTGCCTTCGAGCAAGCCGCCCGTCAGGACTTGGCCGATAAGGAAAAGGCCGAAATGGCCGTGCTGCTGGCCTACCTGCCCGCACGCATGTCGGCCCAAGAAGTGACAGCGGCGGTGCAATCCATCGTTGCGGAGCTGGGTGCCAAAGGGCCCGGCGACATGGGCAAAGTGATGGGTGCTGTGAAGGCCAAACTGGCTGGCAAGGCCGATATGGGCCAGGTCTCGGCTGCCGTCAAAGCGGCGCTGGCGGGCTGAAAGGTCTGCCCCCTGATCCCGGCGATCAGGCGCCAAGGATCAAGGCCGAGCCCAACACCGCCAAGGCAGCCCCACCCCAAGCCCCCCAGGCCGGGCTGCGGCGGTAGACCCCCCACAGCAGCGGCAACAGCAAGATGGGGGTGAGCGACGAGAAAATCCCCACCAAATTCGCCTGACCGGTTTTCAAGGCCTGCAAGATCAAGGTCATGCCCAAGGCCATGGCGACAGCAGCACTGGCCCAAGTGTTCCACAGGGTTTTCAGCGCCAACGGATTTTGCACGCGTGCCACCTGCGCGCCGGCCCAAAGCAGCACCAAATGGGCCGAGAAACTGGCCGATGTGCGCACCGCCGAGGCGGCCACGGCATCCACACCCGAAGTCATCAAGGGCTTGATCATCAAAGTGGCGACCGATTGGCACACCGCGGCCAACAGGCCAAGCAAGACACCTGTCATCAAATTGCCCTGTGTGTGTTCCCAGGCATGCGTCTCACTCTCGCGGCGCCCCCAAACAATGGCCACCATCACCCCACCCACCAACAAACTGCCGCCGACCAAAGTCCAGCCCCAGAGGGTTTCGCCCAAAAACAACCAGGCCAGTACAGTGGAAAAAATGGCATGTGTGGCAAACAGCACCCCGCTGCGGCGCGGTCCCAGCCGGTTCATGCAGGCAAACAACGCTGTGTCACCAATGAAAATGCCGATGAAACCCGACAGCGCCAACCAAGCAACGTCAGTCGCATGCAGCGAGCGCCATTGCCCAGTGAACAAGGCCAGCGCCCAAAGCAGGGTCAATGCAAAAAACAAACGCCAACGCGTGAACGCAAAAGCCCCCATCTGACTGGCCGCTGCAGCAGAAAACAAACTGCCCACCGCCCACGACAAGGCCGCCAGCGCGGCAAGGAGTTCAGCCGACATGGCGCAGCACAGCTCAGCTGCCTGCCAGCTTCATGCGGTTGACCAAGATGGAGCCGGTGGTTTTGGCGCCCATGTTGTAGGTGTCCGAACCCACAGCTTCAATGCCCATGAGCATGTCCTTGAGGTTGCCTGCAATGGTGATCTCGTGCACGGGGTAGGCAATTTCGCCGTTCTCCACCCAAAAGCCACTGGCGCCGCGTGAATAGTCTCCTGTCACATAGTTCACGCCCTGCCCCATCAACTCGATCACAAACAAGCCCGTCCCCAGCTTTTGCAGCATGGCGTCCAAGTCGTCTGTCGACTGCGTCAGGCGCGAAGTCAGTGTCAGATTGTGCGAACCGCCCGCATTGCCCGTGGTCTTCATGCCGAGCTTTCGCGCCGAATAGCTGCTCAAAAAGTAGCCCTCCACGCGCCCCCCTTTGACCACTTTGCGGGGTGCAGCGCGCACGCCTTCGTCGTCAAAAGGCGAGCTGCCTTTACCGCGCAAAATGAAAGGATCCTCTTCGATGTCGATGTGTTTGGGGAACACCTTTTTGCCGAGCGAGTCCAGCAAAAAGCTGCTCTTGCGGTACAAGGCACCGCCGCTCACCGCCTGCACGAAACCGCCCAACAAGCCAGCGGCCACGGGCGACTCGAACAGCACCGGGCATTCGGTGGTGGCGATCTTGCGCGCACCCAGGCGTGACAAAGCGCGTTCGGCGGCGTAGCGCCCCACAGCTTCGGGCGAAGCCAATTCGTCGGCCGAACGCATGGAGGTGTACCAAGCATCGCGCTGCATTTCGGCGTTGCGTCCGGGCAGTTTGGCAATGGGCGCGACCGACACGCTGTGGCGCGAGCTGGCATAACCGCCACGGAAGCCGTGGGTGTGGGCGCTGAAAAAATGGCTTTGCTGGGCCGAGACAGCCGCACCATCGCTGTTGGTGATGCGGCGGCTGGTTTTCAGGGCTGCTGCTTCGCATTGAAGCGCCAACTTGGCCGCTTCTTCGCTGTTGATGGCCCAGGGATGAAACAAATCCAGATCACGCTGCTCGGTTTCAATGTCGGCCTCGTCGGGCAAACCCGCCGTCGGGTCTTCGGCGGTGAAACGGGCGATGTCGTACGCCGCTTGCACGGTGCGCTCGATAGCGGCTGTGGAAAAGTCCGAAGTGCTGGCATTGCCCCGGCGATGGTCCACATACACCGTCACACCCAAGGACTTGTCGCGGTTGCGCTCCACGTTTTCCAACTCGCCTTTGCGCACACTCACGGACAGACCACAACCTTCAGAGGCCTCAGCGCCCGCGTTGGTGGCACCCAGCTTTTTGGCATGGTTCAAGGCAATGTCAACCAGCGCCTCAAAATGGTCACGCGAGTAACTGAAGCCGTCATGCGCTTGCGATGAGGAGGCATGGACAGAGGCGTTTTTTTTCACGGAACTTTTCACGGGAAGGGTCTCGAAAAGAATGGCGGGCGCCGGGCCCGCAGTGGCCGCTATGATACTTGCCACCCAGCCCCTGCGCTGCTCCAGAGAACGAGTTCCCCCAGTCATGTCCCGTAAACCCAAAAAAGGCTATTTCGTCCGTGGTCAATTTGTTGCCGAAGGCAGCGAACTCGACCTGGAGTACAAGCGCGAGCTCAAAGGCGGTTTCGATGGCCCCAGCCGCACCGAACTCAAGCGCGAAAGCACCGAACTGCAAGAACTCGGCACCCATTTGCTCACCCTGCGCAAAGACCTCATGGAAAGCCTGAGCTTGCCCGACAAGTTGGTGGATGGCCTGGCAGAAGCCAAGCGCATCACCAACTTTGAGGGCAAGCGCCGGCAGATGCAATTCATCGGCAAGCAAATGCGCCTGCTCAGCCCCGAAACCCTGCAGGCCGTGCGTGAAGCGCTCGACATCCAGCGCTTGGGCAGCGCCAAAGACACGCAGGCCTTGCACTTGGCCGAAGTCTGGCGCGATCGCCTGATCGCCGACGATGCGGCGGTGGGCGAATGGATTGCAAATTTCCCGCAAACCGACATCCAACAGTTGCGCGCCCTGGTGCGCCAAGCCCGCAAAGATGCAACGCCGGTCAGCCAAGCTGCGGTCTCGCCAGGTTTGGCACCCCGACAAGGCCGCGCATTCCGCGAGCTGTTCAAGTTGCTGCGCAGTGTGCTCACGGACGGCGCAAGTGACAACAACCCCGACGAGGAAACTGAAGATGAGTGAGTCTGACTTTGAACCGGTCAAAATTGGCATCGTGTCTGTCAGCGACAGGGCCAGCACCGGCGTCTATGAAGACAAGGGGCTCCCAGCCCTTCAAGCGTGGCTCTCACGGGCCCTGTACAACCCCATCCACTTCGAGCCACGCCTGATTCCGGACGAAAAAGACCGCATCAGCGCCACCCTGATTGAACTGGTCGATAAGGGCTGCAACTTGGTGCTGACCACCGGCGGCACCGGTCCTGCTTTGCGCGATGTGACCCCCGAGGCCACACTGGCCGTGGCCGACAAGGAAATGCCCGGCTTTGGCGAGCAAATGCGTCAGATCAGCCTCCAATTCGTGCCGACCGCGATTCTTTCGCGTCAAGTGGCGGTGATCCGCGGCCAAAGTCTGATCATCAACCTGCCCGGCCAACCCAAATCGATTGCCGAGACGCTGGAAGGCCTGAAAGACGCCAATGGTCAAACTGTGGTGCACGGCATTTTTGCTGCGGTACCTTATTGCATCGATTTGCTCGGTGGCCCTTACATGGAAAGCCGTGACGATGTTTGCAAGGCGTTCCGACCTAAATCGGCCGCGCGGCCTGCCCATCACCGTTGATGGTCACCTGACTTCGGTATAATCAATTTTTTTTCGGCAAGAGCGACAGCAGCACCTCCGGCTAGACCAACGCCATCAGCGCGACACCCCCATGTGGGTCGGTCACCGTTCCGCAAGGACTGCACACCAAATGTTCGCCCACCATCTTGCCATTGCAGATTTGACGCCCATATAAGGCGTTCGTCTGTGTCTCAACCCACGCCCGCGCCGGGATGTATTTGGCGCTGACTGTGTCCGTTTCCTTGTCTGTTTTGATGTTCCGAGGTGTTCATGCCTGCTCAAAAGTCGAAGAAGCCTGCCCAGGCCGCTGCCAAAGCCAAACCCGTTGCCAAGACCGCTGTTGCCAAAAAAGCCCCCGCGCCCGTCGCCAAGCCCAAAGCAACAAGCCCAGTGCTTGCCAAAACACCCGCCAAGAAAACCACTGACGTGGTGAGCAAGGCCAAGGTGTCTGCCAAAGTCGCAGCCCAACCGGCAGCGAAACCGGCAGCCCCAGCAACACCTGGCAAAGTCAAAGCAACGGCGAGCCCGGCCTCTCTTGCCAAGCCTGTGAAGAAAGCCGCACCTGTGCCCGCTAAGAAATCTGAAGTAGCCGATCCCAAAACCACCGCCAAAGCCAAAGAGGCTGTGGCCGAAGTGGAGGTCAAGAAACCCGCCAAGGCCGCCAAAGCGGCTGCAGCCGAGGACAAAAAACCTGCTGCCAAAAAACCGGTGACCGGTGCCAAGCGCGGTCCCAAGAAAAAGGGCAGCATTGCCGAGCCGAGTCTGGAAGACGAACTGGATATCGAGGCTGACCTGGAAGGCGAACCTGTCGTCGACGCAGGCTCGGATTCGACCGAAAAGGTCAAGCCATTGCGCATGAAGATCAGCAAGGCCAAAGAACGCGCCTTGATGAAGGAATTTGGCCTGGACGAAACCGTCCTGACCGAAGCCGAGATGAAGCAGCGCCGCGACCGCCTGAAGGCCCTGATCAAGCTGGGCAAAACCCGCGGTTACCTCACCAACGGCGAGATCAGCGACCACTTGCCCGACAAGCTGGTCGATGCGGAAACCCTGGAAGTGGTGATCGCCACCCTGAACGACTTGGGTGTCGCGGTGTACGAGCAAACGCCCGACGCCGAAAGCCTGATCATCACCGACAACGCGCCCACCGGCTCGACCGAAGAGGAAGCCGAAGAAGCCGCCGAAGCCGCTTTGTCCACCGTGGACAGCGAATTCGGCCGCACCACCGACCCCGTGCGCATGTACATGCGCGAAATGGGCACTGTGGAACTGCTGACCCGTGAAGGTGAGATTGAAATCGCCAAGCGCATCGAAGGCGGCTTGATGGACATGATGGCCGCGATCAGCGCGTCCCCTGCCACCATCGCCGAAATCTTGCGCATGGCCAATGAAATCCGTGAAGGCAAGGTTGTGATCTCCACCGTGGTGGACGGTTTCGCCAACTTGAACGAAGCCGACGACTACGTGGCCGAAGAAGACTTTGACGAGTTCGACGAAGCCGACGACGACGACGGCAAAGGCGGCTCCAAAGCCCTGACCAAGAAACTTGAAGAGCTGAAGAATCAGGCCCTTGAGCGCTTTGACCGCATCACCGAGTACTTTGAAAAAGTGCACAAGGTGTATGACAAAGAAGGCTGGGGCACGCCGGCTTACATCAAGGTGCAATCGGCGCTGTCCGAAGAGTTGATGACCATCCGCTTCACGGCCAAGACCATCGAAAAATTGTGCGACATGGTGCGCGGCCAGGTCGACGACGTGCGCAAAAAAGAGCGTGAACTGCGCCGCATCATTGTGGACAAATGCGGCTACCCGCAAGAGCAGTTCATCGCTGACTTCAGTGGCCGTGACAAAAACGGCAAACGCGTGGAGTCGCAATTGCTCAACCTCAAATGGATTGAGAAACAAGCCGCAGCCGGCAAGAGCTGGAGCGCCGTCATGGGCCGCAACATCCCGCCTGTGCAAGACCTGCAGCAAAAGCTGATGGATTTGCAATCGCAAGTGGTGGTGCCGCTCGATGAGCTCAAAGACATCAACAAGCGCATGAACGCGGGTGAGCGCTCGTCACGCGATGCCAAGAAAGAGATGATCGAGGCCAACTTGCGCTTGGTGATCTCCATCGCCAAGAAGTACACCAACCGCGGCCTGCAATTCCTCGACTTGATCCAGGAAGGCAACATCGGTTTGATGAAGGCGGTGGACAAGTTCGAATACCGCCGTGGCTACAAGTTCTCGACCTACGCGACTTGGTGGATCCGTCAGGCCATCACCCGCTCGATTGCGGACCAGGCCCGCACGATCCGCATCCCGGTGCACATGATCGAGACGATCAACAAGATGAACCGCATCTCGCGCCAGCACTTGCAGGAATTCGGCTTTGAACCCGATGCCTCGATCCTCGCGGAGAAGATGGAAATCCCGGAAGACAAGATCCGCAAGATCATGAAGATCGCCAAAGAGCCGATCTCGATGGAAACACCGATCGGTGACGACGACGACAGCCACCTGGGCGACTTCATTGAAGACAGCACGCACACCGCACCCATCGATGCGGCGCTGCAAGCTGGCTTGCGCGACGTGGTCAAAGACATTCTGGACAGCCTCACGCCCCGCGAAGCCAAAGTGCTGCGCATGCGTTTCGGCATCGAGATGTCCACCGACCACACGCTGGAAGAAGTGGGCAAGCAGTTCGATGTGACACGCGAGCGCATTCGCCAGATCGAAGCCAAGGCGCTGCGCAAGCTCAAGCACCCCAGCCGCTCGGACAAGCTGCGCAGTTTCATCGACACGATGTAAACCGAGCGGTCTGCAAAAAACAAAGCCTCCTTGCTGCAAAGCAAGGAGGCTTTTTCGTGGCTTGGAAGGCTCAGACCGTGCGGAACATCTCAGCGCGGCGCGCAAACACCTCGACCATGGCATGGCGCAGACCTTGCACCATCTGAGGATCGGTTTGAGCGAGCAAGTCCTCTGCGCTGAGTTTGCCAGCAAAGAAGCTGCGCGCTTGGTCCAGCAGCTGCAAGCTGGCGGGTATGCCCAAGGACTTGACCAAATAACTGGCCACTGGGGAATGCCGTGTGTCGTGCACCGACTCGGCCGATCGCCCTGTTTCCAGCAAATCCATCACGATTTCTTCTTGTCGATTTTGGGCCTGGTAGGGCTTGGCGATTTGCGGCAGGTAATTTTCAAATTGAATTGGAAAATCCATCTTGCCCGGCAATTTACCCATGATCGAGGACAAAGAAACTTCCTCACCCAAACTCAAGGAAAGCGACTCCAACAAGGTGATGGACACCAATTTGAGACGCAAATAAAGCCGCGCCACTTCCAGATTGCGCAAGGTCAAATCCAGTCGGCGCTGATGCTCTTCATTCGAGGGCTCATCCGCAAACTGTCGGAACACAGCGGCCGGTTGCAAGAAGCCCAAGAAGCCTTCCATTTTTTGCAAGGAGATGCGGTAGCCCTTCACAGTGTACGTGTTGGTGCTGACCAAATCATGGTTGGTCTCGGGGATCAAGTTCCAAGTGTTGTTCAAGAACTCGGAGGGGTGTTCACTGGCGAAATTGCCGATGTCACGGTTGGCCACCCTCACCCCCATCAGGATGGTGTCCAAACAGGCGGCATCGTCCAGACCCAATGCATGGTCTTGGTTGGCCTGTTTCAAGCGCTCCAGCAAGATTTGTGAACAATTCCGACCATCGGGCTGCGGGCCTCGGAAAGGCACAGTCGCCTCAATGCATGTGGCAATTTGTGCGCACACGGATTTGGACAGAATGCCCTCCAAGACACGCACAGCCAGCAAGGCACTGAGAAATTCATTGAGCCCCGCAAATGGCGACAAAACCTGTCCTCGGGCAAACCCAAAAAGTGTCATCACCAACTCGAGGTCATCCGCTGGTGCGCTCTCCATAGGATCGATCACCAGACCTTTATCAGTCTCTCGGACGTAAGGCGCGACATACCGCGCCAAATTCACATGGATACCTGAATCGACTTGGGCATACACGAGGTCATGGAAAAGGGCCGCGACCACTTCCACCGGCGTTCCGCCTGCGCCCACCTCAAAGATGTGTTCTGGGGTGTGGAAAGAGCGCCAAGGCCCCGTCATCGACTGAATGATCAAGTCAGCGATGCTCGCCAAGCGAGGCGATGCAGAGTCCCCCCCCAGGGCTGCCACTGCGCTTTGCAGCTCAGCATGACATTTGGAGATGTAATGTTGTGGGTCCATGGGATCTGTTACCTGGTGATGTTTGGGCCATTTTAGCTTTGCTGGGGTAAGTACCGTCCCAGGGTCTGCTCAGCATGCAAACGGGAGGATCGCGCCTTGAGCCATCGCGAGCTGTTTGTAGCCGTGGCTTGACAAGCCCATCCTGGTCATCCGCCTCTGGGCGAGACAGCGGTGTTGAACTCCCCAAACGCGTCAAATGGCAAAATCAGATCACCCGCGGTGATCGGCATCATCGCGACTGCGCCTTGTTCCCATACGGGCAATGGTTGGGGCGAGGCCCCACTTGCGGGTGCAAGCGGCAGGTATTGGGCCGTTTGTCGTACACCGTGCAACGGCGCGTCTTGGCATCAAGCAAATGGCAGTCACCACTGGCGCGACGGGCCAAACTGAAGATGCTGTTTTTGAAATTGAAGTGGTCAATCAAGCCCGCTTTGCTCAGGCGTTTGGCGATCTGCTTGGGGTCATCGTGCTCGGCCTCAAACGGATCGACCATGCCCAAGCGCACCAAATCGGCCATCTTGACCTCGACCGGCATGGTGCAGCAATTGGCCGCACAGGTGTCGCACAAACCCGCTTTGTAGCGGGTCCAAGTGTCACAACGGTCAACGTCCACAACAGCAATGGGTGATCTCATGTCCAGGATTATCCCCGTTTGTGCCTTAGCCCTTCTTGGCCACCAGCGTCAGGATGTCGTAGCTGGCCACGACTTCCCCCAGCTGGTTGGTGACTTCCACGTCCCAGGCCACCACGCCTTGGCCCACGCCCTTGGCATCTTGCTTGTTGCGGTCGATCTTGCGTTTAGCCGTCAGGCGCGCCTGGATGGTGTCGCCTATGCCCACCGGCTTGACAAAGCGCAGGGTGTCGAGGCCATAGTTGGCCAGCACCGGACCGGGCGCGGGTGAAACGAACAAGCCCGCAGCGGCCGACAACACAAAGTAGCCGTGTGCGATGCGCTTGCCAAAGGGGGAATCCTTGGCCGCGATTTCGTCAAAGTGCATGTAGAAATAGTCGCCCGACAGGCCCCCAAAGGCCACGATATCGGCCTCACCCACGGTGCGGCGGTGGGTCAGCAGGCTCTCGCCAATTTGCAACTCTTCGAAGTAACGACGGAAAGGGTGCACCTCGGTCTCGATCAACTTTGCGCCGCGCATGTACTCGCCCGTGACGGCGGCGATCATGGTGGGTGAGCCTTGCAGCGCAGTGCGCTGCATCAGGTGCTTGACGGCACGGATGCCGCCCAGTTCTTCCCCCCCGCCCGCACGACCGGGGCCGCCGTGTTTGAGGGGTGGCAGCGGCGAGCCGTGGCCGGTGGATTCGACGGCTGCTTCACGGTCGAGAATGTGCAAGCGGCCATGCAGGGCCGCCGCGACCGGGATCATGCGGGCAGCGGTTTGCGGGTCTTTGGTGACCAGTGTGCCCACCAAGCTGCCCTGGCCGCGCGCAGCCAGTTGCAAAGCTTCTTCAATGCCCTCATAAGGCATGAGCGTGCTGACCGGGCCGAAAGCCTCGACGTCGTGCACGCTGTCGGTCTGCAGGGGCTTGTGGCACAGCAGCAGCGTGGGCTGGAAAAAAGCGCCGTTGGCGACGCCCTCGCCCACCGGCGCGAAATCCTGACCGCCGCCAAACACGAGTTCAGCGCTCTGGCGCAACAAGGCCACGCGCTCGGCCACGTCAGATTGCTGAGCGTGCGATGCCAGTGCCCCCATCTTCACGCCCTCAACGGACGGGTCACCCACCACCACTTTGGCCAGACGGGCCTTGAGCTTTTCGGCCACCGCATCGAGGTGCTGGCGCGGCACGATGGCGCGGCGAATGGCTGTGCACTTCTGCCCGGCCTTGACCGTCATTTCGCGGGCGACTTCTTTCACAAACAGGTCGAACTCTTCGTCATCGGGCGTGACATCGGGTGCCAGGATGGCGCAGTTGAGCGAGTCGGCTTCGGCATTAAAAGGGATGCTGTGTTTGACCACGTTGGGGTGCACCCGCAACTTGGCGGCGGTGTCGGCCGAGCCGGTGAAGGTCACCACATCCTGTCCATTCAAGCGGTCGAGCAGGTCACCGGTGGAGCCAATCACCAGTTGCAGCGAGCCAGCGGGCAAGATGCCCGACTGCTCGACCAGTCGCACCATGGCCTCGGTCAGGTAGCTGGTCGACGAAGCCGGTTTGCCGATGCAAGGCATGCCCGCCAAAAAGCTGGGCGCGAATTTCTCCAGCAAGCCCCAGATGGGAAAATTGAACGCGTTGATGTGCACCGCAATGCCGCCGCGCGGCACCAAGATGTGGGTCCCTGCAAAACCGCCTTTTTTGCCCAGCGGGAACGCGGGGCCTTCATGGATCAGGTTGCCGCTGGGCAACTCGTTGCTGCCCATCCCGGCGTAGGCGAACAGCGTGCCCGCACCACCCTCGATGTCCACCCAGCTGTCGGCGCGCGTCGCCCCGGTGTGGGCCGAGATGGCGTAGAGCTGCTCCTTGTGCTCACCCAGGTACTTGGCCAGGGCCTTGAGGCGCTGGGCGCGCGCCTGGAAGTCCAATTTCATCAAGTTGGGCAGGCCCACGGTGCGCGCGTAGTGCACCGCGTCGCCAAATTCAATCCCTTCGGCATGGGTTTGGTAAATCGACTGGCCATTGATGGCGCTTTGCAAGTTGTGCGCGCCTTGCTGGCCGATCCATTGACCAGCGATGAAACTTTGCAGGACTTGGGACATGTGAAGACACTTTCTCTGAGGTTCAAACCCGGCATGGGCGCATTAACCAACCGAACGGTCGGCGAATTTTAGTCGGTTTGCTTGCCATGCCCAGCCCGGCTTTAACCTAGGGTTTTCACTCGGTCACATTGCCCGCTAAGAACACTTTGCAAAATTGATATGCATGCATATAATTCAATGACTTTTTCACCATCAGCTGTTGGAGTTCCTATGAGCACTGCATCGTCTCCAGTCCCCGTCCTCGTCGCGGGTGGTGGCATTGGCGGCTTGGCCGCCGCCCTGGCCCTGGTACGCCAGGGCTTTGAAGTCACCGTGCTGGAGCAAGCGCCCGAAATCGGCGAGATCGGTGCAGGCATACAACTCGGGCCTAACGCCTTTCACGCCTTTGACGCATTGGGCATTGGCGACAAAGCACGGGGCCGCGCCGTCTACACCGACCACATGGTCATGCACGACGCCATCGACGAATACCAGGTCGGAAAAATTCCCACAGACGAGAAGTTCCGCCAGCGCTTTGGCAACCCTTACGCCGTGATCCACCGAGCCGATGTGCATTTGTCCCTGCTCGAAGGTGCGCAAGAAACCGGGCAAGTGGCCTTTCACACCAACACACGTGTGGTGCGCATCGCGCAAGACGACGCAGGCGTGACCGTGTGGGACCAAAACGGCAACACTTTCCGCGGCTGCGCCCTGATCGGCGCGGACGGCGTGAAGTCGGTGGTGCGCGAGCAGTTTGTGGGCGACACGGCGCGCGTGACTGGCCATGTGGTGTACCGCGCGGTGGTGGATAAACAAGACTTTCCACAAGACCTGCAGTGGAACGCAGCAGCGATTTGGGTTGGGCCCAACTGCCATCTGGTGCATTACCCCCTGCGTGGTGGCGAACAGTACAACGTGGTCGTGACCTTCCACAGCCGCGAGCAAGAAGAATGGGGCGTCAAGGACGGCAGCAAAGAAGAAGTGCAGAGTTACTTCCAGGGCATCTGCCCCAAAGCCCGCCAGTTGATCGACCTGCCCAAAACCTGGAAGCGCTGGGCCACCGCCGACCGCGAGCCGATTGGCCAATGGACCTATGGCCGCGTGACCTTGCTGGGCGACGCCGCCCACCCCACCACCCAGTACATGGCGCAAGGCGCCTGCATGGCCATGGAAGACGCCGTCACATTGGGTCAAGCGCTGCGCGCGCACCACAATGACTGGCCTCAGGCATTGGACATGTACCAACGCGCCCGCGTGGCCCGCACCGCCCGCATCGTGCTGTCGAGCCGTGAGATGGGCCGCATCTACCACGCCAAGGGCGTGGAGCGGCTGGTGCGCAATGACCTCTGGCGCGGCCGCAGTCCCGAGCGCTTTTATGATGCGATGGAATGGCTGTACGGCTGGAACGTCAGCAACTGCCTCGATGCCGCTCAAAACACCTGATTGCCCGGAAAAAACCATGAATGACCTCGGCCGAATCGAAGACCTGCCCGCTGACTACGTGCAAGACCTGCGCCATGTGAACCTGGTGCCCCTGTGGCCCAGCTTGCGCGGGGTGCTGCCGCCCAAAGTGCCCACCCGCCAAACCCAGCCGACTTGCTGGGCTTACCAAGACATCAAGCCACTGCTGCTCAAAGCCGGAGAACTGACCCCGATCGAAAAAGCCGAGCGCCGCGTGCTGGTGCTGGCCAACCCAGGGCACGGCCTGGACAAAATGCAGGCCTCGGCCGCCATGTACCTGGGCATGCAACTGCTCATGCCTGGCGAATGGGCCCCCAGCCACCGCCACACGCCCAACGCGGTGCGCATGGTGGTGGAGGGTGAAGGCGCTTGGACGACCGTGGACGGCGAAAAATGCCCCATGAGCCGGGGCGACTTGATCCTCACACCCACCGGCCTGTGGCACGAACACGGCCACGACGGCACCGAGCCTGTGATCTGGCTCGACGTACTGGACCTGCCGCTGGTCTATTACATGGAAGCCAGTTACCACATCAACGGCGACCGACAATCCGTGGTGCCCGGACAAGGCGACAAGCAATACGCCCGTGGCGGCGTGGTGCCCTCACATGTGTTTGAGCGCAGCAAGAAGGCTTACCCCATGCTGCGCTACGCCTGGAAAGACGCCAAAGCCGCACTCGAATCACTGGCCGCCGACGATGCGGGTGTAGAACAAGTGCAAGTCACTTACACCAACCCCGAGACGGGTGGTGATGCCGAAAACATTTTGGGCTTTTACGCCCTCATGCTGCGACCCGGCCAGACCCTTCGCCTGCCTGCTCGCTCCCCCGCTCAAGTCTTCCATGTGATTGAAGGCGCGGTGCAGGCTCAGATTGTGGCCAGCACCTTCACTCTGGCCGAAGCCGACACCTGCTGCGCGCCTGGCTACGAGGCGGTGACGCTCAAAAACCTGAACGCCAGCCAGTCTGCGTTCGTGTTCATTGCCGACGAATCACCACTGCACCGCAAACTGGGCGTCTACGAGAACCGCGGCTGACCCACAACCCCCTTCGAACCATGACCTCCTACCTCTTCCCTCCCCCAGCCATCCAGTCCCTGCCCATTCGCGGCCAAACGGAGCGTTTCGCGATCAACCGCATCTTTTGCGTGGGCCGCAACTACCACGCACACGCGGTCGAAATGGGCCGCCCAGTCGACAAAAGCGTCGAGCAAGCGTTCTACTTCACCAAGTCGCCCCAGACCTTGGTGGAAAGCGGTGCCACAGTAGCCTACCCCCCCCGCACCCACAACTACCATTTTGAAATGGAACTGGTGCTGGCCATTGGCAAAGCCGGATTTCGCGTGAGCGAGGCCAACGCGCATGAGCTGGTCTATGGCTACGCCGCAGGCTTGGACATGACCCGCCGCGACCTGCAATTGGTCGCGCGTGACAAGGGCCGCCCTTGGGACACGGGCAAAGACATCGAACAAGGCTCGGTCTGCTCACACATCGTGCCCATGCCCGGTATGGTGATCGAGCGCGGCGCCATTGCACTCGAAGTCAACGGCAGCACAAAGCAGTCGTCCAACGTGGACAAGCTGATCTGGAACATCCGCGAAATCATCGCCGACCTGTCCACCTACTACCACCTGCAGCCCGGCGACCTGATCTACACCGGAACCCCAGAAGGCGTGGGTGCGGTCGTCACGGGCGACCACATCACCGGCCGTGTGGAAGGCGTGGCCGAGTTGGCCTTGACCATCGGCGCTGCGGAGTAAGACCATGAAGTTGTACAGTTTTTTTCGAAGCGGCACTTCTCACCGCCTGCGCATAGCCCTGAACCTCAAAGGCATCGCCACCGACTATGCAGCCATCGACCTGCGGGTGGATGAGCAACAAAAAGAGGCCTTCAAGGCCATCAACCCACAAGGCTTGGTGCCGGCCTTGGACACCGGCGAGCAGGTGATGATCCAGTCCCCGGCCATCATCGAGTGGCTGGAAGAAAAATACCCGACCCCCGCCTTGCTGCCCACAAGCGCAGAAGCGCGGGCCCATGTTCGAGCCCTGGCGGCCATGGTGGGTTGCGACATCCACCCGATCAATAACCGCCGCATTTTGCAAACCTTGCGCAAGCAGTTCGGTGCCGACGAAGCGGCGATCAACGCCTGGTGTGGCACTTGGATCAGCGACGGGTTTGACGCCTACGAGGCCTTGATCGCGGCCGACAAAACCCGCGGCCGATTCAGCTTTGGCGACACCCCCACCCTGGCCGATGTGTATTTGATCCCCCAGGTGGAAAGCGCGCGGCGTTTCAACGTGGACATGAGCCGTTGGCCCCTGATCAGTGGCATTGACCACGCTTGCGGTGAGCTCGATGCGTTCAAGCAGGCAGCGCCCCTGGCGCAACCCGATGCCTGATCAGGCGTTCCGCCCCTCCAAGGCGGAACGCGACGCGGGCGCTGCGCCCACAAGAAATTGGCCCGGTCAGGCGAAGGTCTCGGTATCGACTTCGCTGTTGGCCTGCGCGTTGTAGCGCTCGCCCACCACCGTGTTCTGGTTGATCAGCGCTTCCAATCGCGCCATGAAGGTCGGGTCCAGTTTCACATTGACCGAAGCCAAGTCATCCAGCAAATGGTCCACCGAGGTGGTGCCGGGAATGGGAATGATGTCATCCCCTTTGTGCAACAACCAAGCCAACGCCAACTGAGAGGGGCTACAGCCCGCCTCCTGGGCCAGCGCATGGTAGGCGGGCAACAGTTTCAAGTTGGCCGCGTAGTTTTCAGGATGGAAGCGGGGCATGCTGCGGCGGATGTCCTTCGCATCCAAGCCCGCAATGTCGAGTGCAGCGCCACACAAAAACCCCCTGGCCACAGGGCTGAAAGCCACAAAGGCCACGCCCAAGTCACGACAAGCTTGCAGCACCGCAATTTCGGGGTTGCGCGTCCACAAGGAGTATTCGGTTTGAACGGCGGCAATGGGGTGCACCGCATGCGCTTTGCGCAGCGTGCCCGCCGACACCTCGGACAAACCGATGGTTTGGATCTTGCCTTGCCGCACCAGATCACTCAAGGCGCCCACGCTGTCTTCGATGGGTACTTTCTTGTCCCAGCGATGCAGGTAATACACATCGATCACATCGGTCTGCAGACGGCGCAGTGCGTCTTCACACGTCTTTTTTATCGTCTCTGGGCGGCCGTCGATCACGCGGACCTTGCTGCCATCACTTTGTTCTACGCCTTGCATGCCGCATTTGCTGGCCAAGGTGAACCGTTGACGGTGTGGCTTCAAGACTTTGCCGACCAATGTTTCGTTGGCGCCAAAGCCGTACAAAGCGGCGGTATCAAAAAAGGTGACACCTTGGTCCAAGGCGGTCAACAAGACGCGCTCGGCTTGTACGGCCGACACGGGTGTGCCATAAGCGTGGCTGAGGTTCATGCAGCCCAGGCCGATGGCGCTGACGGAAAAAGAGGCCAATTGACGGTTTTTCATGCGCTGCATCATAGCCCGACCGAGTCAAGCTGTTCGGGTCTTCAAATCGATCAGAAAAACCCAGCAAACCCATGTATGAACACCTCATGGCAGCAGCCCTTTCGGCGCGAACCCACTGCCAAACTCAAGATGATCAGCTCTGTTGGCGGCTCCAAGCGGGCAGCGGCGCCGATTTGTGCAACACATCTTGGTGCAGCCACAAGGCACTCTGGCGTGCACGCGCGGCCACGGTCTCCAGGGGCAGCTGCTGGTAGTCGTCGTTGAACACCTCAAAACTGTAATCTCCCCGGTAGCCGATGCGATCGAGGCGCAAAACCAGATCGGCCAACTGCTCACTGTGCACGCCTTCGCCTGGAAACACCCGGAAAGTGCGCGCCGTTGTCATGCGCTCCTCGAAGGTGGGCGTTTCCTGCCACATGAAGTCCGACAGTTGGACCAAGAAAATTTTGGCCGGATCCAGCTCCTCGATGGGATCGAGCGGCGTTTTCGCTGCAAAGATGTGAAAAGAATCGATACCAATCCCTAAGTTGGGACAATCGGCACGGCACACCACGTCCCAACTGGTGGGGAATTCGTTGACGGTGCGGCCCCACGACAAGGCCTCATAAGCCACCTTGATGCCCAAGGGCACGGCCAGCATCGCCAGTTTTTTCAGATCCGCCGCAATGAGGTCCAAATCCTGCGTTGCGTGGCGCGAAGTGGACGAGCAGGCCAACAGGACTTGACTGCCCGTGGCGGCACACATCTCGAGCATGGACTTGGCGATGTCCAACTTGTAGCTGTGCAGGTGACCTGACAAGCCTTCAAAGTCACGCAGCACCTGAAACCCGGTGGGGCGCATGCCGCTTTGGCGCACGGCGTCCACTGCGGCCTTCACGCCACCCGGGTGCGTCACCAAATCGCGGGCCATGAGCATCACCTGGGAAAAACCAGCCCCTTTCATGGCGGCCAGCTTGGCCTCCAAGGTGCCGGCCATGGTGATGGTGTCCATGCCGTAACCGTCCAGCAAGTTCATGGCGCGGCTCACTGGTGGACGAGCTCAAAAGCCACCGAACCCAAAGTGGCGCGGGTCAATGCGCCCCGGTCCTCCGGGTGCAAGCGGGTGGATTCGACGAACTCCACGCCCCTGGCCTTGAGTGCCACCACGGCTTGGCCCACATCGGGCACGCCAAAACCGATGCGCTGCAAACACTCGGGGCCGTCGTCGGTGTCCATCCAAGGCTCAGGCTCAATCAATTGCCACAAGAAGGTGCCGCAAGGACTTTTCATCAGCTTGCCTTTGGGCAAGATGCCAAAGCGCTCATCGTCAGGGATGGCGGTGAAATCGAACATGTGTTCGTAGTAGGTCTGCCAATCGGCACTGCGAGCGGCACCGATGTACTGCACCACGCCAAAGTAGCTCATCCCCGCCAGAGCTGGCGGGTGGGGGTCGACGGTGGGAATCGGTTTGAAGTCAATGTCATAGATTGAAAACTCCTGCCAACGGTCCACAAAGTAGAAACGACTGCCGCCGGGACCATGGATGGCCGGGATGTGCAACTCCATGGCCTGCGCATGGCTGTCAACGCCCCAAGCGCCCAAGTCCAGGCAGCGTGTGTGCGCCTTGAGAGCGTCCTGCACCCGAAAGGCCACCGCCGACATCACAGGCTGACCGTCCACGGTGGCGCTGACCCGAGCGTCATCGGGGCTGGCGTTCACCACCAAGTTCATGCCGCCTTGCCTGTAGAGCGTGACTTCGCGAGAGCGGTGTCGAGCGATGGGGCGAAAGCCCATGCGCTCCAACACTTGGCCCAGCGCTTGTGGGCGGCTGGTGGCGTATTCAATGAACTCAATGCCCGCAATGCCCAGTCGGTTGGGCATTTCGGGGACAGCTTCGCGGTCAACTCTGTTCAGGGTCATCTCGGGTCTCCAGTTCGTCGCTCAGTTTCGACATTCAAGGCTCAATAACTCAAGCGGGCCAAGCGGCGCAAGACTTCGGCAGTGGTCGTCGGCAAGCCGAAAAACTCGAGATACGCCGGTATTTGTTCATACAGCATGTCCGCGCCCACTTGGGTGCGGCAGCCACGCGCCTGCGCTGCGGCCAAAAACGCTGTCGTCTCGGCTTTCATGACGACTTCACCCACAAACGTCTCAGGCGACAAGCGCGACACGTCCATGGGCAGCGGATCACCTTCATTCATGCCCATGGGGGTGGCGTTGACCACCAAGTCATGCGCTGCAGGATCGTTGCTGCCCGTGCGCACCTCGATCTGCGGGTAATGCGTTTGGAGGCGTTGGGCCAAGGCCTCACAGCCCTCGGTGTTGACATCGAACAAGCTGATGGCGGCAATGCCTGCACCGGCCAGCGAAGCGGCGATGGCGCAACCCACCCCGCCCGTGCCCACGACCAGCACACGCTTGGCTGTGAGATCAAAACCCTTGCGCTGCACCCCACGCACAAAACCAGCCCCGTCGAACATGTCACCCACCAGACGCCCATCGGGCAGGCGTTTGACCGCGTTGCAGGCGCCGGCGACCCGGACCGTGGCAGTCACCTCGTCCAGCAAACCCACCGTGCTGACCTTGTGCGGCATGGTGATCAAAGCGCCCCGAATGTTCTCCAAGGTGAACACCGACTTCAGAAAAGTCGGATAGTTCTCGCTTTGGCAACCCATGGGCACCACCACCGCATTGATACCCGACTCCTCAAAGTAGGGGTTGTAAATCATCGGCGACTTGAACGTGTGCGTGGGGTAACCGATGTGGGCGATGAGCTCGGTATGGCCGTTGATCATGGGGGCAAAAAATCCAATTATTTGGTTTGGGCGGCTGAAACGCCTGCACGCAGCGCCAGCAAATAGCTGTCCGCGCCAAAGCCGCAGATCTGGCCCTTCACAATTTCGGCCAAAACCGAGTGGTGACGGAATGCTTCGCGGGCATGGATATTGGACATGTGCAACTCCACGATGGGGCAAGTCAGCACAGCCAGAGCGTCGCGAATGGCGTAGCTGTAATGCGTCCAGGCACCCGCGTTGATCAGCACGGCATCGACATTGTCAAAGTAGGCTTGGTGAATGCGCTCGCACATGTCGCCTTCGTGGTTGGTCTGGTAGCACTCGACTTGCGCACCCAACTCGCGGCCCAGTGCATGCAAGCTGGCGTTGATTTCATCCAGCGTGATGGTGCCGTATTGCTGGGGATCACGTTTCCCAAACATGTTGTGGTTCACGCCATGCAACATCAAGACTTTCATGAGAACTCCAATAGAAAAAAGCTCTGGGTCAAAACCATTTGACCCAGAGTGTGTTGGGCCTTGAATCCGGCAAACCGGACCCGAGACCCATGGCCATTATTTGCGCAACTTGGCCAGCTCGGTCTGCAACTCGGCCACGGTGGCGGCGATCGGCTCACCATGCTTGGCAATCACAGGCTTCATCTTGTCACGCAAAATGGCCACTTCGGCAGCAGGCAATGTGGTCACTTGCATGCCATTTTTCTTCAGGTTGTCCAACAAACTGGCTTCCTGGGCACGGGCCTGGGTGCGCTGGAACTTGGACGACTCGGTCACGGCGTCGGAGACAATCTTCTTCTCAGCCGCAGACAAGGTGTCCCAGAACTTCTTGCTGATCACGACTGACTGTGGGTTGTACTGGTGACCCGTCAGAGCCAGGTGCTTTTGGACTTCGTAGAGCTTGGCACCGTTGATGGTGGCCACTGGATTTTCTTGTCCGTCCACGGCTTTCTGTTCCAGTGCAGCGTACAACTCAGGAAATGGCAGCGGTGTAGGGTTCGCACCCAAGGCCTTGACCCAATCCACGTTGATGGGGTTGGGGATGACGCGCAATTTCAAACCGTCGATGTCCGACACTTTGTTGATGGCACGGCGTCCATTGGTCAGGTTGCGAAAACCCAGCTCGTAGTAGCCCAGACCGACCAAGCCCTTCTCTTCCAGCTTGGCATGCATCTTCTTGCCGAAGGCGCCGTCCACCACAGCATCCGCTTCTTGACCACTGGCGAACATGAAGGGGAAATCAAAAACGGCAAAGTCTTTGACCTGCGAGGCGAAGATGCCCGAATTCATCGAGGCCATCTCCAAAGTACCGCCCTGAATGGCCGAGACGTTGGCTTGGTCACTGCCCAAGGCGCCCGCGGGGAACAGGTTGACCTTGAGTTTGCCGCCGGATTGCTTCTCGACGATCTCCTTGAACTTCTCCATGCCCTGGACGATGGGGTGGCCCGGCGCGTTCTGGTTGGCGAACTTGATGGTCCTGTCTTGCGCCGAGGCCACACCCATGGCGGCCAGCGCCACGGTGGCGATCAAGGACTTGATGAATACACGTTTCATGAAGGGTCTCCAGAATAAAGAAGGACGTACGCTGTGCATGAGAGGGATGGTCGTCAGGCGTACCCGATCAGACAACCACACCCGGGAATCAATAGAACCAACGCGCGGGCACCATCACCAGTGCCGGGAATGCCACCATGGCAAACATGATGATGAACTGGGCAATCATGAAGGGCATCACACCGCGCGTGACTTCGTCCATGCTGATTTTCCCCACACCCGCCACCGCATTGAGCACCGTGCCGACAGGCGGGGTGATCAGGCCAATGGCGTTGTTGATGATGAACAGCACACCGAAGTAAACCGGGTCAATGCCCGCCGCTTTGACGACCGGCATCAGCACGGGGGTCAACAACAAAATGGTTGGCGTCATGTCGAGGGCCGTGCCCACCACCATGGTGATGACCATGATGGTCAGCATCAGCAAACGAGGGCTGTCGAGCAGGGGCTGGAGCAACTCGATCAGTTGCGCAGGCAAATTGGCCACCGTGATGAGCCAAGCCGAGACCATGGCCGCTGCGACCAAAAACATCACAATGGCGCTCGTCTTGGCCGAATTCACAAACAGCGGGTACAGGTCTTTCAAACTCAGTTCGCGGTAAACAAAAGTGGAAATGAACAAGGCGTAAACAGCCGCCACCACCGCCGCTTCGGTCGGGGTGAACACTCCGAACTTCAAGCCAAAAACGACGATGAGCGGCATCACCAGTGCCCAAGTGGCTTCGCGCATGGCCACCAGAATCTCACCCATGTTTTTCCGTGGGGGCACCTGCACCACCTCGCGCCGCGCCAACCACCACCAAGTGATCCACAGCGAAGCCCCCAGCAGGATGCCCGGCACGATGCCGGCCATGAACAGCTTGGAAATGGACACATTGCCCGCCACACCGAAAATCACAAAACCAATGCTGGGCGGGATCACCGGGGCGATGATGCCGGCCGAAGCGATCAACCCTGCCGAGCGAGCCCGGTCATGGCCCGCCGCCACCATCATCGGCAAGAGCAAGGCCGAGAGCGCCGCAGCATCGGCCACAGCCGAACCCGACAAGGCGGCCATGATCACGGCGGCCATGATGGTCACGTAACCCAAACCGCCTTTGATGTGGCCCACGCAGGCCATCGCAAAGTTCACGATGCGGCGCGACAAGCCGCCCGCGTTCATCACTTCTCCGGCCAACATGAAAAACGGCACGGCCAACAAAGGAAAGCTGTTGGCGCCTTCGAGCAAGTTTTGCGCAAGGATCTGCGCGTCAAACATGTTCAGGTGCCACATCAAGGCCACACCGCACAAGAGCAAAGCAAATGCGATGGGAATCCCGATGGCCATGGCCCCGAGCAGAGAAAAAACAAAAACTGCGATCGTCATATTTATCTCCGTCGCACTCAGGCTTTGTGGCCGCTGTGAGGCGATTCTTCGGTTTCCTGGATCATCACCAGGTCCTCATCGCGCACTTGACCGGTGAGCAAGCGCAGCAATTCGATCCACAAAATCAGACCCCCCAATACAGCGAACACCACGCCGGGCGCATAGACCCAAGCCATGGACACTTCCATCACCGCACTGGTGCTGTCCAGGTTGATCAAGGTTTGCTGGTAGGCGCCTTTGAACAAGAGCCAACAGATGTAAAGCATCAAGACATGGGACAGTGCCAAGCAGAACTTCTTGCCCGCCGGACCCAACTTGCTCACCAACATGTCAGTGCCCAAGTGGCCGCGCTCCTTCAGGGCCACGATCGCCCCCAAAAAGGTCATCCACACAAACAACCAGCGGGACAACTCTTCGGACATGGTCAGCCCCGAGTTGAAGGCATAGCGCATGACCACGTTGCCAAAGACCAACACCACCATCACCGCCAAACAAGCGGCCATGACAGCGCACAGTAATTTTGAAAAGTTGTCTAAGAATTTTTGAATCAACACATCGCCCCTGATGAAGACTTCCACTAATGTACGAACTAGTTAGTTTTTAAATCACAGTGGAAACCCTGAGTAAAAAACCCGCCAAACACCTAGCAGTTATGCCGAAATTGAATGGCTGACAAAGCGCAAGATCAGCTCTACCACATGCCCACGCTTGAGGGTGTTGGCCTTGTCCTGACTGGCGCGGTCCTGGAAAATCAGGCCAAACGTGTGCCGGTTCGATACGTTGAAAAACGTGAATGCAGAGATGGCAGAGTGGATGTCCACCGGGTCAAGCCCTGACCTGAATAAGCCCTGCGCAACCCCCCGGTCGTACACATCCCGCACCGACTCGATGGCCTTGGTATTGAGCTGCTGAATACTGTGGCTCTGGCGCAAATAGTCACCACGCTGGATGTTTTCATTCATCACCAAGCGGATGAAGTCTTCGTTGTCGCGGTGGTGGTCATACGTGAACTCCACCAGCTTTTGCAAGGCTTCGGTGGGCGGCAAGTCGTCCAGATGCAAGTCAGACTCGATGGCACGCATGCGCCGATAAGCTTCCTCCAGCACCGCCAAGTACAAACCGTCCTTGCTGCCGAAGTAGTAATAGATCATGCGCTTGCTGGTGCGCGTGGCGGCCGCAATCGCATCGATGCGGGCCCCGCTCAGGCCCTTGTCGGCAAACTCGTGTGTGGCCACCGCCAAAATTTCGGCCATGGTCCGGGCCGGGTCATTGGTGCGGCCAGGCTCTTTGACCATCTCGGGACTCGGAAGATCTGCCTCAGGCATATGTACCAATTGGTTCATTTAACAAGTATAGGCGAACCGCTGGGGCCAGACGCTGAAACGGCCAGAGGCTCGAAGATTGGGTATATTGGAATGGATTGATGTTTCAGATAGAAAGCGCCCATGTCCAGCTCCCAAGAAGCCCTTGATCCACGCGACTGGATTGCCGGGCTTGAAAAAGGTCTTCACATCATCGAGGCCTTTGACGCTGCGCACCCGCGCCTGACGGCCACCGAAATGGGCGAGCGCTGCGGGATGACCCGCACGGCGGCCAGGCGGTACTTGAAAACACTGGTCCATCTGGGCTATGTCGGCACAGACGGCAAGCTGTATTGGCTGATGCCACGCATCTTGCGGCTGGGCCATGCCTATTTGGAGTCGGCACGCTTGCCGCGCCTGGTTCAGCCCTTTTTGCAGCGCATCACGGCGGGCACCGAGGAGATCGCTTACCTGGGCGTGCTCGATGGTGACGACACGATCTTCATCGCCCGCAGCGGCTTGCAGCGGCACATGGCCAGCGGCTACATGACCGGCACCCGCGTGCCTACGCAGGTGACGGCAGCGGGCATGATCATGCTGGCCTACAGCGACGAAGCCTTCATCGATGAATGGATGAAGACCTATGACTTGCGCGCATTCACCTCGTTCACCTTGACCAACAAGACCGAATTGAAGGAGACGCTGACAGGCTTCAAACGCCAAGGATGGTCGGTGTCTGAACAGCAACTGGAGCTCAACTTCAGGGGCATTGCCGTGCCACTTCTGGACAGACAAAACCATGTTCTCGGTGCGATCAGCATCACCATGCCGATCAACCGAGAAGAAACCGACCACGCACTCAACCGTGTTTTGCCGGTGCTTCAAGAGGCCGCCCACAGCCTTCGCCCGCTGCTTTAAGCACTCAGGGCGTGCTGGTCGCCGCCGAGGTGGTGTGCGCTCCGCCCAGGAACAAACGCTCCATCTGCGGATCGGCCAAGATCTCCGCCGCCGATTTGTAGAGCACCAAACGACCCGACTCCAAGGCGATGGCGTGGTCGGAGTACTTGAGGGCACTCTTGACGTTTTGCTCGACCATCAGCACCGTGGTGCCTTGGTCGGCCAGTTTGCGCAACAACTTGAAAACATCCTGCACCACGATGGGCGACAGGCCAATGGAGGGTTCATCGATCAACAAGACCTTGGGGCGCAGCAGCAAGGCACGGCCGATTTCCAGCTGCTTTTGCTCGCCACCCGACAAAGCGGAGGCGCGCGAATTCATGCGTTCCTTGACGCGCGGGAAAAAATCCAAAACCTCCGGAATGCGTTCATGCGTCGTCTTCATCCCCAATGTGATGCCACCCAACTCCAAGTTCTCATACACGCTGAGTTGGCCAAATAAATTTCGGCCCTGGGGCACAAAAGCGATGCCATCGGCCAGCAAAGATTTCTGAGAAGCCCCCGTGATGTCCTTACCGTTGAGCAAGACCTTGCCCTGACGGGGCTTGAGCAAGCCAAAAAGGGTTTTGAGCACGGTGGACTTGCCCGCGCCGTTGGGACCGATCAACAAAGTGATCGAGCCTTTGGGCACGCTGAACGACAGGTTGTTCAGGATCATGAAATCCTTGTAGCCTGCGACCACATCGTCAAATTCGATGCAGGTATCGGTGGTGTGTGCGGTCATGTCAGTTCCCCAAATAAGCGTCGAGTACCTGCTTGTTGGCACGAATTTCATCGGGCGTGCCAATGGCCAAAACCTGACCTTCCACCATGACCATGATGCGGTGGCACAAGTCCATCACGAAGTCCATGTTGTGTTCGATCACCACAAAGCTGCCCCCGCGCGTCTGGTTCAATTCTTTGAGCAAGGTGCTGATGCCGCCCACGAGCGACGGGTTCACACCGGCACAAGGCTCGTCGAGCAAAACCAGATCGGGCTCGCTCATGAAGGCCATGGCGATGTCCACCAGCTTTTGCTGGCCGTAGCTCAGCTCACCGGCTTTCTTGTCGGCCACATGGCGAATGTGGAACTGGTCGATCAGCGCGTCAGCCTTGTCCCCCAGCCCAGAGTCACTGGGGGCGAACATGCGGCTGAACATGCTGCCTTGGTGTTCTTGCGCGGCCACGATCAGGTTGTCGCGCACGGTCATCTTGCCAAACACCTGCAGCGTCTGAAAGGTGCGGCCCACGCCAAGACGGTTCAAGGCCAGCGGACCGAGTGTGGTCACATCTTGTCCGTTCAGCTCGATCTTGCCCTCATCGGGTGTGATCTGGCCCAGCATGCTGTTGAACAAGGTGGTCTTGCCCGAACCGTTGGGGCCGATCACACCAAAGATTTCACCTGGGTAGACTTCAAAAGAGACCCCACCGACGGCTTGGATGGCCCCATAGGCCTTCTTCATGTGGGTGACTTTGAGGACGGGCGCGGTCATGCTTTGACTCCTTGGCCTGCGGCGGCACGATCGGCCGACGCTGCGCGTGATTGGCGACGGGCTTTGATGCGATCAGGAATGCTGAGCAAACCATCGGGCAGCCAAATCATGAGCACAACCACCGCCGTGCCAAAGACAAACAAATACCACGCCTGGGCAAAGCGCAACCATTCAGGCAACACCACCCCCACCGCAGAGCCAAGAATGGGGCCAAGGAAATAACCAGGACCGCCCACCACCACCATCAGGTACATCATGATGGAGGCGCCGACCGTGAAGAGTGCGGGGTCAATGAAGCCGACTTGCGAGGCATACAGACCACCCGCGACACCGGCATAGACGGCTCCAATCGCGAAGCTCAGCAACGTGTAGCTGCGGGTGTCGATGCCCAGGCTCTCGGCGCGGATGGGGTTGTCGCGCAGCGCTGTGAACGCTTTGCCCCAAGGGGAGCGCAGCAAGCCCCACAAAAGCAGGGCCAGCACGATGGCGAAACCCAAAACCAAGTAGTAATACGCCAAGTTCCCATCCAAGCTGATGCCGCCCAGGCTGGGCCGTGCGATGTTGTTGATGCCGAAGGTGCCGCCTGTGAGCCACTCCTCGTTACGCATCACCAACCACAGCGCGGTATTGAAGCCCAGAGTCGCAAAGGCCAGATAGATGGTCTGCACACGCAGCGCCGGGAACCCCAGGGCCAAACCCACCACAAAGCAGAACAAAGCGGCCACCGGCAGGCCGAGCCAGAAGCTCAAGCCCGCCTTGAGAAAGATGGCCACGGTGTAGGCCCCGATGCCAAAGAAGGCGGCATGACCCAGCGATTTCTGACCGGCATAACCCACGGTGAGGTTCAGGCCCATGGTGGCGATGATGAACACCAGCCAGGTGGTGAACATGTGGATGCCGTAGTTCTTCAGAAAACTCGGCGCGATGATCAGCGCGGCCAGCGCCAGCGCTGCGAACAAGAGGTTGAGCTTTTTCATACTTTGCGCTCCTCTTTTTTGCCCAGCAAACCTTGTGGCTTGAACAGGATCACCACCATGAAAAGGATCAAAGCGACAGCATCTTTGTAAGCCGAAGAAATGTAGGCCGCAGCCAGGTTTTCACTGACGCCCACCAGCAAACCACCGACCAGCGCGCCGCGTGAATTGGTGAACCCACCAATGATGGCGGCAAAGAAGGCCTTGGTACCCAAACCCTCGCCCATGTCGAACTTGGCCAAGTAAGTGGGGGTCACCAGCAAGGCCGCCGCTGCGGCCAGGATTGCGTTGATCGCGAAGGTGTAGAAAATCATGCGCGGTACATTGATGCCCAACACCGAAGCGCTTTCGGTGTTTTGTGCGACGGCTTGCATCGCGCGGCCTGTGACGGTTTTACTCAAAAATGCCTGCGTCACCAGCACCAGCACCATGGCGAAGACGAAGGTGCCAACGTCACCGGCAGAAAAGGTGACCCCCGCGACATCAAAAATAAAGTCAGGGAAGACCTGCGGAAATGGGTGTGGTTCGGCGCTGTAACCCGCCCGCACACCGTTGCGCATGGCGATCGACAGGCCAATGGTGGCCACAACGATGGGCATCATGCCGTACTTGAACAAGGGGTCCACCAAACCGCGTTTGAACAACCAACCCAAAACCACCACCGACAAAACGATGCTCAGCGCAAAGGCGAAATACAGCGACAAACCGGAGCTCAGCAGCATCACCATCATGAAGGCGGGCAGCATCACGAATTCGCCTTGCGCGAAATTGATCGTGCCAGACGCTTGCCACAGCAAGGTGAAGCCCAAAGCCACCAGCGCATAAATGCTGCCCGTGGCCAGGCCACTGAAAAAGAGTTGTAAAAAATCGGTCATGGGAGAACTCCGAAAACGGGGGAGGCAGGCATCAAAAGCCGCCTGCGCGGGCTGAATCCACCCGATTGGCCTGAAAAAAAGCGGACCCCACAGGAGCCCGCTTTGTTTTCAACACGTCAATTACTTCTTGGCGGTCAGTGGCGGCAAGGTCGCATTGATCACGGGCTGGCCGCCCTTGACTTCGATCAGGAAGCTCTCTCGGTCCAGATCGCCCTTGTCGTCAAAACACACGTCCATCAGGATGCCGGGGTGTTGCTTGGCGCTGAAGCAGCTGTTGCGAATCGCTGCGGCAGCCGCTTTGCGGTCGATCTTGCCGGCTTTCTCGATGGCAGCCTTGAGCACGTACATGCCGGTGTAGCCCTTGATGCCGTTGTGGTCCGATTCGCTCTTGTATTCGGCCTTGTACTTGGCACCGAAGGCCTTGAACGCTGGGGCGTCCACCGTCAGGCCCACGTGGGCCAGTGCGCCGTTGGCGGATTCACCGGCCAACTCGATCACTTTTTGGCCCGTCAGCGTGGTCTCTCCGATCAGCATTTTCTTAACGCCTTGCTTGCGGAATTCGCGCAGGGCACGGGCCGACTCTTCTTCGTTGGTGTACACGAAGATCGCATCGGCATCGGTCTGCTTGGCTTTCAAAACAGCCGCCGAGAAATCCACCTGACCCGCATCGGTCGAGATGTCGGCCACGATCTTGGTGGACGTGCCTTCCAGCAACTTGGTCAGGGTGTCACGACCGCCTTTGCCGAAGTCGTTGTTCACATAAACAATGGCCAAGGTCTTGGCTTTGGCGTTGATGAACTTGGCCAGCTTGGGGAAAGACACACTCTGACCGAAGGCTGTACGGAACACATAGGGGTTGCCTTGTGCGGTGATCGCAGCGGCTTCACCGCCTGTGAAGTTGGGCGTTTCGCCACGCTTGGACTCGGCCATGGAGACCATGATGGAGCCGGAATACACAGGGCCAAAAATGGCAAACACATCGTTGTCGACCGCTTTTTGCGTCAGGCCCTTGGCCACACCCGGGTTGGTCTGCGTGTCTTCGGTGGTGTAGCTGATTTTCTTGCCCAGGATACCGCCAGCGGCATTGATTTCTTTGATGGCCAACTCGGTACCGTTTTTGAACAAGGTGCCGGCGGTGGTGCCGGGGCCAGACAGTTCAACAATATTGGCAATTTTGATGTCTTGAGCTTGCGTCACGCCCGTCACGGCCAATGCAGCGCAGATGGCCAGGGTTTTCAGAGTTGCTTTCACAGAGGTCTCCTCGTTGGTGGAATCAGGCCAGCATGCCCGGCCAGGGGGGTTGAAAAATTTTTTACGAACTCGGCAAGAGCTTGCAATGTAGTAGGTAATCTCATCGGCGTCGGCAGCATCTCCCGCCACAACGAACGATGATCGCTCAAATTTGATCGACTATCGAACATATTAGGGGTTAGACCTGAGAAGCAGGTGCTGCGGCCATCAGATGGCGGACGGCCAAATATGCAAACACCAAGCCCGGGCCAAGGGTGATGCCTGGGGCCGGGTACACCCCGCCCATGATGGAATTCATGTCGTTGCCCACGGCGTACAAACCCTCGATGACTTGACCGTCTGCATTGAGCACTTGGGCATGTTCATTGGTCTGCAAGCCTTGCGCCGCGCCAATGTCACCGGGGTAGAGCTTGACAGCGTAATACGGCCCTTCGCTGATCGCGCCCAAGTTGGGGTTGCGGCCACCGGCGGCGGCGTCACCGATGTTTTGTTGGTAAGCCGTCACGCCCCGCTGGAACTGGGAGTCCACACCGGTTTGGGCAAAGGCGTTGTTGTCGGCCACCGCTTGGGCCAAACCCGATGCCGAAATGCCCAGCTTGTTCGCCAGCGCTTGCAGGCTGTCGCCTTGGGTCAAGTAGCCGTCGGCCAAGAACGGGGCCAGCCCCTTGCCACCGGGGCGCACCATGCCCATGCCGTATTGGCGCAAGGCTTTGGCATCGGCCACCATGTAAGCGGGGATGGCCTGCTGGGCCGCCTGCATGCCCAGGGCAAACAGGTGGTAAGAGGTGCTCTCGTTGACAAAACGCTCACCCGCCTGGTTGACGGTGATCATGCCGGGCTTAGCGCGGTCCATCACAAAGTGCGGGAACACGGCGGTGCTGCCATCGGGGCGTGGGCGCAAAGACACAGGCGCCCAGAACGCGGGGCTTTGCGCGCCCTGCCCTTCGGCGGCCCCCAAGGCCCGCGCCAAAGCCAGCGCCTGCCCGGTGTGGCCGGGTGCACCGGGGCACCACTCGGCAGGAATACCCGGCAACTTGTGTGAACGCAGGGCCGGGTCGCGGTTGAAGCCGCCACTGGCCAACACCACGCCATGCTTGGCCAACACGCGGGCCTTGCCGGTGGCACTGCTCAGGCGCACCGCCACCACACGGCCGCTCGCGTCACGCTCGAGCGCTTCGACCGATGTTTTCAGCGCCAGCGTGGCGTGGGCATGCTGCGACAAAGAATGCAGCAAACGGCCCACCAGCGCGTTGCCCATCACCAAGCGGGTGCCACGGACATGGGTCAAGCGATCACGCAGGTGACGCCCCAAGATGCGGAGCGCGTGCTTGAGCGACGCCCAAGACCTCGTCATGGCCAGCAAGTGGTTGATGTCGTTGCGGTCCACCATCATGCCGCCGAGCACGGTGAACTCGGGGATGGGTGGTCGCAGCAAGGCAAACAGATCGCCCAGCAAACGGCCATCAAAAGGCAGGGGCTCCAAAGCGCGGCCATTCAAGGTCGAACCCGGCAGATCGCTGATGTAGTCCGGGTGCTTGGGGTAAGGCCGGTATTTCATCGACGAGTGCGCTTCGATTTGGGCCACGGCTTGGGCACCGTTTTTCAAAAAGGCTTCGCGCAAAGCAGCAGGCGCTTGTGCGCCCACCGCATGGTTCAGGTAAGTCGTCACGGCGGCCAAGTTGTCGCTGGGGTTGACGGCTGAAGCATGGTGGGTGCCTGGCACCCAGGTGGTGCCCGCCGACCAGGCGGTGGTGCCGCCCACGTACTCGGTGCGCTCGACCACCAGCACCTTGGCCCCGTCGATGGCGGCAAACACCGCCGCCGACAAGCCCGCACCACCCGCACCGATGACCACCAGGTCAAATTCACTGCCGTCCTGCCAACCCGCCAGACCGTTTTTCAGCAGGTGCATCTCAGGCCCCCAGCAAAAAATCAACCATCAGGTCTTTCACCTGCGCAAACATTTCCGTGCCCGTGAGGGTGCGGCACCCCAGCGCCCGCGCAGCGGCGACCATCGGTGTCACGGCAGGCGCGGTGATGACGCAGCCCACGAACATGGCGGGCGTGAATTTCGCCGATTCGATCGGATGCGGATCGTCCGCTTTCATGCCGATCGGCGTCGCGTTGATGGCGATGTCAAACCCTGTGGGGTCACTGCTGCCGGCCACCACGCGGCAGCGGCCCAGCGAGGCCAGGCGCTGCACCAGCGCATCGCGCCGAGCCGTGTCTTCGTCGTGGATGGCCAGCTCGCGCAAGCCGCCAGTGACCAAGGAATACGCGATGGCCGAACCGGCACCGCCTGCGCCCACCAGCAAAGCTTTTTGGCCCTGCAAGCTGCAGCCCTTGAGCGCCAAGGCTTGCACATAACCCAGACCATCGAACATGTCGCCATGCCAGCTGCCATCGGGGTTGCGGCGCAAGGTGTTGATGGATTTCAAAAACGCGCCGCGGTCCGAGGTCGTGGCGCACAGATCAAAGTAAGCGAACTTGTGCGGCACGGTGACGATGATGCCGTCCACGTTTTTGCACAGCGACACACCCGCCGTCCAGGCCGACAAATCGGCCGGGGCCACATGGGCCGGGATGCACACCGCATTGAGCCCTGCATCCTGAAAAACCTGGCTCACGCCCGAGGGCGATTTGACCTGGGCAATCGGGTCGCCCACGATGAAATGGATGCGCGAAGCGCCGTCCAGGTGCAAAGGCTGTGTCGGGTTCATGGCCGCGATGATACATAAAAACGGAATTTGATTCCACTTTTGAATTTATTTCCAAAAATCCATATACTCCCCCATCGACGCACCCCACTGCACAGGCAAACAAACCATGCACAAGTTCCCTCTGGCCGTGATTGGCGCAGGCGTGATTGGCCGGACGCACATCGAGCGCATCCTGAAAACACCCGAGTTCACTCTGGTGGGCGTGGCCGAGCCGGGCGCGGCCGGTCGCCAGTGGTGCGCCGAGCGCAACGTCCCCACCTTTGAAAACCACCAGGCCCTGCTGCAAGCCACCCAGCCCCAAGGCGTGGTGATCGCCACCCCCAACGCCACGCATGTGGATGTGGCCGCCGACTGCATGGCGCGCGGCATCGCGGTGCTGGTTGAAAAACCGGTGGCCGACACACTGGCCGCTGCCCAGCGGCTGATCCAGATCGAGCAGAGCACCGGTGTGCCCGTGCTGGTGGGCCACCACCGCCGTCACAACCCGATCTTGCAAAGGGCCCGTCAAATCATGGCCGAGGGTCGCCTGGGCCAGGTGCTCAGCGCCAACGTGATGGCCAACGTTTACAAGCCCGAGGCCTACTTTGATGTGGCCTGGCGCCGCCAAGCCGGTGGCGGGCCGGTGCTGATCAACCTGATCCACGACATCGACATGCTGGTGTACCTGCTGGGCGAGGTGCGTGCCGTGCAAGGCAGCCTGTCCAGCGCGGTGCGCGGTTTGGACGTCGAAGACACTGGGGCGGCCCTGCTGGAATTTGCGGGCGGCACGCAAGCGGTGATGACGGTGTCCGACACCAGCGTCTCGCCCTGGTGCTGGGATTTGTGTGCCGGCGAGCAAAGCCAATACCCCCGCCAACACGTGCAGTCGCACTTTTTCTCAGGCACGCAGGGCTCGCTGTCGCTGCCCGATTTGGCGTTGTGGCGCTACCCCGGAGAACGCCATTGGCACCGCGAGATGACCCGCGAACAAAGCAGCCCGCACGAGATCGATGTGTACGTTCAGCAATTGCGGCACTTTCGCGCGGTGGCCGAGCGGCGCGAAACCCCGATCTGCTCGGCACTGGACGGCTGGCGCACTTTGCAAGCCACTTTGGCTTTGCTGCAAGCGGCGCACTCCGGTCAGCGTCAAACCTGCCCGGCCTTCACAGCTTCAAGGAATCCCACATGAGCGGCGTTCTCGAACGGACTTTGAGCATCCTCGAATTGCTCTCGCAACACGGCGAAGGCCTGGAGCTGGCGGCGATTGCCGATCGGCTGGACATCCCGCGCAGCGGCACACACCGCCTGCTGAGTGATCTGGTGCGCCTGGGCTATGTGCGCCAGACACGCGGTCATGGCGACTACCTGCTGACCACCAAGCTGGTCTCCATGGGCCTGAGCTACCTGAGCAACAGCGGCATCGTCGACATTGCGCAGCCCCTGCTCAACCGCTTGGCCGAAGTCTCGGGCGAGCTGGTGCGCTTGTCGGTGGTGGACGGCGAGCGCCTGACCTGGGTGGCGCGCGCCCAAGGTGCACGCCAAGGTTTGCGCTACGACCCCGACATGGGCAGCGACGCGCGATTGTCCTGCTCGTCCTCGGGCTGGGCCTTGCTGTCGACGATGCGCGATGACGCGGCCCTGGCCCTGGTGGCCAAACAAGGTCTGGGTCTGCCGGACCAGTTCGGCCCCACCGCCCCCACCAGCCTGCAAGCCGTGATGGACGCCGTGGCCCAAACCCGGGAGCGGGGCTACAGCCTGACCACCGACACCTACACCGCAGGCCTGTCGGCCATGTCGGCGCCTGTGCGTTTTGCGGGGCAACCCGCATTCGGTGTGCTGACCATTGCGGGCCCCACGGTGCGCTTCACCCCCGACAAAATGCAAACCTTGGCGCCCGAGTTGCTCAGCATCGCGCAACAGCTGGCCGCGTCCAGTGGCGCTTCGCCCTTCTTCAGCCTCACGGCCGAGACCGGCAGTGCCCCGCCCACCGACGGGCGCAAACCGATTTACGCGCTGTGATGCGGGCCAGCCCATGACCGCTGAAAAACCCGCCACCGAACACTGCGATCTGCTGGTGGTGGGCTCGGGCGCGGGCGCGCTGTCGGCCGCCGTCACGGCGGCACACTTGGGCCTGAAAGTCATCGTGGTCGAGAAAGACGCGCAATTCGGCGGCACCACGGCTTGGTCAGGCGGCTGGATGTGGGTGCCGCGCAACCCGCTGGCCATCGAGGCGGGTCTGGTCGAGCGCATCGAAAAGCCGCTGTCCTACCTGCGCCGCGAACTGGGCGAAAAATTCGACGAGTCCCGCGCCCTGGCCTTCCTGAACAACGGACCGCGCATGGTCGAGTTCTTTCGCCGCCACACCGCGCTGCAGTTCATCGATGGCAACGCCATTCCAGACTTTCACGGCCACACGCCCGATGCGGCGCTGGGTGGCCGCTCGATTTGCGCAGCCCCTTTTGATGGCCGCCAACTGGGCGAGCGCCTGCACGACCTCAAGCCCCCGCTGCACGAGACCACGCTGTGGGGCATGGGCATCGCCTCGGGGGCTGAGCTGCGGCATTTTTTGAACGCGCTGCACAAGCCCGCCTCGTTCTGGCACGTCACAAAACTGCTTCTGCGCCATGGGCGTGACCTGCTGCTGCACCGACGCGGAACGCGCCTGGTCAATGGCAATGCCTTGGTTGGCGGTCTGGCCCAATCGGCCATGGATATGGGTGTTCCCATTCGCCTGAACAGCCCCGCTGTGCGTTTGCTGCAAAGCGAAGGCCGCGTGACCGGTGCGGTGGTCCACACACCCGAGGGCGAAGTGAACCTGCACGCCCGCTGCGGCGTGGTGTTGGCCACCGGCGGCTTTCCACACGACCCGGTGCGCAAACAGCAACTGCTGCCGCATGCCCCCACGGGCCATGAGCACTGGTCGGCTGGTCACCGGGGCAACACGGGCGACGGCCTGCGCTTGGGCGAATCCGCCGGCGGCGTGGTGGCGAACGATTTGGTGCAAGCGGCGGCGCTGGCCCCCGTGTCCTTGGTGCCCCGCCAGGACGGCAGCGTGGCGCATTTTCCGCACCTGATTGAACGCGCCAAACCTGGCCTCATCGCCGTCACGGCGCTTGGCCTGCGCTTTGGCAATGAGGCCAACTCTTACCACGACTTCATGCAAGACCTGCTGGCGGCTACACCCGCCGGTCAAAAGCCCGAGGCTTGGCTGATGTGTGACCATGCCTTCATCCGCTGCTACGGCCTGGGCGCGGTCAAACCCGCCCCTATGCCGCTGGGCCCATGGCTGAACAACGGCTATCTGAAACGCGGCCCAACCTTGGGTGAATTGGCCCAAGCTTGCGGCATCCCAGCCCCAACCCTGCAAGCCACGGTACGGCGCTACAACGCCTTGGTCCAAGACGGCCAAGACCGCGACTTTGGCAAAGGCGAAACGCCCTACAACCGCATCCAGGGCGATGCCATCAACGCCCGCCGACAGGGCCTGCGCAACCCCTGCATGGGCCCCATCGAGCGCGGTCCGTTTTATGCCGTGAAAGTCGTCATGGGCAGCTTGGGCACCTTCGCCGGTTTGCGCGTGAACGACCATGCGCAAGTCACCGACGCCCAAGGTCAAGCCATCCCCGGTCTGTACGCCGGTGGCAATGACCTGAGCAGCATGATGGGCGGCCACTACCCTGCAGGCGGCATCACGCTGGGCCCGGCCATGACCTTTGGCTTCATCGCCGCCCACCACGCCGCAGGCCGCGATCCAGCGTCCACCTGCGAATACCCGATCACCCACACGTCAACCGACAACTCGAAAGCCAAGACCATGTATTACGAACTCGCCACCATGACCCTGCCCTTTGGCACCGCAGGCCAAGCCGCCACCCAGGTGCAAGCCTTCGCCACGGCGCCTGAGGCCCAGGGCGAACTGCTGGGCTGCTGGTTCAGCGACATCGGCGTGCTCAACCAGATGACCGTGCTGCGCGGCTTTGACACGCTCGCGTCCTTGCAAGCCGAACGCGAGCGCACCCAGCAAAGCGCCAGCCCGTTCGGCTGCGGCGAGATTTTCCAGTCGCTGGAGCAACACAGCTACAAAGGCTTTCCCTGGATGAAGCCGGTGCGCCCCAGCGCCGAGAGCGGCATCACCGGACCGGTCTACGAGATCCGCACCTACGGCATCAAAACCGGCGGCGTGCAGCCCACCATCGACCTGTGGGAACAGTACGTGCCCGCCCGCGACCAGCTCTCACCTTGCGTGGTGGCCATGGTGGCGCTCGACGGCCCGCTGCGCTTCACCAACATCTGGGCCTATGACAGCCTCAATGCCCGCAGCCAAATCCGCGCCGAAGCCGTGGCCCAAGGCATCTGGCCGCCCAAGGGCGGCCCCGCGCATTTGACGACGAACATGGTCTCGACCATCGCCATGCCCACCGCGGTGTCGCCTTTGAAATAAATCGCATGACCCGCCACTATTCCCTCGCCTACCTGAGTTCACACCGTTGCAACCCGGCTGAGGCCATCCGGGTGGCCGCGCAAACGGGCTACAGCTTTGTCGGTCTGCGCCTGTGGCCCAACGCCGCTGGCGCGCCGCAGCAGCACCTGCTGGGCCAGCCAGCAGCGCTGCGCGAGACCTTGGCGGCACAAGCCGACACGGGCGTGGGCGTTTTCGATCTGGAGATCATCCGCATCGGTGAGCAGTTCGACCCGCACACCTGGGATGCGCTGTACGACGTGGGCGCGGCCTTGAAGGCCAAGGCCATTTTGGTGGCCGGGGACGACACCCACGAAGCCCGCCTGATCGACCACTACGCCCGCCTGTGCGAAGTCATGAAGCCTTTTGGCATGACCGCCGACTTGGAGTTCATGCCCTGGACGGCGGTGAAAGACGCCAACGCTGCGCTGCGCATTGTCCAAGGCGCTGGCAGCCCCGCCAATGCGGGCATCTTGGTCGATGCGCTGCACGTGGGGCGCTCGCGCACCACACTCGAAGACATCCGCGCCATCCCGCGTGAATTGCTTCACTATGCGCAAATTTGCGATGCAGAGGCTGGTTTGCATTTCACGACCGAGCAAATGGTCCACACCGCCCGCTGTGAACGTCTTTTGCCCGGCGACGGCACCATCGATGTGCAAGGCCTGTTCGACGCCCTGCCCGCCGACCTGCCTGTGAGCGTGGAGGTGGTGAACTTGGGCCGCGAAGCCCACACCTCGGTCCAAGACTGGGCCGCCGAATGCCTGGCCAGAAGCCGCCCCTTTGTGGAACGCTGAACCCTCACAATGATTTGGAGCACCCCATGGACTTTTCCCTCAACGACGAACAAAAAATGATGATCGAAACGGTGCGCCGTTTCATCGCCGAAGAACTGCACCCCCTTGAAGACGAGGTCGAGGACCAGGGCTTTTTGGACAACACCAAAGCACAGGCCATCCACGACAAAGCCAAGGCACTGGGCCTGTACGGCATGAACATGCCCGCAGAGCTGGGCGGTGGCGGCCTCTCCAACATGGACCGCATCTTGTGCGAAGAGCAGTTCGGCCACACCACCGACATCCTGATCCGCCGCGCCTTTGGCAATGTGTACGAACCCCTGCTGCACTGCAAGGGTGAGCAAATCGAGCGCTGGCTCAGACCCTCTGTGGCGGGCACACGCACCTGCGCCATCACCATCACCGAACCCGGCGCGGGCTCGGACGCCGCAGGCATCAAAACCCATGCCAAGAAAAACGACCAAGGTTGGGTCCTGAATGGCGCCAAGCACTTCATCAGCGATGGCGAGTGGAGCGACTTCTTTTTGGTGTCGGCCAAGACCGGCGAGAAAGAAATCTCCATGTTCATGGTCGACAAAGGCTTGGCCGGTTTCACCGTGGGCAAGGATCAAAAAATGATGGGCCTGCGCGGCACGCCACACCTGGAATTGTTTTTTGACAACGTGCAACTCGAAGACGCTGCCCTGCTGGGCGAAGTGGGCCAAGGCTTCAAGCTGGCCATGGGTGCACTCAATGTGGTGCGTCTGGCCCAGGTGGGCGCCCGCGCTGTGGGCAAGGCCACGCATGTGTGCGAGCTGATGTTGAACTGGGCCCAGGAGCGCCAACAGTTCGGCACCAAGATCGGTGACTTCCAGATGGTGCAGCAGATGATCGCCGACAGCGTGATCGAGATCAACGCCGCCCGCTGGATGGTCTACCACGCCGCCTGGATGCTGGACCAAGGCCTGGACGCGCGCGAACAGATCGCCATGGTCAAGGTGCACGCCGCAGAAACTTTGGGCCGTGTGGTGGACCGCGCGGTGCAGGTGTTTGGCGGCATGGGGTTTTGCAAGGAGCTGTCCATCGAGCGCTATTACCGCGATGCCCGCATCTACCGCATCTACGACGGCACCAGTGAGATCCACCGAGGGGTGATCGCGAAAAGTGCGATGAAAAAAGGCGCCGTGCTGTTTGACGTGAACCGCTGAAGACAGACATGCAAACCAAATTCATGACCGCCAAAGAGGCGGCACAACTCATCCAAGACGGTGACACCGTGGGCCTCATGGGCGGCGGCGGCGGCTTGATGGAAGCGACCCATGTGTTTGAAGCGGTGCAAGAACGCTTCCTCAGCACACAAACACCTGAGAACCTGACCGTCATCCACGCCCTTGGAATTGGCGACAAAAAAACCAAAGGCATGAACTGCTTCGCGCACGAAGGTCTGGTTCGACGTGTCATTGGCGGCCACTGGGTGTGGTCGCCCGCCATGCAGCAGCTGGCTTTGTCCAACAAAATCGAGGCCTACATCTTGCCCGGTGGTGTGAGCAGCCAGCTCCTGCGCGAGATCGGAGCGGGCCGCCCCGGCCTCATCAGCCACGTGGGCCTGGGCACGGTGTGCGACCCGCGCCACGGGGGGGGCCGCATGAACGATGCCGCGCAAGACGACTTGGCCGAAGTCATCCAGATCGATGGCCGCGAATACCTGCGCTACAAACCGTTTCCCGTGCACGTGGCCATCGTGCGCGCCAGCAGCGCCGACGAGGACGGCAACATCAGCTTTGAACACGAAGCGGCCAACCTCGATGCGCAGTCTTTGGCCTTGGCTGCCCGCAACAGCGGCGGCAAAGTCATCGTGCAGGTCAAAGAACGCTTGCCCAAGGGCACCCTCAAAGCCCGCGAAGTGCGCATCCCCTCGGCCTGGGTGGACGCCATCGTCGTGGATCCGCAGCAATCCACCAGCTACGCCATCCCTTTCGATCCGGCCTTCAGCGGCGAGTTGACGGGGCCCGCGCGCTTGAGCAGCGAGGCCCAAGACCACGCCCGCGAAGTGGCGGCTGCACAAGAAGCCTTCAGCGAGCGCCAGGCGGTGGCGCGTCGGGCCTACCAGGAGTTGTTCAACACCGGCAAAACCCGACCCGTCATCAACTACGGTGTGGGCGTGCCCGATGCGGTGGCCAAACTGATGGCGGCACGCAACGAGCAACACCGCATTTACCAAACCATCGAACACGGCACCTATGGCGGCACGCTCATGGACGGCGTGTTGTTTGGCTACGCCCGCAACGCCACCGCCATGCTGGACGCCGCGACGCAGTTCGATTTTTATGGCGGCGGGGGTCTGGACATTGCCTTTTTGGGCTTTGGCGAATTCGACGAAGAAGGCTCGGTCAATGTCTCGCGCTTGGGCGGCGTGACGGTCGGCCCTGGCGGCTTCATCGACATCGCGCAAAACGCGAAGAAAGTGGTGTTCTGCGGCACCTTGGCAGCCAAGGGCGTCCAGCTGAAAACCGGCGACGGGCAGATGCGCGTGATCGCGCAAGGTGCGGTGAAAAAATTGGTCAAAAAAGTGGACCAAATCACCTTTTCAGGGCCACAAGGTTTGGTGCGCCAACAAGAAGTGCTGTACCTCACCGAGCGCGCCAGCTTCAGACTCACGCCCAAAGGCATCGAACTCTTTGAGCTGGCCCCCGGCATCGATCTGCAGCGCGATGTGCTCGACCAGATGGCGTTCGTGCCGCTGTTGGCCCATCCCCTGAAGGTCATGGACGGGGCCTGCTTCAAGGCCTGAGGGTCACGAAGACGGGCCAGGGCCAGGGTGAGGCCCCCCTGCCCCTTTCACACCAAGGGCACGGTCAATTGTTGAATGACATCAGCCGTGTCTGGGCGCACGCCACGCCACCATTCAAAAGCCTCCGCAGCTTGCTCTGCCAACATGCCCACGCCATCGGCCAGCTGCGTCACACCGGCTTGCTGAGCGAGCCGCAGAAAGGGCGTGAGGCCCTTGCCGTAGGCCAGTTCGTAAGCCAGACACCCGGGGGCAAAAGCCGAAGCAGGCAAAGGCGGCAATTCGGCGGTCAAACTGGCCGAGGTGGCATTGAACACCGCATCAAAAGCCACTGTGCCCAGATCGGCATAGCCGCCCCCCCGAACCGGCACCGAGCCCGTCTGGTGCTGGCCTGCCAATTGAGCGAGTTCTTGGGCTTTGGCCACGGTGCGGTTGACGATCCACAACTCGGCTGGCCTCTGGGCCAAGATGGGCAGCAAGGCCCCCCGGGTCGCACCGCCCGCGCCCAAAATCAAGACCCGTCGCCCTTGCAATGGGCAGCCCAGGTTGTGCACCACATCACGCACCAGACCCACACCGTCGAAATTTTCGGCATGAACTTTGTCGCCCTCGAATTTCATGGCGTTGACGGCCCCGGCCATCTGCGCGCTGGGTGCCAGATCGGTGGCATAGGCAAAAGCATCGAGCTTGAAGGGCGCGGTCACGTTCATGCCCCGCCCCCCTGCGGCTCGAAATGCCCCCACGGCCGCGGCAAAGCCCCCCAAAGGGGCCAACAACTTGGTGTACCCGATGTCCTGTCCCGTGGCTTGGGCATAGGCGGTGTGGATGAGCGGCGACTTGCTCTGCTCAATGGGGTTACCGATAACGGCGTAATGGTCGGTCATAACGTGTCCAGCAAACAATGGGGGTATCTTATCCCCACGAACCCATGACCCCGCTCAAAGCTCAGTGCCGCCCCACCAAACGGTAGACCACAGCCCCCAAGGCAATGACACACAGCGCCGCGGCCGTGAACGCATAAGCCAGCCAACCCATGTCCACGCTCTGGGCCATGAGCAGCACACCCGTGGACTGGCCGAAAAACAGCGAACTGGCAAACAAGGTCACCGCCGTTCCTCGCGCCGCCGGCGCCATCTGCGTGGCTTGTACTTGCAAGGTGTTGTGCAGCATGTAAAAGCCCAGGCCCGTGAGGGTGCAGGCCAACATGCCTACCCCAGCCGAACGTCCCCAGGCCAACAACAAAAAGCCCGAAACGATCAAGCCAGCACCGGTGCGAACCAAACCCCGCTCGCCCAACCAAGCCAGCCAACGCCGCGCCATCTGGCTGTACAACAAGCCCCCAAGGCCATACAGCATCATCACCGATCCCGCCGCCACCACACTCAAACCATAGTGCTGGTGCAAATGCGTGGGCATGAAGGCCATGGAGCCGAACACCAAAGCCCCTTCGCTGGCCGTGACGCACAGCACCCAGCGCACCCGTGGCATGCCCAACAATCGCCCCGTTGTGCGCAGCGATGCCCCTAAACCGGGCGCCTCTGAAGCCGCAGCCAGCGGGTGGCGGCGCAGCAATCGCCAGAGCAAAGCAGCGGCCACCGAAAACAACACCGACAGAACCCCAAAGGCACTGCGCCAGCCCAGGGTATCGGCGGCAAACCCGCCAAACCACAGGCCACTCATCATGCCGATCACGGTGGCGCTCATGATTTTGGCCAGCGTTTCCTGACGCCTTTCGTAGGGCACTTGGTCGCCCACCCAGGCCATGGCCAAAGGAATGATGCCCGCTCCCGCCATGCCCATGAAGCCGCGCATGATGACCAGCATGGGCAAATTCGCCGACATGGACGTGATGGCACTGAACAGCGCACAGGCCAACACCGCCCAAGAAACCACACGCAACTTGCCAAACCGGTCACCCAAAGGGCCATACAGCAGCTGAGAAAACCCATACACCACGGCATACACCGAGACCACCGCCGAGGCGTCTCCCGTACTGACTTGGAACTCATCGCTGAGCACGACCAGCATGGGATCGCCAATGCGCATGGCGGCCATGCTGGCAAAACCCGCCAAGCCCAAAACTTTCAGGTACTGGCGCTCAAGATGGGGCGTGAGTGGGGTCATGCGCTGGGTGTCAGGCCAATTGCTGCTCCAAGTCATGCAAGACCTGGTAGCACGGCAAGACTTGCGCGATGCTGGAATTGGGCTCGCGGCCTTCACGGATCGCAGCGAAAAACTCGCGGTCTTGCAATTCAATACCGTTCATCGAGACGGCCACTTGCGACACATCGATCTTTTCTTCCTTGCCGGTGTACAGGTCGTCGTAACGTGCCAGATAAGTCCCGGTGTCGCCGATGTAACGGAAGTAGGTGCCCAAGGGGCCATCGTTGTTGAAACTCAGGCTCAGGGTGCAAATCGCCCCATTGGCGGCTTGGAGCTGGATGCTCATGTCCATGGCGATGCCCAGGGTGGGGTGGATCGGTCCTTGCACCGCATGGGCTTTGACAATGGGGCTGCCGCACTGGTAGGCGAACAAATCCACCGTGTGCGCAGCGTGATGCCACAAAAGGTGGTCCGTCCAGCTGCGGGCCTGGCCCAACGCGTTCATGTTGGTGCGGCGAAAGAAATAGGTCTGCACATCCATTTGCTGGATGTTGAATTCACCGGCCTTGATTTTTTGGTTCACCCACTGGTGGCTGGGGTTGAAGCGGCGGGTGTGACCCACCATGGCCACGAGACCTGTTTCTTGTTGAACACGCCAAACTTCTTGGCCCTCCTTGTACACATCGCACAGCGGGATTTCGACTTGCACGTGCTTGCCAGCTTGGAGGCAAGCTAAGGTTTGACTGGCGTGCATCTGCGTGGGTGTGCACAGGATGACAGCGTCGACTTCTTTCAAAGCCAGTGATTCATGGAGGTCGGTGGTGACGTGAGCAATGCCGTATTTGTCCGCCACCTCTTGGGTTTTGGCGAACTCTCGGCCAATCAAAGAGACGACTTGCACGCCGTCGATGTTTTGGATGCCGTCGAGGTGTTTGATACCGAAGGCACCAGCGCCCGCCAGGGCGACTTGGATGGTTTTGCGCATGGATGAAATCTCTCAGCTGTTTTCAAGAATGACGTGGCCCACCGCCGTGTTGCTGGCAGGTACATGGTAGAAACGATGACGCAATTGGGGCGCAGGGCCAGTGACTTTGCCGTCGTTCACATCGGCCATGGCACCCCGTGCAATCAGCCACATCACCAGCTCAATCCCCTCACTGCCCGCTTCGCGCACATAGTCGATGTGCGGCGTATTGGCGGCAGCCACCGGGTCCTGGATCAGCTGGTCCAACCAGGCGTTGTCCCACTCGCGGTTGATCAAGCCGGCACGTGCCCCCTGAAGCTGGTGGCTCATGCCGCCTGTGCCCCAGATGTGCACATGGATGTCTTCGTCAAAGCTCTCGACCGCTTTGCGGATGGCCTGTCCCAACTTGAAGCAGCGCTGACCGCTGGGTACGGGGTATTGGACGACGTTGACAGCAAAAGGAATCACCGGGCAAGGCCAGGCGTCTTTCACAGGGTCCAATTCGCCGCACATCAGAGACAAGGGCACCGTGAGGCCGTGGTCCACATCCATCTTGTTGACGATGGTCAGGTCAAAGTCCTGCTGAATGACCGATTGCGCGATGTGCGAAGCCAATTCGGGGTGGCCTTTGACGACGGGCACGGGGCGTGGCCCCCAACCTTCGTCAGCGGGCTGGTACTCGGGCGCCGTACCGATGGCAAAAGTGGGGATCATGTCCAGACTGAAGGCCGTGGCATGGTCGTTGAACACCAAAATAATCACATCGGGCTTGTTCTCCTTCATCCACTGCTTGGAGAACTCGTAGCCCGCAAACAGGGGTTTCCAGTAGTCTTCTTTCGTCTTGCCCAGGTCCATGGCCGCACCAATGGCGGGGACATGCGAGGTGAAAACGGAGGCGGTGATTTTGGCCATGTTCATGCTGCCTTTCCTGGTGCACCTTGGGTTTGACCCGCTGCCCCTTGGGGCTGACGGTGCGCCTGTGCATCGCCGTCTTCGCCAATGTAGCGGTTGCCCTCGATGCTGCGGCCGCCTTGGATCATCATGTTGCGGTACTCCTCCTCGGTCATGCCCGTCATGGAGCCTGCCATTTGTTGAAAGCTCTTGCCATCGGTCGAACCGATTTTGGCGAGGAAGTAAATGTTGCCACCGGTGCGCATGCACCAGTTCAGGTCACGCGCTAAAACGGCTTGTTTTTGTTCCTCGCTCATGGGCCACTCGTCCAGGTAGGCGCGCTCGTCGGCCTTGAAGCGTTCGCGGTTCTCCGCCTTCATCAGCGACATGCAAAACTGGTTGATCCAGTAGCCTTTGCGCGATTGCTCGGCATCAAAAATGATCGTGCCGGGTACGTCGGTGTAGGGTTTTTCGAGTGCCATCAGTTTGTCTCCTCGGACCAATACAGGCGCATCGGGTTGTCCACCAGCAGCTGCCGCTGCAGCTCGGCCGTGGGTGCGATGTGCGGGATGAAGTCCACCAAAAGACCGTCGTCGGGCATGTGGTCTTTGAGGTTGGGGTGCGGCCAGTCGGTGCCCCAGAGCACCCGATCAGGAAACTCCGCCACGATGCGTTTGGCAAACGGAATCACATCGAGGTAGGCATTTTTCTCACCGTTCAAGGCCTTGGGGCCCGTGACCGAGAGGCGTTCGGGACAGGACACTTTGCTCCACACATTGGGGTGCTCGCGCATGAATTTTTCAAACAGCGCAAACTGCGGGCCGTCTACTGGCAGCGACACATCGGGGCGACCCATGTGGTCCACCACCACCGTGGTGGGCAGTGCGGTGAAGAAGTCCCAAAGCTCCGGCAAGTCCACCGCTTCAAAGTAGATCACCACATGCCAGCCCCATTTTTGAATCCGGCCAGCGATCTCGAGCAACTCGTCCTTGGGCGTGAAATCCACCAGACGCTTGACGAAGTTGAAGCGCACACCACGCACACCGGCGTCGTGCATGGCCTGGATTTCATCGTCCGTCACGCTGCGTTTGACGGTGGCCACACCGCGCGCCTTGCCGCCGGAGTTGACCAAGGCATCCACCATGGCGCGGTTGTCTGCACCGTGGCAGGTGGCCTGCACCACCACATTGCGCGCAAAGCCCAAGTGGTCGCGCAGCGCGTACAACTGGTGCTTGCTGGCGTCACACGGGGTGTACTTGCGCTCGGGTGCGTAGGGGAACTCGCCCCCCGGGCCAAACACATGGCAGTGGGCATCCACAGCGCCAGCGGGCAATTGAAAGCGGGGTTGGCTGGGACCGCTGAACCAGTCCAGCCAGCCAGCGGTTTTGGTGAAATCACCTGTCGTCGGTTTGGTCATCTTCTTCTCCTCATCTTGCCAATCGCTGTCGCTGACTGCGAAGCGCGGCTGTGGCCGTGTTGGGGCGATTGGCTGGCCGAAGGACCGATGAGCCTCGGCACGGCCGCAGCCGCGCATCGCACCACCACGGGCGGTTGATCAATCGATGTACTTCAATCCCGCAGCCGCCAAGGGTTCGCGCATTTTGTACATGTCCAGGCCCAGCACACCCGATGCGAGCTTGGCGCGTTTTTCGCCCTCGAAGCTTTCGCGCTTTTGGGCAGCGTCCAGCGTTTGTACGGCCCGGGCTGCGGGCACGCACACCACGCCATCGTCATCGGCCACGATCACATCGCCGGGGGTGACCAGCATGCCGGCGCACACCACCGGGATGTTGACCGAGCCGATGGTGGACTTGATGCAACCCTTGCTGCTGATGGCTTTGCTCCACACGGGGAAATTCATTTTTTGCAGCTCTTTCACATCGCGTGCGCCGGCATCGATGATCAAGGCCCGCGCACCACGCGCCTGAAAGGACGTGGCCAGCAGATCGCCAAAGTAGCCGTCGGTGCAGTCCGCCGTGATGGCCGCAACCACAATGTCGCCGGGCTGAATCTGCTCGGCCACCACATGCATCATCCAGTTGTCACCGGGGTGCAGCAATACCGTGACCGCCGTGCCCGACACCTGAGCGCCCGGGTAGATCGGGCGCATGTAAGGCTTCATGAGGCCGACACGGCCCATGGCCTCGTGCACCGTGGCCGAGCCGAGAGCGCCCAGGCCGTCAGCGGCTGTGCGCTCTGCGCGGGTGATGTTGCGGTAAACAACGCCGAGTTCATACATGGTTTTCTCCTGAATTTCGAATCAATGGCTCACCGGCCTTTGGCTGTCAGCTGGTCATCGAGTCGCTTGAACACACGCCGCGCGTTGCCTTCGTAGACCATGTAACGCTCTTGGTCGTTCAGGTTGGCTGTGGCTTGCACATAGCGCTTGGTGTCGTCAAAGTAATGGCCGGTTTCGGGGTCGATGCCGCGCACCGCGCCGATCATCTCGGAGGCGAACAAAATGTTCTTGACCGGAATCACCTTGGTCAACAAATCGATGCCCGGCTGGTGGTAAACGCAGGTGTCAAAGAAGATGTTGTTGAGCAGGTGTTCAGACAACAGTGGTTTCTTGAGCTCTTGGGCCAGACCGCGAAAACGCCCCCAGTGGTAAGGCACCGCACCGCCGCCATGCGGGATCAAGAACTTCAGCGTCGGGAAATCCTTGAACAGATCGCTCGTCAGGCACTGCATGAAGGCGGTGGTATCGGCGTTGAGATAATGCGCGCCCGTGGTGTGAAAGCAGCTGTTGCAACTGGTGCTCACATGGATCATCGCGGGGATGTCGTACTCGACCATTTTTTCGTAGATGGGGTACCAAGCCTTGTCAGACAGGGGTGGCGATGTCCAGTGGCCGCCCGACGGATCGGGGTTCAGGTTGATGCCCACGTTGCCGTATTGCTCGACGCACTTGACCAGCTCGGGGATGCAGGTGGCCGGGTCCACACCGGGCGACTGGGGCAGCATGGCCGCAGGCACAAAGTGGTCGGGGAAAAGTTGCGCCACGCGGTAGCACAGCTCATTGCAAATGGCCGCCCAGGTGGACGAGACGTTGAAGTCGCCAATGTGGTGGGCCATGAAGCTGGCGCGGGGGCTGAAGATGGTGATGTCCGAGCCGCGCTCTTTCATCTTGGCCAGCTGGTTGGTCTCGATGCTTTCGCGCAACTCGTCGTCGCTGATTTTGAGATCAGCGACTTTGGGCATGGACACGGGGTCTTGGATGCCGGCAATTTGCTGGTTGCGCCAGTTCTCCAGCGCCTTGGGGGCGGTGGTGTAGTGGCCGTGCACGTCGATGATCAAAGGTTTCTTTGGGCTCATGGCAATCCTGATGGGGCAATGTGTTTGCCCAGATTGTGCAGGTTCACTCCGCCAACGCCCAGCCCTCGGCACATCTACCAGCTAGAACAAATAGGTATAACCCATCCTTGGATATGACAAAATAAGTCCAGCGAAAACCCCTCCCCCCCGATCTCATGGACCTCAAACAGCTGGAATATTTTGTGCGCGTGGCCGAACTGGGCAGCTTCACGCGGGCGGCTCAAGCACTGAGCGTGGCCCAACCGGCACTCAGCCGCCAGGTGCGCTTGCTCGAGGTCGAACTGCGCCAAAACCTGCTGTTGCGCAACGGGCGCGGCGCCACCCCAACTCAGGCCGGGCTGTTGCTGCTGGAGCACGGCCGGGGGATCCTGCACCAAGTGGAGCGCGCGCGGGAAGAACTGGGCCGGGTGCGCACGGGCCTCACCGGCCGCGTGGCTTTGGGCCTGCCACCCAGCGTGGCGCGGGTGTTGACGGTACCTTTGACTCGGGCCTTTCGCGCCAAGATGCCGCAAGCCCAGCTGTCCATCAGCGAAGGCCTGTCCAGCGCCATGCAGGAAAACCTGCAAAACGGCCGTTTGGACATTGCGGTCCTCTACAACCCCAGCCCATTGCCCGGCATCGAGCACCACCCCTTGGTGCAAGAAGCGCTGCTGCTGGTACAGCCTCGCCCGCCGGGCTTGCAAGAAGACCCCCCACCTGCCGCCATCGCGCTGAAAGAGCTGGCCGCCCTGCCCCTGGTCATCCCCACCCGCCCCAATGCGATCCGCATGCATGTGGAGTCCGAAATGGCCGCCATCGGCTGCCGCCCGCTCATCGCGTTGGAGATCGACGGGGTGAGTGCCATTTTGGACTTGGTGGCCGACGGCGCAGGCTATGCCATCTTGCCGCGCAACGCCGTGATGCGTTCGGTGCGACCTTCGGCTTACAGCGTGCGCCCTGTTTCAGCCCCTGCCTTGACCATCCAACTCACAACAGCCATCAGTTCGCTGCGCCCCACCACCTTGACCCAACAAGCCACCCTGGCTTTGATCACCGAAGTCTCTCAGGCCTGGCTCACCAACTGATCAGCACTCAAAGCAGGCCGTGCTGCAAAACCCACAGCCAAGCACTCAGGGTAAAGAAGGACAACACCGTCGTGACCAGCGAGGCGGCCGCGCTGATCGCGCCATGTCCATGGCGTTGGCTCAAGATGGTGAAGATGCCCAGCATGGGCAAGGCCCCGGTCAACAAAACCGCTGAACGCAACGCCGGGTCTTCGACGGGAACCACCCAAGTCACCACGCCCCACATGACCAAGGGGCTGATGAACAATTTACCCATCACAATTTGCGCCACGGTGGTCTGCAAGCCGCTCACCTGCAGGCCCACCAAAGAGCCCCCGATGACAAAGAGCGACAGGGCCGCGCTGGCCTGCGCAAACAAATTCACCGTTCGCCCCAACGGTGCGGGCATGGCCCAACCCGAAAGCGAAAACAAGAACCCCCCCACAATGCCCCAAATCATCGGGTTTTGGGCCAGGTTTTTGCCGGTTTGCCACAGCACCCTTTTCCACTGCCCTGGCGGGCCACCTTGCGAATCGGCCACAGCGAGCAAAAGGGGAATCATCAAGAGGTTTTCCACCACCATGTTCAGCGCCAGCGCGACACCGGCCACAGGGCCGAAGCTCAGCAGCATGATGGGGTACCCCACAAATCCGCTGTTGGGGCAAGACATGCCCATGGCCATCATGCTGCCAAAGCTCAGACTGTGCCCTTGGACTTGACGGGCCCAAAACAGTCCGCCCCCGATCACCAGCAAGGCCCCCAAGGCATAGGCCAAGAGGTAAGAGGGATTGAGGATTTCTGACACGCTGCGCTGCGACAGCGCGTTGAACAGCAAAGCAGGCAAGGCCAAGTTCAGTGTGAACTTGCCAAAAACCTGCATGTCGCTGGGCGCAAACAAACCTCGCCGAGTGGCCCAGTAGCCCAGCCAGATGGCGCCATAAATCGGACCGGTGATGGCCAAAATGTCCACTGCCGCGCCCATTCAACCACCCCCAATCATCGCGTGAACAGCTGTCCCACCAACCACAGGCTCAAGGCAGGGACCCACAACAAGACCACCAATCGGACCAAGTCCCAAGCCAAGAAAGGCATCAAACCTGTGTAGGTTTCGCGCATGGGCACATCCCGCGCCAAACTGTTGACCACGTACACGTTCAAGCCCACCGGGGGTGCGATCAAACCAAAACTGACCGTCATCAACACCAAAATGCCAAACCACAAGGCTTTGAGTTCGTAGGACAAGCCCCACAAATCCAAGGCCATGACGGCCGGGAAAATCACCGGAATGGTCAGCAGCAGCATGGACAGCTCGTCCATGACGCAGCCCAACACGATGTACAAAACCAGGACCGCCGTCACAATTCCCAAGGGCGCCACAGGCAAACCCGACACCCACAAGGCCACCATTTTGGGCATCTCGGTGAGCGCCAAAGTGGCGTTCATCATGTCTGCACCCAAGAAAATCATGAAGACCATCGCGGTGGTTTCCGCGGTGCTCAGCAAGGCCGCTTTCAGACCCGCCGATTTGAGCTCTTTTTTGGCCAAGCCCACCAACAAGGTCAAGACAGCACCCACGCCTGCACCCTCGGTGGGCGAGAACAATCCCCCGTAAATCCCGCCAAACACCACCACAAAGACAGCCAAGATGGGCCAAATCGAAAGCAAAGCCGACCCTCTTTCAGGCCATGACAGCGCCGGGGTCAAAGGTGCCATCTCGGGTCGTGCGCGCGCATACAAACCGATGACCACCAAGTAACCCAACATGGCCACCACGCCGGGGATGATGGCCGCCGCAAACAGCTTGGCAATGTTTTGCTCGGTCAAGATGGCATAAACCACCAAGGGCACGGAGGGGGGAATCAAAATCCCCAAGGTGCCGCCCGCCGCCAAAGACGCCGTTGACAATCGGCCTTGGTAGCCATGGCGCCGCATTTCGGGGTAAGCCACTTGGGTGATGGTGGCCGATGTCGCCACAGAGGAGCCGCAGACCGCGCCAAAGGCACCGGCCGACAGCACCGAGGCCATGGCCAAACCGCCACGCACATGCCCGACCATCGCAGCCGCCGCCTTGAAAAGGTCTCGGCTGAGTCCACCTTGCGTCGCAAATTGCCCCATCAACAAAAACAAAGGAATCACGCTCAATTCATACACCGTCAGCCGCGCCACCGCGCTGCCCTTGAGGAAGTTGAGGGTCGTGGCGCTGTCGCTCATCAGGCCATAACCCACCAAACCGGGAATGAACATCGCCGCCGCAATGGGGACGCGCAAAGCCATGAGCACCACCATGGCCACAAACATCACCAAGCCAATTTGAGGGGCCCACTGGGTCATGCGGCCACCTCTTGAGACGACTCGGTTTGTCCGAAGAGGCCTTGCACCAAAGCCACCCAACCGGCCAAAGCCAAGCCCGGAGCCAAGCAGGCATAAGCCCACCACATGGGCAAACTGATGATCATGGTCGTTTCACCGGCTTCGCGAACCGAGATGGCGCCGATGCTGGTGCGCCAAGCCAGCAAGCCATAAAGCAAGACCAGCGAGAGTTGGCCGATGGCATCCAAACGTTTTTGCGTGCCCACAGAAGCGGATTGGGTGAAAAAATCCACAATGATGTTGCCTCTTTGCAGTTGGCAGTAGGGCAAACACATCGAGATGGCAAAAGCAATGCCCATTTGGGTCATCTCTACGTCCCCCGGAATGGGCTGCGACCAGACAGCGCGCATGACCACACTCAGCAAAGTGAGGAAACCCGTGGCCAATGCCACAGCGGCGCCCACCATCCCAAAAGCCCGGCACAGGGGCGCTAAAAGCATTGACGAAGACATCATGGATTTCCGAATTTGGGCACAGGGCCTGCCCCTCAGGACGAGGGGCAGGCGCAGGATCACTTGTTGTATTTCTTGATCAGGTCTTTGGCGTCTTGCAGCATTTGCTTGCCTGGCAAACCGCGCTTGTCCATGTCAGCCACCCATTCGTCGTACAACGGGGCTGAAGCCTGAATCCAACGGTCGGTCTCTGCAGCGTTGATTTTGTTGAAAACGTTGCCACGGGCCACGGCCGCATTGCGTCCGGTTGCGGTGGCTTCATCCCAATAGCGACCAATGGTGCGCGACAGGTTGCCGCCACTGTTTTTATCGATCACGCTTTTCAAATCTGCAGGCAAGCTGTCGTACTTGGCTTGGTTCATCGCCATCACGAAACCGGCGGTGAACATGGAGGGACGGCTGGCCTCAATTTCGGTGTGGTATTTGCTCACTTCGTGCAATTTGAAAGCTGGGATGATTTCCCAAGCCGTCATGAAGCCGTCGATCGTGCCTTTGGTCATGGCATCAGCCACTGGCGGAATGGGCATGCCGACTGGTGTGGCCCCCAATCTGGCCAAGAGCTTGGTCGATTGGCGGCTGGCGGCTCGGATCTTCAAGCCCTTGAAATCCTCCATGCTGCGGATGGGTTTGCTGGAGGTGCTGACAAAGCCTTCGTCGTGCACCCAGGTGGCCAAGATTTTGGTGCCCGTAAATTCCTTGGTCGCGTACTTGCTGTAGTAATCCCAAGCGGCAGCCGATGCCGATTCAGCCGTGTTGGTCATGAATGGCAACTCCAGGGCTTCCATGATTGGGAAACGACCGGGGGTGTAACCGGGCAATGTCACCACCAAATCGTCCACGCCGTCCTTGACCCGGTCCACCAGCTGCGCGGGCGTTCCGCCACCCGTCATGGCCGGCAGAATTTGGCAACGCATGCGGTTGTTGGATTCTTTGGCAATGGCCTCACACCATGGGGCCACCACACGGCTGTGTCCAATGGCCATGGTGGGCCAAATATGGTGCACTTTGAGCACAATTTCTTGGGCCTGTGCAGACGCTGCAGCCGCAAGGGCCAGCACGACGGCACCGCGTACCAAACTGTTGGAAAGGGTCATGAAAGTCTCCTGGTTAAGTGAATAGAAAAACAAACAAACGGCCTGCAGTGAAACAGGCTCAACGAAAAAACACAAACTCAGACTGTCGCCTCAGTAACCACCAGCGCTCGGCTGTCCAAGCCCAAACATCACGGTGCTCGCCAAGTTTTTGCGCCGCGTCGGCCGGCCGACCGGCCGCTGTCTTCGCATCACTCAGGCGGCCTGTCCACAGCAACACCGCGCTGTGGGCCTGCACCCGGTCAGGGGATGACCACGTCAGATGAACATTGGACAACAGGTGCCGCGTGATGCGGTCCGGATCGCGTTGCGCATAAGCCCCACAAACCGCCAGCGGCCCTTGCAGCGTTTGGCCATCGGGCCTGACGAAAGTCACATCCGCGTGCAAACACGATGCCAGGACCTCCAGGTCACCGTGGTCAATGGCCCAGCTCAAACGCACGATTTGCGCATGAATGGCTTGCTCGTGCGCAGCGCCAGTCATCGCATCCGGTGTGTCGCGCACGACCCGACTCACACCGGCTCCAGCGCCAAGGGTGTGGACGCCAGCCAGTCGGCCAGCACTTGGGCCACGGCTGAAGGCTGCTCCATGGGCGCCATGTGCCCTGCCGACTCGATCACAGACACCACAGGCTGGGGCAACAAAGCGGCCATGGCCTGGTGCTGCGCAAGCGGAGACCAACTGTCTTGCGCACCGCACAACAGGTAAACCGGTCCGTCAATGCTTTGAAGGGTCGCGCTGGCATCGGGCCGTGCCAACAAAGCCCGAATTTGGCTGGCGAAATGGTCAGGCGTGCGCCGCGCAAACATGTCAACGATGGCGTCCATCAGGGCGGTGTCGGTCAAACGCGACGGGTTAACCATGCCTTGCGCCCAGGTGCGGGCCATGGTCTGCACGCCTTGTTGCAGCGCCAAATCCAGCAAGGCCTGGCGTTTTGTCGCCTCGGCTTGACCTTCAGCACCCCGTGGGCGAGCCAGGTAGCCCGTGTCCAGCAAGGCCAAGTGCCGCACCCGCTGAGGGGCCAGTCGCCGCATCTCCAGAGCAACACGCCCGCCCATGGAGTGCCCCGCCACGGCCAAATCGCCCGGTACAGATGCCAAAATTTGACGCGCCATGCCCTCGATGTCGTCGCACAGTCCGTGGTCGGGCACCACTGCCCGTTCGGCTTGGGGACCCCAATGCGCCATCACCCCAGACCACACGGCGTGATCGCACATGAGGCCAGGCACCAGCACCAACGTGGTGGAGGTCATGTCAAAGGTCCAGCACCAGGCGCGCGGTCTGGCTGCGTGAACAGCACAGCATGATGCAGTCGCCTTTTTCTTGCTCCTCCGGTGTCAGGTAACTGTCCCAGTGGTCGGGCGTGCCGGCCACCACAGCGGTCAAGCAGGTGCCGCAAATGCCTTCAGCGCAAGAGAACGGCGCGTCATGCCCTGCATCCTGCAGCGCTTTCAAAATAGACTGGTCTTTGGCCACTTGCACAATTTGGCCGCTCTTGTGCAATTGAATTTCAAAGCCACCGTCTGCAGCGATGGGGGTTTGGGTCAGTTCTGTGGTGTTCATGCGGTCACTCCGGGGGTGTTTTCCAAAGCCAGCAAACGCTCAATGATGCGACGCGATTGCACGCCGCCCGAGTCGATGTTGAGCATCAACAATTTGCGGTCAGGCCATTTGCTGATGTTGGCTTGCTGCAATTGCAGCATGTCCATGTCCTCATTGAAGATGCCGCCCTGCCCCGCACGGATCTTGTCGGTCAGCGCCGCATCATGGGGCTTGAACTGGCGCGCCATGCCCCAGTGGTACCAATGAGAGGTTTCGGTCTCGGGGGTGATGAAGTCCACCACCACGCTGTAGGCTTTGTGCTCGGGCGCGGCGTGAAAACCACCTTGCCCTGCCAGCGCCACACCCACGTCAATCATGATGTGACTGGGGGGGGTGAAACGGCAAATTTGCCAGCGGTCGACCTTGGCCGCTGGGTCCAAGCCGTTGGCGCTCATGGCCATTTGCCAAAACGGCGGCGCCTGAATGCCTTGCATGTGGCGCTGCAAAATGACCCGGTCACCTTCGACCGTGGTGGTGCAAGGTGTCTCGTCGATTTCGGGCTGGCCAATGCTGTTGGCGTGGACATAGGTCTCGTGCGTGAGGTCCATCAGGTTGTCGATCATCAGGCGGTAATCGGCCTTGACGTGGTAAAGCCCTCCTCCGTAAGCCCATGCCGGATCGTCAAAAAACTCGAACACCGGCATGTGGGCCACATCGGCTTGGGACTGGTCACCCGGCCACACCCAAACGAAACCATAACGCTCTACCACCGCATAGCTCTTGATGGCGGGAAAGCCTCGCACGCGTTGCCCGGGCATGTGCACGGTTTTACCTTCGCAGCCCATCTCCAGACCGTGGTATCCGCAGACCAATTTACCGTTGCACACTGTGCCCAACGACAAGGGTGCACCCCGGTGCGGGCAAAAGTCCTCCACCGCCGCGACCTGGCCATGCGGGCCTTTGAAAAACGCCATTTGCTCATTGCAAATGGTTCGGCCCAAGGGCTTGTCGCCCAGTGCCTCCAATTCGGTCATGGCGCAGGCCACATACCACGTGTTTTTGATGAACATGTTTCAGACCTTGTTTCGAATGAGTTGCATGCCCGGCATAGCGGCTTGCTGCGGGTTTTGCATGACCAGTCCCAGGTTATGCCGCGCCAGGCGAGAGTGTTCACGCATCAGCGCTTCGGCTCGACCGGCTTCTCGTTGCCCAATGGCGTCCAACACTTGGCGATGCTGGTGCTGCGCGACCACCAGCATGTCGCGGGCATCGGGGCTGTGGGCTTGCACACCCACAAAACCCGAAGCAGAAGCAAAAGGCAGGCGCGATGCCCGCTCAATCTCCCGGGCCAAGACAGCACTGTTGGCCATCTCGGCCAGCAGCGTGTGAAAGCGCCCATTCAAAGCCACATAGCTGGAAAAACTCTCGTCATCCAGGGTCACTTGTCGCAGCAATTGATCGATCTGATCAAGGCAGACACGAGCTTGCGCCATCACAGCAATCGGCACACCACGCTCTGCGGCCAGCCTGGCGGCCAGGCCTTCCAGCGTGCCGCGCAACTCGATGGCATCGGCCACCTCTTGCTCAGAAAAAGTACGCACCGCATACCCACCACCACTGAGCGCTTCCAACAAACCTTCCTGACCCAGACGCATCAAGGCCGCCCGGATCGGGGTGCGCGACATGCCCAAGCGCTCGACCAGCGCCAGCTCGGCAATGCGCGAGCCAGCGGGCAGTTCACCGGCCAGGATCAGCTCACGCAGGCGCTGCTGCGCCTTGACCGCTTGTGAGCCGCCTTCAGCGTCAGAATCAACCAATCGAACAGGAGATGCGGGCATGACCATGTGGATAAAAAAATGGATTTAACCACCGCCCAAGCCCGCCCTGTATACAGAAAACCCTAATAGCCCCTCAATTTGCTCAATTTTTAAGCGAATTATCAAATTCTTGTATCCCAAGTGACAAACTGGGCGCGCCAGCGACAATCGCACCATGGCAAGAAAGACACCGCATGAGTTGGCAATTTTTGGAATTTGACTGCAGCGAAGACAGCCAAGGCGTGGTTTGCTGGGACGCCCTGGCGCAACCGACCGCGCGCCACACGCCCGCATTGCTGCAAGAAGTGACCCGGTTGCTGCGTTGGACACACCGCTTGGGCTTGCAAGGCCCGGGGCCCTTGGAAGACGGGGCAGACTGGGACTTTGACCTGCAAATTCACGTTGACAACGCACCACTGAAGGCTCTGTGGCAGAACGCCGATGACGCGCTCAGCCTCACGCCCCAGCCATCACCCGGCACACAGATCACCCTGAGCCTGAGCATCAGCGGCAACCCCGCATTTGCACAGGCATTTCGTGAACACTGGAATACGCCGTGAGCCCAAGCCCGCCGAGCGCACCCGTCGGTTTTTTGCAAGCCCTCAAATTTTGGTTGTGGCTGGGTTGCGTCAGCTTTGGCGGACCGGCTGGCCAGATCGCCCTGATGCATGAAGAGTTGGTGGTGCGTCGCCGCTGGATCTCTGAAAAACGCTATCTGCATGCGCTGCAATACTGCATGCTGCTGCCCGGCCCCGAAGCCCAGCAATTGGCCACCTACATGGGCTGGCTGATGCACGGCACACGCGGCGGCGTGGCAGCAGGGGCTTTGTTTGTGCTGCCGTCCTTGTTGCTGCTGATTGTGCTGAGCTGGGCCTACACGGCCTGGGGCCAACACCCTTGGGGACAAGCCTTGCTCTGGGGCTTGAAGCCAGCGGTGACGGCGCTGGTATGGCAAGCTGCGCACCGCATGGCCCAGCGCACCCTCAAAGGCCGCTGGCTTTGGGTGCTGGCCACTTTGTCTTTTGCAGGCACCCTCTGGGGGCTGCCCTTCCCTCTGATCATCGCAGGCGCGGCTGTCATCGGCTTTTTCATGACGCACGCCCAAGGCGAAGGGCCTGGGCTGATGGCAACGACCCGCCCGCTGACAGCCCCCTGTGCCAACGCCAGTTGGCTCGATGACCATTCAGCACCACCGGCACACACGCGTCACAGTGCCCAACGGCTGTGGCGTGCTGTCGCCATCGGCTTGGGCTTGTGGGCGCTGAGTTTGGGTCTGATCGCTGCACTGATGGGCACTGGCCACACGCTCACCCAGATGGGCGGCTTTTTCACGCAAGCGGCTTTGCTCACATTTGGCGGCGCCTACGCGGTTTTGCCTTTTGTGACACAGGCCGCCGTGGCGCAATACGGCTGGCTCACGGCCGCACAAATGATGGATGGCCTGGCCCTGGGGGAGACCACACCTGGGCCACTGATCATGGTGGTCGCCTTTGTGGGCTTTTTGGGCGGGCACAGTCAAAACTTGCTCGGCGACCCGTTGCTGGGCGGCGTGGTGGCCGCCTGCGTGGTGACCTGGTTCACTTTCTTGCCATCATTCGTCTTCATTTTGGCGGGAGGACCGCTTGTGGAATCAACGCGGCACATGCCCTCACTCCAGGGCCCATTGCAAGGCATCACAGCCGCCGTGATCGGGGTCATCTTGCACTTAGCGGGTGTGTTTGCACGGCAGACCTGGCTGCCGGGGGGGTGGCACATGCTGCCCGATCTGAGTGCCATCGCCTTGACCTGTGTGGCCTTGGGGGCCTTGGTCTGGAAGGGCCAAAGTGTGCTGCGTGTACTGGCTGCGTGTGGGTTGCTGGGGCTGTTGCGGCAAGCCCTGTTGTGATGCGGCTTGCAAGTCACACCAGTCACTTGAAGTACTGGACCCTGGCGTGACAGCCTGAGACAATGACGCACTTGACTTTGGGTTTTTTCATGGCTTCCAACACCTCTGCAGCGTCATCCGCCTTTGCCCCCCTCCAAAACGACACCTTCCTGCGCGCCTGTCTGCGCCAGGCCACCGACCACACCCCCGTCTGGCTCATGCGCCAAGCTGGGCGCTACCTGCCCGAGTACTGCGCCACCCGCGCCAAGGCCGGCAGCTTCATGGGCCTGGCCACGAACGTCGACTACGCCACCGAAGTCACGCTGCAGCCGCTGGAGCGTTACCCGCTGGACGCTTCCATCCTGTTCAGCGACATCCTCACCGTGCCCGACGCCATGGGCCTGGGCCTGTCGTTTGCCCAAGGCGAAGGCCCGCGCTTTGCCAAAAACGTGCGCGACGAAGCCGCCGTGGCCGAGCTCGCTGTGCCCGACATGGCCAAGCTGCGCTACGTGTTCGACGCGGTGACCAGCATCCGCAAGGCGCTGAACGGCCGTGTGCCCCTGATCGGTTTTTCTGGCAGCCCCTGGACGCTGGCTTGCTACATGGTCGAGGGCGCAGGCTCAGACGATTACCGGCATGTCAAAACCCTGATGTACAGCCGCCCGGACCTGATGCACCGCATCCTCGAGATCAACGCCGACGCCGTGGCCCTGTACCTGAACACCCAAATCGAAGCCGGTGCCCAAGCGGCCATGATCTTTGACAGCTGGGGCGGCGTGCTGGCCGATGGGGCCTTCCAGCAGTTCAGCCTGGCCTACACCGCACGCGTTCTCTCGCAACTGAAGACCGAGCACAACGGCCAGCGCATCCCCAGCATCGTGTTCACCAAGGGCGGCGGCCTGTGGCTGCCCGAGATGGCGGGCCTGAACTGCGATGTGCTGGGCCTGGACTGGACCATGAACCTGGGCCGCGCCCGCGCCCAAGTGGGCGGCCAAGTGGGTGGCCCCGGCAAAGCGCTGCAAGGCAACATCGACCCGAACATCTTGTTTGCACCGCCCGCGCAGATCGCGACCGAAGTGCACCGCGTGCTCGACAGCTTTGGCACGCCGCACACGGACAAAACCACCACCGGCCCCACGCACATCTTCAACCTGGGTCATGGCATCAGCCAATACACCCCGCCCGAGCATGTCACGGCGCTGGTGGAGGCGGTGCACAACCATTCGCGCAAGCTGCGTCAGGGCTGACCCAGTTTCCTGGGTGCACACTGTGCACCCTGCTTGCAGCAGGTGTCAGCGACCGCTGATTTGAAGCACAACGCCTTGCACACCGGTCTTCACACCCGGCAGTTCCACCTGCAGATCACCCTCTTGCTTTTGCGCCGAGCCGGTTTTGGAGATGCGAGCCACCAAGCGCACTTGCGCCAGCGATGACAACACGGGTGGTGCTCCCATGCCCATGCTGTCACTCAAGGCAAAGCGCACCGGCCATGAGGTGGGTGTGCCGCGCCAGATGGCCACAGGGCGGCGCGAGCCCTCTTCGGCCATGGCGTAAACAAACAAGGTCGCGCCTGCGGCAATTTGACTTTGCACCTCGGGCGAAACACGAACCTCGCCCTGAATCAGAGGCTTGGCGTCGCCCACCGGAGTCGCCGCCGACAAGGCTGCTGCCCTCGCTTCACCAACAGCTGCCGGAGCCGCCGCCAGCTCGGCCACCCTCTCGGCCGTTTTCGCCAGCGCCTGCTGCAAGCCTTGGCCCGCCTCACTGTCGGCGGGCACCAAAGCCAAGGCACGCTGCCAATAATCTTGCGCGGCGGCGTGCCGCTTTTCAGACAAAGCCGCGCTGCCCGCGAGCACCAGCGCGTTCAGGTGCCGGGGCTGTGTGCGCAGCACGTCTTGAATCCACTGCCAAGGCTCTCCGGCGTAGACACCACCTGCGCTCAAGGCCTTCATCTGCGCCCGCTCGATCCACAGATCGGGCTCGGGCGACAAAGCCAACACACGCGCCAAGGCCTGCTCGGCCGGGGCATGTGCATTTTGGGCAGCGTACAGTCGCGCCAGCGTCAACCAAGCCTGCGCATCCTCCGGGCGTTTTTGCGTGGCTTCTTGCCACACACGTGTTTGCTGCGCCAATTGCTCGGGCGTGGTCGCACTGATTTGGACCCGTTGACTCAAAGGCTTGGGCCACCAAGCGTGGGAGGCACCCAGTTGCAGATAACTCAGGCCACTGAGCACCACCAAGGCCCCGACCCACCAGAGCCATCGCGCAGGCACTGCCGCAACGGGTGCCTCGTCGGACTGCGCCGCGTCGTCCAACAGATGGCGCAGCAATTCATCGCGGGCCATTTGATGCTGCAGCGCCGTTAAACGGCCTTCGGCCAAAGCACGGTCCAGATCAGCCAGGTGTTCTTGCGCAATCCTGCGGTTGGTCTGTGACTGCCGCTCGAGCCCCACGACCTGGACTTGTTTTTTCAGGCCACGCTGCAAGACCCCAGCGGCCAGCAGCCCCAAAGCCAGCAGCACCAACAACAAACCCAGCCAAGGCGGCACAAAAGACATCAGGACTCCAGCAATTGGTGAACGCGCGCGCGTTCGCTGTCGGTCAAGGGCGCGGGCGCAGCAGGTGTGCGGCGCATCAAGCGCAGCGCCAGCACCAGTGCACCCAACAGCAGCACAAAGGGGCCGAACCACAAAAGCCAGGTCACGGGTTTGACCTCGGGTTTGTAAAGCACAAAGTCTCCATAACGGCTGACCAAAAAACGGCGGATGTCGGCGTCGCTTTGGCCTTGCTCGATCAGGCCGCGCACCTCCCGCCGCAGATCGACGGCCAGCTCGGCGTGGGACGAGGCCAAGGACTCGTTTTGACACACCAGGCAACGCAACTCACCCGCGATGTGGTCCCAGCGCAGCTGCACAGCCGCCGACATGGGTGCATCCGTGAACGCTGCCACGCTCGCATCCACAGCCGGCAAGACGGCCGGCTGCGACACCACCACGGGGACACCACGCGCAACGCCACGCGCCGAAACATCCGGAACTTGGGCCAATCCGCCAGCGCCCCACAGCACAAGGCTGGCCAGTACCATGCGCCTCATTGCAAACTCCGAAGCAAGGGCAGCAACTTGTGCTGCACCACATCGGGCGTCAAAGCCCCGGCGTGCTTGAAGCGCACCACGCCTTCGCGGTCAATCAAATAGGTTTCGGGCAAGCCGTACACGCCAAAATCCATGCCCACGCGGCCGTCCATGTCCAGCAGGTTCACGCCAAAAGCCTGGCCGTTTTTTTGCAACCAGGCCTGGCTGCGGGCCGTGGCTTTCTGGACCGATTCGGCGCTTTGCGGGTCCTGGCCCGAAAGTTCCGAAGCCTGCAGTTCTTTGTAATTGATGCCCACCTTCTTCAGGCCGGGCTGGCGGGCCAGCGCCATCAAAATCGGGTGCTCTTCTTTGCAACCCGCGCACCAGGTGGCCCACAGGTTGACCAAGGTGAGCTGGCCCTTGAACTGCGCCCCGTTGAACACGCCCGGCTCGCCCACCAGCGGCAACTCAAAAGCCGGTGCGGGGCGGCCGATCAGCGGTGAGGGAATCTCTTGTGGGTTGCGTGTGAGGCCCACACCCAAAAACACCACCATGGCCAAAAACAGCGCCAGTGGCACAAACACCCAGCGCGGCATGCGGCGGCTTGTGGCCTTGGCAGACAACGCGCTCATGAGACAGCGCCTTTGACCACTGGCACAGGCCCGGCAACTCGCACGCCAGAAGCACCCATGCCCACGTCAGCCTGAGCGCCAAGCGCACGCGCTGCCGATGGCGCCTGCCGGTAGCGCCGATCCAACGCCGCCAAGCCCCCCCCCAGCACCATGAACACCGCGCCCAGCCAAATCCACGACACGAAAGGCTTGTGATAAATCCGAAAACTCCACTGGGGCGGCTCGAGTGCCAAGGGCTCACCCATCGAGACATAGCGGTCACGCCAGAGGTTGCGGTCAATCGCGGCCTCGGTCATGGGCATGGCGCTGGAGGCGTAGCGGCGTTTTTCGGGCTTGAGTGCACCCACCTGCTGCTCGCCATTGGCCGCACCTTCAAACAGCTTCAAGTGGGCGCGCAAGGCCAAATAATTCGGCCCCAAGTGGTTGTCCACGCTGATGAGTTGGTAGCGCACACCGGCCACAGTGACCGAATCGCCCAGGCCCAGACGCACATCGCGCTCCACCTGAAAAGACTTCACGCCCGTGATGCCCAGCACCAACACCGCCACGCCCAGGTGCGCCATGTGCATGCCCCACCAAGCCCAACTTGGCGATCCGGGCAGGCGCCAGCGTTGCACGATTTGCCAGGTCCCCGACAGGACAATCCAGCCGCCCAGCGTGCCGCCCATCACCGTGAGCCAAGCACCCGCAGTGGTCACGGTCTCTGCACCCTGAGGTGCTCCGCCCCAAGTGGCCCAAGCACTGGCCATCAAAAGCGCCAAGGCCCCAGGCACCACGATCGAACGCAGCGCGGCCCAGCGCGCCACGTGCCATGGCACTGCTGTGCCCGGCACCATCGCCAAGAGCAGCGGCACCATCAGGGGCACAAACACACGGTCGAAATACGGCGGCCCCACCGAGAGCTTGCCCAGGTTCAGCGCATCGATGATCAGCGGGTACAAAGTGCCCAGCAACACCGCCGCCATGGCCACCACCAAGAGCACGCTGTTGAGCAGCAAAAAAGATTCGCGCGAGCCCGCCACCGGCTGGGAAGCGTTGGCCCATTGCGGCGCACGCCAGGCAAACAAGGCCAGCGACACGCCCACCACCACCACCAAAAACAGCAAGATGAAGACCCCCCGCCCAGGGTCGGTGGCAAACGCGTGCACCGAAGTCAGCACACCCGAGCGAACCAGGAAAGTGCCCAGCAGACTGAGCGCAAACGCACCAATGGCCAAAAGCACCGTCCAGGCCTTGAACTGACCACGCTTGTCGGTGACCATGAGCGAGTGGATCAACGCGGTGGCCACCAACCAGGGCATGAGCGAGGCGTTTTCCACCGGGTCCCAAAACCACCAGCCACCCCAGCCCAATTCGTAATAGGCCCACCATGAACCTAAGGCGATGCCCAGCGTCAAAAAGCCCCAGGCCGTCACTGTCCAAGGCCTGGCCCAACGCGCCCACGCGGCGTCCAACCTCCCCGACAGCAGCGCCGCCATGGCAAAGGCAAAGGCCACCGACAAACCCACATAGCCCATGTAGAGCATGGGCGGGTGGATCACCAAACCCGGGTCTTGCAACAAAGGCGTCAAGTCGCGGCCCTCGGCGGGGGCAGGAAACTGCCGCGCAAACGGGTTGGACAGTGCGAGGATGAAGACCAGAAAACCGACCGAAACCGCGCCCATCACCCCCAGCACCTGCGCCACCAAAGCTTGCGGCAAACGTTTGGAAAAGATGGCCACGGCCACCGACCACAGCGCCAGCATCAAGACCCACAGCAACAGCGAGCCTTCGTGCCCTGCCCAAATGGCCGAGAGGCGATACGGCGTAGGCAGCAAGGTGTTCGAGTGCTGGGCCACGTACCTGACGCTGAAATCATGCACCACAAACGCATGCCACAAAGCACCAAAAGCCAACATGATCAGTGCCAACTGCAAAACGGCCAAAGGCCTCGCCAGGGCTTGCCATCCGGCGCGCCGCGCCGACAGACTGCCCCACAGCGGCATGACCGCCTGCAGCACGGCAACCCAGGCCGCCATGATCAAGGCCATGTGGCCGGCTTCAGGCCACATGCACAGCTCCTTTCAGGTCTGCGTGCGTCATCGCCCCGCCCCTGCGCTGGTGCGCACTTTGGCCGCCTCGTCCAGCGCGTGCTGGGCTTCAGGCGGCATGTAGTTCTCATCGTGCTTGGCCAGCACCTCGCTGGCGACGAACAAGCGACCCGCATTCAGGCGACCTTGCGCGACCACGCCCTTGCCCTCTTTGAACAAATCGGGCAACAGCCCCACGTAACGCACGGGCACTTCTTGGTGGGTGTCGGTCACCACAAAAGCCACCGCCATGCCGTCGCGCTCGATGCTGCCCACCTTGACCAAACCGCCGACGCGAAAGGGCCCATCCTGGGGCGCTTGGCCCGCAGCCACTTGGGTGGGCGTGAAGAAAAAGACCAGGTTGCTCTGAAAAGCATTGAGCACAAAATACGCCGCTCCGCACAAAAGCAAAACGCCCACACCGATGCCCAGCAGACGTTTGTGACGGCTTTTCATGAGTTCCCCCCCGTTGGTGCGTCTTCAACGGCGTCCATGGCCGCCATCACCGCGTCCAAGGCCTGCTGTTGCCCCATGCGGCTCAGAACCACTTCCAAGACCAGTGAGGCGGCGCTCACGCCCATGCTGCCCCACACGTACACGCCATAGCCGCCCATGGCCCAAAACTCAGCAGCGCTTTGCCACATCATGCGGCACCTCGACAGGCGCGGTGCGCGCGGTACGCCAGCACCTCGGGCAATTGCTGCACCCAGGCGGCATGGCTCTCGCGCATCAAAATCAAAGTGCGCACCCGCCACAGGGCCATAGCGCCGGCATACAACCACAAAGCCAAGCTCATCAGCAGCATGCCGCTCAGCATGATGCTGGCCATGCGTGGCGATTGGGTGAGCGAAACCGAAGCCCCTTGGTGCAAGGTGTTCCACCACTGGACCGAAAAATAAATGATCGGCACATTGACTGCGCCCACCATCGCCACCAGAGCACCGGCCCGGTCCGAGCGGCGTGGGTCGTCGATGGCCGAAGTCAGCGCGATGTAGCCCAAATACAAAAACAGCAAAATCAGCATCGACGTCAAGCGCGCGTCCCACACCCAATAGGTGCCCCACATGGGCTTGCCCCACAGGGCACCGGTCCACAACGACAAAAAGGCCAACAAGGCCCCTGTGGGCGCGAGCGCCCGCGTCATCAGACCCGACAAGCGCGTGTTGAAGACCCAGCCCAGAACGCTCCAAAAGGCCATGGCCAAGTAGATGACCATGGCCATCCAGGACACGGGCACATGGATGTAGATGATGCGGTAGGCTTGGCCCTGCTGGGCATCGGACGGCGCAACCATGAAGCCCACCCACAAACCTGCCAGCGCCAAAGCACTGGCCAACAAGGCCAGCCCAGGCCACAAACGACCGGCCAAGGTGTAGAAGTGTTGCGGCGCGGCGAAGTGAAAGAGTTTCATGGCCTGTCCCTCATTCCAGCGCCAGTCGGATGGCCGCCGCGCACGCCCAAGGGCTGAGCGCCGCTGCGGCCAACAAAAGGGCCAGCAACACCGAGACATGGGCCTGTGCCCCCAGTCCGCGCAACTGTGCCTCGACCGCACCGGTGCCAAACACCAGCACCGGTACATACAAGGGCAAGAGCAAGAGCGATTGCAGCACCCCGCCGCCACGCACGCCCAGAGTCAGGGCTGCACCGATACCGCCCAACAAAGTCAACACGGGCGTACCGATCAAGAGCGTCAGCGCCAAGGTGGCCAACGACTGAGGGTCCAAACCCAACTGCAAGCCCAAAAGCGGCGACAGCACCACCAAGGGCAAACCGCTGATCAGCCAATGCGCCAGCAGCTTGGCGCTGACCAACCAGGTCAAAGGCGCGGCCGACAAGGTCAACTGCTCCAGGCTGCCGTCCTGGTGGTCGGCCTCGAACAAGCGGCCCAAGCTGAGCATGCTGGCCAACAAGGCCGCCACCCACAACACACCCGACCCGATTTGTCGCAGGGTGTCCGGCTCAGGGCCGATGGCCAGGGGAAACAAAGCCGCCACCAACACAAAGAAAAACAAAGCGCTCAACCACTCGGCCTTGCGGCGCAGCGCCAAACGCAAGTCGCGGCGCAGCACCCCACCCATGGCCCGCCAAGGATTGGGCAGGGGGTGCGTTGGCGCCGTGACCGGCAGGGCGGCGGTGTTCAAGCGCGGCCCCGCTCTCGGTCCAATTGCAGGCGCGCACCAGGACCGTGTAAACCCACATCGTGGTGACTGGTCATGACCACCGAGCCGCCCGCGTCCACATGCGACTGGAGCAAAGCCCGGGCCGTGTCGGTGGCTGGCACGTCCAAACCCACCATCGGCTCGTCCAGCACCCACAGCTGCGCCGGACTGGTGCGCAAACGCGCCAAGGCCACGCCTTGACGCTGGCCTTGCGACAAGACCCGCACGGGCAAATGTGCCCGGCTTTTGAGGCCCTGTGCGGACAACGCTTGGAGCGCTTGTTCTCGGCTGAGCGCCATGCCACTGACCTCGGCGTCCGTGCACAGGTTTTCACACGCGGTGAGGTCGGGCTTGAGCCCCAAAGCGTGCCCCATGTAATGGAGCACGGAACGGTCAGGCCGCGCAAGGTGAGACGGCGATGAAGAAGACCAGAGCACTTGGCCCTTTGAGGCAGGGGACAGCCCACACAAGATGCGCAACAAACTGGTCTTGCCGCAACCGTTGCCCCCTTCGATGTGCAGCCAGTGACCTGCAGGGACGGAAAAGCTCACGCCCTCGAACAAGGTCCGTTGGGCCTTTTGGCAGGCCAGGTCGATCGCAGTGAGCACCCAAGACGCCATGGAAGGGCTTTCCGGTCGGTTGAAGACAGAGCAAAGTGTAACGACAGATTGACACTCTGTGTGTCTCATGTCCTGATTCAGACCCTCAAATCAGGGTATGCACTGAGATCTCTTGGGCACATGGGCGCAAAAAAACCGCCCGAGGGCGGTTTTCCAGGTCTCAGCAGGTCTCCACCCACTGAACAAGCGGTGCAGGCATCAGGCCTTTTTGGCCCAAGCCGAGCACCAGGCTTTGGCCGACACTTGCTTGCCTGCAAACAAGGGGCAACCGCCAGAGGCCGCACCAGCTTTGGCCTGGAACAGCGCGCAGTTGGCACAGTTGGAACCTGCTGCAAATTTAGGGTTCTTGGCCTTGTCCACCTTGGTGGCATCGGCCTTATAGGCCAAACCCGCAGCTTGCGGGTCTTTTTCATCGACCATGGCTTGGGCGGAAGCTTCGCTCACTGCCAAAACGGCAGTCGCAGCAGTGGCCACTTGCATCATGAACACGCGGCGGGTGGAAGAAGAATTGGCAAAACGGGACATGGACAGCTCCAGAAAGAGATAGCCAGAAAATACTGGACAGTTCATTGTGCGCCACATCAGTAGCCCTGTCATCCCAAACGCGATACCTGAGCAATTCACACAGGAAAGCCCTGGTTTTGAAATGTCAACCGACATGGACATGCCCGTGTCAGAATGCAACCCAACCGCACACCTCTCCCGCAAAGGTTATGACATGCTGCAACTGCTGATTGGCTTGGCGCTCTTTTTGGGCATTCATTCACTGCAAACCCTGGCGCCTCAGGCACGCCAAAGCGGCATCGCCCGCTGGGGTGCGCTGGGCTTCAAAGCCGTCTACGCTGCAGTGGCAGCTCTGGGCCTGTACCTGTTGGTGCAGGGCTATGGCCAAGCCAGGCTCGAGCCTGTGCTGCTGTGGACGCCGCCACGTGGCATGCAGCACGCCACGATTTTGCTGATGTGGGTGGCCATGGTCATGTTGGCGGCCACCTATGTGCCCCACAACCAGATCAAGGCCAAACTGCGTCACCCCATGACCTTGTCGGTCAAGGTCTGGGCGCTGGGGCATTTGCTGTCCAACGGCAACTTGGCCGATGTGCTCTTGTTCGGTGGATTCCTGATTTGGTCGGTGCTGGTGTTCCGCGCGGCCCGAAAGCGGGATCGCCAAAGCCTGCACTCAGCACCTGAGGGCAAGCTGCTGGGGACTGTGCTGGCCGTGGTGGTGGGCACCGGCGTGTGGGCCGCCTTCTTGATGGGCGGCTTGCACGTTTGGCTGGTGGGTGTCATGCCCTTCACCCGCGCTGGCTGAGCACCCAGTGGAATGCCATGCACGTCGCTGGCTCCTCCGACGCCTTGACCGCTGCAGCGGCGCCTGCGCGCAAGCTGTGCACCGATTGCGGCCTGTCTCGCACCCATGACCCCAAGCGTTGCGGCCAAGCTTGCCAGTTCATCCAGCCCGATTACCCAGGATTGGAGCGCCGCGTGCACGGACGTGCGCGCCAACAGGACAATGGCGAGCACGAGGCCCAGCCCGATGAGTTGTTTTTCGGGCCTTACCAACACATCCTGAGTGCCCGCCTTGACCCACCTGCCCAAGGCGCGCAATGGACCGGCATCACCACCCGTTTGGCCGAAGTACTGCTCGAAAAAGGCTTGGTCGACGCCGTGATCGCCATGGCCGCCGACCCGCACGACCGCTGGCGACCTCGCCCGGTGCTGGTGACCCGCGCCCAGGACATGGCCCAATGCCGGGGCATGCGCATGGGCTATGCGCCGCTGCTGAGTTTGGTGGAGCCGGCGCTGGCCCAAGGCCACAAACGCTTGGCCGTGATCGGCATCCCCTGCCAGATTTACGCCCTGCGCGCCATCCAGCCCCAACTCGAGCGTGAGCACGGTCTGCAAGCGCTCTACGTCATCGGCACGCCCTGCTCAGACAACACCACCACGGAAAACTTCCACCAATTTTTGGGCCTGATTTCGGACCGCCCCCAAGACATCAACTACGTCGAGTTTCGCGCCGATTACAAGGTGGAGGTGCGGACCGACCAGGGGACCAAACGCCTGATTCCTTTTTTGAACCTGCCGCTGTCCAACTTGCCCCCTGACTTTTTCCCGCTGACTTGCCGCACCTGCGTGGACTACACCAACGTGCTGTCCGACATCACGGTGGGCTACATGGGCGGAGATGGTCAGCAATGGTTGCTGGTGCGCAATGCGCGTGGGCAAGCGGTGCTCGACGGCATTCAAGCGCAACTGCGCACCAGCGCCCCCATCAGTCGCGGCAAGCGCGAGGGTCCGGTGCGCGGCTTCATGGCCAATACCGAGCGCGCTGCCGGGGGCCTGCCGCTGCGGCGCATGCCCGCTTGGATCAAACCGTTGGTCAACTGGCTCATGCCGAGGATGGGGCCGCGCGGGCTGGAGTTTGCGCGCGCCCGGGTTGAGATGAAGGCCATCGAGTCCATCCTGCACCTGCGCCGCGAAGCCCCGGCGCGCATCAAAAACATGCTCCCGCAGCATGTTTGGGATTTGGCGGCCCGCTATGGTTTGCAAGCGTCCGCCCGTGCCCCCTCGGACCCAGCAGCCCCCCCCAAATGAGCACAAGTGTAAATTTAACTTGACACTCGGCTGTGTCTTTTGGATGATGGGGTGAGAACAGTTTTGCGGAACGCCCCTTATGGCTTTGACCTTCCCTTTCGCGGCCATCGTTGGTCAAGATGAAATGACCCTCGCCATCCAAGTGGTGGCGGTGGACCCGTCGATCGGCGGCGTGCTGGTCTTGGGCGACCGAGGCACGGGCAAATCCACGGCCGTGCGCGCGCTGGCCGACCTGTTGCCCCCGATCACCGTCGTCAAAGGCTGCCCTTACCGCTGTGACCCCACCCAGCCTGCTGGCGGCTGTCCCGTCTGTCAAGCGCGCGATCCGAACGCCAAGGTCGCGACCGAACGCCACAGCGTTGCGGTGGTTGACTTGCCCTTGGGCGCGACCGAAGACCGCGTGGTCGGCGCACTCGACCTGGAAAAAGCCCTCTCGCAGGGTGTCAAGTCTTTCGCACCAGGCCTGCTGGCACAAGCGCATCGGGGCTTTTTGTACATCGACGAAGTCAACCTGCTCGACGACCACCTGGTGGACCTCTTGATCGACGTGGCCGCCTCGGGTGAAAACCTGGTCGAGCGCGAGGGCCTGAGCGTGCGCCACCCCGCGCGTTTTGTGCTGGTGGGCAGTGGAAACCCCGAAGAAGGCGAACTGCGCCCTCAGCTGCTGGACCGCTTTGGCCTGTCGGTGCAGGTGCGCACGCCGCAAGACCTGGCGCTGCGGGTGAGCATCATCAAGCGCCGTGACGCCTTTGACAGAGACCCTTCTGCCTTCAAGGCACTGTGGCACAAAGACAACCAGAAACTGCAAAAACGCATCCTCAAAGCGCGTGACTTGCTTGGCCAAGTGAACGTGAGCGACGGCATGTTGATGCTCTGCGCCCGTCTGTGTCATCAGCTGGGTACCGATGGCCTGCGCGCCGAGCTCACCCTGCTGCGCGCCACACGCGCCTATGCCGCATTGCAAGGCCACCAAGAGGTGAAGCCCGAACACCTGCAAAGCATGGCGCCGCTGGCATTGCGCCACCGCTTGCGCCGCAACCCGCTGGACGACACCGACTCGGGCGCGCGCGTGCAGCGCAGCTTGCAAGAAGTACTGGCCGGCTAAGGAGGCTGCGCGCATGAACCGCGAACCCCAAGCCGCCGAGAGCATGGAGCGCTGGGGTGACGCGCTCAGCACACTGCAGCTGTTGCAACTCACCCCCCACGGTTTTGGTGGGGTGTGCTTGCGCGCCCCTCACGGCCCGGTGCGCGAGCGCTGGCTACAAGCGCTGGCGGGTCTGGGCATCGGCTTGGTGAAAGTGCCCGGCTCGGCGGACAGCGAACGGCTGCTGGGCGGCATCGACCTGGCCCCTACGCTGCAAACAGGGCAACTGCACCTGCAAGCGGGCTTGCTGCAACAAGCCGACCAAGGCCTGGTCTGTCTGCCCATGGCCGAACGCTTGTCGCCTGCCCTGCTCGCGCCCTTGGCACAAGCCTTGGAACAAGGCCAGGTGCCGCCCACCGGCCACAATGCCGCCCCCACACCCACCCGTTTTGGCGTGGTGGCGCTTGACGAATCCCTGCCCGACGAACCCCGCCTGGGCGCGGCCCTGGCCGAGCGCTTGGGCGTGTGGCTGGATCTGAACGAACTCTCACCCAGCGACATCCATGCGGCATGGCAGGGCGACAGCGCATCGGATGGGCTGCAGGTTCGTCTCAGCCCCGGCGCTTTGGCACGCGCCCGCGCACAGCTGCCCCAAGTGCAAGCGAGCGACGAACACATGCAAGCACTGTGTGCTGCGGCTTTGGGTTTGGGAATTGGCTCTTTGCGCGTGCCCAGCTTGGCGCTGCGTGTGGCCTGCGCCCATGCGGCACTGAACGGGCGCAGCACGCTGGACGCTGACGACCTGGGCTTTGCCGCGCGCTGCGTGCTCGCGCCCCGCGCCACGCAATGGCCGTCCGAGCCGTCTGCGCAAGAAGCCGCCGAGCCCGCACCACGAAACGATGCCACACCACCAGAGCCGCCAGAACCACCCGAAGATTCTGACGAAACACTTCAGAACGAGGCTGAAAAAGACGAGAAACCGGACACCGCTCCACCACCCGAACCCAGCGCAAAAGACCTGCAAGAGATGATGGTCGCCGCTGCGCTCGCCAGCTTGCCGCCGCACATGCTCGACGCGCTGATGACGCGCCAAGGCGCGGCCAGCCAGAACACCTCGGGGCGCAGCGGCCAAACCCGCGCGGGCTCGCAACGGGGCCGGCCTTTGCCCCCACGCCCAGGACGCCCCGGCGGTCACGCGCGCCTGCATGTGCTGGCCACCTTGCGCGCCGCCGCGCCCAAACAGCGACTGCGCCCAGCGAAAAGCACCGGCCGCGTCGCGATACGTGCTGAAGACTTCCACATCCAACGCTACCAGAACCGTGCCTCCAGCTGCCTGATCTTGGCGCTGGACGCTTCGGGCTCGGCCGCGCTACAGCGTTTGGCCGAAGCCAAAGGCGCGGTCGAGTTGCTGCTGCAGCAATCCTATGCTCGGCGCGACAGCGTCTGCATCGTGGCTTTTCGGGGCGCGCAAGCGCAGCTGCTCCTGCCCATGACGCGCTCACTGGTGCGTGCCAAACGCGCCATGACCGGCCTGCCCGGTGGCGGCGGCACACCCTTGGCACTGGCCCTCAAGATGGCGCACGAGCAAGCTGCGTTGTTGCAGCACCAAGGCGTCACGCCCATTCTGGTGGTGCTGAGTGACGGCCGCGCGAACGTGACGCTGCAAGGCTTGGGCGGCCGCGCCCAAGCACAAAACGATGCGCAAAGTTGGGGCCTTCAATGGCGCGCCAGTGGGCACCGTGCCCTGTGGATCGACACGTCCATGCAACCCGACGCGCAAGCACAACAACTGGCAGCCAGCATGGGTGCGAGCTACCTGCCCATGCCGCAGGTACAGTCGCAGCGCATGGCGCACGCCATCGAGCATGTGCGCAACGCGCAGGCTTGAGTCGCCATGTTTGAGCGTTTTTACCCCAGCATGTCCCGGGCCAGTCACCAGGCCCGTCCGGACATTTGGCCGCATGCGCAGCACAGCCGTTGGGTGCAAGCAGGCGGCATCCAGTGGCATGTGCAGCAAATCGGCCAAGGCCCATGCATGCTGCTTTTGCACGGCACCGGCTCGGGCCACTTCAGTTGGCGTGGCCTCATGCCCGTGCTGGCTGAGCACTTCACCGTGGTCGCGCCCGACCTGCCCGGCCACGCCTTCACCAGCCGGGGCCCCGAAGGCGCGTTGTCGCTGCCCGGCATGGCCGAAGGCCTGCGTGCACTGATGCTGCAACTCCATCTCACGCCCCAGGTCATCGTGGGCCACTCGGCAGGGGCGGCAATTGCCGCACACATGGCGCTGCACTTTGACAGCGCAGCGCGCAGCACGCTGATCGGCTTGAACCCGGCCTGGTTGCCACTGCCCGGCGTGGCATCTTGGCTTTTCGGTCCGGCAGCCAAACTGGCCTCGCTCAACCCCCTGTCGGCCTGGGCCACCGCCAAAATGGCAGGCAAACCCGGTGCGGTGGCCGAGTGGATCGCGCGCACCGGCTCCATGCTGGATGCACAAGGGATTGACCTCTACACCCGCGTGCTCAGCGATTCGGGCCATGTGCACGGCGTGCTGTCGATGATGGCGGCCTGGCGGCTCAAACCCCTGGCCACGCGCCTGCACGAGCTGCGCAACCCACTGTACATGCACATTGGCAAGAATGACCTGACCGTGCCCCCCGAACTGGCCCAAGAAGCACGTCTGCGCTTGCCGCATGCGCAAATTCACACCGTGGCAGATTTGGGGCACTTGGCCCACGAGCAGGACCCCATGGGCACGGCTGCACAAATTATGAAATGGTGCCGCCCACGTTGAGTGCAGTCACCGGCAACCGCAGTCAGCGGGCACGTACCAGGCGCTTGACAGCTTCAACCGCCTCGCGCGCGTCGGTGAAAATGGCGTCGGCCCCCAAGTTGTTCGGACCGAAATCGTGGAGCAAGAATATCGGCCCTCCCAACACCACCCTCACCTGGGGATTGCCGGAGCTGGACCGCAAGTGGGCAATCAAGTCGGGCAATGTCGCGAGTTGGGACTCCAGGGCGACCGAAACACCCACCACATCAAACCACTCGCTCGACACGGCGCGCAACAGTTCTGATTCGGAAGAAGAAATCTCGAGCACCACTTCCAAGCCCGCTTGGCGGAAAAATTCGGCCACGATGGTCAATCCCAGGAAATGCTGGGAACCTGGCGCGCAAGCCAACATGACCCGCTCGCTCACGCCCTCAGCGCTTGGCCCAGCGGGTGAGGCGTACCCGAGCCGATAAATCATCTGGTGCATCATCGCCAAGCCGCAGGTCACTTGGGTGAAATCGCACAAATCTTGGTCCCACAAGGCCCCCAAATGGCGCGCAGCAGGGGTGATCAGTTCCAAAAAAATGCGGTCATGGGCCAAACCTCGTGCCACCAGCCAATCAACGACCTGATTGGCCTTCAAAGCATCACCGCGCAAACAATGCTGCGTGAAAGCTTCAAACTCTGGCTGCTCGGTGCCCAAGGCCACATCAAGCGGGGCGGTGGCCTTGACAGGAAATAATTGATGCACGTTGAGCAGGCGCGGAATGATCTGCTCCTCAATGACCGCCAACAACGAATCTTTGCAATCGTCCCGCAGGCTCACTGCCCGCCTCACACCACTGGCTTGTCCATCCGAAGCACTGAACTCAGACATGCGCGTTCCTTGCAGCACGAGCGTGTCAACCTGTCAAAAGGTGAAAACCGGGGCGTGTATTCGCCAGCGAGATAGCTTGCCGGTCCGCTGCTGCAAAGTGTTTATAAAATTTTTGATCTAGGTCAACAAGCATGAGAAACCCTAGGTTTTGGAACCTAAGGACTCAATTCAAGCGATTGAACCCGGTTTTTCTACGAATTACCTCAAAAAATACCCCAAACAACCGAGGTGATCCCGTCCCCCGATGGCTTGTCATGGATCAAAAAATCACGCCGCTGAAGGGGCCGTTGAGCTGAACCGTTTCCCAATTGAGCACCGCTGCAATGCTCACCCACACCCAATAGGGGAGCAACAAGGCACTGGCCCACCGGGACATGCGCCAAAGGCCCACGATCAAGGCCAAAATGGACAACCACAAGAACACCACTTCCAACAAAGCCCAGTCGGGGCGTTGCACCTTGAAGTACAGCGCACTCCAGAGGATGTTGAGCACCGCATTGGCGCCGAACAAACCCGCGATTCGGCGGCGCAGTGCAGGGCTATCCGCCGCCTGCCAGGCCAGCCAAGCACTGATGGCGCACAAGGTAAAAATGGTGGTCCAGATCACACCAAAAGCGGCATCGGGTGGCTTCCAAGCCGGGTGTTTGAGCGAGAAATACCACGGGCCCAGATCGGTCAACGCCCCGCCAATGCCGGCAGTGGCGTAACTCAGCACAAAGGTCAAAGCCAAACGGGATGCAGAGGAGGTGTTCATGCCCTGCATTGTCCACGCAAGGCCGGTGCGTTGTGTGCGCGCGAGCACACGGCGGTGGCTCCTTTGCTCACGTTCGCGCCAGTCCCAACAGGTGTGCCATGTCCTTGAGGAAGATGCGCACATGGGCCATCGGATCCTTGCGGGCCAACTCCTTGTTCATGTAGGACTCGAAAGTCAGCCGCTGCACATCGCGGTCTTCACAGATCTTGACGAATTTTTCGCGGCGGCGGTCGTTCTGGTACCAAAAATACTGCATCACCCCCAAAATCCAAAACACGCGGCCGTGCTGCTTCATGAAGCTCTTGCGCCCCTGTTTGAGGCAGGCGCTGTTGCCAGTTTTGAGGGCTTGGTGCGCCGCCTGAGAGACACGCCTTGCGCAGTCCATGGCGTAGTAAATGCCTTCACCAGACGATGGGGCCACCACGCCAGCGGCATCGCCGATCACCACCACATCGCGGCCGTTGTCCCATTGAGGCAGCGGTTTGAGCGGTATGGGTGCACCTTCGCGGCGCAATGTCGGCGCATCGCTCAGGCCCGCGATGGCGCGCAAACGCGCCGTCGCACTGCGCAGTGAATACCCCTTGTCAGCGCTGCCCATGCCCACGCTCATGGTCTTGCCATGTGGAAACACCCAGCCGTAAAAGTCAGGCGAAACCTCGCCTTGGTAGTACACGTCGCAGCGCGCGGCGTCATAGCCAGGTTGGCCCACGGGCGCCTCGATGATCTCGTGGTATGCGAACACATACTTGGTTTTGTGCGCATTGGGAATGGCTTGGCGCGCCACTTCCGATCTCGCGCCATCGGCGCCCACCACCATGCGGGTGGACACCTTGACGGGTTGCGCGTGCTCAAGGGCCGCATGATCTTTGGCAGTGACCGGCGTAAAGTGCACCCACAGCTGACCACTGTCATCGTGCTCCAACTTGTCAAAAATGGCCTGACGGCGCACGGCGCCCGATTGGGCAGCGCGTTCACGCAAATACTCGTCGAACTCATCGCGATCCACCATGCCGACGAAGCCATTGTCAATCGGGATGTCAACCTGGTTGTCGGTGGGCGAGATCATGCGGGCGCAACGCACTTTGGCCACCAAGAGGTGGTCGGGGATGTCAAAGTCCTGGATGAGCCGAGGCGGAATCGCGCCGCCACAGGGCTTGGTTCGGCCTTGCCGGTCCAACAGCAACACACGCCAGCCTTGGCGCACCAGATCGTGAGCGGCTGTGGCCCCAGATGGCCCGCCCCCCACCACCACGAAATCGAAATCGGTCTGGTTCATGAGCTTGACCCACCTTTCAGTAACACAGGACTGTCAAAACACATCGGTGTGCACGGTGCCACAGGGCTTGGGCGCAGGCGAATTGCCACCACCGCAGACAGGGCAAACATGAGCCCTTGCAAGCCGAACACGGCGGCATAGGCCGCACGCTGTTCTCCCAAGAGGGCGTGGGTCAAGTCGCTGGCGGCTGTGCCGAGCAAGCCACCCAAACCAAAGGCTGCCGCTTGCGCTGCGCCCCACAAGCCCATGCGCGTGCCTTCGCGGCCCACGCCGCCCTCCCCGGCCAAGCGCATCATGGTGGCGATGGCGGCGATCGAAAAAGCGCCGTTGGCCACGCCCAAAAACACCACATTGGCCTTGAGGGGCCAGTGAGCAGACAAGGCCGAGCTGACCAAGCCGGCCGTCGCCAAAGCCGAAAACAGACAACCGCCGACCATCCAGGCTTGAACTGAACCCAAACGTCCCGCCACCCAACGCGAACCGGCCCCGGCAACCGCCAACATGCCGATCAAGACACCCATGTGGTGCCAGCCCGACAGCTGCGTGGTTTGCCCCGGCGTGAAGCCGTGTACGGCACCCGCGAAAGGCTCTAGGATCAAATCCTGTGCGCTGTAGGCCAGCATGGACATGAACACGAACACGGTGAAAGTGCGCGCAGCCGGGTCGGCCCAGACCTCTTTGAACGCTGCTTTGAAATCCTGCTTTTGCAAGCGCTCACTGGCCGCATTGCGCTCAGGCAAGGGCTGCGGTTCACCGTCTTTCTCCAGGCCCCACAAACACACGGCCGTGATCAGCGCGGTCACCACACTCAAGCTCGCCGAGACCTGCAACAAGACTTGCGGGCTGTAGGGGTCGATCAGTTTGCCCACCACCCCGGCTGTGACGGCAAAGCCCACAATCATCATCAGCCACACGGTGGTGGCCGCAGGCGCACGGCGCTCGTCGGGCACGCGCTTGGCCATCAGAGCCAGCAGCGAAGTGCCACACGCACTCACACCCAAACCAATCAGGCTGAAGGACAACCACGCCAGCAGCGCGCCGTGAATCGGCTCGGAGGTCATCCACACCGTGGCCCAAGCCGCCATGAAGCCACCCACGCCCAACACCAACATGCCACCCATCATCCAGGGCGTGCTGCGGCGACCCTTGTCAGCGCCAAACCCCATGCGCGGGCGTACCATTTGCACCGCGTAATGCCAAGCCACCAAAAACCCCGGCAACAAAGCCGGCAAAGCCAGCTCAACCACCATGATGCGGTTGAGGGTGGACGTGGTCACCACCACCACCGCCCCCAAACAAGCCTGGATCAGCCCCAGGCGAATGATCTGAAACCAGCCGAACATCGGGCGGTGCACGGGTGTGTTCATCATGTCCCCAACGTGTGAGGGAGCCGCGACAACTGGCGCAAGCCCCAGGCGCTGACCATCATGCCGCTGACAAACAGTGGCACACCAAAGGCCGACACGTACAAGGCCCTTTCAACCGGTTCACGCACAAATTTGGCCATCAAAGGCCCTTGCAAAACCGCCAAGGCCAAGACGACTGCAGCGTGCCATGGCAGTTGCCAATGGGCCAACAGCAGCGCCACCACCACCTGCGGCACCAGCATGAAGACACAGGCCATCCGCGCCGCGCCGTGCGCACCCAGCTGCACGGGCAGCGAGGCGACACCCATGCGACGGTCGCCTTCCATGGCCTTGAAATCGTTCAGCGTCATGATGCCGTGCGCCCCCACGCTGTAGAGCAGCGCCAGCACCACCGAATGCGGACCTGGCCAAGCCCCGCCCAGCATCACGGCCGCACCTGTGAGCCAAGCCAGTCCTTCGTAACTGAGGGCGCACGCCGCATTGCCCCACCAGCCATTGCTTTTCAAGCGCACCGGGGGGGCGCTGTAGGCCCAAGACAGTGCGATCGCCAACGCACACGCCACAAAACCCCATGGCCCCATGAGCGTGGCCCAAAGCAGCGAGAGCACGGTCCAAGCAATGGCAATGCCCAAACCCCAGCGCCCGGGCATGCGGCCTGAGGGAATGGGGCGGCTCGGTTCATTGATCGCGTCCACATGCCGATCAAACCAGTCATTGACGGCTTGGCTGCTGGCACACACCAGCGGGCCCGTCAGCACCAAGCCCAACAGCAGCACACCCCAATGCGTGCTCAGGGTCTGCCCAGAAGCCACCACCCCGCAAGCAAAAGCCCACATGGGCGGAAACCAGGTGATGGGTTTGAGGAATTCGGCCACCGTGCGCAACTCGGGCCGACTGCGCACAGGGGCTGCAGCGGGCGCTGACAAGGTTGGGTTGGCGTGGGCCAATGGCGGGGTGTCCATGCCCCCATTGTGAAGATCGATTTGAAAATGTCAACCGGGATTGACACTATCCGTCCATTTTAATTGACAGAATTCAGAGGTTTTCGGCTTCGGCCTCGGCCACCATGCCGAAGCGGCGCAGTTTCACATACAGACTTTGGCGCGACAAACCGAGCATTTCAGCGGCCGATGCGCGGTTGTTGTGGGTCAACTCCAATGCCGCTTCGATGCACATGCGCTCAATGGTGTCCACTGTTTCACCCACAATGTCCTTGATCGGCCGACGGCCCACCAATTGCGACAAATCGGCGAACGGGTTCACCTGGCTTTGTGCCACCGAAGCCCCGCCTTGCAGCCGACGGTCCATGTCCCGGACAAAGAAGGCGTACATCGGCTCTGGCCGGTTGAGGTACACGGCCGAGACCTCAACGGGCAAGGTCATGCCCGACAAAGTTCGCACTTCTGTGGCGAAATTGCGCACCGGCAACTGCTGCCGCAAACTGGTATGGAGCACCCCCCAGTCGACCGCGCCCCGCAAGAGCCAACGCTCCAGGCTTTGCCCAAGCACCTGGGATGAGGCCGTCAGGCCCAACAAAGCCATGCCTTCTTCGTTGACACTTTTGATCATGCCGGTGGTGTCCGTGAGCAGCCAACCGTCTGGGAAGCGCTCCATGGCTTCACTCAATACAGCCGAAGCCGCACCCTCTGGATGAGCCACCGCCAAGCTTTCTCGGGCCACCAAACGCACCAAAAACTGAGCCCCACCCTCTTGGCGAAACACCGTGGCCGACACCGTCCAAGCCGACGGCAAACCCGCCACGCGGGCCGAACACATCTCGATGCGACCCGTGGCCAGTGCCATGCGCAGCAAAGACTGCACTTCACTTTGGCTATCGCCTTCAAAACATTCCCGCACATCGCGACCCACCAGCCGTTTGCCGGCGTCTTTGAGCAAAGCCTGCGCGCCCACGTTGGCCTCCAAGACACGCTGACTGGCGGCATCCACCATCAAAACCGCTTCGGACGAAGTGTCAAACAACACCCGGTAACGCGCCTCAATGTGGCGCAGTCGCAAATAGTCCCGCTCCATGGACTGCTGGGTTTCAACCAGTCGGCGCTGCAATTCAGCCAGGCTTTCGAGGTCTCGACCCATGGCCAGCAATTTGCCGCCACCCAGGGGCAGCACCACATATTGCAAAGCCACCTCGTTGCCCAGGGACGACATGTGGTTCACATGCCGCCAGCGCATGACATCGGGGTTGCCCTGCGATTGCAACATTTCTTGAATCTTGGGCCGACTCTCCGTAGTAACGGTGTCCAACCAACGGCGGCCCAACCAAGACTGACATGACAAAGCAGCCAAAGTGTCACGCCCAGTCGATACGTCCTCAATGGTCCCTTGGAGGTCCATGACCAAGGTGACGTCCGAGACCACCCCCAGCAACTGGGAAAACGTGGATGGATCCAAAGGCGGAAGCTTCATGTTGTCAATCAACGGCGTTGAAGTATCAGGAAGTTGACACTTATATTTGTCATACAAGTATAGACGCATCCGCGGCTGTCAAGCTCTAGGCCTTGCCTTTGAAAGGGCAAGAAAAAGGGGGAATCGGCCATTTCAAATGCCTTTGACAGTCGTACCTGGCATGCCAAGGGACATGTGCGCCACCGTGGCGGGTGCATCCGCAGCCAAGACCTCAGCCCCCAAGCCCTGGAGGCGCTCCGGCGCCAACAAAGCCATCGGCCCACCCAAGAAAACCCGAAGGTTCATGTTGTCAGCACCTTCGCGCAGCAGCGGCAACCAATGGCTGAGGGTGTGCAGGTGGCGGTCGGTGCTGACCGAGATCCCGACTGCATCAAACCAATCGGATTGAAACAACCGTTTGAATTCGATCACGTCTTGCGGCACGCCCACGGTCACGGACCAACCCGCGCGCTTGAAAAACTCGCTGAGCATGAACAGCCCCATGCTGTGTTGCGCACCCGGCTCGGTCAACAAGAGAAGACTCCAACCCTTGCGCTGCTGGGGTGACTCCTGCAAGAACTCATGGCTGAAGTCGTGCAAGAGTTGCTGCAAATGGGACGAAGCAATGGTGGTCATGGCGAAGTCCAGGCGATCGGCACACCACCAGTCTCCGAGCAATCGGGCGCAAGGGGTGATGCCCTGCATGTAAATATCTTCCAGCGACTGGCCTTGCCGTTGCCAACCAAACACCACCTGCCGCGCCGCATCCAAACCCTGCAAACACGCTTGCGCGAGGATTTGAATTTGCGCCAGATCCAACGCCGATTTGCCCGCAAAGGAGGTTCCGCCCACCAAGCGAGGACCCACAGGGGAGCCCTGACGCATCGCCTCCGGCAAGAGGTGGGCGCCCCCCTGCACCAAAGGCGGAGACTGGGAATTTTCAAGATTGAATTGCGCCATGACAAGCACCGATCATCAAAAAGAGACACCAGCGGCAGGCTCCGGGGCGTCGGAGTGCTCGTCGCAAGAGTGGCGTGTCCTCTCAACCCAGAGGGCGTTAGAAAACACAGGTCTGAGTGTCTGAGAATTTCGTGCGTTTGTGTTGAGTGTAAACCCTATGATCACAAATACATGTCAATTTATGTTGACACACTGTGAACTGCCCCTTACATTCATTCCAAGCCCTCCTTCCAACAAGGTCCCCCATGCCCGCCACCCGCCCCCAGGTCTTGTACACACCAGCGCAACGCGCCCGGCGTGATGCGACCGTTTGGACACTGGTGCAAGGCGTGCTGGCCCCGGTGCAGTTTCTGGTCTTCGGCATCAGCCTGTATTGGGTGATCGGCAGCCTGCACACGGGCGTGCACACCGACTGGGCCCTGAGCTCGGTGGTGGTCAAGACCGTGGTGCTCTACGCCATCATGGTCACGGGGGCGATCTGGGAAAAAGTGGTCTTCGGCCAATACCTGTTCGCCCCCGCCTTCTATTGGGAAGACGTGGTCAGCATGGGGGTCATGGTGCTGCACACCGCCTATGTCTGGGTCTGGTGGCAAGGCCACTGGAGCGCCACCGACCAATTGTTGCTGGCCCTGGCCGCTTATGGCAGCTATGCCATCAACGCGGCGCAATACATCCGCAAGCTGCGCATGGCGCGGCTGCAAAAACCCGAAACCCTCACCCTGCCCGACACGGGCGCACAGGCCAGCCCATGAGCACTGTCATCCCGATCCGCGCCGAGACGTCTGGTTGCACCGACGTGGTGCCCTTGGTCGAACGCGGCCAGCGCGAGGTGTTTTGTGGCCTGACTGGCATCATCTGGCTGCACCGCAAAATCCAAGACGCCTTCTTTTTGGTGGTGGGTTCACGCACCTGCGCCCACCTGATCCAGTCGGCCGCTGGTGTGATGATCTTTGCCGAACCCCGCTTTGGCACCGCCATCATCGACGAACGCGATTTGGCAGGCCTGGCCGATGTGCATGAAGAACTCGACCGCGTGGTCGGCCAGTTGTTGGCCCGCCGCCCCGACATTCGCTTGCTGTTTTTGGTGGGCTCCTGCCCGTCTGAGGTCATCAAGCTGGATTTGTCGCGCGCCGCCGAGCGCCAAAACCAGATCCACCACCCTGCTGTGCGTGTGCTCAACTACTCGGGCAGCGGCATCGAAACCACCTTCACCCAAGGCGAAGACGCTTGTCTTGCTGCGATGGTTCCCGGTTTGCCAACCAGCTTAGACACCGCTCCCGCGCTGATGGTGGTCGGCACCCTGGCCGATGTGGTTGAAGACCAAATGCGCAGCCTCTTTGAGCGCATGGGTTTGCAGGTCAGCTTCTTCCCGCCGCGCAACAGCCAGGCCATGCCAGCGGTCGGCCCCAACACCCGCTACCTGTTGGCCCAGCCCTTTTTGGCCGACACCGCCCGCGCCCTTCAGTCGCGTGGCGCGCAGCATTTGGCCGCCCCCTTCCCACTGGGTGTGGAAGGCACCACCGCTTGGCTGCAAGCGGCCGCCACCGAGTTGGGTGTAGCCCCAGAGGTGTTTGAACAAGCCACCGCCGCCCCACGCCAACGCGCCGAAAAAGCCCTGGGCGTGCAGCGCCAAATGTTACAAGGCCAGCGCATCTTTTTCTTCCCCGACTCGCAGCTCGAAATTCCGCTGGCGCGCTTTGTGCACCGCGAACTGGGCATGGATTTGGTGGAAGTGGGCACACCCTATTTGCACCGCCAGCACATGGCCGCCGAACTCGCGCTCATCCCAGCAGGCACGCGCATCAGCGAAGGCCAAGACGTGGACCTGCAGCTCGACCGCTGCATCGCCGACGCACCCGATTTGGTCGTGTGCGGCCTTGGATTGGCCAACCCGCTGGAAGCGCAAGGCATCACCACCAAGTGGGCCATCGAGTTGGTTTTCACCCCCATTCAGGGCTACGAGCAAGCGGCGGACCTCGCCGGTCTGTTCAGCCGCCCGCTCAAGCGCCGCCTGAAACTGGCCGCCTAAAGCGCAGGAACACCCCATGCAACTGACGCTCTGGACTTACGAAGGACCACCCCACGTGGGCGCGATGCGCGTGGCCACCGCCATGACGGACGTGCACTACGTGCTGCACGCCCCGCAAGGCGACACCTACGCCGACTTGCTGTTCACCATGATCGAGCGCCTGCCGCGCCGTCCGCCCGTCACCTACACCACCTTCCAGGCGCGTGATCTGGGCGGCGACACCGCCGAACTCTTCAAAGAAGCTGCACGTCAAGCCATGGCGCGCTTCAATCCCGCTGCCATGTTGGTGGGCTCATCGTGCACCGCCGAGCTGATCCAGGACGACCCCGGCGGTTTGGCCCAAGCCCTGAAGCTGACTATTCCCGTCGTGGCGCTGGAGTTGCCCTCGTACCAGCGCAAGGAAAACTGGGGCGCGAGCGAAACCTTTTACCAACTGTGCCGCCACCTGGTGCACAAGCCCGCCGCTGACAAGCCCGCCAAGGCCAGACCCACATGCAACATCTTGGGTCCCAGCGCTCTGGGCTTTCGACACCGCGACGATGTCAAGGAAATCACCCAACTGCTCAACCAACTCGGTGTGGACGTGGCCGTGATCGCCCCCTTGAGCGCCAGCGTCGCCGACCTGCAAAAGCTGGCCGAAGCCGACTTCAACGTGGTGCTCTACCCCGAAATTGGTCTGGCTGCTGCGCAGTGGTTGCAGCGCCAGTTTGACCAGCCTTACACCAAGACAGTCCCTTTGGGCAGCCACGCCACGCGCGACTTCATCGCCGAAGTCTGCACGATGACCGGTCTGCCCCAGCCCACGCAAGACCCGAGCAACGCGCACGCCCACTGGTACGCCAAGTCGGTCGACTCGACCTACCTGACTGGCAAGCGGGTCTACATTTTTGGCGACGCCACACATGTGGTGGCCGCCGCCCGCATCGCCAGCCAGGAGATGGGTTTTGAGGTGGTGGGCCTGGGCACTTACAGCCGCGAATTTGCCCGCGAGGTACGCGACTGCGCCAAACGCTACGGCGTTGAAGCCCTCATCACCGACGACTACCTGGAAGTCGAAGACCAGATCAACGCCTTGCAGCCCGAGCTGATCTTGGGCACACAAATGGAGCGCCACATTGCCAAGCGCCAGGGCATTCCTTGCGCGGTGATTTCGGCCCCGGTGCATGTGCAGGACTTCCCTGCACGCTATGCGCCGCAAATGGGTTTTGAAGGCGCCAACGTGCTGTTCGACACCTGGGTGCACCCGCTGATGATGGGCCTGGAGGAACACCTGATCGGCATGTTCCGGGAAGACTTCGAATTCCACGCCGGGGCTGCGCCCTCGCACTTGGGCAGCACCCGGCCTGCGGCAGAAAACGTGGCATCTGCCGTGGCCGTCACCCTTGCCGAAACGACGCCAATGGCTGTGGCTGCTCCTGCCGAAACACTGACCACCGACAGCGTTCAGAAGGTCGCCGCCCCCGCACAAGCCGCTTCGAACCAGGCCACCTGGAGCCCCGAAGCCGAAAAGGAGCTGGGCAAGATCCCGTTTTTTGTGCGGGGCAAAGCGCGCCGCAACACCGAACGATTTGCCCATGACCTGGGCGTGGCGACCATCACCGTGGAGACGCTCTACGATGCCAAAGCCCATTTCAGCCGGTAAAACCAGCCCCCCCCCAACACCACGCATGAGCGTGGTGCTGCTGACCATGGACAGCCACTTGGCCAGCGCAGCCGAAAGCGCTGCAGAGCGCCTGGCCAGGGATGTGCCCGGCTTGCACTTGCAAACGCACAGCGCTTCGGCCTGGCGCGACAGCGACAAGGCGCTGACCGCATGCCTGGCCGCCGTGGCGCAAGCCGACTTGGTGATCGTCACCATGCTCTTCATGGAAGACCACTTCCTGCCGGTGCTCGACGCCCTGCAGGCGCGCCGCGATCACTGCGACGCCATGGTCTGCATCATGTCCGCGCCGCAAGTGACGCAACTCACACGCATGGGCAAACTGGTCATGGGCCGCGAATCGAGTGGCCTGATGGCCTTGCTCAAAAAACTGCGCCCGAGTGCCAAAAACAAAGACACCGGCTCTGACACAGGCGCGCCCTCGAGCGCTGGGGCCAAGCAAATGGCCATGCTGCGCCGCCTGCCCAAGCTGCTGCGCTTCATCCCCGGCACCGCACAAGACCTGCGCCTGTTCTTCTTGACCATGCGCTACTGGTTGGCTGGCTCCGAGCACAACATCGAGCACCTGGTCAAAACCCTCGTGCACCGCTACGCCCAAGGCCCACGCGAGCCGCTGCGCGCTTTGGCCCAGCCGGAAGACCCGATCGAATACCCCGAGGTGGGTCTGTACCACCCGCAGATGAAAAACCGCATCAGCGAACAGCTGAGCGACCTGCCCGGCCACGGCCGCCAAGACCAGCCTGCCGTGGGCTTGCTGCTGCTGCGCTCGTATTTGCTGGCGGGCAATACCGCACACTACGACGCGGTCATCACCTCATTGCAATCACGTGGCTTGCGCGTCATCCCGGCCTTTGCCAGCGGGCTGGACGCCCGCCCCGCCATGGACCGGTTTTTCAAGCAAGGCACCGGCACCAAAATCCAATCCTTGGTCTCGCTCACTGGCTTTTCCTTGGTGGGTGGCCCCGCCTACAACGACGCCAGCGCCGCCGAAGTGGCGCTCAGCGAGCTGGATGTGCCCTACATCGCCGCGCACCCGCTCGAATTCCAATCGATTGAGCAATGGGGCGACTCCACACGCGGCCTCCTGCCCGTGGAAAACACCATCATGGTGGCCATTCCCGAACTCGACGGCTCGATCTTGCCCATGGTCTACGGTGGCCGCCCTGGCCCCGCCGGACAAACCTGCCACGGCTGCGACAAGCGCTGCACTTTCCCCAGCGGCCCGCGCAGCCAGGACATGTTCACCTGCAGCGAGCGCACCGAGATGCTCACCGCTCGCGTCGAGCGCCTGGTGCGCCTGCGCGACAAGCCGCGCGCCGCGCGCAAGCTGGCCATCGTGCTGTTCAATTTTCCGCCCAACGCGGGCAGCGTGGGCACGGCCGCTTACCTGTCCGTTTTCCAGTCGCTGTTCAACACCCTGAAACGCTTGTCGCTCGAGGGCTACCAAGTCCAGGTGCCGGACAGTGTGGACGACCTGCGCAACCGATTACTTCAAGGCAACGCCAGCCAATACGGCACGCAGGCCAATGTGCTGCACGCCATCGACACCGGCCACCATGTGCAAAACGAGCGCTGGCTCCATGAGATCGAAGCCCAATGGGGCCCGGCCCCCGGCAAGCACCTGACCAACGGCCAGTCCATCTTCGTGCTCGGCGCTGACTTTGGCCAGGTGGTGGTCACGGTGCAGCCAGGGTTCGGCTACGAAGGCGATCCGATGCGCCTGTTGTTCGAAACCGGCTGCGCACCCACCCACGCCTTCAGTGCCTTTTACCGCTACCTGCGCGAAGACTTCGCCGCCGACGCGGTGCTGCACTTTGGCACGCACGGCGCGCTCGAATTCATGCCGGGCAAACAAACCGGCCTGTCGGCCCAGTGCTGGCCCGACCGCCTGATCGGCGCGCTGCCCAATGTCTACCTGTACGCCGCCAACAACCCGTCCGAAGGCGCATTGGCCAAGCGCCGTGGTGCGGCCACGCTGGTGAGCTACCTCACCCCCTCGCTCACGCACTCGGGCCTGTACAAAGAACTGGTCAGCCTGCAGCAATCCATCGAGCGCTGGCAGCAAATGGGCCCCGATCAAGCCCAGGACCGCGAAAGCCTGACCACACTGATCCGCGAACAAGCGCAAAGCATCGATTTGTCCGTGCCCAATAATCAGGCGGCAGACCCCACCGCCTGGATCGAGCAGCTGCAAAACCAATTGCTCGAACTCGAATACGCCCTGATTCCCGAAGGCCTGCACGTCATGGGCCAAGCCCCCACCCGCGAGCAGCGCTTGGGCACCCTCAAAGTCATGGCCGACGCCATGGGTTTGACAGCCGCCCAGAACGCCAGCTTGATGGAAGCCTTGGTCGACGGTGCCAGCGAAGCGCAACTGTCCTGTCAGTTCAGCACCGACTTGCCCACTGGCGACAAAACCCAAGCCGACACCCTGCGCCAGCTGGTGCGCAGCAACCGCTTGCTGGGCGAAGACCACGAAATGCAAGGCCTGATGCGCGCCCTCGACGGCCGCTACCTGCAGCCCGCCCCCGGCGGCGACCTGATCCGCAACGCCAACGTGCTGCCCACCGGACGCAACCTGCACGGCCTGGACCCCTTCCGCATGCCCTCGGCCTTTGCGGTGCGCGATGGCATGCGCCAGGCCGACAAACTCTTGGCCCGTTACCAGCAAGACCACCAGGCCCTGCCCGAGACGGTGGCCATGGTGCTGTGGGGCACCGACAACCTCAAGACCGAAGGCAGCCCCATGGCGCAAGCCCTGGCCTTGATGGGCGCCGCCCCGCGCTTTGACAGCTACGGCCGCTTGGCGGGTGCGCAGCTGATTCCTTTGGCCGAACTGGGTCGCCCCCGCATCGACGTGGTCATCACCTTGTCGGGCATCTTCCGCGACCTCCTGCCCATGCAAATCCGCTTGCTCGCCGAAGCCGCATTTTTGGCGGCCAGTGCCGACGAACCACTCGCTCAAAACTTTGTGCGCCAACATGCCATGGCCTACATGGCCGAGCACGAAGGCAGCAACATGGAGTGCGCCGCGCTGCGTGTGTTTGGCAACACCGAGGGCGCCTACGGCGCCAACGTGAACCACCTGATCGACAGCAGCTGCTGGGACAACGAAAACGAACTCGGCGACGCCTTCACCCAGCGCAAAGGCTTTGCCTACGGCCGCGAAGGCCGCCCGGTGCGCAACACGGCGGTCCTGCAAAGCGCGCTGGCGAGTGTCTCGCTGACTTACCAAAACCTCGATTCGGTGGAGCTGGGCGTGACCAGCATCGACACCTACTTTGACACCCTGGGCGGCATCAGCCGCGCCGTGCTCCAAGCCAAACACCAACGCGACGGCAATGCGGCCGAAGCCCCCCCGGTGTTCATTGGTGACCAGACCCAAGGCGATGGCGTGGTGCGCAGCCTGACCGAACAGGTGGCGCTCGAAACCCGAAGCCGCATGCTCAACCCCAAGTGGCACGAAAGCATGTTGCAGCACGGCTACGAAGGCGTGCGCCAGATCGAAGCGCACCTCACCAACACCATGGGCTGGTCGGCCACCACAGGCCAAGTGCAGCCCTGGGTCTACCAGCAACTGGCGCAAACCTTTGTGCTGGACCCCGCGATGCGCGAGCGCATGGCCCAGCTCAACCCCACCGCATCGGCCAAAGTGGCCAACCGCCTGTTGGAGGCCACGCGCCGCCAGTACTGGCAACCCGACGCCGAAACCATGTCAGCTTTGCTGCGTGCCGGTGAAGAACTTGAAGACCGCCTTGAAGGCATACAAGAAGGACTCCCAGCATGATCGAAACCACCAGCATCCCCGTCAACAGCATCCAAAGGGTACGCGGCGCGGACGGCGAAGGCAGCGTGCAATTTCAGATGGACCCCACCGTGAAGATCGGCACCGCCAAGGTGTTTGCGGTTTACGGCAAAGGCGGCATCGGCAAGAGCACCACGTCGTCCAACCTGTCGGTGGCCTTCAGCAAACTGGGCAAACGCGTGCTGCAAATCGGCTGCGACCCCAAGCACGACTCCACCTTCACCTTGACCAAAAAACTCATGCCCACCGTGATCGACGCACTCGAAACGGTGGACTTCCATGCCGAAGAGCTGCGCCTCGATGACTTTGTCTTCAAAGGCTACAACGGCGTGATGTGCGTCGAAGCCGGTGGCCCACCCGCAGGCACTGGCTGCGGCGGTTATGTGGTCGGCCAGACCGTCAAACTGCTCAAAGAACACCACTTGCTGGAAGACACCGACGTGGTGATCTTTGACGTGCTCGGCGACGTGGTGTGCGGCGGCTTTGCCGCCCCACTGCAGCACGCCGACCGGGCGCTCATCGTCACCGCCAACGACTTTGACTCCATTTTTGCGATGAACCGCATCGTGCAGGCGATTGGCGCCAAGGCTAAAAACTACAACGTGCGTTTGGGTGGCGTGATCGCCAACCGCAGTGATGCCACCGACCAAATTGACAAATACAACGCGGTCACGGGCCTCAAAACCATGGCGCACTTTCCGATGCTCGACGAGATCCGCAAGAGCCGTTTGCAAAAGTGCACCTTGTTTGAGCTCGAGCCCACACCTGCGGTCAAAGCCGTGCAAGACGAGTACATGCGTTTGGCTGCGGCCCTCTGGCTGGGAGCCGACCCACTGCCGTCCATCCCGATGAAAGATCGGGATATTTTTGACCTGCTGGGTTTCGATTGAGCCACTGCACCCAACACGCTTTGAAAGTCACCGCATGAACACCACCGCCTACGAACAACGCCGCAGCCAGATCGAGCACTACTTTGACCGCACTGCGGCCGATGCTTGGGCGCGCCTGACCTCGAACGAGCCGGTGGGCCGCATCCGCGCCACGGTTCGCGCCGGGCGTGACACCATGCGCGCGACCCTGCTGTCGTGGTTGCCACAGGACCTGCGCGGCAAGCGTGTGTTGGATGCCGGTTGCGGCACTGGCGCGCTGGCCCTGCAAGCGGCGCTGCGTGGGGCGCAAGTGGTGGCGATTGATTTGTCGCCGACCTTGGTCAAGCTCGCCGCCGAACGCATGGCCGCCGAACACCCCACCCTGCCCGGCTCGGTCGAATTCATGTCCGGCGACATGCTCAGCCCCGACTTGGGCCACTTCGACCATGTGGTCTGCATGGACTCGCTGATCCACTACGACAGCGACCAAATTGCCGAAGCACTGGCCGGTTTGGCCCAGCGCACGCGCGGCTCCATGGCCTTCACCTTCGCACCGCGCACGCCACTCCTGGCCCTGATGCACAGCGCGGGCCGTCTGTTTCCGCGCAGCGACCGCTCGCCCTCTTTGTCGCCCGTGGCGCACGCCGACTTGCTGCATCGCATGCAGAACCACCTGGATTTGCAAGGCTGGCAGGGTGCGCGCATGCAGCGCGTGGCCAGCGGTTTTTACACCTCTCAAGCCTGGGAGTGGACACGCTCATGACACTGCGCATCCCGATCCCACGCTGGCTCACCGCCTATGGCACGCGCTTCATGCCGTTTGCCGACGCGGCTTCGCCGGAACTGCCGATGGCGCGACTCTTGCGCCTGTCGCTGTTCCAAGTGGTGATCGGCATGGTCACGGCGCTGCTCGTGGGCACACTCAACCGGGTCATGATCGTGGAGCTGCATGTGCCCGCCTGGTGGGTGGCTTTGGCCGTGGCGGTACCGATGGTGTTTGCGCCGCTGCGCACCCTGATCGGCTACCGCAGCGACACGCACCCCTCGGCCTTGGGCCTGCGCCGCATTCCTTACATGTGGATGGGCACCTTGCTGCTGTTTGGTGGCCTGTCCATCATGCCGTTTGCCTTGCTGCTGTTGTCCGAGCCTGAAGCCGCCAATCTTTGGGTGGGTCAGCTGGGGGCATGCCTCGCCTTTGTGCTGGTGGGTGCGGGCATTCAGGTCACGCAAACCGCGGGCATGGCGCTGGCGCACGATTTGGCCAGCGACGACAAACGGCCCCGCGTGGTGGCCTTGCTCTACAGCATGCTGTTGGTGGGCATGATCGCCAGCAGCGCTGTATTTGGCTGGTTGCTCGCTGACTTCAGCCCGCAAAAACTCATCCAGCTGGTGCAAGGCTGCGCCGTGATGGTGGCGGTGATGAACTTGGCCTCGCTGTGGAAACAAGAGGCTCGAGGTGCCAAGCGCGGTCGCCGCGAAGCCGGTGGCTTTGCCAACAGCTGGCGTGAGCTCATGGCCCAGCCGCAGATGCGCCGCTTTTTGTGGACCTTGGCTCTGGGCACCTTCGCCTTCAACATGCAAGACATCGTGCTCGAGCCTTATGCGGCCGAGATCCTGAAACTGGACGTGGGCGCGACCAGTGCCCTCACGGCTTTGAGTGCGGGTGGTGCATTGCTGGCTTTCCTGTTGTCAGCCCGCTGGCTGTCAGGCGGCATGCACGCTTGCCGCCTGGCCAGCCTGGGGGTGCTCTTGGGCTTGCCCGCGTTTGCGATGGTGATTTTTTCCGGACCGCTGGAAGCGGGCTGGTTGTTCCGCTTGGGCGTGGGTCTGATCGGTTTCAGCGGCGGTCTGTTTGCCGTGGGCATGCTGGTCACGGCCATGGGCATGGCCCCCGAAGGCAGCCCCATGGGCCACTTGGGCGGCTTGGTCATGGGCACGTGGGGCGCTGTGCAAGCCACCAGCGCAGGGACCGCCATGGCGCTGGGAGGGGCTTTGCGCGACAGCGTCTCGGTGCTGGCCATGTCGGGCGCCTTGGGCGAAGTGCTGGTCACCCCCATCACCGCCTACAGCTTCGTCTACCACTTTGAAATGTATTTGTTGTTTGTCGTGCTGGTGGCCTTGGGCCCCATGTTGCGTGCGAGCCGTTTGGCGGCCCGCGAACGCGCCCATCACCCCCATCCACCCATCACCCCTTTTGGTCTGGCCCAACTGCCAGGCTGATGCCAGATTTTTAGAAGGAGACAGCCATGGAAACAGGCGCAATCACCCAGTACATCGATGTGGCCCAAATCGTGTTGTACATGTTTTGGGCGTTCTTTGCGGGGCTGATTTATTACCTCTTGCGTGAGAACCACCGAGAGGGCTACCCCATGGATTCGGGACGCGAAAACGGCCCCCAAATCCAAGGCTGGCCGCCCGTGCCAGAGCCGGTGGCATACAAGACCGAGGATGGCCACACCTACCTGTCACCCGACCTGAATCGCCCTGACGGCGAGTACAGCGCTCAACCCATCCATGGCTGGAATGGTGCGCCCCTGGAACCCCTGGGCGACCCCTTATTGGCAGGCGTCGGTCCGGGCGCCTGGGCCCAGCGCGCCGATGTGCCCGATATGGAGCACGGCCACCCCAAAATTGTGCCCATGCGCATTGCCACCGACTTCAAGGTGGCCAAAAACGACGTGGATCCGCGCGGTCTGCCGGTCTGGGGCGCCGACAAAGTCATCGCCGGTAGCGTGGTCGAGTTGTGGGTGGACCGCATGGAAATGCTGTTTCGCTATGCCGAAGTCCAATTGGTGAACTCCGACAAACGCGTTTTGCTGCCCATGACGTTTGCACGCATCAAGAAAGACGGCTCGCATGTGCAAGCCATTCTGGCGCACCAGTTTGCCAACGTGCCCCAAACCAAATCGCCAGATCAGATCACCCTTCTTGAAGAAGAAAAGATCACTGCTTATTACGGTGCGGGCACTCTGTACGCGACGCCTGAGCGCCAGGAACCCATCATATGAAAGCCACCCACGAGCACGAGTGGGAAGCCGCTCCCGGCTTGCCCAGCGCCTTGCCTGCGGGCGAGCGTGTGGTCTGGCAGGGCGCGCCCGACTGGCAGCGCTTGGCCATCCACGCCTTCCATGTGCGCAAGGTCGCGCTGTACTTTGCCTGCATGCTGGCGGTTCAAACCATCAATCTGACGGCCACGGAGGGTCCACTCGACTGGAAACCCTTGGCGGTGGCCGCCAGCCTCTACACCTTGGCCCTGGTCTTGCTTTTGGGCACGGCCTGGATGTCGGCGCGCAGCACGCTCTACACCCTGACCAACAAACGGGTGGTCATGCGCATCGGCATCGTGCTCACGCTGACCTTCAACCTGCCCTTCAAACGCATCGTGGGTGCGTCACTGAAGACCCAAGGTGCAGGCACCGGCGACATCGCGCTCGCCTTGCACCCCCAAGACCGGATTGGCTGGGCCCACTTGTGGCCGCACCAGCGCGCTTGGCACCTGACCCAACCGCAACCGACCTTGCGCTGCGTGGCGCAGAGCCAAGAAGTGGGTGAGCTGCTGCTGAACCTGTGGCGTGCCGAGCGTGTGGACCCAAGCCTGCACTTGGGAGATTCGCCCTCTGCTGCGCCTGCCAGCCAGTCCAACACACCCAACCAGGGCATGCTGGCATGAAAACCTTGCCCCAGCACGACTGGCAGCCTCCAGGCCAAGCCTCCCCAATCCAAGGTCTGACCCGGCCCATGGCCTGGATCGGCGTGCTGCTGCTGGCCCTGCTGGTCGCCGTGGGCCTGGCCCGTTGGTCGGGCCTGGACCCGCGCACACCGGACGCCGCCGTGCAGTGGCAACGCGACTTGCTGTTCCGTGACATCGCCGGCGGTGACATCGCCGTACTGGACCACCGCACGGGGCAACAAGTGGCCCAATTTTCTGGCGAACAAGGCTTTTTGCGCAGCTCGCTGCGCGCTTTGGCGCGCGAACGTCACCGTGAAAGCTTGAGCAAAGACGCCCCCTTTTTGTTGATTGGTCGCGCCGACGGCCGTTTGACCCTGCAAGACCCCAGCACCGGGCAACGCATTGACCTGGAGTCGTTCGGACCCCACAACGCCGCCGTGTTTGCCAGTCTGAGACTGGCCGGGCACAAAGCCCCTTGACCTTGAATTTTTCTCCAACGGAGCATCCCATGACCGTCACCGCTGCCCACACCATTGAAACCGCTGAAGACGCCAACAAAAAAGCCGTGCATGACGACATGATCAGCCCGCGTTTTTACACCACCGACTTCGCCGCCATGGACCGCATCGACATCGAGCCGGTGCGCGCCGAGTGGGACAAAATGATGGCCGAGTACGAGGGTGACAACAACCACGACCACTTTCAGCGCGACGAGGCCTTCGCCGGTGAAGTGGCCACCGGCATGGCCAGCCTCTCGCCCGAAATGCGCCAGGAGTTCATGGACTTTCTGGTCAGCTCCCTCACGTCAGAGTTTTCGGGTTGCGTGCTCTACAACGAGATCCGCAAGAACGTCAGCAACCCCGACATCAAGCAGCTGATGACCTATCTGGCGCGCGACGAATCACGCCACGCGGGCTTCATCAACCTGTCGCTGCGGGACTTCAATCTGGGCATCGATCTGGGCAACCTCAAGCGCACCAAAAAGTACACCTTCTTCAAGCCCAAATACATTTACTACGCCACCTACCTGTCGGAGAAAATCGGCTACGCCCGGTACATCACCATCTTCCGCCAGCTCGAAAAACACCCCGAAAAACGCTTTCACCCCATCTTTCGCTGGTTTGAGTTGTGGTGTAACGACGAATTCCGCCATGGTGAGTCGTTCGCTCTGATCATGCGCGCCAATCCCAAATTGCTCAGCGGCGGCAACAAACTCTGGATCCGCTTTTTCTTGCTGGCCGTGTACGCCACCATGTATGTGCGCGACCACACCCGTCCCATGCTGCACGAAGCCATGGGCCTCGATTCCAGCGAATACGACTACCAGGTGTTCCGCATCACCACCGAGATCACCCAACAGGTTTTCCCGCTGGCCCTGGACACCGATCACCCCGACTTCCGTCGGGGCTTGGAGCGCTTGTTTGCCCTGTCGCAGGCCATGCAAAAGGCCAAGGCGCGCGGTGGTGTGGTGGGTAAATTTCAGCAAGGCGTGTGCGCCATCCAAGCCGCTGCCACCTTTGCCCGCCTGTATTTCATGCCGGTGATTCAACAAGACCTCTCGCCCCAAGTGCGCATGGAACCCGCATGGTGAATGAAGTCGTCTGGGCCTGTGTGTTCACGGCCCTGTGCTGGTGGCTCGGCACGGGGGTGATCTTGTGGCTCGACCGGCTGCCTGCGCGCAGCTTTCGTTTCAGCCTGGCGGGCTGGACGGTGCTTTTGGCTTTGAGTTTTTGGGGCGTGGCCCACAGCATGCAAGAGGTCAGCGTGTTCAACGCCTACCTCGCCTTTGGCAGCGTGATCTTGATGTGGGGCTGGCACGAACTGGCTTTTTTGACCGGTTGGATCACCGGCCCGCGCAAAACCCCATTGGCCGCGGGGGCCACGGGCTGGCCACGGTTTGTGCAGTCGGTACAAGTCATGCTCTACCACGAGCTGGCCTTGCTGGCCAACTTTGCGGTGTTGTGCTGGATGCAAGCGGGCCAAGTCAGCCATGTGGCCATTTGCACCTTCGCCTTGCTGTGGTGCATGCGCCTGTCGGCCAAGCTGAATCTGTATTTTGGTGTGCCGCAAAACGGTGCGCAATACCTGCCTGAGCACCTGGTGTACTTGGCCAGCTATTTCCGGACCACCCGCGGCATGTCGCTGTGGTTTGTGCTGTCGATGGGCGTGGCCATGGGGACCTGGTTTTGGCTGGTCTGGCTGGCGCAACAAGGCGCGGTGGCCATCACCACCGGCTGGGTCATATTGGCCACGCTGCTGGGGCTGGCCATCGTTGAGCACTTCATCATGATTTTCCCTTGGCCACTGGAGCGCTTGTGGGGCTGGGCCATGGGCCAAACCCGCAAACCGGCTTTGACCACAAACCCCTGAAGGCCGCCATGAACACCCTCACCGCACCCACCGCCCATGCTTTCCGTTCCGAGGGTTTGGGTATCCCTGCGCCGCCACAAGGGCCTGAGCTGAGCGCCGCATCCAAGGTCCACCAACGGCCCGTGGCGGTGGTCATTGGCAGCGGTTTTGGTGGCCTGGCCGCAGCCATCCGACTGAGCGTCAAAGGTTACGAGGTCAAGGTCTTTGAAAAACTCGATGCCCCCGGCGGACGCGCTTATGTGCACCATCAGGACGGCTTCAAATTCGACGCGGGCCCGACCATCATCACCGCGCCCTTTTTGCTCGAAGAGCTTTGGGCGCTGTGTGGCAAAAGTTTTTCAGACGACGTGAAACTGGTCGCGATGGACCCGTTTTACCGCGTGCGTTTTGCAGATGGCACCTGGTTCGACTACAACGGCGACGCCGAACACATGCGCGCTGAAGTGGCCCGCTTTGAACCCGATGACCTGCCCGGCTACGAACGCTTTTTAGAAGAAGCCGAACGCTGCAAAACCCTGGGTTTTGAAGGCATGGGCGACATGGCTTTTGACAAAGTCAGTGACCTGATGGCCGCCATCCCCGATTTCCTGCGCATGGGCGCTTGGCGCAGCCTGTACAGCCTGGTGGCCAAACACATCCGCAACGACAAGCTGCGCATTGTGATGAGTTTTCACCCGCTGCTGATCGGCGGCAATCCCTTTGCCGTCACCTGCGCTTATGCGCTCATCAACTCGTTGGAACGCACTTGGGGCGTGCACTCGGCCATGGGCGGCACCGGCGCCATCGTCAAAGGTCTGGTCAGCTTGCTGCAAGAGCGCGGCGTGCCACTGCGCTGCAACGCGCCCGTCACACAAATTCGCATCGAAAACGGCCGCGCCAGCGGTATCGAATTGCAAAACGGCGAGTTCGTGCCCGCCGACATCGTGGTCAGCAACGGCGACACCGCCTGGACCTACAAAAACCTGGTGGCGCCTGAGCACCGCCGCGTTTGGACCGACCGCAAGATTGCCAACGGCAAATACTCCATGGGTTTGTTTGTCTGGTACTTCGGCACTTCCCAACAATACCCCGATGTGCCGCACCACATGATGGTGCTGGGACCACGCTACAAAGGCCTGTTGCAAGACATCTTCAAAAAGCACCAATTGGCTGAAGACTTCAGCCTGTATTTGCACCGCCCTACCGCCACCGACCCGTCCATGGCGCCCGAGGGTTGCGACACCTTTTATGTGCTTTCGCCCGTGCCGCACTTGGACAGCGGCACCGACTGGCCAGCCTTTGCCGAGACCTACCGCGCAGCCATTGCCGAAAGTCTGGAAGCCAGTGTTTTGCCCGGTCTTCGCCACTGCATCGTGACCAGCAAGGTCAGCACGCCGCAAGATTTTCACGACAATTTGTGGTCCTATAAAGGCGCCGGTTTTGGCCTGGAGCCGCTGCTGCTGCAAAGCGCGTGGTTTCGTCCCCACAACCGCAGCGAGGATGTCCCTGGCCTCTATGTGGTGGGCGCCAGCACCCACCCGGGTGCGGGTGTGCCGGGCGTGCTCATGTCCGCCAAAGCTTTGGAAACGGTGGTCCCCTATGTCAACGTCTGATCGCACCGCCCCTGTGGCCAATCCAGAGTTGAACTTCGATTCAAACGACTTGCAGGCCTGTGTGGCCATGATGCAAGGCGGCTCCAAAACTTTTTTTGCCGCCAGCCGCTTGCTGCCACCGCGCGTGCGCATCGCGGCCATCGCGCTGTATGCGTTTTGCCGTGTGGCCGACGACTTGGTAGACGAAGCGACCGCTGGTGATGCCCCTCTGACGGTGCTGCAAGAACGCTTGGACGCGATTTACGCCGGAGCGCCGCACGACCATGTGGAAGACCACGCCCTGAGCCTGGTGGTGCAACAGTACAAGTTGCCGCGCCATTTGCTGGATGCGCTGATCGAAGGCTTTGCCTGGGACGCTGCAGGCCGCACTTACGAGAGCATCGAAGATTTGCACGCCTATGGCGCCCGCGTGGCCGGCAGTGTGGGAGCGATGATGAGCTGGATCATGGGTCCACAAAACATGGACACCCTGGCCCGTGCCTGCGAGCTGGGCGTGGCCATGCAGTTGACCAACATCGCACGCGACGTGGGACACGACGCCAGCATCGGCCGCCTGTACCTGCCGCGCCGCTGGTTGGTGGAGGCAGGTGTTCAGCCAGAAGCCTGGATGGCTGATCCCCTGTTCACACCCGCCATTGCACAGGTGGTGACCCGTTTATTGGACGAAGCTGACCGCCTTTACAAGCAAGCGCATTCGGGCATTGCCGCCCTCCCCCCTGATTGCCGCGCTGCCATTTGCGCCGCCAGCATGATCTATGCCGAAATTGGCCACCAACTGCGCCGTGAAGGCCTGAACTCGGTGAACAAACGCACCGTGGTGAGCACCACACGCAAACTCATGTTGTTGGCCAGCGCTTGGACCCAGGTGCACTGGATTCGCGTCGCCCCCACCAGCCCCGAACCCCTGGCCGCCATCGTGGGGCTGGTGCAAGGTTGCCGCGACGCCACCCAACAAACCAGCAACAAGGCGTACTTTCCCAACCGGGCCATGCCAGAGCGTGTGGCCTGGATGCTGGACTTGTTTGAACGGCGAGAAAACGAGCGCCTCGACCGCAACGCCCTGCAACACACACCATGAGAGTTCCCAGCCACAGCATCATGGTGCGCTTGTTGTACGTGAGCCGCGCGGTCGGCCCACAAACCACCACGATGACCAGCTCCATCCTGGCACAGGCCCATGCGCACAACCCGGCACAGGCCATCACCGGCGTGCTGTGCCAAGGCCAGGGGTTTTTCATTCAGGTCATCGAAGGCGAACGCAGCCGCATCCATGCCTTGTACCGGCGCATCTGCGCCGACAACCGCCACAAAGATGTGGAAATACTGCACCACGAAGAAATCCAAGCGCGGCGATTTGGCCAATGGTCCATGGCGCTCGTTCATTTGTCGGTGGACGACCCCATGGTTCGCTTGCAACACCCCGACTTTGATCCGTATTCTGCCTCCGGCCCGCAGGTCATGCGGCAAGTGATGGACTTGCTCGAAGCCGGGCAGCCGATTCAGAGGCCTGTGGCTTGAGGTTTTTTTACAAGGGTGAATCTTTTCAAAGACAGTGCCAGTGGCGCTGGCCAGGGCTTTCCGTTCGTTCCTAGCGCCGACTCGATGGGCACAGGCAAACCCTGCGCATCCAAGTCACTCGAGAGGTACACAGGCTTGTTAACCCACTCTTTGCAAGTGCACTGGAGGTTGCGGCAGTGTGAGACCTTGCTTCGGCGCTTTTCCTCCAAGGTCCAACCATCAAAAAACCGCCTCAAGGGCGGTTTTTAAATGGAAAACGTCCAACATCACTTGCGTGGGTTTTTGGGACGGTTGAACCAGTTGGCCAACATGAACAGGCAAAAAACCACGAACATGATGATGAGGATGTGTTTGATTTCCATGGTTTTTCCTTGAGTTGGGGTTAGGGTTGAGCACAGGCTGCAAGCCAATTATGCAGAGTTGGGCGCCGTCCGTACAGTGGCACGGACTGGTTGCATCATGGGCGCCATGGCCCACAGGGTCAGCGCCAGCAAGAGTATTTCGAGGCTGTACACCGCGCTATAGCCCAGAACCGAGCTGCTGCCCAGGGCCACGCCGTCGCGCACCAAGCCGCCTGCGGCCATGCCCACACCCGCCGCCGTGGCCTGAACGGCGCCCCAAGCGCCCATGGCCAAACCCACTTGCTCAGGTGGGGCCATCTGCATGGTGGCCGTCAAGGTGCCGTGGGCAAACAAGCCGCCGCCCAAACCGATCAAGAAAATGCCCAAGGCAAACACGAGCGGCGAGCCCATGGGGGCGGAGACGATCACACAGACCAATGCAGGCACCCCCACCCAAGCGCCCCAGCTGGCCATGCGGTAAGCGTCTTGGCCCCGGCTGAGCACACGCGAGGCCCAAGCAAACCCGATCAGTCCGCCGAATGCGAGGGTGGCCGTGAGCATGGTGGTGGTGGACACGCTGAGGTTCAAAATTTCGCCGCCGTAGGGCTCCAGCAACACGTCTTCCATGGTGAAGGCCATGGTGCCCATACCCACCGCCAGCAATCGGCGCAGGGTGTTGGGGCCTTGGCAAAACAAGCGCCAGGCTTGGCCAAAAGTGTGTTCTACAGGCGTGCCGGGTTTGCGCATGCGGCTGCGCGGCTCTTGCTTCCACAGGGCCACAACGTTGAGCGCCAGCGTCATCACGGCCACCGCTTGCACCACGCGGATGAGCTGGCCGGGGCTGTAGTCGCGCAGCAAGTGGCCCAGCATCAGGGCGCTGCCGATCATGCCAAGCAGTTGCATCACATACATGAGGCCCACGACCTTGGGTTGGCTCTCGGGCGGCGCCAAGTCGGTGGCCAGGGCCAGGCCAGCGGTTTGTACCGTGTGCATGCCCATGCCCACCAGCACAAAGGCGCCTGCGGCACCCACCAAGCCCACCCATGCGGGGGCCTGACTGGACTGCCCCGCACCACTGAGCACCAGCAAGGCAAAAGGCATGATGGAGAAACCGCCGAACTGCAGCAAGCTGCCCATCCAAATGTAGGGCACACGCCGCCAACCCAGTTGAGAGCGGTGGTTGTCCGAGCGAAAACCAATGAGCGCGCGCAGTGGCGCCATGAGCAGCGGCAAAGCCACCATGAAGGACACCAGCGTGGCGGGCACTTGCAGCTCCACAATCATCACGCGGTTGAGGGTGCCCACCAGCATGACCATGGCCATGCCCACAGAAATTTGAAACAGCGACAAGCGCAGCAAACGCGACAGCGGCAGCTCATCGCTGGCGGCGTCGGCAAAGGGCATGAAACGCGGCCCCAAACTGGCCAGCGAGTTCGCCCAAGAAGAACGAGATTTGGTTTTGTTCATAAATCGGAAAGACCAAGCGCTTGCGCGCTTGGCCGTTCGGCGGACTGCACCCGTTACTTCTTCACCGCGGCATCTGCCGTAGGCGCAACGGCCACGACTTTAGCGCCACCATTGAGGAAGTTTTTCACCCAGCTGGTGTTCATGGTCAGCGCCAAGTGCACGCTGAAAGACGAAATCGCCACAGCCGCAATGAACACTGGAATGCCCACAGAAGGTTTCACCACACACCACATTTTCGAGTAGATCATGATGTCTCTCCTTTACTTGAGCCAGGGTGAGTAGATATAGGCCAGCAGGTGAGCAAAAGCGGCAATCATGCCGAAGATCTGCGTACCCTGGATGAGATTGCGGTGAATCTCTTCCGATTCGGCCTCGGTCAGTCCCGTTGGCCAGACTTTGTCTGAGTTAGACATAGTTTTCTCCTTGCAGAAGACGTGCACGGCCCGCACGAGGGCTATTCTTGGCCACCATGGCCAGGAATGGGGTTGCCTTGACGACACGTTCAAGGTTGTTCATCTCAAGCCCGCCTCGGCATGCGCCAGGGCAGCATGGCTTGAACCACCGGTGACACCAAACGCGGCACCGACAGGGTTTCATGGAAGGCGAGCAAGGGCTCGCCTGCGTGCTCAAATTGCAGCAATGCACGCTGGTAAAAAGGGGTGTCTTCCAATTGCTCGTGCACCCGCACGGCTTGGGTGCTGCGCATGCGCCGCTCGAGACGCCAGCCGGTCTTGGGCAGCCGCTGGGCTGGCGGCAGCGCCAGCGGCTCGACCGTGCCTTTGGGCGTGAATCTGAGCGAGAGCGCACGCTCGCTCGTGCCCGGCGCTTGCATGTCGTAAAACACCAAGGTGCTGCCATCGCGCATGCGGGCACGCGACCAGTCCCAGGTGTGGAAACCCCGCTCCACAGGTTCGTCGCCTTCGTTCGAATCGAGGTAAGCGTGGCCTTGCCATGTCAAGTCGGGCGCGCTCAGATCCACCTCGATGCGAGAGGCCGGGGCCAAGGGCCCCCAGCGGTGCTGGCCAGCCGCATCCAAGGGCGTTGAGTAAGCAAACAGCTGCTGCGGCCACAGCTTGATGCGGCCTCGCACACGGCGCGGGATGGGCACACACACTTCATCGATGTCAATCGTCAGGCAATCGCCATCCCAGTTCAATTGGCTGGGACCGATCGTGAATTGGCGCTCGCTGCGGTGGCAATGGCGCTGACCGCGTTCGGTCATGGCCCAGCGGCCTTGGCCTTTGCTGTAAATCGCCACATTCAAGGCGCAATGGTTGTCGGGGTTGGTTGGCCCGCGCTTTCGGGCCCAAGCGTAGTAAGGCGAAAACACACTGCCAACAAAGGCAATGAGGGTGATGCCGTGCTGACCATCGTCACTCATGGCGTCGACATACCACCAAAGGTAGCCCCCATCGGGAACGTGCTGGTCGAAACGAGGCTCGCCATCACGGCCTCGGCCGCCCGTTGCCCGGACAAGGCCGCCATCGGCACCCCCGGCCCCGGATGCACGCTGCCCCCCGCCAGGTACAGGCCCTGCAGGGGTGTGGCCGAGCCAGGTCTGCTGAAGATGCTGGTCCAACCGTGTGTCGCCTGCCCGTACAGCGCTCCTGCGCTCGCTGGAAAACGCCGATGGAAATCCTGCGGTGTCGTGCGCAGGCTGTTGTCCGACGTGGGTTGCAGGTGCAGGCCCAATTGGCGCAGGTGCTGAAAAGTGTGGGTTTGGCATTGTTCTAAAGCCTCCTCGGTGATCGCGTTGCCATCGCCGCAAGCTGGAGCGTTGACCAAACAAAAAATGCGTTCAGCGGCCCCCTCGGGCCGTAGCGCGGGTCGGTCTTGTGCGCAGACATACACCGTGGCTTGTTGGGGCAGACGTTGGCGCTCAAAGATGTCCTCGAACTCGCTGGCGTAGGTGCTTTGAAAAAAGACGTTGTGGCGGTCCAGCGCCACGCCAGTTGCTGGCGCGTTGAGGGACCAGGTCAATGCCGACAAGGAACGCGGCGGCGCGGCTTGGGGCACCGCTTGCCGGGCCTCTTCACCCAGCAAACCTTGGCGCAAAGCAGCAGCGTCACCGTTGAATATCACACGGTCAGCGGGCAAAAATTCGCCCGATTGCAAGTGCACACCACACACACGGCCGTGGCGCTTTTCGATGCGCTGGCAGGTGCTTTGGTAACGGAAAACAGCGCCATGGCGTCGGGCTACGCGGGCCAAGGCTTGGGCCATCCCCACCATGCCCCCCTCCACCGACCAGACGCCGTCCATCTCGACCTGGGCGATCAGCATGAGGGTGGCGGGCGACTGCCAAGGTGATGAGCCACAGTAGGTGGCGTACCGGGCAAACAACTGGCGCAAACGCGGATCGGTGAATTGGTGGCCCAGCTGTTGCCACAGGTTGCGCATGGGGCCGAGCTGAGCCAAAACGCCCAAACCTTTGAAACCCAAATCGCCCATAAATCCACCCATGCTGGGGCGCTGGGCACGGATCATGGGGCCCTCCAGCGTGGCATAGAGCTGGCGTGTGGTGTTGCAAAAATCACGGAAACGCCTGGCCTCGTCAGCGCCAGACCAGGCGGCAATCGCCGACTCGCTTTCTTGGGCGTTGGCCGACAAGTCCAGCCGACTGCCGTCGGGCCAAAAATGCCGCGCCAACACGTTCAGGGGTGAGATGCGCATCTCGGCTTCCAGACTGGTGCCCACCTTGCGGAACAAGTCGTCGAATACCCAGCGCATGGTGAACACCGTGGGGCCGCTGTCAATGTGGACACCCTGGACCTCGCGGCTGTGCACTTTGCCCCCGGGTGCGTCCGATGTTTCCACGACCGTGACATCCAGGCCTTGATGCGCCAACAAAAGGGCACTGCTCAAGCCGCCCATGCCCGCACCCACGATGACGACCTTGTGCTCAGACATGGCTCACCTCTGGGCTGCACACGTCGATTTGGGACAAGCGGTTCACACCGCCTGAGGTGGCGGCTTCACTCAGGCAGGGATAACGGTAGGGCTGCCCTTTCCACACGCCGGACATCTGCAGCACTTGCATGCGAACGAACAGGGACTCGGAAAAAAACTGGTGCTTATAAGCCGCCGCACTGGCCACTTGGTGTGCGCCTTTGTGGGCATAGTGGACCATGGATGCGGTGTCTTGCCACAAGCTGAAGGTGCATTGGCGCACCAAAGGCGCCTCACCCAAGCCCATGGCCAAGAGACAGCCTGGGGTTTGGTCCAAATCGGCCTGTGCTGCGGGGGCATAGCGCCAAAATGCCATGGCCTTGGTGGGCACAATGCTCGCGCGGGTCAGCACCGCAAAAGGACCCGGAGCGCGGCACGCGTCTTGCCAAGCAGCTTCACTTGGCTGCCCCAAAGCTTGGGGCGAGCTGGCTTGCCACGCTTGTTTGTCCCAGTTTCCACGGGCAGATTGCACCGCCATCACACCGCTCCAGCATTCACGGGCGCGACTGCGGTATGCATGCACGGCTGGGCTGTCCAAAAACTTCAAGGCCAAGTCGAGGTGAGTGAATGTGCAGACCAAGCCTTGGTGCGTGGCACTGGGGCGCAAACTGAACCCTCCGCCATGGCCACTGCCCATGACCTTGACCATGGTCAGACCGGTCACATCCTTGTAGGGTGTGGCCCCGGCCACCAATCGCAACCAACCCCAACCTTGGTGCTGGCGCAAAAAATCGGCCAGCAACACCACCACCACGCCGGACAGTGGGTCATGAAGAGAGGGCAGGGCTTCCATGACGGGTGTCCGGTCCAGCGTCAGGCCGACTACTTGGACGCCACTTTGGCAGCGGCCAGAGCGGGTTTGAGCAACTCGGGAAAGTCTTTGGCCATTTGTGCGCCATTGAGCGGCTTGTACGCACCTTGGTGACAGGTGGCGCAGTTGAGCTTGGCCACATCCCCCATCGGGCCCTTGCGGTGTGCCGGGAAGACTTCGGTCAAAGGCTCCATGTAGGTCAGGTTCAGGTCACGGGCCATGCGGATACCGTGCCAAGCCGTTGTGCGTTGGGGCGGGCTGTTTTCCCAGTTTTGGAAGGATTGGGTGTTGTGGCAATACGTGCAGTTGACACCCAGCGAGGTGGACATGTGCGTCATCAACCCATAGGTCCACTCGGCCTGCTTGATCGACATGCGGTTACCCGAGGGCAAAGCTGTGGGGCCGTTGACACGAATCTTCTGGTCACCCAGCAGGAAGGGGGTGAAAGGATCGTTCGGCAGAGAGGACAAATTGACCACCGGTGAAGGTGTGTTTTGTCCCGTCTTGTCGCCGATGAAGTTGGAACCGTAAGGCTGGGGATCGGCCTTGAACCAGATGGCATTGGGCACGGGCTCACCCCGGTGGCAGGTGTAGCAGGTCACACCGGTTTTGGCCACATGAGGCTGCCAATCGGCGTTGATGTGCTGGGTCATCTCAACCATGCGACGGGCCACCACTTTGGTGTATTTGCTGTCGTCTTCGAAGTTGGGCAGCGCATGGCAATACGCACAACCCTCGTTGGGGGCCACCCAACTGGTCATGGAGACCATGAGGCGGTTGAAATCACCCACGCTCAGGTCACCCAACACTTTCACATTTTTGTAAACCTGTGAGGCTTTGGGCCCATCCGAGCCTCCCGATGGAATGGCCACAGGCGGCTGATTTTTTTCGGTTTTGACTTCAAGCAGTCGGGCGTTGTACACCTGCACCATGCCGGTGCCACGGTAACCACTTTGAACCGTCTCAGGCACAGGGCGCTCGCAACCAGCGAGCACCAGACCGGCCAGTGTCAGTCCCAAGCCCTTAGCCAGGCGGACTGTCCAGCGGGGTGCGTTCAAGGTCTTCATGCTCATGGCTTGCCTCCATTGCTCAATGCGGGGTCCACCATCGCGGGGAAAATTTCGGGGTACGGTGGCGCCACCCCATGCTTGATGGCCCAGAGGTACCAGTTGTCCACCACAGTGCCCGTCAACAAGATGCCAATACCGCCCGTGATGGGGCACAACACAGCAAACCACCAGGCCCAGCGGTGAATCGATTCCATGGTGGCGTTGAAGCCCATGGTCCAGCGCCAAAACAAGGCAGCGCGCTCTGAGGCAGTCCCCCGGTCGGTGATTTGCTCAATCTCGCGCTCACCGCCAAAGCGGGTCACTGCCAAAATGGTCGCACCGTGCATGGCAAACAGCAGGGCCGAGCCATACAGGAACACAATGGACAGCGCGTGGAAGGGGTTGTAGAACAGGTTGCCATAGCGCAACGAGAAGGCCGCCGTCCAGTCCAGGTGAGAGAAGATGCCGTAGGGCACAGCTTCACCCCATGAACCCATGAGAATGGGGCGGAACAAACCCAACACCAAGAACAACCAGATGGCCGCAGCAAACGCCCACGCGATGTGGGTGCCCATGCCCAACTCGACGGCGCGGCGGTAGGTTCGGGCCCACCAGAACATCACCGACGCTGTGAGGAACAAACCGACGATGAGGAACCAGCCACCTTGGTTGAGCGGCGGCCAACTCAGGCCATAGCTCGGCGGCGGCGGCTCTAAGGACAGCCAAAACAGCTGGCGCACAAACTGTATCGGGTCGTAATTGACCGATGCCAGCATGTTCATGCCAATCAAGGTGAAGGCGATCAAGCCACACACGAGCGAGAGCAGACCCAAGCCACCTAAATATATGGGGCCGAGCTGGGCATTGCCCAACTTGCCCACCCAATAGTTGATCAGGGGTTGCCCCGTGCGTGGGCTGTTGCCGTGTCCGAGTGGCACCCCTTGGTGCACCGGACCCACGGCTTGCACCGTGGTGAACAGATTTTGATAGTCGGCCATTTGCTGTACTCCTCAATTCTTCAGATTCGGTCTGGCTGTGCAGCCTGACTCAAACGGGCCACTGGGACCAGATGGGCATGTTCAGCCACCAGCTCCACCACTCAGGCCAGCCACGGCTCCAGAAAGGGCCACTGAGCACAATGCACAGGGCGCTGAACAACACGGCAGCCAGGGCCAAAAACAAACCCAAGCGGTGAATGCCCAAGGTGCCGATGGAGTAACCAATGATGTCGCGGAAGAACGTGTCTTCGTGTTCGGGTGTCTTGACCACGGTGCCCGGTGCAGGGTTGGTCGAGGACAAGATCAGGCCACCATGCAGCGACAAGGCAAACACGCTGGCGAAGAAGAAACTCACGGCGATCATGTGCGCCGGGTTGTAATGGAAGTGCAGGTACTGGTAACCCACGTTGGAGACCCAGTCGAGGTGGCTGTAGATGCCATAGGGGAAGCCATGTCCCCAGGCCCCCATGAGCACCGGCCGGATGACCACCAAAGTGACATAGGCCGAGATGGCCACACCAAAGGCCACAGGCACATGAAAGCCCATGCCCAGCTTGCGGCATATTTCGACCTCGCGCATCATCCACGAGCCAAAGGCACCAATGGCACACACCGTGATGAGCTGCCACAGGCCGCCCTCCATCAGGGGCGCGAAGCGCAAACCATAGGACAAATCAGGCGGTGCAATGCTGATCTGCCAAATGTTCCAGGTCGGGCCTTGTGAAGCCCCCCACAAAATCAGGGCAGTCCCCAGAAACGAGAAAAACAGGGTTGTCACGCCGAAGAAGCCGACGTAAAACGGTCCGACCCAGAAGTCAAACAAGTCACCACCCAGCAGGGTACCACCGCGAACACGGTACTTTTTTTCAAAACTCAGCATGGCCATGGTTGGGTCCTCCTGCTTCAGTGGATCAACAGATGCCGCATTGACACGGGTTCAATGGCGGCACCTGAACGGCAAGTCCTGGATCAGGACTTGGGCGCAGCGAGCGAAGCCACCGCGGTCGGCAGCGGCGAGTTTTGCGCCGATGCTGCTACGGGTTTTTTCGCGCCGTCGAGCCAGTTGAATTTGTTGGTGCTGAGCAAGATGAGGTGAATCATCGCGGCCAGGCCAAACAAGAAAATGCCCTGCAGCACCATGGCACGCAAAGGGTCGTAAAGTCGCCAAATTCTCCACATGGTGAATCTCCTAAATGATGTGGGACATGAAGGTGTACACCGCAGCTTTCACACCCTGACTCATGCTCTTGGCATCCTCTGCACCGGGCAGCAGATCCCGCCAGTGAACGCCGACCAGTTTGGCCAGTACGACGACCACAAACAGGCATCCAAATCCGATCAGGAAAATGGACCAATAAGCGGGAGACTCATCCGCACGCGAATGGGCCTCATTGAGGTGGTTGGTGTTTTGCATGACAGTGACTCCGTCAATCGATGGATGAATGAAACAGGCTCTGAATCAGAACCAGGGACGCCACGCCCAGACCAGGATGTGGGCCAGCACAGCGACTGCTGTAAAGCCTACGGTGCCCTGCATCCAGTAGTGATGGAACTCCTGGGCTTCCTCATCGGTGAGTCCGGAAATTGATGTCTTTGTGGACATTTTTTGCTCCTTTTAAAGAGGCCTTGCGACCCGGGTTGCGCACAGCCCGCGCAGATGGGCATCCGCAGCCAAAGGCCACGACATCGGGACAGTGGCGCCACACACAGCAGCACCAGCGGTTGTTGTTGATTGAATGTGCGTGCATGTTTTCATGCCGCCACCCCCAGACCTAACTCGCGGCTGGCCGCATTCACATGGGCTTCGGTCACTTCGTTTTGGCCTTGGGCCTGAGAGAGTTGCTCAGCCTGATCGCGCAAGCGCTTGGCCGCTGATATCTGCACCAGCACAGGCTGGTTTTGCACCACATCACGCAATCGTTGTTGGGCCTCGTCTTGCCAACTGGCGTTGGGGGCCACCACGCCACGCGCTTGCGTGGCTTCCACTTTGTCCATCTCTGTGCCCAAAGGCAGGATGTGAAACAGCGCATCAAACAGCGCGTTGCACACTTCTTGGATCACGTAGCTTGCACCGCTGTAACCCATGAAGGGGGTGCCCGTGTGACGGCGGATGATGGCGCCAGGAAAAGACGCCGGAATGAAGGCCGCTCGCATGGGACTGCTGCCCGAGATTTCGCTCAGGTACATGCGCTCGTTGTAGCTGCCAAACATGATGAGCGGCGTTTGCGTTTGGACCAATTCGCGAACCTTGGCGTTGTCGGTTTTGGTGCCTGCTGTGCGGGAGACACTGAAGCGGCAAGGCAAACCCATTTCATGCTCCAGAAAATTTTTCAGCCCACGCGAGTAAGTCTCGCCCGCCACCACGGCAAAGCTGGCCGTGGCAAAAAAGTCTTGCGTGACCGAGCGCCACAAGTCCCACATGGGTTTGAGCGTCGTGTGCTTTTCACGCTCAATGAAAGGCTCTGGGTCCAGGTGCAGCAATTCACCCAGCTTGCGCAAAAAGTTGGTGGTGCTGTGCAAACCAATGGGCGCTTGCAAATACGGGCGCTCCAGCGCCTCGCACAACATGCGGCCAAACTCGCGGTACATGCAGATGTTGACATCGGCCTCGACCAAGCGCGATACATCGGCCAGATGGCTGCCCAAAGGAAAAACCATGTTGACTTCGGCACCGATGCCTTGCACCAAGCGGCGAATTTCAGCCAGGTCACTGGCGCTGTTGAAAGTGCCGTAGCAGGGGCCAATGATGTTGACGCGGGGCTTTTCGCCCACCGGACGTTCTTCAAAGGGTTTGCGGGCAGGCACTTTGCGCAAACCATACTCACTCCAGAGCCAGTACATGGCACGGTTGGCGCATTGCCACTGGTCTTCGTCGATGGTGCGGGGTAAAAACCGGGCGATGTTGGTGCCTTCGGGCGTGACACCGCCGCCAATCATTTCGGCGATCGAGCCGGTCACCACCACGGCGGGCAGCTCTGGGTCCAGCGTCGCATGGGCGCGTTTCATGGCGCCTTCTGTCCCTTCGCGACCGAGCTGCTCTTCGGCCAGACCGGTCACCACAATGGGCAATTCATGCGGGGGCAAGGCATCGGTGTAGTGCAGCACCGAGGTCACGGGCAGGTTTTCGCAGCCCACTGGGCCGTCGATCACCACCTGCAAGCCTTTGATGGCGGTGAACACGTAGACCGCACCCCAGTAGCCGCCGGCGCGGTCGTGGTCAAGGATGAGCGGCGACTTGGGCTTGGCCACGCTGCTGGGTGGAGGATTGACCTGGTTCATGAACCCATCTCCTCGGCTTTGCGCTTTTTCAAAATCTTTTCGATTTGGCGACGGGTTTCGGCTTTGAACTCAGGTCGGTCTTTGGGCACCGATTCCCACACCCCGGCAGCATGGCCTGCACCCACATCGCCAAAGAATGATTTCATGGCGTCAAAGCGGGCTTTGTTGCCCATGGCGGCCTGCACCACCTGTACCAGCGATCCGGCCCCGGCCACACCCATCAGGGGTCTGGCCGAAATCAGGTTGGTGAAGTACAACGAGGGCACACTGTTTTGCTTGGCGATTTGCACCACCGGGGTGGTGCCAATGGCCAGCTGCGGCCGGTATTCGTACATCGCGTTGAGGTCTTGCTCCAGGGAGGCGCGCATTTGCACCTGCACGCCTTTGGCTTGCAGCCAGGCGATGTCTTGTGCGTTCCATTCGGTAGCAGGACAGGCCGAACCAACATAACGCACATCAGCACCGCACTCGACAAGCAAACGGCCCACCAACAACTCAGAGCCCTCATAACCACTCAGGGTGATGCGGCCCGAGATGGGTTTTTGCATCAACAGTCCTCGCATTTGCGCAAGCGACTGGTTGCGTGCCACATCGATTTGCGCCTGCGCGACGCCTGCCGCCTGTCCGATGTTTTGCAGCCAGTCTTGTGTGCCTTCCAGACCCACCGGGGCCGAGCCCACCACGGGCCGACCCGCAGCTTTGAATTCCCGCACGCTCGCTGTGTAAAACGGGTGGATGGCCGCAGCCACCGAGCAGTCCAGCGCGGCGTACAACTCACGCCACTCGCGGGTAGGCACCACCGGGCCTGCAGCCAGGCCCATGGGGGCGAGCATCTGGCCGATGATGACCGGATCGGCGGGGAACATCTCACCCAGCAGGGCCACCGTGGGCTTGTCAGCGCGACCGGCGCGGGGCGCGGCCACGGGGCCGTTCATGACTTCTTCGCGGGCGTATTTCAGCATCGCCCCGGCCAACACGTCTTTGGCTTCGGCATGCGTCGGCACACCAAAACCAGGCACGTCGATGCCTATGACACGCACACCGTTGATCTCTTTGGGCAGCAACTGCAGTGGCACGCCACTGGCGGTGGGTACGCACAGGTTGATGATGATGACGGTGTCGACTTTGCTCGGGTCGGCCTCGGCGTGCACCGCTTCGCGGATGTCTTCAAACAACTTGCCTGTGACGAGAGACTCTGAGTTGAAGGGCACATAACCGACACTGCGGCGCGCACCGTAAAAATGGGAAGTGAAGGTCAGGCCATAAACGCAGCACGCCGAACCCGACAAGATGGTGGCGGTGCGCTTCATGCGCAAACCCACGCGCAGTGAACCAAAGGCTGGGCACATGCTTTGCGGCTGGTCGTGTGGACCGGCATCGGGTTGGCGCGGGTAGTCGCGGGCGTATTGGTCCAGCACCTCGGACTTGCCCGCCTCTTTGGCGGCGGCCACCATGGCCTCGGTCCCGGCGTGGCAACCCATGCCGTCGCCTTGCAGCCCTGCAGGGTTGAGGGCGTCGGTGCTGGGGTGAATCGGAATGGTGCGTGTCATGGCCGTGTCCTGTGGGTGTGTCTGCGCGAATCAGGCCGCGTCGTAGACGACTTCCAGCGAAGGCTTGAGGTCTTCGTGCTTGCCGACCATGTCGAACACGGTGGCGGGCTCGAGCACCACGTTGCGGCCCACCACATCGGCACTGAACAGACCCAACAACTGGTCTTGGGTTTGAGGCTTCGGACGCATGGGCGGGGCTTCGGCGACGTTTTTGGCCAACTCGGCAAACAGCGGGCCCCACTCGCCATCAGGACGGCCAATGATTTCGTAGCTGGCGCTCTTGCGGCGGATGTCTTCGTTCGCAGGAATGGCCGCTAGCACAGGGATGCCCGCATTGTCGGCAAACGCTTGGGCTTCGCCTGTGCCGTCGTCTTTGTTGATGACCATGCCGGCCACCCCCACATTGCCGCCGAGCTTGCGGAAATACTCCACGGCCGAGCACACGTTGTTCGCCACATACAGGGACTGCAAGTCGTTGCTGGCCACCACAATGACTTTTTGGCACATGTCGCGGGCAATGGGGAGACCAAAGCCGCCGCACACCACGTCGCCCAAAAAGTCGAGCAGCACGTAGTCAAACCCCCAGTCGTGGAAACCGAGTTTTTCGAGGGTTTCAAAACCGTGGATGATGCCCCGGCCGCCGCAGCCGCGACCCACTTCGGGGCCACCCAATTCCATGGCAAAGACGCCGTCGCGCTTGAAGCACACATCACCAATGCTCACCGCTTGGCCAGAGAGTTTCAGGCGTGACGAAGTCTCGATGATGGTGGGGCATGCCTTGCCGCCAAACAGCAAACTGGTGGTGTCGCTCTTGGGGTCACAGCCAATCAGCAGCACTTTTTTGCCCTGCTGCGCCATCATGTAGGACAAATTGGCCAGTGTGAAGCTTTTGCCGATACCGCCTTTGCCATAGATGGCAATGATTTGCGTCTCTTTGGTCACCTCGGAGGTGCTGACGGCATCGGGCTCGACATCGGCTTCGCGCCGAAGCACCTCGACAAATTTGATGGGCTGTGAAGGGGTCACGGTGTCAGTTGTGGTGTTCATGAGGAGGCACTCCAATCCAAGATCATCTTGAGACAGCTCGCATCTCCGAAGGCGGTCTCGTAGGCAGAACCAGCTTGTGTCGATGGCTGGGTGTGGGTGATCAATCCGTCGAGCGACAAACGGCCGGTGTTCACCAGCTCGTTGACGGCCAACAAGTCGGGGCGTTTCCATTCGGCGGCAATGCGCATCCGTGCTTCGCGCATGAAGGCCGGGGCGTAAGCAAATGAAAGGTCTTGTTTGTAAAAGCCGGCCAACACCAGCTCGCCCCCTGGGCGCAGGCGCTGAATCAGGCCGTTGAGCAAACTGCCGTCGCCGCTCACGTCGTAGATGGTGTTGTAGTCACGGCGCGGGTCGTCTTGCGGCTGCACCACGCTGTAACCCTCGGCCCCGGCAGAGCGCTCGACCTGGGTTTCCCAAACTGTGGGGGCCGGCAGCCCGGCAGCCACCGTCAAGCGGGCCAACAAGCGGCCCATGACGCCATGACCAATGATCAGCTCAGGTGGGGCAAAAGGATCTTGTTGCCCTCCCCCCGATACCGCGTGGTAAGCCGTGGCGGCCAGGGCCAAAAGCACCGATTGCGCCCCCAGGTGCTCGGCCACCGGCACCACCTTTTGCGCGGTCACCACCAAACGCGAAGCCGCGCCGCCAAACAGACTTTTAACCCCAGTGAAACAACTGGCACCCGGGACAAACACGCGCTGACCGGCCTGTAAACCCGTGTCGCAGGCGCTGCGCACCACACGCCCCACCGTCTCATACCCCGGCACCAGCGGGTAGCCCATTCCCGGGAAGGGCGGCATGCTGCCATCCCAGAGCATGCGCTCCGTTCCTGTGCTGATCCCACTGTATTCGACGACCACGTCCAGTTGGCCGGCTTGCAACTCAGGCAGTTCCAAAGTCTGCAAAGACAGGCTTCTGGGGTTGTTGAAGACGACGGCTTGGGATTTCATGGTTGTATTTTTTGCTTTACATAAAGAGATGTCAAACTTAATTGACACTTTGATTGAATTACAAGGGTAAACACTGAGACTTGCGACCCAACAAGATGCGCGCATGGATGGGCATGGCGTTGGGCACTTGTTCGACATGGGTGAAGCCGGCCTCCTGCATCAGGGTTTGCAACTCTTGCGGCGTGCGCAGACGCCCAGCACCCATGGCCAACAGGTAAAAATGAAAGTAGGCGTCGACCGATGCACTGGGTTGACCCGCTTCGCCTTCAGGCTGCGCCATCGGCTCGGCCAAGAGCAATACGCCGCCCATGGGCAAAGCGGCATGGGCTTTTTGCAAGATCTGACGCACCACCGCATCAGGGTGGTCATGCGCCACGCGCACCAGGGTGATCAGATCCGCACCTTCGGGCAAGGGGTCATCCAAAAAGCTGCCAGGGTGCAAGGCCACGCGCTCGCTCAAACCTTGGTTTTGCATGCTGTCTCGGGCCAGTGCCAGCACCGGGGGGAGGTCAAACATTTTGAACTTCAGGTGCGGCGCGTGCGCTGCCAGTTCGCTCACAAAACGGCCTTGGCCTGCCCCCACATCGAGCACGCAGCGGTGTTCGTCAAAAAAGTAGGACGACAGGATTTCCTGCACCACAAAGCCTTGCGATGCGGCCATCAGGCGCGAATACCGGGTGAATTTGTCCGCCTCTGAGGCCGGCATGACAGGGGCGGGTTTTTCGTGGGCATACGGCCAGTAGTCGGCCATGCCACCACTCCAAGCGTTGTTCAAAAACTGCAACGGGTCTTGCATGTCTTGGTAGAGCAGATGGTTGTGCTCAATCATTTGGCCAATGCCCTCGTGCTGCGCCAGCGGCACGCCGAGCGGGCCAAGACCGAAACGGCCTTGACTGCGGTGCTCTAACAGGCCCAGCGCCACCGCAGACAGCAGCAAGCGCTGCAATACCGCCGGCGCCAAACCTGTGCTGCGAGCCAAGTCGTCCAAACGGGCCGGTGCTTGGTGAAGCGCTCGAAACAGGTCCAGCCGTACACAACCGAGCAGCACTTGGCTGTGCACAAATCCGGCCATCAAATCGAACAACTGACGGGTGCGGCGACGCGTGAGCCAGCGTGTGATGGGGTTGCTGAGCGACCAACGGTACAAACCGGGGTGCGCGTACCAACGTTCCAGACGGGCTTGCCAGGCGTCCTTGAAAGAGTTGGAAGCGGTGGGGGCCTGCATGGCGGCCAGATCCAAGGGTTGGGACATGGTGCTGCCTTCTCGTTTTGAGGGAGTGCGCTCAATGCGGGGCGCTGATGCGCCCCGCAGCCACGATGGAATGGGTCTTGAAATAACCTTCGCACAGGGCTTTGGGCACCAAGCGCTCGGCCTCCAGCTGGACCAGTTGGCGCAACATGTCGCGGCAAGAGCCCGCCGGAATCGATTCGGTGGCTTGGTCGATCAGGTGGTCAAAGTGGGCAATCGCACCCGTCAGACCCAGCGCTTGGGCTGAGCTGGGGCGCGCATGCAAAGCGTCTTGACCTGCGGGTTTGCCCAAGGTGGCCGCATCGGCGATCACATCGCGAATGTCGTCCGCCACTTGGTAGGCTTCGCCCAAATATTGGCCCAAATGCGCCCACGGTTCGGGGGCCACACCACAGCTGAGGGCACCCGCGCAGGTGGCAGAAACAAACAGCGCACCGGTTTTGGCGCGTTGGTATTGGCCCAAGTCGGCACTGGTTTCGCACTCCCAAGCTTGCCCGGCGACGATGCCATGGGGCAAGCCCACACCGGTGGTCATGTTGTCCATCAGCGTCGTCAAGCGCTCGGGGTGTTGCACACCCGCCTGCAACAAGACACGATAAGCCATGACGATCAAGCCATCCCCGGCCAACAGGGCCAGCGGTTCACTGAAGGCCTTGTGCACCGTGGGTCGGCCGCGGCGGGTGTCGGCGTTGTCAAAAGCGGGCATGTCGTCGTGCACCAGCGATGCGCAGTGCATCAGTTCTAACGCCACGGCGGCGGCATTGGTCAGATGAGGCGCGTTGTCACCACAGGCAGTGGCCACGGCCATGCACAACTGCGGGCGGATGCGCGCCCCACCCGAAAACACAGCATGGCGCATGGCGGCCAGCAGCCGAGGAGGTGCACCACTGCCTGCTGCTTGCTCAAAATGCGTGCTCAGGGCTTGCTCGGCGCGTGTCATCAGGCTCATGGGACCTCCGGAGGGCAGGCCTGTCAACCCAAGCTGACAGGTACATGTGTAAATGTAACCTGATTCACCAGACTGTCAATGTTTATTGACATCAGAAGACACCCCATCGTGCCGAAGGCGCACAAAATTGCAGCGCAAACGCCCCCAACCGTCACACAAGCAGGAGACATCTCATGGGAATTTGGCTGGAACTGGGTATTTTTGCATTGGTCTTCTTGTTGGCCCTTTGGCAAATGCGCGACGTGCGCCAAGCGCAAGCGCAAACCCGGCAGCAGCGGGCACGGGAAAAGGCCGAGCAAGCGGCAGCGGCTGCGTTGGCGGCAGCTGGGCAGGCGCCATCCGAGGCCCCAGAAGAAAAGGGGGCAACGCTTTGATCAGTGGCCCCGTAGGGCCATTCGGGGTGGGCTGCAGGGGTGTGCAGCGATACCGCTGCGCCGGCTCCGCCTCGTCAGACTGCAGACTCGGCGTTGAACTGCAAGGCCGCCAAACTGGCGTAAATCCCGCCTTTGGCTTGCAGCTCGGCATGGGTGCCTTGCTCCATCAACCGACCGCGCTCGAGCACCCAGATCACATCGGCGCGCTGCACCGTGGCCAGGCGGTGCGCAATCACCAGCGTGGTGCGGCCCACCATGGCTTTGTCCAGCGCGGCTTGCACCATTTTTTCGCTTTGTGCATCCAGCGCACTCGTGGCTTCATCCAACAGCAAAAGCGGCGGGTTTTTCAGGATGGCCCTGGCAATGGCGATGCGCTGGCGTTGCCCCCCCGACAATCGCACACCCCGGTCGCCCAGATAAGTGTCAAAGCCCTCGGGCAACTCGCGGATGAACTCTTGCGCATAAGCGGCTTGGGCGGCAGCGTGGACTTCTTCCACACTGGCTTCAGGGCGGCCATAGCGGATGTTCTCAATCACTGTGCCCGAAAAGATGACAGGCTCCTGCGGCACGATGGCCATGCGCTCGCGCAGGGCATGCAGGTCCATTTGGTCTATCGGCACGCCGTCGAGGACGATTCGGCCCGTCTGCGGATCGTGAAAGCGCATGAGCAAATCGAACAAGGTGGTTTTGCCTGCGCCACTGGGCCCCACCACGGCCACTGTCTGGCCCGGATGGATCTGTCCACTGAGCTGGTCCAGCGCCCACGTGTCGGGACGCGAGGGGTAGTGAAAACGGACCGATTCCAATTGCAAAGATGAGCCGCCTTGCGGCCAGGGCGCTTGGAGCGGCTGAGCGGCACTCTTCAGATTTGACTCGGTGTGCAGCAACTCCATCAGACGCTCGGTGGCGCCCGCTGCGCGCAGCAAGTCGCCGTACACCTCACCCAGCACCGCAAAGGCGCTGGCCAGCAAGATGACATAAAAAACGGTTTCGCCCAGTTGACCAGCGGTGCTGGTGCCCGCGCGCACGGCCAAGGTGCCCATGTACAGGCCCCAGAGCAAGACGGCGCTGGATGCCATGATGATGAAACCGACCAGCACCGCGCGGGCGCGGATGCGACCCAGCGCCGTGCCCAAAGCGCGCGCTGTTGAGGCCACAAAACGTCGCGTCTCGCGGCCCTCGGCGGTATAGCTTTGCACCACGCTGATGGCGTTGAGCACTTCGGACGCGATGGCGCTCGAATCGGCCACCCGATCTTGGTTGGCTCGGGACAGGCGGCGCACGCGTCGGCCCAAGTAGACGCTCGGGAAAATCACCGCCGCCAACACAGCCACCACCTGCAGCATGAGCACCGGGTTGGTCCACACCAACATGATCAGCGCGCCGGCACCCATGACCAAGTTGCGCAAGCCCATCGAGAACGAAGAGCCCACCACGGTTTGCACCAAGGTGGTGTCATTGGTCAGTCGTGAAAGAACCTCGCCCGATTGCGTGGTCTCGAAAAAAGCCGGGCTTTGCTTGAGCACATGGCCGTAGACCGCATTGCGCAGGTCGCCCGTGATGCGTTCGCCCAACCAGCTCACCGTGTAATAGCGCCCCGCAGAAAAGACCGCCAAAGCCGCAGCCACCCCAAACAGCTGCAAAAAATTGCCCGACAGCTGATCGGCCGTGGCGCCACTGGCCAGGCCTTGATCAATCAATTGGCGCAAAACCCAGGGAAACGCCAGCGTGGTACCGGCGGCCAGCAACAAAAACACGGCGGCAAGGCCCATGGCCACGCGGTAGGGTTGAAGAAAAGGCACGAGACCAGTGAGCGATTTGGGGGTGGTGGCCATGAGAGCAAAGGGTGAAAACAGTCTCTTCAAGCATAACGTCAAAAGCGCCGCACCCATTTCTGTTGATTTGACGACGACAATCTGAGTTTTCAGAAAAATTCTCCGATGAGCACACTGCCACCCTGCCCTCAATGCCAAGATGCGTTCACCTACCAAGATGGCAACATGCTGATGTGCCCCAGTTGCGGGCACGAATGGAACCCTGCTGAAACTGCAGCGGGTGAAGTGACCAAAGTGTGGAAAGATGCCCATGGCAATCTGCTGCAAGACGGTGACAGCGTGACCTTGATCAAGGACCTGAAAATCAAGGGCTCTTCTGCCGTGGTCAAGGTGGGCACCAAAGTCAAAAACATTCGGCTGATCGAGGGCGACCACGACATCGACTGCAAAGTCGAGGGTTTTGGCCCGATGCAACTGAAAACCGAGTTTGTCAAAAAAGCCTGATGCCCACATGAGCGACGACAACCAGCTGTATTTGCCGGAAAGTTTCACAGCGCTTTACGTGCCGCCAGGCAAGGTCAAACCCAGCATCAGCCTGCGAGACATGGCCCAGCGCTATGAACTGTGTGAAGACTTGGCCAATTTGCTGACCGAGAAAGCCGCCAACATGCAATTCACTTTGGGCATCACTGAGGATCTGGTGCTGGCGCAATGCGAATTGGGCTTGCTGGCAGAACCGGCGGTGGTCTCGCCCAAGGAAGCGCGCTGGGTGGTTTGCCGGTTGGCCGAATTGCTCAACTGGCCCATGGACCAGCTGCTGCATGCACCGCCGCCCGCAGAGTCTGTCGCCTAAATCCTGACAAGGTCCGAGCCGCAGGTCACGATCTGCCCATGACCACCGCTTCAAACGACCTGCAGCGTCTGCTGCACGCCCCCATCTTGCCCACTTTGCTGCGCTTGTCTGCGCCCAATGTGCTGGCGATGGTCATGACGGTGCTGGTGGGTATTGCCGAAACCTATTTCTTGGGACGCTTGGGCACAGCGCCTTTGGCGGCCATGGCGCTGGTTTTCCCGTTTGCCATGCTCACGCAGATGCTGTCAGCCGGGGCCATGGGCGGTGGGGTCTCTTCGGCCATCAGCCGGGCACTGGGTGCTGGCGACGTGCCGCGAGCGCAATCTTTGTTGCAGCATGCCTTGCTGATCGGCGTGGGCGCTGGGCTGGTCTACAGCGTCATCTTTGTGGTCTGGGGGCCATGGCTTTACCAACTTTTGGGCGGGCGAGACGCCGTTTTGCTTGAAGCGAGCGCTTATGCGCGGGTTCTCTTCAGTGGCGCCTTGTGGGTGTGGCTCATCAACACTTTGGCTTCTGTGCTGCGCGGCACGGGCGATATGCACACACCTTCCATCGCATTGATGGTCACCTCGGCCTTGCAAATCATGGTGGGCGGCGTGCTGTGCCTGGGCGCAGGGCCTGTGCCCGCCATGGGCATGGTGGGGCTGGCTTGGGGCCACATCATCGCCACGGCCACCGGCGTGGCTTATTTCATCTGGTACCTGGTCACCGGTCAAGGTCGCCTGAGGCTCAAACTTCATGCGTTTGGGGTGCAAGGCCGTGTCTTGGCCGACATCCTCAAAGTGGGGGCCATGGCTTGCTTGTCGCCCGTGCAGTCGGTGCTGGCGATTTTGATTTTCACCGGCCTGCTGGCCCAACTGGGCACCGAAGCCCTGGCCGGTTATGGCATTGGTCAACGCTTGGAGTTTTTACTCATTCCCATCGCATTTGGCGTGGGTGTGGCCTCGGTACCCATGGTGGGGATGGCCATAGGCGCTGGCCATGTCGAGCGCGCGCGCCGTGTGGCCTGGGTGGCTGGCGGCGTATCCGCTTTCAATTTGGCACTGATCGGTGCCTTGGTGACGCTGGCGCCTGATCTGTGGGCAGGTTTGTTCACCCAAGACGAGTTGGTTCTGGCCTATGCCCGGCAATACTTGGTGACGGCTGGGCCAGCGTTCCCATTTTTTGGGCTGGGCTTGACCTTGTACTTTGCTTCGCAAGGTGCAGGTCAAGTCATCGGGCCCGTCCTGGCCGGGACGGTCCGCTTGGTGTTGGTGGCAGGGGCAGGTTACTGGCTGGCCCAACACCAAGGCACCGCCAAGCAATTTTATGGCCTGGTGGCCGTGGCCATGGTGCTCTATGGGCTGGTCACTGCAGCCTCCGTCAAAGCCACCCCGTGGCGTCGGCGCTGAGGCAGGACCCGCACCATGCTGAGCGTCACGCCGCCTTGTCCAGTCCCAGCAAACGGACGGCATTGCCTTTCAAAATACCCGGCATCACCTCAGGCTTGAAGCCGGCCACCTCAAAGTCCTTCATCCAGCGCTCGGGGGTGATCAGTGGGTAATCGCTGCCAAACAAGATGCGGTCTTTCAGCAGCGTGTTGGCATACTGAACAAGTTGCTTGGGAAAGTACTTGGGACTCCAGCCTGACAGGTCAATCCACACATTGGGCTTGTGCGTGGCCACACTCAAAGCTTCGTCTTGCCACGGGAAACTCGGGTGCGCCATGACGATCTGCATGTCGGGCCAATCGATCGCCACATCGTCGAGGTGCATGGGGTTGCTGTAGGCCAAGCGCAAACCGCCGCCGCAGCGCATGCCCGAACCAATGCCGCTGTGCCCAGTGTGAAAAATGGCGGGCAGTTGGTGGTGGTTGATCACCTCGTAGATGGGCCAGGCCATCTTGTCGTAGGGGTGGTAGCCCTGGACAGTCGGATGGAACTTGAAACCTTTGACGCCTTCTTCCTGGATCAATCGCTCGGCCTCGCGTGCCCCCATCTTGCCCTTGTGCGGGTCAATGCTGGCGAACGCAATCATCATGTCGCTGTTGTCGCGTGCGGCTTTGGCGATCTCTTCGTTGGGAATGCGGCGGCGGCCCAATTGCGATTCGCTGTCCACGGTGAACATGACCAAGCCAATCTTGCGCTCGCGGTAGTACTGCACGGTCTCTTCAATGGTGGGCCGGCGGTTGCTGCCAAAGAACTTGTCGGCTGCACGGTCGTATTCCTCGCCGTAGTTGTCAAAGGGGTTCCAGCAGCTCACTTCGGCGTGGGTGTGGATGTCGATGGCCAACAGGTCTTCGTGTTTCATGTCGCTTCTCCGCTGCAAATAAGGGTAGACGATAGCCGATGAAGCACACCACCAAGGTCTCCAGCAGGACCGCATGGGCCATTCAATGGAGCACCTGCCACCCAAGGGTCGAGCGCACGGGGGAGCGGCTTTCACAGGCCCAAGCCTGATCAGCCCTAGGGAAAACACCAAGCAGCAAATGGCTTGGGCCTGATCACAATATGATTATCAATAATAACCTTCTTGGCCTGTCGGTCAAGTCTGCTGAAAGCCCTTGCGATGACCCACACCAGCCACCCGATCCTTGAACGTGCAGCCGCCAACGGCGTGTCCCTGGAGATGCAAGGTGCCGTTGCCGTGGTCCGCCTGTGCCGACCCGCCAAGCGCAATGCCTTGAACGATGCCTTGATCGAAGCGCTGCGTGATGTGTTCCAAAACTTGCCCCCTGAAGCGGGCGCTGCCGTGATCCATGGTGAGGGCGAGCACTTTTGTGCCGGTCTGGATTTGTCCGAATTGAAAGAGCGCGATGCCGGAGAAGGCATTCACCACTCCCGCAGTTGGCATGTGGCGCTCAATGCGGTGGAGCAAGGCCGTGTGCCCGTGGTGGCGGCTTTGCACGGGGCGGTGGTGGGCGGTGGCCTCGAGCTGGCCAGCGCTTCGCACATTCGCGTGGCCGACGAAAGCACCTTCTACGCCCTGCCGGAAGGCACGCGAGGCATCTTTGTGGGCGGCGGTGGCTCGGTGCGTGTGCCCAAGTTGATTGGCGCAGCCCGCATGACCGACATGATGCTCACGGGCCGTGTCTACAGCGCACAAGACGGTGAGCGCGTGGGTTTGGCGCAATACCTCGTGCCCACGGGAACCGCGTTGGCCAAGGCCATCGAGTTGGCCAGCCGCATTGCCACCAACGCCCCACTGACCAACTTTGCCCTGACGCACGCCCTGCCCCGCATCGCCGAACAACCCGCTGACCACGGCTTGTTCACCGAAGCATTGATGGCCTCGATTGCCCAATCCGCCCCCGAAGCCAAAGCCCGCGTGCGTGCCTTCCTGGAAGGCAAGGCCGCCAAGGTGCAAAAAAGCTGAATTGGACAACGCATGAACGCCCCCAAATTCCGCCCGCTCAAATTCGGCGTGACCCGTGTCCACTTGCAACGTGGTGGGCCGGGCACGCAGTACCTCCAAGCCGACCAAGCACTGCAAGCCTTTCCTGACCGCTTGACCGACCGCCTGCAGCACTGGGCGCAAACCAAGCCCCAACACACCTTCATGGCCCGTCGCGTTAAGAACGCCGATGGCACCTTGGGCAACTGGCGACATGTCACTTATGCAGAGGCTTGGACCCAAGCACGCCGCATTGCGCAAAGCCTCATCGACCGTGGCCTGAGCGCCGAGCGCCCTGTGGTCATCCTGAGCGAAAACAGCTTAGAGCATGCCTTGCTGGCTTTGGGTTGCCTCGTCGCCGGCGTGCCTTTTGTGCCCACCTCGCCGCCCTACTCGCTGGTCAGCGTGGACTACGACAAGCTCAAACACGTGCTGAACACGGTCACACCTGGCCTGGTGTTCGCCTCCGACGCTCGCTATGCCAAAGCCATTGCGGCCACGGTGAGCGACAACATGGAGGTCGTGATGGTCGAGGGCGAGGTGCCCGGCCGCGAGGTCACCGCTTTTGAGCGCCTGTGCAGCACCACCGCGACGGCGGCGGTCGATGCCGCCATGGCCGCCACCGGCCCGGACACCATCGCCAAATTTTTGTTCACCAGTGGCTCCACCAAGCTGCCCAAAGCCGTCATCAACACCAACCGACTGTGGTGCGCCAACCAACAACAAATGGCCCAGTCCATGCCTGTCTTGGCTGAACAAGAATTGGTGCTGGTCGACTGGCTGCCCTGGAACCACACCTTTGGCGGCAACCACAACTTTGGCATGACCGTGTTCCACGGGGGCACGCTGTACATCGACGACGGCAAGCCTACACCTGCATTGATGCAGGAGACGCTGCGCAACCTGCGCGAAATCGCACCGACTGTGTACTTCAACGTGCCAACAGGCTTTGAGGCCATTGCGCAAGCCATGCGGACCGATGATCAGCTGCGCAAAACATTGCTTTCTCGGGTGCAAATGTTCTTTTATGCCGGTGCCGCTTTGGCCCAGCCCATCTGGGACAGCCTCTACGAATCGCAAGAACGTGAAGTGGGCGAACGCATCGTGATGGGCACGGGCCTGGGGATGACCGAATCCGGACCGTTTGGCATCTTTGTGACCAACCCCCTTGTGCAGGCGGGCGACCTGGGTGTGCCCACGCCAGGGCTGGAACTCAAGCTGGTGGAGCTGCAAGGCAAAACAGAGGTGCGCTACCGCGGCCCCAACATCACCCCTGGCTACTGGCGCAACGCCGAAGAAACCGCTGACGCCTTTGACGAAGAAGGCTTCTTCAAGACGGGCGATGCGGTCAAGTGGATCGACGAATCCAATGTGCACTTGGGTCTGAAATTCGATGGTCGCATTGCAGAAGACTTCAAGTTGGCCACAGGCACCTTCGTGAGCGTGGGTCCCTTGCGCGGAAAAATCATTGCAGCCGGCGCCCCTTACATTCAGGACGCGGTGCTGACCGGCATCAACCTCAAAGAAGTCGGCGCCATGATTTTCCCGACACCGGCGGTGCGCGCTTTGAGCGGCTTGCCAGCTGACGCCCAGATGGCAGATGTGCTGGCCTCGGCCCCTGTGCTGGCCAAGTTCCAAGACATCGTGAACACCCTGGCCCAAACCGCCACGGGCAGTGCCAACCGCATTGCGCGACTGTGCTTGCTCAGCGAGCCGCCCACCATCGACAAAGGTGAGATCACCGACAAAGGATCGATCAACCAACGCTCGGTGCTCACGCACCGGGCAAGCACTGTGGCCGCTCTGCACCAGGGCACCTTGCCGCACATCATCCAACCACAATGATTTCCCTGCAGGAGCGACGCCCCCGTCACGATGGCTCTATCAGCCCCTTTTTGTGACAGGGGCGTCGCTCCTGCAAAAACGAAAGAAAACATGGCTTCCAAAGGATTTTTCAACGCATTTGCCGATGTGTGGATGCACGAGGGTGTACGCACCCCCATGGTCGATTACTGTGGCGCACTCGGCCATATCTCGCCCACCGATTTGGGCATCAAAGCCGCCCGCGAAGCTTTGAAGCGTGCAGGCATCGCGCCCACCGAGATCGGCTCGGTCATCACCGGCAACATGGCCCCTGGCGACTTCGACCAGTTCTTCCTGCCGCGCCACATCGGCTTGTATGCTGGTGTGCCACAAGAAGTGCCCGCCATCATGACCCAGCGCATTTGTGGCACGGGCTTTGAATTGTTCCGCCAAGCGGGTGAGCAGATCGAGGCGGGCGTGTGCGCTGCCGCGCTGGTCGTGGGCACCGAGAGCATGACGCGCAACCCCATTGCCGCCTTTGACCACCGCACAGGCTTCAAGCTGGGCGCTCCCGTGGGCTTCAAGGACTACATGTGGGAGGCCTTGAAAGACCCGGCCGCAGGCATCAACATGATCCAGACCGCCGAAAATCTGGCCAAGAAATACCAGATCACCCGGGAAGACGTGGACCAGTTCGCGTCCGAGTCGTTTGCCAAAGCCGTGAGCGCCCAACAAGCGGGTTTCCATGCGGGCGAGATCGTGCCTGTGGTCTCTGAACAGTTTGAACTGGAAGGCTACAAGGCCCGCGGGATCAAACTGCAAGGCAAACTGACCGAGGTCAGCACCGACACCCACCCCCGCATTTCACCGCCCGACGTGCTGGCCAAGCTCAAGTCTGTCTACGAAGGCGGCGTGCAAACCGGTGGCAACAGCTCGGCCTTGGTCGATGCCGCTGCGGCGTGCGTGGTCACCTCAGGCACTTATGCCAAAGCGCAGGGCAAAAAGCCTCTGGCCCGCGTGGTCGCTGCAGCTGCTGTGGGCGTACCACCCGAGATCATGGGCATCGGCCCCGCACCGGCGATCCGTTTGCTGCTGGAGCGCACAGGCCTCAAGCTGTCCGACATTGGCCGCTTCGAAATCAACGAAGCCCAAGGCGCACAAACCCTGGCCGTGGGCCGCGAGCTGGGCCTGGACTTGTCCAAGCTCAACGTCAACGGCGGCGCGATTGCACTGGGCCATCCATTGGCAGCCACAGGCGTGCGCCTGACCATCACGCTGGCGCGCGAATTGAAGCGCAGTGGCTTGCGCTACGGCATCTCCAGCGCCTGCGTGGGCGGCGGTCAGGGCATTGCGCTGTTGATCGAAAACCCCGAAGCGATCTGATCATCTCCACCACCTCTTGAAAGCCACACCATGAACATCCAAGGACAAGCCGCATTGGTCACCGGCGGGGGCTCCGGCCTCGGTGAAGCCACGGCCCGTGAACTCGCCCGCTTGGGCGCCAAGGTCGCGGTGCTCGACCTCCACATGGTCAACGCCGAGCGCGTCGCCCAAGACATCGGTGGCCTGGCGGTGCATTGCAATGTGTCGGACCCGGACAGCATGGCCAAAGCCATCGAGACCGCCGCCGCAGCCCACGGCCCGGCCCGCATCTTGATGCAGATCGCAGGCATCGGCACCGCCAAACGCGTGGTGGGCAAAGACGGCAACGCCGCGCCGCTGGAAGACTTCGCCAAGGTCATCAACGTCAACCTGATCGGCACCTACAACGCGGCCCGTCTGTTTGCAGCGGCCTGCGCCAAACTCGACCCCATGGAAGACAACGCCCGGGGCGTTATGGTCTTCACCGCCTCGGTCGCAGCTTTTGATGGTCAAGTCGGCCAGCAAGCCTACAGCGCTTCCAAGGCGGGCGTGGCGGGCATGACCTTGCCCATGGCGCGCGACTTGTCGCAGCACGGCATCCGCGTGTGCACCATCGCACCGGGTCTTTTTGCCACCCCTTTGCTCAAGGGACTGCCTGAGCCCGTGCAGCAATCGCTGGCGGCCAGCATCCCTTTCCCTGCGCGCTTGGGCAAGCCCAGCGAATTTGCCGAGCTGGCTTGCCACATCGTGCACAACGACCACCTGAACGGCGAGGTCATCCGTCTGGACGGCGCGCTGCGCATGGCACCACGTTAAGAGAGCCGCATGAGCAAAACCGTTGTTTACGAAGTCCAAGTGATGTTCGGTGACTGCGACCCGGCAGGCATCGTCTTCTTCCCCAATTTCTCCAAGTGGATGGACGCCTCGTCCCTGAACTTCTTTGTGAAGTGCGGCGTACCGCCCTGGCGCGAGTTGGTCAAGTCGCGCGGCATCATCGGCACCCCTTTGCTGGAAATCCACACGAAATTCATCCGCCCTGCCACCTACGGTGAAACCCTCCAAGTGCACACCAGCGTGCAGGAATGGCGCGATAAAGTCTTCGTGCACAAGCATGTGGTCATGCGAGGCGACACCGTGTTGTGTGAAGGCACCGAAGTGCGTGCGTTTTGCATCAAGCACCCTGACGATCCAGACCGCATCAAAGCCATCCCGGTGCCCGAAGACATCCAGGCTTTGTGCCGCTAAGGCAAGGAAACGGAGCCATGTCCTGCGAACCCTGCATCACGCTCCACGGCCGACCGCTCGGGTCCTGCAAGACTTGCGTGGTCCCTCGACCCATCGGCTGGATTTCTACCGTGGATGCACTCTGAAATCTTTCAACTTTTTCTGCACTTTTATTCAACCACAACCAAGAGGAGACAAGCATGAGCAACCGTCGTGAATTCATTCAATCCACCCTGGGCGCCGCCATCCTGGGCAGCACCGCTTTTCAGCAAGCCTGGGCACAAAGCGGCCTGCCGATCGAGCAAGTCAAAGTGCTCTACGGCTTTCCACCCGGCAGCTCAGGCGACATTTGCGCTCGCCGCGTGGCCGAGAAATTTGGGGGTACGCCTTACAGCAAGAACGCCGGCATCATCGACAGCCGCCCCGGTGCCGGTGGTCAAATTGCCCTGAACTTGCTCAAGAGCGCACCGGCCGATGGCTCGGTGTTGGCCATGACCCCGTTTTCGGCCATTTCTCTCTACCCCCACATCTTCAAAAACCTGCAATACAAGCCTTTTGAAGACTTCACACCCGTAGGCACAGCCTCCATGATCCACCACGGGTTTGCTGTGGGCCCCATGGTGCCTGCCAGTGTCAAAAACGTGAAGGACTTCATCGCCTGGGCCAAAGCCAATCCCGCGCAAGCGAGCTACGGCTCCCCCGCGGCCGGCTCCACACCCCACTTCATTGGCGCTTTGCTCGGTCTGAACCAGAACTTCGAGTTCAAGCATGTGCCCTACCGTGGCTCGGTGCCCGGCGTGACCGACGTGGTGGGCGGCCAAATCGCTTGCATGTTCACCCCGCATGGCGACTTCATCGCCAACCACAAGGCCGGCAAGATGCGCATCATTGCCACCTCGGGTAAAACCCGTTCTCCCTTTGTCCCCGACGTGCCCACCTTTGCCGAGCAAGGCTTTCCTGAGTTGACCGTGGAAGAGTGGTTTGGTTTTTACGCCCCGGCCAAAACACCTGCGCCTGTGATCCAAGCGGCCAATGCGGCCATCAATGCGGCCCTCAAAGACAAGGGCGTACAAGATGCCTTGACCGTGGTGGGCCTGATTCCGTTTGGGGGTTCTGCCGCAGATCAACTCAAGAGCTCACAAGTGGAACTCGAGCGCTGGGGTCCGCTGATCAAGCGCATTGGTTTCAGCGTCGACTCCTGATCTGACCGCCTCACCCTGGTTGACCGGAGCCCCTCATCGGTGCTCCGGTGATTTAGATTCACCCAAGTGCCCCCATGAACACCTACCACCCCCCCACCGACGACATGCAGTTTGTGCTGTCCCGTGTCTTGAACGCGCCGGCTCAGCTGCAAGCGATGCCGGCATTTGCCGAGGTGGACCCGCAGCTCATGCAACAAGTGCTGCACGAAGCGGGCAAGTTCGTGGGCGAGGTGATTGCCCCACTCAACCGCGCTGGCGATGAAATCGGCGCGCAATGGCATGAGGGCGCGGTCACCATGCCGCCGGGGTTCAAGGCTGCGTACCAGTCCTTTTGGCAAGCGGGTTGGCCCGCCTTGGCCGCCAGCGCCGAAGACGGCGGGCAGGGCCTGCCCAGTGTGCTGGAAGCCATGCTGTACGAAATGCTCAGTGCCGCCAACCATGGCTGGACCATGGCCCCGGGTCTGCTGCACGGCGCCTACGAGTGCATCAAACACCACGCCAGCGACGCGCTCAAAGCGCAGTATTTAGAAAAAATCGCCACCGGGGAATGGCTGGCCACCATGTGCCTGACCGAGCCGCATGCGGGTTCTGACTTGGGCCTGGCCCGCACCAAGGCGGTCCCACTGCCCGATGGGCGGTATGCCGTCAGCGGCACCAAGATTTTCATCTCGGGCGGCGAACACGACCTCACCGACAACATCGTGCACCTGGTGCTGGCGCGCTTGCCCGACGCGCCCCCCGGCCCCAAAGGCCTGTCGCTGTTTTTGGTTCCCAAGTTCTACCCGGATGGCAGCCGCAGCCGCGTGCACTGCGACCGCATCGAAGAAAAAATGGGGCTGCACGGCAGCCCCACCTGCGTGATGCGTTTTGACGAAGCGGTCTCTTCAATCGTGGGCGAGCCGGGCAAAGGCTTGGGCGCGATGTTCGTGATGATGAACGCGGCCCGCTTGCATGTGGCCCTGCAGGGCATTGGCCTCTTGGACGCCGCCTGGCAAAAAGCCGATGCCTATGCACAAGAGCGCCGGCAGATGCGTGCGCCGGGCAAAGGCAAAAGCGCAGGCGAAGCTGACCTGATTGGCGAGCACCCTGCCATGCGCCGAATTCTGGACACACAACGCGCTTGGGTCGATGCCGGGCGCGTGCTGGCCTACCGCACGGCCATCGAACTTGACCTGATCAAACACAGTCAGGACGCCGCCACGCAAGCCGCAGCCCAGCGCTGGTGCGCCCTGGTCACACCCGTCATGAAGTCGGTCTTCACCCACCAGGCCTTTCACGGCGGCAGCGACTGCCTGCAGGTGTTTGGCGGTCACGGCTATGTGCGCGAGTGGGGCATTGAACAAATCGTGCGCGACGCTCGTGTGGCCATGATTTACGAAGGCACCAACGAGATCCAAGCCATCGATCTGTTGGTGCGCAAGGTGCTGGCCGATGGTGGTCAAAGCATGAACGCCCTGCTCGACATCCTCGCTGCCGACTTGGCCCTGTCGGCCAACACCAGCAAAGCCCACACACCGGCCCAAGCCCGCATCCAGACCCTGCGCGCCATCACCCAACAAATCGTGCAATCTGCCCCCAAAGACGCGGCATTGGCTCACCGTGTGGCCGACGACTATTTGCGCGCCGTGGCGATGGTATTGATGGACTGGGCCTGGCTGCGCATCGAGGCAGGCGTGGCTGCCGACACGCCCCAAGCTGCGACCCGCTGGTTGGCTCCGGCCCAGGCCCTGCGCAGCTGGGTGCTGCCCGAATTCCAAATGCGCAGCTACATCATCGTGCAGCAATGCGCGGCTGTTGGATGAGCGCGGCCATGCCCCAAACCCCGTCCCCTGTCAAAGCCCCACGCAAGCTGGCCACCAAGACTGCATCGCCGAAAACGCGTGCAAAGGCTGTCAAGGCAAGTCGGCAGCGCGGCCCTGCGACCGAGTCGGCAGGGGCCTGCATCGACCAAGTGGACTCGTCTTATTTGCAGACCTTGATGGGCTACAACGCGCGCCGCGCGGCCTTGAGCATCATCGAATTGTTTTTAGAACGGCTCGCCCCCTACGGTCTCAAACCGGTGGATTTTTCGGTCATGTCCACCATCCAACACAACCCTGGCGTGACCTCGCGCCAACTGTGTGCCTCGCTGAACCTGCTGCCACCCAACTTGGTGGGACTGATCCAATCTCTCGAGTCTCGCGGCCTGATCGAGCGCAAACCCCACCCGCACGATGGCCGCGCTGTGGGCCTGCATGCCACCGCCAAAGGCCATGCACTGATGGTCCAAGCCGAACAAACGGCCACAGAATTGGAAATCGAAAAAACCGCCAAACTGACCCCAGCCGAACGCACAACCTTGCTCGAATTGCTGCAAAAAATCTACCTTTGATGGCCAGCTCTGTCAAAGCGGCTGTGCCAGCCTCCAGGGTGACTGTCAGCGCAATCACCTTCTGGCACGATCTGTTTCTCTCTTTGTCAGCCACTTGCTCCACCACTTGCCCATGAACACCTCCGCCCTGCCCGCACACAGTGACCATGCCCTGCTGATCGGCCGCATCTGGCAGCCACAGTGTGGCCCCGTTTTGGTGGCCGTCACGCCAAAACACGTTGTGGACCTGTCTGGCCTTGCCCCAACGTGCAGCGAATTGCTTGAACAAGACCATGTCGCCGAAAAAGTCCGGCAGTGGCTGAACGCGGCACAAGCCCAACCTTTGGGACTGACAGCCGAAATTCTGGCCAACAGCGTGGAAGCCACTCGCGATGCGGCCCAGCCTTGGTTCATGGCCCCCTGCGACTTGCAAGCGGTCAAGGCCGCCGGCGTGACGTTTGTCGCCAGCATGTTGGAGCGCGTGATCGAGGAACAAGCGCGGGGCGATGCCAGTCGCGCCGAAGCGGTGCGGCAAGCCGTCGTGGCCGTCATTGGCGACAACCTGCGCAGCGTCAAACCAGGCTCGCCTGAATCGGCCCAACTCAAGCAAGTTTTACTGGCGCAAGGCATGTGGTCGCAATACCTGGAGGTGGGCATTGGGCCCGACGCAGAAATTTTCACCAAAGCCCAACCCATGAGCGCCGTAGGCCCAGGTGCCCAAGTGGGCATCCACCCAGCCAGCCAGTGGAACAACCCCGAGCCCGAAATCGTCTTGGCGGCCAACTCGCGTGGCGAAGTGGTGGGTGCCACTTTGGGCAACGATGTGAACCTGCGCGACTTTGAAGGCCGCAGTGCCTTGCTGCTGGGCAAAGCCAAAGACAACAACGCCAGCTGCGCCATCGGCCCCTTCATCCGCTTGTTTGATGAACACTTCAGCATCGACGATGTGCGCCAGTGTGAGTTAACCCTCAAAGTTGAAGGCCCTGAAGGTTTTGTGATGCAAGGCAGCAGTGCACTCGGCCAAATCAGCCGTGACCCGCTGGACTTGGCGGGTCAAGCCATGGGCAAGTACCACCAATACCCGGACGGCATGATGCTGTTTTTGGGCACCATGTTTGCCCCAACACAAGACCGGCACGGCCCAGGTCAGGGCTTCACCCATGTGGTGGGTGATGTGGTGAGCGTCTCCACGCCTTTGCTCGGCACCCTGGTCAACCAGGTCACCACCTCGGACCAAGCCCAGCCTTGGACCTATGGTGTCGGCGCGCTCATGCGGGATCTGGCCAAACGCTGATGGCCCCTCAGGGCCAGTCGGACCCTCTGGGGCTGGCATAATTTTGCGTTTTCTACTTTCCGGTGTCTTTTTAGAGACCTCGGGCCATTTTTGACAGGATTTTTCCATGAACACCACCCCCTCAGGCCTGCAGTACGAAGACACCGTCGTGGGCGAAGGCGCTGTGGCCACTGCTGGCCAAGATGTCACGGTCCACTACACCGGCTGGTTATTCAAAGACGGTGAACAAGGTGCCAAGTTCGATTCCAGCCGCGACCGCCGTGACCCCTTCGTCTTTGGTTTGGGCGCAGGCATGGTCATCAAAGGCTGGGATGAAGGCGTGGCCGGCATGAAGGTGGGCGGTCAGCGCACCCTGATCATCCCGGCCGAATTAGGCTATGGTGCTCGCGGCGCGGGTGGCGTGATCCCGCCCAATGCCACCCTGAAATTTGACGTGGAATTGCTGGCGCTGGACTGATCGGTCTTGCGCCTCGGTCATGGGGCTCTCCCCAAGAACCCACTTCACCCTCGTTTCACGCTCAGACCGCTGCCCGCCATTTGGCGGGTTTTTTGTGGTCCTGTGCCCGCGACCGAGATCCTCTCTTGAAATTTGAGTTTTCACCCCTAATTGACAGGGGTATTCATTTTTTTCGGACTTTGTTCATGTCAGAAGCCACTTCCACACCCGACAACCACCCTTCCAGCGATGAAGCCACGGCGGCTGCGGCAGCCATGCCGACCGACCCTTTGGCAGACGCACAAGCCGAATTGGTCAATTTAAAAGCCCAAAATGCCGATTTGGCCGACCAATATCTGCGCGCCCAGGCCGATGTGCAAAACGCCCGCCGCCGCGCCGACGAGGAAATCGCCAAGGCGCGCAAGTTTGCAGTGGAGGGCTTTGCCGACAGTTTGCTGCCCGTGCTGGACAGCTTGGAAGCCGGCCTGGCCATCCCCAATGTGACGCTGGAGCAGATCCGAGAAGGCTCTGAAGCCACCTTGCGCCAACTCAAAAGTGCATTGGAGCGCCACAAAGTACTCGAAATTGCACCGCCAGCTGGCACCAAGTTCGACCCACACCAGCACCAAGCCATCAGCGTGGTACCTGCCGAGCAAGAGGCCAACACCGTGGTCACGGTGTTGCAAAAGGGCTACTCCATTGCCGACCGCGTGCTGCGTCCGGCTTTGGTGACGGTCACCGCACCCAAATAAGGGCTTGGGCACCGCTGCTCAGCCAAGACATCACCCTTTTTGCCAAGTGGGGACTTGAATATTTTCCACCCCGCCCCATTTGCAAACCATCTGTATTTTTAACTTTTTCGGAGCATCCTCATGGGAAGAATCATCGGTATTGACTTGGGCACCACCAACTCTTGCGTGGCCATCATGGAAGGCAACACGACCAAAGTGATCGAGAACGCCGAAGGTGCGCGCACCACACCGTCCATCATTGCGTACCAAGAAGACGGCGAAATTTTGGTCGGCGCATCGGCCAAGCGCCAAGCGGTCACCAACCCCCGCAACACGCTGTACGCGGTCAAACGACTGATCGGTCGCAAGTTCGCCGAAAAAGAAGTCCAAAAGGACATCGATTTGATGCCTTACACCATTGCCAAAGCTGACAACGGCGACGCCTGGGTGGAAGTGCGCGGCAACAAATTGGCCCCGCCTCAAATCAGCGCTGAAATCCTGCGCAAAATGAAGAAAACCGCCGAAGACTACCTCGGCGAAGAAGTGACAGAAGCCGTGATCACGGTGCCCGCTTACTTCAACGACGCCCAACGCCAAGCCACCAAAGACGCTGGCCGCATCGCCGGTCTGGACGTCAAGCGCATCATCAACGAACCCACGGCAGCGGCCCTGGCATTCGGCCTGGACAAAACCGAAAAAGGCGACCGCAAGATTGCGGTGTATGACTTGGGTGGCGGCACATTCGACGTGTCCATCATTGAGATCGCCGATGTCGATGGTGAGAAACAATTTGAAGTGCTGTCCACCAACGGTGACACATTCCTCGGCGGCGAAGACTTTGACCAGCGCATCATCGATTTCATCATCACCGAGTTCAAGAAAGAATCCGGCGTCGATTTGGCCAAAGACGTGCTGGCCCTGCAGCGTCTGAAAGAAGCTGCTGAAAAAGCCAAAATTGAGCTGTCCAGCTCGGCTTCGACCGACGTCAACTTGCCCTACATCACGGCGGACGCCACCGGCCCCAAGCATCTGAACATCAAGCTCACCCGCGCCAAACTGGAACAGTTGGTGGAAGAGTTGATCGAGCGCACCATCGCCCCTTGCCGCATGGCCATCAAAGATGCAGGCGTGTCGGTCGGTGAGATTGACGACATCATTTTGGTCGGCGGCATGTCCCGCATGCCCAAGGTGCAAGAAAAAGTCAAAGAGTTCTTCGGCAAAGAGCCACGCAAAGACGTGAACCCTGACGAAGCCGTGGCCGTGGGCGCCGCGATTCAAGGCCAGGTCTTGTCCGGTGACCGCACAGACGTGCTGCTGCTCGACGTGACCCCTTTGTCTTTGGGCATTGAAACCATGGGCGGTGTCATGACCAAGATGATCACCAAGAACACCACGATCCCCACCAAATTCGCGCAGACTTTTTCGACAGCAGAAGACAACCAGCCGGCTGTGACGATCAAGGTCTTCCAAGGCGAGCGCGACATCGCTTCGGGCAACAAATTGCTCGGCGAGTTCAACCTCGAAGGCATTCCACCAGCCTCCCGCGGCACACCGCAGATCGAGGTGTCTTTTGACATCGATGCCAACGGCATCTTGCACGTGGGCGCCAAAGACAAGGGCACTGGCAAGGAAAACAAGATCACCATCAAGGCCAACTCCGGTTTGTCCGAGGCCGAAATTCAGCAAATGGTCAAAGACGCCGAGCTGAACGCCGAAGAAGACAAGAAGAAACTCGAACTGGTGCAAGCCCGCAATGCCGGCGAGGCCGCTGTGCACAGTGTCAAGAAGAGCCTGACCGAGCACGGCGACAAAATCGAGGCGGCTGAAAAAGAAGCCATTGAAGCGGCCTCCAAGGATTTGGAAGAGGCCTTGAAGGGTGAGAACAAAGACGCCATCGAAACCAAAACCGAAGCCCTGATGACGGCCAGCCAGAAGCTGGGCGAGAAGGTCTACGCCGAGATGCAAGCGCAGCAAGCCGCTGCGGGCGCAGGGGCTGGTGCAGCGGGTGCAGAGGCCCAACCACAAGACGACAACGTGGTGGATGCTGAAGTCAAGGAAGTCAAAAAAGGCTAAGACCTTACGCTCTGCGGCCTGGCCGCAGTCCCGCCGCGCAAGCTGATTCAGGTGACTGAATCGCCTTCGCGGCGTTCTTGTTCTAACGGTTGGATTTGCCCCATGGCGACAAAACGAGATTTTTATGAAGTGCTGGGCGTTGCCAAGAACGCCTCAGACGAGGACATCAAAAAGGCTTATCGCAAACTGGCGATGAAGTACCACCCTGACCGCAATCAGGGAGAAGATGCCAAGGCCAAAGAAGCTGAAGGCAAATTCAAAGAGGTCAAAGAGGCCTACGAAATGCTGTCAGACGCGCAAAAACGCGCAGCCTACGACCAGCATGGGCACGCTGGCGTCGACCCCAATATGCGCGGTGGTGCAGAAGGCTTTGGCGGTTTCGGTGACGCATTCGGTGACATCTTTGGCGATATTTTCGGTGGCCAGGGCCGTGGCGGTCGTGGTGGTGGGGGACGTCAGGTTTTCCGTGGCGCTGACCTGAGCTACGCCATGGAAATCACCCTCGAAGAAGCGGCCAATGGCAAGGACTCCCAGTTGCGCATCCCCAGTTGGGAGGCATGCGATACCTGCAGTGGCTCGGGCGCCAAACCGGGCACGAGTGCGAAGACCTGCTCGACCTGCCAGGGACAAGGCCAAGTGCAAATGCGCCAAGGCTTCTTCAGCGTTCAGCAAACCTGCCCCAACTGCCGTGGCACGGGCAAGATCATCCCCGAGCCTTGCACAACCTGCCACGGGCAGGGCAAGCTGAAAAAGCAAAAAACGCTCGAAGTCAAGATCCCAGCCGGCATCGACGACGGCATGCGCATCCGCAGTGCAGGCAATGGAGAACCCGGCACCAATGGGGGCCCTGCCGGTGATTTGTTCATCGAAATTCGCCTCAAGAAACACGCAATCTTTGAGCGCGATGGTGACGATTTGCATTGCGCCGTGCCCATCAGTTTTTCCAAAGCGGCATTGGGTGGCGAAATCGAAGTGCCCACCTTGGGCGGCAAAGCGGCCATTGACATCCCCGAAGGCACCCAAACGGGCAAGCAATTCCGCTTGCGGGGCAAAGGCATCAAGGGCGTGCGCGGCAGCTACCCGGGCGATCTTTACTGCCACATCACGGTGGAGACACCCGTCAAGCTCACGGAGCATCAGAAAAAATTGCTCAAAGAGTTTGAAGAGTCCCTCACCAAAGGGGGCGGCAAGCACCAACCCAGCGGTGAAACTTGGACAGACAAGCTCAAAGGCTTCTTTGGCGCCTGAACCCCCAGCCACCCGAGAGGCTGTTGGACAACGGTCCAACAGCCTTTTTCTTTTGTACGCCGTCTCCGGTGTCCCGCTTCAAAGGAAACGGTCCAGCAGTTTTCTCGAATGTTTGTCCATGGCCGCCAAGTCGCGGATCATGAACTGCACACCATTGGCATCATTGATCAGCAGCACCGTGCCGGTCAGGCGGCGAATGTCTTCTTCGCCTTTGAGTAAAAACTGGGTCATCCCACGATCGGTTTGAACAGACCACGTGCTGGGCGTTGCGAAGCTGCTGACTGCGGTCAACTGCAGGATTTCAGGCAAAAACTCCCGCTCATTGAGTGCTTGCACGACCTGGGAGCGCAAGCCCTCGGGCAAGTGGGTCAAGGCATCGATCCAATAAATTTCATGCCCGTCGGCATCCATGAGGGCCACGCCCTCATCGGGTGCTGATACGGGATAAGCCCGCAAAGCGGTGACCGGACCATGGCGCGTGCCATCGGGCATGATCAAGCGCCAAAGGCCGAAGGCATCGCGCTGCAGTTCGAACGGGTTCATGCACGCACCTTTTGTTCTTCCGACAAACTTCCGCCCAAGACCGTGTCGGCCTCAGCCTGGCGCTGCTGCGCCTCGTACAAGCGCCAGTAAGCGCCTTGTGCCTCGATCAATTCATCGTGGGTGCCCTCTTCCACCACAAGCCCTTTGTCCATGACCACCAATCGATCGGCTTTGCGTAAAGTGGACAAACGGTGGGCAATGGCAATCGTGGTGCGCCCACGCACAAGGTTGTCCAAGGCGCGTTGGATTTCTTTTTCCGTCTCGGTGTCCACCGCCGAGGTGGCCTCATCCAAAATCAAAATGCGGGGGTTGATGAGCAGCGCGCGGGCAATCGAGATGCGTTGGCGTTCTCCGCCTGACAAACCTTGCCCCCGCTCGCCCACCAAAGAGTCATACCCCTGAGGCATGCGCAAGATGAACTCGTGGGCATGGGCCGCACGGGCAGCGGCCACGACTTCTTCTCGGGTTGAGTCAGGCTTGCCGTATGCAATGTTGTCGGCAATGGTGCCAAAGAACAAGAACGGTTCTTGCAACACCAAACCAATTTGGCGGCGGTAATCGGCCACTTTGAGCTGGCGAATGTCGGTGCCATCAAGTTCAATGGCTCCCTCACTCAGGTCGTAGAAGCGACAAATCAGGTTCACCAAGGTGCTCTTGCCAGAGCCGCTGTGCCCGACCAAACCAATCATTTGACCCGGCTGGATATCCAGGTTGAGTTGACGGATCACCGCGCGGTTTCCGTAACGAAAACCCGCATCGCGCACCCGAATGTGGCCTTGCACCCTCTGTGGCAAAGCCACGGGCTTGGCCGGTTCGGGCACGCTCGAGACATGGTCCAAGATGTCAAAAATGCGCTTGGCACCCGATGCCGCTTTTTGCGTGTTCGAGACGATTCGACTCATGGAGTCGAGACGGCTGTAAAAGCGGCCAATGTAGGCCAGGAATGCGGTCAGCACACCCACGGTGATTTGGTCATCGGAGACCAACCAAATGCCAAAACCCCAAACCACCAACAAACCGATTTCGGTCATCAGGGTGACGGTGGGTGAGAACAAGGACCAGACCCGGTTGAGCCGGTCATTGACTTGGAGATTGTGGGCATTGGCATCCTTGAAACGCTGGGCTTCACGGTCTTCTTGTGCGAATGCTTTGACCACACGAATACCGGGAATGGTGTCGGTCAGCACGTTGGTCACCTCGGCCCAAACGCGGTCGATTTTCTCGAAGCCAGTACGCAGTTTTTCACGCACCACATGGATCAACCAAGCGATGAAGGGCAAGGGCAACAAGGTGACCAGGGCCAAAGTGGGGTTGATCGTGAACAAGATCACGGCCGTCATCACAATCATCAGCACATCGGTGGCAAAGTCCAGCAAGTGCAATGACAAAAACACATTGATGCGGTCTGTTTCACTGCCGATGCGGGCGATCAGGTCGCCCGTGCGCCGCCCGCCAAAATACTCCAGCGACAATTTGAGCAAATGTTCATAGGTGGTGGTGCGCAAATCGGCCCCGATGCGCTCCGACACCAAGGCCAAAATGTAGGTTTTGGCCCAACCCAGCGCCCAGGCCAACAAAGCCGAGGCCAACAAGCCCAACAAATACAAAGACACCAAATGAGGGTCGATGTCTTTCCCGTTTTGGTAGGGAATCAAGATGTCGTCCATCAATGGCATGGTCAGGTAGGGCGGCACCAAAGTGGCCGCGGTGGCGGCCAAAGTCAGCAAAAAACCAGCCAACAAGGCGCCTTTGTAGGGATGGGCAAAACGCCACAACTTGAACAGCGTCCAGGTCGATGGGGGGGCCAAATCCTCACGCCCACAGCTGGGGCAGTCTTCGTCCTCGTCGGTCATGACGGTTTGGCAAACCGGGCACACAGCGCCAGACAGCACCGTTGGTAATGGGCGACCTTCTGCGGTGCTGCCCCATTGGGCCAACTGGCTCTCAAATTGGGTGACCCAACGGGCCGCGGCCGCCTGCCAACCCAAAGTGAATCGCCAAACCGCCAATTGGCCAGCAGCACTGCCCAAGGCCAAGCAACCCACACCCGCGTGGTCGGTCAATCTGAGCGATAAACCAGCTTCCAAAGCCCAACTGGACCAGTTTTTTTCGCCTTCAGCCCGAGATAAGACCCGCTGATCGGTCAAAATGATGACACTTTTGGCGAATCGCAAACTGTTGTCAAGGTCAACCTCCAACCACGCTGTTGCGTTCTCATGGGGTTGTAGACAGGACTGAACTTCGACCTGCCATGCATCAGGCAAGACCTGACGAGACGCAGAGGACAGAGGGGAAGTTGATGTCATGAAAGATGAACCGGAAACGACTCGATCGGCCCAGGCGGTCGACGAGACAAGAAACAACCAGGGATGTCGCTCACCACGGCACAAGAATTGCCCATGTATCTTTTGAATCCAGAGCCATCCAGCAGTTCCGCAACGGGCTTGCCATTGTATCGCCGCGCTTTTCACCCATGAACGCTCACAACATCCATTTTCTGCGCATGACCCATTTGCGCGGTCCCAATATCTGGACATACCGTCCCGTCATGGAAGCCCTGATTGACATCGGTGCTCTCGAAGACTTCCCCTCCAACACCTTGCCTGGCTTCAATGCACGCCTGACCGCCTGGTTACCCGGGCTGACAGAGCACCGCTGCAGCGTGGGTGAACGCGGGGGTTTTTTGCAGCGGCTGGAACAAGGCACGTGGGCTGGGCATGTGCTGGAACATGTGGCCTTGGAATTGCAAACCCAAGCGGGCATGCAAACGGGATTTGGCAAAGCTCGGGAAGCCGGCCCACGCGGTGTTTACAAAGTCGTGATCCGCACACGCCACGAAGCGGTCAGCCGCAGCGCCCTTGAAACCGCCAGAGACCTGATTTTGGCGGCCATTGAAGACCGAGCCTTTGATGTTTCCGCCGAAATCAATCGACTCAAGCAAATGGTGGACAGCCTGTGCATTGGGCCGAGCACGGCCAGCATCGTCGATGCCGCCGGTGAGCGTGGCATCCCATCCATCCGCCTGAACGATGGCAACTTGGTGCAACTCGGTCATGGCGCACAACAGCGCCGCATCTGGACTGCCGAAACCGACCGCACGGGAGCCATCGCCGAAGGCATCTCCAAAGACAAAGATCTGACCAAGCAGCTGCTGAGCATGTGCGGTGTGCCTGTGCCCGAAGGCCAAATTGTGGACAGCCCCAGCGCTGCGTGGGAAGCCGCTCAGGACATTGGCTTGCCGGTGTGTGTCAAACCCACTGACGGCAACCACGCCCGGGGCGTGTCGCTGGAGCTGTCCAAACAAGAAGACATCGCTGCCGCTTACGACATCGCGCTGGCTGAGGGCAGTGAAGTCATTGTGGAGCGTTTCGTCTTGGGCGAAGAGCACCGCCTCTTGGTGGTGGGCGACCAAGTGGCGGCGGCCAACAAAGGTGAAACCGCCAGCGTGGTGGGTGATGGTGTTCACACCGTGGCGGAATTGATCGAGTTGCAAATCAACTCCGACCCTCGCCGCGGCGAAGAAGAAGACTTTCCACTCGACACCATCCGGCTGGACGAGCACACCACTTCGGTGTTGGAGCTCAAGCGACAAGGCCTGAGCGCCGACAGCGTGCCCGAAAAGGGCCGTACCGTTTTGATCATGCGCACCGGCAACATGGCACTGGATGTGACCGATGAAGTGCACCCGGATGTGGCCGCTTTGGCCGTTTTGGCGGCACGGGTGGTTGGTTTGGACATCGCCGGTGTCGATTTGGTGGCGCAAGACATCTCTCAACCCTTGGCCGCCCAAGGGGGCGCAATTGTCGAAGTCAACGCCGGCCCCGGCTTGCTGATGCACCTGAAACCCGCCTCAGGTCAACCACGCCCGGTGGGTCAAGCCATTGCCAACCATTTGTTCAAGCCCTCGGAGATGGGCCGCATCCCTGTCGTGGGCTTCATGGGCGATGGCGACACCACCTGCCCAGCCAAGTTGGTGTCATGGCTGTTGCACTTGAAAGGGCTGTATACCGGCTTGGCCTGTGCTGACGGTTTGTTCATGAACCAGCGCCAACTCGACAAGCAAGATGGTATGGATTGGGACAATGCCCAGCGCTTGCTGATCAACCGGTCGGTTCAAGCCGCCGTCTTTGAGAGCAACGCCCGCCACTTGTTGGCGGAGGGTCTGCCTTATGACCGTTGCCAAGTCGGTGTGGTGACACGCATGCCCAAAGCCCATGGGCTGGAAGACCTGTACCCCGGTCATGATGAAAAAATGCCCGACTATGTGCGCACCCAAATCGATGTGGTGTTGCCTCACGGCACCGCTGTGCTGCATGCCGCAGATGTTCAAGTGGCCGAACTGGCCCGTTACAGCGACGGCAGTGTGGTCTTCTATGCCGATGACGAGAACACCCCCCGTTTGGCAGCCCACCGAGCGCAAGGTGGCCGTGTCGGTTTTTGGCGCGAAGGTCAACTGATTCTGAGCGAAGGTCCGCGCGAGTTGCAGGTGCTGTCGGCCAAGCGTCCGGCCGTGGCTCGCTTGCTCCAAGAAGGCAAACTCAATACCACCGACATGTTGGTTGCAGCTTGCGTGGCTTGGTCCTTGGACATTGGTACCGACTTGATCAGAGCTGGCATCAAAAGTTTTGGCCAGAACGCCTCCCATCAACGCCCCCAATAAGCTCTGACCCTCGCGCAACAAAGGAATCCCGGTTCATGGAAGTGTCAAGAATTCGCGCTCTGCGCGGTCCCAATTTGTGGAGCCGTCACACGGCCATTGAAGCCATCGTGACTTGCCCTGAGGCCGAGCTCAGCCTGGCCTCCAACCACCCGATTGAGCAGCGCTTGCGCCGCATTTTCCCTGAGGTGGGCCCCATCGAAGGCACACGTCCCGGTCAAGCCCCCTCCATGGCGCACGCGCTTGAAAAAGTCACGCTCGCTTTGCAAGCCCATGCAGGCTGCCCGGTGACCTTCAGCCGCACCACAGCCACCGAAGAGCCCGGTGTTTACCAGGTGGTGGTGCAGTATTCGGAGGAAGCTGTAGGCCGCCTTGCACTGGAATTGGCCGACAAGCTTTGCCAAGCCGCCATGGCGGGTCATGGCTTTGACCTTGAAAGCGCACTGGCGCAACTGCACGAATTGGATGAAGACGTTCGCTTGGGACCCTCGACAGGCGCGATTGTGGATGCGGCCGTGGCCCGAGGCATTCCATTTCGACGTTTAACGGATGGCAGTTTGGTTCAGTTTGGTTGGGGCTCGCAGCAACGCCGCATCCAAGCAGCCGAAGTCGACTCCACCAGCGCGATCGCTGAATCGATTGCGCAAGACAAAGACCTGACCAAAAAACTGCTGCATGCGGCGGGCGTGCCCGTGCCCTTGGGGCGCCCGGCCGAAAGCCCTGACGAAGCCTGGGCCATCGCCCTTGAGGTGGGACTGCCTGTGGTCGTGAAACCACAAGATGGCAACCAAGGCAAAGGCGTGACTGTCAACATCACCGAGCGCACGGCCTTTGACAAAGCATATGCCACCGCTGAACGGTATGGCACCGTGATGGTCGAAAAGTTCCTGCCCGGCAGCGACTACCGCTTGCTGGTGGTGGGCAACAAGCTCATCGCTGCGGCACGGCGCGAACCCCCATTGGTGGTGGGCGATGGCAAACACACCGTGCGCCAACTGGTGGACCTGGTGAATGCCGATCCTCGCCGAGGCACTGGTCACTCGACTTCACTGACCAAAATTCGCTTTGACGACATCGCCATTGGCCGATTGCATGCACAAAATCTGGAGCCCGAATCGGTGCCTGAAAAAGGTCGCCGTGTCATTTTGCGCAACAACGCCAACCTCTCGACAGGCGGCAGCGCCACAGATGTGACCGACGATGTGCACCCCGAGGTGGCTGCCCGGGTGGTGGAGGCAGCCCAAATGGTGGGTCTCGATATTTGTGGTGTCGACGTGGTGTGCGAATCCGTTTTACACCCCTTGGAAGAGCAAAACGGTGGCATCGTAGAGGTCAACGCGGCGCCCGGCTTGCGCATGCACATCAGCCCATCCTACGGCAAAGGTCGAGACGTGGGCAATGCCGTGATTGACCAGATGTTTCCGAATGGTTCAACAGGCCGAATCCCCGTGATCGCGGTCACGGGCACCAACGGCAAAACCACCACCGTGCGCCTGACGGCGCACTTGCTCAAAGCACAAGGATTGCGCGTGGGCATGACCAACACGGATGGCGTGTATGTCAATGGACGGCAGACCGACTCGGGCGACTGCAGCGGTCCTCGCAGTGCGCGCAATGTGTTGATGCACCCCGATGTGGACGCCGCTGTGTTCGAAACCGCCCGCGGCGGCTTGCTGCGCGAGGGCCTGGCTTTTGACCGATGCCAGGTGGCCATCGTGACCAACTTGGGCGGTGGCGATCACCTGGGCCTGAACTACATCACGACCCTGGAAGACCTGTCCGTCTTGAAACGTGTGATTGTGCTCAACGTGGAGCACAACGGCATGGCCGTGCTCAATGCCGCCGATCCGGCCGTGGCCTTCATGGCCCCCCACTGCCCAGGTGAAGTGACCTTTTTTGCACTCGATGGCAACCACCCCGTCCTGGCCACACACCGCGCTCAAGGTAAACGTGTGGTGTTCACCGAAGACGGCCACATCGTGGCGCAAAAAGGCAAACAGGTCTTTCGCATTCCTTTGTCCCAAGTGCCCATCACCCGGCAAGGTCAAATCGGGTTTCAGACCGAAAACGTCATGGCCTCCATCGGTGCGGCTTGGGCGGTCGGTGTGCCCTGGGATGCGATCGCGCAGGGCGTGTCCACTTTCATCAGCGACATCCAAGGTGTGCCCGGCCGCTTCAACGTGTTTGATTACCGTGGTGCCACCCTGATTGCCGACTACGGCCACAACCCTGACGCCATTCAAGCGCTGGTCCAAGCCGTGGACAACATGCCTGCGAAAAAGCGCCTGGTGGTCATCAGCGGTGCCGGTGATCGGCGTGATCAAGACATTCGGGATCAAACCAAAATCTTGGGTCAGGCATTTGATGAGGTGTTGCTTTACCAGGACGCCTGTCAGCGGGGACGCAAGGACGGCGAAGTGATTGCTTTGCTGCGCGAGGGTTTGCAAGGTGCTGAACGCACCACCCATGTGCAAGACATCCAAGGTGAATTCAACGCCATCGACACAGCGTTTGCGCGCTTGTCACCGGGAGATTTGTGTTTGATCTTGATCGATCAAGTGGAAGAGGCTCTGGCCTACATCACAGAGAAAGTCAACGCCGCTTCATGACCAATTCATGGCCAGCCACACGCTGGTCATGAACACCAGGCTCCATGCCAAGAGGTGCTTGAGGTCATGTGGTTGGCGCTCGGTCAAACGTTGCATTGCACCGCCAAGCCACACCGACAAGCCAACAGTCACCCCCATGCCCAATGCATTGGCCCAAACATCATCGGGCCAAAAGGCGAACACAAAAGCACTGACGCTGATGATCACGGCGTAATGAATCAGGAACACCGAGTAAGACATTTCGGACAACGATTGGATGATTTGGCGCCAGCGACCAGGCAAGCGTTCCGCAGAAAACCAAGTGGCTGGTGCGGCCATCAGCAACAGGGCACAAGCCCACGCGGTGACGATGCGCCAACGCGGATCCACCCACAAGGCCAAGCCACCCAGACTCACCAAGACCGCCCATCCCCTGAGGCTGGGTTGGTTTTGTCTGCCTCTGCTGGCAAGCAAACCCATGCCATAAGAGCCAAAAAAGAAAACACCGTAGTTGTCCAGATCGTCATTCAGATTCCAGACGAGCAAGGACACGAGACTCAAGCCCATCCAGATCTGCCAACTCACGGCTTTCAAGTCCCACAGTGGGAAACGATGGGACACTTTGGCCGCACACAGCAGTGTCAACAACGTGATCAGGTAGAGCTGAAAATCTATGGCGACATACCAAATGCCGGCCGACAAAGCCTCGATATCCAGCACGTGTTGCACCAACAGCAGATGCGCCAGAGCACTTTGCCAGTCTGGGGTTGCCGACAAATGAGGCATCGCCTCGCCACCGCGCAAAAGCTCGGTCATCAACACCGTCACACTCAAGGCCGCCAGCAAAGGGATGACCAGCCTCAAATAGCGCCGCCAGACCATGCGCAGGGCCAAAGCCACCCCCCACGTGGCGATCTTGTCCAGAGTCTGCGCCATGAGAAAGCCCGAACACACCAAAAAAACCTGGACCGCCAAGCGACCGTGTTCATACAAGCCATCGATCCATTGGGGCCAAGCACGCAGGACCACATCCGACATCGGGCCATAAGAGGCCAAATGGTGCAAAACAATCAAGAGGCACCCGAATGCCTTGAGTGCATCGGGCAAAAAAGAGCGCCCCGTAGGGCGCATTGCCCTGGAAACGGTGGCGGGGTTCAGACCACAGACCCTGACATCACAAAGTCAAGCGCGCGCGCGCTGCAGCGTACTGCAGCTTGAACTGAGCCACCAGATCGGCGGAGCTTTGCACCGACTGGATCGCCCCAATCCCCTGGCCGCAGCCCCAGATGTCCTTCCAGGCTTTTTTGGCGTCGCCGCCAAAGTTCATCTTGCTGGGGTCGGACTCGGGCAGGTTTTCAGGGTCCAGACCGGCTGCACGGATCGATGGGGCCAGGTAGTTGCCGTGCACGCCCGTGAACAGGTTGCTGTAAACGATGTCGTCGGAGTTGCTGTCCACGATGGCTTGTTTGTACTCTTCGGCCGCACGCGCTTCGTGCGTGGCGATGAAAGCCGAGCCGATGTAGGCGAAGTCCGCGCCCATGGCTTGCGCTGCCAAAATTGCGTCGCCCGTGGCGATCGATCCAGACAAGGCCACCGGGCCATCAAACCACTGGCGGATTTCCTGAATCAGGGCAAACGGGCTTTTGACGCCGGCATGGCCACCCGCACCCGCAGCCACCGCGATCAGGCCATCGGCACCCTTTTCGATGGCTTTGTGCGCGTGCTTGTTGTTGATGATGTCGTGCAACACCACACCGCCGTAGCTGTGGGCAGCCGCATTGATCTCTTCGCGAGCGCCCAGCGAAGTGATGATGATCGGCACCTTGTATTTCACGCACATGGCCATGTCGTGCTCGAGCCGGTCGTTGCTTTTGTGCACGATCTGGTTGATGGCAAAGGGCGCGGCAGGCTTGTCCGGATTGGCCGCGTTGTAGGCCGCCAGGGCTTCGGTGATCTCGATCAACCACTCTTCAAGCTGCGCGGCAGGGCGTGCATTCAGGGCGGGCATGGAGCCGACAATGCCGGCTTTGCACTGCTCAATCACCAACTTGGGGTTGCTGATGATGAACAGGGGCGAAGCGATGGCGGGGAACGGCAGATTCGCCAGAACGGGGGGCAATTTAGACATGTTGTCTCCTCAGAATTATTGTTGGAATCGATTTCAGAAAGCGTCGAGTGCCATGGCGGTCACGCTGCCTGCGCCTTCGACGATGCTGTCGCGGATGCCAGGGGCCTTGGACAGGATGTGGTCGGCATAAAAACGCGCGGTGGTCACTTTGGCGGCCATGAACGCGGCGTCTTGGGCTTGCGCTTCGGGTGTGATGGCCACCAGCAAGGCGCGGCCCATTTGCCAACCGGCCATCAAATTGCCCGCCAGCATGAGGTAAGGCACGCTGCCGGCAAACACATCGTTGGGATGGGCCTTGGTGTTGCCCGCCACAAACTCGACCACGTCCACAAAAGCTTCGCGGGCGGCTTTGAGACGCTTGGCCACAGCCTGCGCATCGGCGTTGCCGGAAGCGGTGAGTTCGCTTTCGGTCTGGGCCACTTGCGCGGCCAGCGCCTTGGCAGTTTGACCACCGTCACGGGCGGTCTTGCGCCCGACCAAGTCGTTGGCTTGAATCGCGGTGGTGCCTTCGTAGATGGTCAAAATTTTGGCATCGCGGTAATACTGCGCCGCACCGGTTTCTTCAATGAAACCCATGCCACCGTGCACCTGCACGCCCAAGCTGGTGACTTCCAGGCTCATCTCGGTGCTGTAGCCCTTGACCAGCGGCACCATGAATTCGTAGAACGCGGCGTTTTGCTTGCGCACCTCGGCATCGGGATGGTGGTGCGATGCGTCGTAGGCCGCGGCAGCCGTGGCGGCCATGGCGCGGCAGCCTTCGGTGTAGGCACGCATCGTCATCAGCATGCGGCGAACATCGGGGTGGTGAATGATGGGGCCTGCAGCGGGCAAGCTGCCATCGACCGGGCGACTTTGCACGCGGTCGCGGGCGTACTGCACGGCACGCTGGTAAGCGCGCTCGGCAATTGCGATGCCCTGCACGCCCACCGCATAGCGGGCGGCGTTCATCATGATGAACATGTATTCGAGGCCACGGTTTTCTTGGCCTACCAGGAAGCCCACGCCGCCGCCGTTGTCGCCAAACTGCAGCACCGCAGTGGGGCTGGCCTTGATGCCCATCTTGTGCTCAATGCTCACGCAGTGCACATCATTGCGCTCACCGAGCGAGCCATCGGCCTTGACCATGAATTTGGGGACCACAAACAGGCTGATGCCTTTGACGCCTTCCGGTGCGCCCACCACACGGGCCAGCACCAAGTGCACGATGTTCTCGGCCATGTCGTGCTCACCATAGGTGATGTAGATCTTGGTGCCGAAAATTTTGTAAGTGCCATCGGGTTGGGGTTCGGCGCGTGTGCGCACAGCGGCCAGGTCCGAGCCCGCTTGCGGCTCGGTCAGGTTCATGGTGCCGGTCCACTGGCCAGAGATCAGCTTTTCCAGATAGGTGGCTTTGAGCGCGTCCGAACCAGCGGTCAGCAGTGCTTCGATCGCGCCATCGGTGAGCAGGGGACACAGGGCAAAGGCCATGTTGGCCGAGTTGAGCATTTCGCCGCACGCTGCACCAATGGTTTTGGGCAGGCCTTGACCGCCAAAGTCGGCGGGGTGCTGCAAACCTTGCCAGCCGCCTTCGGCGTATTGCTGATAAGCCTCTTTGAAGCCGGGTGTGGTGGTCACGCCAGTGCCATTGTGGAAGGACGGGTTTTTGTCGCCTTCCCAGTTCAGGGGCGAGATCACGTCTTGGTTGAGCTTGGCGCACTCCTCCAGCACCGCTTGCGCCGTTTCCAAACCCGCGTCTTCAAAGCCGGGAATCTGCGCGATCTGATCGATGCGGGCCAGATGCTCGATGTTGAAAAGCATGTCCTTGAGGGGGGCGATGTAGCTCATGGTTTATCTCCTGATTCAAATGGGTGTCGGGATCAATATCGCGAGAGGGGTGTTTGTTCGCCGCTCAGACAGGTGCCTGGGGCGGGGCTCAGAGGCGCTTCGCTTTGCCACATCGCCCCGCCCCAGGCCCATGCCTGAGCGGCTGCGTTCAGGGTCATTTGAACGGCTGTCGTTTTCATGGGCGACATCCCAACAGGGCACCCATGGGTTTGACTTTTCGCAGTGGGCGCAAAGGGCTTGAAACGCAGTGCGCCGGGTTCGATGGCCGGGGCTGGCGATGTGGCAAAGCGAAGCGCCTCTGAGCCAGCCCCGGCCACCGGACCCGGCGCACGGAAAAAACATGGACCCTGTTTCAGCATGAAAGCGCTCCAGGGCCCGTCAAAAAATCAAAGTGCCTGTGTCAACTCAGGCACAGCCGCAAACAAATCGGCTTCGAGGCCAAAGTCGGCCACGCTGAAGATCGGCGCTTCAGGGTCCTTGTTGATCGCCACAATCACCTTGGAGTCCTTCATGCCCGCCAAGTGCTGGATCGCACCCGAGATGCCACAGGCGACATACAACTGAGGGGCAACAATTTTGCCGGTCTGACCCACTTGCAAATCGTTGGCGGCGTAACCAGCGTCCACCGCTGCGCGGCTGGCACCGATGGCGGCGCCCAGTTTGTCGGCCAGCGGCGTCATCACTTCATTGAACTTTTCAGAGCTGCCCAAAGCGCGGCCGCCAGACACAATGATTTTGGCTGCCGTCAACTCGGGGCGGTCATTTTTGGCGATTTCGCTGCGCATGAAGCTGCTCTTGCCGCTGTCAGCTTGTGCCGTGGCGCTTTCTATCGATGCACTGCCACCCGTGGCAGCAGCGGCGTCAAAGCCGGTGGTGCGCACGGTGATCACTTTGGTGCCGTCGGTGCTTTGTACCGTCGCCATGGCATTGCCGGCGTAGATGGGGCGCTCGAAAGTGTCGGCCGAAATCACTTGCGTCACATCGCTGATCTGGGCCACGTCCAGCTTGGCCGCCACGCGGGGGGCCACGTTTTTGCCAGCAGCGGTCGCGGGGAAGAGGATATGGCTGTAGTTGGCGGCGATGGCAAGCACTTGGGCCGCAACGTTTTCAGCCAGGCCATGGGCCAAGGCTTCGCTGTCGGCGTGGATCACTTTGGTCACGCCTGCGATATGGGCAGCTGCTTGAGCTGCGGCAGCGGCTTGGTGACCCGCCACCAGCACATGCACATCGCCACCGCAAGCGGCAGCGGCCGTGACGGTGTTCAGGGTGGCGCCTTTGATCGAGGCGTTGTCGTGTTCGGCAATAACGAGGGATGTCATGTTGTTCAGTCCTTAGATCACTTTGGCCACGTTCTTGAGCTTGTCCACCAATGCCGCCACATCGGGCACCTTGATGCCAGCGCTGCGCTTGGCAGGCTCGGCCACTTTCAGGATTTTGATGCGAGGGGCCACATCAACGCCCAAGTCTTCGGGCTTGAAGTGGTCGAGCTGCTTTTTCTTGGCTTTCATGATGTTGGGCAGCGTCACATAGCGCGGCTCGTTCAGGCGCAAATCGGTCGTCACCAAAGCGGGCAAGCTGACGGAGAGCACTTCCAAGCCGCCATCGATCTCGCGGGTGACTTGGGCTTTGCCGTCCACGATTTCAACCTTGCTGGCAAACGTGGCTTGGGGCAGGTCAGCCAGCGCGGCCAGCATCTGACCTGTCTGGTTGCAGTCGTCATCAATGGCTTGTTTGCCCAGAATGATCAAGCCGGGTTGCTCTTTGTCCACCAAGGCTTTGAGCAGCTTGGCCACAGCCAGAGGCTGCAAGTCCAAATCAGCAGGCGTCTCCACCAAGATGCCGCGATCGGCGCCAATGGCCATGGCGGTACGCAAGGTTTCCTGGCATTGCGCCACGCCACAGGACACAGCGATGACTTCGGTGGCGAACCCTTTTTCTTTCAGGCGAACAGCTTCTTCGACGGCGATCTCGTCAAAGGGGTTCATGCTCATCTTGACGTTGGCGATGTCCACGCCCGAACCGTCGGACTTGACACGGACCTTGACGTTGTAGTCCACGACCCGCTTCACGGGAACCAAAATTTTCATGAAAGCTTCTCCATTGAAAGATCAAAACAGGCCACACAAGGTCGCATGACGCTGACGAAGTTGACAGTTAACAATTGACGTATACGTCAATTGTGCATCAAAACAAGGGACCATGTCAGGCATTATCAACAAAAAAGCACGGTCGTTCGAATTTTTTGCATCACCCCCCATTTCGGGAAGACTGCCCCATTAACCGACCCCAGAGTCGGGAAATCAGGGTAAGCATGGATTCAGTCTGCTCCCAATTGGGTTTAGATTATGTTTTGTAACCAATTAACCGGAGCAAGCTCATGAAGAAAACCCTCACCTCCTTGGCTGTCTTGGCCGTGACCAGCTTGGCTGGTGGTGCACAAGCCCAAACCGTCTTGACGGTTTCCAGCTGGGTCCCACCCACGCACGGATTGAGCGTTGCGCAAAAAGAATGGTGTGATGCCGTCACCGCCAAAACGTCCAACCGTGTGCGCTGCAACATCTTGCCCCGCGCCGTCACACCCGCACCGGGCACTTTTGATGCTGTGAAAAACGGTCTGGTCGACGTGTCCTTCACCGTCCATGGCTACACACCTGGACGGTTTGTTTTGACCCAGATGGCCGAATTTCCATTCTTGGGCGACCGCGCTGAGCCACTGTCTGTGGCATTCAATCGGATTGCCAACAAACACCCTGAATTCACAGCCGAGCACCAAGGCGTGAAAGTCTTGGGCTATTTCACCCATGGCCCTGGTATCGTGTTCAACACCAAAAAGCCCATTGAAAAAGTTGAAGATTTGTCGGGCTTGAAGTTCCGCGTTGGCGGTGGCATGGTGAACGAAATCTCCAAAACCTTGGACATGAACGTCACCCTCAAACCGGCCCCCGACTCCTATGAGTTGCTCTCCAGCGGCGTCATGGATGGCACGCTGTTTCCTGCGGAATCGACCGACTCGTTCAAAATCGACAAGATCATCAAGCACGCCACCACCTTTCCTGGCGGCCTTTACAACACCAGCTTTGTATTCATGATGAACCCCGCCAAATACAACAGCTTGTCGGCCGAAGACAAAAAGGCTGTGGATGAATTGTCTGGTGACGCCGTGGCCAGCCGCTTTGGAAAATCTTGGGACCGCGTGGACGACTTGGCCTTGACCAACATGCAAAAGAACGGGGTCAAGGTCATCAAAGCCAACAACAGTTTCATCAGCGGTGTGACGGTTCGTGTCAGCAAATTGGAGCGCGATTGGGCCCAAGCCGCCAAAGCCAAAGGCCTGAAAGACCCCTCTGCGGCTTTGTCGGAGTTCCGTGCCGAAATCGCCAAATTGCAAAAGCAAAAGTAAGTCCACTGTGCTTTGGCCAAGTCACCCAGCGTGGTGAAGCAACGGTACCTGCCAAAATCGCAGGTACCGTTTTTTTTAGGAGTGTCGTTTGAAAAAGTCTCTTGAAATCGTCTGTGGTGGTTTGGCAGGTGTGGCTTTGCTGGCCATCATGCTGCTGACGTTTCTGGATGTCTCAGGTCGGAAATTTTTGTCTCAATCCATCACAGGGTCATTGGAATTGACCGAGCTGCTGATGGTGGTGGTGATCTTTGGCGCGCTGCCATTGGTTTCGCTCAAAGGCGAGCACGTGGTCTTCGACTCACTGGATGCGGTACTGCCGGCGTGGCTGCAACGCATTCAGCGGGCTTTGGTGGACCTGGTTTGCGCCGCCTTGCTTTTGGGCCTGGCCTATCTGATGTGGAACACCGGCGGCGAATTCGCCGTCACGGGAGAAACAACGGCGCAGTTGAAAATCACCAAAGCGCCATTCATTCAAGGCATGGGGGTCTTGTGCGGCCTCACGGCATTGGTGCACTTGGTCAAAGCATTTTGGCCAGCCGAAGAAGATGCGTCTGAAGGAGGCACACTGTGACCGAAGCATTGCTTGGATTTGCCGCCATCTTTGTGCTGGCCCTGATGCGCATGCCCCTGGCTTTTTCCATGGGCTTGGTGGGCATTGTGGGCATTGGTCTGACGCGTGGGTGGATGCCCGCCCTGGCCAGCACTGCACAGGTCGTGCACGAGACTGGTTTTGCCTACACCCTGTCGGTGATTCCTTTGTTCATTCTCATGGGCAATTTTGTGGCCCGCGCGGGTTTGGCGCATGAGCTTTTCCATGCGGCCTACACCTTCATTGGTCACCGCAGAGGTGGCTTGGCGCACGCCACCATCGCAGCCTGTGCTGGTTTTGGTGCCATCTGTGGCTCATCCATTGCCACGGCGGCCACCATGAGCAAGGTGGCCTACCCGTCCATGAAAAAAATCGGCTACAGCGATGCGCTGTCAACGGGTGTGATTGCTGCGGGTGGAACCTTGGGGATCATGATTCCACCCTCCACCATCATGGTGATCTACGGCATCATCACCGAAACCCACATTGGCAAACTGTTTGCGGCTGGCGTCATACCCGGTATCCTCACGGCCCTTTTGATGATGCTCGCCGTGGTCATCATGACTTCACGCGACCCCGAACACGCGCCCCCAGGTGAGAAATTCACATGGCCCCAACGCTGGGCGGCTTTGCGCGGTATTTGGGGTGTTTTGCTCTTGGTTTTCGTCGTTCTGGGCGGTATTTATGGGGGGTTCTTCACGGCCACTGAGGGCGCTGGCATGGGCGCCATGGGTGCATTTTTGTTCGCCTTGGCGCGCAAGGCCTTGAGCAAACAAGTGCTGCTCCAAGTGCTCATCGAGTCCGCCAGAACGACGGCGATGCTGTTCACCTTGCTGATTGCTGCCACGATCTTCGCCAATTTTGTGAATTACACCAGCTTGCCATTTGAGTTGAAAGACTGGATCACTGGATTGGGCTTGTCACCCATCATGATTGTGGGCGCCATGATGCTGATTTATGTGCTGCTTGGCACGGTGATGGAAGAGCTCACCATGGTCTTGCTGACCATTCCCTTGTTCTTCCCCATCGTGGTGCAACTGGGCTTTGATCCGGTTTGGTTTGGCGTGTTGATCGTGATGGTCATTCAAATTGGCTTGATCTCGCCGCCCGTGGGCATGAACCTGTTCGTCCTGAACACCTTGCTGCCCAAGGTGGGCTTGGTCACCATCTTCCGAGGTGTCTGGCCTTTGGTGTTGGTGCTCGTCATCACCCTGGGTATCTTGCTGGCATTCCCCAGTCTGAGCTTGTGGTTGCCATCCATGATGGACTGAGCCTCAAGCCTCAGCTTTTGTTGGGCAGATGCACCACCCGCTGCGGGAACGGGATTTCGATCCCGTTTTCGCGCAGCGATTGGAGAATCGCTCGGTTGATGTCCGACTTCAAGTTCAACACGCCATTGGCCGGGTCTTCAAACCAATAACTCACCGTGAATTCCAACCCATCGGTGCCAAAAGCTGACAAGGCCACCAATGGGGCCGGATCGGTCAAGACGCGGGGGTGCGCCCGGCAGGCTTGCTGCAACAGCGCCAAAACCTGGTCAACCGACGCATCGTAGGCCACGGTGACCACGGTGCTTTGCGACACCTTGGCGTCGGTCAGCGATAGGTTTTCCACCCGCTGGGTGATCAACATCTCATTGGGCACAATGGACTCGCGCCCGGAGGGTGAGCGGATGACGGTGTAACGCGCCTTGATGTCGGTGATGCACCCTTCGAAATTGTCGATTTTGACGTTGTCTCCAATGCGCATGCTGCGCTCGGCCAAGATGACAAAGCCACTGACGTAATTGGCGGCGAGCTTTTGCAAACCAAAACCAATGCCCACCCCGACCGCGCCGCCCAGCACCGACAAGGCCGTCAAGTCAATGCCCACGGACGACAGCGCCAGCAGCAGGCCCACAAACATGAGCAAGGCGCGCACCGTGTTGCTGATGACTTTGCGCAAAGACAAATCGCTGCCCTTGGCGGATTTGAGCAAGCTGGCCTCCAAGGCCGCAGAAATCCAAAGGGTCACAATCAAGACCAGGCCCGCAGTCAACGCTCCTTCCAGCAATGTGCGCACCGACAACACGGCGCCGCCCACCTTCCAGCGGATCTGATCCAACTCATCCAGGATCAAGGGCAAAACACCCGTGACCCACAAGACCACAGCCAACCAAGCGATCCAAGAAATCGTGCGCTCCAGCACCCGCACAAATGGGGCCTCTTTGAATGCCACTTGCAAAACCTTGACACCCAAACGGATCACGGCAAGCGAGATGCACACCGGCAACAAAATACCGAACATGGGGTTCGGTTGTCCATCGGTCAACAACGTGCGTGCCGCGAAGGTCAATGCCAACAAAAATGCGGGAAACAAGGCCCCATCAATCAAGCGTTTGCCCAGCAAAACCGTGAAGGGCTGCTCTGCAAACGCTTGGCGAATACCCCAGGCGATCAGCCAGGCAAGCACCACGCAAACCGCGAACGCGACCAGCACTTGCAGCGACTCAGCCCGAACCAAGCCGTGGAGCCAAGTCAAGGGGTCAGCGATGTTCAGGGACCTCAAGCCCGCCATGATGGTGTCCTTTTCTCGATGAAAGCCTGCACGCCCTCTTGCGCCACTGCATCCATCATGTTGCAGGCCATGGTTTGCCCTGCCAGTTGGTAGGCCGCTTCGATGCCCATTTCACGCTGCTGGTAAAACAAGGCTTTGCCCAGGCGCACCGCTTCGCGGGGTTTGGACAAAATGGACTGCACCCACCCATCGACCTGGGCGTCTAAATCTTGGGCGGTGCACACGCGGTTGACCAGCCCCCGATCGCACGCCTCTTGGGCCGATATAAAACCACCGGTCAACAGCATTTCCATGGCCTGCTTGGCGTGGATATTGCGCACCAGCGGCACGCTGGGCGTGGCACAAAAAAGACCCACATCGATGCCATTGACACCAAATGTGGCGGAATCCACAGACACCGCCAAATCACACTGCGCCACCAATTGGCAGCCCGCCGCGGTGGCCAGTCCCTGCACACGGGCGATCACTGGCACGGGCAGTTTTTGCAGCGACAACATCATGCGGGTGCACTGAGAAAACAACTTTTGGTAATACGCCAATTCGGGTTGAGCACGCATTTCTTTGAGGTTATGCCCCGCGCAAAAGGATTTTCCCGCCGCGGCCAACACCACGACTCTGGCTTGATCATCGCGCGCGATCAAGTCCAAGGCTTGCTGCAAGGCGCTGAGCATGGCCTCACTCAAAGTGTTGAAGTTGCTGGGGCTGTTCAACGTGAGGCGGTGTACGCCCTTTGCATCACATTGGTGCAACAGCACATCGCTGAATTGGGGGATCGCAGATTCGGTCATGGGGGACATTGTGCCGAAACAAAATGGCGATCATGGCCAACTCCATCCCACTGCCGTGCTTTTTCAGACGTCCGCCAGTACCCGCAAATGCGCTTCCACACTGCGCCCGAGGGCACTGAGGTTGTAGCCGCCTTCAAGGCAGCTGACGATGCGCCCCTTGGCATGGCGCAAAGCCACCTCTTTGATGCGCTGGGTGATCCAGGCGTAGTCTTGCTCTACCAGACCCATCTGCCCCATGTCGTCCTCCCGGTGGGCGTCAAACCCAGCGCTGATGAAAATCATCTCCGGCTTATGCGCCTCCAAGCGGGGCAGCCACATCATGTCGATCAGCTCGCGAATGTCCATGCCCTTGGTGTAAGCAGGCACAGGCAAATTGACCAAGTTGCTGGCATTCGACTGCGCACCGCCTTCGGGATAGAAGGGGTGCTGAAAGAAGCTCACCATCAAGATGCGCTCATCGCCCGCCACGATGTCCTCGGTACCGTTGCCATGGTGCACATCAAAGTCCACGATGGCGACCCTTTTGAGGCCATGCCGCTCCAGCGCATATTTGGCGGCAATCGCCACGTTGTTGAAGAAACAAAAACCCATGGCCTTGTCCCGACAAGCGTGGTGCCCTGGTGGGCGGACTGCGCAAAACGCGTTTTCCAGTTCACCGGCCAGCACAGCATCGGTGGCATCGATGGCCGCACCCGCTGCCAGCAATGCCGCATCCCAAGTGTGGGCGTTGATCATGGTGTCCGGGTCCAGCGAGGTGTGCGCAGGGCCACCAGCGGCCAAATCTTCCAGCAAAGCATCACCCAAACCGCGCAAAGCGGCCACATGCATGCGACCGTGCGCCAATTCGATGTCACCCAAAGATGCTGGACGGGGCTGTCTGCGCTCCAAGGCCATGTCCAAACCACTGATGAGCAACCGGTCTTCAATGGCCCCCAAACGATCTGGACATTCAGGGTGCCCCTGACCCATTTCGTGTTTCCAAAATGTAGGGTGTGTGAAATAAGCTGTCGCGCCCATAAGGAGATGGTCTTCCTGCGTGCTCAGCACTGAAGCAGCACTGTGGTTTGTCGGGATAAAGCCTTGTTTTGATTTGCCAGCTTATCACGCCCCTTCCCTTGACTCGGCTTGGGCGCGATTAAACTGAGGGCCGCATGAAAACCCACTCGCCCAATTCCCGATCAAGCCTTGCAGTTGGCCTGACAGCGTTGATCGCCAGCGTTTTGTGTCTTTTCTCGCTCACGGCCTGGGCCAACACGGCGCAAGCCCAAGCCGGCGAGAAAAAAGCCCACAAACCCGGCAAAAACCTTCAGCAGTCACCCAAGAAACCCAAGAAAAAAAACAAAACCAGCGCCCACCAACGCACGCCCAACCAGCCAGCGGCAGTCGCGGCCAATGCAGGGCCGCTGAGCGCCACCCCCGAAGTGTCAACTTGGGTTCAAGAAGCTGCAAGCCGCTTGCCATTGGACCCGGCGTGGACACAAAAAACCATGGCACAAGCACAACGCTTGCCCTTGGTTGAAAAATGGGTACTGCCCCCTGCAAGCCCCGTCGCCAAAGACTGGGGCGCCTACCGGGCCCGCTTCATTGAGCCGGTCCGCATTCAAGCGGGTTGGCGTTTCTGGCAAAAACACCAAGCTGCGCTGGCCAAGGCTGAGCGCGAATACGGCGTACCCGCCTCTCTCATTGTCGGCATCATCGGGGTTGAAACGCTGTATGGCCAAAACACCGGCAACTTCCGGGTGCTGGACGCCTTGGGCACCTTGGCCTTTCATTTCCCGCAGGCCCATCCCAGAGCCGCTGAACGCCAAGCCTTCTTCCGCAGTGAGTTAGAGCAGTTTTTGCTGCTGACATCGCGCAGCGGTGCCGACCCCGTGGCCATCAGGGGCAGTTACGCCGGTGCCTTGGGTTTGCCGCAATTCATGCCCTCGAGCTGGGCCAAGTTTGCGGTCGACTTTGATGAGGACGGTCGCATTGACCTGTTTGGCAGCCCTGCGGACGCAATTGGCTCGGTAGCCAACTATTTCAAAGCCTTTCAGTGGCGGCCTGGCATGCCCACGCATTACCCGGTGACCCTCACCCCGGGTCAAACGGACATGGACAGCTTGATGGCCCCAGACATCTTGCCCACCTTCAGTGTGGCCAACTTCATGGCCAAGGGTGCCGCACTCGAAGGTGCCGCACTGGAGCACAGTGGCCCCTTGGCTCTGATCGAATTGCGCAACGGCGCCAATGCCCCGAGCTACGTGGCCGGCACAGAAAACTTCTACGCCATCACCCGGTACAACTGGAGCAGCTACTACGCCATGGCGGTGATCGAGCTGGCCGAGGCGGTGGCGCGGGAAATGCAACGCAAGCCATGAACCCGCTCAACCCCAAAAAACTGCTGCTGAGCAAGTGGACTGCGGTCAAGCCCGTGGCCAAGCAAAAGCACTTTTTGGTCAGCCGGGTGATTCAACCTGAGCAGCCCACCGATCCGATTGAGTTGGTGGAAATCGAGGCGGTTTTCTCAAAGGCTACTCAGGTGATTGCTTGGCGCGAGCTGCAGGATGAGGGTGTTTGGCGGCAGGGTTGGGTTTGAGAGGATATGCAGTCGAAGTGACGTTTTACATGACTGCTGTTCTTGGCATCAAATCGAAAATTGCAAATAAAGACTATAGATTCAGTCTATTCAGCGAATTACCCTTTTAGGGAAATTTTTTTCATTTAATAGTTCATCATTTTCAATTTCCGAGAGTTCAGGAATAGATTTTTTTAATGACAACCATTTCCCGCTTAAATTCTGATACCTTATAAAATTTGTCTCCCATTGAGTACCATCTGATTCAGCAGGCTCACTGATAACCTCCAAAAATCCATCATGAACTGGAGCCCATGTTTTTCGTAAGGTTTTCATAAAATGTTTATTTTTATTTTCAATATTCATAAAATATATTTTTCCATCCACAACCCAAAAAGGCGTATAAATCACACCCCCAAAAATACTACATGCACCATTTCTAACAGAGACATAAAAAGTCTTTTTATCCAAAACTCTAAATTTTACCAAATCCAATTCAGATAGATTCTGAACCTTAACCCTATCCGTCTCAACCCCACCTGTACTAACAACTCTTAATTCAGATTGAATTAAATTTTTCATTGAGAGACTTGCAGATTTTTCGCATGTATCTTGATATTTTTCTTTGTTACCAGCGATTGCTTTACGATCCTCAAACAAGCAAACTTCTCCAGCAGGACTTTCCGTCTTGTAGCATCTAGTCCTAATAAGCCTATCATCTTGGGCGTTAGCCGAAATTCCGGAAAATGCGGATAAAAATAAAATAATAATTAACAGTTTATTTTTCATTGTTTTGAAATAAAGATGAATTTCCGATATTAAAATTTGGACTTTGCAAAATAGATTAATGGCATTCACATTACTTAAGCTGAACTCTGTCAGCGGATATCCACCCTTCAACAATATAGCCACCTCTTGGATTATACTCAACAAATATCATTTTACCATCATCGCTAGTTTTTCCAGCATAGAAAACATCACCCGGTATTAGAAAAAGATCATTAATTTTTTGAAAACTGGAATCGTTATTGGTATGGAAATGCGCTCGCCCCTTACCAATAATAGACCCTTCACGCACAGTATCAGCAGGAACCACATTAATTGGCGGAGTATTAATTGGCGCACGATCGATTTCTGATTTTTTATTATTTACAACTTGATTACTTTCGATGGTAGCAGCTTGATTAATTAACTTCTCTAAAGTCAAGCTTGGATCATTACATTTTTTCTTTGCATCCTCCAAAGCTTCTGGAAAACCAAGAACACTATTATATGCTGAAGCGCCTTTTGCCCCCGAAAGAGCTATATCGAACATTTTAGCGGCGTAACCTTTAGCCACCATTTTTGCTTCTAAACATTCATCTTTTTGGGGCGAGCATGCAGCAATTACTGACAATCCCAAAAATATTGAAAAATATTTCAAATTATTCATTTCCAAATTCCTCCGATATCGCAGTTATTTCATTCCTTGAAATGTAGCTGCAAAAGTCCAAATCAAGCAAGTGCTTAGTATTGAGCGTAGGACTATATAAATGTCGTTTTACACCACAGTACACACATCCTTCACACCAACACCCTTTTTAGCACACCATACTTGTGCCCCAACTTGCACAAGCAGCTTCAGCTAATTTATAACATTCATATTTCACTTGCCAAAGCCATCTCGCAGTTTCAGGGCAGCGGCTTCGATCTACGCATCCGAGGGTGTACGGAGTTTTGTGTAAACGGGGTTGGGATCAGTCCTCGGGTGATCTGTTTCCAAGGCAGTGGGTCAGCTCAGCTTGGCACTCTTTAAGAACCATGTGCTCATCTCGCCCTTGCCTTTGACCTCTATGAGGCCACGGTGTTCGAGTGCAAAGGGCTGACGCAACGCCTGGCGTGTGGCCTCGCTCAATTGAATGCGGCCAGCGATGCCATGTGACTCCATTCGGCTGGCCGTGTTCACCACATCGCCCCAAAGGTCGTACAGGAATTTGCTCTTGCCAATGACCCCCGCGACAGCCGCACCCGTGCTGATGCCAATGCGGATGTTGAGCGGATGCTGGGTGTTGGCGTTGAAATCTTGAATCGCCTCGATCATGTCGAGTGCCATGTGCGCAGCGCGGTCGGCATGGTCTGACACCACGGTGGGCAAACCTGCAGCGGCCATGTAACAGTCGCCAATGGTTTTGATTTTCTCAAGGCCGCGATGCTCGGCAATGTGGTCAAAACGTGTGAACAAATCGTTCAACACACCCACCAACACCTCCGGGCTCACGTCCTGCGAAAAAGCCGTGAAACCCACAATGTCCGCAAACAGCACGGTGACTTCGTCGTAACTGTCTACGATGGCTTGGCTGAGGTGATCGGCGGTGAGCTTGGAACGACCTTTTAATCGCTCGGCAATGGCTTGAGGCAACACGTTGTGCAGCAACATATCGGACAACTCCTGCTCCACAAGAACTTGCTTGTAAAGTTTTTGAGTCTCCAAATTCAACAAGCGCACCTGCAGCAGGTTCTGCACTCTGGCCAACACCTCGGCAATGTCAAATGGTTTGGTAACAAAGTCCAAAGCACCGGCCTTCAAGGCTCTCAGCTTTTCACTCGGCTGGGCCGTGATGACCAGAACGGGCAAAGAGCCATCACCCTCCACGCTTTGAAGCGCTTCCATCACCTGGAAGCCATCCATCTCAGGCATGTTCAGATCCAAAAGGATCAGGTCGTATCGGTTTTGGCGATGCAGGTCCACCACCTCTTGGGGGTTTTGCGTCGTTGAAATGGCGCTGTAACCTGCGCTGCGCAGCAAGCGCTCTAGCAAGAGCACATTGGCGGCTTGATCGTCGACGATGAGCAGCTTGGCCCTCAAGGTATCGGAAGTGTGAATCACGCGTTATCCCTACAAAAGTGAAAAGACGAAGCCATGCGGTGAAAGCTGACAACCCACGAAACGACGCTTTCAGGAAAACATCACCTCGTTATTTTTTGAGCACTCTCGAGCGCCAGATCCAAAGTCGTCATGAACTCTTCCACCACGATGGGCTTGGTCAAATATCTGAAAAAACCCAGTTGCCGACCCACCTCGATGTCTCGCAGCATGGCATTGGCACTGATGGCCACCACCGGGATATGCGCTGTGGCCGTGTCTGACCTCAGTACTTTCAAGGCGTCAATACCGCTGATGCCTGGCAAATTGATGTCCATCAAAATCACATCCGGCAAGGTCGAGCGCGCCAGCGCAATCCCCAGCGCGCCGTCAACCGCCGTCAACAGGTGGATATCCGGTCGCCGATCGATCAAGCGCTCAACGAGCTTCATGTTGGCAGGGTTGTCTTCGATGTACAAAAGTGTTTTTTGGGGTGCATTGACCCGATCAACATCGGGTTTGGGCAGTGCTCCGTCGGGTGCTGTGGTCTTGAGCTCAGGGGTTGGCGTGCTGCGCAACTCCACCCAGAACTCGCTGCCCTGACCCACTGTGCTGTTGACCCCCAGCACCCCATCCATCAACTCGACCAGTTGCTTGGTCACCACCAAACCAATGCCCGTGCCCGCCACATTGCCAGCTTCTTGGCCTAAGCGGTTGAAGGGTTGAAACAGTTGTGCCAGTTTGTCGGGCGGCAGCCCTGCACCCGTGTCCTTGAAACTGATCCGAACGCGGTTCGGCGACACCAGAGCGCATGCCACCTTCACTTGGCCTTTGGCTTGGTTGTATTTGATCGCATTCGACAACAGATTGATCACGATTTGCTTGAGCCTTGTCTGATCCGCCCAAACAAAGCTGGGCTGATCAAATTCTGGAAAAATCAAAACGATGCCTCGTTCCTGGGCTTGCGCCTCCATCATGGCGTGGCATTCGGCCAAGACCTCCGGCAAGTCCACAGGCTCCAAAGACAGGGACACTTTGCCCGACTCGACCACGGAAAGATCCAAAATTTCATTGATCAACTTCAAGAGGTGCCAACCCGCTTGCAATATTTGGGTGATGCTCTCCTTTTGCGCATCAGACGGCGGGGGCGATGCCGTGGCCATCAGTTGTGCAAAACCCAAAATGGCATTCAACGGTGAACGCAGCTCGTGGCTCATGCCCGACAGAAAATCGGACTTCGCCAGATTGGCCTTCTCTGCGGCGGATTTGGCACTCTCCATCTCCACATTCGTTTCCTGCAAGGCTTGCTCAAAGCGTTTGCGTTCCGTGACATCACGCGCAGCCGCAAACACGCCTTGCAAGGTGCGGTCACGGTCATAAAAGGTGGTGGCGTTGTACGACACCACCGTTTTTTTGCCATCACGCGCACAGGCCGTGAGTTCGTAATCCGTCACTTTTTTGTCGGTCAACACCAACTTGATGCCCGCCTCGGCCCGCGCCGGATCGGTGAAATAGCTTTTGAAAGGCGCACCGATGAGTTCATCACGGGTGCAGCCGGTAAGCGCTTCCATTTGCTTGTTGACGTCGGTGATGATGCCTGCCGGATCGGTCGTCATCAAAGCGTCAATGTTCGACTCGATCAGCGAGCGGGTGTAGAACTGCTGGTCACGCAAGCGTTGGTCGAGTTTTTTTTGGTCAGCCTCCACCTGCTTGCGGGCCGTGTTGTCGGTGCCAATCAACAGATACCCGATGATGACCTTGTCGATATCACGCAGCGCGGTCACCGAAACCACGGCCGGAAATCGGCTGCCATCTTTGCGGATGTAGGTCAGCTCGTAAATATCCTCAATACCCCGCGAGGCTTTGAAAACCAGCGCCTCAAAGCCAGGGGTAATGGGCGTGTCAAACTCGGCACTCAGTGCACCCGCCCGTGTGATCAACTCTTGAGGATCTGAGATCTCGGCCGGCGTGATGGTGTTCATGACTTCCGAGGCCAAGTACCCCAACATGCGCTCCGCACCCACGTTGAAGATTTGAATCACCCCCTTGGCGTCAGTGGCGATGCTGGAAAAGTTGGCGCTGTTGAAAATGGCGTTTTGCAAGGCCCCTGCCTTGATGACGGCTTCTTCTCGCCGGACTTCAGTGCCCCCCCCATGCGCTGCGGGACCGACGTCGAGAGACTGGTTTGGATTCATGGATATCGGTAGCGCTCGGTCGCGCGGGTTTGAACAATGGGCGGGCGGGCGCGAGGGGCTTGAGGGAACAGCTGGGCGAGTTGCGCCCACCCCATGCTGTGGATTTGGCCTCCACCATGGGCCCGGTTTTGACCGTTGTGGCGATCGCACAGGGCATTGCGGTTTCCTTCAAGTCAAGCGCGGTGATCACGGGATGGGGTCAAGGTTGAATTTGAACGGATGATGAAAGGCGCTCTCCACATCGCCATGCTGACGCCCCAACCGTGACCACACACCCCCCATCGGTCCTGCGGTCAAGTTGAAAACGAGTCCCACGATAACAGCAGACGCCAACTTGTGGGCTTGAAGGGCTGTTTCGCTTGTAAAAGTGAACGTGTTCGCAGCCAGAAAAAGCCAGTCTTGTTGATTTCAGTCAAAACAAGCGTTCATGGAAGCCCTGAAAATTCTCCGCTACCGACGGAGCGCCCCTTTCATGAAGCACCACCATATTGTTCCAACGCAAGTTGAGAGAGTCTTGGCAGATAACGAATTCATCATCTCCAAAACAGATCCCAAAGGCAAGATCACCTACGGCAACAGAGAATTCAAAGACTACTCGGGGTTTTCAGAGAGTGAATTGTTGGGTATCCAACACAACATCGTGCGCCATCCCGACATGCCTCGCGCGGTGTTCAAGCTGTTGTGGGATGAAGTTCAAGCAGGCCGAGAAGTGTTTGCATTCGTCAAAAACATGAGCAAAGACGGTTCGTTTTATTGGGTGTTTGCAAACGTGACCCCTTCTTTAGACAGGCATAAGAACGTGGTGGGTTATTTTTCTGTCCGCAGGAAACCCAACCGCAATGCCTTGCCCCAAGTAGCGGGTCTGTACCAAAAGATGTTGGCAGCAGAGCGCCTGGCAGGTGCTCGAGATGCCATTGAAGCTTCCACCCAAATCTTGGTCAATGCACTGAAAAGCGCGCGCATGAACTACGAAGAGTGGGTCCTGAAATTACAAAACACTTAACTTGCTGGGTGGGCTGCGATGGCCTTGCCCACTTCCAACGCCCCCTGCTCTGACCCTGAGCGCGGCACGATCTCACCTTGCCGCGCGGTGACTTGCGCCATCGCAGCAGCCAAGCGATCGGCGGTATCGGCACCTGTGCCCAAGTACACGCCTTGGGTGAGGGTGATGTGCGCCACCTCAAAGCTGCCCGCACCTGCACAAATGATGGTGCGGTTGGGCGCATCTTCGCTGGCCATGACCAACATGGCAGGCACCACCGCGCTGGGGTCCAGGGCTTGGAGCACGGCCTCGGGCATCAGGCCTTCGGTCATGCGGGTCGCCGCAGTGGGGGCCAAACAGTTCACGCGAATGTGGTTTCTTTCACCTTCAATCGACAAGGTTTGCATCAGGCCCGCCAACGCCATCTTGGCCGCGCCGTAATTGGATTGGCCAAAATTGCCGTACAAACCACTGGAAGAAGTGGTCATGACAATACGCCCGTAGTTTTGCGCTTGCATGATGGGCCAGACGGCCTTGGTGCAATGCACCGCACCCATGACGTGCACATCCATCACCAGTTTGAAGTCCGCCAACGCCATCTTGGCAAAGCTTTTGTCGCGCAAGATGCCCGCGTTGTTGACCAAAATATCCACCCGACCCCAAGCATCCACCGCCTGTTGCACCATGGCCTTGACCGCCTCAAAGTCTGTGACCGATGCGCCGTTGGCCAGCGCTTGGCCTCCGGCAGCGCGGATTTCGTCGACCACGGCTTGCGCCGCCGACACCGAGCCGCCGTCGCCGTGCACATCGCCCCCCAAGTCATTGACCAGCACTTTGGCGCCGCGAGCAGCCAGCGCCAGCGCGTGCTGACGGCCCAAACCACCGCCCGCGCCAGTGACGATGGCCACACGGTCTTTGAAATGAATGCTCATGTGTTTTCCTTTACAAGGGATGTGAACAGGCGACAGTTTGGACGCCAAGCGTCTGATAACCTGAGAGTGTCCCCTTATTTGAACCGACTTTCAAACACGCAGCCCCGTGGCTGTGTTGCACGATTGACAGCTTGCCCATGGAACTGAACACCCAAACCATCACCACCCCCCCACTGGACTCTGCTTCAGTGGTTCTGCTGAAAGACAGCGCCCATGGTCTGCAGGTGCTTTTGCTCAAGCGTCACCAAGCCTCCAGCGTCCTGGGGGGCGCTTACGTGTTTCCTGGTGGCAAGCTTGACCTGGCCGACCAGAGTCCGTCGGTGTTGGCCCGATTGAGCCAAGACCCGTCCACACTGCACCAGCGACTGGCCGAGCCCGATTTGAGTGCTGACCGGGCGGCCGGCCTTTTTTTCGCGGCCATCCGCGAAGCGTTTGAGGAATGCGGTATTTTGTTGGGTCAGTCAAGTGATCTGCACGACCCGTGCGAGGCTGCAGCGCAGCTTCTGGCCCTGCAAAACGCTCTGGCCAACGGGCAAAGCTGGGCAGAGGCTTTTCAGGCCCTGTCGCTGCGCTTGACCACCGACACCTTGGTGCCTTGGACCCGCTGGATCACCCCGCGCCAAGCTTCGGTGACCCACAAGCGCTTTGACACCCGTTTTTTCATTGCCCGCGTGCCCGAGGGACAAACCGCCGCCCACGATAACCATGAAACCACCGAAACCCTGTGGACCACGCCCCGAGAGGCACTGACCCGCTATTGGGACCACGAGATCGAATTGGCGCCACCGCAAATCATGGGCTTGGTCCAATTGGCAAAGCATTCCGACACCCACAGTGCGCTGTCGGAAGCACAAAGCCGCCCCCCCCCGGTGGTGGAGCCTGAACCTTTTGATCAAGACGGCATCCGCACCATTTGCTACCCTGGCGACCCGCGGCACGCCATCCCACATCCCGTTTTTCCGGGCCCGACACGCTTGCTGTTCAAAAACAAGCGTTTTGAGCCTGAAACAGGTTTATCAGGTTTGTTAGATTGACCGGCAGGGCATTACAATTTGTAACCTTATGGCATACACCACCCATTGACTCTATGCGCTCAACTTTTGAACCCAGTTACTTGTCCATTGACCGGGCCATGGAATTCATTGGAGATGCCAGTGGGGTTCTGACCTTGCTCAAGAGCTTGCACCAAACCTTGGGAGAAGACCTGCCGCGCATTCAAGCCCTGCTGGATCAAGACGATCTGCAGGGTGCCAACCGCTTGCTGCACCAACTCAAAGGCTTCACCCCCGTGTTTTGTGTCGACAGCTTGGTGGAGTTGGTGGTGCATGTCGAACACCTGAGCAAGCACGCCGAATCCGCAGATGTCCAAGCCGCCTACCAGGGTTTGGCACCCCAACTCGAAGCATTGCGCACCGAAGTGGCCCAGTACCTGAGCCGTCACCCGACTGCCTGAGCAGCCAACCACTGGTCAATCGTGACCGGGTCATGCAGCAAACGCAGTTGTTCGAAAGCCTCCTGCGCTTCAGGATAAACACGGCGCAAGTAATTGAGCCACTGTTTGAGCCGCCCAGCGCGGTGGCGCGGTGCCACCCTCTGGGCAATACCCTGCCAAAACAAGCGCATCAAACCCACAATCTGCGTCCAAGTCACGGCACTTTGCACAGAGCCGCATTTCAGGGCGTCATGTTGTGCAATCGCCAATGCCAGACCTGGATCGGCCACCATGCCTCGCCCGATCATCAGCCGCTCACAACCTGTCACCTCACGGCAGCGCAATGCGTCTGCCAAAGTCCAAATGTCGCCATTGGCCACCATCGGCATTCGCACGCGCTGGCGCAAATCGGCAATCCGCTCCCAATAGGCGGGTGGGCGGTAGCCATGGGCCTTGGTGCGGGCATGCACCACCAAATCGCTGGCCCCTGCGGCTTCGATGGCCAAAGCACACTCTTCGGCACGGCTGTCGTCGTTGTATCCCAAGCGCATCTTGGCGGAGACCGGGATGTGCGCAGGCACTGCCCGGCGCACGGCCGCCACAATTTGGCCCACCAGCTCGGGCTCGTCCAGCAAGACCGCTCCGCCTCGGTGTTGGTTCACCGTTTTCGCTGGGCAGCCAAAATTCAAATCAATGCCTGCAGGTTCCAACTGGGCCAATGCCACGGCATTGGCCGCCAAATAATCGGGGTCAGACCCCAATAGTTGCACCCGCACTGGTACGCCCGCGACGGTGCGACTTTGGTTGAGCAATTCCGGCGCGACGCGAATGAAGGCACGGCGCGGCAGCACCGTGTTGGTCACGCGGATGAACTCGGAGACACACAAATCCACCCCGCCCACCCGCGTGAGCATGTCGCGCAGGGTGTGGTCAAGCAGCCCCTCCATCGGCGCGAGCAAAATGCGTGCCCCAGAAGGCATGAGGGACATCAGCCCAACTTGCGCTTGAGGCGCACTTCTTCGACCTTCACGCCGCCCAAAGGCACGGTGCGGGCCGTGTTCATCTCACGCTTGAAACCGGCCAGATCGTGAAAGCGCAACGTTTCTTCGTGCAGCAAGGGCAGCCAAACCGTCACATCGGTGCAGTCTTCTTCTTGCAGGCCTTCTCGGGCAGCATCCCACAAGGCCAAGCCAACACCTTGGCCGATGCGCTCGGGGGCGGCGTAAATGGCCCAAATTTCACCCGTGGTGTTTTTAGACTTCGGATCGCGAGAACGGTCAAAACCCACAAAACCGACAATCTCTTGACCATCGACAGCCACCATGACTTGCGGCTCGCCATATTCGATGGCCTCTTTCCAAAAAGACACGCGTTTGGGCATGGGGGTGGCGTCCCAATGGGTATCTGGCACTTGGCCGGCGTAGGCGGCGCGACAAGCGCTCACATGCAATGCGGCCACAGCGGGAGCGTCTTTGAGGGTGGCGAAGCGGACTTGGATATCGGACATGGCTTGAACAGATGAAGGAAAACAAGACGCCAAAAGCGTGGGCATATGGCATGAAACCCGACATTGTCGCCGCTTCGGTTATCTTCGAAGCATGAGGACCTCTATCAATGCGCCCTATTTCACGCCACGGCTGAGCGCAGGACCGCGCTCTGAGCTTGTACGCATGCGCCTTCTGCCGGCGCTCAAAAGCGCCACCTTCGTTGGACTCATGGCCGCAACCGCATTGCTGGCGTGGCCCGTCAACGCACAAACACCCGCTCGATTCACCGACGACATGGCCGAGCGCACCCGTGCTTGCACCGCATGCCATGGCGACCAAGGCCGCGCAGGGCCGGATGGTTATTACCCTCGACTGGCCGGCAAACCCGCTGGTTACCTGCACAACCAGTTGCGCAATTTTGCGCAGGGCAGACGCCATTACGACCTGATGGCCCGCTTGGTCGACCCTTTGACCGATGCATATTTGGGGGAGATGGCACAGTACTTTGCCGACCTGAAACTGCCCTACCCGGCACCCACGACCAACAATGCCATCACCCCCGAGCGACTGGCCCAAGGCCGACAATTGGTCACGCAAGGGGACGCCTCTCGCGGACTGCCCGCTTGCATCCAATGCCACGGCACTCGCCTGACAGGGGTTCAGCCGAACGTCCCCGGGCTGCTGGGCTTACCGCTCGACTATCTGAACGCCCAACTGGGTGCTTGGCAAACCGGACAACGCCGCGCTCACGCCCCCGATTGCATGGCCGAGATCGTCAAGCGCATGCCGGCTCAAGACCTGATCGCGGTGTCCAGTTGGTTGGCCCGGCAACCCCTGCCTGCGGACACCCGGCCAGCCGATCGTCCGCCCGCTGGGCCTGCTTTGCCTGAAAGGCTGCGCTGCGGCAGTGCGCCGGAACTCTCGGGCGCACGCCAAGCCCAGTCAGGGGGCCGACCATGAAAAAGGCCATGCAAAACATGCACCCGGTCAAACGATTACTGTGGGTCACTGGGCTCAGTGTGATCGTTTTGGCTTTGGGTGTGGTGGCCGACAACTGGGGCGACCTGATGCTCCCGTCCCAAGCCGCCCCTGCAGCCCGGGTCATGGACACAAAGGCCCAGCTTGAACAAGGCCGATACCTGGCTTTGGCAGGCAACTGCATGGCCTGCCACACCACTCGGGGCGGCATCCCAATGGCAGGCGGTCGTCGCATCGACACCCCTTTTGGCGGCGTGTACAGCAGCAACCTCACACCGGACCCCGACACAGGCTTGGGCCGCTGGACCGCCCAAGATTTTTGGCAAGCCATGCACCTGGGCCGCTCCCGTGGCGGGCGCTTGCTGACGCCGGCTTTCCCTTACAACCACACCAGCGTGGTGACACGAGAAGACAGCGACGCGGTGTTTGCGTGGCTCAAGACCCTGCCCCCGGTCACGAATGTCCAAGCTGCCCACACTTTGGTCTGGCCCTTGGGCACGCAGCCTGCTTTGGCCGTTTGGCGCAGTCTTTTCTTTCAGCCCAGTCCCTTTGAGACCGACAAGGCCCAAAGTGCCGAATGGAACCGTGGCGCCTATTTGGTCCAAGGCCTAGGCCACTGCGCCGCCTGCCACAGCCCGCGCAATGCATTGGGGGCCAGTGGCGCGGTGGACGATTTGTCCGGCGGGCTCATCCCCGTGCTCAACTGGTATGCCCCTGATCTGACCCGCGACGCCGAAAGTGGCATGGCCAGCACACCTTTGCCTGAAATCGTCCGCCTGCTGCGAACTGGCGCATCCATGAACGCACAAGCCAACGGTCCCATGGGCGAAGTGGTTCAGCACAGCCTGCAACACCTCTCCGAAGCCGACCTGCAAGCCATGGCGCTGTATTTGCAATCTCGGGCCCAAACGGCGCCTCCAAGCCAAGCGGTGGACAGCAAGCCCAAGCGCATCACCTTGCAAGTGGCGAACCAAGGTGCCAAGGTGTACGAGCGCCAGTGCCAGCAATGCCATGGTGAGCAAGGTGCGGGTGTAAAAACCACCTCAGGCGAGGTGGCCTACCCCGCTCTGGCCGGTAACCGTGCTGTGCTCCTGAAGGACCCCACCAACCTGGTGCAACTCGTCTTGTACGGCGGCTATGGTCCAGCTACGGCAGATCACCCTCGGCCCTTCGGCATGCCGCCCTTTTTGCTCGAATTGGACGACCGCGACATCGCTGCCGTGCTGACCCACCTGCGCACCCAATGGGGCAACCAAGCAGGCGAAGTCACGCCCCTTCAGGTCAACCGGATTCGCGCCGCGCAAGGCGGCTGAGACCTGCTCCAGGCCTGTCAACTGCGGCACTGCCAGATCGGACCGAAGTCCCTAACATGGCCGGCATGAAAAGACACCTGTACATCATGACCGGCGCTTCACGCGGCATGGGCTTGGCCATGGCCGAACAGTTGCTGCAGCCCGGTAACGCCCTGCTGTGCCTCTCGCGCCACGCCAACCCCAACCTGGCCTCGACCGCCCTGAAGGCGAATGTCCCCCTCACCCAATGGACACACGATCTGGCCGACGGCGAAGGTGCCAGCATGCGGCTGCGCGAGTGGCTGACAAGCCAGAACCCTCAGGATTTCGCCAGCGCCAGCCTGATCAACAACGCGGGCGTTATCCCCCCCATCACCCCGCTGCGCCAGTCCCAGCCCGCCGATCTGGCACTGGCACTGCGCGTGGGACTGGAAGCCCCCATGGCCTTGAGTGCGGCGTTTTTGGGGGCCACAGAAAGCTGGCCCCTGCCGCGCAAAGTGCTCAACATTTCATCGGGCCTTGGCCGTTTCCCCATGGCCTCGCAAGCGGGCTACTGCGCAGCCAAAGCGGGCATGGACCATTTCACCCGGTGCTTGGCGCTGGACGAAGCCCTGCACACCAACGGTGCCAAAGTCTGCTCGCTCGCTCCCGGCGTGATCGACACCGACATGCAGGTACAGCTGCGCGGTGCGGCTGGAGAGGCTTTTCCGGACCGATCGAAGTTTTTACAACTCAAAACCCAGGGCCAGCTCAGCTCGCCCGCGCAGGCGGCCGAGCAAGTTTTGCGCTTTTTGGCCCGGCCCGACTTTGGCCGCGAACCGGTGGCCGACGTGAGGGGCTAAAGGGGCTCAGCCAAACTGCGCCGTTTGTCAGGCCTCTGTAGCCATTGCGCCTGACACTGATCGGCGTTGTAAACCCTGGCCATTTGTCATTTTTTATATCCTGGAGACCTGTCATGAGCCGTGAAGTTGTTGTTGTCAGCGGTGTGCGCACCGCCATTGGGACCTATGGCGGCAGCCTGAAGGACATTGCGCCCACCGAGCTGGCCGCTCAGGTGGTGCGAGAAGCCCTGTCGCGTGCAGGTACCGAAGGCAAAGATGTCGGTCATGTCGTGTTTGGCCATGTGGTCAACACCGAGCCCAAAGACATGTATTTGTCACGCGTGGCGGCCATCAACGGCGGTTGCGCCGAAGGCACACCCGCCTTCAACGTGAACCGCCTGTGCGGCTCGGGCCTGCAGGCCATCGTCAGCGCCAGCCAGTCCATCTTGTTAGGTGATTGCGACATCGCCATTGGCGGCGGCGCTGAAAACATGAGCCGCGGCCCCTACGCTTCTCTTTCTGCCCGCTGGGGTGCCCGCATGGGTGACAGCAAGATGGTCGACATGGTGGTCGGCGCTTTGCACGACCCCTTCCACACCATCCACATGGGTGTGACGGCCGAAAACGTGGCTGCCAAGTACGGCATCACCCGCGAGATGCAGGATGCGCTGGCGGTGGAAAGCCACAACCGCGCCGAGCGCGCGACCGCAGCCGGCTACTTCAAAGACCAGATCATGCCGGTCATGCTCAAAAGCAAGAAAGGCGAGATCGCCTACGCCACCGATGAGCATTTCCGCCCCGGCTGCAAGCTTGAAGACATGGCCAAGCTCAAGCCTGTGTTCTTGAAAGAAAACGGCACCGTGACTGCCGGCAACGCCTCGGGCATCAACGACGCCGCAGCCGCTGTGGTGCTCATGGAAGCCGGTGCGGCCAAAGCCCGTGGCGCCAAGCCGCTGGCCCGCCTGGTGGGTTACGCCCACACGGGTCTGGACCCCAAGATCATGGGCGTGGGCCCCATCTCGGCCACACAAGCCGTACTCAAGAAAACCGGTCTGACGGTGAACGACTTGGATGTGATTGAGGCCAACGAAGCCTTTGCTGCCCAGGCCTGCGCGGTGACCCGCGAACTGGGCTTGGACCCGGCCAAGGTCAACCCCAACGGCTCAGGCATTTCACTGGGCCACCCCATTGGTGCCACGGGCGCACTGATCACTGTGAAAGCCTTGTACGAGTTGCAACGCGTGAACGGCCGTTACGCCCTGGTGACCATGTGCATCGGCGGCGGTCAGGGCATTGCGGCGATTTTTGAGCGCATGTGATCCTCGGGTCTGATCTGAACAAAAATGGGCCTCCGCAGAGGCCCATTTTTTTGGGGGCGCATGCCTGCGGCGTCAGCCCTTGACCGCCGCCGTGACCACCACCTCAATCAAATAGGCCGGATTGGCCAGCGCCGCCTGCACGGTGGCACGGGGCGGTGCGCTGCCAGCCACCACCCAAGCATCCCACACCTCGTTCATCGCCGCGATGTCGGTGATGTCTTTCAGGTAAATCTGGGTGCGCAAAATGCGGGTTTTGTCGCTGCCCGCCTCAATCAGTCGCTGCTCGATCTGGCGCAGCACATCGGCCGTCTGGCTGCGGATGTCGGTGGCCTCGCATTCGGGCACCATGCCTGCCAAATAGACCACGCCATTGAAAATGGCCGCCTCGCTGTATCGGGCCGCTACGTGCAAGCGCTGGAGGTCGTGGTTCATTCTTTTTTCTTTCCCAATTTCGACTCGGTCCCAGCCAGCAAGCGGTTGATGTTTTCACGGTGCCGCCACACCAGCAGCAAAGCCATCACGGCCAGGCAGAAAACCTCGGTCGCGCTAGCCTCCCAAGTCACGCCATCACCGAACAAATAAAACACAGGCGCAAACACGGCCGCGACCATCGAGGCCAGCGACACGTAGCGGCTGAAATAGACCACGATGGCAAATGTGAGCACCGTGGCCAAAGCCAAACCACCGTTGACCCCCACCAACACGCCCACCGCAGTGGCCACGCCTTTGCCACCGACAAAACCAAAAAATACCGGGTACAAGTGACCCAAAAAGGCCGCCAAGCCAGCCCATGCAGCCACGCCCACGCCCAAGCCGTGTTCAGGCCCCCAAGCCAAGACCATCGCGACAGGCAACCAGCCCTTCACGGCATCGAGCAACAAGGTCAGGATGGCGGCTTTCTTGCTACCCGAACGCAGAACGTTGGTGGCGCCAGGGTTTTTGCTCCCGTAACTGCGTGGGTCGTTCAGGCCCATCAAGCGGCTGACGATGACGGCAAAACTGAGTGAACCCATCAAGTAACTGGCCAAGACCACGGCCACTGGAATCAAGATATCCATCGAAAGCTCCCTTTTTTATAGGCATGTCATTCTGCCAGCGCGCAACGCACCGGTTGCGCACCCAGCAGTTGCACGCACACCTGAGGGGCTATGCCCACCAGATAACCGCGTCGACCACCGTTGATACAGATGCGCGGCAAACCGAGGATGGTGTCTTCGATGTACACCGGCATGGTGCGGCGTGTGGCAAAGGGAGACGTACCACCCACCAGGTAACCGCTGTGGCGGTTGGCCACCTCGGGGGCGCACGGCTCCACCGATTTGAGCCCGACTTGACGTGCCAAGTTTTTGGTGGACACCTTGCGGTTGCCGTGCATCAACACCACCAAAGGCTTGGCATCCTGGTCTTGCATGATCAGGGTCTTGACCACCGCAAAGGGGTCCATCCCCAGCACCTGCGCACTGTGCTGGGCGCCGCCATGCTCCAAGTACTCGTAGGGGTGCTCGGTGAATGCCACACCGTGCAGGCGCAAAAATGCCGTGGCCGGGGTTTCGCTGACTTTGTCTTTCTTGGCCATGGCCTCGAATCACAGAGCCGGATCGCGCATTTCCCAGCGAATGTCGTCGATGGCCTTGAGGACTTCGGGCGTCAGCTGAGTGCGCCAAGCCGCCAGGTCTTCCTCCAACTGGGCCAAGGAAGTGACACCGATGATGGTGCTGGCCACGCTCCAGCGGTGGTAGCAAAAGGCCAAGGCCATCTGGGTGGGCGTCATGCCGTTGTCACGCGCCAACTGGTTGTAGCGGCGAGCGGCCTTCAGGGCCTCGGGGCGACCCCAGCGCTGCTTGCGCATCGAGTCGTAACGGGCAATGCGGCCACCGTCAGGCACCAGCGGGCCGTTCAAATCGTCGTGATCGTATTTGCCCGTGAGCAGGCCAAACCCCAGCGGCGAATACGCCAACATTGACACGTTCAGGCGGTAACAAGTTTCGTCCAAACCATTGTCGTAAGTGCGGCTGACCAGGCAATAAGGGTTTTGCACGGTGGCCACGCGCGGCAGGCTATGCTGCTCGGCCAGGCGCACAAATTCATGCACGCCATAGGGGGTTTCATTGGACAGACCGATGTAACGCACCTTGCCCGCCTTGACCAATTTGGCCAAGGCTTCGAGTTGTTCGTGGATGGATGTGACCGACTTGTCTTTGGCGGGGTCAAAGTAGGTCATGCCAAAGGCCGGCACATGACGCTCAGGCCAATGGATCTGGTACAGGTCAATCACATCGGTTTGCAGGCGACGCAGGCTACCCTCGCAGGCTTGCAAAATGTCTTGCCCGGTCATGCCCGAGCCTTCACGGATCCAGGGCATGCCGCGCGAGGGGCCTGCCACTTTGGTGGCCAGCACCAGCTTCTGGCGGGCACCGGGGCGTTTGGCAAACCAATTGCCAATGAAGGTTTCCGTCGCCCCACACGTATCGGCCGAGGCCGGCACGGCGTACATCTCGGCCGTGTCAATGAAGTTGATGCCCGCATCCAAGGAGCGGTCCAGGATGGCGTGCGCGTCGGCTTCATTGACTTGCTGGCCAAAGGTCATGGTACCCAGGCAAATGGGGGTCACTTGCAGATCGGATTGACCGAGTTGAACGAGATTCATGGTGTGTCCTGTGTTGAATTCAAGCCAAACTGTTTTCCCGGGTCAGGGAGACAAGGCCATGGATTGATTTTGTCACGCGTCCAAGTGCTTAGGCCTGCAACACTGTCGCGCGTGCTTCTTCCTGAAGCCGCAGCACCCGCCGCTGCACCTTGCCCGTGGTGGTCATGGGCAGCTGATCGATGAATTCGATTTCTTTGGGGTATTCGTAGGGGGCCAGCAAACCCTTCACATGGGCCTGCAGTGCGTCGCGCACCGCGTCGTCAAAGCGGCTTTGGTCCGGCCCGTCGGGCCGGCGCGCCAGCCAGTCGGGCGACATCACCACAAAGGCTTTGACCACAGCGCCCCGGTCGGCGTCGGGCTTGGGCACCACAGCGGCGTTGGCCACAGCCGGGTGCTTGACCAGGCAGTTTTCGATCTCGCCCGGGCCGATGCGATAACCCGCGGCCTTGAACATGTCGTCGGTGCGGCCTTGGTACCAAAGGTAGCCATCCTGATCCGCCACCGCCATGTCGCCCGTGCGGCACCAGTTGCCTGTGTATTTGGCCTGGGTGGCTTTGTCGTTGTTCCAGTAGCCCAAAAAGAACACCGGGTCGGGCTGCCCATGCACATCGAAACGGTTGACCGCCACCTCGCCCGGCGTGCCAGGTGGGCACCGTTGCCCCCTTTCATCGATGATCGCAACTTGGTGACCCGGGTAGCCCTTGCCCATGCTGCCGGCTTTGGCGGGCCACAGGCGGGAGCAGTTGCCCACCACGTAGTTGATCTCCGTCTGACCGAACATTTCGTTGACCGTCACACCCATCTGCTGCTGGCAGTAGCCAAACACCGCATCACCCACCGCCTCGCCCGCGCTCATCATGGCCTGCAGCTTCAGGTGGTAGCGGGCTTTCACATCGGGTACGGCTTTCATCATGGCTTTGAGCGCCGTGGGGAACAAAAAGGTGTGCGTCACGCCATGAGTTTGCAAAATCTCAAAGGCCACGTCAGGGGAGAAACGCCCATGGAAGGCCACAATGGGCCGCCCAAAATACAGGCAGGGCAGTAAAGCGTCCATCAAGCCCCCCGTCCAAGCCCAGTCGGCGGGCGACCAGAACACCGCTTTCGACGGCCGCTCGGCTTTGAAGGGGTCAAAGCCAAACCAGTTTTGGCTGCACACAAAACCGGTGAGGTTGCCAATCAAGGCTCGGTGTGGAATCAGTGCGCCCTTGGGGTTACCCGTGGTGCCGCTGGTGTAAATGAGCACCGCCGGATCTTCGGCCCAGGTGCTGACGGCTTTGAACGTTGCGGTCTGTTTGTGCACCGCTTGCTCGTAATCCAGATCGGTCAGCGCCCCAGCCTGACCCACCCCGATGAGGGCTTGCATACCTGGGCAGTCGGGCCGGGCCAACTGCAGGGCCCGTACGGTGGATTCGTCACAGACCGCCACACGGGCCTGGCTGTCGTTGATGCGAAAGGACAAGGCCTCAGGCCCAAACAGCATGGACAACGGCATGGCCACTGCCCCCATTTGCAGCACCGCCATGTAGGCCACGGCGGTCTCAAAACGCTGGGGCAAGACAATCGCCACGCGGTCGCCGCGCTGCACGCCTAGCCCTTGCAGTACCCGGCTCAGGCGGTTGGCCGCAGCTTGCAGTTGGCCGAAGGTCCAGCTTTGGCCCAAGCCTTGGCCCGCCACATGTTCTCGGATGGCCACACACTGGGCCATGGCCGGCTGTGCCGCCCACTGGCCGCAGCAAGCATGGGCCATGTTGAAGCGCTTGGGCACTTTCCAGCCAAAGCCCTGGTGAAGGGCCGCGTAACGGTCAGGGACAGCGCGGCTTGGGCGGTCCTGGTTGCGACTGACGCTCATCGTTTGTCTCCTTATGATAGAAAGTATGTACCAAGTTCAACGCGAATCACAAAGCCATTGGGTGCCGCTGCGCGGCTGTCGTTACCACCTGCGCCAATGGGGCACCCCCCAGCCAAGCAGCACGCCCCTCGTTTTGGCCCATGGCTGGATGGACGTGGCCGCCTCTTGGCAATTCATGGTCGATGCCTTCAGCCCCACTTTTGTCAGCCAACGCCCCATCATCGCCATGGACTGGCGCGGCTACGGACTGACCGAGACTGCGCCCACCGACAGCTACTGGTTCCCCGATTACCTGGCCGATCTGGACGCCTTGCTGGACCATCTGTACCCCGGCCAAGCGATTGACCTGGTCGGCCACAGCATGGGCGGCAATGTGGTGATGATGTACGCAGGCACACGGCCTGAGCGCATTCGTCGGCTGGTCAATTTGGAGGGCTTTGGAATGGCGGCGACCCATGCCGCTCAAGCGCCCAGCCGCATGACACAGTGGCTGGATGAGGTCAAAGCCCAACGCGAAGTGGACAAGGCCCTCAAACCCTATGCCGACGCCGCAGGCGTAGCGGCCCGACTGATGAAAACCAACCGCCGCTTGCGCCGGGATCAAGCCGACTGGTTGGCCCAGCATTGGGCCCGCCCTGGCCCAGACGGCCAGTGGCGCATCTTGGGTGATTCGGCGCACAAGGTCATCAACCCTTATTTGTTTCGCGTTGAAGAAGCACTGGCCATGTACCAGCGCATCAGCGCCCCTGTTTTGGCGGTCCAAGCGTCCGATGATTCCCTCTCCCAATGGTGGAAAGGCCAATACACCTTGGCTGAATTTCACGAGCGGCTGAAATCGGTGCCCCAACTGGAAAAAGCCACGTTGGACGATGCGGGCCACATGCTGCACCATGACCAACCCCATGCGCTGGCCCATCTCCTCGAAGCGTTTTTGGCCTGACAAGCCCTAAAATCAAACTGTTTTCATTTCGATGATGGTCGCCCATGCGCACTTTTCGCACCTTGCAGCTCATTTTGACCATCGTCATGGCCAATTTCGTTGGATTTGCGCATGCTGAAGCCGCCCAGCGCCATTGCCCGGATTTCTTGGCGGTCAAAGGTGCCCCAGAACCCGCTCATCGTGGCGAGTTCACCTTATCCCCATTCACGCACCACTGGAGCCAAAATCCAGAGCACAAACATGTGGTGCTCATCGCTGTCGACGAGCAACTGCCCGGTGACCGTTTGTGTGGCGTGAGCTTTTTCAGCAACTCATTTGGCCAGCCCTCCGTTTATGTGTACGCGGGTCAGCAATACAACCATCTGCTTGGCATCCCCCAATTGTTCGCCAAAGTCACTGCCGGACTCATGTACGGCTATGTCGCACCCTATGAAAACAAAGTGCCTCTGAACTACAAAGGTTTCAACCCGGCCATCATCCCGGCTGTGGGCTACAAGCTGACGCCACACGACTCAGTTCAGTTGAAGTTTTTGGGCACGGCCGGGTTGATGTTCTCTTACGGGCGGCAGTTTTAAGCCAACTCACCACTTGGCGCAAGTTGAACTCATGAGAAAATGTCCGGTTTACCGAACCGGACACCTTCCCCATGGACGCAGAACACATCAACCAAATTGGTGCATCCCTCACAGACCTGACCGCTCGTACCCACGAGTTACGGGGGTATCTTTGACTACGATGCCAAATCTGAACGGCTGAGAACCGTCAACGCATCACTCGAAGATCCTTCGGTCTGGAACGACCCGAAAAAAGCCCAAGAACTGGGCAAAGAGAAAAAAGCACTGGACGGTGTGGTGGTCACCATCACCAACCTGACCAGTGAATTGGCCGACAACCTTGAACTCTTTGAGATGAGCAAGGAAGAAGGTGACGACGCTGGCCTCCAAACCATTGAGGCTGAAGCCGCCAAACTGGCCCAGCTCGTGGAAGACCTTGAGTTCAGACGGATGTTCCGCCATGAGGCCGATCCGCTGAACTGTTTTGTCGACATCCAGGCCGGCGCAGGGGGCACAGAAGCTTGCGACTGGGCCAGCATGTTGCTGCGCCAGTACATCAAGTATGCGGAACGCAAAGGTTTCAAAGCCACCGTCGAAGATGAAACACCCGGCGACACAGCGGGCATCAAGGGTGCGACCATCAAGATCGAGGGCGAATACGCTTTCGGTCTGCTGCGCACCGAAACCGGCGTACACCGCTTGGTACGCAAAAGCCCATTCGATTCTTCAGGGGGTCGCCACACCTCGTTCGCCTCGCTGTTTGTGTATCCCGAAATCGATGACTCGATCGAGATCAACATCAACCCGTCGGACGTGCGCACGGACACTTTCCGCGCCAGCGGCGCGGGCGGTCAGCACATCAACAAGACCGACTCGGCTGTGCGCTTGACCCACATCCCCACGGGCATCGTGGTGCAGTGCCAAGATGGCCGCAGTCAACACAGCAACCGGGATGTGGCTTGGCAACGCCTGCGCTCTCGCTTGTACGACTTTGAAATGCGCAAACGGCTGGAAGAACAGCAAAAGCTGGAAGACACCAAAACCGATGTGGGCTGGGGTCACCAGATTCGCAGCTATGTGCTGGACAACAGCCGCATCAAGGATTTGCGCACCAACGTCGAAATTTCGGCCACACAAAAGGTGCTCGATGGCGATTTGGATGCGTTCATCGAAGCCTCACTGAAACAAGGCCTCTGACCCAGTCAGACCTCAAACAAAACGGAGTTCGTGATGCGTGAAGGACAACCCACAGCGATCCACCGGGAGGCTTATACCCCCCCGGCCTTCTGGATCGATACGGTCGATTTGACCTTTGACCTGGACCCCAGCAAGACTCGGGTACTGAACAAAATGCGCCTGCGCCGCAACCCTGACGTGGCGGCCCAAGCGCTGCGCTTGGATGGCGAGGCCTTGAACTTGGCTCGCGTGATGGTCAATGGTGCGGGCACATCGTTCAAGATGGACGGCAACCAACTGGTGCTGGAAAACCTGCCTTGCTTTGAAGAAGGCGGCTCTGACGCCTTTGATCTTGAAATTTTCACCACCTGTAATCCTGAAAAGAACACCCAACTGATGGGCCTGTACGTCAGCAATGACTCGTTCTTCACACAATGCGAGGCCGAGGGCTTTCGCCGCATCACCTATTTTCTGGATCGCCCGGATGTGATGGCCAGCTACACCGTCACGCTGCGCGCCGATAAAGCCAAGTACCCGGTACTGCTGTCCAACGGCAATTTGGTGGCGCAAGGCCTCTTGGACGATGGCCGCCACTTTGCCCAATGGGTCGATCCGCACAAAAAACCCTGCTACTTGTTCGCTTTGGTGGCAGGCCAACTGGTCGCTCGCGAACAACGCATCGTCAGCCGAGGCGGTCAAGAGCACCTGCTGCAGGTGTTTGTGCGACCTGGCGATTTGGACAAAACCGAACATGCGATGCACTCCCTGATGGCCAGTGTGGCCTGGGATGAGGCCCGCTTTGGTCTGCCGCTCGATCTGGAACGCTTCATGATTGTTGCCACCAGCGACTTCAACATGGGGGCAATGGAAAACAAGGGTCTGAACATCTTCAACACCAAGTACGTGTTGGCCAATCCAGCCACAGCCACCGACATGGATTTTGGCAACATCGAATCCGTCGTTGGACACGAGTACTTCCACAACTGGACAGGTAACCGCATCACCTGCCGCGACTGGTTCCAACTCTCCCTGAAAGAAGGTCTCACGGTTTTCCGAGACCAAGAGTTCAGCCAGGACATGGCGGGCGGTGCCAGTGCGCGGGCCGTCAAACGCATTGAAGACGTGCGCGTGCTGCGCACGGTGCAGTTTGCCGAAGACGCCGGGCCCATGGCCCACCCCGTGCGGCCCGACAGCTATGTCGAAATCAACAACTTCTACACCGTCACCATCTACGAAAAGGGCTCAGAAGTCGTTCGCATGATGCAAACCCTGGTGGCCACCCCCAACGACTTGCAAGGTCGGGATGGCTTTGCCCAAGGCATGAAGCTTTACTTTGAGCGCCACGATGGCCAGGCGGTGACCTGCGACGACTTTGCGCAAGCGATTGCCGACGCCAACCCCCGCTCTGCGCTGGCCCAAAACTTGCCCGCCTTCAAACACTGGTACAGCCAGGCAGGCACACCGCGCCTGCAAGCCGTGGGCATCTTCAACGCGGCTGAGCGCTCGTTCACACTCACACTCAGCCAAAGCTGTCCAGCCACGCCCGACCAAGAGCGCAAGGCCCCCTTTGTCATTCCCGTCACGCTGGGATTGCTCAATCGGGATGGCAGTGCAATGCCCCTGCAACTGGCAGGCTCCAGCGATCTGATGCTGCAACAAACTTTGGTGCTGACCGAAGCCAGCGCCCGCTACACCTTTGTCAACGTCGACAGCGAACCCGTGCCCTCGCTGTTGCGCGGCTTCAGTGCTCCCGTGGTGCTCGAGGACAATTTGTCGGCCAGCGATTTGTTGATTTTGTTGGCCCATGACAGCGACCCATTCAACCAATGGGAGGCAGGTCAGCGCCTGATGCTGCAAAGTGCTTTGCAAGCGATACAGCAAAACAAAGATCTGACGGGCCTGCCCGTGCTGTCCGACGAGCTGGTTGCGGCGCTGCGCGACCTTTTACGTCGCCCCGACTTGGACGCGGCTTTCAAGGATTTGGCGCTCACACTGCCATCGGAGAACTACATTGCCGACCAACTGGACGTGGTAGATCCCCAGCGTGTGCACGCTCTGCGCGAAACCATGCGCCTGCAATTGGCCACGGCTTTGAACGCCGACTGGCAATGGGCATGGGAGGCACACCAAGTTCTTGGCGCTTACTCGCCAGACGCCCAGTCCAGTGGGCGCCGCGCTTTGGCCGGTTTGGCCATGGGCATGCTTTGCGTGGCCGCCATGCACACTGGCGATGCAGTGACACCGGGCCGTGTCTACCAGCAGTTCAAAGACGCTGGCAACATGACGGACCGTTTCAACGCCTTGTCAGCATTGGTCATCAGTGGCCACCCGCTGGCACACGATGCTTTGGCTTTGTTTCACAAACTGTTCCAGCACGAAGCCTTGGTGATTGACAAATGGTTTGCCTTGCAAGCCAGCGCACCCGACCGCGCTGGTGATGTGCTGCCTCGTGTGCGCCAACTGATGCAGCACCCTGACTTCAGTCTGCGCAACCCCAACCGTGCACGCAGCCTGATTTTCAGCTTCTGCAGTGCCAACCCAGCCGGTTTCCACCGCACAGACGCAGCCGGCTATGTGTATTGGAGTGAACAGGTGTTGGCTCTGGACGCCATCAACCCGCAGGTGGCCGCCCGATTGGCCCGCGCCATGGACCGCTGGAGCCGTCTGGCAGAACCCTACCGCAGTGCGGCCAAAGTGGCCATTGAGCGCGTGGCCGCTAAAGCAGATTTGTCGAACGACGTGCGCGAAGTCATCGGCCGCGCCTTGAGTGCTGCTTGACGCTGAAGCCCCCAACCCAAGGACAGAACATGAGCAGCAAAATCTCCCTCTCCCGCTACCTGGTTGAGCAACAACGCGACAAAGGCCACATCCCTGCCGATTTGCGCCTGCTGCTGGAAGTGGTGGCCCGCGCCTGCAAAAGCATCAGCCATGCAGTCAACAAAGGCGCGCTGGGCGGTGTATTGGGCAGCGCTGAAAGCGAAAACGTTCAGGGCGAAGTGCAGAAGAAACTCGACATCATTGCCAACGAAGTCCTGCTCGAAGCCAATGAATGGGGTGGGCATCTGGCGGCCATGGCCAGCGAAGAGATGGACAGCATCTACCTCGTGCCCAACCGCTATCCGCAAGGCGAATACCTGCTGATGTTTGACCCGCTCGACGGCTCTTCGAACATCGATGTGAACGTCAGCATTGGCACCATTTTCAGCGTGCTCAAAAAAAACGATGACAACCAAGGTGTGACCGAGCAGGATTTTTTACAGCCCGGCAAGAACCAGGTGGCCGCCGGTTATTGCGTGTATGGCCCGCAAACCACGCTGGTGCTCACCGTGGGCGATGGCGTGGCCATGTTCACGCTCGACCGTGAACAGGGTTCATTTGTGCTGACCCAAGAAAACGTGCAAGTGCCGGCAGACACCAAAGAGTTCGCCATCAACATGAGCAACATGCGCCACTGGGACGAACCCGTGCGCCGTTACATCGACGAATGCCTGCAGGGCAAGGAAGGCCCGCGCGGCAAGGACTTCAACATGCGCTGGATCGCTTCCATGGTGGCCGATGTGCACCGCATCCTGACCCGCGGTGGTGTGTTCATGTACCCCTGGGACAAGCGCGAGCCGCACAAGGCGGGCAAACTGCGACTGCTTTACGAGGCCAACCCCATGAGCTGGTTGATCGAGCAAGCCGGCGGTGCATCGACCAACGGGAAAGAACGCATTTTGGATCTGCTGCCCCGCCAATTGCACGAGCGGGTGAGCGTGATTTTGGGCTCTAAAAATGAGGTGGACCGGCTGACGGCTTACCACGCCAAAAACTAACTGGTCATCGCAAGAAGTGCAGCCCTGATGCGCAAGCCTCAGGGCTTTTTCACGCCCCCAATGATCACTGAAAATCTGGTCACCCCCCTGTGGCACAAGAACCCGATTCAATTCACCTGGAGGCACCGATGAACTTCGAATTGAGGGCCGGGGCACGACCTCGCATGGCGCAGCTCAGGCTTGGGGTTCAGGTGGTAAAACGTCGGTGACCTTTGGCGGGGAATCCATGGGCAGAGCGACCACCGCACGCAAAGTCTCGCGCAGCATTTTTTTCTCGGGCAAACTCAAGGCACGGGCCAACCGCTGGCGCATGCGCAGCAGCAGTTGGCGGTCCACCTCTTGCGGTATGCCCCGACTCACTTGCAGTGCGTCACGCAAATCTTCACGCAAATCCTCAGGTTCATCGGCCCACCATGCGGTGATGACCTCGTGCATCGACTTGCGCAGCTCTTCGACATCCTCTAAAGCCAAGCCCATGCCCGTGGGCAACTTACCTTGCAACATGTCAGCCAAGGCCTGTGAGTTGACCATCACGCGACGGTCTCCTTGAGCCAACAAGCGGGCCCAACCCGGATCGGTGCGCACCATTTGTGGCATGTTCCGCGCCGATTCATCTGCCAACAAATGCACGCTGACACCACTGAGTTGCGCTTCATCGATGGTGGCCAAAAAACGCTCATCGTCGCTCGCCACCAGCACATGGTCACACGCGTGGTGCTCGGCGAGTTGTTTCAAATCATGGCCGAGTGAGCGCAGCAGAGAGGCGCCACCGTCGGCATCGTGGGTCTGTACCAAACGCACAATTTGGTCATCGATGATCAACCCATCCGAGCGATCGCTGTACCAGTAAATTCGGCGCAAATCGACATCCAAGCCTGCGTGTGCCAATGCTTGCGAGAGCAAGCTGAGTAAACCCTGACGGTTAACCGACTCGCCGGTGGTGCCCACGGCGCCTTGCTGGGCCATCCAAATCAAAAATCGCCCATCGATGAGCGCCATGCAGGTGCCGGAGCGGTGTTCGCCAAAACGGCGATCCGAGGAGGTGTTTTGGGAAAAATAGTCTCGCTTCATGCTGTCAACCTAAATCAATAAAAAATAGTGCTGCTAAAAAATGCAGCCTTTGACATTCTAAAGCGGGCGAGCTCTGAGTCGGTTATAAACACCCACCGTGTCCACACCTTTGTCTTTTGATCCCCGCAATGTCCCTGTTTGGCGCATCGACCACGATATGCCGGCCGTCCCGTCTGCACACCTTTCGCCCCAAGCCTTGAAGGCACGGTTTGCCAAGCCTCCCGCCTGGCAACCAGAGGTCGAACGGGAACCCTCTGTCTCCACCCGGACGCCTACACCCGCAGCCGTCTTGGTCCCCATTGTGATGCGGGGGGCCGACTTTGCGCAGTCCACCGTTTTGCTCACACAGCGGGCCAACCACATGAGCACACATTCCGGACAGATCGCCTTTCCGGGCGGAAAGGTAGACCCGCAAGATGCCAACCTGCAGGCCACGGCGCTGCGCGAGGCGCAAGAGGAAGTGGGTTTGGCCGCCCAACACGTTCAGGTGATAGGCCAATTACCGGTTTATGTGACCGGCACCGCCTTTTGGGTCACACCCGTCATCGCACTGGTATCACCTGGATTCGAATTGGCACCCAATGCGGACGAGGTGCAGGATGTGTTTGAGGTGCCGCTGGCTTTTTTGATGAACCCCGCGAACCACCGCCGTCATCACTTGGACTGGCAGGGCCAACAGCGGCATTGGTTTTCCATGCCCTACCACGAAGTCAGAACAGGACCGCAAGGCCAAATCGACCAGACAGAGCGCTTCATTTGGGGTGCGACAGCCGGTATGCTTCGTAACTTCTACCGTTTTTTAGTGGTCAACCCAGCACATTGAGGACGCCATGAGTTTTTTTGCCATTTTGCTGGCCCTGGTGCTGGAACAAGCCCGCCCCTTGAACCCGGTCAACGTCATTTACACCGCCATGACTCGGTGGATTACATGGGTTGCCCGCACATTGGATGCAGGCATCCAGCACCAAGCCTGGATCACTTGGGGCATCACCGTGATCGGACCAGCCCTTTTGACCATGCTGATTCACTGGAGCCTCGAGTGGGGTTTGGGATGGTTGCTGGCGGTGGTGTGGAATGTTGCCCTTCTCTACGTGACCTTGGGGTTTCGACAATTCAGCCACCATTTCACCGCCATTCGCGAAGCGCTGGAAAATGGCGACGAAACACGGGCCCGCGAGTTGCTGGCCGAATGGCAGCAAGTACAAGTCGGTCAAATTCCGCGCAGCGAAATTGTGCGCCACGTCATTGAGTACTCCATGATCGCTGCCCACCGTCATGTGTTTGGGGTATTTTTTTGGTACGCGGCCTTGTCCATTGTGGGTTTGGGCCCCGTGGGCGCGGTGGTGTACCGCCTCACGCAATTGGCGCAACGCCGATGGCAAGAACCTGCACTCGATGGCTCTGTGGCGAGCGAGGCGCTTCGCGCAGTAGCCTCTCGCGCCTGGTTGACATTGGACTGGCTGCCTTCGCGCATGACCGCTTTGGGTTTTGCCATCGTGGGCAGTTTTGAAGACGCCATGGATGGCTGGCGCAACCACGCGAACAACTTTCCCGATGACAACGACGGGGTCATTCTGGCCGCCACAGCAGGCGCCATCAATATTCGCTTGGGCGGCGCCCCATTGCAAGCGGCCAATCCAGATGACGATGGCGCTTCCAGTTCGGGAGGCAGCAGCACCCCAGGCCGCATTCCAGAGGTGGCGCATTTTGCCCAAGTGGTGGGTTTGGTCTGGCGCACGGTCATCATGTGGCTGGTGCTGGTGGCCCTGCTGACCATGGCCAACTTGTTGGGCTGAAACCCACTGTCCTACCAGCGCTGCAGGCCCAATTCCTCAAACAGCTGTGCGTAAATGCGATGGCGACGCATGCTGACAGAGCCCGTGTGCTGCTCGGTTTCTACCTGTGCCAACACGGCACAACCGGGTTCGTGCAAATGCGTGCAGTTGTAAAACTTGCACCCGCCCAAATGCTTGCGCAAATCGGGCATGCAGTCGGCCAAGCGCGTGGGCTCGATGTGGTGCAGGCCAAACTCCTGAAAACCAGGTGAATCGATCAAGGCGGTGCGTGCGTCACCCGTGTCATCAGCCCCATCCAATGCGGGGACCCAGTACCAACGCGTGCTGGTGGTGGTGTGCTTGCCCGAGTTGAGGGCCAGCGAAATCTCGCCGGTCTCCACCTGCGCACCAGGAACCAATCGGTTGATCAGCGTGCTTTTGCCGCTGCCCGACGGCCCAAGAACCAGCGTTGTCAGACCCATCAGATGCGCACTCAATGCAGCCACGCCGTCGTCGGCGACCGGACTGCGCGGACTCAGGCTGATGGGCATGACGCTGTAGCCCATGGCGCGGTAGGGGGCCAGTCGCTCCCAGGCTTGTGCAAAGGGTTGGAGCAGATCGCTTTTGTTGAGCGCGATGATGGGCGTGATGCGCTCAGCTTCGGCCGCCACCAAGGCCCGTGAGAGCTGGCTTTCAGAATACTCAGGATCGGCCGCAATCAGGATCAGCACGCGGTCCAAATTAGCGGCAAAGGATTTGGTGCGAATTTCGTCCTGCCGGTAAAACAGGTTGCGACGTTCCTGCAGTTTTTCAATACTGCCCTCGTCACCTGCAATCTGCCACAGCACCTGATCACCGACCACCACCTGGTTTTTTTTGCCGCGTGGGTGGCAAATCAGACGTCGTCCTTCGGGTGTTTCGACCAGACAATGACGGCCATAGGTGGCCACCACCAAGCCCGGCTCGAGATCGCTGGTTGGGGCTAAAGCCGGGCGCGCTTTGGGTTTACTCATGCCACATCATGCCGGTATCAAGGTGTCGGTCTGGGTCGCGGCCTCAAAGTCCAGACGGCTCAAGCCGCGCACATCGTGGGTGTTCCAGCGGACCACGCAGCGGCGGTAGGTCAGCACCAGTTCCGGGTGATGGTTCAACTTTTCAGACAACCACCCGACACTGTTGACGAAGAGTAAAGCGTGTGAGTGCTCGGGAAATTCAAAGATTTTTTCAATCGCCACATGCTCGCCATCACCCGACAAACCCCAGCCCGGAATCTGGCCCAGCGCCATGATCACTTCAGTGGGCTTGAGGGCCCTGACTTCTGGGGCGCTCATGCGGTTTTCATCCTTTGCAAACGCTCACTGGCCGGGGGGTGCGAGTAGTAGAACTTCACATACCAAGGATCGGGCGTGAGGGTTGAAGCGTTGTCTTGGTATAGCTTGAGCAGGGCCGAGGACAAGTCCTTGCCCGGCGTTTGTGACACGGCATAGGCATCGGCTTCAAACTCCTGTTGGCGCGAGCGCCATGACGACAAAGGCGCCAAAAACAAGGTCACCACGGGTGTGACCAACATGAACAAGACCAGTGCCAACGCATCGTTGCTGCCCGACAGATTGGGCATCACGCCCAGGCCTGTATAGAACCAAACCTGTTGGGCCAGCCAGCCCAGCAGTGCCAGACCCGCCAGCGTCATGGCAAAGCTGCTCGCCATCATTTTGACAATGTGCTTGTGCTTGAAATGGCCCAGCTCATGGGCCAGCACCGCTTCCATTTCGGCCGGGCTCAGTTGCTGGAGCAAGGTGTCAAAAAACACCACGCGCTTGCTGGCCCCAAAGCCAGTGAAGAACGCGTTGGAGTGCGCCGAGCGGCGGCTGCCGTCCATGACAAAAAACCCTTTGGCGGTAAAGCCTGCCCGTTGCATCAGACCTTGCACGCGGGCCTTGAGCGACTCGTCTTCCAAGGGTGTGAATTTGTTGAACAGCGGCATGATCACATTCGGCGCAATGGCCATCAAAAACAGCTGCCAGCCCACCAGCACGCCCCAAGCCCACAGCCACCACCACGCGCCCCCGGCGTGCATGAGCCACAGCACCACCCACAACAGCGGCAGGCCGAGCACCAAGCCCAGCACCAGGCCTTTGGCCATGTCGGCCAGCCACAAGGCGGGCGTGATCTTGTTGAAGCCAAAGCGCTGCTCCACGCCAAAGGTTTGCATGAGCGACAAGGGCAATCCAATCAGACCGCCAACCAGTGTGAAGCCCAGCACCAGCGCGATTTGCTGCGCCATGCCTGGGCCCATCCAGTCCAGCAACACCTGGTTGAGCGCGTCAAGCCCGCCCAGCAGCGTCCAGCCCAGCAGCACCGTCGCATCGAGCGCAATGTCGATTTGTGACAAACGCGCTTTGGCCAAGGTGTAATCGGCGGCTTTTTGGTGGTCGGCCAAGACCATGGTGTCGGCGTAAGCCTGCGGTACCGCATGGCGGTGGCGGGCCACATGCCGCACTTGGCGGGCGTTCAGCCAGAACTTGAGCGCGACATGGGCCAGCAAGGCCACCACCAGCGTCAGTGTCAAAGTCAGTGATGCATTCATGCTGCCATTGTAGGAGCCACACCCTGCGAGCCCTGGGATGTGCTTCGATTCAAGCCCAAGGCCGAAGGGTTCATGGCATCGGCGACAATCCCAATATGTCTGATGCGAACACCCCTACCCCCGCCCCTGAAGTCACAGAGTTGCCCAAATCCGACCAGAACCTGGTCTGGATCGATTGCGAAATGACGGGCCTCGACCCCGAAAAAGAGCGCTTGCTGGAGATCGCCGTGATCGTGACGGGTCCACACCTGACGCCGCGCATCGAAGGACCCGTGCTGGTGATTCACCAAAGTGACGAACTGCTGAACCAAATGGACAACTGGAACAAGGGCACGCACGGCAAAAGTGGCTTGATTGACAAAGTCAAGGCATCCACCACCAGCGAGGCCGATGCCGAAGCGCAGATCCTGGCTTTCTTGAAAAAGTATGTGCCCAAAAGCGCATCCCCTCTGTGCGGCAACACGATCAGCCAGGACCGCCGCTTTCTGGTCAAGTTCATGCCCCAACTGGAATCGTTTTTTCATTACCGCAACTTAGACGTGAGCACACTCAAGGAACTCTCGCGCCGATGGAAGCCCGAGGTGTATGCCAGTTTCAAGAAACAGCAAAAGCACACCGCTTTGGCCGATGTGCACGAATCCATCGATGAACTGGCGCATTACCGCGAGCATTTCATTCGCTTGTGATTTTTCAGGGAAAACCCTAGCGTTTTTTCTTGAGCCGTGCCATAATCCGCGTCTTGCTGCATTTCAGGTGCAGCAATTCATACATCTCCCTTCATGCCTTGACCCAACGATAGGGTCACTCACAGCGGCCAGGCTCCTTGCCCAGCGCCCCTCGCGAGCACCGTTTGATGGTTGATGTTTTTTCAACCTTGCGGTGCTAAGACCTCATGCAACAGTCTACTGTTGGCGGTCGTTGTTCCGTGCGAGTTTTTTACACACATGACCGACACTTTGAACACAGTGCAGGACGACTTGTCGCCTGCCGAAATCACATCCATCACGACCGAATCGACTGCGCAAGCAGCCCAGAAAAACTTGGCTACGGAAATCATGGTCGCCGCAGCGGCTGACATCAAGAGCGTCACTTCACCTGAAGTGGCGACCGAAGATGCCGAAGAAGCAGACGCCACTCCTGCTGAACCCAATGGCTTTGTAGAGTTGGGTCTGGCCCCTGAATTGGTGCAAGCTGTGGCCGATTTGGGCTATACACAACCCACCGCTGTGCAATTGCGCGCGATTCCTTTGGCGCTGCCCACAGCCGGCGGCTCCAAAGACGGCAAGTCCAATGGCTACACCGATTTGATGGTTTCCAGTCAAACCGGCAGTGGCAAAACCGCCGCCTTTTTGTTGCCCGTGTTGCACACGCTGATCCAGCAGATGGCCGAACAAGAAGCGGCTGAACGTGCAGAGTTTGACCAAGCATGCGCCGACGCTGCCGCCAACGGCGAGCCAGCACCCAAGCGCGCCAAACGCAAAGATCCCACCAACCCACGCAACTTCAAAGCCCCAGCCCCCGGTGCACTCATCTTGTGTCCCACCCGCGAGCTGGCCCAGCAAGTGGCGCAAGACGCCATTGAGCTGGTCAAGCACACACGCGGTCTGCGCGTGGCCAACGTGGTTGGCGGCATTCCTTACCAATTGCAAATTGCCAAGCTGCAGAACGCCAACTTGGTTGTGGCCACCCCTGGCCGTTTGCTCGACCTGCAACGCTCCATGCAAATCAAGCTGGACAAGGTGCAGTTCTTGGTCGTGGACGAAGCCGACCGGATGCTCGACCTGGGGTTCTCGGACGACTTGGCCGACATCAACGACATGACCAGCCAGCGTCGCCAGACCATGATGTTCAGCGCCACCTTTGCCCCACGCATTCAGCAACTGGCCATGCGCGTCATGCACGATGGCGGCTCTTCGGTCCAAAAAATCCAGATCGACAACCCCCAAGAAAAGCACAACAACATCAAACAAGTGCTGTTTTGGGCCGACAACGCCCAGCACAAGCGCCAGATGCTTGACCATTGGTTGCGTGACGCCACCATCGACCAAGCCATCGTGTTCTCCAGCACCCAAATTGAGTGCGACGGCTTGGCCGCTGACCTGCAGCAAGACGGCTTCTCGGCTGTGGCCCTGCACGGCGCCCTGAGTCAAGGCATGCGCAATCGCCGACTGATGGCGCTGCGCAATGGCCAAGTGCAAATTCTGGTCGCGACCGACGTGGCCGCCCGCGGCATCGACGTGCCCACCATCACCCACGTCTTCAACTTCGGCTTGCCGATGAAGGCCGAGGATTACACCCACCGCATTGGCCGTACTGGCCGTGCTGGCCGCGATGGCTTGGCCGTGACATTTGCCGAGATCCGTGACCGTCGCAAAATCGGTGACATCGAGTCCTACACACGCCAGCCCTTCAAGGCCGAAGTGATTCCGGGCTTGGAGCCCAAGGTTCGCATGCCCGAAGCCCGCAAGCCCATGGGCCGTGGCGGTGACCGCTTTGGTGGTGAGCGCAATTACGCCAATGCAGGCGGTGGTTTCCGTGGTGGTCGTCCCGCCCCTGGTGGCCGCGACTTCGGTGGCAACCGCGACCGCGACAACGGTGGTGGTTTTGACAACCGCGCCCCACGTGGCAATTTCCGCGACGAGCAACCTCGATTTGAGCAGCGCAGCGAACCCCGCTTCGATGCACGCAAAGAAGGCGGTCGTTTTGACGCACCCCGTGGTGATAACCGTGGCGGTGACCGCTTTGAACCACGCAGCGCACCCGCGCACCCATGGGACAAAGGCGACAGCCGCCCTGCCCCACGCCAAGACGCTCGCCAGGACGGCCCACGTCAAGGCGGCCGGTGGGAAGAGCGTGGTGGTGACAACCGCAACGCCGCTCGTCCAGCACCACGTGGCGCGGCAGGTGCGGGCGACAAGTTTGCTCGCGGCCCCAAGCAGTTCGGTGCCAGCAACTTCAAACCTCACGGTGCAGCTGGCGAAGGCCCTGCCAAGCGCGGCGGCACCCGCGTGCTGAAGATCACACGCGGTTGATTGTTTTCTTGGGTTGCACCCAGGACTTCCAGCATCTCTCGAAGGTCTTGCCTTGATCGGCAAGGCCTTTTTTCATGGCGAGTAGGCCATGCGTCACTGTTTTGAAATGTCCATAAAAAAACCGCCCGTGGCGCAAGCCCGGGCGGTTTTTTCGCATGGCCGAAAAGGCTTTACGCTTTGGCAGCAGGCGCCGCTTTGCGCTGTGGCAACTTTTCTTTGATACGTGCCGACTTGCCGCTGCGGTCACGCAGGTAGTACAGCTTGGCGCGGCGAACATCACCACGACGCTTGACTTCGATGCTGGCGATCACAGGGCTGTAGGTTTGGAACGTACGTTCCACGCCTTCGCCACTGGAGACTTTACGCACGGTGAAGCCGCTGTTCAGGCCACGGTTACGCTTGGCGATCACAACACCTTCGTAGGCTTGGACACGCTTGCGCGCACCTTCCACCACGTTGACGCTGACGATCACGGTGTCGCCGGGGGCAAATTCAGGAATCACTTTACCCAGACGGGCAATTTCTTCCTGCTCAAGAGTTTGAATCAAATTCATTTTTTGAACTCCGTCCGATCATGCCTCGCTACACAAGGGGCGTTCTGTGCTGTAAAGGCCATACATGCGCATGACTGAGCCAGATCGCGGCGGGTAGAGGATCGAAAAGCCTTTGATTATAGCTTTTTCGAGTCCACACCGCCATTGTCTGAAGATGTGAGATGTCCAAGCTGCTGGATGAAAGCCTCGTCCTGACGACTCAGCTTGCCTGACAGACGGGCCTGCTCCAGCAATTCAGGGCGGTGCAACGCACTGAGGCGCAAACTTTGTTCGCGTCGCCAGCGCGCAATCTGAGCATGATGGCCCGACATCAATGCCGCCGGAACAGCGCAATCTTGCCAAACCTCTGGACGGGTGAAGTGCGGACTGTCCAGCAAACCGTCCAATGCAGGATTGAAGCTGTCTTGCTGGTGGCTGCCTTCATCATTGAGGACACCGGGCTGCAAACGGGCCACGGCATCCAGCAGGGCCATGGCGGCAATTTCTCCCCCTGAAAGCACAAAATCACCCAGGCTGATTTGCTGATCGACATATTGGTCAATGAACCGCTGATCGACACCTTCATAGCGACCACACAACATCACGGCCCCTGCGCTGTGCGACCACTTTTGCACCACAGCGTGACTCAGCACTTGTCCGATCGGCGAAAACAGCACCAAAGGGGCCGGATGGGCTTCCTGACGCTCAGCACGAATCGCCGTGAGGCATTTGAACAAGGGCTCAGCCAACATGACCATACCAGGACCACCGCCGAATGAGCGGTCATCGACGCGGCGGTAATTGCCTTCCGCGTGGTCCCGTGGATTCCAGAAATGCACATCCACCAAGCCGCTTTCGTAAGCACGGCGGGTGATGCCACTTGTCAAAAGCGGCTCAAAAAGCTCGGGGAACAGGGTGATGATGTCAAAGCGCATGGGGATGGCCCTCCACGGCCGAGGCCGATCAGTAGTCGGGCTGCCAATCGACCGTGATGCGCTTGCCGGACAAGTCCACACCATCGACGAACGCATCAACAAAAGGGATCATGCGCTCAATCGATTTGCCGCCTTCTGACGCTGGGGCCGCTTCAAGGACCAACACAGTTTGAGGACCCGTGGACATGAGTTCGCGCACTTGGCCAAGGTCAATGCCTTCACGGTTGACCACTTGCAAGCCAATCAGGTCCACCCAGTAATACTCACCCTCTGCAGCGGCAGGGAAGCTCGAGCGCGGAACAAAAATACGCGCACCGCGCAAGGCCTCGGCGGCGCTGCGGTCGTTGATGTCCTGGGCGCAGGCCACCACCGTGTCCGAATGGTCTTTGGCTTCTTTGACACACAACAACACAGGCTCAGTCCAAGCCGTTTGTTCCGTTTTGGATGTCGCCATTTCAGTCGCGCGTTGGGGTTTCATCGGCCTGTCAGGCGGCAACAAAAACCAGCGCTTGGAAGAAAAAAGCGCCTCAGGGGAGGCGCTGTAGGGCAAGACCTTGAACCAGCCTTTGATGCCCCAAGCATCGGCGATGCGTCCGATTTCAATGGCATCAGCCGGCAGTTCGGCTTTTTCCAAAGGGGGACGCATGGCCAAGGCGAGTCGATTAGGCGGCGGCTTTGCCAGCTTGGCGGATCAGGCGTTCCACGGTTGGAGAGGCCTGGGCACCAACGCTCTTCCAGTAGGTCAGACGGTCTTGAGCAATGCGCAGACCTTCTTCGCCACCTTTGGCTGTGGGGTTGTAAAAACCGATGCGCTCGAGGAAGCGACCATCGCGACGCACGCGCTTGTCGGCAACGACGATGTTGAAGAAAGGACGAGCTTTAGAGCCGCCGCGGTTCAAACGAATAACAACCATGATTTATCCTTGGGTGGTTGGGTCTCTTGGGAACAATTGCCAAGATGCCCGGTATCCTTCAGCATTTGAGACACGCAACTGGCCACCCGGCCAGTGACACACTGAAAAGCCCACCATTATACAACGGGAGCTCCGCCTTGCCTCTGATCCGACCCAGCCGCGATGAAGACATCGTCGCCATCACGGCCATTTACCACCACCACGTGCTCACAGGCACCGGCACTTTCGAGATCGATCCACCAACAGAGGCCGATATGGCCAGTCGCCGAGCCGATGTGCTGTCCAAAGGATTGCCCTACCTGGTGCTGGAAGACGATGGCCGTGTGATGGGTTTTGCCTATTGCAACTGGTTCAAACCACGCCCCGCCTACCGTTTTTCTGCCGAAGACTCCATCTACATGGCCCCCGATGCGCAAGGCAAGGGCATGGGCCGAGCCCTGCTGACCGAGTTGTGCACCCAGGCGGAACGCACAGGGGTGCGTAAATTTTTGGCTGTGATTGGGGATTCGGCGAATGCAGGATCGATTGGTGTCCACAAATCCGTGGGATTCAGCCATGTGGGCATCCTCCAGTCATGCGGATGGAAATTTGACCGCTGGCTGGATGTTGTGATGATGGAAAAGCCTTTGGGCCCAGGTGACAGCAGCCCTCCGCAATAATCACCTCATGAAAAACAAAACATTCGCGACCTGGTTGGCTTTTTGGACAGGTCCATTGGGCCTGCACCGTTTCTACCTTTATGGATTTTCGGACATGCTGGGTTGGCTGCTGCCCATCCCCACAGCGCTGGGTTTTTATGGCCTCGAGCGCGTGCAGCAATTCGGTCAGGACGACACGCTCAGCTGGATGCTGATTCCTTTGCTCGGCTTCACCATCGCCGGCTGTGCTCTCAACGCGATCATCTACGGCCTGACTTCCATCGAGAAATGGAATGCCAAATTCAACCCCCAGGGCGAAAAGCTTCACCCAGCTGGACGCACCAACTGGGGCACGATCATCGGTATTGCCACTGCATTATTGATGGGCACCACCGTCTTGATGGCCAGTTTGGTGTTCAGCTTCCAGCGCTACTTTGAGTACCAAATCGAAGCGGCGCGACTGATCAGTCAATGATGTCGCGAGCCCTCCAGGCCAAGCTGACACACTTCGCCCCAACATGACCGTGATGGCGCTGTCTAGGGGCTTCGGAAAATGAAGTAGACCGCTCCAACCATGCACAAGGCAGCCCACAGATAGTCCAGCTTGAACGGCTCCTTGAGGTAAAAAATGGCAAAGGGTACAAACACTGTCAAGGTGATGACCTCCTGCATGATCTTGAGCTGCGCCACACTGAACTGTGTGTAACCAATGCGGTTAGCAGGCACCTGCAACAGGTATTCAAACAAGGCAATGCTCCAACTCACCAAGGCCGCGGCATACCAGGGGGCTGTGGCCATGTTGCGCAGGTGCCCATACCAGGCAAAGGTCATGAACACGTTGCTGGCCAGCAACAGCAAAATGGTCTGTAGGGACACTGGCAAACTGATGAAAAAAGTCATGTTTGCGCCGCTCCATCGCGTTCGATAACTTGCCCCACCACACGGGCCATGTCTTCAGGCAACACACGCTGCGGCCACACATCGGCCAAGGGGTAAAGCACAAAAGCGCGCTCACGCCACCGCGGGTGGGGCAGCGTCAGGCGGGTGCTGTGCATGCAGGCATCGCCGTAAAACAGCAAATCCAAGTCCAGGGTGCGCGGTGCATTCACGTAGGGGCGCAAACGCCCCGCCTGGTGTTCAATGGCTTGCAAAGCGTCCAGCACATCGGGGGCGGTCAAACGCGTCTCGATGCGGACCACCGCGTTGACGAAGTCGGGCCCCTGGGCTTCATGGGGCGCTGTGCGGTACAGCGCGGAGCGGCCTGTGACTTCAATTCCGGGCCAACAGGCCAGTGCCTCGAAGGCCTGCTGCACAGCCGCACGGGCATCGCCCAAATTGGCCCCTAAGGCCACATAGGCGGTGACTGGGTCTCGCAAAATCGGCCCCCGTGGATCAGATCACAGACTCAAGCGGCGCTGCCGCCGTCATCCCCCACAGCGCCGGGCTTGCGGCGACGGCGGCGGCGTTTTTTGACTGCGCCCTCCTCGCTGCCTTCCGCCTCCGCGGCAGGACGGCTCTCGCCCGTCGTGGGCGCAGGCGCGCCTTCAGGTCGGGGTGCTCGGCGCACGCGTGGTTTGGCCGTTTGCGAGGCTTGTTGCTCGGCCTTGGCCGCCTGCACCAGATCTTCGCGCTCGGCATCGCTGGCCGTGCTGAACTCTTGCCACCAGTCGGCCAGGCGAACATCCACCTCTTCAATGTCTGCACGCAGACGCAAAAAGTCAAAGCCTGCGCGAAAGCGTGGCTGCTCGACCAAGCCAAAGGGGGTGCTGCCCACGCGTTTTTCAAAACGCGGTTGCATCATCCAAATTTCGCGCATGTCAGCGGCCAACTTACCGCGTCCCGACACATCGCCGATGCGTGCGTCAAACACCTCGTCAATCGCGTCTTGTAAAGCCGGATGCGGGTGTTCCTTGCGCGCCAAGCGTTTGGCCCAACCTTCGCGCACGTCGGCCCACAGCACGCAAGCGAGCAAAAAGCTGGGGGCTACGGGTTTGCCTTCCCCCACGCGGCGGTCGGTATCGGCCAGTGCCACCTGCACAAAGGGGCTCTCAGCCCGCTCGACAACCACATCCAGTAAGGGGTAAATGCCAGTGGCCAAGCCCAGATTTTTCAGTTGGGCAATGGAGGCCAAAGAGTGCCCGGTCTGCAGCAGCTTGAGCATTTCGTCAAACAAACGGCTTTGGGGCACATCGGCCAACAAAGTGGCCGACTGCGTCAGGGGTTTGGCGGTTTTGGCTTCAAGCTTGAAACCCAGCGGGCTGAGCTTGGCCGCAAAGCGCACGGCGCGGATGATGCGCACCGGGTCTTCGCGGTAACGCGCCACTGGGTCACCAATCATGCGCAAAACGCGTTTTTTAGAGTCCTGTATGCCGCCGTGGTAATCGACCACGATTTGCGACTCAGGGTCGTAGTACATGGCGTTCACCGTGAAGTCGCGGCGCGTGGCGTCTTCATCTTGTGGACCCCAGACGTTGTCGCGCAACACACGCCCCGATGAATCTACCGCGTGCTGCATGCCTTCAAGTTGTCGTTTGCTGGTGCGCTCGTTGCCCTTGACCTGCTCTGCAGCGACATTGTCCAAATGCGCCCGGAAGGTGGAGACCTCGATCACCTCGTTGTCGCGTCCCCGGCCGTAGACCACATGCACAATGCGAAAGCGCCGGCCAATGATGAAAGCACGGCGAAACAGGCCCTTGACTTGCTCGGGTGTGGCATTGGTGGCCACATCAAAATCTTTGGGGCGCAATCCCAGCAGCAAGTCACGCACCGCGCCACCCACCACATAAGCCTCGAATCCGGCCTGTTGCAGCGTGCGCGTGACGTTGATGGCACGTTCGTCCACCAAGTTGGGATCAATGCCGTGTACAGACGCGGGCACCTCGGTGCGGCGACCAAAATGGGGTTGGCTGTTTTTGGGCGCTTTACCCATCAGCTTGTCGATGAATTGTTTGATCATTCTTGAAAGAGGTCGAGGATGCGCCAGCCACGCTCTGTGGCGAGTTGACGCAACCGAGCGTCAGGGTTCGTTGCCACCGGATGGTGGGCTTTTTCCAGCAGTGGCAGGTCGTTCATGGAGTCCGAGTAGAACGTCATCTCCACGTCGCTCCAGGCCAAGCCTTTTTGGCCCAGCCAATGCGCCACCCGGGTGACTTTACCCTCGCGAAAAGAGGGCGTTCCCTGGATCTCGCCCGTGATCCAGCCGCTGGAATCACGCTCGAGGTCCACAGCGATCAACTCGCTCACACCGAAGGCCTGCGCAATCGGGCGGGTCACAAACTCGTTGGTGGCCGTCACGATCATGACCGTATCGCCTGCCTGTTGATGCGATCGTACCAGTGCCAGCGCCTCGGGCGTGATGCGAGGCCGGATCACTTCGTCCATGTAGCGGGCATGCGCATGGGCCGCTTCGGTCGCGCCGCGTTCGCGGGCAGCGCGCGTGGCAAAGCGCACATAGTCATGAATGTCCAGCGTACCCGCTTGGTAATGGGCGTAGAACTCGTCGTTGCGTTGGCCGAAGACCACCGGGTCGGTCCAACCCATTTCGGTGGTGAACACGCCCCAGGTGTGGTCCGAGTCCAATGGCAAAAGCGTGTGGTCCAAATCGAACAGGGCAAGTTTCATTCGTTCTCCAGCATCGCCCGTACCAAAGGAATGGTCAGGGCGCGTTGTGTTTGCAGTGCGTAGTGGTCCAAGTGGTCCAGCAGTTGCATCAGGCTGCCCAAATCACGCGAAAAGCGCTTGAGCATGTAAGACATGACCTCGTCGCTCAAAAACAGGCCCCGGGCATCGGCCTCTTGGCGCAGCACGGCGCGGCGTTCGGGCTCGCCCAGTACCTTCAGGGCGTCGATGTAGCCCCAGCCCAAGCGGCTGCGCAAGTCGTCTCGCAGTTTCAGATCAGCGGGAGGTAACGCGCCTGCGGCCAAAACCCAGCGAGGTGTACCGCTGCGCGGTGTGAGGGCGTTGACAAACCAATTGAATGCGGTGTGTTGCTGCTCGAGGTTGTAAAGGTGCACATCATCCATCAACACCGCGGCCCATTCATCCTTGAACTCGGGCGGGTCCATGGTGTGGGCATCCAGCCAGCCCACTTGAGCGCCTTGCTCTTTGAGCGCGTGGTGAACAGCATGCAACAAATGGGTTTTGCCGCAACCGCTTTCACCCCACAAATAACTGGGAACAGGCGAACGGTTTGGGGACGATGTCCACAAACGCAGGTGGCTCAGCGCCCCTTCATTCGGACCTGCAAAGAAATTGTCGAGCGTGGGCGTGGATGCCAAGCCAATGTCCAAAGCCAGCTGCTTCATGCCTGATCGGGTCCTTTTTCAAGCGAAACCGAACCGGTTTGACGGTAAAGATCGCTTTGTAAATAGTGCGCACGCAAACGGCGCAAGCCCACCAACAAGACGGCACTGGCAGGCAAGGCGATCAGCACGCCCACAAAACCCAACAACTGGCCAAAGGCCATCAAAGCCAAAATGACGGCCAGGGGGTGCAAGCCAATGCGCTCCCCCACCAGTCGGGGCGTCAACACAAAGCTCTCCATCAACTGCCCAAAACCGTAGACCACAGCCACCATCAGCAGCGCTTGGGACGGTGCCAACTGCAATAAACCGGCCAACAGCGCCAACAGCAGGCCAAGGCCAAAGCCCAAATAAGGCACAAACACGGCCAACCCGGTGAACACCCCGATGGGCAGGGCCAAATCAAGGCCGAAAAAATGGAGTCCTAGCGAATAAAAAACGGCCAAAGCCAGCATCACCAGAAGCTGCCCACGCAGGTACTCACCCAGCACGTCGTCACAGTCGCTCATGAAGCCGTCAAAACGTTCGCGCCAAGCCGGTGGCACCAATTCGAGCACGCTGTTGACCAGCCGAGTCCCGTCGTTGAGCATGTAAAACAAAGCCACAGGGACCAGCACCGCATAACCAGCCAAAGCCAAGGCCACGCTACCGCCAAGTTTGAGCGAGGACATCAGCGGAGCCCACCAGTCTTCACGGTTAGCGCTCAGGTAAGTCACCAGCTGTTTTTTCAAGTCGGCCAGATCCAACGAGACATTCAGCCCCAATTGGGCCAGCAAAGGGTTGATGGCATCGGCCAAGCGGTCGAGCAGCATGGGCAATTGTTGCTGCAGCAGAGGCCATTCACGAACCAGAATCGGCACCAGCAACAAGAACAAGCCCCCAAGGGCCAGCAAAGCCAGTGCCTCAACCAGCACCACAGCCAGCGAACGCGGCAGACCCCCTCCGGTCAAGCGCTCCAGTTTGAGGACCATGGGATGCAACACATAAGCCATGACCGCCGCAATGACGAACGGCGCAAGCACAGGGGCCAGTAGCCAGAAAACCAGCACGGCAGCCATGGCCAGACCCAGCCACGCGGCCAGTCGGGTCATGAAAAATGGAAGAGGAGCTTGCATGCGGTCTCTTGTTTTGCAAGGGTCAGACCCCTGCGCTCAGGGCTAACCCTTAAAATAAGCATTGATTTTAGTCTGCCAGCCCGTTTATTGGCCCCCTCCCCATTCACAAGCCCCATTCGGGCCCAAACCATGACCCAAACCCCTCTTTCCTACAAAGACGCCGGCGTCGACATCGTTGCAGGCGATGCCCTGGTCGAGCGCATCAAACCCCTGGCCAAAAAAACCATGCGCGAAGGCGTGCTGGCTGGCATAGGCGGTTTTGGCGCGCTGTTTGAAGTGCCCAAACGTTACAAAGAACCCGTGCTGGTCAGTGGCACGGACGGCGTAGGCACCAAACTCAAACTGGCTTTTGAATGGCAAATGCATGACACCGTGGGCATCGACTTGGTGGCCATGAGCGTGAACGACGTGCTGGTGCAAGGCGCTGAGCCTCTTTTCTTTCTCGACTACTTTGCATGTGGCAAGCTGGACGTGGACACGGCCGCGGCTGTGGTGGGCGGCATTGCCAAAGGCTGCGAGTTGTCGGGCTGCGCCCTGATCGGCGGTGAAACGGCCGAGATGCCTGGCATGTACCCTGCTGGTGAATACGATTTGGCGGGTTTTGCGGTTGGTGCGGTCGAAAAGTCCAAAATTCTCACCGGTCAGAACGTGAAAGCTGGCGACGTGGTGCTGGGCCTGGCTTCGAGCGGCGTGCACTCCAACGGTTTCAGTCTGGTGCGCAAATGCATCGAACGCGCAAGTGATAACGCCCCTGTCACGCTCGATGGCAAGCCCTTCAAGCAAGCCTTGATGGAGCCTACCCGACTGTATGTGTTGAATGTGCTGGCGGCCCTGGCCCAGCACCCTAACACGGAAGAAAACTCTGGCATCAAGGCCTTGGCACACATCACCGGGGGAGGCTTGCTTGAAAACATTCCCCGCGTCCTGCCCGATGGCTTAGCCGCCCACCTGAGCAAGGGCAGCTGGCCCCAGACTGAACTTTTTGCTTGGCTGCAGCAAACTGCAGGCATTGACGACAACGAAATGAACCGCACCTTCAACAACGGCATCGGCATGGTGGTGGTGGTAGACGCTGCCGAGGCCGAAAGCTGCGCAGCGACCTTGCGCAATGCCGGTGAGCAGGTCTACACCATCGGTCGCATTGTTGCGCAAGGCGAAGGCGCGCAGGTGGTTGTGGCGTAAAGGACAAATGCGCTGGCCCAACCAGCCGCCAGCCTCTACAACTTTCAGCCATGCCCAGCCTGGGCATGGCCTCAAAGGGCAGAAAGTTCAGACACCCGGTTTCTCAGTGCCACGTTGTCTGGCGCAGTAGGTTCGGCTTGAAGATAAACGCGCAAATCGCTCAACGCTTCATGCACATGTCCCAATTCGGCGTGCACCAGGCCCCGATCCCGCCTTTCCGTCCAGACCTCTGGCAACAAGACCACCAGTCGGTCGAGCACCTGCAGCATGCGCGGCCAATCCTCTTGCGCTCGAAAAATTTCTTTCAAATTCCGCAGCATTCGGGCCAGGACCTCGCGGGGTGGACAAGCTTGCAAATACAGACCCAAAGGGGTTTCCCCTTCGTCCAAATCGGCGGCTGCCGTCTGGTCCGCAGGCGCTCGAAAGGGGCTCAATCTGTCCGACAAGGTGTTCAACCCCAAAGACTCCCCCGTGAGCGGGTCCAATACCACCAAGCCATCCTTCAGGGCCACCTTGACCAGGAAGTGACCGGGGAAAGAAATACCCTGTGCATGCAGGCCCAGGGCCTGCGCCAATTCAAGCCAAATCACCGCCAAAGAAATCGGGATGCCTCGGCGTGTGCGCAGGACTTCATTCAAGTAACTGTTTTCTGGGGCGTAGTAATCGTTGGCGTTGGCACCAAAACCCAGATCACGGTAAAAGACCTGGGTCAAAATCGCCAGTTGGGTCAGGTCATCGGCCTTTTCGGGCAGGCGCGCTTGAACCCGGCGCAACAAACGCGCGACATCATCCAACACATGCTGCACATCCACGCTGGGTTCTTCGTCTTGCGCCAAGCTGGCAGCGGCCTCCAGCAACGGAAAATGTTCATCACTTTGCACGAGGCTGGCAAAGTAACTGAGCGGCGTGGGCGATGACAAATTCAACAGCATGCGTATTGCGGACACCACTCAGGGTTTGAGAAAGGCTTTGAGTCGCAAGCCCGTGGCCCACAAGACCCCGAAATAAAGGATGGCCGAGCAGAGCAAAACGCTCACCATCCAACCGATACGCAGCCAGGCCTCTTGGCGCATGGCCACCCAATTCAGCTGGTTGGCAGCCAACCACAGCAAGCCGGTCAAAAAACCCGTGGCCAGCAGAACTCGCAAGCCAAAGCGCCACCAGCCGGGCTGGGGTTTGTAGGTACCTCGACGCAACAAGCCCAGCAACAACCACAGGGCATTGACCAAAGCACCCAAACCTATCGACAAGGCCAAGCCAGCATGGGCCCAATAAGGCACCAACAACACGTTGAAGATTTGGGTGAGCACCAACACCACCACCGCGATCCGCACAGGCGTGCGGACATCTTGGCTGGCGTAGTAGCCCGGCGCCAGCACTTTGATGGCCACCAAGCCCAGCAAGCCCACGCCGTAGCCCGTCAGGGCCAACGTGGTTTGCTGCACATCCCGGTCAGTGAACGCGCCGTAATGGTAGAGAACAGACACCAGTGGTTGTGAGAACACCAGCAAAGCAGCGGCACATGGCAACGCCAGCAGCAACACCAGACGCAAGCCCCAATCGAGCATGGCGGCATAGCGTTCGCTGTCGCCTGTGGCTTTGGCTGCAGCCAATTGCGGCATCAGGACGACCCCCAACGCCACACCCAAAATGGCCGTTGGGAACTCCATCAGACGGTCCGCATAAGTGAGCCAACTCACGCTGCCAGGGGCCAAATGCGAAGCGATCTGCGTGTTAATGAGCAAGGAAATTTGGGCAACACCCACGCCCAGCAGAGCAGGCCCCATCAAGCGCAAGATATGCAAGGTGGCGGGGTTGGTCCAAGCCTTTTGGATGGCAGACGGCCCAAGCCCGATGCGGGGCAACAAACCCAATCTGGCCAGAGCAGGTATCTGAACTGCCAATTGCAAAAATCCGCCCAACATCACGCCAACGGGCAGCGCATAAATGGACTCGAACCCATGGCGACTGAGCCACGGTGCCAGCAGCCAAGCTGCCGCGATCACACTGACATTGAGCAGCACAGGCGTGGCTGCTGGGACAGCAAAACGTTTCCAAGTGTTCAAAATACCGGCGGACAAAGCCACCATGGACATGAAGGCGATGTAGGGAAACATCCAACGCGTCATGTGGACGGCTGCGTTGTAACCCCGGGCCTCTTGCTGCAGACCACTGGCCAGCGCCCAAACCAACCAGGGTGAAGCCAACACCCCCAAGACAGACAAGGCCAGCACCGACCAAGCCAAAGCCGTGGCCACGCTGTCAATCACCTGTTTGGTCGCCTCCTCGCCATGTTGGGCACGACTGGCCGCCAGCACCGGCACAAACGCCTGGCTGAACGCACCTTCGGCAAACAAGCGCCGAAAAAGGTTAGGAATGCGAAAAGCCACATTGAAGGCATCGGTCAAAGCACTGGCCCCGAACAGAGAGGCGATCAGCAGCTCGCGCACCAAACCCGTGACCCGGGAGGCCAGGGTAAAAATCGACACGACAGAGGCTGATCGAAGGAGGCTCACAGTGGGCGAGTGTAGCGGCCACAGCGCTCCGTCAACATCCACGCGCCTGACAGGCCACGCCAGTACCTCGCGCGAAGCGCTGCCGAAGTGTTCAAACAGGGTTCCCAGCTCTGCTAGAATGCTGGGTTCGCTGGACATCATCCTCAGACACTGAAAGACTTTACATATGGCATCCGCTAAACCCAAAAAGAAAAACCCCCGTCTTGCTTCCGGCCGTAAACGCGTCCGTCAGGACGTCAAAATCAATGCTGCAAATTCTTCGCTGCGTTCCAAATACCGCACTGCTGTGAAAAACGTCGAAAAAGCCGTTGCTGCAGGCGATAAGACCAAAGCCACAGAGTTGTTTGCCAAAATGCAGACCGTGGTGGACATCATTGCCGACAAAGGCATCTTCCACAAAAACAAAGCAGCTCGTGACAAGAGCCGCCTGAGCGCCAAAGTCAAGACTTTGGCCCTCGCAACAGCCTGATCCGCTCACTCAGATCAACAGCCCGGCGAGGCTCAGTCCTCGCTGCCGTTTGAAACGGGTGCGCTGTCCGCGAACACTGAACCGCCTTGGTGCAAACCAACGGCGGTTTTTTCATGTCTTTTTGGCAGATTGGCAGAGGCTGAATTGGGACTTTTCAGAGGCCGAGTTGGGGCCATCGCCGGGCTCCTCATGACTCGCTTCGCTCGCAGAAATCGTCACCCGGCGATGGCCCCAACCCAGCGAGGCGCATTGCAATCTTCTGAATCAAATCCCGCCAGCAACAAAAAACCGCCCTATGACGGTCGGTCTTTTGGTTCTTATTTTTTGGGCGGTGGGTCGGGCAGCAAACAGGCCTCGACCACCTGCAGGCCATTGTCGCGGGCAAAATTCATCACGAAGTCCCAAGCCATGACATCGTGATCACGAAGGTCTTTGTGAACCACCACACATTTCACATCGCCCATGGTGGTTGGAATACACCAAGGCGAATAGCTCAGGTGACTGCCTGGCACAGCACCACCTGGACGAAATGGGCTCATGACACCTGCCAAGCGCTCTGCCCAGTCGCTGGGCCTGAAAGTCTTTCCGTCCTGGGTGATGCCCTGAATAAAGACTTCTTTGGCTGTGTTGGAGACCATCGGATAGAGGTGTTGGAGTGGGTGCGAAACGCACCGGGATCGCCGCTGCTTTCGTTGTGCTGGAATTGTATCTTATATAAGACTTCAGACTTGTGACGGATGACAGCCAAGCGTCACACAAAGCCTCTAAAATAATATTCTGCCGGCCCTCCAACATGGGCCGATTTTTATTTCAGGAGTTCACGCATGTCCGCTTTCGTTGAAGCCGCCTCACCGCACACCATGAACACCTATGGCCGACTGCCGATTGCACTCAGCCATGGCCAGGGTTGCCGAGTCTGGGACGTCAATGGCAAGTCTTATTTGGACGCGCTGGCCGGCATTGCGGTGAACACCTTGGGCCACAACCACCCCGAGTTGGTTCCTGCACTGCAAGACCAGTTGAGCCAAATGATCCACAGCTGCAACTACTTCCACGTGCCCAACGCCGAAGTGCTGGCGGCCAAATTGGTCGAACTGTCGGGCATGACCAATGTGTTTTTTTGCTGCACGGGCCTGGAAGCCAATGAAGCGGCGATCAAGTTGGCGCGCAAGTTTGGGCACGACAAGGGCATCGACAAGCCCGAAATCGTGGTCTACGAAAAAGCCTTTCACGGCCGCAGCATCGCCACCCTGAGCGCCACCGCCAACGAAAAGCTGAAAAAAGGCTTTGGACCCATGCTCGAAGGCTTTGTGCGTGTGCCAGTCAACGACATCGAGGCACTGAAAAAAGCCACCGAAGGCAACCCCAATGTGGTGGCGGTGTTCATGGAGACCATTCAAGGCGAAGGCGGCATCAACCCGATGCGCATCGAATACCTGCAGCAAGTGCGCGCCCTGTGCGACCAAAAAGACTGGCTGATGATGATCGACGAAGTGCAATGCGGTATGGGCCGCACCGGTAAATGGTTCGCCCACCAGTGGGCGGGCATCGTGCCGGATGTGATGCCGCTGGCCAAAGGTCTGGGTTCGGGTGTGCCGATCGGTGCGGTGGTGGCTGGCCCCAAAGCAGCCCACATCTTCCAGCCCGGCAACCACGGCACCACCTTCGGCGGTAACCCTTTGGCCATGCGCGCCGGGGTCGAGACCATCCGCATCATGGAAAAAGACGGCCTCATGTCCAACGCTGCAAAAGTGGGCACACATTTGCACGGTGCGCTCGATCAGGCACTCACCGGCATCGCAGGCGTCAAAGAAGTGCGCGGCCAGGGCCTGATGCTGGGCATTGAACTGGACCGGCCGTGTGGCCCGATCTGGAGCCGTGCCGCAGAAGCTGGACTGCTGCTGAGCGTGACGGCCGACAGCGTGATCCGATTGGTGCCGCCGCTCATCATGACCGAAGCTGAAGCCGACGAAGTCGTGGCGATTTTGGTCCCCTTGATCACCACCTTTTTGGCAGAACAACCATGAGTGCCTCTGCCCCAGCGCCCGTTCGGCATTACCTGCAATTCTCGGATTTAAGTGCCGATGAGTACGCGCATGTCCTGGCACGTGCGGCAGAGATCAAGCGCAAGTTCAAGGCCTACGAAAAATACCACCCACTGGCGGACCGCACACTGGCCATGATTTTCGAAAAAGCCAGCACCCGCACACGCGTGAGTTTTGAAGCCGGGATGTACCAGCTGGGCGGCTCGGTGGTGCACCTGACGACGGGCGACAGCCAGCTGGGCCGCGCCGAGCCCATCGAAGACAGCGCCCGCGTGATCAGCCGCATGACCGACATCGTCATGATCCGCACCTACGGTCAAGACAAGATCGAGCGCTTTGCCTCGCACTCGCGCGTGCCCGTGATCAACGGCTTGACCAACGAGTTCCACCCTTGCCAGATCCTGGCTGACATCTTCACTTACATCGAGCATCGGGGCTCTATTGAGGGCAAGACAGTGGCTTGGGTGGGTGATGGCAACAACATGGCCAACACCTGGCTGCAGGCGGCCGAGTTGCTGGGCTTTACGGTGCATGTGAGCACCCCCAGCGGCTATGAAGTCAACGAAAGCGTGGCGGCCCTCAAGGGCAAGGCCAACTTCAAGCTCTTCAGCGACCCACTCGAAGCCTGCCGAGGTGCCGACCTGGTCACCACCGATGTGTGGACCAGCATGGGTTACGAGGCCGAAAACGAGGCCCGCAAAAAAGCCTTTGCCAACTGGTGCGTGGACGAAGCCATGATGCAGGTCGCCAAGCCCGACGCCTTGTTCATGCACTGCCTGCCCGCGCACCGGGGCGAAGAGGTCAGCGCCGAAGTCATCGACGGACCCCAGTCGGTGGTCTGGGACGAAGCCGAAAACCGCATGCATGTGCAAAAAGCCCTCATGGAATTTTTGCTGTTGGGTCGTGTGAACGCCTGAGCATGTCCAACTGCACCACCTGCGGCGCTTGCTGCGTGAGCTTTCGGGTGGACTTTTCCGTGTACGAATACGAAGAAGGCGGCGGTGATGTGCCCGCTGGGTTGGCCTCGCCGATTACCGAGCACACCTGCCGCATGCGCGGCACAGACCACAGCCCACCGCGCTGTGCCGCGCTTTACGGCAAAACCGGCGAAAAAGCGATCTGCGGCATCTACGAATGGCGCCCTTCGCCTTGTCGCGAATTTGAAGAAGGCAGTCCAGCCTGCGAACAAGCCCGCCGCCGACACGGCCTGGCTGCGTTGAACGCCTGAATTTCACGGGTGTTGGAAATAACCGACACCATGGTTTTTGGTGAGATGCTACCTTCGCTCACCATGAAAAAACTTTGGGACATCTCCCCACCTGTCGATGGGCAAAGCCCGGTTTTTCCGGGCGACACGCCCTACACCCAAGAATGGGCGGCCAAGCTGTCTGAAAATTGTCCCGTCAACGTCAGCGCCATCACCCTGTCACCGCATGTGGGCGCACATGCCGATGCCCCACTGCACTACGACCCGCAAGGTGCGGCGGTAGGCGCTATGGACTTGCTGCCTTTTCTGGGCCGCTGCCGCGTCATTCATGTCTTGGACGCAGGCCCATTGATCACCATCGCCCAACTTCAGCGGTCACTGCGCGATCTGCCCGAGAGGGTACTTGTGCGCACTTACCGCCAGTTCCCGAGCCAACACTTCGACACCCAACTCACTGGCTTTGACCCCGCATGCGTGCAGCACCTGGCCGACCTGGGGGTGCGGCTGATCGGCACCGACAGCGCCAGCATCGACCCGGCTGACAGCAAAGCCTTGCCCAGCCACCAAGTCATCCGCCAGTGCGACCTGCGCGTGCTGGAAAACCTGGTGCTTGATGAGGTGCCCGAGGGTGATTACGAACTGATCGCCCTGCCCCTGAAACTCATGAGCGCCGACGCCAGCCCCGTGCGGGCAGTCTTGCGCGAGCTTTGAAACACGCTTTGTCCAACACACCCATGATGAACCTCACCCCCACTTTACAAGACTGCGAACTGTTGGATTTACAAGACCCCTTGCGCAGCCTGCGCGATCAATTTAATTTGCCACCCGGCGTGATTTACCTGGACGGCAACTCGCTGGGTGTGTTGCCCAAAACCGCACCGGCACGAGTGGCCCATGCTGTCACGCACGAATGGGGCACTGACCTGATCCAAAGCTGGAACACCGCGGGCTGGTTCACCCTGCCCCAGCGCGTGGGCGACAAGATCGCCCGCGTCATTGGCGCTCAAGCGGGCGAGGTGATCGCCGCCGACAGCACCTCGATCAACCTGTTCAAAGTGCTGGCCGCCGCGTTGTACATCGCCAAGGCCGACCACCCGCACAAAACCACAATCGTCAGCGAGCGCAGCAATTTCCCAACCGATCTGTACATCGCAGAGGCCTTGTGCAAAGAGCGTGGCTACACCCTGCAACTGGTCGAAGCCGATGAGATCGCGGCTGCGCTGCAAGCCGATGTGGCCGTGCTCATGCTCACCCATGTGAACTACCGCACCGGGGCCATGCATGACATGCAGGCCCTCACCGCACAGGCCCACGCCCAACGTATTTTGACGGTGTGGGACTTGGCGCACAGCGCCGGTGCCGTGCCCGTCGACTTGAACGGCTCGGGGGCGGATTTTGCGGTGGGCTGTGGCTACAAATACCTCAATGGTGGCCCCGGCGCACCGGCTTTTGTGTGGGTGCACCCACAGCACACCGACCGCTTTTGGCAGCCCCTGGCCGGCTGGTGGGGCCACGCCGCACCCTTTGCCTTCACGCCCGACTATCAGCCCGCCAAGGGCATCACGCGCTACCAGTGCGGCACTCAACCGATCTTGAGCCTCACCGCGCTTGACTGCGGGCTCGACGCTTTTCTGGCCGCAGAGCCGCTGGGCGGCATGGCCGCGCTGCGCCAAAAATCGCTGGCGCTCACGGGCCTGTTCATGCAACTGGTGCGCACCCGCCTGCACGGCCACGGCTTTGGCATCGCCACCCCGGCCGAAGAAACCCTGCGCGGCTCTCAAGTGAGCCTGACCCGAGCCGAAGGCGCTTACGCCATCGTGCAGGCCTTGATCGCACGCGGCGTGATTGGCGACTTCCGGGCGGGCGATGGCGGCCTGCACGCTGACATCCTGCGCTTTGGTTTCACACCGCTGTATGTGGGCTATGCCGACGTGTGGCAGGCCGCTGAGCACCTGTGCCAAGTGATGCAAAGTGGCGAGTGGCAGGACGCCCGCTTTGCACACAAGAACGCCGTGACCTGAAAGTCTTGTCATGAGTTCCTGCCCTTTCTCATCCGCCCCTCAGCGCAGCGATGCCACAGGCGAGCGCATCGTGCACGATGAAAAAGCCCAGCTCGACTTTGACGGTCGCATGAGCTACGGCGACTACTTGCAGCTCGACGCCATCCTGAATGCGCAAAAGCCGCTCTCGCCTGACCACAACGAGATGCTGTTCATCGTGCAGCACCAAACCAGCGAGCTGTGGATGAAGTTGATGCTGCACGAGTTGCAAGCAGCCATCCACCACATCGCGACCGACGAACTGCCCGACGCATTCAAAAAACTCGCCCGCGTCAGCAAGATCATGGAACAACTCGTCCATGCTTGGGATGTGCTGGCCACCATGACCCCCCCTGAGTACAGCGCCATTCGCCCTTACTTGGCGCAGTCCAGTGGTTTTCAAAGCTGGCAATACCGCTGCATCGAGTTTTCGATGGGCAACAAGAATGCCGCCATGCTGCAGCCTCATGCGCATCGCCCCGACCTTTCAGCCACCGTGCAGGCGGCCTACGAAGCACCCTCGCTTTACGACGAATGCTTGCGCCTCTTGAAACGGCGTGGTCTGAACGTGCCAGAGGACCACACGCAACGCGACTGGCGCCAGCCCTACCCTGCCAGCGAGGCGGTCGAAATCGCCTGGCTCGAGGTCTACCGTGACCCCAAGCAGCACTGGGACCTGTACCAACTGGGCGAAGAGCTGACCGACTTGGAAGACGCTTTTCGTTTGTGGCGCTTTCGGCACGTCACCACGGTGGAACGCGTGATCGGCTTCAAGCGGGGCACCGGTGGCACAGGCGGCGTGAGCTACCTGCGCAAGATGCTCGACACCGTGCTTTTCCCCGAAATTTGGACGCTGCGCACCCAACTGTGAACAGCATCACCTGCAACAGAACCTCAGGTGACTCACCCTCACCCTCCATTTGCACTAACATGACCCGTGCCACCTTTGGAGAGACACTTTGGAACTGAACATCAACGGCGAAAGCCGCTCCACCAACGCCGACTCCAGCACCCCCTTGCTGTGGGTGCTGCGCGATGAACTGAACTTGACGGGCACCAAATTCGGCTGCGGCATTGCCGCTTGTGGGGCCTGCACCGTGCATGTGGACGGCCAGCCCGTGCGCTCGTGCGTGACGCCCACATCGGCTGTGGCAAATTTAAAGATCAAAACCATCGAATCCTTGGGCACCTTGGACCAGCCCCACCCCCTGCAAATGGCCTGGATCAACGAGCAGGTGCCGCAATGCGGTTACTGCCAAAGCGGCATGTTGATGGCCGCGGCCGCCTTGCTCGACAAAAACCCCACACCCAGCGATGACGAGATCGACGCCGCCATGACCAACCTGTGCCGCTGCGGCACTTACCAACGCGTGCGGGTGGCCATCCACCGGGCGGCGGCGGCCATGAAGAAAGGCGGTGCCGCATGAAACGCCGCACCTGGATTTTGAGCGCCTTGGGCGCGACCGGCGCATTGGTCGTGGGCTGGGGTGCGATGCCCGCCCGCTCGCGCATGGGCTCGCCCGAATTGATGCTGCCCACACAAGGTGAAGTGGCCTTGAACGGCTGGATCAAAATCGCCCCCGATGGCGCGGTGGTGCTGGCCATGCCGCGCAGCGAAATGGGCCAAGGCGTGCACACCGCGCTGGCCATGCTGGTGGCCGAAGAGCTGGATGTGCCGCTCACCCGCGTGCGCTTGGAACAAGCCGGGGCCGACAGCATTTATGGCAACGTGGCCATGCTGGTGGCCAGCCTGCCTTTTCACCCGCTGGACAGCGAAGGGCAGAAACCTGCCTCGATCAAACTGGCCGAATGGATGGTGGGCAAAATCGCCCGCGAGTTGGGCCTCAACGCCACGGGCGGGTCATCTTCAGTGGCCGACCTGTGGGAGCCGCTGCGCATGGCCGCCGCCACCGCACGCGCCAGCTTGGTGCAAGCTGCAGCAGCTGCGTGGAAAGTGTCCGCCAGCGAGATCACCGTGCGCGAGGGTGTGATGCAACACGCCTCGGGTCAAAAGGCGCATTACGGCCAAATGGGTGCCGCCGCAGCGGGCAGTACCCCGGCCAACATCACCCCCAAAGCCCGCGCGGACTGGAAGCTGATCGGCCAAAGCGCTGCACGCAGCGACATCCCTGCCAAAGTCACAGGCCAGGCGCAGTTCGGCATGGACGTGCGCTTGCCCGGCCTGCTGTTTGCAGCCATGCGCATGAACCCGGTGCTGGGCGGCCAAGCCGCCCCCATGGACACCCAAGCCGCGCTGGCCATGCCCGGCGTCAGCCAAGTGGTGGCGGTGGACGCTTGGGGCGGTGGCACGGGAGGTTTGGCCGTGGTGGCCAAGACCACTTGGCAAGCCCGCCAAGGCGCACAAGCGGTGAAAGTGCAGTGGCCCGAAGCTGCTGCGGGTGCAACAGGTTCTGCAGACACCACCCGCATCCAGGGCGATCTGCTCAAGGCTCTGAACACCGAAAGCGGCTTCACCTTCCACGAACAAGGCCTGCCACTCAAAGCCGAGCAAACCGCCGCAAGCCGCATCGATGCGCTCTACCAAGCGCCCTACCTGGCCCACGCCACCATGGAGCCCATGAACTGCACGGCGCAAGTCCAAGACGGCAAGGTCGAAGTTTGGGTGCCCACGCAAGTGCCGCAAATGGCGCGTGCCATGGCCGCCAAAGTGGCGGGCGTCAACGAAGACCAAGTTACTGTGCATGTGACGCTGCTGGGCGGCGGTTTTGGTCGCAGGCTGGAGGTCGACTTTGTCGGCCAGGCCGTGCAAGTGGCCATGGCCTGCAAGGGTGCGCCCGTGCAGCTGGTCTGGTCGCGCGAAGAAGACATGACGCACGACTTTTACCGCCCCATGCACCTGGCCAAGTTCCAGGCATCCATCGACGCACAAGGCCAAGTCAGCAGCCTGCGCATCAAGTCGGCGGGCGACGCCATCACCCCGCGCTGGATGGCGCGGGCCGCACCCCACTTGTCGGGCCCCATCGACATGCCCGACAAAACCACATCGGAGGGCCTGTTCGATTTGCCCTACGGCTTTTTGAACCAGCACATGAGCCATGTGGCCACGAAGTCGGGCGTGCCCGTGGGTTTTTGGCGCTCGGTGGGCCATTCGCACAACGCGTTTTTCTCGGAAAGTTTCATCGACGAGCTGGCCGTGGCCACCCAACAAGACCCCCTGGCCTTTCGCCTGAACTTGTTGAAAGACGCCCCACGTTATGCGGCCGTGCTGCAGTTGGCGGCCAAACAAGCAGGCTGGGGCCAAGCTTTGCCCGCAGGCCGTGCGCGGGGCATCGCGCTGCACAAGTCGTTCGGCGCCATCGTGGCGCAAGTCGCGGAGGTCTCGGTGGGGCAAGGCCAGATCCGTGTGCACCGCGTGGTCTGTGCCATCGATTGCGGCACCGTGGTCAACCCAGACACCGTGGCCCAGCAAATGCAAAGCAGCGTGGTCTATGCGCTGAGCGCTGCGCTGTTCGGCCAAATCGACATCGTCGGTGGCGTGGTGCAGCAAAGCAATTTTCCGAGCTACCCCATGGTCACGCTCAGCCAAGCACCGGTTGTGGAAACCCACATCGTGCCCAGCACCCGCCACCCGGCGGGCGTGGGCGAACCGGCCGTGCCGCCGCTGGCCCCGGCCGTGGGCAATGCACTGTTTGCTTTGACGGGCAAACGGCTGAGGGCTCTCCCGCTCAAGGTCTGAGCCCACCCTCCGGGTGAATCACCCGCCGCGCAAAGCCTTGAGGATTTTCTGGCCACCTCGGCCATTAGCGTCCAGCCCTAAGCGCTTTTGTTCGGCGCGGATCGCCTCGCGCGATTTGTCGCCCAACATGCCGTCAATGGGGCCGATGTCGTGGCCGCGCATCATCAGCAGGCCTTGCAACTCGCGCCGCTCGGCGCGTGACAGGCCCGCGTCATCGGTGGGCCAGGGCGTGGCAAATGGGCCACCGCCGCGCAGGCGGTCGCTCAAGTGGGCAATGGCCAGGCCATAACTTTCAGCCGCGTTGTAGCTGTAGAGCGCGTCAAAGTTGCGCGTGACCAAAAAGGCGGGGCCATTGGCCCCCGCCAGCGTTAACAATCCGACCGAACCCAAATTGGCGGGCAAGGCCGAGCCGTCCACCCGGCGCACGCCACGTGCCATCCACTCGGCCATCGGACGCTTGGTCCTGCGGCCCTCGCCTGCCAAGGACATGCCTGCAGGCAGCTTGACTTCGATCCCCCAAGGCAAGCCACTTTGCCAACCCGCACGCGCCAGGAAATTGGCAGTCGAGCCCAGCGCATCCACGCTGCTGTCCATCAGGTCGGCGCGGCCGTCGCCGTCAAAGTCCACCGCCAGGCGCTCGAAGGTGCTCGGCATGAACTGGGTGTGGCCAAAGGCCCCCGCCCAAGAGCCCACGAAACGCTCGGGCGCAATGTGACCCGCTTGCAAAATGCGCAGCGCTGCGAAAAATTCGCCCCGGAAAAAACCTTGACGCCGACCGTGACACGACAGCGTTCCAAGTGCTTGTACCAAAGGGTATTGGCCCAAGGTCTGGCCGAAATTGCTCTCCACACCCCAGACCGCCACCACCGTGGCCGGGTCCACACCGAAGCGCGCTTCGGCAAGTGTCAGCGCTTGGCGGAATTGGGCCAAGCGCACAGCGCCATCGGCCACGCGCTCCTCATCCACCAGAGCCGACATGTAATCCCATATGGCGGTGCGAAATTCAGGCTGGAAGTTCAGCTTGTCGATGACGCTGAAGTCGGCCTGCAGCCCCGCCGTGTGACGCGCCCAAGTGGCGTCGCTCACTTTGCCGCTGCGTGCAGCCGGGCGCAATTCGGCCATACAGGCCGACAAATCGGTGCTTTGCGCCGTGGCGGTGGAGACAGCGCCCAGGGCGTTCAGAGCAACAACCAAAACGGCGGCAATCCAGGGCTTCAAATGAGTTCCACAGCGATGGATGGGATGAGCTAATGACATGCAAAAAAGTGGGGATGGTTTTGAAACAGCTGAAATCAGCCCACCGAATGTACAGCGCATGGCCCGCCACCATACAACCAAGGCAAATCCATCACCCGCTCGCCCATGAGCCGCATCGAGAGATTGCGCCCCACGGCCATAGGGCCGGTGGCGTGGAAGATCTGGCCGTTGCGAATCGCCCGGGTTTGCACAAGGGCGTTGCGTGCCCAGCGCTTTTCGGCATAAGCCTGCAGCTGCTCGGGCACCGCCGCGTTGCCCACAGTCAGGCACTGCGCCAAGGTTTCTGCGTCTTCAATGGCCATGCCCGCGCCTTGCGCCAAATACGGCCGCATGGGGTGTGCCGCATCGCCCAGCAAAGCCACACGGCCTTGCGCCATGTCGCTGGCCCCACTCACGGGCGCTCGGTCATGCAGTGCCCACTGTCGCCAGGCGGGCACCGATGACAAACGCTCGTGCAAATCACAGCCCACCGCGCGCATGGCCTGCATCAACGCCTGGGTGTGCGCGGCCTGGTCCCAGTCTTGATCTGGGTCAGGTTGGGCGCCGTGCACGATGGCGACCAAATTGAGCCACTGCCCACTGCGCACCGGGTAATGCACCACATGCAGCCGCGGCCCCAACCACACGGTGACCTGGTCGCTGCGCAAGTGCACGGGCAAATCGGCCTGCGCCACCAGCGCCCGGTAAGCCAAGTGCCCGGTAAAGCGTGCTGGAGCATCGCCCAACAATTGTTGGCGTACCGAACTCCACACGCCATCAGCGCCGATGAGGGCGCTGGCCTGAAGACTCAGGCCTTGCACCGTCTTCACTTGCAAAGCCTCCCCGTTGGTGCACCAGGCTTGCACGGCCTGCCCCAGCCGCAACTGCACCCCAGCGCTGCAGGCTGCCCGCTGCAGCAAGTCCTGCAAATCGGCCCGGTGGATGGTGGCGTAAGGCGCGCCATACCGCGACTGCACACGCTCACCCAAAGGCAGCGTTCCCAGCACGCGCCCGGTTTGGGCATCGCGCGCCTGCAACTGACCAGGGAACGCCGCCACCTGCGCCAGCGCCGCACCCAAGCCCCAGAGCTGCAAGATGCGCGTCACATTCGGTCCGATTTGGATGCCTGCACCCACCTCGCTGAGTTGTGCTGTGCGCTCGAGCAACTGGACCGGCACGCCGCGCTGCACACATGCCACGGCAGCGGCCAAGCCGCCAATACCGCCGCCGGCAATCACCACCTGTTTGCGCTCATTGATTGTCATAGGTCAATTGTGCCCGGAGCAAAGTACACATCGGTCATTGGACAATCGGTGTCCATGACAACGATCAAACCTCCAGAACTTTTATTGCCCGCTGGCTCGCTCGACAAAATGCGTGCCGCATTCGACTTTGGTGCGGACGCCATCTACGCGGGCCAGCCACGCTACAGCCTGCGGGCACGCAACAATGAATTCAAGCTCGAACAGATCGGCATCGGCATTGCCGAGGCGCAAGCCCGGGGCAAAAAGTTTTTTGTCACCAGCAACTTGCTGCCGCACAACGACAAAGTGCGCACTTATTTGCGCGACATCGAGCCCGTGATTGCCATGCGGCCCGACGCGCTCATCATGGCGGACCCGGGGCTGATCATGATGGTGCGTGAGAGATGGCCCGAGATGCCCATCCATCTGTCGGTGCAGGCCAACACCGTCAACTGGGCAGCGGTGAAGTTTTGGCAAAAAATGGGCGTGGCACGCATCATTTTGAGCCGTGAATTGAGTCTGGACGAGATCGAAAAAATCCGCCAAGAATGCCCCGACATGGAGCTCGAAGTCTTTGTGCACGGCGCACTGTGCATCGCCTACTCGGGCCGCTGCCTGCTGTCGGGCTATTTCAACCGCCGAGACCCCAACCAAGGCACTTGCACCAACGCCTGCCGCTGGAGTTATGGCACGCACGAAGCCACCGACGAGACCGATTCGGGCGAGGTCAAACCTGGCCGCATGGACGGCGACTTCAGCTACGCGCAAGAGCAAGAAGCCGCCGAGAAAAACTTCTCAGCCTGCGGCGACGGGCAACGCCACCCTGCCGCTGACAAGGTCTATCTGATGGAAGAAGCGGGCCGACCCGGTGCGCTCATGCCCATCATGGAAGACCAGCACGGCACCTACATCATGAACAGCAAGGACCTGCGGGCGGTCGAGCTGATCGAGCGCCTGGTCAAGATGGGTGTGGACTCGCTGAAAATCGAAGGCCGCACCAAAAGCCTGTATTACGTGAGCCGCACGGCGCAGGTCTACCGCCGCGCCATCGACGACGCGGTGGCCGGTCGCCCGTTCAACCCCGAACTCATCAGCGAATTAGATGGTTTGGCTTCGCGCGGCTACACCTCGGGCTTTCTGGAGCGCAGACCCGCGCAGGACTACCAGAACTACGAAACCGGCCACTCGGTCGGGCACCGCAGTCAGTATGTGGGTGACGTGCGTGAAGTGGGCAACGGCTGGGCGCTGGTGGAGACCAAAAACCGATTTTCCGTAGGTGACACGATCGAGGTGATCCACCCCAGTGGCAACCGCAAGGTGGCTCTGACCGAAATGAAAAGCGAATCGGGTCAAGCCATCGAGGTCGCCTCTGGCAACCCCCTCAAGGTGTGGATACCATGGGACGGCCCAGCCGAAGGGGCTTTGATCGCACGTCTATTTTGATACCCACCCTGCTTCGGCAGCGAAGGCATGACAGGGCGCTGCTCAGCCATCAGTTCAGTCCAGCACTGGACTGAAGAAAATTCCGATGCGGCGTTGTCAAAGCCACCTCAACCCGCTGCTGCGCCGAAGCCAACTGGCGCATCGGGCCACTTGACTCAGCGCCCATTCAAAGGGTAAGAGGGATCGTTGTAACCCGGTGTGGACGGGTGGCCGGGGGCCACCAGGCTGTTGACCAGGGCTTCGTCTTCGGCCGTGATGCTCACCTCCAAAGCGCCTGCGTAGTCTTGCCACTGCGCCAGCGTGCGGGGTCCCGCAATGACCGCGCTCACATGGCGATTGGCCAACACCCAGGCGGTGGCAAAGTGCGCCAGCGACACGCCTTTGGCCTCGCAATGATGGCGCAGCGTTTGCGCCATCTGCAAGGACTCTTCGCGAAACTCCGTCTCTAAAATCCGCTTGTCACCCCGCGCAACTCGGCTGCCCTCTGCAGGGGCCTGGCCGGGTGCATATTTGCCGGTCAGAACGCCACGCGCAATCGGGCTGTAGGGCACCACACCCAGGCCGTAATGCCCGCAGGCTTCGAGGATTTCCACCTCAGGCAAGCGGTTGAGCAGGTTGTAATAAGGCTGACACACCACGGGACCGGGCATGTTCATCTGGCGGGCCATGTGGACCATTTCAGCGATGCGCCAGCCCCTGAAGTTCGAGACACCCCAGTAGCGGATCTTGCCGTCGCGCAGCAAGGCTTCGATGGCCCGCAAGGGCTCTTCCAGGTTCATGCCGTTGTAGTCGCGGTGCAGGTAATAAATGTCCAAGTGGTCGGTGGCCAAACGGCGCAGACTGTGTTCGCAGGCCCGCAGCATCCAGCTGCGCGAATAAGCCTGCTGGTTGGGCTGATCCGACATGGCGTTGCCCACCTTGCTGGCCAGCACCCAGCGGTGGCGCTGCCCCTTGAGCACCTCGCCCACGATCTCTTCGGATTTTCCGAGTGTGTAAACGTCGGCGGTGTCGATGAAGTTGCAACCCTTGTCTTGTGCATCGGCCACGATGGCGCGTGCGTCTTCGAGCGGCGTCTGGTCACCCAACATCATGGTGCCCAGGCACAGGCGCGACACTTTCAGAGGGCTTTTGCCCAGGGTGGTGAATTTCATGTCATGGTCTCCGAAAAAAAGGCATGTGATGCAGCCTGTGGGTTGTTCGCTTGGCGCAGCAAACATATTAGCCATGCGCTGTGTTTGTCCCTGTCCAAAACGGGCACAAAAAAGCCCGCGCTGCTGGGCGCGGGCTGGGTTGGGGCGCTGCGGCTGAGGTGGATCAGGCCATCGGCACAAACTGGTAACCATTGCCCGAGGGCGTGATGGAACCCAAAGCCGGGAAGGGAAAGTGGAAACCACCGGCCACCATTTTTTCTTTGACCAGCATGTCAAAGATCTTGCGTCGTGTTTGACGGGCCAGTTCTGGGTTCATGTCAAAAAGCACGGCCCAGTCGGGGTTGCGGGCAAACAAGGAAGGCACATTGGTGATGTCGGCCACGTAGGCAAAAGACTGACCCTCAGAGCGCACCGTGAACAAGGTGTGGCCCGGGGTGTGGCCAAAGGCGGCGACCGACTCGATGCCTGGGGCCACTTGGGTGCCCGGCTCGAACTTGACCAATTGGTCCGAAGTCAAGCCATTGAGGGCACGCTTGACACCGGCAAAAGCACCTTGCATTTGTGCAGGCGCGGCGGCGATGCGGGCTTCGTCCGTCCAGAAGGCGTGCTCGGGTGCGGGCACATGCACGCGGGCATTCGGATAAACCAGGTTGCCATTTTTGAAGCGCAAGCCGTTGATGTGGTCGCCATGGAAATGGCTGAGCACCACGTTGTTGATGTCTTCGGGCTTGAAACCCGCAGCAGCCAAGTTCGCCAGCAGCTTTCCGGTGGTGGGCGGGCCATTGTCGGCAAAGCCGGTGTCAAACAAATAGCGCTGGTTGCCGTTGATCAGCAAGAACGGGGTGTAGGGCACATCGATGTAGTCGGTTGGCAGATTTTGTGAGGCCAGCAAGGCCTTGACCTGGTCCAGCGGCACGGCGGGCACAAACTCCTGCCCCAGAGGGCGTCGAACGGCACCATCGTTCAAGGCGATGACCTCCATCGTGCCCAGCTTCATGCGCCTGAAACCGACCGATGGCAATTCGGGTGCACCGAATTGAGGGGTGTTTTGCGACCAAACGGAAGAAAAGGTGAGCGCACTGGCACCGGCCATACCTGCACCCAAAAAATGACGACGGTTCAAAATCAAGGTGACTCCTGAAAGTGTTTGACCAGCTTAAGCAGTACTGCACAGCTTAAACCCGACGTCCTTGATTGCCCACGGTTCGTAAGGGGTTATTGCTTAGAAATTCCTTGGATATCAAAAAAGCCCCGCCGGCTTTCACCGACGGGGCTGGCTGCACAGCGCATCAGCGATCAGGCGGTCACGCCCTTGGCAGTTTCCACATACTCTTCAATCTGGTTGAAGTTCAGGTACTTGTAGATGGCTGCACCATCCTTGTTCACCACCCCCATGGCTTGGTGGTATTCGGCCACCGTGGGGAACTTGCCCATCTTGGATGTGATGGCGGCCAACTCGGCAGAAGCCAAGTACACGTTGGTGTTCTTGCCCAAACGGTTGGGGAAGTTGCGGGTCGAAGTCGACACCACCGTGGCGCCTTCGCGCACTTGGGCTTGGTTACCCATGCACAGTGAGCAGCCGGGCATTTCCGTGCGGGCACCGGCGGTGCCAAAAGCGGCGTAATGGCCTTCTTTGATCAACTCGCTCTCATCCATTTTGGTGGGAGGAGCCACCCACAATTTGACTGGGATGTCACGCTGACCACCCAACAAAGTGGCCGCCGCGCGGAAGTGACCGATGTTGGTCATGCAAGACCCGATGAAGGCTTCATCAATTTGGGTACCGGACACTTCCGACAAGAACTTGGCGTCATCTGGATCGTTCGGGCAGCAAACAATCGGCTCTTTGATGTCGGCCAAATCGATCTCGATGACGTGTGCATACTCGGCGTCTTTGTCGGCTTCCAAGAGACTCGGCGCAGCCAACCATTCTTCAACCTTGGCAATGCGACGCGCCAATGTGCGGGCGTCGGCGTAGCCGTCGGCAATCATGTTCTTCATCAAAACGATGTTGGACTTCAGATATTCCTCGACGGGCTCTTTGTTGAGTTTGATCGAGCAACCTGCGGCCGAACGCTCAGCCGATGCGTCAGACAATTCAAACGCTTGTTCCACTTTGAGGTTGGGCAAGCCTTCGATTTCCAAGATACGGCCAGAGAATTCGTTGATCTTGCCGGCCTTGGCCACGGTCAACAAACCTTGCTTGATCGCGTACAAAGGAATGGCATGCACCAAGTCGCGCAAGGTCACGCCGGGTTGCATTTCGCCTTTGAAGCGAACCAAGATGGACTCCGGCATGTCCAAAGGCATCACGCCTGTGGCGGCACCGAAGGCCACCAAACCAGAGCCGGCTGGGAAAGAAATACCGATAGGGAAACGGGTGTGTGAGTCGCCACCTGTACCCACGGTATCGGGCAACAACAAACGGTTGAGCCAGCTGTGGATCACGCCGTCACCGGGACGCAGGGACACGCCACCGCGGTTGCTGATGAAAGCAGGCAGTTCGCGGTGGGTTTTCACGTCCACAGACTTGGGGTAAGCCGCGGTGTGGCAGAACGATTGCATGACCATGTCAGCCGAGAAGCCCAGGCAAGCCAAGTCTTTCAACTCGTCGCGGGTCATGGGGCCGGTGGTGTCTTGTGAACCCACGGTGGTCATCTTCGGTTCGCAATAAGTGCCGGGGCGAACGCCTTGGCCTTCTGGCAAACCGACCGCACGACCGACCATCTTTTGGGCCAAAGTAAAGCCAGCTTTGGTGGTGATGGGCGCTGTGGGCAAACGGAACACGGTTGAAGCTGGCAGACCCAAGAACTCGCGGGCCTTGGCGGTCAAACTGCGACCGATGATCAGGTTGATACGGCCACCAGCGCGCACTTCGTCAAACAGCACATCGCTTTTGAGTTGGAAAGTGGTGATGGTTTCGCCGTTCTTGACGATCTTGCCGTCGTAGGGCAACACGTCGACCACGTCACCCATTTGGAGTTGGGTCACGTCGACTTCGATGGGCAAAGCGCCCGAGTCTTCTTGGGTGTTGAAGAAGATGGGGGCAATCTTTCCGCCCAAGGTCACACCGCCGAAACGCTTGTTGGGCACAAACGGGATGTCTTCACCGAAGCCCCAGATGATGCTGTTGGTGGCCGACTTGCGTGAAGAACCTGTGCCCACCACGTCGCCCACGTAGGACACCAGATGGCCTTTTTTCTTCAGTTCTTCAATCATGGCCATGGGGCCACGTTTACCGTCTTCTTCTGGCTTGAAGGGTGCGCCTTCGCGCGTGTTTTTCAACATCGCCAAGTAGTGCAATGGAATGTCTGGCCGGCTCCAAGCGTCAGGGGCTGGAGACAAGTCGTCTGTGTTGGTCTCGCCAGGCACCTTGAAGACGGTGATGGTAATTTTCTTCTCAACTTCAGGACGGGAGGTAAACCACTCGGCATTGGCCCAGCTTTGCATGACCTCTTGGGCCTTGGCATTGCCGGCCTTGGCTTTTTCAGCGACGTCGTTGAAGAAGTCAAACATCAACAGTGTTTTCTTCAAAGCGTCTGCCGCCACTGCGGCCACTTCAGCATCGTCGAGCAATTCGATCAGAGGGTGTACGTTGTAGCCACCCACCATGGTGCCCAACAGCTCTGTGGCTTTGGACTTGGAAATCAAGCTCACTGTGATTTCGCCATGTGCGACAGCCGCCAAAAAAGAGGCTTTGACTTTGGCCGCATCGTCCACACCGGGCGGCACGCGATGGGTCATCAGCTCCATCAAAAAGGATTCTTCACCAGCGGGGGGGGATTTGATCAACTCGATCAACTCCGCAGTTTGCTTGGCATCCAAAGGCAGAGGCGGGATACCCAAAGCTGCGCGCTCAGCAGCATGGTCACGGTAGGCTTTCAACATGGTTTTTTTCTCCTGTGGGTCAAGGTTTCAAGATGGACCGCCCCATGCCTGTCGTGTCGATCAAGCTGGGCGGGGGGTTGGATTTCATGGTTTCGGCGTAAGCCAATTGATCAGGGTGAGCACACTCATCGGCCAGTCGTCTGCCTTTTTTCTGATCCATCAACATCGATTTGTTGGCCAACTGCAGCCAGACTGCGCCAGCTTTTTTGTCTTCCAAGCGCAAAGCGCCTGAGCTTGTGCGCACAGGGAACATCCGGTACCTGAAGCCTTTGCCATGCACATGAAAGAAACCTGGGTGCAGGAGATCGGCTTCAACTCGGACGCTGGCACCCAACTCACAGGGCAGCTGTCCTTGGTGAATTTGTTGAGCGATCAACAGTTCCGGCGGGTCTTGTGGCGTCACCTGAGCGGGCTCTGCGCTGACTTGAGCTGGCGAATCCGCGACAGGCTCGGTGGCAGGCCATTGCGGTGCAGCACGGCGTGTCGATACAGCAGGCAAGTGTTCCGGCGGCATCACCATGGGGGTCGGCTTGGTCGCAAGGTTGGCGCGCTCAGCCGCCTGCGCCACAGCTTGTGCTTGCAACTGCGCTGTGAGGTCTTCCACAGAACGCGCCTTCACTTTGGCTTTGGCCGCCTGAGAAGTTGGATGGGTCTTGGACTGCCCCATTGCAGGACTCTGCGCCCATGAAGGGCCAACAAAACTGGCCCCACATGCAGTGGTGAGGAGGAGCCAACGGGTCGCTCTGAGTTGCTTCATGCGTTCACCTTTGCAACAGCAAGGTCATGGAAAAACACCTGCCCTTCAGATGGCAGCGCCCGTCCTGTTCGGTGTGCACGCTCCATCAGTTGCCAAAAAAACCGGTAACTGGCTCTGTCATGCAATTGCCCGGCATGGCTGATAGGAGCCCAGTCGGCGGCTTGGGCGGCCACCAGGATTTGAACGGCTTGTTCAATCTGCGCCTGGCTCGGTGCCATGGCCTCCAAAATAGGCCGAATCTGATCGGGGTGGATGCTCCACATGCGGGTGTACCCCAAGGCTTGGTTCGCCGTTTGCGCGGCCTGTCGAACAGCTTGGGTGTCTTTGAACTCGGTCACCACGCAGTGCGAGGGCACTTTCCCATGTGCATGACAGGCACTGGCAATGATCAACTTGGCCCTGACAACCAGTGGATGTGTGAACTGACCCGATCCGCTCATGCCCTCTGCCGGAATGGCACCGCCATGGGCTGACACAAAATCCATCAGTCCAAAGCTGATCGATTGAACACGGGGGTGGGCAGCGATGTCATTCGCGTGCTCCAAGGCCAAAGGCGACTCGATCAGGACATGCAAAGGCAGGTCACCCGCGCCAGCGCCGATCAGTGCAGCATGCGCTCGGTCGATATCGGCCACACACTCCACTTTGGGCACCATGATGTGCGATAAAACGGGGCCGGCACGGCCTGCAATCAGACCCATGTCGGCTTCAAAACTGGGGTGATCCACCGCATGCACGCGCACCGCAATGCGGGCATCCGGGGTGGCGGCCTTGGCCGCCAAAGCCAGATCGGTGACCAAGGCGGCATGCTCAACTTCACCGCCCACAGGTGCGCCGTCTTCACAGTCCAAAGTGACATCAAAAACGCAAGTGCCAAACTCTTGGATCATCTCGGCTTGCAACCGCAAGCTTTTGCGCATCCGCGCTTGAACTCCGCTGTAATGGTCACAAACCGGCAACTGGAAGCTACCGGCTTGTGGGCCCAACAGAACGTCGCGAGGATGACTCACTTGGACTTCTCGACCTGATTCAGATCAGGTGGGCCACGCCCGCTTGCTCGTCGGTCAACTCTTTCAGTGTCTTGTCGATACAGCCTTGGCTGAACGCGTCGATTTCCAGTCCTTCAACCACTTTGTACTCGCCGTTCTCGCAGGTAACGGGAAAGCCGAACATGACGTCTTTGGGAATGCCATACCAACCTTGTGATGGGATACCCATGGTGACCCACTTGCCGTTGGTGCCCAAGGCCCAGTCGCGCATGTGGTCAATGGCAGCATTGGCAGCCGAAGCAGCGGAGGACAAACCACGGGCTTCAATGATGGCTGCGCCGCGCTTGCCCACCGTGGGCAAGAACACATTGGCGTTCCACTCTTGGTCGTTGATCATGGCCTTGACGGATTCGCCATTGATGGTGGCAAATCGGTAGTCGGCATACATGGTGGGCGAGTGGTTGCCCCAGACGCACAATTTTTCGATGTCGGCCACGGCTTTGCCGGTCTTGGCCGCAATCTGCGAAGCCGCGCGGTTGTGATCCAGACGCAACATGGCGGTGAAATTGCCGGGCTTGAGGTCCGGTGCCGCTTTCATGGCAATGTAGGCGTTGGTGTTGGCAGGGTTACCAACCACCAGCACTTTGACGTCGCGCGAAGCCACCGCGTTGAGAGCCTTACCCTGCGCGGTGAAGATTGCGCCGTTGATGGCGAGCAACTCAGCGCGCTCCATGCCCGGGCCACGTGGACGCGAGCCGACCAACAAAGCGTAGTCGGCGTCTTTGAATGCGGTCATGGGGTCGCCATGGGCTTCCATGCCCACGAGCAATGGGAATGCGCAATCTTCGAGTTCCATCATCACGCCGCGCAGCGCTTTTTGAGGGCCTTCGACAGGCACTTCCAACAGTTGCAAGATGACGGGCTGGTCTTTGCCCAGCATTTCGCCCGAGGCGATGCGGAACAACAGTGCGTAACCAATTTGACCTGCTGCGCCGGTAACGGCAACGCGGACGGGCTTTTTGCTCATGGTGAAAACTCCAGAAGGTTGAAAAGAAGGGTTGCAGTCCACGCCAAAAAAGTCTCAGCTCGGACTGTCCAGTTGAGCGGACCCACGCTTACCGCATTAATTAGGCGAAAAACATGCGCAAACAGCTGCTGAGTGTACCCGCGAAAACCCTCTGTGGTCAATTTGTCTTATGTCTTATATAAGATATGATGCAGCACCTGACGCTTCACAGACCGGCGCTTCATTTTTCACCCATGAACAACAACTTCCCATTGGCCGACGCCACCTCAGCAGCAGTCACCGCTGATGTGCCTGCGCCTGCGTTCAGCCCGCTGTATCAGCAAATCAAAGGGCTGATCTTGCAAAGCCTGCAATCGGGTGAATGGAAGCCTGGAGAATCTATTCCCAGCGAGATGGATTTGGCCGCCCGCTACCGCGTCAGCCAGGGCACCGTCCGCAAAGCGATTGACGAGTTGGCCAGCGGTCACTTGTTGGTGCGCCGTCAGGGCAAGGGCACTTTTGTGGCCACGCATGCGGAGGACCATGTTCAGTATCGGTTCTTGAAATTGGTCCCGGACCGTGGAGACTTGGACTCCGAAGGTCCGGCGCAGCGGGCCATCGTCGATTGCAAACGATCCCGAGCCACCGCAGACATCGCCAGAGCCTTGGCACTTCGCACGGGTGACGCCGTGCTTCAGGTCCGACGCGTACTTTCTTTTGGCGGCATTCCCACAATTTTGGAGGACTTATGGCTACCAGCAGCCCCCTTCAAAGGCCTGACCGCCGAGCGCTTGGCCGACTACCACGGCCCGATGTACGCCCTCTTTGAAACCGAGTTTGGGGTGCGCATGGTTCGCGCTGACGAAAAAATCCGAGCCGTACTGCCCGACGAGACCCAAAGCCACTTGCTCAAGGTCAGCCCCAACACCCCATTGCTCAGTGTCGAGCGCATCGCTTACACCTACAACGACACACCCATGGAGCTGCGCCGCGGCATTTACAGCACAGAACATCACCACTACCGAAATGCCCTGAGCTGAGCGCCATCCGCCCTGAAAAATCACCCTGTCACGTTCGTGTGCAATCCTCATGTCAGTTTGCTGCGTTGCAATAGAATCTGACGGGTTTAACACCTACAACTCAAACGCGTTAATCCAGAAAGTACCCTCATGACCGAACTCGCGCGCAAGCGGCCTGAATTCCGCAACATCAATGCCTTGAAAGATTTGCCCAGCTACCGCCTTCCGGTGGCAGGCATTGTGTCGATTCTTCACCGCATCAGCGGTTTCCTGATGTTTTTGCTGATGCCACTCATCATCTGGATGTTTGACAACTCGATCACATCGGAGATCTCGTTCGCCAAGCTCTCAGCTGCTTTCAATCTCGGCATTGGCTTTGTGCCAGGTTGGTTCATGAAGCTTGTTGCATTGGCCTTGATTTGGGCTTATCTGCACCATTTCATGGCTGGCCTGCGCCACTTGTACATGGACGTGTGCCACGCCGTGACCAAAGAGTTTGGCAAGTCTTCTGCCATCGTCACCCTGGTTTTGAGCATCGGGCTGACGGGTGTCCTGGGCGCCAAGATGTTCGGCCTGTACTGATTTTCGCCATAACAACAAAAAGGAAACTGACCTATGTCCGTGAACTTCGGCTCTAAACGCATCGTGACCGGTGCTGGCTACGGCTTTCGTGACTGGCTCGCACAACGTGTGACCGGTACATTGATGGCCCTCTTCACCGTGATCTTGTTGGCCCAGGTGATCTTCACTGCAGGCCCCATCGGTTACGAAGAGTGGGCTGGCATTTTTGCCTCGCAATGGATGAAGGTTTTGACCTTCTGCGTGATCCTCTCATTGCTGTACCACGTCTGGGTGGGCATGCGTGACATCTGGATGGACTACATCAAACCTCTGGCTGTACGCCTGGTTTTGCATGTCTTCACCCTGGTCTGGCTGATCGGCTGTGCTGGCTGGTCTGTCCAGGCCCTGTGGCGCCTTTGAGGCGTCCGTCACCGCTTGTCATTGCGATGAACCCCTACCTACCAAGATAAACCATGAGCTATACCAAAGACAAAATCACCACCCGCAAGTTTGACGTCGTGATCGTCGGCGCCGGTGGTTCGGGCATGCGTGCCTCGCTGCAACTGGCCCGCGCGGGTCTCAATGTGGCCGTGCTGTCCAAAGTGTTTCCCACCCGCTCGCACACAGTCGCAGCGCAGGGCGGCATCGGCGCCAGCTTGGGCAACATGTCGGACGACAACTGGCACTACCACTTCTACGACACCATCAAGGGCTCCGACTGGCTCGGCGACCAGGATGCGATCGAATTCATGTGCCGTGAAGCGCCCAAGGTCGTGTACGACTTGGAGCACATGGGCATGCCTTTTGACCGCAACCCAGACGGCACCATTTACCAACGCCCATTTGGTGGCCACACCGCCAACTACGGCGAAAAGCCCGTGCAACGCGCTTGTGCGGCGGCCGACCGTACAGGTCATGCCATGCTGCACACCCTGTACCAGCAAAACGTCGCCGCCAAGACCAGCTTCTTTGTGGAGTGGATGGCGCTTGACTTGATCCGCGATGCCGAAGGCGATGTGGTTGGCGTGACCGCGCTGGAAATGGAAACCGGTGATCTGCACGTCTTGCACGCCAAGACTGTGCTGATGGCCACCGGTGGTGCAGGCCGGATTTACGCGGCCTCGACCAACGCTTTCATCAACACCGGTGACGGCTTGGGCATGGCCGCTCGTGCTGGCATTCCTTTGGAAGACATGGAGTTCTGGCAATTCCACCCCACCGGCGTGGCCGGTGCTGGCGTGCTCTTGACGGAAGGCTGCCGCGGCGAGGGCGCCATTTTGCTCAACAGCAATGGCGAGCGCTTCATGGAGCGCTATGCGCCGACATTGAAAGACTTGGCACCGCGTGACTTCGTGTCACGCTGCATGGACCAAGAAATCAAGGAAGGCCGTGGCTGCGGTCCCAACAAAGATTATGTGATGTTGAAGCTGGACCATCTGGGTGCAGACACCATCCACAAGCGCCTGCCCTCGGTGTACGAAATCGGCGTCAACTTCGCCAACGTCGACATCACCAAAGAGCCGATCCCCGTGGTGCCCACCATCCATTACCAAATGGGCGGAATCCCTACCAACATCAACGGCCAAGTGGTCACCCAAAACGCCACCGACAACAATGCGATCGTCAACGGTTTGTATGCCGTGGGCGAGTGCTCTTGCGTGTCCGTGCACGGTGCCAACCGCCTGGGCACCAACTCCCTGCTCGACTTGTTGGTGTTTGGACGTGCAGCAGGCAACCACATCGTCGACTTTGCCTCGAAAACCAAGTCTCACAAAGACCTGCCGGCCGACGCCACCGACCGCACGCTGGAACGCCTGAACAAACTCGAAGGGCGTGGTGGCGAATACGCACAAGACGTGGCCAACGACATGCGCGCCGCCATGCAGTTGCACGCTGGCGTATTCCGCACCCAAGCTGCCATGGACGAAGGCGTCCAAAAGATCGCTGCGATTCGCGATCGCGTCAATGCCATTGGCCTGAAAGACACCTCCAAAGTGTTCAACACCGCCCGCATCGAAGCGCTGGAAGTGGAAAACTTGATCGAAGCCGCGCAAGCCACCATGGTGTCTGCTGCTGCACGCCGCGAGTGCCGAGGCGCCCACACAGTGAGTGACTACGAGCGTCCTGTGGATGACGCCGTCGCACCATTGGGCCGTGACGACGCCAATTGGATGAAACACACTTTGTGGCACAGCGCGTCGAACAGCCTGACCTACAAACCCGTCAAGCTCAAGCCCTTGACCGTGGATTCCGTCCCACCCAAGGTTCGCACTTTCTAAGCATTGCCAGGACCGCGCACCCTGCAGGTGGCGCCCCCCCCGAACACACCAGGAGTTCTTCCATGACCCTACGCACTTTCCAGATCTACCGCTACGATCCCGACAAGGATGCCAAGCCTTACATGCAAACCATTCAGGTTGAGCTGGACGGCAATGAACGCATGCTGCTGGACGCCCTGATGAAGCTCAAGGCGGTTGACCCCAGCATTTCTTTCCGCCGCTCTTGCCGTGAAGGCGTGTGCGGTTCGGACGCGATGAACATCAACGGCAAAAACGGTTTGGCTTGCTTGACCAACATGAACACCCTGCCGGGCACCATCGTGTTGAAGCCTTTGCCAGGTCTGCCCGTGATCCGCGATGTGATTGTGGACATGACCCAGTTCTTCAAGCAGTACCACTCGATCAAGCCTTACCTGATCAACAGCACCATCCCACCTGAAACCGAGCGTCTACAAAGCCCGGAAGAGCGTGACGAGCTGAACGGCTTGTACGAGTGCATCCTGTGCGCCAGCTGCTCGACCAGTTGCCCCAGTTTTTGGTGGAATCCCGACAAATTCGTGGGTCCAGCGGGTCTGCTACAGGCTTACCGTTTCATCGCCGACAGCCGCGACGAAGCCACGGCCGAGCGCTTGGACAACCTGGAAGACCCTTACCGTCTTTTCCGCTGCCACACCATCATGAATTGCGTCGATGTCTGCCCCAAGGGTTTGAACCCGACCAAGGCCATCGGCAAGATCAAAGAGATGATGGTTCGCCGCGCTGTCTGATGACTGTGACCCCGATCCTGGAAGACGCGTCACTGCTTGGCGCAGACCGCCAAGCGCCTTTGAGCGAGCGGTCACTGAGCAAGCTGAGATGGCGCAGCCGACGCGGATTGCTCGAGAACGATTTGTTCATCGAGCGCTTTTTCAACCGTTACGCCTGCAGTTTGTCGGTTGGGCAAGCCCGAGGCATGTATGTGTTGATGGATCTGTCTGACAACGATCTCATGGACTTGCTGTTGCGCCGAAAGGAACTGCAGCCCGAGATCAGCACCGATGAGGTGCGTGAAGTCCTGAACATGCTGAGAGCGTGAACCGAACAGGTTCAACCCCCTGAATTTTTGAGGAAACCCACCATGAAACTCGCCGATAACAAAGCCACCCTGTCGTTCTCCAATGGCAGTCCCAGCATCGAAATGCCCGTTTACTCCGGCAACATCGGTCCTGACGTGATCGACATCCGCAAGCTTTACGGCCAAAGCGGCATGTTCACCTATGACCCAGGCTTCCTCTCCACCGCATCGTGCCAATCGGCCATCACCTACATCGATGGTGACAAGGGTGAGCTGCTGTACCGCGGGTACCCCATTGAACAATTGGCCAACAAGGCTGACTATTTGGACACCTGCTACCTGTTGCTCAATGGCGAGCTGCCCGTCGGCCAACAAAGCAAGGACTTCCACAAGTTGGTCAATCAGCACACCATGGTGAACGAGCAGATGCAGTTTTTCCTGCGCGGCTTCCGCCGTGACGCCCACCCCATGGCTGTTTTGACGGGTCTGATTGGCGCTTTGTCGGCCTTCTACCACGACAGCACCGACATCAACAACCCTGAGCACCGCCACATTGCAGCGATCCGATTGATCGCCAAAATGCCCACCCTCGTCGCCATGGCCTACAAGTACGGCGTGGGCCAGCCCTACATGTACCCCCGCAACGAACTGTCCTACGCTGGCAACTTCCTGCGCATGATGTTCGGCACACCTTGCGAGGAATACGTTGTCAACCCCGTGCTCGAACGTGCCATGGACCGCATCTTCACATTGCACGCTGACCACGAGCAAAACGCTTCGACATCGACTGTACGTCTGTGCGGCTCGTCTGGCACCAACCCCTTCGCGGCCATCGCCGCTGGTGTGGCTTGCCTGTGGGGCCCTGCACATGGAGGTGCCAATGAGGCCTGCCTGAACATGCTGGAAGACATCCAGAAAATGGGTGGCATCACCAAGGTGGGCGAGTTCATGGAAAAAGTCAAAGACAAGAACTCCGGCGTCAAACTGATGGGCTTTGGTCACCGCGTCTACAAAAACTACGACCCGCGCGCCAAATTGATGCAAGAGACTTGCGACGAAGTGCTGAAAGAGTTGGGTTTGGAAAACGACCCGCTGTTCAAGTTGGCCAAAGCCCTCGAAAAAATCGCGCTGGAAGACGACTACTTCGTCAGCCGCAAGCTCTACCCCAATGTGGACTTCTACTCCGGCATCGTCCAGCGCGCCATCGGCATCCCTGTGAACTTGTTCACCGGTGTTTTCGCCTTGGCCCGCACCGTGGGCTGGATTGCCCAATTGAACGAAATGATCAGCGATCCCGAGTACAAAATCGGCCGCCCACGTCAGCTGTTCACTGGCTCTCCACGTCGCGACGTGCAGCGTTGATCGGTTTTCAACCGAACCCCGAAAGCCCGCCTTGTGCGGGCTTTTTTATGTTTTTGTGTTGTTGACGCCCTCTTGGGGTGGCAGTGCCGTGGCCCGGCAGGCCGATTTGCTGGCGCGAAGCGACTGATGAGGCCTGGCGGGCCATGGCACTGCCGCCACAAGCCCACGCTAAGCTTGGAAGGTCGCGCGCAAGAGTGACTTATCAAGCCTGCGAACCGCATAAAATGGCAGGCTGCACAGCAAGGAAACCCCATGGCCCGCACGCTCTACGACAAGATCTGGGACGAACACGTCGTCCACACCGAAGAAGACGGCACCTCCGTCCTTTACATCGACCGCCATCTGGTGCACGAAGTCACCAGCCCCCAAGCCTTTGAAGGCCTGCGCCAAGCCGGTCGCAAAGTCTGGCGCGTCAGCTCCATCGTGGCCACCGCCGACCACAACACACCGACCACCGGCTGGGAGTTGGGCTACGACGGCATCACCGACCCGATCAGCAAAGAGCAAATCACCACGCTGGACGCGAACATGAAAGAATCAGGTTCGGCCGCCTTCTTTCCCTTCTTGTCCAAGCGCCAGGGGATCGTGCACGTCATTGGCCCTGAAAACGGCGCCACCCTGCCCGGTATGACCGTGGTCTGCGGTGATTCACACACCTCGACACACGGCGCATTTGGCGCATTGGCCCACGGCATCGGCACCTCCGAAGTCGAGCACGTCATGGCCACGCAAACCCTCTTGGCCAAAAAAGCCAAGAACATGCTCATCAAGGTCGAGGGCACCTTGGCCAAAGGCCTCACCGGCAAAGACATCGTGCTGGCCATCATCGGCAAGATCGGCACCGCAGGCGGCACCGGCTACACCATCGAATTCGCAGGCTCGGCCATCCGGGCACTGAGCATGGAAGGCCGCATGACGGTCTGCAACATGGCCATTGAAGGCGGCGCACGTGCGGGCTTGGTGGCGGTGGACGAGAAAACCATCGAGTACGTCAAAGGCCGCTTGCTCTCACCCACAGGCGTCGAATGGGACCACGCTGTGGCCTACTGGAAGACCCTGCAGTCCGACCCTGGTGCGCACTTTGACGCCGTGGTCGAACTGGACGCCAGCACCATCGTGCCACAAGTCACCTGGGGTACCTCGCCCGAAATGGTGCTGGGCATTGACGGCCATACGCCCGATCCCGACAAAGAAAAAGACGACGTCAAACGCGACGCCATTGAGCGCGCACTGACTTACATGGGCCTCCAACCGGGCAAAGCACTGGCCGACATCACCATCGACAAAGTCTTCATCGGCTCGTGCACCAACAGCCGGATCGAAGACATGCGCGAAGCCGCAGCCGTGGTGAAAAAGCTTGGCCAAAAAGTAGCCAAAAACGTGAAACTGGCCATGGTCGTGCCCGGCTCCGGTTTGGTCAAAGCACAAGCGGAAGCCGAAGGCTTGCACGAAATCTTCAAGGCCGCAGGCTTTGAGTGGCGCGAACCCGGTTGCTCCATGTGCCTGGCCATGAACGCCGACCGCCTGGAGCCCGGTGAACGCTGCGCGTCCACCAGCAACCGCAACTTCGAAGGCCGTCAGGGCGCGGGTGGCCGCACCCACTTGGTCAGCCCCGCCATGGCAGCTGCCGCGGCCGTGCACGGCCACTTTGTTGACATTCGCCAATTCGCCTGAAGCGTTCGAGAAATCACAACATGCAGAAATTCACCCTCCTCAAAGGCCTGGTGGCCCCGATGGACCGCGCCAACGTGGACACCGACGCCATCATCCCCAAGCAGTTCCTCAAGTCGATCCGCAAAACCGGCTTTGGTCCCAATCTGTTCGACGAATGGCGTTACCTGGACGTGGGCTACCCCGGCCAGGACCCGGCCAGCCGCCAACCCAACCCGGACTTCGTGCTGAACCAGCCACGCTACCAAGGCGCATCGGTTCTGCTGGCCCGCAAGAACTTCGGCTGTGGCTCCTCGCGTGAGCACGCGCCTTGGGCCATCGACCAGTACGGCTTTCGCTGCGTGATCGCACCCAGCTTTGCCGACATCTTTTTCAACAACTGCTTCAAAAACGGCCTGCTGCCCATTGTGTTGCCCGAAGCCTTGGTGGCTCAACTGTTTGATGAAGTCGCCGCATTTCCGGGCTACCAACTCACCATCGACTTGGAACGTCAAGTGGTCGTGCGCCCCCAAGGCGAAGAAATTCCCTTTGAGGTGCAGGCATTCCGCAAATACTGCCTGCTCAACGGCCTGGACGACATTGGCCTGACCCTGCGCCACGCCGACAAAATCAAGGCCTTTGAAGCCGAACGCTTGGCCACCAAGCCTTGGTTGGCTCACACCGCCGTCAACGCCTAAAGAACTCTGGAACTTTCATGAAAATCGCAGTCCTCCCCGGTGATGGCATCGGCACCGAAATCGTCGCCGAAGCTGTCAAAGTCCTGAACACGCTCGACCTGAAGTTCGAGATGGAAACCGCCTTGGTCGGCGGTGCCGCTTACGACGCCTTGGGTCACCCACTGCCTGAGGCCACGCTCAAGCTGGCTATGGCGTCTGACGCCGTGCTGTTTGGTGCGGTGGGCGACTGGAAATACGACAAGCTCGACCGCCCCTTGCGCCCCGAGCAAGCGATTTTGGGCCTGCGCAAAAACATGGGCCTGTTCGCCAACTTCCGTCCTGCCATTTGCTACGAGCAACTGGTGGGCGCGTCCAGCCTCAAGCCCGAGTTGATCGCGGGCCTGGACATTCTGATCATCCGTGAGCTCACGGGCGACATTTACTTCGGCCAGCCACGTGGGCGCCGCATCGCCACCGATGGCCACTTCCCCGGCGCCGAAGAAGCCTTCGACACCATGCGCTATTCCAAGCCTGAGATCGAGCGCATCGCGCATGTGGCCTTCCAGGCCGCCCGCAAGCGCAAAGCCGCTGGCTTCGAGGGCCGAGTGACCAGCGTGGACAAAGCCAACGTGCTGGAGACGTTCCAGTTCTGGAAAGACGTGGTCACCGAAGTCGGCAAAGAGTACCCCGACATTGCGCTGGACCACATGTATGTGGACAACGCGGCCATGCAACTGGTCAAAGAGCCCAAACGCTTCGATGTGGTCGTCACCGGCAACATGTTTGGCGATATCCTGAGCGACGAAGCGTCCATGCTGACGGGCTCCATCGGCATGCTGCCCTCAGCCAGCTTGAACACGAAAAACCAGGGCCTGTACGAACCCAGCCACGGCAGCGCACCCGACATCGCCGGCAAAGGCATCGCCAACCCGCTGGCCACCATCTTGTCAGCGGCCATGATGCTGCGCTTCAGCCTGAACCAGCCCGAAGCTGCCGAGCGCATCGAAGCCGCCGTGCAAAAAGTGCTGGCCCAGGGCCTGCGTACCGGTGACATCTGGAGCGAAGGCACAACCAAAGTGGGTACCGCACAAATGGGCGATGCTGTGGTCAAAGCACTCGGCTGAGTACCCCAAGGATGCTGTCAGGAAGCACTCAGGCAGCATCCAGTACAATGTCGGCCATGTTCCACGTCCACCTGTTCACCCTGAACCTGATCACTGCCGCTGCAGTGGCTGTTGGTGCGCGTGCAACTTCCACAAAAACCACGACCATTAAGGGCTGATCCGGCCTGGTTCGTCGTGCGCCCCTCCCGGCCAGACGAGCCGGGCAAACAGTCTGGTCTGAAACTGTTTTAAAAACTGAAAGGGCGTTGAAATGAGCAAGTTAGTAGGTTTGGTCGGCTGGCGCGGCATGGTTGGCTCGGTTCTGATGGACCGCATGATTCAGGAAAAAGACTTTGACCTGATCGAGCCCTTGTTCTTCTCCACATCGAACGCGGGCGGCCAAGCGCCCTCAATGGCCAAGAACGAAACCACGCTGCAAGACGCTTTCAACATCGAGCAGCTCAAGCGCTGTGACATCATCATCACGGCCCAAGGTGGCGACTACACCTCCGAAGTCTTCCCCAAGTTGCGTGCTGCAGGCTGGAACGGCCATTGGATTGATGCAGCTTCGACCCTGCGCATGGAAAAAGACGCTGTGATCATCTTGGATCCTGTCAACATGCCCGTGATCAAGAACGCCTTGGCGCACGGCGGCAACAACTGGGTGGGCGGCAACTGCACCGTCTCGTGCATGCTGATGGGCGTGGGCGCGCTCTACAAAGCAGGTCTGGTCGAGTGGATGAGCACCCAAACTTACCAAGCCGCTTCCGGTGGTGGTGCACAACACATGCGCGAGCTGTTGACCCAGTACGGCACCCTGAATGCCGAAGTCAAAGCCCTGCTGGACGACCCCAAGAGCGCGATTCTGGAAATCGACCGCATGGTGGTGGCCAAGCAACGTGCGTTGACCACCGCTGAAACTGCCAACTTTGGCGTGCCACTGGGCGGCTCCTTGATCCCCTGGATCGACAAGGATTTGGGCAATGGCATGTCCAAAGAAGAGTGGAAAGGCATGGCCGAAACCAACAAGATTTTGGGGCTCGGCGAGGCATTCAACTCTGCGGCCATTCCTGTGGACGGTTTCTGCGTGCGTGTGGGCGCCATGCGCTGCCACAGCCAAGCGCTGACCTTCAAGCTCAAGAAAGACGTGCCCGTGGCCGACATCGAAGCCATGATCGCCGCGGACAATGAGTGGGTCAAAGTGGTGCCCAACACACGCGAAGCCACCATCAAGGACCTGACCCCTGTGGCCGTGACGGGCACCATGACCATCCCGGTGGGCCGTGTACGCAAGCTGGCCATGGGCCCTGAATACGTCGGTGCATTCACCATCGGTGACCAACTGCTGTGGGGCGCGGCCGAACCGCTGCGCCGCATGCTGCGCATCCTGTTGGACGCTTGATGCTTCATCAGCCAATGCATTCCCCCCCCGAAGTCCCTCAGGGACTTGGCCTGCGCCTTGGTTTGACTTTGGCCATGGCCATGGCCAGCCAGTCCGTCTTGGCTTTGACACTGGGTCAGGTTTCGGTGGAATCGCGCATTGGACAGCCGCTTCGGGCGTCGATTGAGATCACGCAATACAAGGTGGAAGACCTGCGCAGGCTCCAACTGCAGCAGGCCTCGGTGGCCAGCTACGAGCAGGCTAAAATGGTATTTCACCCGGCATTGACTGGCTTGCAAACCAGCCTGGAGTTTCGCGGTGATGGCAAGCCCTTCATCGCATTGACGGGGCAGACGCCGGTCAACGAGCACTTTATCGATGTGATCGTGGAGGCTCAATGGCCTGCTGGTCGCTTGGCCATGAATTACACCTTGCTGGTCTCGCCCGTAGGCGCCATCAGCCCAAACACCATCAAAGCCCCAAGTGAAGGGGATGTGGTGGCCCCCGTGGTCTCGCCACTGGCCTTGGCGGCGTTGGCCAACCCGGTCACGAATTCAGAAAACCAGCGCCCTGTCCTGGAAACCGTCCGGGTGCGGGCAGGTGACACCGCATCTCGCCTGATCCAGCGCGCCATGCCTGCGGGCGTCACGCTCGACCAAATGCTCATGGCCATGGTCAGAGCCAACCCGGAAGCCTTCATAGAAGGCAACGTGAACCTGTTGCGCGAAGGCGCTCAAGTTCAGCTGCCCAGCGCGCAAGAGGCCGCTCAGATTTCAGCCGAGGAAGCCAGGCAATCCGTGGTGGCACAAACTGTGGATTTTGTGGCTTATGCCCGTCGCTTGGCTCAATCGGCTTTCAAAGCACCGGACACGGCAAGTCGGGAGATGGACGGCAAAGTCAGCGCGGAGGTCCCCACACCAGCTCCGCAGTTGCCGGTCAAAGACACCTTGACGCTGAGCAAACGCGAGGCCGGAGGCGACTCCGACGAAGCCAGATTGGCCGTGGAAAGAGAAATTCAAGACAAAACCGAACAACTGGCAGCGCTCCAAAAAAACCTGGACACACTCAAGTCTTTATCGGCTTCCAGCCTGCCGATGGCCAATCAAGCACCGGCCAATGCCCGTGCTGACGTGCCGCCTTCAGCACCCAACTTGCCCTTTTCTGTCGGTACCACGCAGCCCTTATCTTTGTTGGAAAAAATCAGCCACAGCTCGGCCATCTGGGCCTGGGTTTTGGTGCTTTTCAGTGCCATGTTAGGCTGGGTATGGTGGGCCAGACGTCGCCCGTCTCAAGGCGGTGATTTGTTTGCTCAACATCCCGCCAAGGCATCTCCCGTTGAACCCAGCGCGGCGGTTTCAACGAAAGGCCCCCAAGAGGAGGGCCGCATCGAACCTGCGGCTTGGCCCTCTGGCTTGCCGCCTCAGTTTGCCCACATTGACCTGAACTTGACGCCCTCGCGTGAGCCCCGCTCTGCGCCTGAGGCGGACCCCACTGCAGGCCCGAAGACGTGAGAGTCGCCCTCGGTGTTGGCTATTTGGGCAGCGCCTACCAAGGTTGGCAAAGCCAAAGCACAGGCCAAACGGTGCAAGACAAACTCGAAAAAGCGCTGTCGAAGTTTGCCGATCTGCCTCGTGTCAGTACCTTGTGTGCAGGACGCACCGATGCCGGTGTGCACGGCCTCATGCAAGTTGTGCATTTCGACACCGAGCTCAACCGTGAACCCCAGTCCTGGGTGCGCGGCACCAACCGGTATCTGCCCTCCGACATTGCTGTTCAGTGGGCGCAAATCGTGCCCGACAGCTTCCACTGCCGCGCCAGCGCCACGGGTCGGCGCTATACCTATGTGTTGCTCGACTCCGCCGTACGCCCCAGCCTTGAGGCTGGCCGTGTCGGCTGGGTGTACCGGCCACTGGATGAAGCGCCCATGCGCCAAGCCAGCTTGCACTTGTTGGGTGAGCACGATTTCTCATCGTTCCGGGCCAGCAGCTGCCAGGCACTGTCGCCGGTCAAAACACTGCGGCACATCGAAATTGCCAAACGCGGAGCCTACTGGCGGTTTGAGTTTGAAGGCAATGCCTTTTTGCACCACATGATCCGCAACATCATGGGCTGCCTGGTGACCATCGGTCAGGGCAGCCAGACCCCCGACTGGATGCGTGAGGTCTTGCTGGCCAAAAGCCGCGAGGCTGCAGCCCCCACTTTTTCACCCGACGGCCTGTACTTTGCTGGCCCCATCTACAGTCCCGAATGGGGCCTGCCCGACACCACCCCTGCTTTTGATTGGTTGCCATGAACCAGCAGACCGCGCCTGCCCGCCCCGAACCTGCGCAACGCACCCGCATCAAAATGTGTGGCTTCACCCGCGAGACCGATGTGCGGTCGGCCTGCGCCGCTGGGGCCGACGCCATTGGTTTTGTACTCTACCCACCCAGTCCGCGCAGCGTGAGCATTGAACGCGCGGCCGAGCTGGCACGCCTGTTGCCGGCATTTGTGACGCCCGTACTGCTCTTCGTCAATGAGGCACCCGAGCGCATTGCGGCGGCTTGTGCGGCCGTGCCGGGGGCTTCGCTGCAGTTCCACGGTGACGAATCGGCCGATTTTTGCGCAGCCATGACGCAGCAGACGGGCCGACCCCACCTGAAAGCGGCCCGAATCCCCCTGTCGGAGGTCCATGACTTCGACTTGCTAGAATTTGCCCATACCCATCGCACAGCCCAAGCCCTCTTGCTCGACGCCCATGTCGACGGATACGGCGGGGGCGGAAAAACATTCCATTGGTCACAGCTGCCACCAAACGTCAATGCTCACCTCGTTTTGTCTGGTGGACTCACACCTGCAAACGTGGTCGATGGCATTCGGACACTGCGCACGCACGGTCTGTCTCTGGCTGTTGACGTGAGCTCCGGCATCGAAGCAGGCAAAGGACTCAAAGATGCCGAAAAAATGCGGCAATTTGTCCAGGCGGTGCGCACCGCGGACAACGACCATTCCACTTAAAGTATTTCAGGCGCTGACCCCAGAAACCTTTGCAGCGTTTTCCACTGCCAGCACCTGGCGGCGCCCCCATCAAGGTCCACACCATGTTTGATTACCAACAACCCGACGTCAAAGGCCATTTCGGCATCTATGGCGGCAGTTTCGTGAGCGAAACACTGACCCACGCCATCAACGAACTCAAAGCCGCTTACGCGCTCTATCAGCACGACCCGGCCTTCATCGCCGAGTTCAAATCCGAATTGGCGCACTTTGTGGGCCGCCCCTCGCCGGTGTACCACGCAGCCCGCATGAGCCGTGAAATGGGCGGGGCACAAATTTTCTTGAAGCGTGAGGACCTGAACCACACAGGCGCACACAAGATCAACAACACCATCGGCCAGGCCATGTTGGCCAAGCGCATGGGCAAGCCGCGCATCATCGCCGAGACCGGGGCGGGCCAGCACGGCGTGGCCACCGCCACCATCTGCGCCCGCTATGGCCTCGAATGCGTCGTTTACATGGGCTCAGAAGATGTCAAGCGTCAAAGCCCTAACGTTTACCGAATGAAACTGCTGGGCGCCACCGTGGTGCCGGTCGAATCGGGCAGTCGCACCCTCAAAGATGCGCTCAATGAAGCCATGCGCGACTGGGTGGCCAATGTGGACAACACCTTCTACATCATCGGCACCGTGGCCGGCCCACACCCCTACCCCATGATGGTGCGCGACTTCCAAAGCGTGATCGGCGAAGAGTGCCTCACGCAAATGCCTGAAATGTTCAAAGGCCTGCAAATGGCCGAGCAGCAGCCCGATGCAGTGATCGCCTGCGTGGGCGGCGGCAGCAATGCCATGGGCATTTTCTACCCCTACATTTCGCACGAGAACACCCGCCTGATCGGTGTGGAAGCCGCTGGCGAAGGCATGGATTCGGGCAAGCACTCGTGCTCGCTGCAACTGGGCAGCCCCGGCGTGCTGCACGGCAACCGCACTTACATTTTGCAAGACGAGAACGGTCAGATCACCGAAACCCACAGCGTGAGTGCAGGCCTGGATTACCCCGGCGTGGGCCCCGAGCACGCGTTCTTGAAGGACATCGGCCGCGCCGAGTACGTGGGCATCACCGACAAGGAGGCCCTCGAGGCCTTCCACTACCTGTGCCGCACCGAAGGCATTATTCCTGCACTGGAGTCGAGCCACGCCGTGGCCTACGCCATGAAGCTGGCCAAAACCATGCGCACCGACCAAAGCATTTTGATCAACATGTCGGGCCGCGGCGACAAAGACATCGGCACCGTGGCCGATTTGTCCAACGCCGACTTTTTCTGCCGCCCCAGCTGCCAAGGCCAGTCGGTCAAAGGTGGCGAGCAACCCGTGAATTTTGTGAAGTGAATGCCGACATGAGCCGCATCGATGCCACCCTCTCCGCCCTCAAAACCGAGCGCCGCAAAGCCCTGATCCCGTATGTCACAGCCGGTTTTCCGCAAGCGGGCACCACTGTGCCCTTGATGCACGCCATGGCCGCTGCCGGTGCCGACATCATCGAGCTGGGGGTGCCGTTTTCCGACCCCTCGGCAGACGGCCCTGTCATCCAAAAGGCGGGCGACAAAGCCCTGGCCCTAGGCATCGGCACCGTGCAGGTGCTGGCCATGGTGCGCGAATTCCGGCAGACCAACCAAGACACCCCGGTGGTGCTGATGGGCTACGCCAACCCGGTGGAGCGCTACGACCAAAAGCACGGTGCTGACAGCTTCATCCGCGACGCTTCAGCAGCGGGTGTGGATGGCGTGTTGATCGTGGACTACCCGCCCGAGGAATGCGTGGAATTTGCGGCCAAACTGCGCGCCCACAGCATGGACCTGATCTTTTTACTGGCCCCCACCAGCACGGACGAGCGCATGCAGCAGGTGGCCCAGGTGGCCAGCGGTTATGTGTACTACGTCTCGCTCAAGGGCGTGACGGGATCGGGCACGCTGGACACCGATGCGGTCGAAGCCATGCTGCCGCGCATCCGCCAACATGTGAGCGTCCCCGTCGGCGTGGGCTTTGGCATTCGCGATGCAGCCACGGCCAAAGCCATCAGCCGCGTGGCCGACGCGGTGGTGATCGGCTCGCGCCTGATCCAGCTGATCGATGCGGCCCCCGATACGCAAATCAACACTGTGGCCTCGGATTTTTTACGCGGCATCCGCCAAGCATTGGACGCCTGAAGAAGGCCAACGACGTTTCAACGATAATTCGGCGCACAAGGAGAACCTCTCATGAGTTGGCTTGAAAAACTGCTCCCCCCGAAAATCCAACACACCGACCCGGCCGATCGCCGCTCGGTCCCTGAAGGCCTGTGGGTCAAGTGCCCCAGCTGCGAAACGGTGCTGTACAAAACCGACTTGGAAGAAAACCACAACGTCTGCCCAGGCTGCTCGCACCACCTGCGCATTGGCGCCCGCGCACGCCTCAATGCTTTCCTCGATGGCGAAGGGCGCTATGAAATCGGGCAAGAAGTCGTCCCGGTGGATGCCCTGAAGTTCAAGGACAGCCGCAAATACCCAGAGCGCCTCAAAGAAGCCATGAACAACACCGGCGAAACTGACGCTCTGGTCGTCATGGGTGGTGCGGTGCTCAACATCCCCCTGGTCGTGGCGTGCTTCGAGTTCGACTTCATGGGTGGCTCCATGGGCTCTGTCGTGGGTGAGCGTTTTGTGCGCGGCGTAGAAACTGCGATGGCTCAAAAAGTGCCTTTCGTTTGCTTCACTGCCACAGGAGGCGCCCGCATGCAAGAAGGCCTGCTCTCGCTCATGCAAATGGCCAAAACCAACGCCGCACTGACCCGATTGGCCAAAAAAGGCCTGCCCTACATCAGCGTGCTGACCGACCCGACCATGGGTGGTGTGTCCGCTGGATTCGCCTTTTTGGGCGACGTCGTGATTGCCGAACCCAAAGCCCTGATCGGCTTTGCTGGCCCTCGGGTGATCGAAAGCACCGTGCGGGTGACCTTGCCCGAAGGCTTCCAGCGCGCAGAGTTCCTGCAAAGCAAAGGCGCAGTGGACTTCATCTGCGACCGCCGCGAACTGCGCAAAACCATCGCCAGCACCCTGGCCATGCTGCAGCGCCAGCCCGCTGATGCCGTGAGTTGATCTGCCCCCCCAACACCAAGGCCCTCTCCGGAGGGCCTTGGTGTTGGAGAGATCGTCAAAACAGTTCAGTACATCCAGCCCATTTGAAGTTGGGCCAGCACCATTCCCACCATTTGCAAAACCAGTAACAAGGCAATGGGCGACAAGTCCACCCCACCGATCAGGGGCACCCAACGCTGAAAAGGTTGGAGGAAGGGTTGGCTCAAGCGTGCCACCAGGCTGTACATGGGCGAGCCAGGGTTGACCCAAGACAACACGGCCAAAACCAGCACCAAAGCGCTCAGAGCGGACACCACCAACTGGGCCATGCCCACCAGACTCACCAGCGGCAGCAAGCCCAAAGCGCCACGTCCACCCGACACCAGCCACAGCAAACTGTACTGCAGCAGTTTGATGAGAAAAGCGCCCAGCAAGCTCGACAAGTCCCAAGACGACCACGGTGGAATGATCCGGCGCAGCGGCAACAGCAACCAATCTGTCACGGCAAACACAAACTGGCCCAGAGGCTGGTGAAACGACACGCGTTGCCACTGCATCAGAAAGCGCAGCAAACAGGCGCCTGCGACCAAGCCCGCCAGCACATCCAACACCAAGCTCACCATCTGGAACAACATCGATTTTTCTCCTGTTCGTGCGATGATACCCAGATGCCTGAACGCGATACGTCATCGTCCACCCCCTACAAGGAATGGCCCCTTTTCCCATTGGGTGCGGTGTTATTCCCAGGCGCCTTGCTGCCTTTGCAATTGTTTGAATTGCGTTATTTGCAAATGATTGGCGAGTGCGAGCGCCAAGGCACTGGTTTTGGCGTGGTCACGCTCACCCAGGGTCGTGAGGTGCACCGCCCCGGCGTAGCGGCTGAACGGTTTGAGCCGATGGGCACACGGGTGCAAATCGAGCGCATTGAGCGGCCGCAGCCAGGACGGGTCATGGTGTGGTGCCGTGGCGTGGAGAAGTTTTGCATCGAGGCCTCGCAGCAGCGCAGCGATGGCTTGTGGCTGGGGCATGTAGAAATGTTGCCACCTGAGCCCGCTGTGCAGGTGCCCGAAGACCTGCAACACCTGTCAGCGCAGATGCACGAAATACTGACCCAACTGAGCGCTCAACCCAGCGAGGTGCCGCCCTGGAACGAAGCGTGGCGTCTCCAAGACTGCAGTTGGTTGTCCTACCGCTGGGCCCAATTGCTGCCAGTGCCGCTGCAGATGAAATACCAACTTTTTGCTTTGCAAGAACCCTTGATGCGCTTGGAATTGGTAGGCGATCTGGTAGCGCCAGCCCCATCGGCCCCAAAGAACCCGCCCAAGCCCGGCCAACGCCCCTCAGCAAACTCTTAAAATAGAAGGCTTTGCGCCTTGGCGCAGTACCCGCCTCTGCAACCCCGGTTCGGTTGCGCCCTGCAACCAACCCAACCACCGCCCGCCATGTCCGACACGAACGCCAACGTCCAAGCCGCACCAGCCCCTCAAGATGAAAACCAGCTGATCGCCGAGCGCCGAGAGAAGCTCAAAGCCATGCGCCAAGCGCAAGCCGACGGCAAAGGCGTGGCCTTTCCCAACGACTTCAAGCCCGAACACCATGCGGCCAACCTGCACCAAGCGCATGGCGAAAAGGCGGCCGAAGAGCTCAACGGTGAAGGCGTGGCCAAAACCACCGCCAAAGTCGCGGGCCGCATGATGCTCAAGCGCGTCATGGGCAAGGCCAGCTTTGCCACGTTGCAAGACGCCACAGGCCGCATCCAGGTCTATGTGACGCGCGACGACGTGGGCGAAGATCTGTACGCGCTGTTCAAACACTGGGACTTGGGTGACATTGTCGGTGTCGAAGGCCATTTGTTCAAAACCCGCACGGGCGAATTGTCGATCCACGCCACCTCGATCCGCATGCTGACCAAAAGCCTGCGCCCCATGCCCGACAAATTCCACGGCGTGGCCGACCAGGAAGTCAAATACCGCCAGCGTTATGTGGACCTGATGACCGACGAAGCCGCCCGCAAGCGCTTCATGGCCCGCAGCAAAGCTGTGAGCGGCATCCGCGAGTTCATGGTCAAGCACGGTTTCCTCGAAGTCGAGACGCCCATGCTGCACCCCATTCCCGGTGGCGCCAACGCCAAGCCTTTTGTGACGCACCACAACGCGCTCGAACAAGAGATGTTCTTGCGCATCGCACCCGAGCTGTACCTCAAGCGATTGCTGGTGGGCGGCTTTGAGCGCGTGTTCGAGATCAACCGCAACTTCCGCAACGAAGGCATTTCGGTGCGCCACAACCCCGAATTCACCATGATGGAGTTCTACGCGGCGTACTGGAATTACCAAGACCTGATGGGTTTCACAGAAAGCCTGATCCGCGACGCGGCCATGACCGCTGCGGGCACCTTGGACCTGAGCTACAACGGCAAACCCGTGGACCTGAACAAGCCATTCGCCCGCATGACCATCCGCGAAGCCATCGTCAAACACACCGAAGCGGGTGACAACGTGGACAACGCCGAGTGGCTGATCAACGCCCTGAAAAAGCTGGGCATGAACGAAGAAAAGAACAAGCTGTCCACCCGCAGCTTGGCCAGCTTGCAGGTGTTCTATTTCGAAGAAACCGTGGAAGACAAGCTCTGGGAGCCGACCTTCATCATGGAGCACCCCACAGAAATTTCACCCCTGGCCCGTGCCAACGACACGCGTCCCGAAGTGACCGAACGCTTTGAGCTCTACATCACGGGCCGCGAGTTTGGCAACGGCTTTTCCGAGTTGAACGACGCCGAAGACCAGGCTGCACGCTTTCATGCCCAAGTGGCGGCCAAAGACGATGGCGACGACGAAGCCATGTACTACGACCACGACTTTGTGCGTGCGCTCGAATACGGCATGCCGCCTGCGGGCGGCTGCGGCATCGGCATTGACCGCTTGATGATGCTGCTGACCGACAGTGCCAGCATCCGAGACGTGATCCTCTTTCCTGCCCTGCGACACGTTCAGGAGTGAACAACAAACCCAGCCAAAGCTGGTTTTGTTGTTGCCGGAAAAAGCCCCGTCACAGCGGCTTGCTGGGTGGCAAGCGCGGCGCGTCTTCCACCACTTCCCGCACCTCCACATCCACCACATGGTCATCGTTGGAGGTGGCGTGGGGGCTTTTTGATGCATCAAAACCGTAGGAAGTTCGGGCGCGAAAACCGCCTTGCCTGAAGTTCTGACGCAGGGTACTGAACTGGTTCCAGACCATCACCACTTGCGGCTTGCGGCCTGTGAGTAGCCAGCGCACGGTCGCGAAGGCCATGTACAGGCCCAGTGCCGCCAAGATAGCGGCCAGAAATGCGAGCCCAAAAAGCCCTGCGAGAAGGCCCACCACGATGCGCATCAGCGAGTTCATTGCTGCGTCCTGTTCAGTTTAAGGCAGGCGGTCCAGGGCCTGCATGTAGTCGGCCGAGCACACCAGCTCGTCCCAAGGGCGGGCGGAGGATCGGGGCAAAAGGTTCAAGCGCCGTTCTTCGCTGATCTCGCTGGGTCGCCACTGGCCCTTGAGCTGGGCCTCGGCCAGCTGGTCCAGCACGGCATCGAGCTCAGCACCCTCGTTCACTGCCGAGCGGTTGCACAGCAAGGCCAAGTCGCAGCCCGCGTGCAACGCGGTGATCACCGCTTCGCTGTAGCTCAGTGTGCGGCCATCCATCTGGCGGGCGGCCGCCATCGACAGGTCGTCCGTACAGACCACGCCCTGAAAGCCCAATCGGGCCCGCAAGATGTCTTGCAGCCAGCGGGGTGAAAAGCCTGCCGGGCGGCTGTCGACCTTGCTGTAGATGACATGGGCGGGCATGACGGCGGTGAGCACGCTGGTGAGCCAACGGTAAGGCTGCGCGTCGTCAGCCAAGATGGTTTTGAGGCTACGCCGGTCCACGGGCAAAGCCACATGCGAATCGGCCTTGACCGCGCCGTGCCCTGGGAAATGCTTGCCACAATTGCCCATACCCGCTTGCAGCAGGCCTTGCATCAGGCTACGTGCCAAAAGGCTGACGACACGTGGGTCGCGGGCAAAAGCGCGGTCGCCGATCACGCCACTCTCGCCGTGATCCAGATCCAAAACAGGCGTGAAACTGAAGTCCACCCCGCAAGCGCGCAGTTCGCTGGCCAACACAAAGCCGGCCGAGGTGGCCGCCTCGCAGGCCTTGAGCACGCCCGAGCCAGGTTGCCCCTTGTCGTCCTGCCCCCAAAGCTCGCCCAGGGCGCGCATGCTTGGCAAATGGGTGAAGCCGTCGTTGCGAAACCGCTGCACGCGCCCGCCTTCGTGGTCCACCGCGATCAAGAGGTCGGGTCGCAAGCTCTTGATGTCGGCACACAGCTCGCTCAGCTGCGCACGGCTGTGCCAATTGCGTCCAAACAAAATCATGCCGCCCACGAGCGGATGCGCCAAGCGAAGGCGGTCCACTGGGGTCAAGGTGGTGCCGGCAATGTCAATGATCAGGGGGGCGTGGAAGCTCATGCTTGTCTCAACAGTTCAGGGTGAACAAAAGTCATTCAAGGGCCTGCGTGCGACTCGACCACACAAAAACTGGCGGCGTATTCAGACTCGTCGGTCACGGTGATGTGGGCATTCAGGCCCTTGGCTTCAAACCATGCCTTGAGTTCACCGTGCAGCACGATGACGGGCTGACCGCTGGGCAGTTTGTCAATTTCGCACAAGCGCCAAGTCATGGGCATGCGCATGCCCAGACCGATGGCCTTGCTGAAGGCCTCTTTGGCAGAAAAGCGGGTGGCGAGATACCGCACACCCCGCTCGGGCCAGCGGGCACTGCGGGCTTTCCAGGTGCCCATCTCAGCATCGCTCAAGACTTTGGCGGCAAAGCGCTCGCCGTGCCGCTCCAAGCTTGCCCGAATGCGGCGAATGTCGCAGATGTCGGTGCCGATGCCGTAGATCATTTTTTCAAACAAGCCAGGTAAGCCTGCACCGTGGCCGCGTAGCCCAACTCCAAGGCGTCGGCCATGAAGGCGTGTCCAATCGAGACCTCTTCAAGGCCATTGACGGCTGCAACGAAGGCGGGCAAGTTGTCACGGTTGAGGTCGTGGCCTGCGTTCAGGCCGAGCCCCGCCTGCAGCGCGGCCTCGGCCGCATCGGCATAACGCTGCAACTGGGCGGCATGGTCTGGCGTACCCCAGCTCGCAGCATAGGGCTCGGTGTACAGCTCCACCCGGTCGGCGCCCACGGCGCGTGCGGCGGCCATTTGTTCGGGGATCGGGTCCATGAACAGGCTCACCCGTACGCCGAGGGACTTGCACTCGTCAATCAACGGTTTGAGGCGCTCGGCATCTTGCGGAAAGGTCCAGCCGTGGTCGCTGGTGAACTGGCCTTCGCTGTCGGGCACAAAAGTCACTTGATGCGGGCGCACGGCCCTCACGTGGTCCATCAGGTTGTGGAAGGGGTTGCCTTCTATGTTGAATTCGCGCTCGGGCCAGGCCTTCATCAACGCGGTCAACTCGGGCACATCGCTCGCGCGGATGTGTCGCTCATCGGGTCGGGGGTGGATGGTGATGCCGTTCGCGCCCGCTTGCAGGCACTGCTCGGCTGCCCTCGTGACACTGGGAATGCCCAAGTGGCGCGAATTGCGCAACAGCGCGACTTTGTTGACGTTGACCGACAAGGCCACGCTGGGGTTGGAATGGGTCATAGGGTTTGCAGGTCGAGCATCATTTGGCGGGTGCGTAAAGCACCGACACCGCAATGGTAGTTGAGCATCAGGCGCAAGGGTCTTTGCAGCTGCACCAAAAGGTCGGCGCAATCGCGCAACAAAGCTGCCATGGGACGGGAAGAATCCAGTGCTTTTTGGATCGATTGCCACTGCTCGCCCCGCAATGCGTGGCGTGGGTCATCGCTCACCCACTGCAACCCCGCTTCAGGCACCAGGGCATAACTGTCCATGGGTGACAAAGGCTTGAGCGTCAGGGTTTGCAGATTCAGGGCAGGCAGCAAGCCCATCTCCTTGAGCAGCAACAACTCAAAGCCACGCAAAGCCCATTGCAGTGCGTCCGGGTCGCCGCTGGCCAGCAAGCGCACGGTGGCGGCATAGACTTCAAACAAATCAGGGTGCGGATCGTCTCGGGCCGTCAGTCGCATCAGCAACTCGTTGATGTAATAACCCGACAGCAATGCTTCGCCCGTGGGCATGACGTGCCCGCCCACCCATTCGGCCGATTTGAGGGTACGGATGTCGCCCTCGCCACCAAACCCCAACGACAAAGGCTGCAGCGGCAACAGCACCGGACGAAAACTGGACGTGGGCCGCTTGGCCCCTTTGGCCACCAAAGCCACCCGACCATGATGCCGAGTGAACACCTCAAGAATCAGGCTGGTTTCGCTCCAGTCGTAGCGGTGCAGCACATAGGCTGGCTCGTCTGCGATCCGCTTGGAAGCCATGAGCGCAGTGGCTTACTCGTAGCCGAAGCTGCGCACGCGGGCTTCGTCGTCGGCCCAGCCCGAACGCACTTTGACCCACAGCTCAATGAACACCTTGGCGTCCAGCAGTTTTTCCAACTCAACCCGGGTCTCGGTACCAATGCGCTTGAGTTTTTCGCCCTTGTCACCGATCACCATGGCCTTGTGCCCTTCGCGCTCGACCACAATGGTGGCCGCAATGCGCAGCATGCGCTTGGAGGTGCGCCCGGCTTCTTCTTCAAATTGATCGATCACCACCGTGGAGGTGTAGGGCAGCTCGTCACCCGTGAGGCGAAAAAGTTTTTCGCGCACCATCTCGCTGGCCAAAAATTTTTCACTGCGATCGGTGAGTTCGTCTTCGGCATGCCACCAGGCCTGCTCGGGCAGGTATTTTTCGCAAATGACCAGAAGACGTTCGATGTCTTTGGGCTGCTTGGCGGACATGGGGACAAATTCGGTGAAAGCGTGACGCTCGTGCATGCTTTGCAGCCAAGGCGCGATGTCGCCACGGCGGTGCACGTTGTCGAGTTTGTTGGCCACCAGCAAAACCGGGATACCGGGCTTGAGCAGGGCCAGCACTTTGGCGTCGGCCGTGGTGAAGCTGCCCGCTTCGACCACAAACAACACCAGGTCCACATCACTGACAGCGCCGACCACGGTCTTGTTGAGCGACTTGTTGAGCGCGGTGCCGTGGATGGTCTGGAAGCCGGGCGTGTCCACAAACACATACTGGGCTGCGCCCTGGGTGCGGATGCCTGTGATGCGGTGGCGCGTGGTTTGGGCTTTGCGCGAGGTGATGCTGATTTTTTGGCCGACCAAGGCATTGAGCAAGGTGGACTTGCCCACGTTGGGCTTTCCCACAATGGCCACCAAGCCACAGCGTTGACCCGCTACAGGTGCAGGCGCGACTGCGGCAGCGACCGGGGGCAATGCGGCATCTTCTGACGCATCACGGGGCTGGATGGTCACACCCGCGATTTGCACAGGGCGACGCATGGTTTGCTCTTGAGCGGTACGCTCCGAAACTTTGGATTTCTTGTCGGTGCTCATGCGGCGCTTTCGGATTTCAAGGAGAGCAGCATGGCGGCAGCCGCTGCTTGTTCGGCAGCGCGACGCGATGCGCCCGAGCCTTGTTGGGTTTGGCGCAATTCGGTCACTTCACAAGAGACCTCGAATTGTTGGCGGTGCGCCGCGCCGGACGTGCCGACCACGGTGTATTTGGGCAGCGCGAGCTTGCGCCCTTGCAGCCACTCTTGCAGCTCGGTCTTGGGGTCTTTGCCCACGGCCTGCATATCGGGTTTGATGTGAACCTTGGCAAACAGCCGCTCGACCAAGGCTTGGGCAGCGGGGTAACCACCATCCAGGTAAACCGCGCCAATGATGGCTTCAACCATGTCCGCCAAAATCGAGGGACGGCCCTGCCCACCCGAACGCATCTCACCTTCACCCAAGCGCATGACCACAGACACGTCCAGTGTTTTGGCCAATTGATGCAGGGTGTCTTGCTTGACCAAATTGGCCCGAACGCGTGACAAATCACCTTCGGGCATATCGGCCAATTGGGTGAACAGCAAGTGCGAGACAGCCAGGTTGAGCACCGAATCGCCCAAAAACTCCAAGCGTTCGTAGTGATCAGCGCTGAAACTGCGGTGCGTCAGTGCCTGCTGCAGCAAATTTTGCTGGGCAAATGCATAACCGAGGCGAATTTGCAACTCAGACAAACCGGTGGAAACAGCACTGCTAGTGGCCACGCGCACCTCAATCAAAAGAGCCGATGCGCTGGAGATTACCGAAATTCATCCAGACAAAAAATGCCTTGCCCACGATGTTGGCGTCCGGCACAAAACCAAAATAGCGTGAATCCAAAGAATTGTCGCGGTTATCGCCCATCATGAAGTAGTGGCCGGCCGGCACTTTGCACGTGACACCTTCAACGGTGTAGTTGCAGTTTTCGCGACCGGGAAAGGGATCCGCTCCAGGCACAAAGGCGGGACGGTCATCGTCTTGCAGCGTTTGGTGCGGCTGGGCTCCCAGGGTTTCACGGCGGTGCTTGTGGTAGCGCATCGTGGACTCGTCAAAAAAGTCGGGCAGCACTTCACTGGGCACGGGCTTGCCGTTGATGGTCAGGCTCTTGTTCAAGTAAGCCACCTCATCCCCGGGCAAACCCACCACCCGCTTGATGTAGTCCACACTGGGTTTGGGCGGATAACGGAACACCATCACATCGCCACGTTGCACAGGTGTGCCCGCTGTGAGTTTGGTGTTGGCCACCGGCAAACGGACACCATAGTGGAACTTGTTCACCAAAATCAGGTCGCCAATGTGCAGCGTTGGGATCATGGAGCCCGAGGGAATTTTGAAAGGCTCGAACAAGAACGAGCGCAGCACAAACACCACCAAAATCACAGGGAACAAGCCTGCTGTCCAGTCCAGCCACCAGGGTTGCATGAGCAGCTTTTCGCGGCTTTCACGGATGTCGGTGTCCACCTTGTCGATGCCCATTTTGGCCAATTCGGCACGGCGCTGGACGGTTTCGGCTTCGAGCTGCGCCACCGCTTGTTGGCGCTGAGGCAAAAACACGAAGCGCTCGGCCAGCCAATAAATGCCCGTGACCACGGTGGCCAATAGCAGGAGGAGTGCAAAGTTACCCTCGAGGTAGCCCAGGTACCAAGCACCGGCATAGCCGACGAATGCGGCCAACACCAAAGACGTTAAAAACTGCATCAATCTTCCACCTGCAAAATCGCCAAAAACGCCTCTTGAGGCACCTCGACCGAACCAATTTGTTTCATGCGCTTTTTACCGGCCTTTTGTTTTTCAAGCAGTTTACGCTTGCGCGAAATGTCACCACCGTAGCACTTGGCCAGCACGTTTTTGCGCAAAGCTTTGATGCTCTCGCGAGCGATGATGTTGGCACCAATGGCGGCCTGAATCGCGACATCGAACATTTGCCGGGAAATGATCTCTCGCATCTTGGCCACCACCGCACGACCCCTGTACTGCGACTGAGAGCGGTGCACGATGATGGACAAAGCGTCAACTTTTTCGCCATTGAGCAAAATGTCCACCTTCACCACATCCGAGGCACGAAACTCCTTGAACTCGTAGTCCATCGAAGCATACCCTCGGCTGACCGATTTGAGTTTGTCAAAAAAGTCCAGCACGATCTCGCCCAGTGGCATCTCATAGGTCAGCATGACCTGTCGGCCGTGGTAGGCCATGTTCATCTGCACACCGCGTTTTTGGTTGGCCAGCGTCATGACGGGGCCCACATAGTCTTGCGGCATGTACAAATGCACGGTCACGATGGGCTCGCGGATTTCTTGCAGTTTGCCTTGATCGGGCATCTTGGAGGGGTTTTCCACCATGATGACTTCACCGCCGGGCTGTACCACTTGATAAACCACACTGGGCGCTGTGGTGATCAAGTCTTGGTCGAACTCGCGCTCCAAACGCTCTTGCACAATTTCCATGTGCAACAAACCCAAAAAGCCACAGCGGAAACCAAAGCCCAGCGCTTGCGAGACTTCAGGTTCGTAATGCAATGACGCGTCATTGAGCTTGAGCTTTTCCAGCGCATCGCGCAGGCCATCGTATTGGTTGGCTTCTGTCGGGTACAGACCCGCAAACACCTGGGGTTGGATTTCCTTGAAGCCAGGCAAAGCTTCGCCAGCAGGGCCTGCATTGTTGGGCAGCTTTTTCTCCAACGTGACGGTATCGCCCACCTTGGCCGCTTGCAACTCCTTGATGCCGGCAATGATGTACCCCACCTCGCCCGCCTTGAGCATTTCCCGGGGTTGGTTGGCAGGTGTGAACACCCCCAAGCTGCCCGCTTCGTAGACCGCATTGCTGGCCATCATGCGGATGCGCTCATTTTTGAGCAACTGGCCATCGACCACGCGCACCAGCATGACCACGCCCACATAACTGTCGAACCAGCTGTCGATGATCATGGCGCGTAGCGGTGCATCAGGGTTGCCTTTGGGCGGTGGAATGCGGGCCACCACGGCCTCGAGGATCTCCTCAATCCCCATGCCAGTTTTGGCCGAGCAAGGGATCGCATCGGTCGCATCGATGCCGATCACGTCCTCCACTTCGGCTCTGGCGTTGTCTGGGTCTGCGTTGGGCAGATCCATCTTGTTGAGCACCGGCACCACTTCCACACCCAAGTCGAGTGCGGTGTAGCAATTGGCGACGGTCTGCGCTTCCACACCTTGGCTGGCGTCCACCACCAGCAAGGCCCCTTCGCACGCCGACAAAGATCGCGAGACTTCATACGAGAAGTCCACATGGCCAGGCGTATCAATCAGGTTGAGGTTGTAGACCTGCCCATCTTGGGCCTTGTAATGCAACGCGGCCGTCTGCGCCTTGATGGTGATGCCACGCTCTTTCTCGATGTCCATCGAGTCGAGCACCTGGGCTTCCATGTCGCGCGCTTCGAGACCACCGCAGCGTTGAATCAAACGATCGGCCAGCGTCGATTTGCCGTGGTCAATGTGGGCGATGATCGAAAAATTTCTGATGTGGTTCATCAAGGACGGTCTGCAAATATGTGTGGATCAAGGATCCGAAAAAGAAAAAAGGGCGCGTCTGGTGGTGACGCGCCCTGAACCAACAATCTTTGGCAACTGCGATGGTTGGGCTTTCATTGTAGGCAAATTGGCCCACATGCACAGCCTTCCAAACAGCTTGGGCAAGTCGTTGCAGGAGTACAACACCCATTTTATCCACATGTTACACACAGGCCTAACGGCATCATGCTGAACAACTTGTGAGCCAACTGTGGATCAACGGTGGATGCTTTGACAGCATCTCGCATCGTGAACTCAAACCTGCGCTTTATGCCATGAATCCGGGGTCAGGAAGGCTGATTTTATCCAAAATCAGCATGAGAGAAATAAAAAGTTAGTTCATACAAACTTTAGAAAAACATTTCAAGATCCCGTCAATTGTTGAAAATCACCCTGTTTTAAACAACTTGACCCCAATGACCAGCGGGTTAATCGGGCCTTTTGCCATCCAACGGTTCAAGGCGCAGGCCGTATCAAAACGTACAAGGCGCTGTCCCCACGCCGAACGAGCACACTGACGGGACGGCTTTTGTCGACACGGGTCATGACCGTCTCGAACTCTTTCAGCGAGGTGACCTCCGCATTGGCGATGGCCACAATCAAGTCCCCTTCCCGGATACCGGCCTTGGCCGAGGCCTCAACCGCCGCATCCACCCGCACCCCACCCTTGACTCGGAACTCTTTCTTTTGAGCCTCGGTCAAATCGCTCAGGGTCAAACCCCAGTGTTGAACGCTGGCCACCACTTTCTCGGCCTCGAACTCAGCGACCGTGATGCTCATCTCTTTGAAACTGCCGCGGCGGAAAACCGTGATGCTCGCTTTGCTGCCGGGCTTGGTATTGCCCACCGCACGGGGCAAATCAGCAGGTTTCTCGACCGACTTGCCATCAAAGCGCGTGATGATGTCACCCGCTTCAATGCCCGCCTTGTCCGCGGGCGATCCCTCCTCGACACCCCTGACCAACACACCTTGTGCTTTGCCCAGACCAATCGATTCGGCCACCTCCTTGGTCACGGGCGCAATTTGGACGCCAATCCGGCCACGGCTGACGCGACCGCTCGTGCGCAGTTGCTCGCTCACGCGCATGGCTTCGTCCATGGGAATCGCAAACGAGATGCCCATGAACCCACCTGAGCGCGAGTAAATTTGACTGTTGATGCCCACCACCTCGCCACGCAAATTGATCAACGGCCCACCCGAATTGCCGGGGTTAATGGCCACATCGGTCTGAATGAAAGACAGATAGTCCCCGGTATCGCGCTGCTTGGCACTCACGATCCCGGCTGTGACGGTATTTTCCAAGCCAAAGGGCGAACCAATCGCCATGACCCACTCACCCACGCGCAAACGGTTGACGTCGCCCACCTTCACGGCAGGCAAACCTGTGGCCTGAATTTTGACCACGGCCACATCGGTACGCTTGTCCGCGCCCACGATGCGCGCCTTGAATTCCCGCTTGTCGGTCAGCGTCACCATCACTTCATCGGCACCCTCCACCACATGGGCGTTGGTCATGATCAGTCCATCAGAGCTCAAAATAAAGCCCGAACCCACACCGCGTGGCAGTGTTTCTTCGGGTGAGCGGTTTTGGCGAGGGGCTTGCCTGGGGGCATTGGGCATGGGCACGCCAAAGAAACGTCGAAACAGCTCTTGCATTTCATCATCGCTCGCAGAACCACCTGACGCACTGGAACGCGCTTTTTCAAGCGTTCGGATATTGACGACGGAAGGGCCCACCTGCTCGACCAAGTCCGAGAAATCAGGCAAACCGCGCACCGATGCAGCAGAGGCTTGCGCCATCCCAGTCGCGGGCACCACAAAGAGCCCCACCAACACAGCACTGCTCAGCGCGACCAGGGCCGTTTTCTTCATCCAATTGAGCTTCAGCACAAATGCCTCCATGTGTAGTTCATACCGATGTCCCGGCCTCACACAGATGTGGCCAGATGGACTGTATTCAAGCCTTGCGCTTTCGCGTCATTCACGGGCTTCATCAACCGGCTCATGGGGCTTTGGGCGCGAATATACAGCGCATCGAAAACCATGCCACTTTGAGGGCATGGACCGCTCACTGACCCATGCACAAAAGCAAGGACGGCGGCCTTGATGGGCCTGGGGGTCTGCCTGCACCAAGAGCCCCATATTGGCACCGAAATCCATGCCCACCGTCAAATTCAGCACTTGATCTTCAAGGACCAGGGCATCCGTACCCAGCCCTCTTCGCCAGACCCAAGTTTCGCCATTCCATAACAAGTGGCCTTCGGACATGACTTGGCGTGGTCCCAGCAGGGCAGCGACAACAGCACATACTGCCCAAAAAATCCAGGCGCACCAGACGGTGGCGCTTGGTGATTGACTCTCCAACTGCCAAGCGATCAACCCGGCAGCGGACAAGCCAAGGACAGCCGTCAACATCGCACGTCCCCAAACAAAACGCCCCACCGGGTAAGCCACAGGTGGGGCGTTGTGCATGCGGGCCGCCTGACTTTCAGCTCATCCGATGCGCTTGAAAACCAAAGAACCGTTGGTGCCACCGAAACCAAAATTATTTTTCAGGGCCACATCGATTTTCATATCGCGCGCAGTGTTGGCGCAATAGTCCAAGTCACATTCTGGGTCGGGGTTGAGCAAGTTGATCGTCGGTGGCACCTTTTGGTGGTGCAAGGCCAACACGGTGAAGACGCTTTCAATGCCACCCGCGCCACCCAAAAGATGACCCGTCATGGATTTGGTCGAGCTGACCACGGTTTTGTAGGCATGGTCACCCAATGCCGCCTTGATGGCATTGGTTTCGTTGATATCGCCCAGCGGCGTGGAAGTACCGTGTGCGTTCAGGTAATCGATCTGGTCCGCGTTGACGCCGGCATTGCGCATGGCGTTGAGCATGGCCCTGCGGGGTCCGTCCATGCTGGGCGCGGTCATGTGCCCGGCATCGGCACTCATGCCATAACCACCGAGCTCAGCGTAGATTTTGGCACCCCGTGCTTTGGCATGTTCGTACTCTTCGAGCACCATCACACCGGCACCCTCTCCCAACACAAAACCGTCGCGATCCTTGTCCCAAGGACGTGAGGCCGCGGTGGGGTCGTCGTTGCGGGTCGACAAGGCACGCATGGCGGCAAAGCCACCGACACCCAGCGGCGAAACGCAAGCCTCAGAACCACCCGCAATCATCACATCCGCGTCGCCGTATTCAATCAAACGACCCGCTTCACCAATGCTGTGCAAGCCCGTGGTGCAAGCCGTCACAACGGCCAAATTGGGTCCTTTGAAGCCACTGCGCATCGACACATGACCAGAGATCATGTTGATGATGGAGGCAGGGACAAAAAATGGGGAGATGCGCCGCGCCCCGCGCGCTACATACTCGGTGTGGGTGTCTTCAATCAGCGGCAAACCGCCGATGCCAGAACCAATCACCACACCTATACGGCAGGCATCTTCTTCACTCAAGGCCTCGCCAGTCGACAAGCCTGCATCCTGAATGGCCTGGGCTGCAGCGGCGATACCGAAGTGAATAAACCGGTCCATCGTCCGAGCTTCTTTGGCCGAGATGTAAGACTCAAGGTCAAAGTTGTTGACCTCACCCGCAAACTTGCAGGCAACGGCTGAAGCATCAAAACGAGTGATCGGAGCAATACCGGACTGGCCGGCAAGCAGGCTTGACCATGCATCGGCGACCGTGTTGCCCACGGGGCTGATGCATCCCAAACCCGTGACAACAACGCGGCGCCGGGTCATCGTCGATCAGGCCTTCTTGCTTTGGGCGTAGTCGATCGCAGCTTGCACCGTGGTGATTTTTTCTGCGTCCTCATCAGGAATTTCGATGCCGAACTCGTCTTCGAGTGCCATCACCAATTCCACCGTGTCCAGGGAGTCGGCACCCAGATCGGCCACGAAGGCTTTTTCGTTGGTGACTTGTGACTCTTCAACGCCGAGTTGTTCAGCAATGATTTTTTTGACACGTGCTTCGATATCGCTCATGGGGTCCCTCTGAGGGTTGTGAAAAATGAAGATTTTACCTGTCCGGAAGGGGTTTCCGAAAAATCAGGCCATGAACATGCCACCATTGACATGCAATTCTTGTCCGGTGACATAACCCGCATGGCTTCCAGCCAAGTAGGCCACTGCGTGCGCGATGTCATCGGGTTTGCCCAAATGGCCCAGAGGAATCTGGCCCAACAAGGCTTTTTGCTGCTCTTCGGGCAAACTGGCGGTCATGTCGGTTTCAATGAAACCGGGGGCCACACAGTTGACCGTGATGTTTCGGCTGCCCAGCTCACGGGCCAGTGCACGGGTCATGCCCGCCACACCGGCTTTGGCGGCCGCATAGTTGGCCTGGCCGGGGTTGCCCGACGCGCCCACCACGCTGGTGATGCTGATGATGCGCCCATAGCGCTGCTTCATCATCGGGCGCATGACCGCACGGCTCATGCGAAACACGGCCTTCAGGTTGGTGTCAAGCACCGCGTCCCAGTCATCGTCCTTCATGCGCATGGCCAGCTGGTCGCGGGTGATGCCCGCGTTGTTGACCAGCACCTGCAAACCACCGTGTTCTTTGACGATGGCATCGATCAGGGCCGCGCCAGCTTCTGCATCGTTCACATTCAGATTGGCACCACGGCTGCCTGGGTAGGCGGAGAGGGCCTGGCTGATTTGGGCTGCACCGTCGTCGCTGGTGGCGGTGCCGATGACCACAAAACCTTGTTGGGCCAAATGCAAGGCAATCGAAGCGCCAATGCCACGGGACGCCCCTGTGACCAGGGCCACTTGTTTTTGTGCTTCGCTCACGAGAGGAGTCCTTTCACTTCAGTCAGGGTGGCGGGGTCGTACAGCGCCACGCCGTTCAATTCAGCGTCAATCCGCTTGGTCATGCCCGCCAGCACCTTACCGGGGCCGCATTCGACCAGTGTGGTCACGCCGCGGGCCTTGATGGCCTGCACACACTCCACCCAACGAACTGGGCCAAAGGCTTGGCGGTACAGCGCATCGCGAATTCGGTCGGGATCGGTTTCGATGGCCACATCGATGTTGTTGAGGACGGGGATTTGGGGCACCCCCAAGGTCAGCTTGGCCAGCTTCTCACGCAGCTTTTCTGCCGCAGGCTTCATCAAACTTGAGTGAAACGGGGCCGAAACGGGCAAGAGCAGCGCTCGCTTGGCACCCAAGGCCTTGAGCACTTCGCAGGCTTTGTCCACCGCCGCTTTGCTGCCCGCGATCACGGTTTGTGCCGCATCGTTGAAGTTGACGGCCTCCACCACTTCAGCACTGCCTGCAGGAAATGTGGCTTGCGCTTCTTGGCAACCTGCAATGACCTTGTCCGAGGGCAAACCGAGAATGGCGGCCATGGCACCCACGCCTACAGGCACGGCCTCTTGCATGGCCGCAGCGCGCAAACGAACCAGCGGAGCGGCTTGTGACAAGGTCAACACACCCGAAGCCACCAAGGCGCTGTACTCGCCCAGCGAGTGCCCCGCCACCACCGATGGTTGGGCACCGCCTTCGGCCAACCAAGCGCGGTAAGCGGCCACGGCCGACACCAGCATCACCGGCTGGGTATTGGTGGTCATGGCCAGCGCCTCTTTCGGGCCCTCATGGATCAGTTGGGCCACGTCTTCACCCAGCGCGTCCGAGGCCTCTTGGAGGGCTTCAAGCACCACCGGGTGGTCGCCCCAAGCGTCCAACATGCCCACCGATTGGGAGCCTTGACCGGGAAAAACAAAAGCAAATGAGGTCATGTGCAAATTCTGTATCTGTAAAGAATCCGAGGCAGCGTGCCGCGCATCGCTGACCCGGGCCTGTCAAATCAATAGCGAAGGAGTACGGAACCCCAGGTGAAGCCGCCACCCACGCCTTCGAGCATGAGGGTCTGGCCCCGCTGAATGCGACCATCGCGCACAGCGGTGTCCAGCGCAAGCGGTATGGAGGCGGCCGAGGTGTTGCCGTGTTGGTCGACCGTCACCACGACTTTATCGGCACTCATCTTGAGCTTCTTGGCGGTGCTTTGCATGATGCGAATGTTGGCCTGGTGCGGAATCAACCAGTCGATGTCGGCATCGGTCAAATTGGCCTTGGCCAAACTGGCACGGGCAGTTTCTTCGAGTACCCCTACGGCCAGCTTGAAGACGGCTTGCCCGTCCATTTTCAGAACCGGATCACCCAAAATCGCACCCCGGTTGACGTGCCCTGGCACACACAAGATGTCCTTGTGCTTGCCGTCGGCGTGCAAATCGGTGGCCAAAATACCGGGCCGGTCCGAAGCCTCCAAAATGACTGCGCCTGCGCCGTCACCAAACAAGACACAGGTTGTGCGGTCTTTGAAATCGAGGATGCGGCTGAAAACCTCCGAACCGATCACCAAAGCGCGCTTGGCAGAGCCAGACTGGATCATCGAATCGGCAATCGTGAGCGCGTAAATGAAACCACTGCACACAGCCTGCACATCAAATGCAGGGCAACCCGCGGCGCCCAACTTGTGCTGCACCATGGTTGCCACCGATGGAAACACCATGTCGGGCGTGGACGTGGCCACAATGATCAAGTCCATGTCATGTTCGCTCAGACCTGAAGCGATCAGCGCCCGGCGTGCCGCCTCTGTGGCCAAGTCGCTGCTGCCCTGGTCGTCGGCCGCAAAATGGCGCGCCCGGATACCGGTGCGTTCCACGATCCAATCGTCTGAAGTTTCAACGCCTTGCTGTGCCAGTTCAGCAGCCAAGTCGGCATTGCTCAGGCGTTTTTCAGGCAGGTAGCTGCCTGTGCCCAAAATACGGGAGTAAATTCTCATAGAGATGAACTGGCGTGTTCTGTCCGCTCGGCCTGCGCACCCATCAACAAAGGCGCGGCATGGGCAATGCGTTCTCGAACACGTTCCAGCAATTGGTTTTTGGAAGCATCATAAGCCCGGTTCAAGGCGGTCTCAAAAGCCACCTCATCGGCCGAACCGTGACTCTTGAACACCAAACCACGCAAGCCCAGCAAGGCCGCACCGTTGTAACGGCGATGGTCTACGCGGTTTTTGAAGGCAGTTAACACCGGATAAGCCAAAATCGCGGCGGTTTTCGTGAAAATGTTGCGTGAAAACTCATTTTTCAAGAAGCCGCCAATCATGGTCGCCAAGCCCTCACTGGCTTTGAGCGCCACATTGCCGACAAAGCCATCACACACCACGATGTCGACCGTACCCTTGAAAATATCGTTGCCTTCGACATTGCCGTGAAAGTTCAAATCACCGGAGTGGGCCGCAGATCGCAGCAACTCTCCCGCTTTTTTGATCATTTCATTGCCTTTGATGGCCTCTTCACCAATGTTGAGCAAACCAACCGTAGGCTGCTCTTTGTTTTGCAACACCGACACCAGCGCTGAACCCATCACCGCGAATTGAAGCAAATGCTCGGGGGAACAATCGACGTTGGCACCCAAATCCAGCATCGTGGTGCCCCCCCCTTTGAAATTGGGCATCTGACCCGCAATGGCTGGACGATCGATACCGTCCATGGTCTTGAGGACATACCGGGCAATCGCCATCAGTGCGCCCGTGTTGCCGGCAGACACAGCCGCTGAAGCTCTCCCATCGCGCACTTGCTCAATGGCCAAACGCATGGAAGAGTCTTTCTTTTTGCGCAAGGCCACTTCCAAAGGATCGTCCATTTCAACGACCTCGGTGGCCTCCACCACTTCGGCGCGGGGATCGGCAAAAGACGCCAAAGCCTCCTTGCGACCCACCAAAAGGAGGCGGGCATCAGGGTGTTGGGCCAAAAAATGTCGGCAAGCGGCCAGCGTGACACGGGGACCGTGGTCGCCGCCCATGCAATCGACTGCCAAGGTGATCGGGTCGGGCGAGGTCATGCAATCCTAAAGCTCAAAACCGTGAATGAATTCAAAGCCCCAAAAACAAAAGCCCGATGCTACTTATGAAAGTAGCGCCGGGCCTCTGCAGGCTTGGGGCTGACGCCGATCAAGCTTCGGATTTGTTTTTCAACACTTGGCGACCACGGTAAAAACCGTTGGGGCTGATGTGATGACGCAGGTGGGTTTCGCCTGTTGTTGGCTCCACAGCGATGCCGGGCACGTTCAAGGCATTGTGCGAACGGTGCATACCGCGCTTGGAAGGCGACTTTTTGTTTTGCTGAACAGCCATGGTGGCTCCTTGGAAGCTTGGAAGCCGCGCCAATGAAACGCAGCGTCTGGTTGATGATGTTGTCACTCAGCATCACTGAGCGAAGCCGCTGATTATAGCCTAAGAGCATGTACAAATAAAGTGGCCAGCGTTTGTGCTCACTTGTTTGCACCCGTTTTAAGGCTTGCCAGCACCCCAAAAGGGTTGGGCCGCTCAGCGGCCACCTCAAACTCAGGGTCCACCGCGGACATGGGGACGGTTTCAGGACAAACGTCGTGCAAAGGCACCAGCGGCAATGACAAAATCAACTCATCCTCGACCAAGGACAAAGCATCAAAATCACGGCTGATGACCAAAATATCTTCTTCTGCCTCATCGTCCAAGGCAGCGGCGGTGGCCTCATCGGCGACAAACCTGAACGAGCGCTCGGCTTCCAAAGTTGACAGCACCGGGGTCAGGCAACGCTGGCACTGCATGGGCAACTGCACAGAGGCCCGCAAATCCAACCAAATTTGGTCAGGGCCGCCCGATGGAGACACCGTGCGACCTTGCAGTTGCCAGACCACGGCCCCGGCAGCCAGTGCAGCACCGTATTGCTCAGAGGCCAATCGGGGCCAATCGGCCAGTACGCCCTCGCCTTGCAGATGACCAGCGTCACGCGCGAAAGCCAGCAGGTCCAAATGTTGGGGGTCTGATTTTTTTTCCATGCCCGCAGTGTAAGAGAATCACCCATCCCAATTGACAGAGCATTGCACTTTGAAACCGACTACAGACCCCTCGACCGTTGCGCCGCGTGCCGTGGTGCTGGGCTCGACCTCGCGCTACCGTCAGGAATTGATGGAACGCCTTCGAGTGCCCTTCACGGTGGCGCCACCGCATGTGGACGAAACCCCCTTGCCCGGCGAGGCCCCGAAAACTCTGGCACTGCGGCTGGCTTTGGCCAAAGCCCAAGCCGTGGCCGCCTTGCACCCCGAAGCGGTGGTCATTGGCTCAGACCAAGTGGCCGATTTGGCAGGCCAAGCGCTGGGCAAACCCGGCGTGCACGAACGCGCCGTGACCCAACTGCGCCAAATGCGCGGTCAGACGGTGATTTTCCAGACCGCATTGGCCGTCGTCTGCCTCGCCACGGGCTTTGAACAAGTGGACTTGGCTGAGGTGCGTGTGGTCTTTCGCGATTTGAGCGACGACGAGATCGAGGCCTATTTGCAGGCCGAGCAACCCTACGACTGCGCGGGCAGCGCCAAAAGCGAGGGTTTGGGGATTGCGTTGTTGGAGTCCATCGACAATGACGACCCCACTGCCTTGATTGGACTGCCTCTGATCCGCACCGCGCGCTTGCTGCGCCAAGCTGGAGTGAAATTGCTGTGAACACTTCCAAGCCACTCAAAGGCCGCCTGTTTTTGGTGCCCACGCCACTGGACTTTGGCTGCACGGAACAAGCACCCATCAGCGACGTGCTGCCCACCCACACCTTGGCCACGGCGGCCAACATCCAACACTGGGTCTGCGAAAACGCCAAAAGCACCCGAGCTTTCTTGAAGCGGGTGGGAGAAACCCATCCTTTGATCGCGCCTTTGGCCGAACAAACCATCACCGAACTGCCGCGCCATGTGCATAAAAAAGGCGACCACCAATCGGGTTTTGACGGCAAACCCTTGTTGGCGGCTGCTTTGCAAGGCAACGATGTGGGCTTGGTCAGCGAAGCCGGCATGCCTGCCGTGGCCGACCCGGGCAGCTCAGTGGTTCGTGCCGCGCACGATCTGGGCATCACCGTGCTGCCGCTGGTCGGCCCGGTATCGTTGTTGATGGCTTTGGCTGCCAGCGGCCTGAACGGCCAAAACTTTGCCTTTGTGGGTTACCTGCCGCAAGACGCAGCAGAGCGCTCGGCCCGTCTGAAACAACTGGAATCTCTGGCACTCAAAACCGGACAGACCCAATTGTGGATCGAAACCCCTTACCGCAATGCGGCCATGCTCAGCGGTTTGTTGCAAAGTCTGAACGCCAACACACGCTTGGCCATCGCCAGTGGCTTGACCTTGCCGTCAGTCAGCATCCAAAGCCACACCGTGGCGCAATGGAAAAAGGGCAGACAAGGCCCTGATGGTCACACGCCTGCGGTTTACGCCATCGGGCCTTGAGATTTTGCTTGACCATGCGCCTCAGCGCAGACCCGTGCTGTTGCGCACAGCACGAACCGAGCCCTCACCGACCGCAGCGCCAAAGCGTTTGACCAAGCGCTCGGCCACGTTTTCACGTTGCGTGTAATCGATCACATCGGGCGCTTTGACGATCTCACGGGCCACGCCGTCCAGGCTGCCCAGGCTGTCGGCCAAACCCAGATCCACAGCTTGCTGTCCACTCCAAAAAAGACCGCTGAACATCTCAGGAGTTTCTTTCAGGCGATCGCCACGGCCTTTTTTCACCACCTCAATGAACTGCGTGTGAATTTGGTCCAGCATCGCCTGGGCGTGCTTGCGCTGCGGCTCGGTTTGCGGGCTGAACGGGTCCAGAAAACCCTTGTTGGCCCCCGCCGTCATCAAGCGACGCTCCACCCCCAGCTTGTTCATCAACTCGGTGAAGCCAAAGCCGTCCATCAGCACGCCGATACTGCCCACAATGCTGGCTTTGTCCACATAAATTTGGTCTGCTGCTGCTGCGATGTAGTAAGCGGCTGAAGCACAAGACTCTTCCACCACGGCATAAATCGGCTTGTTGTGCAAAGCCCTCAGACGCGCGATCTCATCGTTGATGAGGCCCGCCTGCACGGGGCTGCCACCCGGGGAATTGATCAGCAAAACCAGCGCTTGCGAGCCCGAATCCTCCAAAGCCAGACGCATGGACGACATGACGTTTTCGGCGCTGGCTTCGGTCTCTGACCCAATCTCACCCACGATGGAGACCATGGCCGTGTGCGGCAGACTCGGGTTGCTCGTGGGCGAGTTGTAGCTGAACAACTGCCAAAACACCATGGCTAAAAATGCCAACCAAGCCGCGCGAAGTCCCACCTTCCAGCGCCGAGCCGTTCTTTGTTCGGTCACATAGGCAAAGGCCAATCGCTCCAAGGTTTGGCGCTCCCAAGCCGCATCGGGGGTCGATGGGGCTTTGAAGGGTTCTGGGCGGGCCTGGGCGGACACGGGGTCCTGGGGTTCTTGCATGGTCAAAATTCAAGCGGTTTCAAGTTGTAGGCAGTATGCCAGTGAACCACGCCGTCTTGCTCTGAAAGGTCTATTTTCACCAGCCCTCCACGGCAAGGCCCACCCGAACAAGCACCGGTATCGGGCTGGTAAGTGGCACCGTGTGTCGCACACATCAACCATCGGCCCGTGTCGTCAAAAAAACGGTCGGGCTGGTAATCCATCTCCATGGCCACATGGGTGCAGCGGTTCAAATAAGCATGCACCTGACCTTGGTAGCGAATGGCAAAGGCGCGGCAGGTCTGACCGGCATACACGATGTCAAAAGGGACAGCACGACCACCGTTGACCAAGTCAGCGCTGTTGCACAAAGGGACTGCGGCTTGCATGAACACTCCTTGCGTCAGGCGTTTTGCAACAACCAGTCGTGCAAATCCTGCACGCTGTGCGCCACATGGCACGGTTTCAAAACATGAAAGGCTTCAGGCTCATGCGCCCCGTAGCTCACGCCCACGCTGGCACAGCCCGCATTCAGGGCCATTTGCAGGTCGTGCGTGGTGTCACCAATCATCAACGTGCGCTCGGGCTCAGCGCCAAACTCGCGCATCAATTCATGCAGCATCAAGGGGTTGGGTTTGCCTGCCGTTTCATCGGCTGTGCGCGAGCCGTCGAACACGCCGCGCAGTTCCACCGCATGCAAAGCCTCATTCAAGCCTTGGCGGCTTTTGCCAGTGGCCACCGTGAGCCAATGGTGTCGGGCTTTGAGCGCGTCGAGCAATGGCAACACCCCCTCAAACAGGCTGATGTCGTTTTGGTGCTGGATGTAATGGTGACGGTAGCGTTCACCCAAAGCGGGGTACTTGTCTTTCGGCACATCCGGCGCGGCATGGGCCAGCGCGGGCATCAGCGCCATGCCGATCACATAAGAGGCGGCTTCGCGCGTAGGCTCCTGACCGCCCACATCCACCACCGCACGCTGGATGCAGCGGGTGATGATGGCCGTGGAATCGAACAAAGTGCCATCCCAGTCGAAAGCAATCAGGTCAAACTGGCGGGGTCTTGAGTTGGGCATGGTCGACATACGCTTTCAATTCAGGGGGTAAATCGGCTTGAAGGGCCACGCGCTCGGCGGACACCGGGTGGTTGAATTGCAAGCGCCAAGCGTGCAAAAACATGCGCTTGAGGCCAGGGCCCGCGCTGGGTTTGAGCAACTGACGGTTCCAGTCAAAGTCCCCATATTTGTCATCCCCCGCGATCGGGTGCCCTTGGGCCGACAAATGCACCCGGATTTGGTGGGTACGCCCAGTTTTGATGGTGACCTCTAACAAAGAAGCACCCGGCAGCCGCTGCGCCACCTTGACCAAGGTGATGGAACGCATGCCATCCGGATCATCTGCCGTGGTCACGCGCACGCGTCGCTCACCCTCTTGCCCGTCTTTTCCAGGCAAAAGGTATTTGTGCAAAGGCTGGTCAATCACCTTGAGTTTGGCTGGCCAATCACCTTTGACCAGCGCCAGATAGGTTTTGCCTGTCTCGCGCTCTCGAAACTGGTCTTGCAAGTGCTTGAGGGCGCTGCGTTTTTTGGCCACCAACAAAATCCCACTGGTGTCGCGGTCCAGTCGGTGCACCAATTCCAGCAATTTGGCTTGCGGGCGAGCCTGTCGCAACTGCTCGATCACGCCAAAACTCACCCCGGAGCCGCCATGCACAGCCACCCCAGAAGGCTTGTCGATGGCCATCAGGCTGTCGTCTTCCATCAGCAAGGGGAATTCACGGCTGGGCGCAGGGTTCGCAGCCTTTTCTGCCACTTTGTCAGACATGCGCACGGGGGGCACGCGCACTTGGTCACCGGTTTGGACCCGTGTTTCGGCGGCGGCGCGTCCTTTGTTGATGCGCACTTCACCGCTTCGGATGATGCGATAGACATGCGTTTTGGGTACACCCTTCAAATGACGCATTAAAAAGTTGTCCAAACGCTGTCCAGCCGACTCTTCGTCCACTTCCAGGCTTTTGACGGCCGGTGCAGTATTGCCAGACTTGGCCCCTATAATGTGATTCACTGGCTATTGGCTGTAAGTGGTTGATTCAAATGGAAATGAATTCCTGAGAGCAGGAGTTTAGTCCACCACCACCGCGCCAAACCAGATGGTCGATGCCACCCTCGGCACGATTTGCAGACTGAAGGCCCTTGCCAACAGTGGCCAATCGCCCCGGAGGTTGGGCCGACGCCCTGAAAACCCAGATACGGAATACCCCAAGTTCAGCAGCCCTGCAATGGCTGTTGGACGGATCAAAGCGAGATGGTTGTGTTGTTCGGAACTTTGCTGATGTGCTTGGAGTGGCTTACAAAGCCACTCGACACTGTCACGCCTGGTGCCGAACAGTTTGTCTTGGACACCGGGGGAAGCCCCCGGCAGTGGACAAATTTTTGCATGCCTTTTGCCTCGCCCCATCCACGCGCCACGATCCCCATTCCTGTGCTCACGCACAGCTGAATGGCGATCCACTTCGGCAGTTCCCTTCGTTTCAGGCGTCAGCTCCGGCAACGGAGGCTTTGAGATTTTCGAAATCCAAAGCCAGTTGTGTAAACAGGTCCCAGACCGCAGACATCTTTCTGCTTTGGGGCCAAGCTGATATGTAAAGGAACGCATCATGAAACGGATGCTGATCAACGCCACGCAAGCTGAAGAGCGCCGCTTGGCCATCGTCGACGGGCAAAAACTCCTCGACTACGAAATCGAAATTGAGGGCCGCGAACAACGCAAGGGCAACATCTACCAAGCGGTGGTGACCCGAGTCGAGCCCTCACTCGAGGCCTGCTTTGTGGACTACGGCGAAGACCGCCACGGTTTTTTGCCCTTCAAAGAAATTTCGCGCCAATACTTTGCTGAAGGCGTGTCCGTCAGCCAAGCGCGTATTCAAGACGTCATCAAAGAAGGCCAGTCCCTCTTGGTGCAAGTCGAAAAAGAAGAGCGCGGTAACAAAGGTGCAGCACTGACCACCTTCGTCAGCTTGGCTGGCCGCTACGTGGTGCTCATGCCCAACAATCCCCGAGGTGGTGGCGTCAGCCGCCGCATCGAGGGCGATGACCGGGCCGAGCTCAAAGAAGCCATGGACCAGCTCGAGTACCCCAAGGGCATGTCCATCATTGCCCGCACCGCAGGCATTGGTCGCTCCGCGCCCGAGTTGCAGTGGGACCTGAACTACCTGCTCAAACTCTGGACCGCCATCGATGGCGCCTCCAAAGGCGGCAAGGGTGCCTTCCTGATTTACCAAGAATCGTCGCTGGTCATCCGCGCGATTCGCGACTACTTCAACAACGACATCGGCGACATCCTGATCGACACCGACGACATCTATGACCAGGCTCAGCAGTTCATGAGCCATGTCATGCCGGAGTTCGCGCCCCGTGTGAAACGTTACCGCGACGACGCGCCACTGTTCAGCCGCTTTCAGATTGAGCACCAGATCGAGTCGGCTTACGCGCGCACTGTGCAACTGCCGTCTGGCGGCGCCATCGTGATCGACCACACCGAAGCCTTGGTGTCGGTGGACGTGAACTCGGCCCGCGCCATCAAAGGCGGCGACATCGAAGAAACTGCAACCCGCACCAACCTCGAAGCCGCTGACGAAGTGGCCCGTCAGATGCGCCTGCGCGATCTGGGTGGCCTGATCGTGATCGACTTCATTGACATGGAAGAGTCCAAGAACCGCCGCGAAGTGGAAAACCGCCTGCGCGACGCGCTGCGCCAGGACCGCGCACGCGTCCAGTTCGGCACCATCAGCAAGTTCGGCCTCATGGAAATGAGCCGCCAGCGCTTGAAGCCTGCCCTGTCCGAAGGTGCCTCCATCCCCTGCCCCCGTTGCGGTGGTGCGGGCCACATCCGTGACACCGAAAGCTCGGCACTGCAGATCCTGCGCATCATCCAAGAAGAGTCCATGAAGGACAACAGCGCCGCCGTGCACGCCCAAGTGCCGGTCGAAGTCGCCTCGTTCCTGCTGAATGAAAAGCGCTCCGAGATCGCCAAGATCGAGCTGCAGCAGCGCATCAACGTGCTTCTGGTGCCCAACAAGTCGCTGGAAACCCCGCACTACAAACTCGAGCGTTTGAAGCACGATGACCCACGTCTGGACCGCATCGAAGCCAGTTACAAAATGGCCGAAGAGATCGAAGACGCCACCACCGTGACACGCCGCTCACAAGAGCCCACCAACAAGCAAACGCCGGTCATCAAAGGTGTGTTGCCCGATGCACCAGCGCCGATTGCGCCGGTCAAGCCCGAAGCCCCGGTGGCCGTCGCCAAACCCGCGCGCCAGGCCGCTGCCCCCGCACCCCAAACCTCGGTGCCCACTGCGGCAGCAACGGGTGGTTTCTTTGGCTGGCTGAAGAATCTGTTCGGTGGCAGTACCCCTGAAGCTGCTCCTGCTGCGACGGGTAAAAAAGATGAAAAAATCCGCGACGTGCGCAACGGCGAGCGCCGCAGTGACACCCGTGAGGGCACGCGCGATGGTGAGCGCCGTGAAGGCGGCCGTGATGGCCGCCGCGGTGGACGCCGTGGTGATCGCGCTGAAGGCGCTGCAGGTGAAGTTCGTGCACCACGCGAAGCAGGTGGACGCCGAGCTGAAGGCCGTGCAGACAACCGGCAAGAAGGTCGCCAAGAGGTGCGCGATGGCGAGGCCCGCCCAGTACGCGCAGAACGGAGCGAACGCTCAGATCGCCCAGCGGGCGAACGTGCGCCTCGGGAAGGTCGACGCGATGGCCGCAGCGAAGGTCGCCATGAGGCCCGCAACGACAGCAAAAACGAAGGCCGCAGCGAAACCGCACCGGAGTTGACGGCAGAAGGCACCGAAGTCCGCCAAGAACGTGCGCCACGTGGTGAAGGCCGTCGTGAACGCGGCGAGCGCAGCAGCGAAGGTCGTCGTGAGCGTGGCGAACGCAGCGAACGAAGTGGGGACCGCGGTGGCGACAGCCGCCAGGGCGACGCCACTGGCGTCGATGCCAACACCGCTGCAAGCGAAGTGGTCGCCGCAGAAGGACAGACCGCAGAAACTGCGAGCTTGGAGCAGACAGGCGAGCGCCGTGAGCGCCGCTCGCGTGACCGTTACGGCCGTGACCGCCGTGAGCGTGGCAGCGATAACCGTGCGGAAAACGCTGTCGAAGCCGCCCAAAGCGAGGCGAATGACCCAGCAACGGCCACCGCAGCAGTGCCTCAGCCCGATGACCAGCCCGCTCCACGTTCTTACTTTGAACGTGCCCAGCAAGCCGCAGCACAAACGGCTGTGGCTCGCGCTGAAACACCTGTGGCTGAGACAGCCGATGTGCCTGCGCCTGCACAGGCCATGGACACGCTTGTGGCCGCCGAAACTGCAGCACCCGTTGCTGCCCAGGCGCCCGAGGTGATCGCAGAAAAACCTGCTCAAGTGCCCGCTGAAACTGTCGCGGCAACGCCTGCGGTCATGCCTGCTGCAGAGAAATACACCCTGCAAATCGATCGTTTGCAGCAAGTGGCACAAGGCTCTGGCCTGGTTTGGGTCAACTCCGATGCCGACAAAGTGGCAGCGGTTCAAGCGGCCATTGCCGCCGAACCCCAACCAGTCCGCGTTCCCCGTGAGCGTGCGCCTGCTGTGGTGCTGAACGAGGGTCCCTTGGTCTTGGTCGAAACACGCAAAGACCTGAAAGACATGAACCTGCCATTCTGATTGGCCAGTCACGCAAAGCCAAAACCGGGCCAAGGGCCCGGTTTTTTTTCGCCTGCTCGACGCTCACCTCATGGAATCGGGCCTGTCCCCTCCCCGACTTTTGCAGAGTTTGTCGGATGCCAGTCCGTGCCAGGAAAAATCAAGACCGAGGGAGCTTTGCGGCTTGCTTCCAGGCGGCCGTGGCGGCAGGCAAATCTTGCCGCTGCTCAGCCAATTCGGCCAAGGCACACCAGGCTTGGCGCTTCAATGTGGGGGTTTGAAGGCCTTTGACAGATTGAGACAAAAGACCTTGGGCTTTGCCCCACAACTGATGACGCAGACACAGCGTGCCTGTCAGATATTGCCATAGAGGATCTTGCGGGCGCGCCAATTGAGCCGCCTCGACACGGGCCAACCAGGCTCTGGCGTCACTCGCTTGAGCATCCGCCAACGCAGCCTCCAAAGCTTGCACCATGCGGGCCAATTGCTCTGGCGTCCAGGCTTTGGATTTGGGAGATTGCAAAGGCTCCCACACGGCTTGAAGCCAGGTTCTGGCCACAGCGCCCTCGCCGCCCAAAGACATCCAACGCAAGGCCGCCTCTGCGGCCAAATCAGGCATGCTGCGCTGCGCTGCGCTCAACTTGAGCCAGAGGCGTTGCACCGCATCGGCATCATGGGCATGAGACAACCAGGCCAATATCAAACTGCGCACCAAACTGTCACCCGCAGCAGGCGTGAAGGCGCGGTGCTTGGCCAGCAAAACCGCCGTGTCCAAAGCCTTCGCTGGCTGCCCAGCCAAGCGTGCGGCCTTCAGTTGCAGGCGCATGGCCACCATACGGCGGGCCGTGGCGGAGGGCAAGGACTGCAACAGCGCCAGACTCGCAGGTGCATCCCGGTCATCCAGCAACCAACGGGCAGCTCGCAACTGAATGCCCTCGCTCAAGGTTCGCGACTCGGAAGAAGGCGCTGCTTTGGCCGCTTGCAAAGCAGCATCCCAATGGGTTTGACGCACATCCCTGTCTTGCAAGGCGTGGGCTGATTCGGCGGCCATGGTGTGGGCCAAGGTGCGCAACACCACCGCATGGTCCAGATCCAGACCCGCCTCTGTCAGCAACGCCTCCTTTTCAAGGGCCAATTGGGCCGACTTGCGGGCGCGCAAATACCGTCCCGCCATGAACTGGCTGATCGATTCGAGCATGGCAGCGTGTGCCGCTCGTTCTTTTTGCTGCAAACGCCAACGTTGGGCTTGCTGTGGCAATGACAACAAGGCGGACAAGGCTTGTTGCGCCAACACCACCACCAAAACCACCAAGCCCAGCATCAGCAAGACCAAATTCAGGGACAAATCGATCCGATAAGGGGACAGGAACAAGGTGACCGTGCCTTGGTTGTTGCCGGCCAACCAAGCTGCAGCTGCCGCCAAAGCGAACAAGCTGATGAGCCAAAGCGCTGCTCGCATGTCGGGTTACCTTCCAGCTGCGGCGGTGGCCAAGGCGGACAACGAGCCTTCAAGACGCGGACTGTCACTGGCTTTTAACTGCTCGGCCGATTGTTCCAGCAATTGCAGCATCTGTACCGTCTTGCGCGAGGACCCATCGGCATAGCGGCGCACGGTGATGGCGGCGGAGGCCAAATCAGCCCGTGCAGCGTCCTTTTGTCGTGCCAACAAACCCAGGCGCGCATTGAGCAGTTTGAGCTTGAGGTTTTCCCGCAAGAAAAAGCCCTGCTCGGGGGACAGCAAGGCCGCCTCTGGCGATTCAATGCGGCTGACCCTCACCAAGCCTTTGAGTTGGTCGGCAAATTGCGCCAAGCCAACCATCCACCAAGAAGGTGCCTGGGCCGGCTGCACAGCGCTCAAGGCACCATTCATCACCGATGAGGGCAAGGCCTGATTGGCCAAGAGCAAACCGTCCACCAAAGCCACGCCCTCGTCCAACTTGATCAACAAGCCGGGCAAATCGAAAACTTGGACAGTGCTGAGTCGATCCAAGTCTTTCTCCAACGCCCGGAGCACAGGTGCCAATCGGGGCTGAGCGGCCCGCTGCAACCGTGTTTGAGCAGATTTGAGCGCCGCTAACAAGGGCTCCAAACTGCCGGTCAACTGGGACTGCTGTTGCGCCATGCGCAGCGCTGACTCAATGTCGACCACCAAATTTTCATCGCGCGATCGCGACAAACTCTGGATCAACTCCTCCAGCTGGCTGCGCTGCAAAGCGACCTCTCCCAAGCGCGTTTCAAGCAAGGCCAAACGCGCGGCACTGTCCTTGACCGTCTCTTGAGCCTGTTTGGCCCATGCTTTGGCTTCCATCGATTGCTGGCCCGAGTCGGCGCTTTGCCGTGCCAATTGCTCTTGAATCCGTGATAATTTTTGCCACAACAACACGGTCAGTAGCAAAGCCAGAGCAGCAACAGCGATGGCCAACCACCGCCAGACGTGGCGATACGATGCCGCAGGCCCCTCAGGGTTGGCAGGATCTTGGGCAGTTTCGGGTGATGCAGTCATGCCAGCGATTTTATAGACTCGGCTTGGTCTTTCAGACCTGCAGGGACGATTTCCACCCGACCCCAACCTGCATTCAACAGGCGCTGGGCAATGCGCGGATGGGTGGCCAGCGCTCGGGCTTGACCCAAGGGCAAATCGGGACAAAGTTGCAACAAATGTTGAGCGGCCTGCGAACTGCTGAACAACCACCATGAATTCTCTTGAATGGCCTGGCGGATCCAAGCGCGTTGAGGTGCCGTCAAGACCGGGGCTTGGCGGACATAGGCCACGGTTTGTTGCACCTGAATGCCGGCATGCTCCAATTGCAAAGCCAACCAATCTCGTCCAGCCAGTTGACCTTGTGTGTCGGCGCCTCGAACAATCAACACCGTCGGCTGTGCGCCTGAACAGGACCGGGCCGCAGCCACCGCGGCTTGAGCCCGATCGGCCACCAAGGCCCAAAGCGCCTCCGAATCAAACTGAGAGGCCGTGTCGGGCGGGGAGTCAATCGACTCGGCTGGCCATCCCGCCATGAGCAAGGCAGCCTGCGTGCCAGGGCCTGTGGACCATGCTCGGCAGCTGGCCAAGCCTCCTCCCGAAGGTCGGGCCGCCATGAAAAAACGCACAGCATTGGCGCTGACAAACATCACCGCCAAATGGCTGGGCAACGTCTGCCAAATCAACCCCAATCCCGATGCGTCAGGCAAAGCCGCAATCTCGATCAAAGGCAAGGTGTCGCAAGGCACACCACAGGCGTGCAGTGCATCGGCCCAAGCACGGGCCTCGCGCTCAGGCCGGGTCACGACCACACGCCGAGAGCCAAGCTCCAAGTCCGGAGAAGGTAACCGCGCCATGCCAGCGCCAGGAATCAATGCGCGCCGCCGTCGCGCAGGGCCTGCGCCACGCTCAGACCCAGCGCTTCGGCTGCTTGCAAGCCATCGGTGCTGGCCTGTGCTGCCGCCATGACCAAAGTGCTTGGGCCTTGCGGGTCTCCCCAGGCCGCTTGCAGCTTCAGCACACCCGCCTCGATGGTGGCGTGCGCGGCCAAAGGCATGGAGCAACTGCCGCCCATGGCTCGGCTCACGGCCCGCTCGGCCGCGACCCGTCGCCACGATGGGGCATCGGCCAGCTGCGCCAGCAGGGCGCGCAAATCAGCCCGGTCACTTCGGATCTCGATTCCCAAAGCACCTTGCCCTGCCGCCGGCAGCATCTGTTCGGTCTCAAAAATATGGCGAATCCGCTCAGACAATCCCAAGCGCTTGAGGCCTGCAGCTGCCAGCACAATGCCCGCGTACTGGCCTTCATCGAGTTTGCGCAGACGCGTGTCCAAGTTGCCACGCAAGGGCTCGATCTTCAAATCAGGACGAAGTGCACGCAACAGCACCGTGCGTCGCAGGCTGGATGTGCCGACCACGGCACCTTTCGGCAAGTCCTCCAAACAGGCGTATTGCGCAGACACCCAAGCATCTCGGGGGTCTTCACGTTCCATGACGCAAGCCAGCTCAAAGCCCTCGGGCATGTCCATTGGAACGTCTTTGAGCGAATGCACCGCAATGTCTGCGTGCCCCTCTTGCAGAGCCACTTCCAGCTCCTTGACAAACAAGCCCTTACCGCCCACCTTGGACAGGCTACGGTCCAGGATTTGGTCACCCTGGGTTGTCATGCCCAGCAGCTTGACCGTGCAACCCAAGCCCTCCAACAGCGACTTGACATGTTCAGCTTGCCACAAAGCCAAACGGCTCTCGCGGGTGGCAATGACGATAGAGGGCAGCTTGGACTCGGTCACGGCGGATTTCCTGAAAAAAATTTTGATCCCATTAAAAAATGAAATCAATTGGTAATTTTGTCTCTCTCGGCGATGCTAGCATGATGTCAAGAAAAACTGACACTGGTGTGGCCAGTAGTCGACCTCCTTCCCATTGACCGCATTCATCCTCGAGCGCAGCACCCATGAAACAGGCCTCTCCCCCCAGCACTTTGCTTGCCAAAAGCCGCACCCGTGCGCCCAACCCGGCCCAAAAACGAGACAGTGAGCGGCCCTTGGTCGAAGACATCCGCTTGCTGGGTCGAATTTTGGGCGATGTGATCCGTTTGCAAGAGGGCGCTGAGGCTTACGAACTGGTGGAGCAAATTCGCAAGCTCTCCGTCGCATTCCGGCGCGACGCCGACCACGCGGCCGACAAGGCGCTGAAAAAGCTGCTCAAAAGCCTGCCCGGCGACCGCGCCGTGAGTGTGATCCGCGCCTTCACCTATTTTTCGCACCTGGCCAACTTGGCCGAAGACCGCCATCACATTCGCCGACGCGCCATCCACGAGCGAGCCGGCCACACGCAAGAAGGCAGCATCGATGTGGCATTGCAGCGCTTGCGCTGGGCTGGCATCACGCCCAAGAGCATCTCGGACATGCTGGCCACCAGCTACGTCTCGCCCGTGCTCACCGCGCACCCGACCGAAGTGCAGCGAAAAAGCATTCTGGATGCCGAGCGCGACATCGCCCACTTGTTGACCGAGCGCGACGCCATCAAGGCCCGCGCTGCGGCCGTCAATGCGGCCAAAGACGCACTGAGCCCCAAAGAACTGGCCGCCAACGAGTTGCAAATGCGCGCCCGCGTGATGCAGCTGTGGCAAACCCGTTTGCTGCGCTTCACCAAACTCACGGTGGCCGATGAAATTGAAAATGCACTGAGCTATTACGAAGCGACTTTTTTGCGCGAAATCCCCAAGCTCTATGCCGAGCTGGAAGAAGCCCTGCCGGGTCAGCCTGTGGCCAGTTTCTTGCGCATGGGCCAGTGGATCGGTGGTGACCGCGATGGCAACCCCAATGTCACCGCACCCACGCTGGAACACGCCTTGACCCGCCAAAGCGATGTGGCGCTGCGCCATTACCTGACCGAAGTGCATTACCTGGGCAGCGAGCTGTCGCTGTCGGCCATGCTGGTGCCATTTAACCCGGAAATGCTGGCCCTGGCAGCGCAATCGCCCGACACCAACCAACACCGCCAGGACGAGCCTTACCGCCGGGCGTTGACCGGCATGTACGCCCGCTTGGCCGCCACACTGCAAAAACTCACGGGCGGAGAAGCAGCCCGTCACGCCGTTGCGCCCCAAAACCCTTACCCCAGTGCTGAAGCATTTTTGGCGGACCTGCGCGTGATCGAAGCGTCTTTGTGCAGCCAGCACGCCCAAGCGCTCGCGGCCCAACGCCTGCATCCACTGATCCGCGCGGTGGAGGTGTTTGGATTCCATTTGGCCACGGTCGATTTGCGCCAAAGCTCGGACCAGCACGAAGCGGTGTTGGCCGAACTGTTGACCACAGCCCGCGTCGAGAAGCAATACAGCCAACTCGATGAACATGCCAAGCAAGCCCTGCTGCTGGGCCTGCTGAACGATGCCCGACCGCTGCGCGTGCCCGGTGTCCGCTACAGCGAACACGCCCACTCAGAGCTGGCCATTTTTGAGTGCGCCAAACGCATGCTGGTCACCTTTGGCCCCCAAGCGATACGGCACTACATCATCAGCCACACCGAGACGGTGAGCGATTTGCTCGAAGTGTTGCTGCTGCAAAAAGAAGCCGGCCTTTTGCGGGGCACCCTGGACAGCGAAGCGGTCAACGACTTGATCGTGGTGCCGCTGTTTGAGACCATTGAAGACCTGCGCAACGCCGCGCCCATCATGCGCGACTTCTACGCCCTGCCCGGCGTGGCCAAGCTGATCCAGCGCTCAGGCGGTGAGCAAGACATCATGCTGGGCTACTCGGACAGCAACAAAGACGGTGGCATTTTCACCAGCAACTGGGAGCTGTACCGCGCCGAAATTGCTTTGGTGGACTTGTTTGACAAACTGCAAAGCAGCCACGGCATCACCTTGCGCATGTTCCATGGCCGGGGTGGCACCGTGGGGCGAGGCGGAGGCCCCAGCTACCAAGCCATCTTGGCGCAACCACCGGGCACCGTGCGCGGGCAAATCCGCCTGACCGAACAAGGCGAGGTCATTGGCTCGAAATACGCCAACCCCGAAATTGGACGCCGCAACCTGGAGACCTTGGTCGCCGCCACCTTGGAGGCCACCCTGCTGCAACCCACCAAGCCTGCCACCCGCGCCTTTTTGGACGCGGCAGCTGAGCTGTCTGAAGCCAGCATGGCGGCCTACAGAGGGTTGGTCTACGACACACCCGGTTTCACCGACTATTTTTTTGGCGCCACGCCTTTGAAAGAGCTGGCGCAACTGAACATCGGCTCACGCCCTGCCTCGCGCAAGGCCCTGCAAAAAATAGAAGATCTGCGGGCCATCCCCTGGGGTTTCAGCTGGGGCCAATGTCGTCTGACCTTGCCCGGGTGGCTGGGCTTTGGCTCGGCGGTGGTCGCCTACCTGGACAGGCCCGACGCGGCCGACCGCCAGGCGGCACTGGCCCTGCTGCAAAAAATGTACCGCCAATGGCCTTTTTTCCGCACCCTGCTGTCCAACATGGACATGGTGCTGGCCAAGAGCGACTTGGCCTTGGCCTCGCGCTACGCCGAACTGGTCAGCGACAGCCGCTTGCGCAAAAAAATCTTTACCGCCATCGAGTCCGAATGGCACCGCACCGCTGACGCGCTGGCCCAAATCACCGGTGAAAAGAACCGCTTGGCGAGCAACCCGGCACTTGACAGGTCCATCCGCCACCGGTTTCCCTACATCGACCCGCTGCACCATTTACAAGTCGAACTGATCCGGCGCTACCGCGCCGGTTTGGCCGACGAACGCGTGCAGCGCGGGATCCACATCAGCATCAACGGGATTGCTGCGGGGCTGCGCAACACGGGTTGACACGTGATTTCGGGCGGCGGCTTGCCGCCCGATAAAATCCTCCACCTATGACAAACCAACTCGACAAAAAATCCCAAGCCTGGTCCGCGCTCTTTTCAGAACCCATGAGCGAGTTGGTCAAGCGCTACACCGCCAGCGTGTTCTTTGACAAGCGCCTGTGGCAAGCCGACATCCAAGGCTCTCTGGCCCACGCCGAGATGCTGGCCGCGCAAAACATCATCGCCGCCAGCGACCTGGCCGACATCCAGCGCGGCATGGCGCAAATCACGCAAGAGATCGAATCGGGCGCTTTTGAGTGGAAGCTGGACCTGGAAGACGTGCACCTGAACATCGAGGCGCGCCTGACCCAGCTGGTGGGCGACGCGGGCAAGCGCCTGCACACTGGCCGCAGCCGCAACGACCAAGTGGCCACCGACGTGCGCCTGTGGCTGCGCACCGAGATGGACCTGATCATTGATTTGCTGGCCGACCTGCAAAAGTCCCTGGTCGATGTGGCCGAGCACAACGTCGAGGTCATCATGCCCGGCTTCACCCACCTGCAAGTGGCGCAACCCGTGAGTTTTGCGCACCACCTGCTGGCCTATGTGGAAATGTTCAGCCGCGACGCCGAGCGCATGAGCGACGTGCGCCGCCGCACCAACCGCCTGCCCCTGGGCAGCGCCGCTTTGGCCGGCACCACCTACCCGCTGGACCGCGAGCGCGTGGCCCGCACCCTGGGCATGGTCGATGAAGCCGGCAACCCACAAGTCTGCCAAAACAGCCTGGACGGCGTGAGCGACCGCGACTTCGCCATTGAATTTACCGCCGCCGCATCTCTTTGCATGGTGCACATCAGCCGATTCTCTGAAGAGTTGATTTTGTGGATGAGCCAGAACTTCGGCTTTGTGCGCATTGCCGACCGCTTCACCACCGGCAGCTCCATCATGCCGCAGAAGAAAAACCCCGATGTGCCCGAGCTGGCACGTGGCAAAACCGGCCGCGTGGTCGGCCACCTGATGGGCCTGATCACCTTGATGAAAGGCCAGCCCCTGGCCTACAACAAAGACAACCAAGAAGACAAAGAGCCGCTGTTCGACACGGTGGACACACTCAAAGACACCCTGCGCATCTTCAGCGAAATGGTCGGCGGTCAAGTCAACCCCGCCACGGGCCAAAAAGAAGGCGGCATCACCGTCAACGCCGCAGCGATGGAAGCGGCCGTGAAAAAGGGCTACGCCACCGCCACCGACTTGGCCGACTACTTGGTCAAAAAAGGCCTGCCCTTCCGCGATGCCCACGAAGTGGTGGCCCACGCCGTCAAAACTGCCCAAGGCTTGGGTGTGGACTTGTCCGAGCTGCCGCTCGAGACCCTGCAAAAGTTCGACAGCCGCATCGAAGCCGATGTGTTTGGCCCGCTCAGTCTGCAAGGTTCGCTGAACGCCCGCAACACCTTGGGCGGCACCGCACCTGCGCAGGTGCGGCTGCAGATCGCACGCCACCGCAGCCGCTTAGTCTGAGCCGCCTGCCGTGCCTGGGGGCGGTACATCGCGCCCCATGAGCCGCTGCCCCAGCCAGTTCAAGCCCGCCCGGACATCCATCCGGCGGGCTTGTTGCTGGGCGGGCCCATGCGGCTGGCCGGCCACCAGTGGCGGGCCAATGTCAAAAGCAAACACGTAAGCGGGCTCTTGCCCCATGCGCAGGTCGGTCACCACCAACCGGTCCACGTCGCGTTGGATTTTGAAAAAGCCATCGGTGAAACGGCTCAAACGCTGCAGCTGAGGGTGTTGGGCGTTTTCTGCCGCCAAAGCCGCTCCCCGCGCATGGGCCACAAATCGAATGACCCTGCCGCCGTCCATGAACGCGTAAAAGCCCTCGTGAAACCGCTCGCCATCCATGGCCACCACGCGCCACAACACCGTGTTGAAAGGCGCGGGTGTGACCAACAGCTGTTGGCTGGGCAAGCCTTGCGCTTGCAAGGACTCGCGGGCGTGCTGCGTCACCCACGCTTGCGCCAGCGCACTCCAAGCCAAATAGGCCGTGCTGAAGGCCAGTGCCCATGCATTGATGCGCAAGGCCTGGCCTGTCCTTTTGATGCGCAACGCCGCGATGACGCCAGCCAGCAAAGGCAAGGAGTACAGCGGATCGACGATGAAGATGCTGCCCAAACCATAGGCCTCGTCGGTGAAAGGCTGGAAAACTTGGGTGCCATAAATGGTCATCAGGTCCAACAAAGGGTGCGTGACCAGCGCCAAGGCGATGGCCCACCACCAGCGCACACAGAGCTGGGGCTGGCGATGAACACGGCTCACGACCCACGCCATCGGAAAAGCAAAGAGCGTGAGCAAAAGCAAGGCGTGGGTCTCCGCCCGGTGCCGAATCATGTTGAGCACCGGGTCACCATGGTCGATCAGCACATCAAGGTCGGGCAACAGGCCTGCAATGCCCCCCCAGAGGGCAGACTTCCAAAGCGCAGTGCGTCGCCCCATGACGGCCACCCCAACCGAGGCGCCCAGAAGGACTTGTGTGACGGAATCCATGGTGTTGACTCAGCAGTTCAATGACAAAGGTTTCCAAGGTTAATGGCATGCGCATGCCCTGTGTCGACACAGGCCTACACCCATGGCCACGGTGTTCGCCCCTGCCACGCCAAGGCTGCACATGAAGGGGGATAATTGAGGGGCGACCAACAGCCCTCTTCAGCCATGTCACACACCGCCCAAGCCACTGCCACTGCCCCCACCTTGATGCCCTGGACCGACTCGCTCCACACGGGCGACGCCCGCATGGACGAAACGCACCAAGAGTTTGTGGACATGATCAACCAGATTTTGGCCACCCCCGAAGACCAGCAACTGCCGGTCTACAAGGCTTTTTTGGACCACACGGTCGAGCACTTTGCACAAGAAGAGCGCTGGATGCTGGCCACCGGGTTTTCCGCCGACAACTGCCACGCCGAGCACCACGCCACGATTTTGGAGACCATGCGCGTGGTCGAAGCCCATTACCTGGACAGCGATACCACCATCATCACCCGCATGGCAGAAGCGCTGGCCGAGTGGTTTCCAGGTCACGCCAACAGCATGGACGCCGGGTTGGCGGCTCACCTCAAGTCGGTGGGCTTTGACAGCGTGACCGAAACCCTGGCCGACCCCTCGGCCATCCAAAATGTGACCATGTCGGGCTGCGGCAGCGTCAGCTGCAGCTGAACCCCCTCCTCCTTTGGCCCTCCAAACTCCACAGCTTGGGAGGGATTGGGGTGCCAGGTCCAAACGCAGGCGCCGTGCCGCCCACGCGATGGTCACTCCACCGTGATTTTTTCGTCCTTGACAATCTTCGCCATGGCTGGAATTTCTGAACGCATCCATTGGCCAAATTGGTCGGGTGTCATGCCCGAGGGCTCAGCGCCCAAAGCAGTCAAACGCTCTTTGATCTCTGGCAAGGCAGCAATGCGTTGAACCTCGGCATGCAGCTTGTCGACGACCGCCTTGGGGGTACCTGCTGGGGCCACCAATTCAGCAGGGGTGTTGGCGGGCACTTGGGTGCTCACGGCCCGCAAATGGGTTGAATACGCCACCATCGCCACGGGGGCAAAGTCTTTCTCAACATTGAAGGGCAGTTTGAACAAAGCCGGACTGATCACCAGATTGCCCACGTCCATCAGCACCAGGGTGTGGCCATCAGCGGGAGATTTGGCGACCAGATCTGCGCCCAAGTTGCCACTGGAGCCGGGACGGTTATCCACCACCACGGCTTGGCCCCAGCTTTCGGTGATTTTTTGGCCAAAAATTCGGGCCAACACGTCAGACGTGCCACCCGCTGGGAATGGCACCACGATTTTGATCGGCTTGGTCGGGTAAGCCGCCTGGGCCCAAGCCGGTGCCATGGGTGCGATCAGAACCGCTGCCAAAGCGGCCAACAAACATGGCTTTTTCATCTCCATCTCCGGTTTGTAAAAAATACACAGCCATCACGCAAACTCGACACTGCCTTGTGTCCAGCGACGCGCCTGCTCACTGAGCGAGACACCCAAACCTGGCAAGTTCGGCACCAGCATGCGGCCGTCTTGGATCTGGATGCGTTCATTGAACAAGGGCTCCAGCCATTCAAAGTGCTCCACCCAAGGCTCGGTTTTGTAGGCTGCAGCCAAATGGATATGCAGCTCCATCGCAAAGTGCGGGGCCAGCATGACGCCAGCGTGTTCGGCCAGCTGCGCAATTTTGAGGAAAGGGGTGATACCGCCCACACGAGGGCCATCGGGCATCAGGAAATCGGCGGCGCGGTGGCGAATCAGGTCCCAGTGCTCTTGCACGCTGGTCAGCATCTCACCCGTGGCAATCGGGGTATCGAACTGCACAGCCAGCGCGGCATGGCCTTCATGGTCATAGGCGTCCAAAGGCTCTTCAATCCAGATCAGGTTCATCGGCTCCAAGCGGCGGCACATGCGCTGCGCGGTGGGGCGGTCCCATTGTTGGTTGGCGTCCACCATGATCGGAAAACGATCGCCCAAATGCTGTCGCACGGCGCTCACGCGCTCGATGTCTTTGTCACAGTCTGGCTGACCCACTTTGAGCTTGATACCGCCAATGCCCTTGGCCACCGAGGCCGAAGCGTTGACCAAGAGCTGATCGAGTGGTGTGTGCAAAAAACCGCCCGATGTGTTGTAACAGCGCACGCTGTCGCGGTGAGTCCCAAGCAGCTTGGCCAAAGACAAGCCTGCGCGTTTGGCTTTCAGGTCCCACAGCGCCACATCAAAAGCCCCGATGGCCTGCACTGAAAGGCCGCTGCGGCCAACCGAAGCACCCGCCCAGCAGAGCTTGTCCCAGAGTTGGGCAATGTCGTTCGGGTCTTCGCCCATCAACACTGGGGCGATTTCTTTGGCATGCGCAAACTGGCCGGGGCCTCCAGCGCGTTTGGCGTAACTGAAACCCACCCCCTCAGCGCCGTCCTTGGTTTTGATCTCGACGAACAGGATGGCGATTTCGGTCATCGGCTTTTGTCGGCCCGTCAGCACCTTGGCGTCGCTGATCGGGGTGGCCAAAGGCAAGGTGCAGGCCGAGACACGGACCCAAGAGATGGCATCGGACATGGTCGGACGCTTTTACTGGGGCTTGATGCCGGCGGTCTTGATCACACGGGTCCACTGGTCCAACTCGGATTTGACGAACTCGGTGTAAGGCTTGCTACCCTGGGACGGGATCACAAAGCCTGTCGAAGTCAGGCGTTGCTTGAAATTGGCGGACTGCATGGCTTGCGCCATGGCCGCCTCGAGCTTGTCCACGATGGGCTGGGGTGTGCCCTTGGCCACTGACAAGCCCGACCAGGACAGCGCTTCAAAACCCTTGTAGCCGGATTCGGCCACGGTCGGTACATCCGGGTAAAGCGCATTGCGCTCTTTGCTGGTCACGGCCAGTGCCCGCAGCTTGCCGGCTTTGATATGGGGCAGCGCCACATCCTGGTTCAAAAAGACCATGGGAACGGTACCGGCCAGCAAGTCGTTGAGCATGGGACCGCCGCCACGGTAGGGAATGCCCGTCAGGAAAATGCCAGCGGTCTGCTTGAACAATTCCATCGCCATGTGTCCAGAGGCAGCATGGGTGTAGCCGTAATCGAGTTTCCCGGGGTTCTTCTTGGCATGGTCCACCAACTCTTTCACCGTCTTGAACGGTAATGAAGGATGAACCAGCAGCACGTTAGGGCCCGAGTGCACTTGCGTGAGGTGAATGAAATCGGTTACCGAGTTGTACTTGATGTTGGGGTCCAGGCCATGCGCCACAGCGTTCTGGCCCACGCCGGTCTGGATGATGGTGTAACCATCTGCAGGCATCTTGACGGCGCGATCGGTGCCGACAATGCCCCCTGCGCCACCGATGTTCTCGACGACCACCGGCTGTTTGAGGACTTTGGTCAGTTCCTCGGCCATCAAGCGTCCCATGACATCGCTGGTGCCGCCGGGTGGAAAGGCCACGATCAGTTTGATCGGTTTATTGGGGTAATCCGCTTGGGCCAAGGCTTGGCCTTGGCTGAGCAAGCCCAGACCAGCAAGGCCGATCGCGGTGAGCAGTTGGCGCTTTTTCATCATCTTTGTCTCCTGGTGTTGTCGTGTCAAAAAAGTCAATGGGCGCTTGGGTTTTCAGGTGATCGGAGCCGGGTTGAAAAGCACCAGCGCGTTATGCAGCTTCCAGTGCTCGGCCCAGGTTCTTTTGCCGCTGGCGGTTTCGAGCAGCATGCGAAACAGCGCCCAGCCAGCGTCTTCAATCGTCATCTCGCCATCGGCGATCTGACCCGCGTTGAAATCCATCAGATCGTGCCAGCGACGCGCCAAGTCACTGCGGGTCGCCACCTTGACCACGGGGCAGGCTTGCAGGCCATAGGGGGTGCCGCGGCCGGTGGTGAACACATGCACATTCATGCCAGCGGCCAGTTGCAAAGTGCCGCAGATGAAATCGCTGGCAGGCGTGGCTGCGAACACCAAGCCTTTTTGATCAGGCTTGAGCTTGTCGCCGGGCGCGAGCACGCTGGCAATGGCGCCGCTGCCGCTCTTGATGATGGAGCCCATGGCTTTTTCGGCGATGTTGGACAAACCACCTGCCTTGTTGCCCGGCGTGGTGTTGGCGGTGCGGTCCACGCGACCACGGTCGAGGTATTGGTCGTACCAACCGAGTTCGCGCACCACATCTTCGGCCACTGCTTGTGTAGCTGAGCGGCTGGTGAGCTGCTCCACCGCATCACGCACTTCGGTGTTTTCAGAAAACATCACCGTGCCACCCGAGCGCACGATCAGGTCGGCCAAGTAGCCCACCGCTGGGTTGGCGGTCACGCCAGAAAACGCGTCGCTGCCACCACACTGAACCCCTACCACCAGCGCACTCGCTGGTACCGTCTGGCGCTTGCGAGCATTCAAGCGTTCCAAGTGGGGTTTGGCACGCAGCACGATGTTGTCGATCATGGACATGAAGCCAACATGCTCATCATCTTGCAGGCACACCAGGTCGGGGCCTTGCTCCTTGTCACGGGTATCGTGGATCGGGAAGCTGCCGGGTGGCAAGAGGCGCGAGGGTTGCAGCTTCTCGCAACCCAAGCTGACCACCATGACCTCGCCGCCAAAATTAGGGTTCAGGCTGATGTTGCGCAGGGTGCGGATAGGGATCTCGGCGCCTGGCGCGTCAATGGCCACACCACAGCCATAACTGTGCTCCAAACCGACCACACCGTCCACATTCGGGTAAAGCGGCAGCAACTCGCGCTCAATGCGTTCCACCGCAATCTTGACCACACCCGCCACACATTGCACCGTGGTGGTGATGGCCAGCAGGTTGCGCGTGCCGACCGAGCCATCGGCATTCACATAGCCTTCAAAGGTATGGCCCTCGAGCGGTGCCCAAGCCGGTGCGGGCTGGGTGGCCATGGGCAAACCTTGCAGCTCGCGTGCAGCCGGAATGTCGAGCAAACGCTCATGTACCCAGCGGCCTGCTGCAATGGATTCGCGGGCGTAACCCACGGGCACGTTGTAGCGGAGCACGGCTTGACCCGCAGCGATGTCGGTCAAAGCCACCTTGTGGCCCTGTGGGACCTTGTCACACAACACCAGACCGGTCGCAGGCCCTTCGGGCATGACGGTGCCAGCAGGCAATCCGCCATCGTTGGCAATGATGGCCACGTTGTCATCCGGGTGCATGCGGATGGCCAGAGGGCGAGTGGGTGTGTTCATGTCCATCAAAGTACTCAAAAGCGGGGCTGTCTGCCCGTGAAACTGGGGTCGTATTTGCGCATTTGGCCCAGGTCATCGCGGTTGCGAATGCCGCAATCCACGTAGTTGTTGTGCAAACGGGCCAACGCTTCTGGATCGATGGCGACGCCCAAGCCCGGTGTGCGCGGCACACGCAGGCTGCCGTTTTCAAACTGCAAGCGACCGCCCTGCACCACCTCGTCGTCTTGCCAGGGGTAATGGGTGTCACAGGCGTAGGCCAAATGCGGCACCGAAGCGGCCAGATGTGTCATCGCCGTCAGGCTGATCCCCAGGTGCGAGTTGGAGTGCATGGACAGGCCCATGTCAAAGGTCTGGCAAAGGCGCGAGAGCTGCTGCGTGGTGCGCAGCCCACCCCAATAGTGGTGATCAGACAGCACGATGCGCACTGGGCAGCCCAGGCGCACGTTCTCAGCAAATTCTTTGTAGTCCGTCACCACCATGTTGGTGGCCAAGGGCACGTCACATTGCTGGGCAATCGCGGCCATGCCGTCCAGCCCGGGCGCAGGGTCTTCGCAATACTCCAGCACGCCGCGCAGCTGCTCAACCACTTTGAGGCTGGTGGCGACGGTCCAGTTGGCGTTGGGGTCGATGCGCAGGGGTGCCCCCGGAAAAGCTTGGGCCAGTGCCAGCAGCGCCGCCACCTCCTGCTCAGGCGGCAAGGTGCCCGCTTTGAGCTTGATGCTCTTGAAGCCATATTGGGCGATCATGTGCCGAGCCTGAGCCACCATTTGTTCGGGGCTCAGACCTTCGCCATAGGCATCTGCGCTGTACGGCTTGTCAATGTGTTCTGCGTATTTGAAAAACAGGTAGGCGCTGAACGGCACGGCATCGCGTGCGGCACCGCCCAGCAAATCCACAATAGGGGCGCCAGCCAGTTGGCCTTGCAAATCGAGCATGGCCACCTCAAAAGCGCTGATGACCTTGGCCACGTTCTTGGACACATGGGTACCGGGTGCCAACGAAATTTGTTCGCCCAAAAACTCCGAAGCCTTTTGGCCTGGCGCCACCAACGCGGCCACTCGGGTCTCCATGGTGTTCAGGTCCCAAGGCGAGAGGCCCTGCAAAGCGGGTGCGGCTTGGGCCAGCACATCCAGCATGGACTGGTCGCCATAGGTCTCGTTGATGCCCACGCGCCCGCAAGCTGTTTCGATCTCAATGATCGAGCGCAAAGCCCAGGGCTCGTGGATGCCTGCCGCGTTGAGCAGGGGCGGATCACGGAAAGCGATGGGTGTGATGCGGATATGACGGATGGCCAAGGTCATCACCATCACTCACTTGAGCAAATTCGGCAGCCACAAAGTGAACGCAGGCACATAGGTCACCAAGAGCACGGCCACAGTCAGCGCACCGTAAAAAGGCGCGATGGTGCGCATCACCTGCCCCACCGATATGCCGCCAATCGCGCAGCCGACAAACTGCACCGAGCCCACAGGTGGTGTGTTCAGACCTAACGCGCAATTGATCAGCAGCATGATGCCGAACTGCATCGGGTCCATACCGAAGTGCATGGCAATCGGCATGAAGATCGGCGTGCAAATCAAGATGGTGGCCGCCATGTCGAGGAAGGTGCCCAAAATGAACAACAAGATGTTGATCATCAAGAAGATGATCCACGGCTCTGTGGTGATTTTTTGCATCAGCGCACCGGTCATCTGCGGCACCTCATACAAGGCCATGAAATAACCGAAGGCGTTGGAAATGCCAATCAAAAGCAGCACCACGCCAGTGGTTTTACAGGCTTTGGCGCAAGCCTTGAGAAAGTTCTGAAAGGTCAAGGTTCGGTAAACAATCACCGTGACAAACAAGGCCCAGGCCACAGCAATCGAGGCCGACTCGGTCGCGGTGAACGCACCCGACAAAATACCGCCCAAAATGATGACCACCACAAACAGGCCGGGCAAAGCCGCGCCAAAGGCCTTGATCACTTCGAGCCAACCGGGAAAATTGCCGTGCACCGGGTAACCGCGGCGCACCGCCACCCAATAAGCCGCGCCCAAATTGCACAGCGTCAATATGATCGCGGGCACCAGGCCAGCCAAGATCAAGCCCAGCACACTGACCGAAGCCAAACCTGAAGCCGCCAACGTGAAGATGATCATGTTGTGCGAGGTGGGCATGATGGCGCCCACCAAAGCCGCGTGGGTGGTCACGTTCACTGCGTAGTCGGCGTCGTAACCTTCTTTTTTCATGAGCGGAATCATGACCGAGCCCATGGCCGACACATCGGCCAGAGGTGAGCCAGCGACACCGCCAAAGATGGTGCAACCGATCACATTGCTCATGCCCAGACCACCGCGCACATGGCCCACCAGGCTGTTGGCGAAACGCACGATGCGGTCGGCAATGCCGCCATAGAGCATCAACTCACCGGCAAACACAAAAAACGGAATGGCCAGAAAGGAGAACACCTGCATGCCCCCCACCATTTTTTGGAACACCATGGCGACCGGCAAACCGGCAGCCATGATGGTGGCCACAGACGACAAACCGATGGCAAAGGCCACCGGTACGCCCAGAATCAAAAGGAGCGTGAAGCTCAGCGCAAGGATGGTCAATTCCATGGCATCAATCCCAAACAGGTTCAACCACTTTGCCTTGCATGAGCGCAACAATGTGTTCAATGGAGAAAAGCAAAATCAAAGCGCCGGCGATGATGACCGGCACATAGTCGATGCCGTCGGGCACGGGCAACATGGGCTTTTTCTCACCCCACTTGGCGCTGGCCCAGAGCCAGCCGCCTTGCACCATCAAGAAGCCAAACAGGCCCACCAAACCATGGATCAGCACCTCGATGCGGTGCTGCCATTTTTCGGGCAACAAGATCACCAAAGACTCCAGACCAATGTGACCGGCATCACGCACACCCACGGCCAAGCCGAAGGCGGTGACAAACAACACAATAAGCATGGCCAGCGCTTCGGCCCAGGTAGGCGTGTCATTCAAGACATAGCGGCCGATGACTTGCCACTGCACACACAAGATCACAGCGATCAGGCCAACGACGGCCAGCACCAAGCAGATCTTGGAGACAGTCGCACAAAATTTGGTGAACATGAAAAGCTCCAACCCCCGGCTACGCACCGGGGGCATTCGGAATGACAATGACGCGATTACTTGGTGTCTTGGATCGCTTTGATCGCACGCTTCATGTCAGGCGTGGTCATGAACTTGTCGTACACCGGGCCCATGACGGCTTGGAAGGAACGCTTGTCCACTTCAACAATCTCGGCACCTGCGGCCTTCACGTTGGCCAGCGATTTGCCTTCCGCCTCGTCCCAAGCCTTGCGCTGCACGGCCACAGACTCTTTGGCCGCTTGGCGAATCATGGCTTGTTCGTTGGCTGGCAACTTGTCCCACACCACTTTGGACATCACCAAAATCTCAGGGGCCATGGAGTGCTCGGTCTTGGAGTAAACCTTGACGGCTTCCACATGCTTGGCGGTGTCAAAAGACGGGATGTTGTTTTCTGCCGCGTCGATCAAGCCAGTCTTCAGACCGGTGTACACCTCGCCATAAGGCATGGGCGTGGCGTTGGCACCCATGGCACTGACCAAGGCCACCCACAGGTCAGATTGCTGCACCCGAATTTTCATGCCCTTGGTGTCGGCCACTGTTCTGATGGGTTTTTTGGCATAAATGGAGCGTGCACCGCTGTCATAAAAAGCCAGGCCCACATAGCCCACCGACTCGCAGCTTTTCAAGATTTCTGCGCCAACAGGGCCGTCCAGCGACTTGCGCATGTGCTCGACCGAGCTGAACAAGAAGGGCATGGTGGGCACCATGGTCATGGGGCAGACACCATTCATGGGCGCCACGTTCACGCGCACCAGATCGAGCGCACCGATCTTGACTTGGTCGATGGTTTCTTTTTCCGAACCCAAAGCGCCTTTGTTGAAGACCTTGATCTTGTGCTTGCCACCCGACAATTTTTCGAGGACGCTGCTCATGTGCTTGACCGCGACCACGGTGGGGTAGTCGTCGGCGTTATGGATATCGGCCGATCGGAATTCTGTCGCTTGGGCAGAAAAAGCCAAAGCAGCAGCAATGGCCATCAGGGATTTATTCAGTTTCATGGGGGTGTCTCCTGGTTTAAGTGGATTGAAAAAACACGTTACACACTGGCGGGAAAACGAGAAAAAACAGGCTCCGGCAGTCCACGCACGCCAGGCTGCAAGGTGATCACAGCGCCACTGAGGCCACGGTTGGCGTGTGTGGTTTGTGCGGGAATGATGGAGGTCACCAACATCTGGTCCAGATCGGCGCCACCGAAGGCGCACATGGACGGCTTGGGCATGGGCACCGTGAGCGATTGCTGCCACTGACCCTGCGCATTGAAAGCGTGGATCTGCCCGGCGTCGTTGCCACAGATCCAATAATGCCCTTGCGCATCGACGGCCGCGCCATCGGGACGACCGGGCCAGTCGTTCATGTCGACGAACAAGCGTTGCTGGCTCAAATGGCCCGTGGCAGCATCCAGATCAAAAGCCCAGATTTTTTGCACCTTGGGGTGCGAATCCGACAAATACAAGGTGCGGCCATCGGGGCTGAACCCCAAGCCGTTGGGCGTGAGCAAGCCCCTGACGTGCGGGCCCGACAGGCCCCGCTCGTCCAGGCAATACAGACCGCCCTGGTCAGAAGCCAACGACATGTCCATCACCATGGTGCCCACCCAAAGGCGGCCACTGGCATCACAACGCCCATCGTTGAAGCGCATGCCCGGTACAGGGTGTTGAACCTGCGCCAACCAAACCAAGTCCACCTGACCGTCTGCGTGCAAGGTCACACGAGCGATACCGCTTTCCATGGCGGCAATCAATTGACCCTGAACCGGTGTGAGTGCAATGCACCCCACGCGCTCGGGCATCCGCCAGGACTGCACAGCCTCGGCCTGGCCCATGACGGTGCAGCGAACGAAAGCGCCTTCGATGTCCACCCACCACACACGCTGGGCACGAACATCCCAAATGGGAGATTCCCCCACTCGGTCGGGCACATCAGCAATCGTCTGGTAAGAATTCATGAAAAGGTGGCCATCCACTGTGGTGTTCTGATACATTGACCTGCGTGAGCAAGCAGTGATCGGTTGTCGTACAAGTTAATTATGCAGGCTCGCTCACAAACAGGAATGAGTATTTACCCGATGAACAGCCAACCCAACATCCCAGAAAAACGCAAATCGCGCAGCTTGACCTTCGAATTGGTGGATCAACTCAGCACCGAAATGCAAAACGGCACCCTCATCAGCGGCCAAAAACTCCCCACGGAAGCGGCCATCATGGCGCGCTTCGGCGTGAGCCGAACCGTTGTCAGAGAAGCCATATCCAAACTGCAAGCAGGCGGTCTGGTGGAGACACGGCACGGTATCGGCACCTTCGTGCTGACGCAGACAGACACCCCCTCTTTTCGGGTCAACCCCAACCAGTTAAGCACTTTGCACGACGTGATTGCCTTGCTGGAGTTGCGCATCAGCATTGAGACCGAAGCTGCAGCATTGGCGGCTGTGAGGCGTACAGAGGGGAATTTGCGCATCATGCAAGAGGCCATGCTGGCCTTTTCCAGCGCCATCGAAGAAGGCCGAGATGCCATTGCTGCCGACTTCCAGTTTCACCATGAAATTGCCCGCGCCACCCAAAACAGCCACTTCGCCGACATGATGAACTCACTGGGCGCGCAGTCCATCCCCCGAGCTCGCTTGGAAACCACGCCCCAGATCAACCGCATCAGACTGGCCTATCTGCGACGCGTTCACGAAGAACACGAAAACATCCTCAACGCCATCACCTCGCAAGATGCCGAATCGGCACGCGCCGCCATGCGCACCCATTTATCCAACAGCCGAGACCGGCACAAAAAGGGCGCTTCGGGCCAACACTGACATCGCCATTCAGGGTAAACACGCATCGTCAAAAGACACACAAGTTGTACGATGTCTTTTCAATTAAGTCTATTTTCATGTCCAAGCCCTCCTCCACTCCCACCGTGACCCGCATGCAGGTGATCCCTGTGGCCGGCCACGACGGCATGCTGCTCAACTTGAGTGGCGCGCATGGTCCGTTTTTCACCCGCAACATCGTCATCCTGACCGACTCCTCAGGCCACACGGGCCTGGGCGAAGTGCCCGGTGGCGAAAAAATCCGCCAAACGCTGGAAGACGCCCGCCCCCTGGTCGAAGGGCAAGCCATTGGCCATTACAACCAAGTGCTCAACGCCATGCGCCAGCAGTTTGCCGACCGCGACAGCGGTGGCCGGGGCAACCAAACCTTTGACCTGCGCACCACCATCCACGCCGTCACCGCCGTCGAGTCGGCATTGTTGGATTTACTGGGCCAGCACCTGAACGTGCCCGTCTGCGCCCTCTTGGGCGATGGGCAGCAACGCAGCCGCGTGCAAATGCTGGGCTATCTGTTTTATGTAGGGGACCGCCAGCAGACCGATCTGGCGTACAGGAGCGAACCCGATCAGGCCGACGACTGGTTGCGCCTGCGCCACGAAAAAGCCATGACAGCCGAGGCCGTGGTGCGATTGGCCGAAGCCGCGCAAGCCCGCTATGGTTTTCAGGACTTCAAACTCAAGGGCGGCGTGCTGCGCGGCGAAGAAGAAGTCGAAGCCGTGGTGGCGCTGCACGAGCGTTTTCCCAAAGCGCGCATCACGCTCGACCCCAATGGCGGCTGGTTGCTCAAAGACGCCGTTCGCCTCTTGCGCGACCACCGCAACACCATGGCCTATGCCGAAGACCCTTGCGGCGCAGAAGGCGTGTTTTCAGGCCGCGAAGTCATGGCCGAGTTCCGCCGTGCCACAGGCTTGCTCACGGCCACCAACATGGTGGCCACCGACTGGCGCGAGATGGCCCACAGCATCCAGCTGCAGTCGGTGGACATCCCGCTGGCCGACCCGCATTTCTGGACGCTGCAAGGCTCGGTGCGCGTGGCGCAGCTGTGCCAGATGTACAACCTGACTTGGGGTTCGCACTCCAACAACCACTTCGACATTTCGCTGGCCATGTTCACCCAATGCGCCGCTGCCGCGCCGGGCAAAGTCACGGCCATCGACACGCACTGGATTTGGCAAGACGGCCAGTTCCTCACCCGAGACCCGCTGCAAATCCAGGATGGCTATGTCGATGTACCTGCCAAACCCGGCTTGGGCATCGAGGTGGACATGGACGCGGTGATGCAAGCGAACCAGCTCTACCAACAACACGGCCTGGGCGCTCGCGATGACGCCATCGCCATGCAATACCTGATCCCCGGCTGGAAATTCAACAACAAAATGCCTTGCATGGTGCGCTGAGCACCCGGGCCATTCACCTCAAAGGAAACACCATGAAACTCGGATTCATTGGCTTGGGCATCATGGGCGTGCCCATGGCCGGGCACCTGCTCGCGGGCGGCCACGACGTTTTTGCTTTTTCGCGCAGCGGCGTGCCTGCTGCTGTGCTCGAACAAGGCGCCAAAGCCTGCGCCAGCCCAGCCGAAGTCGCGCAAAACGCCGACATCATTTTCACCATGGTGCCCGACACCCCGCATGTGCAAGACGTGCTGTTTGGCGAGCAAGGTGTGGCCAAAGGCCTCAGCGCAGGCAAAACGGTGGTGGACATGAGCTCCATCTCGCCCATCGCCACCAAAGCATTTGCAGCCAAGATCAAGGCACTCGGTTGCGATTATCTGGACGCCCCCGTCTCCGGCGGCGAAGTCGGCGCCAAAGCGGCCAGCCTGACCATCATGGTCGGCGGCAGCGAGGCGACTTTCAACCAAGTGCAACCCCTGTTCGCTTTGATGGGCAAGAACATCACCCTGATCGGTGACAACGGCAGTGGCCAGACCTGCAAAGTGGCCAACCAAATCATCGTGGCGCTCAACATCGAGGCCGTGGGCGAAGCCCTGCTCTTCGCGGCCAAAGCCGGTGCCGACCCGGCCAAAGTGCGCCAAGCCCTGATGGGCGGCCTGGCCACCAGCCGCATCCTGGAACTGCATGGCGAGCGCATGATCAAGCGCACCTTCAATCCGGGCTTTCGCATCGAGCTCCACCAGAAAGACCTGAACCTGGCGCTGGAAGGCGCCAAGGCCATGGGCCTGAGCCTGCCCAACACGGCCAACGCGCAGCAACTGATGAACACCTGCGTGGCGCACGGCGGCGCAGGCTGGGACCACTCCGGCATGGTGCGTGCACTGGAGATCGCGGCCAATTTCCAGGTTGCTGGCAACTGAACTTTCCCTCATTCCACCCAAGAGAACAACACCATGGACATGCCCATCAACCATTTCAAACACGCCATCCAGTCCGGCCAAAAGCAGATCGGCCTGTGGTCGCACCTGTGCAGCAACATCAGCACCGAGATCCTGGCGCACTGCGGTTTTGACTGGCTGCTGCTGGACATGGAGCACTCACCGAACGACCTCACGGAAATCGTGGCGCAATTGCAGGCCATGACAGGCAGCCCCACCACGCCCATCGTGCGCCCACCGTGGAACGACATGGTGACCTTCAAGCGCCTGCTCGATGTGGGCGTGCAGACCCTGCTGGTGCCCTACATCCAGAACGAAGAAGAAGCCCAACAAGCGGTGTCCTACACCCGTTACCCACCCCATGGCGTTCGCGGTTATGCGGGGGCGCCCCGCGCCAGCCACTATGGCCGGGTGAAGGGTTACGCCCAACACAGCAGCGAAGAAATTTGCGTTCTGTTGCAGGTGGAAACCGTAGAGGGCCTCAAAAACATCGAAGCCATTGCCAACGTGGACGGCGTGGACGGTGTGTTCATCGGCCCTGGCGACTTGTCGGCAGCCTTGGGCCACTTGGGCAACCCCAAGCACCCCGAGGTGCTCAAGGTCATTGACGAATCCATCGCACGCATCCGCGCCTGCGGCAAAGCGGCGGGCATCTTGACGGGCGACGAAGCCCTGGCCAAACACTATGTCGACCAAGGCTGCCTGTTTGTGGCCGTGGGTGCGGATCAAAACGTGCTGCGCGACAGCGCCACCGCTTTGGCGGGCCGTTTCAAAGCCTGAACAGGACAACCCACATGCTCAACACCCCTGCTTCCACCATCCGATTCCCCCGCTTGCTGCTCACAGGCGCTGGCGGCAATCTGGGCAAAGAATTGCGCCCTCGCCTCAAAGCCTATTGCGATGTGCTGCGCGTGAGCCATCGGCGCGAGCTCGATGCAGCAACGCCCGGCGAAGAAATCCAATTGGCCAGTCTCGAAGACAAAGACCAGATGCTGGACTTGCTCGACGGCGTGAACGCCGTGGTGCACATGGGCGGCGTGTCCACCGAACAGGCCTGGGAGCCTATTTTGGCGGGCAACATTGTGGGCATGGTCAACCTGTACGAAGCTGCGCGCCTGAAGGGCGTCCAGCGCATCGTGTTTGCCAGCTCCAACCATGTGACCGGTTTTTACCGCCAAGATGAAGTCGTCAACACCCGCATGCCGCCCAAGCCCGATGGCTTTTATGGCCTGTCCAAAGCCTTTGGCGAGGACCTGGCCCAGCTCTACTGGGACCGCTGGGGCATCGAAACGGTGAGCCTGCGCATTGGCTCCTCGTTCACAGAGCCGCGAGACCGCCGCATGCTGGCCACTTACCTCAGCTACGACGACTTAGAGCGCTTGGTGGTGGCGGCCCTCACCGCCCCCATCGTCGGCCACAGCATCATCTACGGCATGTCCGACAACCAAACCACCTGGTGGGACAACACCCACGCCAAGCACATCGGCTACCGCCCACTGGACTCCTCTGACGTTTTTCGGCCTGCGGTTGAAGCCCGACAGCAAACCATCGACAAGCACGACCCGGCAGCGGTGTACCAAGGCGGCGCATTCGTCAAGGCCACGCCCCACGGTTGAACACAGTGCCCCCAGCCTGCACTCAGGCCAGGAGGCACGCGTGGACCATGCCCGTCAAAAATTTCAATCGGGCTGTCCCACGTTTCACAACACCCGGCACAGGCTGCGGCTACGATGGGCGACTTTCAAAAAATCGCCTCACACCCTGCAGGAGACAGCCCATGCCCGTGATCACCAACATCGAAGACCTGCGCGTTTTGGCCGAAAAGCGCGTGCCGCGCATGTTTTATGACTACGCCGACAGCGGCTCCTGGACCGAGGGCACCTACCGCGCCAACGAAACGGACTTCCACAAGATCAAGCTGCGCCAGCGCGTCGCGGTGAACATGGAAAACCGCACGACTGCCACCCAAATGGTCGGCATCGACACCAAAATGCCCGTGTGCATTGCCCCCGTGGGCCTGACCGGCATGCAGCATGCCGACGGCGAAATGCACGCCGCCATGGCCGCCAAGAAGTTCGGCATCCCCTTCACGCTGTCCACCATGAGCATCTGCTCGATTGAAGACATCGCCGCCCACACCCAAGCCCCGTTTTGGTTTCAGCTGTACATGATGCGCGACCGCGAGGCCATGGCCCGCATGATCGACCGCTGCAAGGCCGCCAACGTCAGCGCCATGGTGCTCACACTTGATTTGCAGGTGATTGGCCAGCGCCACAAAGACCTCAAAAACGGCCTGACCGCCCCCCCGCGGCCGACGATTGCCAACATCATCAACCTGATGACCAAACCGCGCTGGTGCCTCGGGATGGCCGGTACCAAACGCCACACTTTTGGCAACCTGGTGGGCCACGTCAAAGCCGTGACCAACATGAAGTCGCTGGCCTCGTGGACCAACGAGCAGTTTGACCCGACCCTCAACTGGGAAGACATCGCCTGGGTGAAGAAGCAATGGGGCGGCAAGCTGATCTTGAAAGGCATCATGGACGTGGAAGACGCCAAGCTGGCCGTGGCCAGCGGCGCTGACGCGATTGTGGTGAGCAACCACGGCGGCCGCCAGCTCGACGGCGCACCCAGCAGCATCGAAGCCCTGCCCGCCATCGTGGCCGCTGTGGGCGACCAAATCGAAGTCTGGATGGACGGCGGCATCCGCTCGGGCCAAGACGTTCTCAAAGCCTGGGCCTTGGGTGCCAAAGGCGTCATGATCGGCCGCGCCATGGTCTATGGCCTGGGTGCCATGGGCGAAGCAGGCGTGACCAAAGCGCTGCAAATCATCCACAAAGAGCTGGACGTGACCATGGCCTTTTGCGGCCACACCAACATCCAGAACGTGGGCACCAACATCTTGTTGCCCGGCACCTTCCCCACCGCATGAATGCAGCGCCTGGGCTTCTCGCCGTGCGCGAGTGGCCTTCGCGTGGCGCTATGCTTCTAGGGTGACCGAGACCGCCCCCACCACAGCCCTGCCCCGGCGCATCGCCCACCTCGACATGGACGCGTTTTACGCGTCATGTGAGTTGCTGCGCTACCCGCAGCTCAAAGGTTTGCCCGTGGTCATTGGCGGCGGCCGCCGCAAAGAAGACGACCTGCTGGGCAAGCTGCAAGCGGCCTACCCCGACCACGAGTGGACCGAAGACAGCTTTGCCGAGCGGTTGGACCGCATCCCGGTGGACTTTTTCCCACGGATTGAGGGCTACACCGGGCGCGGCGTAATCACCACCGCCACCTATGCGGCGCGGCAGTTTGGCATCGGCTCGGCCATGGGGCTGATGAAAGCCGCCAAGCTCTGCCCGCAGGCCATCCTGCTGCCTGTGGACTTTGAGCGTTACCGCCACTTCTCGCGCACCTTCAAAAGCATCATCACCGACATCGCCCCCGTCATGCAGGACCGGGGCGTGGACGAGGTCTACATCGACTTCACCCACGTGCCCGGCGGCCAACGCGAAGGCGGGCGCGTGCTGGCCCGCTTGATCCAAAAAAGCATTTTTGACGCCACGGGCCTGACCTGCTCGGTGGGCGTGGCGCCCAACAAGCTGATCGCCAAAATGGCCAGCGAGTTCAACAAACCCAAGGGCATCTCGATCGTGCACGAGGCCGACCTGCAAACCCACATCTGGCCGCTGGCCTGCCGCAAGATCAATGGCGTGGGTCCCAAGGCCGATGAAAAACTCAAGGGCTTTGGCATCCACACCATCGGCGACCTGGCCGCGCGCGAACAGCACTGGCTGGTGGACAACTTTGGCAAAAGCTACGGCGCTTGGCTGCATGAGGCCGCGTGGGGCCGCGACGACCGCCCGGTGGAGACCGAGAGCGAACCCGTCAGCATGAGCCGCGAAACCACCTTTGAGCGCGACCTGCACGCCGTGCGCGACCGCGAAGAACTCGGCGACGTCTTCACCCGGCTGTGTGAACAAGTGGCCGCCGATCTGCAGCGCAAAGGCTACGAAGGCAAAACCATCGGCATCAAGCTGCGCTATGACAACTTCCAGGCCGTGACCCGCGACCAAAGCATTGACGGCTACACGGCTGACGCCAAGCGCATCCGCCAATTGGCGGGCCAGTGCCTCAAGCGCGTGGACTTGTCGCGTCGCATTCGGCTGCTGGGCGTGCGGGTGGGCTCGCTGGTCAAAGCCGGGACAGCCCAGCCCCCCATCGCCGCTTACAGTGAACCACCCGATCAAGACCCTTCTCAAGTGAATGACCATGGACAAACTCAGCTGCTTTTCCCTCTCGACTGAAAATCACATCGCTCACCTGGTGATGAACCGCCCCGAGGCGATGAACACCATGCACCCCACCTTTTGGCGCGAGCTGCACGAGGTGCTGACCGATATCCACAAAGCGGGTACCGCCCGGGCGCTGGTGATCTCGAGCACGGGCAAACACTTCAGCGCGGGCATGGACCTGCAAACCTTTGGCAGCGCTATTCAAATGGACGACACCAGCGCCGAAGGCCGCTCGGCCGTATACGACCTGCTGACCGACATGCAGCACACCTTCACCCTGCTTGAAGAACTGCGCATCCCGGTCATTGCGGCCATCCACGGCGGCTGCATTGGCGGCGCAGTGGACATGGTCACCGCCTGCTGCATGCGCTATGCCTCGGCCGATGCGTTTTTCTGCATCCAAGAAATCAACATCGGCATGGTGGCCGACGTGGGCACCTTGCAACGCCTGCCCAAGCTGCTGCCCATGGCGCTGGTCAAAGAACTGGCCTACACAGGCCGCCGCCTGAGTGCCGACAAAGCGCTGGCCCACGGCCTGGTGAACGAAGTGCTGCCCACCCACGAAGCCACCGTGGCCGCTGCCCTGCAAGCGGCCAAAGAAATCGCCAGCAAACCGCCCGTGGCCATTTGGGGCACCAAGCAAGTGCTGCACTACGCCCGCGACCACAGCACCGAAGACAGCCTGCGCCACATGGGCTGGCTGCAAGGCGCGATCTGGAGCAACGCCAACGTGCGCGAGGCCATCAGCGCCATGCAACAAAAACGCGAAGCCAACTTTGCGCCGTTGCCGCCGCTCAAGGGGTTTCGGGAGTTTGGTTAGACCGATTAGGAGATGTGGCGGTAAGGCTGACGAAAAGCAGGTATGCCCAGGCTTATCGCCGAAAGCTCAAACAGTGGACGAAGGATGCGGATCATGAAACCGTGACAAATTGTCACGGTTTGAAAATGAAGGCCGCCGACGAAAAATTGCCTGTGCGGGTTACAGTACGTCATGGGATAAAACTGGGAAGCTTATGACCATGAAATTTGAGTGGGACCAGGCCAAAGCTGAAAGCAATGTCAAAAAGCACAACGTCAGCTTCGATGAGGCTGCATCGGTGTTCCTTGATGAACTGGCAGTATCAGGTAACGATCCAGATCATTCGGTAGGCGAGTCACGGTACATCACTTTTGGCACATCGGGTTTGGGTCGCTTGCTCGCTGTCTCGCACACCTACCGCTCAAGTTCCATTCGAATCATCAGTGCTCGACGGGTCACCCGTTCTGAAAGGAAAATTTATGAAGAAAGTTGAACCTGAAATGCGGGCTGAGTACAAGCGTTCTGACTTTTCCAAGCTGGAACGAGGCAAATTCTTCAAAGCTGCCACCAAAGGCACATCGGTCGCCCTGATCGAACCCAAACTTGCGAAAGCATTTCCCACATCGGAGGCTGTGAATGAGGCGCTCCGCGGCCTGCTAGTGCTGGCGGATGAAACGGCTCGCATCACTGGCCGGTCAAACAGATCCACCCGAAAGCAGGCCGCAGCCTGAGCACCGAAGACAGCCTGAGCCACATGGGCTGGCTGCAAGGCGCGATCTGGAGCAACGCCAATGTGCGCGAGGCCATCAGCGCCATGCAACAAAAACGCGAAGCCAACTTTGCGCCGTTGCCGCCGCTCAATGGGTTTCGGGAATTTGGCTGAAGGCTTAGCCAAGCCCCAACGCCCGCATGCGGGCGCGGCTTGCGCAACTCAGACACCACGTTCGTGTCCAGCAGAAACCGCAGTGTCACAACATCGGCTCTACAGGTCGTCGCTTGGCTTGTCCAAGTGGCGGGACGACCATGTCGGTACGCGCTTGGTCTGAGAGCAGTAGTTCTTTCAACGAAGGGCGTGCTGCCGATTGCAACCGTCGCCACTGTTGCAGCGGCACCAAAACAGCGACCCCAATGCCATGCCGCGTGACCATTTGGGGCCCTTCAAGCAGGCATGCATCCAATAATTCACTGAACCGGACTTCCGCGTCTTTTACTGGCCATGTGCGCATTGCTACCCCTGAACTGGTCATCTCAATTGCAAGGTGACTTCATTGTTTGTCATCCCGAATGCCACCGTCCTATCCTTGGGCATCGTAGCCAAAAATAATGCAAAAAAATTTCAAGATGATTTCTTTTGAGGAAAAATCATCAAAAATTGCACCATAATTTCTTGAACAACTAATCCGAGCTCTTAGCGTGGCATGACCATCTGGGGCACGGAGGGAAAAGCCGGCAAAAGCCGGTTTTTTCGTTTCAGGGGGTCCTTTGGCTTCGTACCGCGTTTGCATCGACGGCTGCCTGAAGGGTACAAGCGACAAATGGCTTGACCTGGGGAGGTTGTTCAAAGACAAGGTTCTTCCGTCCTTCTCAGCGCAGCCAACGGCGTTAAAAGGGTTTTGAAAATTTGGGTGTATCGACTTTCCCTTAGGGTTTTTGTAGCGAACGATAAATCACAAAAAGTGGAGGACTGACATGAACGAATTCACCATCACATTTGATCAATCACGTTTTGACGTGGATGCCATTCACGCGTTTCTCACCGAGGCTTACTGGTGCGTTGGCATTCCTCACGAGGTTGTGCGCAAGGCCATTGAAGGCTCCTTGTGCATCGGGGCACTGGCCGACCAAAAACAAGTAGGCTTTGCTCGCCTTGTGACAGATCGTGCAACTTTTGCGTACCTGGCTGATGTGTATGTTCTTCCTGGGTATCGCGGACAAGGCCTGTCTTACCGGATGCTCAATGCCCTGTTTGATCATCCTGATGTTCAAGGACTCAGGCGTATGCTGCTCGCCACACGCGATGCACATGGTCTCTATGCCAAATTTGGGTTTACACCACTGGCCGCACCACCCCGTTTCATGGAGCTGCACAAACCCGATTTGTATAACACGCCAAACATCAGCCCGTAAAAATCATCCACAACACCCACCGCAGCAGGAGCCTTATGGAACACGCCACCCTACGCCTATATGTTGATGCGCAATTCGCAAGTCCGTACGCAATGTCTGCATTCGTCGCGCTTCATGAAAAAGGCTTGTCATTTGAAGTCTCGACCGTAGACCTCGCCGCAAAAGAGAATCACGCTGACGACTTCACCAGCATGTCCATCACGCGCCGAGTGCCCACCTTGGTTCACGGTGACTTCTCTCTTTCGGAGTCGTCAGCCATCACCGAGTACATCGACACATTGTTTCCAGGGCCACCGCTGTATCCCGTTGACCCACGCGGCAAAGCCAAAGCACGCCAAGTTCAGGCTTGGCTTCGCAGCGATCTGATGCCCATCAGACAAGAAAGGTCTACAGAGGTGGTTTTTTACGGTTCAAAGATGCCAACGCTCTCCTCTGCCGCACAAGAATCGGCGCAAAAGCTCTTCTCAGCTGCAGAGTCCTTGCTTGTTGACGACTCCGAAAACCTGTGCGGTCAATGGTGCATTGCGGATGTTGACCTTGCGGTCATGCTCAATCGACTCATCATGAATGGCGATTCGGTTCCAGAAAAACTGATCGCTTATGCCCAGCGACAGTGGCTTCGCCCCACAGTTCAGCTCTGGATCAACCAAACACGACCGCTTTTGTGAGGACATGGGCAAAACTTGACTTCAATCGATAAGACCTGTGTCGATACATTCATCAAGTCAACCGCGACACATTCACCATGAAAATCTTCCACAACACCCGCCACACCGAGCACGCAGGCCGCCAGGAAATGTTCCGGGGCCGTCTGGTCGATTGCCATGAAGTGCCGGACCGTTTGCGGTTTGTGCTGGATGAACTGCAGCGCCGCCCTGTTGGTCAGTTGCTGACCCCCGATGCAGCGCTGGGTGTAGACGCCGCGATGGCCCGTGTTCATGCGCCGGACTATTTGGATTTTTTGGCCAGCGCCTGGCACGACTGGGTGGCGCTGGACCCGGCCAATGCCGAGCGCGACGCCCTGCCCTCGGTCTGGCCGCTGGCCGCCCGGCACGGCTTTCGCACCGATGTGCCGCCGCTCAACTTTGCGGCGCGGCTGGGGCAGTACGCGTTTGATTCGGGCACACCTTTGATGGCGGGCAGCTGGGCTGCGGCGCGTGAGGGCGCGGCTTGTGCGCTGGCGGCCGCGCAAGCGGTGCTCGCTGGCGAACGCTTTGCCATGGCGCTGACCCGCCCACCAGGCCACCACGCGGGCCCCAATTACATGGGCGGTTATTGCTTCATCAACAACGCCGCCGTGGCCGCGCAGGCCCTGCGCGACGGCGGGCTGCAGCGCGTGGCCGTGCTGGATGTGGACTACCACCACGGCAACGGCACACAGACTTGTTTTTACGAGCGCAGCGATGTGTTCACCGCGTCCATCCACGGCGATCCGCGCACCGAATACCCCTTCTTTTTGGGCCATGCCGACGAACGTGGCTATGGGGCTGGCGAGGGCTTCAACCTGAACCTGCCGCTGCCGCGTGGCACCGGGTTTGAAGTCTGGTGGGCCACGCTGCAAACCGCCATGCAAGCGGTGAGCGACTTTGCGCCGCAGGCGCTGGTGGTGCCGCTGGGGCTGGACACGTTTGAGGGCGATCCGATCTCGGGCTTCAAGTTGCGCAGTGCGGATTACCTGCAGGTCGGCCAAGCGATCGCGCAATTGGGTTTGCCGACGGTGCTGACACTCGAAGGTGGCTACGCTGCGGCAGATTTGGGTGTGAACACGGTGAATGTGCTCGAAGGGCTGCGCGGCTGATCAGCCCTGAATGCTGCGCCAGCGCTCCAGCTCAGACGGGCGCAGGCCATAGCGGGCCAACACGCCTTCGTGCAAACGGCGCAGCTCTTGCATGACCAAGGCCTGAACGTTTTCACGGTCCGGCCCGGGCGCGGCCAGGGCCACTTGATCGGCCACCAGCGCCAGCGCGTCTTGCTCGGGGTTTTGTACCACGGCCTTGACGATGTGGCGAATGGCGTCGCGGTAAGTCAGGCGCAGCACATCGGGCTCGACCACGCTGGACTTGGCCGTCAGGTACTCCTTGGTCGAGCGCTCATAGGCCCACATGAACAGGTCGCGCAGCAGCTCCACGCGCCTCATCTCGTACACGCCCAGCACCGACGCGGTGTACCAGTCCTGCGACACACCCAAAAACGTCAGCGGGCACAGATTAGCGCGCAGCAACGGCCAGTTGGCCAGCAGGCGCGACGTGCGCTTGTTGCAGTCGGCAAAGGGCTGCAAGTACGGCAAGTGCACCATGGCAAAAAACGACTGCTCAAACGGGTCTTGGATGGCGTTGAATTTGGCCAGCGCTTCGTCGAGCAAACTGCCAATGAGCGACTGGCCCGACGGCGGCTGGTAATTGCTTTGCCCGATTTGCACTGGATGCAGCCGTAAGCGGCCTTCGTCCTCGGGGCTTTCGAGCAGGTTCTCTGACAAGGCGCTGTGCAAGTTCATCAGCACATAGCGGCTGAACTGCGGCGCGGCCACGTTGTCCATGAGCAGCTCGATGGCGGCTTTGTGGTTCAGGATCATCTGCGTTTCGGTCACACCATGGCCTTGCGCCTGCTGGCCGTGGGCGATCAGGGCGCGGGTGTCCAGGCGCGAATAGGTGTTGCCCTCCAGGTGGCTGGATGCCCAGGACAGATCGATCAGCAAACGGTCGAGCACGGCGCGGCCATGGGTGCCCGCCGGTTGCGGCCCAGGCCCGGTGCGGCCCATGCGGTGCAACTGCGCCCGCACAGGCTGGGGCAGATAAAACGTGACGTTGGGCTGATAGGCCTGCAAAAAGTCAGACTGGTAACCCACGGGTTTGCGCGTGGTCCAAGGCTGGGCCAGATAGGCGCGGATGTCTTTGCTGTCGGGCGAGAGCGGCCACTGACCCGTGGGGAGTTCTTCTTCGGCCCGCCAAGTGGATGACTCTGACAAACCCATTGACGTGGGCAAAGCGTAAGCCACCACTTTTGGCGCGATTTCAGAATTGGCCACATATCGGGTAGCTCGGGCCTTCCCAACTGGCGCGATTTTGCCTTCTGTCACCCACTTTGCCAAAGCTCTTTGCAAGCTGCGGCGTGGTACATCGGGCCATTTTGCAGAGGCTTCGGCAAGCGACAAGCCGTCCGGCTGGGCCTGAATGGCAGTCAAGAGTTGGGCGTTGAAGTCTGGCATGATTGGCGCGATTATAAGTAATCGCGCCAATTTGGCAAGTTGCTTCAGCAAGCCACTCTTGATCTGCACATCAACAAACTTGATGATGTGACGGATGCGGTTTATTGATCAAGCTGTAGCGCCCAGCGCTACACAATTCAATGCGCCACAAATGATCAAGACATTTCGTCACAATAGCCTGCAACGCTTTTTTGAGGCCGTCATGACTCGCATGCACAACCCTCCGCATCCAGGGGAAGTCCTTCGGGAGTATCTGTGCGACATCACCATCACCGAGGCCGCTGTCAAGCTGGGCGTCAACCGTGTCACGCTCTCGCGTGTGGTGTCTGGCGCATCAGGCGTCTCTGCCGACATGGCCTATCGGCTTGCGCAAGCCTTCGGCACCAGCGCCGAAATGTGGGCGGGCATGCAGATGCAATACGACCTTTATCAAGCGGGCAAGGTCAAGCGCCCCAAGATTGAGCGCTTGGCAGCTTGACCCGTAAGAATCCCTGGCCCTCAGGCCGGTAAATGAGCATTCAGTTACTCCCATAGCGCTACTACCTATAAAAATCCGAATACTTTCAGTTACGATCCCAGCTCACTTTATGAGCACCAAATGGGTCTTAATTGGAACGAAATCAAATCCAGGGCATTGCTTTTCAGCAAAACCTGGGCCGACGCCTGCAACGAGGACAGCCAGGCCAAGCCCTTTTGGATCGATTTCTTTGAAATCTTTGGCATCACCAACAAACGCGTTGCCACCTTTGAGCTGAATGTCAAAAAGCTCGGCGGCGCACAAGGCTTTGTGGACCTGTTTTGGCCCGGCGTGCTGTTGGTGGAGCACAAGTCGCGTGGCAAAAGCCTGGACGACGCGGTGGACCAGGCCATGGGCTACCTGCACAACCTGCCCGAGCGCGACCTGCCCCAGCTGGTGGTGGTGTGCGACTTTGCCCGGTTTCGGGTGCGGCGCCTGGCCACGGGCGAAACGGTGGAGTTTGAACTCCAGCACCTGCACAAACACGTCAAGCTCTTTGGTCTGCTGGCGGGCTACAAGGTGCAAGACATCCGTTCGGAAGACCCGGTCAACATCAAGGCCGCCGAACGCATGGGCCGCCTGCACGACGCCCTGAAAGCCTCAGGCTACCAAGGCCACGCGCTCGAGGTGCTGCTGGTGCGCCTGCTGTTTTGTTTGTTTGCCGACGACACGGGCATCTTTCAGCCCGCGCAATCGTTCAGAGACTTTGTGGAAGAACGCACCGCCCCCGACGGCTCGGACCTGGGGCCGCGCCTGGGGCAACTGTTTCAGGTGCTCAACACGCACGAAAGCCAGCGCAGCAAAAACATCGACGAACAGCTGGGCCAGTTTGCCTACATCAACGGCCGCCTGTTTGAAGAAACCCTGCCCATGGCCGACTTCAGCACCGCCATGCGCGAAGCCCTGCTGGACGCCTGTGCGCTCGACTGGTCGGCCATCAGCCCGGCGATTTTTGGCAGCTTGTTTCAGAGCATCATGGACGAAAAAGCCCGCCGCAACCTGGGGGCGCACTACACGTCTGAGGCCAACATCCTCAAGCTGATCAAGCCCCTGTTTCTGGACGAACTGCACGCCGAGTTTGAGCGCGTGAAAGGCCACCGCAACAAGCTGTTTGAGTTTCACAAAAAACTGCGGCAGCTGACGTTTTTTGACCCGGCCTGTGGGTGCGGCAACTTCTTGGTGATCAGCTACCGCGAACTGCGCGAGCTGGAGCTGAAGGTGCTGCGGGCCGACCACGAACTGAGCGCCCACAAAGGCCAGCTGACGGTGGACGTGCATGGCCTGATCGGCGTGAACGTGGACCAATTCTTTGGCATCGAGATCGAAGAGTTTCCGGCACAAATTGCCCAAGTGGCCCTGTGGCTGGTGGACCACCAAATGAACCTGCGCGTGAGCGTGGAGTTTGGCCTGTACTTTGCACGCATCCCGCTCAAAAGCTCACCACAAATACGCCACGCCAACGCGCTGCGGCTGGAATGGAACGAGATGCTGCCTGCGGAGCGGTGCAGTTATGTGCTGGGCAATCCGCCGTTCTTGGGCAAGACCTACCAAAGCCAAGAACAAAAAGCCGACCTGGCTGCGGTAATGCACGGGATCCACGGCGCGGGCGATTTGGACTTTGTATGCGGCTGGTACATCTTGGCCGCGCAATACATGCAAGGCCTCACGGGCACGCAAGCCGCGTTCGTGTCGACCAACAGCATCACCCAAGGTGAACAAGTGGCCGTGCTCTGGGGCGAGATGCAGCGACTGGGCATGCACACCCATTTTGCGCACCGCACCTTTCAGTGGAGCAACGAAGCCAGCGGCAAAGCCGCCGTGCATTGCGTGATCGTGGGCTTTGGTCCCGAGAATCAAGCGGTCAAAACCATCTACGAATACGAAGACATCCAAGGCCAGCCGCATGCTGTTCCTGCCAAGCGCATCAATGCGTATCTGGTGGATGCGCCGGATGTTTTTCTGAACAAGCGAACGACACCTGTTTGCAACGTCAGCCCGATGACCAACGGCGGCAAAGCAACAGACGGTGGAAACCTCCTCTTGAGCGATGCAGAAAAAGCTGAGTTGATAGCCGCCGAACCTAAAGCCGCGAAATGGATTCGTCCATTTTTAATGGGCGATGAATTCATCAACAACATTGGCCGCTGGTGTTTGTGGCTGGTCAACATCCCACCAGCGGAACTTCGCGCCATGCCCCATGTGCTCAAGCGCGTCGAAGGTGTACGCGCTATGCGCGAAGCCAGCACCAAAGCCGCAACTGTGGCGCTTGCCAGCACACCAACCCTGTTCGGTGAAATTCGCCAACCCAAATCAAAGCGCTATTTGGCCATCCCGAAAGTTTCTTCCGAGCGCCGCCAATTCATCCCCATCGGCTATCTGGACAGTGACGTCATCTGCGGCGACAAAATCTTCTTTGTCGACGACGCCTCACTGTTCACCTTTGGCGTGCTCACCAGCACGATGCACAACGCGTGGATGCGACAGACTTGCGGTCGATTGGAAAGTCGGTACAGCTACTCCAACACCATCGTCTACAACAACTACCCCTGGCCCGGCTTCGCTGGCGAAACGCTCAGCGACAAACACAACACCGCCATCGAACAAGCCGCGCAATGCGTGCTCGACGCCCGCGCCCAATTTGCAAGCTCGTCACTGGCCGACCTCTACGACCCACTGAGCATGCCCCCGGCCCTGCTCAAGGCCCACCAAAAACTAGACACCGCCGTAGACGCCGCCTACCAACCCAGCGGCGGCAAAAAGACCTACGCCTCCGACGCCGAACGCGTGGCCTTCCTCTTCGAGCTGTACCAACGCATCACCAGCTTGCTGCCCGCGGCAGCCGCGAAGAAAAAACCCAAAACAAAAGCAACAGAAAGTTAAAAGTCATGCCTAATAAATTAATTCTCTATGGGTAAAAAAGTGCCAAAAAAAACTTTATGAATTTTAAGAATCACAAGCAGTAAATTTTTAAACACGGGTTGAGCAATCAATTTTTAACTCTGACTATGGCTACTAAACCTTATCGAGTTTTATGTTTAGATGGAGGCGGCATCAGAGGCTTATATACCGCTACTGTCATACAGCAGATGGCCGTGCGTGTGGCACGAATGAGTGGGCAAAATCATGAGGATAACCTTGACCTGGGATCGAAGTTTGACCTCATCGTCGGTACGAGTACTGGCTCCATCCTGGCTGTAGCGCTTGCTGCAGGCCACCCCTTAGAGGAGGTGATTCGCTTGTATCGGGAGAAAGCAAGTTTGATTTTTCAGCGGCCAATGCCGCTACAAGATGAATGCTTCGGCTCAAAGCTGCGGACATTGGTTTGGATAGCTCGCAACTTGTTTTCTCCAGCGAACGAGTCGACCCCACTCCGCAGCGCGCTCGAGTCTGTTTTAAAACAAGAAACTCTTAAGCAGATGTACAAGCGTCGGAATATCGCAATCTGCATTCCTACTATCGACGCAGCATCCCAAAAGGCTTGGGTATTCAAGACACCGCACGGCGCTCGTTTGACACGCGATAACAACTACCAACTGATTGACGTTTGCATGGCATCGGCGGCCGCCCCGGTGTTCTTTCCGATGCATGCCGTCAAGTCGCCAAACCCTGGAGTCTCGATTTCACACCTATTTGTAGACGGAGGTTTATGGGGTAACAACCCGATCCTTGTGGGTTTAGTGGAAGCGCTCGAATTTGTTGCGCCAGGGCAAAGAATCGAGATTCTTTCAGTTGGTACTTGTGCTGGAAACAGGGCAAAAACCTTGAGCGAGACCGATGCAAATCGTGGTTCTTGGCAATGGCGGGGAGGAAGCGACATTGTGGCTTTGTCATTAGAGGCCCAAGCCTCTGTGTATCCCTACCTTGCCAGAAAGCTTGTTCAAGCCATGAGCCCCCGTGTAGCGCTCTATCGCTTAATCGAGCCACCTGTCTCTGGCGAAGAGTCCAAACATTTAGCCCTTGATGCAAACGACCCAAAATCACTTGATGTCCTTGAAATGCTTGGGCAACGTGCAACCGACTTGAACATGAGCGCACTGACCAATTCGTCTGAAAGAAGTACTGAGCACGAGATGGTTTTAGACATGTTTTCTAATTTGAAAAACCTACAGGAGGAAAAGTAATGAGCTATGACGCAAGTAAGCACATAACTGAATTTCACAACGAGCGTGTTTTCGTGGCTGAAGCATCAAAACAGACGGCACGAGACCGCCGCGAGGCGAACAGGAAGCGCCTCAAAAATGGTCTTACTGCAAATGAAGACCCTCAACCCGAGAAATTCGTTGTGCAGGGCTCTTATGCGATGCACACAATGGTGCAGTCGGAAGTAGAGACCTCCGACATTGATGACGGTGCGGTCTTCGCTCGCTCCTCTCTGAAGGGCCCAAGAGATGGAGACAAGACAGCCAATGAGGCCAAAGAAATGGTGCGCAAAGCGCTATCGGTCAAAGACGAGTTCAAAACCCCACCGGAAGTCCGCAAAAACTGCGTCCGTGTGTACTACAACGATGGGTTCCATGTCGATATTCCTGTTTATCGCACCTTCGAGGAGGACGGCAGGACTAAGAAAGAAATTGCTTCGGCAGGCGAGTGGAAAACGTCCGACCCAGAAGACATAACCAATTGGTTCAATGATGCAGTCACCAGTAAAAGTCCCGACGAAACCAATGGGCGTCAGCTTCGACGCATCGTTCGGTTGCTGAAGTACTGGTCGAAGAGCAGAAGCTCTTGGTCTATGCCCAGCGGATTCATCATCTCTGTGCTCACAGAAGAGATCTATCCGCATCAAGGGTGGGCAGATAGAGATGACCAAGCATTGCTGGCTGTGATGCGAGGAATACGCTATCGCTTGCTGTTTGGAGAAAGAGTCGAGAGACCTGTAGACCCAAAAGAGGAAATCACGAATGACCAATCTCTTTCAAGAGTCCGCAAGATGCGCGACGAACTGAAAGGAGCGATTGATGAACTCTCAAAAATTGATCGTTCCGATTGTGATGAGTTAATGGCTTTGAAGGCACTCAAGTCGCTGTTCTACACAGACTTCTGGGACAAGAGAATCAAGGAACTTGAGGACGACAGTGGATCGGGAAAATCTGGAAAGTTGCCTGCAGAGCCCAAGCAACCGGTCGACAAAAGAGGGGGTACAGGCCAATATGCCTGATACATCCGTTCTGTCAGACGCTATTGAACAGCTTCACAGTTCAGTTCTCGGCTGGTGGCCCTTCAGTTCAAAGCTAGACAACGAGACCCTGAAGAAGCGGTTTCCCAATCGACGTGGACTCGTTGCTGGATGGCGTTTACCAAGAGCCTTACCCAACGCCCCTCACGACCTTTTGGTCGTGGTAGACGAGAGCTTCCCTTGGTCGCTCCCATTGGTAGCTCTTCCAGACGCAGTTAATGGAATCTCTTATCCCCACGTCGAGAGCGATGGCCATCTTTGCATGGTCCCGGCTGGTAGCCCATTCACGCTACCAGTTGGCCTAGCGCATGTAACTCAGCTGGTAGGCGACGCAGTGACTCTTCTTGAGGAGGGAAAGGCGAGCAAGAACGACAGCGACTTCTACCGTGAGGCCCAGAGCTATTGGAGTTTGGTTGAGCACTCGCCCAATAATGCATGGCTGGCAGAGCGGCCACCTTCAAGTCATTGCGTCTGGACCGCTGCAGTTGACAAAGTGAGTGGGCACTTTGTGATAGCCAGTTCTAAAGAAGTACTCAACTCTTGGGCAAAGTCAGGACAGCGTCGCTTTTCAGGGATGTTTGAACCCGCTCTTGTTGTTCAGCTCGATTCGCCACTTCACCCGCAGCGGTACCCGTTGACGATGAAAGACCTCATCAGCCTGATTAATGGCGCAGGTGCTGCTGTAGAACTTTCGAAGGCAGTGTCTCGGTGGCGCGCTCGAAGTAGTCTTCCAATCGTTCTGTCGTTCGATCATGAAAATGCGCGCGTTTACTTGGGTGCCATGCTGCTTACCCCAAAGCAAGTACGGATGCCGGGGCTAACCCAATCTGGGATACCTGGTTTTCGACAAGGCTCAAAGGGTAAAGTGCGCGCTCGACTTCAGGCGCTCTGCCTTGTTCCAAATCGATTCCCGCACTTCAGGGTGACCGAAGTTTTCCGGGAGTTTCTCCACAATCGAACTGCGGGAATGACAGCCGCAGAATTGAAATCTGCGCATGTCGTCGTCATTGGATGCGGTGCTATCGGCGGGCAACTTTCTGTACAACTGGCGCAGGCTGGTGTCGGGAAACTGACCTTGATTGATGCAGATGTAATGTCCTGGCAAAACGTGGGACGTCATGTTCTCAACAGCCATGATGTTGGACGTACAAAAGCTCTCGCGCTTGAACTAGCAATCAAACGTAGTTTTCCTGATGCAGCAGTATTGGGAATAGCTACTAAGTGGGAAGACTGGATTAAGAAAAATCGCGCGGAGCTAGAAAGGGCAGACCTCGTGATTTCTGTGACTGGAGAGCCTGCAAGCAATCGCCACCTTGACGCACTGATGTCGTCAGAAGATATGCCGCCTGTCCTATTTGGATGGATGGAGCCATTTGGAACGGCTGCGCACGCGGTTTTCTGCTACCCATCCAGCCGACGGCTATGTGACATTACCGACGAACGTGGTCTTCTAGCGGAACCGGTAGTGGACTTAGATACTGCACCCGAGCTACCGCGTGAGCCATCTTGTGGCGCGTTCTATCAGCCCTACTCATCGCTGAGTTCCCTCAGCAGCACTTCTCTTATTGGCGAACTTGCTCTGGACGCCCTTTTGGGCCGCGTCAGCAAGTCAGTACACCGTGTTTGGGTGGGCAATGTAAACGAGTTTTCGCGGAACGGGCTGTCGCTAAGACCCAGTTGGCTTTCTCGTATCAATGGGTTCGGCGACAGTCGTCGCTATCAGTTTTTCATCTGATTTGGAAGAACTACTGTGGACTATGTCTTCCAAGGTCAGACGTATTTATTCAGCTCAACCTGTGTCGATGCGCTATCCAGTAACAGGCAGCGCAACTTTCTCGCGAAAGAGATAGGAGGTCAGCTGTTCGCACGTTTCAAGGAGGGCGTGATTGTGGTTGAGATTGCGACCGTAACTAGTGGTCGCTCGCGCCGCACAAAATTCGGTTTTTGGCCAGACCGAGAAGCTGAACGCCAGGACATTGCACGCCTCTTTAAAGACGGTCTTCACTACATTGGAGATTGGCATACCCATCCAGAAAAACACCCCACTCCATCAAGCACTGACATTCATAAAGCATTGGAAATTTTTAAAAAATCACAACACGAGCTGAATGCGATGCTTATGGTGATCGTAGGGCAGGCAAGGTTCCCAGATGGGTTGTTTGTTGGCGCAGTTACTGCACTAAATGTAAGTGCCTGCAATAAGACTGATTGGTAGCTTCAGACCGTAGTGGACAAAGTACCGGCCTCCTTACCAGGTGTACGCCTAAGCTGCACCCTCTCGATCAGGTCTCGGGCTGCGGTGTGCGTAAAGGTTTTTTCAATTCATCCAGCCGTCAAAGGCTCCATGCGCACCACGGCACGCGCTCCCACGGCACTGGCAAAGCGTTGGACTGTTCGCATGGATGGCGTGCCCCTGCCACTTTCGATGCGTGCCACCACGCTTTGGGTCGTGCCCATGCGTGCGGCCACATCGCCTTGCGTCAGGCCTGCTTTCGCGCGTGCTGCAATCAGTTCACGGGCCAGCTCAAACTCGGGCGCTTGTGCGTCATAGGCTTGGCGAACGGCGGGGTTGGCCAGCAGTTGGGCTTTCACGTCTTTCAAGCTTTTCACGTCGACTCCTCCAGGTGTTTCAATGCGGTTTTAATCGCACTTCGTGGTGTGGTCTGCGTCTTTTTCACAAACACATGCAGCACCAACAAAGTGCGCCCCTGAACGGCTGCGTAAACGGCACGGGCAATGCCATCGCGGCCCGTCATGCGCATTTCCCACAGCTTGCTTTGCAGCGGCCGGATGTGCGGCAAGCCCACACGCTGCGGTCCTAGCTCTTCCAGCATTTCACCGATGTGCAAAAACCGGGCTTGCATGTCGGCGGGGATGGTCTTTAATTCACGCTCCGCCAATGGATGCAGGGTCACAGTCCACTGGGTTTCGAGTATAGCCTTTTTGCTATCTTTTGGCTTTTTCATGCTGCTCCCCTGGGTCTCGCTTCATCCATGCTTTGTCAGCATGTAGGCATTTTTTATGCGTTAGATTAGCGTGACAACCTCAGCAATGGCAATCCCCGAGTCAGTCCTGCTTGCCCATCTCATTCGCCGTGCGGTAGCCCCCCAACCCCTTCACATACGCCAGCAATTCCCCAAAAAACGGATGCCTGCAAAGCGTGGACGAATCGCCCACCAGCAGCAGCTTGCGCCGTGCGCGGGTCATGCCCACGTTCATGCGGCGGATGTCAGACAGGGAGCCGATCTCGCCTTGTGGGTTGCTGCGCGTTAAGGTGATGGCAATGATGTCGCGCTCTTGGCCCTGAAACGAATCGACGGTGCCCACGCTGAGTCTGCGTTGCGGCAGCTGGTCAGGCCGCCGTCAAAGGCTCCATGCGCACCACGGCACGGGCCCCAACGGCACTAGCAAAGCGTTGGACTGTTCGCATGGATGGCGTGCCCCTGCCACTTTCGATGCGTGCCACCACGCTTTGGGTCGTACCCATGCGTGCGGCCATGATGTGCCTATCGGTAAATCTCACGCCGGTTGCCAACCTTCACCACAAAGACGCGTAAAGCGCCATCTGTTTGTCGAGCTTGCGCAGCTGACCTTTGGCCGTGTCGGCGTATTCAATTGTCCAGGCCAAGGTCTCGTCTCACATCGGCAGCGGAATGGACCTGTTCTTTCCCTTGACGGACACGCGCAAGCACATCGGCAGCGAGGTAATAGTCTTCCATTTCTTGGATGCCGTTTTCGATGATTTCGCGCAGGTAAAAAGCCTTGGTGCGACCAGTTTGAGATGCGAGGTAGTCAAGCCTTTGCTCGGTCTCTGGGGCAAGACGAATTGAAGTTGCCATGTCAAATCCTTCATTGAATACATGTATTCAATGTATCACAGAGAGCTTATTTTGGCCACCTCATGCGCCGAACGATAGCCCCCCACCCCCTTCACATACGCCAACAACTCCCCAAAAAACGGATGCCTGCACAGCGTGGACGAATCGCCCACCAGCAGCAGCTTGCGCCGTGCGCGGGTCATGCCCACGTTCATGCGGCGGATTTCAGTCAGGAAGCCGACCTCGGCTGACTTTGACCGAATGACTCGACTGGTGATAAAGTAGGTACGTTTAAATGAATACATTCCAAGGAGGGTGCCATGCTCGCTACCGCCAAAGTTTTTACCAACGGCCACAGCCAGGCTATTCGCTTGCCCAAGGCATTTCGTGTGGATGTCGATGAAATGTGGATTGCCCGCAACGAGGTAACGGGAGAGCTCTCGCTCAAGCCCAAGGACACGGAGACATTGCGTAAGCGTCGGCTGGATGCGCTGATGACCGCCATTGCGGACAACCCGTTGCCCGACGACTTTTTGTCGGATGCCAGTCGGCAAAACCATCCCCCGAAAAATCCGTTTGCGGACTGGGATACGCCAACAGCCCCCAAAGCCTCCGCAAAAGCCTCTGCTAAACGCGCCGCCAAAATCAAGGAGCGCAAGTGATCAAGTACTTGGTCGATACCAACATCTTGGGCTACTTTGCACGCAACAGCTCTGCCGCGCTGCAAACGCGCATGCTGGCGGCGCTCAAAAAGCAGGAGGTCGCCATCTCCGCCATCACCCGCGCCGAAACACGGTTTGGGCAAGCACTGCTGCAAGCCGAAGACAAACGCCGCAGAACCATTGATTTGCTGCTCAATGAGTTGCCCGTTTTGCCATGGACGCTGGAGGCCGCAGACCGTTATGGAGAAATTGCCGCCCACCTGCAACAAACCGGGCAGCCAATTGGCGAAATGGACACCCAAATCGCCGCGCATGCATTGGCGCTGGGCCTGCCCTTGGTGACCCACAACACACGGCACTTCAAGCGGGTGCCGGGTTTGAAAATTGAGGACTGGATGACGTGAAAAAGAAGATCTTTTACACGGATGAGCCCATGGGCGATGTTGAGGTGATTGTGGATTTTCTGCCGTCGCCTGCCGAGCTGGCATTCAAGGAAGATGGCGTGAAAGTATCGCTGACCCTGAGCAAGAGCAGCTTAGACGAATCGCAGCAAGATCAGGCCTCAATGACCACCTCATCCGCCGTGCGGTAGCCCCCCACCCCCTTCACATACGCCAGCAATTCCCCAAAAAACGGATGCCTGCACAGCGTGGACGAGTCGCCCACCAGCAGCAGTTTGCGCCGTGCGCGGGTCATGCCCACGTTCATGCGGCGGATGTCAGACAGGAAGCCGATCTCGCCTTGGGTGTTGCTGCGTGTCAAGGTGATGGCAATGATGTCGCGCTCTTGGCCCTGAAACGAATCGACGGTGCCGACACTCAGCCGGCGTTGCAGCAGCCAATCGTTCAGCACGGCGCTGTCTTCGATGGCGTCTTTCAAATAGTTGATTTGGGCGCGGTACGGGGCAATCACGCCAATGGTCAGCGGGCGCTGGTCTGGGTCGGTGGGCTCGCCTGGTTCCGACAGTTGCCCCAGCAGCTGCGCCAGGCGCTCCAGCAGCAAGTGGGCTTCTTCGGGGTTGGCGGTTGAACGGCTCTCAGGAATGGTCAGTTCCGAGAAGCCACAGCCTGCCGTGTCGATGAATTCCACGGGCAGGTCGGGTGCAAAACGTGGGTCATCAAAGCGCGGGTAACTAAAGCGCGGATCATAAGCGGCCAAGTCGGCGTCGCGCACGCTGTGGTGCGCCACCAGTTGGCCGCCATAAAACTTCTCGGAGCTGAAGCCCATGATGTGCGCGTGCATGCGGTATTGCACCTTCAGCATGCGGGCCGTGTTGGGTTGGCGCTGGATGCACTTTTCAAACAGGGTTTCGCGCAGGCCTTCGCGGGCGGCTTTTTCGCTTTTCACGGTGGGCGGCAGCTGGTGGTGGTCGCCCGCCAACACCAGGCGCAGGCCCTTGGCAATGGGAATCCAGCAACCCGGCTCCAAGGCCTGGGCGGCTTCGTCGATGAAGACGGTCTCAAAGCCCAGGTGGCGAATGTGGCGGTGGCTGGCACCCACCAGCGTGCAGGTGATGACTTGCACCGATTCGAGCACGTCCTCGGTCATGAAGCGCTCCAAGTCGTCGGCGGCTTGGCGTAGCGTGCGGGCTTCTTCGCGCAGCCATTGGCGGCTCTGTCGCTCCTCAAAACCAAAGTTGCGCACGCGTTCGCTGGCCGTCTGGCGGTGCTGCTCGGCGGTTTGGCGCATCGCGTGCATCTTGGCGTAGCTGGCGTGGGCCATCACCCCAGCGTCGAGCGTGTGCTTGAGCAGCAGATCCGACACGCGGCTGGGGTTGCCTAGGCGGATCACGTTCACACCGCGCTCGGCCAGCTTTTCGGTCAGCAGGTCCACGGCGGTGTTGGAGGGGGCGCACACCAGCACGCGCCGCTCGCGCCGGATGGTTTCCAAAATGGCTTGCACCAGCGTGGTGGTTTTGCCCGTACCAGGCGGGCCGTGGATGATGGCCACGTCTTGCGCCGTGACGACATGGCGCACCGCGGCCAGCTGCGAGTCGTTGAGCGCACTGGGGTAAAACAGGTCGTCAGCTTGGGGCTCGCGAAAAGTTGCCTGCCGGGCACCCAGCAGCACGTCGCGCAGTTCGGCCAAGCGGTTGCCGTGTGCGGCCATGACAGCGCTCAGGGCCTGGTTCATCTCGCGGTAACTGACCTCGTCAAAGGTCAGGTCAATGCCTAAAGTATTGCCGTCCAGCACCCAGTCGGGCAGCGCTTCTTTGGTGGTGGCCAACAGCAGCTTGTTGCGCCGCACACGGGTCACCACGCCGCTCACCACAGGCCTGTCTGGACCCGAGTAACCGGGCGCACTGCTGAACAGCGCAGCCGCCGCCCCCACCTGAAACAAGTGCAGGTCTTGCCGATGCGCCGGGCGCTCCAGCTCCAGCACCACCTTGCCGCCAAACCCGATGTCTTCTTGGGTGATGGTGACGGGGTACCAAGTCAGGCCACGCCGACGGCGCTCTTTGATGCTGGCACTGGCGTTTTTGAGCTTGAACTGCGCCTGGTCTTCCTGTTGCTCCAGTTGCATGAGCGCACGCACATGGCGCAGCTCGTGTTGTACAGCATCACGAACAGCGTGTGGAACAGCACTAGAGGCGGAGGGGATCAGGTTGGGATCAGCCAAAGGAATAGAGGTTTAAGCGCGACAAAGGCAAGAACAGGAAATTCAGTGTCTGGGGGTTGCATTAAAACCGCCATGGGCAGATCGCTGGGGATGGATCGTACCTAAACCCCAAAGTGTGCTGACTGTCAGGCCCATTAAGCAAAGCTTGGCGTCGCAAACCATAATCACCGACACAATGGATTGGGTACACACACCACCCCACCCCTCCCCGCTCACACCACGGCTTTGTTCCATGTCTGTTTTAAGTTTAATTTCAGTGGGGCACGCCCATCTGCCTGGCGAATGGCTCTTTGAAGGCCTGTCTTTTGACCTGGCGCTGGGTGAGCATGTGGCCATTCAAGGCACTTCGGGCTGCGGCAAGTCCACTTTGCTGAACATCATGGCGGGGCTTGAAGTGCCCACCCAAGGCGAGGTGCATTGGTCTGGCCAGCCCACCTCGGCATGGTCGGCTGAGCAGCGGCGCGCTTGCCGTCAAGCGGACATGGGTTTTGTGTTTCAGGCGTTTCACTTGTTGCCGCATTTGTCCGCGCTTCAAAACGTCATGGTGCCTTGTTTGTTGGGCGGCGCGTCTGGCCAAGACGCTGCACAGTCGGCGCGGGAACTGTTGGGCGACTTGGGCTTGGCCACACGGCTAGACGCCAAGCCCACGAGTTTGTCGGGTGGTGAACAGCAGCGCGTGGCACTGGCGCGTGCATTGGTGCATCGGCCCAAAGTGGTGTTTGCAGACGAACCCACCGGCAATCTGGACACCGACACCGCCGCCAAGACCCTTGCACTGCTGATTGGCTTGTGCCATGAGCGCCAGACCAGTTTGGTCATGGTCACCCATTCGGACGAGGCGGCAAGGGCCATGTGCCGAACGCTGCGACTGACCCAAAAGGGTTTGATGTGCTGAAGTTGACGGGCCAGCAGGTCCTCTTTTTGTGGCTGCTCAAGGGCGCTTCTGTTCAGGCTTGGACGCGCTGGTTGGTGGCGCTGGTGATGGTGGCCATTGGCGTGATGCTGGCGGTGGCCATTCACACCGTGAACCATTCGGCACTCGCCTCGTTTGGCCAAGCCCTGGACACGGTCAATGGCCAAGCATCGGCCCAGTTGGTTGCGCCTTTGGGCGACATCGATGACCGGCAGATCGAAGACTGGGACCGCCGCCGGGCGGCTTTGGGCATTCAAGCGGTGAGCCCGGTGCTGGTGGTGCGCACCGACCAACTGACGGTGCTGGGCTTGGATGTTTTCAAGGCGGCCGTGGTGTCGCCGTCTTTGTTGCCCTCAGCGTCTGGCCATGGCGGTGATTTGTTCGATGCCAAGGCGCTTTTTTTGTCGCGTGCGGCACTGGCTGCTTTGAACGCCAAAGTGGGCGACAACATCCGCCTGCGGCATGGCCTGGATTCGGTGTCTTTGCGGGTGGCAGGCGATGTGCCTGGTGCGGCGTCACAGGTGATTGGCGTGATGGACATTGGCAGTGCGCAATGGGCATTCAAGCGGCTGGGCGTGGTGTCCCGGCTGGACCTTCGCTTGGAAGATGGGCAAACCACACAAGGGCTGGGTGCGGCTTTGAAAGCGCAGTCTGAACCCCTGCAATTGGTGGCCACGCAAGACCGTGACCGGCGCATGTCGCTGCTGTCACGGGCCTACCGGGTGAACTTGACCGTGCTGGCCATGGTGGCCTTGCTCACGGGGGGATTTTTGGTGTCCACAGCGGTGCATTTGTCGATTGTTCGCCAGCGGGCCGAGTTGGCTTTGTTGGGTGTGCTGGGGGCCAGCGAGTCTTGGCTTCGGCGCTTTGTTTGGGCACAAGGCGGGCTGATTGGTGCATTGGGCGGTGTGTTGGGGGTGGGCATGGGCCTTTTATTGGCGGCCGTTTTGATGCGCATCGTGGGCGGCGATTTGGGCGGCAGTTACTTTTCTGGAGCGCCTGCGGCCATGGTCATTGACTGGGTGGCGCTGTTTGTTTTTGCCATGGCCGCAGTGCTCATGGGTTTGGTATCGGCGTGGCTGCCTTTGTCGCAGATCCATTGGCGTCGGCCCATGGCTTTGTTGCGGGCGGGCCAGGCTGAAACGCTGTTGCTGAGCTTGCCCACTTTGAAATGGAGTTTGCTGGCTACTGCGCTGGCCATCGCGCTGCTCATATTGCCCACCTTGGATGAATTGCCTTGGGCAGCCTATGGTGCCATTGCGGCGCTTTTGTGCGCCGGGCTTTTGGCGGTGCCATGGATTTTGTCCAAGCTCTGGGGCGGGTTGTCCCGCGTTGTTGCAAGTGTGCGCGTCCCGGCGGTGGTGCGCTTGGCCGTTTGGCGGCTGGCGCAAGCGCCCTCTGCGGCCACGCCTTTGATTGCGGGCACGGTAGCGGCGTTTTCATTGACCGTGGCCATGATGGTCATGGTCAGCAGTTTCAGAACCTCGGTGTCTGACTGGTTGGGTTTGGTGCTGCCTGCTGACCTGTACACCAACAGCCAGACCATGGTGGATCAGCCGGGGTTTAGCCCATCGGTACAAGCCCTGGTCGCCCAAGTGCCCCAAGTGCAAAAGGTGGAAACCAGCCGTCAAAGAAACCTGCGCTTGGCCAACGACCGTCCTGAGGTGGTCTTGATCGCGAAGCCTGTGAATTTGCAAGACCCGATGGCGTCGGTGGCCTTGGTGGGTTTGGCCCAGTTGCCGCCTGCAAATGGGCAAAAGCATTGGGTGGTTTTTGGTTCTGAGGCCATGGCCGATTTGTACGGCTGGCGTGTGGGAGAAGTCGCCAGCTTGCCCCTGAATCCGCAGGGTCCATCCGAAGTCTGGGTCGGCGGCTTGTACCGAGACTACGGTCGCCAACACGGCTCTGTGGTGATGTCCACCGCAGACTACGAAACCATCACGGGTGATCGTTCACGTTCGGGTGTTTCGGTTTGGGTAGAAAACGGTGCAGACACAGCGCAAGTCATCGCCAATATCCAGCGCCAAGTGCCCGAACTCACCCAACTCAAATGGATCAGCGCCAACGATGTGCGCCAACTCTCGCTGAAAATTTTTGACCGCAGTTTTGCCATGACCTACGCGCTGGAGGCCGCTGCTTTGTTTGTGGCCCTGTTCTCAGTCGCGGCGGGTGTCACGGGTCAACTGCTTTTGCGCCGGCGCGAGTTCGGCTTGCTGGCACACCTGGGTTTGTCACACCAAGACAGCTTGCGTTTGGTGTCCTTAGAGGTGGGTTTGCTGTTGGCCGTGGCCATTATTTGGGCCAGTGTCTTGGGCGGGTTGATGAGCCAGATTTTGATTCACAAAGTGAACCCTGAGTCTTTCCACTGGACCATGAACACCCACTGGGATGTGGGGCAATGGATGGCCATCAGTGCCTTGCTCCTGATGCTGGGCGTGTTGGCTGCACGCTGGGCGGCAGGCCAAGGGCTGGATGCAAAACGTTTGGCTGAGAGCCTGAGGGCCGATTGGTAAACCGCATGACACAACCCCCTTCCAATCGGCGGCTTGCCTTGCAGACTGCTGCCCTGGTGATGACAGGTCTGCAACCTTGGCCCGCTCAAACTGCTGCGGTAGGCGCTGCGATTTATCCCCCCGTCAAGCCGCGACGTTTGAACTTCCCCAGGGATTACGGCGCTCACCCCGAGTACCGCACCGAGTGGTGGTACCTGACGGGTTGGCTGGGCGAGGGGCCATCGGCCATGGGTTTTCAGCTGACCTTTTTCCGAAGCCGAACCCAGCATGCCCCCGAAAACCCGAGTCGGCTGGCGCCAACGCAATTGCTTTTTGCTCACGCCGCCTTAGCTGTCGCCCCGAAAAATGTTTTTTTGCACGCCAACCGAGCAGGCCGTTTAGGGGGCGCTTTGCTGCGCGCAGCAACTTCGGACACCGATGTGCAATTTGAAGACTGGCATTTGCGCCGAGAGAAAAGCGCAGCGGGCGAGGCGTACACAGGCCGCTTTGCCGGCGAGGGGTTTGCGGTGTCTTTCATGGCCAGCGCTGCGCAACCGGCCCTTTTGCGTGGCCAAGAGGGCTTCTCGTCCAAGGGCCCCGAGGCCTTGCAGGCCAGCCACTATTACAGCCGTGCGCCTTTGGCCGTGAAGGCCAATGTGACGGTGGGAAAAGAGACTCAAAAAATGGTGGGCAAAGCTTGGCTCGATCACGAATGGTCCAGCCAATTGTTGATGGATGGGGCTGTGGGCTGGGACTGGCTAGGCATCAATTTGCTCGATGGCGGCACGCTGATGGCTTTTCAGATTCGCAACGACAAAGCGGCCGCGATCTACGCCCATGTGGATGCCCGTGACGCAACTGGGCGCCCTGCCAAAAGCTGGCAAGGTTTGCGGTGGCAGAGCGCAGGCCGTTGGCGGGCCAAGTCTTTGATCGACTACCCCATTCCGATGGATTTGTGGGTGGGCGATCAGCGCTACAGCCTGGTGCCGCTCATGCTCGGCCAAGAGGTGGATGCGCGGGCCAGCACGGGCGGTTTTTATTGGGAAGGTGCGGTCAGTCTGATGCAGGGCGAGCGTTTGCTCGGCCATGGCTACTTGGAGCTGACGGGTTACGGTGCGCCTTTGAAAGTTTGACCTTCAAAGGGCTTTGCTTGTCTTTTGAATCACGAATTGAACAAGTCCTTCGCTGGCTTCTTCGATCAAATCCAATACATGCTCAAAGCCCTGGTCTCCACCGTAGTAAGGGTCGGGGATGACCGGGGCCTGTGTGGTGAGCAAAAACTCCGCCAAGCCCCGGATCTTGTGTTGGTGCTGCGCGGGGCATCTTTCTTCCAAAAGGGCGCGGTTGTCCCAGTCCATGGTCAAGAGCAGATCAAACGCCTCGAAGTCTTTTTCCACCACAGGTCGGGCCCTCAGATGGGCGAGTTCGTAGCCTCTTTTGAGCGCATGCTTTTGGCTGCGTTCATCGGGTGGCGCATCAGGGTGAAAGTTGTGCGTGCCAGCCGAGTCAATTTGGACCTTGTGCAAAAGTTTGTGCTCAGACAACCGTTGGTAGAAAACTGCTTCGGCCGTCGGACTGCGGCAGATATTGCCCATGCAGACGAACAAGATTTTGTAAGTGGCTTCGCTCATGATGTGACCGCTTATGGCGTGGTTTGTTTTTTCGTCGGTTTGGAGGCGCGATTTTGAGTGAAGACCAGGCAGGCATCTTCACGCTCAACCCGGGGCACCACATGCACATGGTCGTACCACTGGGCATCGGTTTGATCGGTTTTTTCAACATACCCATGCACTTGGGTTTTTGCCTGGTTTTGGGGCGTGAGCCACCGCATGACGCCCGCATCTTTTCTGACATGGCCGTTGCCAGCGATCAGCACAACAGGCGCATCCGAAACATCATTAACCACATGGGCCATCCACACATCGCGTGCAATTTGGCCTTGAACCATGGGGCCAATCGCTTGGGCGGGCAACATATTGCAGTGGCCTTCTTGGATGGCTTTGTTTTGTGCGGTGAGAAGTTGCGCAGGAATCTGCTTGAGTTGGTAGGTGTCAACGAGTTGCGCGCCTAAAACAGATTCGAAGCCATTCGTCATGACTTTTCGCACATCCACATTGGACATATTGGCCGCGACGAGCTTGATTTTTTTGTCCAACGCCCATTGCACATAGGGTTTGTAAAAACGCCACGCCCAACCTGTTGTTCCCGCTTTGGCCAGAACACAATCCACGTCTGGGCATTGCGAAAGCGCAGCGTCTAATACGGCTTGGTTTTCACGGTCAAACTGCTCCATCGCCACCACGGGCAGAGGACCTTGTTCGATCAGTTGCTTGACCCGCTCCAGCCGGCGCTGGTGTCCGTGTTCGTTGTCATGAATTTCGCCCAAAAAGAATATTCTTGTTCCGTCTTGCGGCGTCTTGACATCTTGGCTTGGCGATTCAGCGGCCAAGACAGTGCTGCAAAGCGCGAAAGCGAGCGCCGTGCTGCTGCAGCGAATCTGATGCAGACGAATTCGGACGTGGTTCATTTTGGCTGAGCTGGTGTTCACTGGACAAAGGACGGATTTTGGAAACTCAAATCTTCACGCCACAGCTTATGGCAGGCTGCTGAGTGGAGGACCCCAGCTTGGGGCTATCTCCCCAATGGGGTCTGGGGAATTGGCTTGTCAGGGCAAACTACCCGTCATTCAAGCGGTCCGATTCACCGCAAGATCATCACTCACACAAGGATAAAGCCGTGGAGGCCAAATTTGCTGAGCGTCTTGCCAGCCTCTCGGCTGGGGATATTTCCTTCATCATTCAGATGGCCTGGGAAGACCGGACCGCGTTTGAAACCATTCAGGAACGCATGGGGTGGTCTGAATCGGATGTGATTCGCCTCATGCGGCACGAGCTGCATCCCAATTCTTTCCGGATGTGGCGCAAGCGCATGAAAGGTCGAACGACCAAACACCGGGCCCTCAGAAGCCCAGACATGAAATTTGACGACCGCTTGATTGCCGACCACCGACGCGGCAATTGCTGATGCATGGAGCCATGACAAGGGTTGTTGAGAGAAGCCGCCTTGGGCCAAAGGGCAACGACACCCATGGCCTCCTAGGGTTTTACCGCGCCATCAGCTCCGATCTACATCACCCGCCAGCGCAGAGGCGGGCAACCCAAAAACCCGGTCAAAGCACCAGGTGAACGCGATGGCATAGAAGAAAAAGAAGGCCAGCAGGCCCAAGTTGGCCAGCAAGGCAGCGGTGAGCGAAATGTCCAGCCAAAGGGACATGACGGGCAAAAGAATGATCACCAAGCCGCCCTCAAAACCCGCCCCATGGGCCAGCCGCCTGACAAAAGAGCGGCCACGCACGGATTGGCGCGACTCCCAGCGCTCAAAGAGCCCGTTGAAGACGTAATTCCATGTCAGTGCAATGCTCGACAACACGACCGCCAGACCCAGTGTGGAAGCGGGCGACTTGTCAAAAGCCACACTCAGCACAGGCCCGACCACAGCGATGGCAATGACCTCGTACAACAAGGCTTGGACAACGCGGCGGGTGGTGGGGGTCATGTTGGGGAATGGGGTGGGATGGCCAGCAAGTCAAGAGCACTTTTAGCCCCGAGTGTCAGAAGTTAACACGTCATGCTCGTCAGGCGCTTAGCCACCCTGAAGGCTCAAGAATTCCAGAGCGGCACTCACATCGCCTGCTCCTTTAACGCTCACCGCCATTGATTCAGCTTGGGGGGGTGGGCTGGTGCGCAAGGGGTTCAGGTCTAGCTCGATAGGGCGAGAGGCTGCCATATCGTCTATTGATTTTTTTAATTGATACTTTATGACTCATTAAATTACTCGTATCGCTAAACTATCTGACTTCAAGACGCTTATTGGAATTAATCGTGAAAGCATCCTCACGCCATTTGATTTGATGGGCTGCCGACCTGCCATGTGATGCGGTCGAATTGATTTGTAACTTATAATTCACATGTTTGAAGTTCGTTATTACCTGACCACGCAAGGCGACGACCCTTATGCACTGTGGTTGATGTCACTGGCGGATCGACAAGCCAGAGCCCGAATTTTGGTTCGGGTGAGTCGAATGGCCAGCGGCAATTTTGGTGATGTGAAACCTGTTGGCGAAGGCGTTTGGGAAGCCCGAATTGATTGGGGGCCGGGGTACAGGATTTACTACGCACAGGCCGGACAGCGCTTGATCTTGCTGTTGGTCGGTGGCGATAAGCGAAAACAGCAAACGGACATTGAACAGGCCCACCGTTACTGGCTGGACTGGCAACACAGGAGAAAGCTCAAATGACCATCATGACCAGCCGCCCGCATGACGAAGCCGTTGTGGAGATGCTCAAAGCCGACCCTGAGTTTGCCAACGAGTACCTCGCTGTTGCACTGGATCAAGCTGATCAACCCGGCGGGCAACAAGCATTGCTGGCAGCTTTGCGGCACATTGCTGAGGCGCAAGGCATGTCTGCAGTGGCCGAGAGAGCGGGCATGCCTCGCGAAAGCCTGTACCGAGCACTCAGTCCACGCGGCAACCCCACACTCAAAACTTGGTTGGCTGTACTGAACGCCACCGGATTGCACTTATCGGTGGTGCGGCCCCACTGACTTGATTCACTGCCGCGCCGTGCGCACGTTGGGTGGCAACTTGCCCGGGGCGCTGGTGCGCCAGGGGTTGATGTCCAGCCCGCCACGCCGGGTGTAGCGGGCATACACCGTGAGCTGGGTGGGTTTGCAGCGCGTCCAGATGTCCATGAAGATGCGCTCGACGCATTGCTCATGAAACTCGTTGTGGTTTCTGAAGCTCACGATGTATTGCAGCAAACCCGCTTGGTCGATTTGCGGGCCGCTGTAGGTGATTTGCACACTGCCCCAGTCGGGCTGGCCGGTGACCAAACAATTGCTTTTGAGCAAGTGGCTGACCAGGGTTTCGCTCACAGGCAGTTCTTCGGCGTTGGCGCTCAGCAGATCAGGCGCAGGCTCGTAACGTGTGCACTCGATGTCCATGCGGTCGAGGTTCAGGCCGTCGAGCTCGTGCACAGGCTCGGCGTCAAATTGTTCTTGCAGCAGCAGCCTCACGCCCACGCTGGCCTGCATGGTGCCGCCGTGCCAGATGGCCGCGCTGATGTCGCGGCGGATCATGTCGCGGACCACTTCAGGGCTTTGCAGGCGCGTGTTGTTGAAGCTGTTGAGGTACAGCTTGAAGGACTTGCTCTCGACAATGTGTGTGCTTTCGGCGGGCACGGTGATGTGCGCCAGCGCCACCTGCGGCTTGCCCTTGGTGTTGAGCCAGGACAGCTCAAACGCGGTCCACAAGTCAGCACCAAAAAACACGGGCTGGCCGGTGACGCCGATCTCGGCGCGTTTGGTGGCGCGAGGAATGGGAAACAGCAGGCTGGCGTCGTACTGGTCGACATAGGCGCTGGACTTGCCCAGCTGGGATTGTTCAGGAGAGTTCATGCTCATGCTTGCACTTTTCTGCGGAAAACCAAACGGTCCGGCTCGGACACCTTCGGGTCGTAGGCGTAGCCTTCGAGGTCAAACTTCACCAAACCTTCGGGGTGGGTGATCTTGTTCTGAATGGCGAAACGGGCCATCAAGCCCCGCGCTCGTTTGGCGTTGAAGCTGATGATTTTGTACTTGCCGCCCTTGAAGTCTTCAAACACACACTCGATCACGCGGGCCTTGAGGGTTTTGCGGTCCACCGACTTGAAATACTCCTGCGAGGCCAAGTTGACGATGACCGGGGTTTTGTCTTTGGCCAATTGGGCGTTGAGGTACTCGGCAATTTGCGGCCCCCAAAATTTGTAGAGGTTGCTGCCCTTGTCGGTTTGCAGCGTGGTGCCCATTTCCAGGCGGTAAGGTTGCATCCAGTCCAGCGGGCGCAGCACGCCATACAGCCCGCTCAAGATGCCCACATGGGTTTGCGCCCAGTCCAGGTCTTGCGCTGACAAAGTTTTGGCGTCCAGGCCTTCGTACACGTCGCCATTGAAGGCCAGCACGGCTTGCTTGGAATTTTTGGCGGTGAACTTCGGCGCCCAGGCTTCGTAGCGGGCCACGTTCAAGGCCGACAGCGCATCCGACAGGTCCATCAGCTCGGCAATTTGCTGAGGCGACTTTTGGCGCAGCACGTCAATGAGGGTCTGCGATTGCGGCACGAACTGGGGCAAGGTGTGCGGTACATCACCAACCGGGGTTTCGTAATCCAGCGACTTGGCGGGAGACAATAAGAACAACATGCTCGACATCCTTTACCTGGACGATTATCTCGCCATCGTGCACAAGCCTGCTGGCTGGCTGGTGCATCGCACCCCGCTCGACAAGGGTGAGACCCGCTTTGTGCTGCAAACCCTGCGCGACCAAATTGGCCATCATGTCTGGCCTGTGCACCGCCTGGACAAAGGCACCAGCGGCGTGTTGGTGTTTGCGCTGAGCGCCGAAGTGGCCCGAACATTGGGGCAGGCTTTTGAAACGGGCGAGGGTCTGCACAAGACTTACCAGGCCATCGTGCGAGGATGGCCTTTGGCGCAAGGTTTGATTGATCACCCTTTGAAGCGCATGCCAGACGACATGCGCGCGGAGCGCGAAGAAATCCAAGCCGCCCAGACGCGTTACGACACCCTGCGCCGGGGCGAGTTGCCCATTGCGCAGGGCGAATTCGCCAGCATGCGCTGGGCCGAGGTGCTGCTGCAACCCTTGACGGGACGCCGTCACCAACTGCGCCGCCACATGAAGCACATCGCCCACCCGATCATCGGCGACGCCACGCACGGCAAAGGGCCGCTCAACCGGGCGGTGGCCGAACACTGGGGGCTGCAGCGGCTGTGGCTGCATGCCCTGCGCTTGGACATGCGCCACCCAGTGAGCGGCCAGGCCCTGGCCCTCGTCGCCCCTTGCGGGTCGGAATGGCGGCTTTGGACTGAGGCCATTTCTGACTGAAAAACAAGGGCCTTGTCACCGAGCGGATAGGCTGGATGCAGCACTTGCCTAAGATCACGGCATGAGCCTGCTTTTCACCCCCTTCACCTTCCAAGCCCCCCGTGGCCCCCTCACGCTGCCCAACCGCATCGTCATTGCGCCCATGTGCCAGTATTCAGCCGAGGACGGCCAAGCCACCGACTGGCACCTGACGCACTGGACCAACTTGCTCAACAGCGGCGCGGGCCTGTTCACCATCGAGGCCACCGCCGTCTCGGCCGTGGGCCGAATCAGCCCCGGCTGCCTGGGCCTGTGGGACGACGCGACACAAGCGGCGCTGGCCGACAAACTGCACCGCGCCCGCCGCCTGGCCCCGCACATGCCCGTGTGCATCCAGATCAGCCACGCGGGCCGCAAGGCTTCAAGCGCCGCACCTTGGGACGGCGGCATGCTGATCGCCCCACAAGACGGCGGCTGGCAGACTGTCGCCCCCAGCGCCCTGCCCCACTTGCCGCAAGAAGCCGCGCCCACTGAACTGAGCCTGGCCGACATCGCGCACATCAAGGCCGACTTTGTCAACACTGCACGGCGCAGCCACGAGCTGGGCATCGAGGCGGTGGAGCTGCACGCCGCGCACGGCTATTTGCTGCACCAGTTTCTGTCCCCCATTTCCAACCAGCGCACCGACGCCTATGGCGGCAGTTTTGAAAACCGGGTTCGGTTTCCGCTGGAAGTGTTCAAAGCGGTGCGCGAAGCCTTTGGCGGCACGCTGGGCATGCGCATCTCGGGCACCGACTGGGTGGATGGCGGCTGGACGGTCGAAGAAACCGCCGCTTTGTCGGTGCAGCTCAAACAGGCGGGGGCGCAGTTTGTGCACATTTCTTCAGGCGGTGTCTCGCCTCTGCAAAAAATTGCCCTGGGGCCAGAGTACCAAGTGCACTTGGCCAAAACGGTCAAAAACGCATCGGACCTGACCACCATCGCTGTGGGCCTGATCACCGAACCGGCCCAAGCCGAAGCCGTGCTGCAGCGCGGCGACGCCGATCTGGTGGCGCTGGCCCGTTCGTTCCTGTACAAGCCGCGCTGGGGCTGGGAAGCGGCTGTGGCACTGGGTGGCACCGTCGAAGCCCAACACCAGTACTGGCGCAGCTTGCCCCGCGAAGCCAAAAACATTTTCAACGACGCCAAAATCGGCATGCGTTGATCTGCCCCCTCCCCGACAAAAGAGAGACAAACATGAACAATCCCCGCAGCATGAAACACAAGATCACCCGCCTGCTGGCCCTGGCCAGCCTGTGCGCCCCCATGGCCCTGATGGCGCAAGCTTTCCCCAGCAAACCCATCACCCTGGTCGTGCCCGTGCCACCGGGCGGCTTGGTCGACACCTCGGCCCGTCTGATTGCGGAGCCGCTGGGCCGCTTGATCGGACAGTCCATCGTGGTGGAAAACAAAGGCGGCGCCAGCGGTAACTTGGCTTATCAGCAAGTGGCGCGCAGCCCCAAAGACGGCCACACCTTGTTGGTGTCTTACTCGGGTTACCACGTCGCCAACCCGATCCTCATGAGCAAGCTGCCTTGGGAGCTGAAGGACCTGACGCCCGTGGGTCTGATCACCGTGGCCACCAACGTGGTGGCGGTGCACCCCTCGGTGCCAGCGAACAACATGAAAGAGTTCATCGCCTACGCCAAGCAAAACCCGGGCAAGCTGAACTACGCCTCACAAGGCAATGGCTCGGTTTCGCACATCGGCACTGAAATTTTCAAGCAGCAAACCGCCATTGATTTGGTGCATGTGCCCTACAAGGGCTCGGGCCAAGCCATTGCCGATGTGCTGGGCGGTCAAGTGCAGGTGTTCATGACCACCCCGCCATCGGTGATGCAACACATCCAAGGCGGCAAGCTCAAGGCCTTGGCTGTCACCGGCAAAAAGCGCCATGCGGGCATGCCCCAAGTGCCCACCATGGCCGAAGCCGGTTACCCCAACTTTGACTTGGAATCGTGGGTGGCCTTGTATGCCCCCGCTGGCACCCCGGCTGCGTCCGTGAACCAACTGGCCGATGCCGTGAAACGCAGTCTGGACTTGCCTGAGAGCAAACAGCGCGCGGATGCTGCAGGCATTGAAGTGCGTTTTGTCGCCCCCACCGAAATGGGCAAAATCTTGGACCGTGATATCGCCGATTGGACCCAAGCGATCAAGGCCGCCAACATCAAGCTGGACTGAGCGTCAGAGACGCAAAAGCCGGAGAAGTCCTTGCGGCCTGCTCCGGCTTTTTCCTGTCTGGTATGCAACGATTTACTGGAGATCACCCGCCAAGCTGGCCAAGGTGTCTGCGGCGATATCGAGGTGCCAGGGGTAGTGGGTGTGGTCGCAGCCCATCTTGACGCCGGCGCCGGCCTTCACCGCAGCGCACATGACGGGCGTCAGTTCAAAGCGCACAAAATGCACCGCTGAGGTTTTTTCCTCGGTCTCGCGGTCCAGGTCTTCGTCGGCAATCGCGTACACGCGGGCATGGCCCTCGACCTCGACAAACATGCGGTCTTCCACGCCGATCAATTTGGCCAGCTCGCGTTTGCGCTCATGGATGTCGACGTACTCGATCATCATGGTCGCCTTCCAGTTGCTGCCGTCTGGCACCAACGGCGCGTAGGCCTCAATCTCTTGCAGGATGCCCTCTTCTTCGAAGACTTTTTCGATGCGCAGCATTTCCTGAATTTGGTAGCGGATGGTGGTCTCGCTCTCAAACTGCATGTTGATGTGCTCACCCAAATGCACACTGCGCAGCTTGCGGTGGGCGATCACCTCGGGCTTGTGGACCTTGCGCCACTTGGTGTAAGCCTCTAAAGACATCAGGGTCTCGGGCGTGATTTTTCCGGTCAGTTGCATGGCAGTGTTCCTTATTTGAGACCGTAGGCTTTGCGCACCAGGGTCAAGGGGTGGTTCAGTTCGGGGGCACCCAGACCATTGACCTCAAAGCCCTGGGCAATGTGGTGGCCACCCAGCGGGCAGTCGGAGCTGATGAAGTCGGGCTTGGCGCCATCTTTCATGGTGGCCATGGCCTTGAAGACCGGCTTGCCAATCTTCATCGCCATCTCGTGTGAGCCTTTTTTCACACCGTAGGTACCGGCATGGCCCGAGCAGCGCTCGATGGTGTTGATTTCGGTGTCGGGGATCATCTTGAGCATTTCCTCGGTCTTTTTGCCGATGTTCTGCACCCGGCCGTGACAAGGGATCTGGTAACTCACGTTGCCCAGTTTTTGCGGGAACTCGGTCTTGAGCAAGCCATCGCGTTTGCGGGCCATGAAGTACTCAAACGGGTCCCACATCGCCTCCTTGACCAACTGGGTGTCGGTGCAATCGGGGAACATGAGCGGAATTTCCTGTTTGAACATCAAGGCGCAGCTGGGCACGGCCGCCAATATGGCAAAGCCGTCTTTGGCATATTTGGCCAGCACCGGGATGTTGGCCTCTTTCGACTGTTTGACCGAATCCAGATCGCCCAGTTCCAGCTTGGGCATGCCACAGCACTTTTCTTTCTCGACCAGCACATACGGGATGTCGTTGTGGTCAAGGATCTTCAGCAGATCATGGCCGATGCCGGGCTCGTTGTAATTGATGTAGCAGGTGGCGTAGATCGCCACTTTGCCGGGTGTTTTCTCGCCGTCCACCACTTTGACCGACTGTGCATCCGGGGCGCTGGAGCGGAACTTTTGAGTGGCCAGTGAGGGCAACCAGGCGTTTTTGTCCACGCCCGCCACGCTTTCCATGACGCTGCGAGCGGCTTCGGTTTTGTTGAGGGCATTGACCGCCTGCACCACGATCGGGATGCCGGCGAACGAGCCATGAACGTCGGTGGAAGCCAAAAACTTTTCCGCCGCGCCCACTTCGCCTTTTTTGAATTTGATGGCCTTGGCGCGCAGCATGGTGTGCGGGAAGTCCAGATTCCAAGCGTGCGGCGGCGTGTAAGGGCACTTGGTCATGTAGCACAGGTCGCACATGAAGCACTGGTCCACCACTTTCCAGTAGTCCTTCTTGTCGACGCCATCGACTTCCATGGTGCTGGACTCATCCACCAAGTCAAACAAGGTGGGGAAAGCGTTGCACAGGCTCACACAGCGGCGGCAGCCATGGCAGATGTCAAAAATGCGCTCCAACTCGTCAAAGCATTTTTCTTCGTTGTAAAAGTCGGGGCTCTCCCAGCCGAGGGCATGACGTGTGGGCGCTTCGAGATTGCCTTCCTTGGCCATGTTGTGCTCCTTTTGATTTTTTTATAAAGAATGGAATGGGTTTTTCCGAAGGCTCTGTCATCAGAACCCTGAGAAAAACCCGCTGCACGGGTCCGTGCAGCGGGCGGTATCACGGGGGGATCAATCCACCAGTTCGTTCAAGGCTTTTTGGTAACGGTTCGCGTGCGAACGCTCGGCCTTGGCCAAGGTCTCGAACCAGTCGGCGATTTCGTCAAAACCTTCTTCGCGAGCGGTTTTGGCCATGCCGGGGTACATGTCGGTGTACTCGTGGGTTTCGCCAGCCACAGCCGAGGCCAGGTTGTCGCGTGTCGAGCCGATGGGCATGCCGGTGGCGGGATCGCCGGATTGCTCCAGGAACTCCAGGTGGCCGTGGGCGTGACCTGTTTCACCTTCAGCGGTGGAACGGAACAGCGCTGCCACGTCGTTCTGACCTTCAACGTCAGCTTTGTTCGCGAAGTACAGATAGCGACGGTTGGCCTGGGATTCGCCTGCGAAGGCGTCTTTCAGGCATTGTTCCGTGCGCGAGCCTTTGAGTGCTGCCATGGGTATCTCCTTGTGGGTTTTACGTTGATTGCCCTGACGAAATCGCCAGAGAACCATCAGGTTAGTCTTTTACTGAGCGGTCGCCCAATTAATTGATCCAATACCCTTTATTTATTGAAACTATCACTTCAACAAGCGGGATGGGACCCCAGAGGGCCAAGGTCGGCTAGGTAAAATCGACGCTTTCGGACGCTGGTCGTCCTGCACGGCCTGCGCAGTGCTGCCGTTCCCTTTTTGAGAAGCCCCCAGCCATGAGCAACGCACCCGCTACCCCGGTCCCACAACCTGGCCTTGAGAGCCTGTCCAAATCGTTCGAACCCGCCGCATTGGAAGCCCATTGGGGCCCTGAATGGGAAAAACGCGGTTACGGCGTGGCCGGTTTCCGGGGTACCCAAGCGGCCAAAGATGGCGCACCCGCGTTCGCCATCCAACTGCCCCCACCCAACGTGACAGGCACGCTGCACATGGGTCACGCGTTCAACCAAACCATCATGGATTCGTTGACTCGCTACCACCGCATGCTGGGCCACAACACCGCCTGGATTCCCGGCACCGACCACGCGGGCATTGCCACCCAAATCGTGGTGGAGCGCCAGCTGCAGGCCCAGGGCATCAGCCGCCACGACATGGGCCCCACGCCGGCCGAAGCCCGCAAGAACTTTGTGAGCAAAGTCTGGGAGTGGAAAGAAGAGTCCGGCAGCACCATCACCCGCCAAATGCGCCGCATGGGCGACAGCGTGGATTGGAGCCGCGAATACTTCACGATGGACCCCAAGCTGTCCAAAACCGTGACCGAGACTTTTGTACAGCTCTACGAGCAAGGCCTGATCTACCGCGGCAAACGCCTGGTCAATTGGGACCCTGTGCTGCAAAGCGCGGTGTCTGATCTGGAAGTGGAAAGCGCCGAAGAAGACGGCTCGATGTGGCACATCCGCTACGACTTGGCCGATGGCAGTGGGTCATTGACCGTCGCCACCACCCGCCCCGAAACCCTGCTGGGCGACGTGGCCGTGATGGTGCACCCCGAAGACGAGCGCTACAAACACCTGATTGGCCAACAGGTCAACCTGCCGCTCTGCGGCCGCACCATCCCCGTGATTGCGGACGACTATGTGGACAAGGACTTTGGCACGGGTGTGGTGAAGGTCACGCCAGCGCATGACACCAACGACTACCAAGTTGGCCAGCGCCACAAGTTGGACATGATCTGCGTGCTGAACTTGGATGCGACCATCAACACCAACGCACCCGAAAAATACCAGGGCCTCGACCGCTTTGTGGCCCGCAAAGCCGTGGTGGCCGACCTCGAAGCCGCGGGTGCTTTGGTGGAAGTGAAAAAACACAAACTCATGGTGCCGCGCTGCGCCCGCACCGGACAAGTGATTGAACCCATGCTCACCGACCAGTGGTTCGTGGCCATGAACCAGGTGGGCCAAGGCGACGCGACGGGCAAAAGCATTGCCCAAAAAGCCATCGATGCCGTCCAATCCGGCCAAGTAAGCTTTGTCCCCGAAAACTGGGTCAACACCTACAACCAGTGGATGAACAACATCACCGACTGGTGCATCTCGCGCCAGCTGTGGTGGGGCCACCAGATTCCCGCTTGGTACGACGAAGACGGCAAGGTGTATGTGGCCCGCAACGAAGCCGAAGCACAGGCCCAAGCCCCCGGCAAGACGCTCAAGCGCGACGAAGACGTGCTGGACACTTGGTACTCCAGCGCCCTGGTCCCCTTCTCAACAATGGGTTGGCCCCACAACGCAGCTGGCGAGCGTGCCGGAAACGGGCGCAGCGACTTTACGAGCGAAGCGAGTATGAGCAAGACCGGTTCCGGAACGCTCGCCAGCGGAACCGAAGGCAACGCACAATCCAACAACAGCCAAAGCGACTACGACCTCTACCTCCCCAGCAGCGTCTTGGTCACCGGCTACGACATCATCTTCTTCTGGGTCGCCCGGATGATCATGATGACCACCCACTTCACCGGCAAAGTGCCCTTCCAACACGTTTACATCCACGGCCTGGTGCTGGACGCCCAAGGCAAGAAGATGAGCAAGTCCGAGGGCAACGTGCTCGACCCGGTCGATCTGATCGACGGCATCACGCTCGAGCCGCTTTTGGAAAAACGCACCCAAGGCCTGCGCAAGCCCGAGACCGCCCCCAAGGTGCGCAAACAAACCGAAAAAGAATTCCCAGAAGGCATCCCGGCCTACGGTGCCGATGCGCTGCGCTTCACCTTTGCAGCGCTCGCCACACTGGGGCGCAGCATCAATTTTGATTCCAAGCGCTGCGAAGGCTACCGCAACTTCTGCAACAAGCTGTGGAACGCCACCCGCTTTGTGCTGATGAACTGCGAGGGCCAAGACTGCGGCCTCAAAGAACACACCAAGACCGAATGCGAAGTGGGCGGTCCGGTGCATGGCTACCTGGCCTTTAGCCAGGCTGACCGCTGGATCAGCTCGCATTTGCAGCGCATTGAGGCCGACGTGGCCAAAGGCTTTGCCGAGTACCGCCTGGACAACGTGGCCAATGCGATTTACGACTTCGTATGGAACGAGTTCTGCGACTGGTACCTGGAAATCGCCAAAGTACAAATCAACACCGGCAACGAAGCCCAGCAGCGCGCCACCCGCCGCACCCTGATCCGCACACTCGAAACCATCATGCGCTTGGCGCACCCCATCATCCCCTTCATCACCGAAGAGCTTTGGCAAAAAGTATCGGTGGTGGCCGGCCGTGCGGGTGAGTCGGTCAGCATCGCGGCCTATCCGGTGAGTCAGCCCGAACGCATCGACGAAGCCGCCGAAAGCCATGTGGCCAAACTCAAAACCTTGGTCGACGCTTGCCGCAATCTGCGCGGCGAGATGAATGTCTCGCCCGCCACACGCATGCCCATGTATGTGCTGGGTGACACCGCTTTCATGCAAAGTGTGGCACCCGTGCTGCAGTCCTTGGCCAAGCTGAGCGAAGTCAAGGTGTTTGACACCGAAGCCGAATGGGTCGCCGCCGCACAAGCGGCCCCCGTGGCCGTGGTAGGCGAAGCGCGTTTGTGTTTGTTCATCGAAGTGGATGCCGCAGCGGAAAAAATTCGCCTGACCAAAGAAGCGGCACGCCTGGAGGGTGAAATCTCCAAGGCCAACGCCAAACTCGGCAACGAGGCTTTCGTGGCCAAGGCCCCGCCAGCGGTGCTCGAGGAAACCCAAAAACGCGTGACCGACTTCGGGGCCACGCTTGACAAAATTCGCCAGCAATTACAACGACTGGGCTGATGCAGTCCTACCCTTCGGAGACACCATGAGCCACAACGTCATTCGCAAAGCCGTTTTCCCTGTGGCCGGTTTGGGCACGCGCTTTTTGCCGGCGACCAAAGCTGCGCCTAAAGAGATGCTGCCGGTGGTCGACAAGCCGTTGATCCAGTACGCGGTGGAGGAAGCCTACGCGGCGGGAGTGCGGCACATGATCTTTGTGACGGGCCGCAGCAAACGCGCCATCGAAGACCACTTTGACACCGCCTACGAACTCGAAAGCGAACTTGAAGCGGCACACAAAGACGAATTGCTGGCCTTGGTGCGCTCAGTGCAACCCGATGACATGGTCTGCGCTTATGTGCGGCAAAACCGCATGCTGGGCTTGGGTCACGCCGTGCTCTGCGCCGAGCCCCTGGTGGGCAATGAACCTTTTGCTGTGCTGTTGGCCGATGACCTGATGGTCAACTCGGGCCCTTCCATCCTGTCCCAGATGGTCGAGGCCTACACCAAGCAAGGCCGCTCGGTCTTGGCCGTGCAAGAGGTGCCACTCGACCAAGTCAAACGCTACGGCATCGTGGCTGGTGAGCCCGCTGGCCGCCAATTGATACGCGTCGAACAAATCGTCGAGAAACCCAGCCCAGACAAAGCCCCTTCGCGCATGGGCGTGGCCGGTCGCTACATCCTGACGCCAGGCATTTTTGACGAGATCCGCAACCAACCCACAGGTGTGGGTGGTGAAATCCAGCTGACCGATGCGATTGCCCGACTGATGCAGCGCGAAGCGGTCTATGCTTTTCAGTACGAAGGCAAACGCTACGATTGCGGGAGCAAAGAAGGATTCCTAGAAGCCACAGTCGAGCTGGCTTTGCAACACCCGCAAGTGGGTGCGGCTTTCCGCCAATACCTCAAAGGATTGAGCCTGTAGAGCCCAACGGCCACTTTTCAGCGGCGCTTGAGTGCAAACACAAAGGCCGTTTCGGTCTTCTCTTGCAAGAGCAGGTCGTTGCCGGTCTGACGTGCAAAGGCTTCGAAATCACGCCACGCACCAGGGTCGGTCGCCGTCACTTTGAGCACCTGACCGCTGCTCATCTCGTTCAAGGCTTTTTTGGCCTTCAATATGGGCAAAGGACAGTTCAGGCCGCTGGTGTCAATTTCCTTGTCGATGTGCATCATGTGTCCTGATTCGATTCTTGGCTTTGTGCGGCACGCTCTTCCCATGTCATGAATTGGGGCTCGATGCCGATGGTGCGCAACCAGTCAGCCAAAGCATACCCCGTACCCGCAGGCCAGCAGATCAGGTCCTGAAAATTGAACAGCTTGTACTCGGCCAATTCAGGCGACAAACGCACCTCGCCTTCGGCCACCGCATGGTAGGCGATGATCACTTGGTTCATGCGCTGGAAGTCGTAAACGCCAATCAGCTTGAGTGCCGTCACCTTCAGTTGGGTTTCTTCGGCAATCTCGCGCGTGATGCCCTCTTCGGGCGTTTCGCCCGCCTCCATGAAGCCGGTGATCAGCGCGAAACGCCGGCCGGGCCACGCGGCATTGCGGGCCAGCAAAATCTGATCACCCACCTGCACGATGCCCGCCAGCACCGGCGTGGGGTTGTTCCAGTGGGTGAAGTCGCAGGCGGTACAACGCAGGCGCATGACCTCGCCCCCGTCTTCCAACTGGGTCACCCAAGCCAAGGGCGTGGCGCACTGCGGGCAAAAACGAAATTCAGCCATGGGGCTTCCTGGGTTCAGGCGGGGAACACACCTGTGGACAAGTAGCGATCACCACGATCGCACACGATGAACACAATGGTGGCGTTTTGCACGGTTTTTGCAATCTCCTGCGCGACCCAGCAAGCACCAGCGGCTGAAATGCCCGCAAAAATCCCCTCACTGCGGGCCATTTGGCGGCAGGTTTCTTCGGCTTCGCTCTGGCTCACATACACCAGCTCATCGACCAAACTCGGATCGTAAATTTTGGGCAAGTATTCTTGCGGCCACTTGCGAATCCCCGGAATCCGTGAACCTTCGCTGGGCTGTGCGCCAATGATGCGTATGGCCGGGTTCTTTTCTTTCAAAAACCGCGACACCCCGGTGATGGTGCCGGTGGTGCCCATGGCGCTCACAAAGTGGGTGATCTTGCCGCCGGTCTGCGCCCAAATCTCAGGGCCAGTGGTCTCGTAATGGATGCGCGGGTTGTCGGCATTGGCGAACTGGTCCAGGATACGGCCCTTGCCTTGGGCGGCCATGTTATCGGCCAAATCCCTGGCGTATTCCATGCCGCCGCTCTTGGGCGTGAGGATCAGCTCCGCACCAAAAGCCTTCATGGTCTGGGCCCGCTCGATCGACAAGTCCTCGGGCATGATCAGCACCATGCGGTAGCCCTTGATCGCAGCGGCCATGGCCAAGGCGATGCCGGTGTTGCCCGAAGTCGCCTCAATCAAGGTGTCGCCGGGTTTGATCTCGCCCCGCTCCTCGGCCCGGCGAATCATCGACAAAGCCGGTCTGTCCTTGACCGAGCCCGCCGGGTTGTTGCCCTCGAGCTTGCCCAAAATCACGTTGCTTCGGGCCAACCTGTCGGTGGCGCTCAAACGTTGCAAAGCCACCAAAGGTGTTTTGCCAATTGCTTCTTCAATAGTTGGATAAATCATGCCAATAATGTGCCATAATTCAGGTCTTCACGAATAACCCGCCCGGGTGGTGAAATTGGTAGACTCAGGGGACTCAAAATCCCCCGCCGCAAGGCGTGCCGGTTCGAGTCCGGCCCCGGGCACCATCTTTGGAAACCTAGCAACCATGCGGGTTCCAAGCGAAAAAAGGCCAACCCTCACGGGTTGGCCTTTTTTCTTGTCCAAAGCGCTCACAGACGATTGAGCGTGGGCGTGTGTCGAAGACGACACCCCCCCACAAACAGACTGGTTCAGCACGTTGTTGGCGATTTTGGGGGAAGCCAACCGAAAATCACGCCATTTTTAGCGTTCCCGCAGAGCCTGCGTCACGTTTTGCAAGGGCCGGAACAGGTACTCCAAAACCGACTTTTGGCCCGTCTTGATCTCCACCGTGGCCGTCATGCCAGGCAAGGGCTGCATGCGCAAACCATTGCGTTCCCAGTGGGTTTCGGTGATGCGCACCAGTAAGCGGTAGTAGCCCTCTTCCAGCTCCATCGCCACGCCTGGGCGACGTTGTTTTTCATCGCGCATCGTGTCGGGGCTGATGTGTTCCAACACGCCTTCAAGCCCGCCAAAGCGGTTGTAGTCGTAGGCCGTGAGCTTGACGATCACCTTCTGGTTGTTCTTCAGGAACGCCACCTCCGCCGGTTTCACATAGGCCTCCACCAGCAACTGGTCTTGCGTGGGCACGATCTCCAGGATCGGCATGCCCGCCTGCACCACACCGCCAATGGTGGTCACTTGCACATTTTTCACAATCCCGTCCATCGGCGCCTTGATCACGGTCCGGATGAACGCATCCTCGCGGGCCGAAGCGTTTTCGCGGGTTTGCGACAACTCCGAGTCCACCCGCACCAGCTCGTTGGCCGCATCGGTGGCATATCGGTTCTTGCGCTCGCTCACCTGCCCCATCAGGTCAGCCTGTTGGCGCTTCAGGCGCAGCAACTCCACCTCGGACACCAGACCCTGCTTGGTCAAGGGTTCGGTCATGGCAATTTCGCGATTCAGCGCTTCCAGGGACCGCTTGAAGCTCTCTTGCGCTTCATCGAGCGACTGCTTTCGCGCGGCAAAAGCCTGACGCTCACGCGCAGCCAACTCGGTGGGAATGTGCTTGCCAAAATCCAAGCCACGGCCATAAGCCTCGGCACGCAAACGCACAGCCAAGGCCTCAAGGGCCAGCTTTTTTTCTTTGGCTTCGCGAAACACCGGGCCTGATCGACCATCGTCAAGTCGAATCAGCACATCGTCCTTTTTGACTACGGCCCCCTCCCGCACCAGAATCTGACTCACTACGCCGGAGTCCAGGCTCTGCACCACCTGCTCGCGGCTGGCCGGAATCACCTTGCCCTGCCCTTTGGTCACCTCGTCCAATTCAAAACGAGCGGCCCACGACAAGGCCACCACCAAAGTGACCACCGTGGACCATAACAGCCACTGGCTGGCACGGCGCTCTTCTTCATCCACGGTCAAAATGCCAAATTCTTTGCGGCTCATGCTGCACCTCCTTGTGTGGCAGCAGCTTTCGCGGGAACCGTGATGCCTTTGCTCAACTTTTCGATCATCTCGGCCTTGGGGCCTTCCAGCAGGCATTGCCCTGCGTCAAGCACGGCGATACGGTCCACCCACTCCAGCAACTGCGTGCGGTGGGTTGACAACACCAACGTGCGTCCTTGTAACCACTGGCCCAACACCGCGATCACGCGGGCCTCGGTGTTCTGGTCCATGTTGGCGGTCGGCTCGTCCATGAACACAATGGCCGGATCACGCAACATCAAGCGCGCCAAAGTGACCAATTGGCGTTGCCCCCCCGACAAACCACCCCCCGCTTCGGTCAAAGGCATATCCAAGCCCTTGGGGTGCGCCGCCACCATGTTGTACATGTCCAGCGTTTGCAGCACTTGCACGATCTTGGCGTCTGTAATCCAGCTGTCCGACAAAATCAGGTTCTCACGCAAAGTGCCCATGAACAGCTGAGGGTCTTGCGACACATAACCGATGCGCGCGCGTAACTCGGCTGGGTCCAGCTGGCGCATGTCAATGCCATCGACACGCACACTGCCACCCAGCGGATCGTACAAACCGGCCATCAATCGGATCAAGGTGCTCTTGCCACTGCCCACTCGGCCCAGCAATGCCAAGTGGGTCCCCGCATCAAGACGCAAGCTCAAGCGGCGGATCACCGGCAAACGCGACTCCCCTGGGTAAGCAAACTCCAAGTCCAAGGCCTCAATGCGGCCTTGCACCTGCTCGGGCACCACATAGCGCTTGCCCACCTCGCGGTCACGCGGGCGCTTGATCAAGCCATCGAGCGTTTCCAACGCCGTGCGCGCCTGCTGGAAACGAGCAGCCAAGCCCATCACACTGCCCAATGGTGAAATCGCACGGCCCAGCAAAATCACGCAGGCGATGAGACCGCCCAAGGTCAACTGATTGGCGTGGATCAGGTAAACACCCCACACCACTGTGACCACCGTGGCCACTTGCGACAGGGTACTGATGAAGCCCGTCACCGCGTTCGACAAAGACCGGATCTTGCGGTACGAATCGGCCCCGGCCAGGTTGGACTGCTCCCAGCGGCGCTGCAAATAGCCTTCGGCGTTGTGTGCCTTGAGCAGCTCCAAGTTCAGCACAGCCTCAACCAACACGCTTTGTTTGTCGCCCGACTCCTTCATGTTCTCGCGCATCGCCACCATCAAAGGCTTTTGTACCCACCACGCCAGCAGCAACACCACCGGCACCGCCAATGCCGGCACCCAAGCCAGCGGCCCACCCACGATGGCGATCAGCAAAATAAAGACCAGCACAAAGGGCAAATCGGCCAGGACCACCAGCGACGCCGACGAGAAGAAATCGCGCAGCGCCTCAAAGTCCTTCATCGAGCTGGAAAAAATGCCAATCGACTGCGGACGATGCTCCAATCGGATCGACATGATCTCGCGCAGCAGCGTGGCATTGATGGCCAAATCGGCCCGCTTGCCACCCAAATCCACCAGGCGCGCTTTGAGCCAGCGCATCACATACTCCAGCACTGCTGCGACCAGCGTGCCAATGGCCAGTGTCCACAACGAGGCGTACGCCTGCGTGGGCACCACACGGTCGTACACGTTCATGGTGAAAAACACACTGGCCAGCGCCAAGATGTTGGCCACCACGGTCGCCAACATGGACTCGACATAAAAATGCCGAAAGCGCCACAGCGTGCCCCAAAACCAATCAAACGCCGCGCCCTGCATCGGTGTCAGTGTTTGGTCGGCGCGTTGGGGCGGCAGCTTGACCACCAGCACCTCAGCTGTAGCCAATGCATCCAACTCCGCCACCGGCATCACCAACTCCTGCTGACCTGTCTCGGGCGACAAAATTTGCGCCTGGCCTTGCTCGATGGTGCGCAACACACAGGCACGTCCGTCTTGCAAAGGCACGATCACTGGCAAGACGTAGCCCGGCAGGGCACTGGGCCGGGTACGGGACCACGCCGCCATCAAGCCATGAACCTTGGCCAAATCGGGCAAGGCGGCAGGGGGCACATGGCCGTTGTCGTCTACCGCAAAGCCCACCCGCAAAGCGGAAACGTGCACGGGCAAACCCAGCAAATGGGAAACCAATGCCAGGCAATGCAGCAATGGGTCGGCCCCCATCGGGGCCGACGCTGCCAGCGTCTGTTGGGGTGTCGCACGCATTGTCATTTTTCTCCCTTTGAACCCATCCAAACAGGCAACTCGAGCACGACCTGCGCCCCACTGCCCTGATCACGGTTGCGCCACAGCAACGTACCGCCGTGTTGAACCGCGATGCGGCGAGAGATCGACAAACCGATCCCCATTCCGTCTTTCTTCGTGCTCGAAAACGCCACATCGGTGCTGGCCAACACCTGTGCAGAGAACCCAGGTCCGTCGTCCTCCACCACCACCTGCAAGCGCTCGCCGGCCGACTGCACATGAATCCGAATGTGCACAGGCTTGCCCGGCTCTTGCGACTGCACCGCATTGCGCAAAACATTCAGCAGCACCTGGGACAGCTGCACAGCATCCCCCATGACCATGGGCGTCATCACGTCGGTGTGCACCTGAATGTCCAGCGCATCTTGTGGCTCATGGGTCGGCAACAGTTGCAAAACATCCTGCACCACCCCCGGCACATTCACGGGTTTGAAGTCGGGTTTTGCAGGTTGAATGAAATTACGAATGCCCTTGAGGACACTCGCCACCCGCTCGACGTGCGCCAAGATGTGTTCGACTTGACCTTGCCTCGCATCCTCCGCAGCACGCATTTCGTGCCGCATCAAACCCAGCTCCACAGAAACCACCGTCAGAGGCTGCGCCATCTCATGGGCCATGGCTCCCGCCAACTCACCCATGCTGCGCTGCCGGTCCAAGTTGGCAATTTGCTGGCCCAACAATTGGCTGGTTTGCTGTGAGCGCATCGCCACCTCATTGGCCACATGCTTTCGCGTAGAGCGCTCGAGGTACAAACCCAAAATGGCCACACTGCCAAACACCGACATCACAAACAAACTGGAAGTCGTGAGCACACTGTCCCAATTGACCGCCAAGGGGTCGGTCGAGCTCATCCCCAGCAGCACACGGGCAGCGCGGACCAAGGTGGCCACTGCACCAAAAACATAGACCTGCGCCAACCACTTGGCACTGCTGCTGTCTTCGATCTTGTGTAGCTGCCAAGCCTGCCAGGCAGTCCAGGAAAACAAAGCACCCATGGCCAAGAGCACCCAACTCAGGCGCAACACCGGGCTGTCCAAGACAACGCGAAAGAACTCCTGCACGCCCAGTACTGCCACGCCCACAAGCATGGCCATGCGCCATGCAGAGCGCTGACCCAATTCCATGCGCAAACCCACCACGTGCATCAGGTTTCCGCCGTAAAAAAACGCGTTCATCACGACAAAAGCCACCCACCCCGGCATGTCGGGTGTGCGAAACGACAGAAGCAAGGAAGCCATGCCCAAAGCCAAACTGCCCCCACACCACACACCCGCCGCCACAGTGCGGCTCTTGCCCATGACGACCCAAGCTGCCAAGGGCATGATCACGTACAAAAAGCCTGCGGCCAGATAGGCCGTTGCCGGGTCAAAAGAAGGGGCATTCATGGTTGGCAATGGTCTGTCCACATGGCACGCAAAGCGCGCTCCATGTCGCGGGTGTATTGGTCAATGTCCCAAGCCGGTGCCGCCTGCAAGCGCGCACGCAAACCCGCCTTGAGCTGCAGCAACGCTTGCCGGTCAGCGGCCATGCGCACGGCAATGGCCACATAGTCTTCGCCGCTGGCCGCCACCCATTCAGGCAACCCAGCTGCGCGCATGAAGCTTGCGCCCATGCGCGAAACAAAATTCTGGCCTTCTTTCACCACCACCGGCACACCCATCCACAGGGCTTGCAGTGTGGTTGTGCCGCCGTTGTAGGGCACCGGGTCGAGCGCGATGTCCACATCGGCATACTCGGCCATCATGTCGGCCAGGCCCACCGGGCCGCGAAACTCGATGCGGCTGGCGTCGACCCCCTGCTGCACAAAACGCTCGCGGAAGATGCGGATCGCCGACTCGTCGCGGAAACTCGGCGCCTTGAGCAGCAAGCGCGAGTGCGGCACCCGCGCCAACACTTGGGCCCACAAAGCGATGGTGTGTGGGGTGAGCTTGGGCACGTTGTTGAACGAACCAAAGGTCAGTGGCCGCTGGGCATGGGCCTGGCCATACACCGGGTAGGGGTAATCGGCCTCTGGCGCGTAGCAAAACACCGTGTTCGGCAGGCGGTGCACACGCTCGGTACACAGCCCATCGTGCGCGGGCGGCACCACCACCGGATCGGCCAACAGCCAATCGATGTGGGGCACCCCGGTCGAGCCGGGATAACCCAAAAACGACACCTGCACCGGGGCCACGCGCTGCGCCAGCACCATCAAGCGGTTGTGCGAGGTGTGGCCCGACAAATCCATCATCACATCCATGCCGTCTTCGCGGATGCGGCGCGCCAACTGCGCTGGCGTCCAGGCCGTGGCCACCACCCAGTGGTCCGCGCGGCTGCGGGCCAACTGCGTCTGGTCGTCATGGGCCATGCCCACGTGGTAAATCGTCACCTCAAATTGCGATTTATCCAGCCGCGCCAACACCGGCTGCATGAAGATGTTCACCGGATGCTGGTGGTGAAAATCCGCACTCAGCAAACCCAGCTTCAGGCGCTTGCCCGGCTCGCGGGCATTGGCAAAATCTGCCGCTGGCCGTGCGCCCTGGCCCCAGCCTGCAAACAAGCTGCGGTGCAAGTCGGCCACCTCTTGTGCCGTCAGGCTGTCGCTGTAAAGCGCGCTCATGGCCGCGCTGGAGCGCATGGCCGAGTCCGTGCCTTCTTCTTCGGCCAACTCGCGGTATAAGGCCAGCGCCTGATCGGCATCGCCCAAACGCCCCGCCACCGAAGCGCGCATCGACTTGGCCCCGGGCTGCGACGCGATGGCTTCGGCCTGCGCCAGCGTTTGCAGCGCCTCGTCCAAATGCCAACTTTCTACATAGGCGTGCGCCAGGTTCCACAGCGCCAAAGCGCTGCCCGGGTGCAGTTCCACATTGCGTTGGAGTACCGCCTGCGCTTCTTCCCACAGGTTGTGGTGAAAGGACTGCATGGCCAAGCGCGTCAGCACCTCTTCGCTGGTGGCCGCCGATGCGCGCTCAAACGCGCGGTGCGCCGCATCCGTCAGGCCCAAACGCATCAGCACATCGCCCAGGTCGATTTGCAATGCCGCCGTCACGTTCACATCGGGCTCGGGTTTTTCTACCCGCATCAGGCCCAGCGCCTGACGCAAAGACTCCAGAGCACGCGCTGCATCGCCCCGCTCCAGCCGGCTCTTGGCCATCCGGGCATGCACTTGGCTGACCGGCACCACATCGCCCTCGGGGGCCCGAGTCGCCAAGGGCAAAGCGCGGTGGTAACAGCCAGCCGCATCGTCCCATTGACCCGCAGCTTCCAGCGCTGTGGCCAAAGTCAACCAACCTTCCCAATGCAGCGGGGCCACCTGCGTGGCCATTCGGTAGAAATGCATCACCTCGGCCTGACGGCCCAGCTGGCGTGACAAATGTCCCGCCTCGAGCCAGCCCCTGAAATGCGTGGGGTGCTGACGCAGCAGCGCGGCAAAGCGCTCACGCGCCGTGCGCACCTCACCCCGGCGGACTGCGCACTGCGCCCACATCAAAGCCACCTCAGCCGAATTTGGCAATTGCTGCGCGGCCTGTGCCAGTGCGGCTTCGGCGGCGAGCAGATCACCGCTGAGCAATGCCTGCTTGCCTGTTTCAACCCAACTGTTTGTTGAATCCGCCATATTGATTTTTTTTAAGGTTTTGGTGCGCATTATGAATATGAGGCCAGACCGCCTACAAGCAACAAAGCTGGTGCACACCTCACGGTGTGCACCAGCCTGTTAGTCCATAAGCGACTGAGGCGCGTCAGGTCGCCGAGACCGTCAGTGCCGTGTCGATCAACAACTGCGCCGCCCCCAGGTTGTAGCCCGTGTAAGTATTGCCGTTGATGGTGATCACGTTGGCCGGCTGCGTCACGGCCCAGTTGGCCAAGTCGCTCAAGACCACCTTGTCACCTGCATCACCCGTCACCATCAGTTGGTTGCGCGACACAGTGGCCCCCAGGTTGCCCGTGGTGCTGTTGGCCGCATTCCAGACGTTGGCACTGGTGAAGTTCTCCAGCAGATCGGCCACGGTCAGCTTCAGGGTGTTGTTGCCCGAACCGGTCAGATCAACCTTCTCCATGTTCTGCATCGCCACCGACTTGATGTTGGCCAGGTCGAGCACCAGGCCCGAACCGTCAAACTTCAAGGTGTCGATGCCGCCACCACCGTCAATGCGGGCAATGCTCTGGCTGGTGCCGGTCAAAGCCAGCTGTGCCAGGTTGTCGGCATTGACCTGCATGACATCGTGGCCCGCACCGCCGTACAGCACGTCTGCGCCACCACCACCGATCAGGGTGTCATTGCCCAAACCGCCCACCAACTGGTTGGTCCCAGTGGTGCCAGTCAGGGTGTCTGCAGCGGCGGTGCCGATGCGGTCGCCGTTGCTGGCCTGGAACACGGTCGATTGAAGCTCGCTTACGCCGCCATACACCACGTACACCTTGCCGTTGTCGGTCAAGGTGGCGTCGCCCAGGTGGTTGCCGATGATCACATCGTCAAAGCCGTCGCCGTTGATGTCGCCACCACCGCTCACGGAAACGCCCATGCGCTCATTCGCCAAGGGGTTGACGATGCGGAAGCCCTCGCTGCCGTCCAGGCTGGTGACCTGAACCGTGCCAGTTCCGGTCTTGCCAAACACAATGTAAGCCGCACCGGCCGAAGCACTGGTCGCACCATTGTTGACATAAGAGGCATTGGCGTGGGTAACGATGACATCGCTCAAACCGTCGCCGTTGAAATCGCCCGCACTACTGACCGAATAGGCACCATAGCTGGTTGTATCCAAGCCCAAGTTGATGGCAAAGCCGCCCACTCCAGCTTCGATGGCAGAGACATTCACCGGGTCGTTGTTGGTCTTGCCAAACACCACCCAGGCCGCGCCCTTGTTGGTCGATGACCCAACCAAACCCTGCGTGGACTGCAGCAGCACATCGGCCAAGCCGTCGCCGTTGACGTCGCTCACACCGGCCACATCGATACCGGCATAGCCCTCGCCGTTGATGCGGAAGCCCCTGCTGTTGCCAGCGGCGGTGAGTGTGCTGATGTCTACCGAGGTGTTGGTCGAATTGCCATAAACCACATACACGCTGCCCGCTGTAGCGGCTGTGGTGTTGGTGTTCCAGGCACCCAGCACCAGGTCGCTGTAGCCATCGCCGTTGATGTCTCCACTGCTCACGCTCGACAGCCTGGGCGTGGCCGAACCGTCGATGGCGGTGTCTGCGGTCACCATGAAACCCACGCCGTTGCTCGCGCCAAGTGTGGGCAACGTGTTCACCTCAACAGACGCGCCAGAGGCCTTGCCATAGATCAGATACACACGGCCATCGTTGGAACCAAAAGTCGGGTTGGCCACCAGCATGTCATCCAAGCCGTCGCCGTTCACATCGCCCGCGTTGCTCACACTCCAGCCTGCCGCTGTGGTGCCAGTGGTGTTGATCTTGAAGCCCAGCGAACTGGTGGCGTTGGTCAGGTTGGTGGCGGCCGTCAGGGCCGTGAGGTTGACCGCGGTGGTGTTGGCTTTGCCAAACACCACATAGGTGGCGCTGTTGGTGCCACTGGTGGTGTACTCCATCGGGTACCAACCGGCACTGACGGCGTAGCTGGCCCGGTTGGCCACCACCAGATCGGCCAGGCCGTCGCCGTTGATGTCGCCGCCACCCGTGACGGTGGCACCGCTCATTTCACCTGACGAAGCACCGTTGATCACAAAGCCGCGCGTGTTGCCAACGACCGTAAGCTCCGACAATTGCAGCGTGTTGGGTGACTGGCTGCCACCAAACACCACATAGCTGCGACCCACGTAGCCGAGCGCTCCGGGTGCACCGACGATGAAGTCGTCAAGCCCGTCGCCGTTCACATCGCCCGCGTTTGACACTGCATAACCCGCATTGTGGTAATTACCCTCACCCACCAGCGTGAAGCCGCGTGTCGCGACGGTGCTGCCCTCGTTGGCCTGCATGTCAAATGCATAGCGCACGCCGCTGACCGTGCTGGCTGCGCTGATCGCCGTGCCGCTCACCCCGTCGGCCTTGAATTGCTGCACCGACACGTTGAAGGTACCAAAGCCCTGCGCATCTACCACCGCATACGGAATGGTGATGACCGTGGGCGTGTTGACGCCCAACGCTGCGGTGAGTTTGTAGGTGTACTCTTGGTTGCCCCAGGTGAACTTGAGCCAGTCGCCAGCGGCAGCCGCGGTCTTGAGCACCACGCTGACCTGCACGCCATCGAGCGCTGCGCTGCGGTAGATGACGTTGGTGTTGACCACCTCACTCAGGCCCGTCATGACGCTGGTGGTGCCGTTGACGTTAGAGATGATGGGCGCGTTGACCGGCGGCGTGGTCGGTGCGGTCACAAAGTCCACCGCCGCACTGCTCACACCCACGGTGGTGAGGGGCACACCCGCAGCGTTGAACACCTGGGCAGTAATGCCCACTGTTTCTTTGGTGCCCGCAGCCGTGGCCGCCAACAATGCCGAAGCAGGTACCGCCACACGGGCTACACCGGCGGCCACGTCTGCGGCCGTGAGGGTGTAGAGCACGGCGGGCTGGTTTTCCCAGTTCACACGCACTTGGTCACCCACTGCCGCACCCAGGCCAGCCAGTGACACCAGCACTGGCGTGCCCGCCACGCTGCTGGTGCTGTTGGCATTGCCCGCGTCTTGCGCCTCGGCCAATGACAAGAAGCCAAAGCTCGAGAGCAAATCGGCCTCGGGCAAGGTGATGGCCGCTGCCGGCAAGAGCACAGGCACCACCTGCACACCCTGCTTGACCAGCACTTGGCTGCGCGTGGTGGCACTGGTGTACACGTCGTAAACACCGGCCGTGGTGGCGCTGCCTGCATAGGTCAAGCTGCCGGTTTCTTTGACAAAGCCTGCGCCCAAGCGCACGGTGTCTGCACTGCTGCCATCCACCACCACCTGGTAGTAGCTGGTTGAGCTGTCAAAGCCAGTGACGGTGCCTGTGACCGTCCAGCCGTTGGCGGTGTTGAAGCGGTTGTAGTCACCCACCGTGGCGTTCAGATCAAGTCCGTTTTCGATCTGCAAAGTGCCACCGGTGGCATTTAAATCGAAGCGCTCCAGGTTCTCCAAGCGCGTGCGGGCGCTTTGCAGGCTCAGCACCAATGGCTCGGCAAAGCGCAGCGTGTCCATGCCGCCACCGCCGTCCACACGAGCGATGTTTTGCGTGTCCACCCCAATGCGCACGGCCAAAGACCGCACGTTATCGGCATTGAGCACGAACACGTCGCTGCCCGCACCGCCCGCCAACATGTCGGCACCGCCAGCGCCCACCAAGGTGTCGTTGCCTTGGCCGCCCACGATCTGGTTGTTACCGCTGTTGCCCGTCAGGGCGTCATCGGCACCGGTTCCAATCAGGTCGCCGCGGCTGCTCTGGAAGACCATGGGGTTCAAGATGCTCGGGCCGCCGTAAATGATGTAGTCCACACCACCCGCTGTGGTGCCAGAGGCCTGGCCCACCCCGTTGTTGCTGGTGCTGATGGCGTTGGGCGAAGACACGATCAGGTCGGCAAAGCCGTCGCCGTTCACGTCACCACCACCCGAAACAGCGGTCAGTGCCTTGTCGCCCCCCAACACGCCGTCGATGCGGAAGCCTTCAGACACTTTCAGGTCGGTCAAAAACACAGTGCTGGAGCTGGTCTTGCCGTAAATCAGGTAACCACCGCCGGTATTGGCACCGTTGATCGTCATGGCCTGCTGGGCAAACACGAAGTCGTCCAGGCCGTCGCCGTTGAAGTCCCCCACCACCCTGGCCTGGGTGAACAAGTCGGGCGTGCCCGTGGTCACACCTTGCACCATGAAGCCATTGCTGCTGGTGCCACTGTTGAGATCTGTGATGTTGTAGTTGGCTGACGTGCTCTTGCCAAAATTGACGTACACAGCGGGGCCACTGACAGACATGACCATGTCGGCCTTACCGTCCCCGTTGATGTCGCCTGTGCCAATCATTTGACCATTCAAGCCGCCGAGACCCGAGATCGTGTAGCTCTGGCCCGCCGCTGTGGACAAGCCCGAAGCGCTGCCGAAGTACACATAGGCGTAGGTGGTGGTGCCGTCTTGGGCGTAGGTGCCGCGCAAGACCAAATCGATGTAGCCGTCGCCGTTCACATCGGCGCCGGTGGCGTAGTCCTGATAGCCAGTGGTCGTGCCCCCATTGTTATTTAGGCGGAAATTACTGCCGACGCCGTTTTGAATGCTCAGGCTGGTGGCATCGGCCACGCCATATTGCGCCTGGAATTCTCGCCATTGCGAATACATGGACACAACAAAGGCACTGCCCCAGTCCTGCACACCGTCACCATTGAGATCACCCAGGTTGTTCAGGCCAATGCTGGAGCTGACCTTCAAGCCATTGCTGTTAGCAGTAGTCGTCAGGGTACTGACCTGCACCGTGGCGGTGCTGTTGGCGCGGCCATAAACGATGTAGCTGCCTGACTCCACGCCGGCAATACTGATGTCGTCGAGACCATCCCCGTTGAAATCGCCATGGTCGATGTTCAGGCTGATCGAATAAGAAGAAGTCAAGCCTGCGATCATGAAGCCTTGGGTGGAGTTGCCCAAAGCAATGGATGAGAGGTCGACGTTTTGCGGAGCAGAACTGCCAAACACCACAAAAGCCGCGCCGTTGGCACTGTAGGTGGTTTGGCCTGCGCCAATCACCATGTCATCGTAGCCGTCACCGTTCACATCGCCGACCATCACAGTGCCTGGCGCGTTGCCTGCACTCTTGGCACCGATGTTGTCGCTAGGGCGGCCGTTGATGCGGTAGCCAAAGTTGTCCCCCGCCACACCGCCGGTATTGGCCAGCGGCAAGTCAAAGAAGTAGGTGGCGTTTAAGGTGGCCGAGCTGGCCTCTAGGGTGGTGCCCGTGACCAACAACTTGGCGCTGACGGTGACGTTGCCAAAGCTTTGCGCACTGATCACGCTGTAAGGCACCGTCACGTCCACATAGTGGTTGGTGATGTTGGTGGCACTCAGCGTGACCTGCGTGGTGGTGTCGGTGCCCCAGTTCAGTTGGATCACGTCACCGGCCACGGCTGGCACGGCACCCGTGCTGTAAGGCAGTTGCACACGCACTACGGTGCCTGAGGTGTTGGTGGGGGTGCTGGCTTCGCTGTACCAGAGGCGGTTGTCCACCGTGGTGGCCCCAGTGATGAAGGTGGGGCTGTTGCGGTCGTAAAGCGCCTCATGCACACCCTCCATTCGGCTGGTGTTGCCTACGCCGGCGGCCGTCCACGACACGTTGTTGATGGTGGGTGCGGTTGGCACGATGGTGATTTCGGCGCTGCTCACGTCGCTACGGGTCAAGGTGCCCGCGCCATTGGGTACGGTGGTGGTCACGTCCACGTTGTAGACGCCTGCACGGGTGAACACGTTGGCTGGAATGCCTGCACCATTGGTGGCTGTGCCCAGAGTCCAGTTGCCCGTATTCTGGTTATACGTCAGTTCGTTGTTGAGGTTGACACCGGTGCCGCCGCTGCCGGTGGTCAAGCCACTGACCGCACCCACACCCACCGTCAGGGTGTAGGTGGCCAGGGTGGCATTGGCATTGTCCTTGACAACGACCGTCAACATGTCTCCGTTTTGCAGCTTGAGCGTGTTGTTCAGGTTATCGATCTTGTTGGCCACACCGGTGATGGTGGGGGTCAACGTGGTGATGTTGAACTGGTTGATCACCGTGGGCAGGTCGGGCGGCGCGATGTTGATCACCACGCCGTTGTTGTTGTCGCTGGCCGTGTTGCCCGCAGCGTCGGTGACGCTGGCGGTGATGGCGTAGCTGTTACCGTGGTTGAGCAGCTTGGCATCGGCATCGCTCAGGGTGTAAGACCAGGTTCCTCCCGCTTGCACGGTGGTGATGTAGGTCTTGCTGTTCAGCGTGAGCGTGACGGTGCTGCCCACGTCGGCGTCGCTGCTGCCACTGATAACAGGTGGTGTGCTCACGCTGCTGTTCAGGGTATAGGTGCCGGTGTCAAAACCGCGCTCGCCGATGCTGAAGGTGCCGTTGATCGGCGCTGTGGGGGCGGCTGTGGTGGTGACCGCATCGCCGGCCACGCTCACGATGCCGATGGCGACTGCGGTGTCGATGGTCACGGGAACGGCCACAGGGCCGGTGACGGTGCCCCCCGCGGTGGTGCTGGTGATGCTCAGGTTTTGCACCCCCTGCACCAAAGCGGTGGTGGGTGTGATGGCCCATGAACCATCGGCCAACACCACGGTCATGCCCAAAATGGTGGTGCCGTTGGCAGCGTACAGCTTGATGGTGCTGCCCGGTGTGCCCTGCCCACTGATGGTGGGCGTGGTGTCGTTGGTCCGGTTGTCGCCAACCGTGCCACTGTCGCTGTCCGCCCGCAGGCCCGCGGTCAAGACGGGAATGGACGTGTCAATGGTCAGCTCGCTGCTTGTCGCATCGCTGCGGGTGTTGCCAGCCGCATCGGTGACGGTGGCTGTGACCGCATAGCTGCCCGAGGTGAAGCTGCCAAGGGTGCCAGTGGCGGGTGTAGCGGCCCCAGTATCGAGGCTCCAGGTGCCGTTGCTGGCCACGGTGACGTTGTAAGTGGCACCGTTGACGGTCACGGTGAGCGTTTCACCGGCAGCCAAGGTGGCGGTTCCGGTGAGCACAGGCGTGGTGTCGCCGGTGGTCAAGGGCGTGACCACGGGTGCTGCGGGGGCGGTCGTGTCCACCGTCACGGGCACGGTGGCCGGTGCGCTGGTGTTGCCCGCAGCATCGGTGGCGGTCGCCTTGAGGTTGTTCACGCCTTCGGCCAAGTTGACGCTGGGCGTGATGCTCCAGTTGCCACTGCCGTCGGCCGTGGTGGTGCCTAGCAGGGTCACACCGTCGGTGGCATACAGCTTGACGGTGCTGTTGGCCTCGGCCGTGCCGGTGATGACCGGGCGCACCAGGCTGGTCACGTTGTCGGTATTGCTGTTGCCCGTGTCGCTGGCGGTGGCCACATCGCCCACCGGGGCGGCGGGGATGGTTTTGTCAACCACCAGGCCGGTGGTGCCACTGCCGCTCAGGCCGTAGGCATTGGTCACGCTGGCGCTGATGGTTTGCGAGCCGCTGGCGATGGCGGCCACGGCCGTGCCCGGCACGCTGACCGAGAAGGTATTGAGCTGTCCACTGGCACCCGCTTGCACCAAGGCGGTGTAGTTCACACCATTGACCGTGACGGTCAGGGTGGCCCCCACGGGCGCGTCGGTCGTGCCGGTGATGGGCAGTGCCTGCGTGCTTTCGGCCAAGTTGAGCTTGCCGTCGGTGCTGACCGTATTGAAGGTGATGGTGGGCGCGGTGGCGGTGATGTGCAGCTCGGTGTCCGTGATGTCGGTTTTGGTGATACCACCTGCGGTGACGCTGACGGCCACTTCGTAGTCACCGGTGCTGGTGATGTTGCCGCTCGGAATGGCCAGGCTCCAGGTGCCTGCGGTGTAGGTCAGACCTGCGGGGCTGCTGGTGCCACCGATGGTCAGCGTGTAAGTGACGCTGTTGACCGTGACCGTGAGTGTGTCGGGACCGGCCAAGTTGACGAAGCTGCCGGGGTTGTTGGCATCCTCTTTTTTGGCCGAGCCGGTGATCGTGGGAGTCAAACTGCCGGTGAACTTTTCGACCACGGTCGGGGTGTCTGGCGGCGCGATGTTGACCACCAAACTGTTGTCGGTATCACTGCCGTTGTTGCCAGCCAAGTCGCTGACCATGGCCGTGATGGCGTAGCTGCTGCCATGCTTGAGGGCAATGGCTTGTGCGTCGGTCAGCTCTTTTGACCAGGTGCCATCACCTTGTACCGTGGTGGTGTAAGTCACGCCATTGAGCGTGAAGGTCACGGTTTGACCCACTTCAGCCGTGGTGGTGCCGCGGATCACGGGTTTGGTTGCCACGGTGGCGCTGTTGAGGGCACCGCGCTCGATGGCGTCAAAAGTGCCCACACCGTTGGCGGCAACGATGGCATCCCCCGCCACGCTGGTGACGCTGATGGTGGGTGCTGTCGCGTCCACATCCAGCGCTTGGCTTGCCTGTGGTGCGGTCAGACCCAGGGCGTTAGTCACGTCGGCGGTCAAGCTGTAGCTGCCATCTGCCGGGATGTCGGCCGATGGGATGTTCAGGGTGTAGGTGCCCCCCGCTTGCACAGTGGCGGTGTAGGTGCGCAACACGTTGTTGCTGCTGTCCATCATCTTGACGGTGACGGTCTGACCCGCCTCAACGAAAGTGGTGGTGCCACTGACGGCCACCGCGCCGGCTTTTTCGGCGGCGTTGATGGTGTTATCACCAGCCACAGTGCCAATCGTCACCGAAGGCATGTTGCCCGCCAAGGTGAAGCCGTCTGCATCGGCCGGGCTGGTGTTGCCAGACGGGTCGGTGAGGGTGGTGCTGGTGGTCCAGGCACCGTCGAGGTAACTGCTGGCCGGGTGCAAGGTGGCGTAAGGCACCGTCTGCGTGATGCTGAAGGGGCCACTGCCGCTGGCGGTGCCGCCTTGCGCGGGCGGCAATTCGGTCGCCAGCAAAGTGTGCGTGAGGGTGGTGGTGGTGCCATCGGGCGCGGTGACCACGGTGGTGACGACGTCGCCCACTTGGGCATCGGCAGGCACGGTCACGCTCAGGGCCACGCCATCGGCTGCCTCGGCCGCACTGACGCTGCCTGCCGCTTCGGCAATCGCCACAACGGGTGCGCTAGCGGCTTGGGTATCGATGGTGATGGACAAGCTAGGGCTGGCGGCACTGGCGTTGCCTGCGGCGTCAACCAAGGTGTAGGTGATGGTGTGCGGGCCGTCGGCGAGGGCCACCAACGGTGTCACGGTGCCGGTGGCGCTGTCGTAGCTGGCCTGGGTGGCCACGCCATCGACATACAGCACCACAAGGCCACCGGTAGGCGGTGCGCTCACGGCAAAGTTGGGGGTGCTGTCGCTGGTTTTGTTGTCAATGTCACTGCTGCCGCTGTCAGTCGCAGCCGTCATGTCTGGTGCGGCCGGTGTGGCGGGCGCAACCGAATCGATGGTGATGCTCAGCGGGTCGCTGGCCGGGCTGGCGTTGCCCGCCGGGTCCACCACTTGGTAGGTGATGGTGTGGGCCCCTTCGGGCAATGCCGTATTGGGCGTGACGGTGCCTGTGACCGCGTTGTAAGTGGCGGCCACGGCCACGCCGTTGACGTACAGCACCACGCTGCCGCCTGTGGGCGGCGCAGACACGGCAAAGTCAGGCGTGGTGTCGCTGGTGATGTTGTCGCTGTTGCTGGTGCCTTCGCTGTCGGTGGCCGCGGTCATGTCGGGCGCGGCCGGTTTGTTGGGGGCCATGCTGTCGACCTGGATGGTCAGCGCAGGACTGGAGGTGCCCAACTGGTTGTTGCCATCGAGCACGGCATAGGTGATGGTGTGCACGCCATCGCCCAAGGGGCTGTTGGGCGTGAGGGTGCCGTTGATGCCGTCGTAAGTGGCGGGCACAGCCACACCGTCCACATACAACACCAGGCTGCTGCCTGAGGGCGGCGGCGTGACGGTGAAAGTGGGTGTGCTGTCGCTGGTGATGTTGTCGCTGTTGCTGGCGCCCAGGTCGGTGCCAGCGGTCATGTCGGGCGCTGCGGGTGCAGGCGGCAAGCTGGTGTCAATGCGCAGTTCGCCGCTGCTGGTGTCGCTGGTACTGTTGCCCGCAGCATCGGTCACGGTGGCGGTGACGTTGTAAGTCTGGCCGTCGACCAGCGCGGCCAAGGTGCCGCTGCTGGGGGTTGCTGTGGCCAGGTCAATGCTCCAGGCGCCAAAGGCGTCCACCGTGGTGGTGTAGGTCGCCCCGTTGATGGTGACAGTGAGTGTTTCGCCTGCGCCCACGGTGGCGGTGCCACTGATCACGGGCGTCAGGTCGGACGTCGACAAGGCGCTGACCACCGGAGTGGCGGGCGCTGTCGCATCGATGGTCACTGGCACGGTGGTGGGTGCACTGGTGTTGCCCGCCGAGTCGGTGGCGGTGACAGAGACGTCGGCTGGGCCATCGGCGAGGGGCTGCGCGGGCGTGACGCTCCAGCGGCCATCGGAAGCCACGGTCGTGGTCAGCACTTCACCTGTGCCAGATATGGTCACAGTGATGGTGTCACCAGGCGTGGCCCCTGCCCCATTGATGGTGGGCGTGGTGTCGTTGGTGATGTTGTCGGTGTTGTTGCTGCCGCTGTCACTGGCTTCAGCCACGTCGGCTGCAAGGGCTGCGGGTGCGGTCGTGTCGATGGTGACAGGCACGGTGCCGGGGGCGCTGGTGTTGCCCACCGGGTCGGTGGCCGTGACCTTCAGGTTGTGGAGGCCTTCGGCCAAGGCACTGGTCGGGGTGACGGCCCAAGTGCCATCGGGCGCGACCACTGCGCTGCCCAGCAAGGTGGTGCCGTTGGGCGCGTAGAGCTGGATGGTGTCACCGGGTGTGCCAGTGCCCACAATGGTGGGCGTGCTGTCGTTGGTGAGGTTGTCGGTGTTGCTGGTGCCACTGTCGCTGCCAGCGGCCACGTCGCCCATGGGCGTGGTGGGCGCGACGGCATCGACCACTTCGGTGTCCGACAGGTTGTTGGTGGTGTCTTTGGCCTTGACGACAGTGCCATCGGCCAAGGGTGTTCCAGGGGTGGCGGACCAGGTGCCGTCAGAGGCGACCGTGACGACCAGCGGTGCGCCATTGGCGTCGGTGATTGGGGTGCCGTCAGGCAAGGTCAAGGCAATCTGATGGCCTGGGTAGCCGGTGCCGGTGAGCACAGTGCCATTGGTGGGGTTGATGTTGGGGACGTTGTTGTCCACCGTGGTCGTGCCCGGGTTGCTGACGTTGCCCGCCACATCGGTCTGGGTGACCGACAAAGCCGTGCCATTGGCGATGGTGGCGCTGGGTGTCAGGCTCCAAGTGCCGTCGGCGGCGACCACGGCAGTGCCGATGACGTTGTTGGCACCGTCCACAAGGGTGACGGTGGCTCCGGCTTCACCGGTGCCCAAAATCTCGCCACGGCCGTTGGTGGGGGTGATCACAGGGCTGGCCACGACGGTGTCGATCACCACCGGCAAGGTGGCTGGCGCACTGGTGTTGCCAGCGAGATCGGTGGCGGTGATCTCGAAGTTGACCGGGCCATTGGGCAGGGCCACGGTGGTCTGGAAGCTCCAAGTGCCGTCGCTGGCTACCGCGGTGGTGCCCAGGGTGTTGCCGTCGGCATCTTTGATGGTGATGGTGTCGCCAGCCACGCCTGTGCCTGCCAGCAAGGGGGTGCTGTCGTTGGTGATGTTGTCGCTGGTCAAGCCGCTGTTGCTGCTGTTGTCCAGAAAGGCCACAGGCGCAGCCGGGGCTGTGGTGTCGATGGTGAGGTTCACCAAGGTGGCGAGGCTGATGTTGCCCTGCGGGTCAGTGGCGGTGACCGACACGTTGGCTGTGCCATCGGCCAAAGCCTGTGTGGGCGTGACGCTCCAAGTGCCGCTGCTGTCCACGGTGGTGGTCAGCACTTCGTTGGTGCCAGGCATGGTCACGGTGATGGTGTCACCCGGCGTGGCGCCGCCACCGCTGATGGTGGGCGTGTTGTCGGCCGTGATGTTGTCGGTGTTGCTGCTGCCGGTGTCGCTCAAGGCGGCGACATCGGCCGCTGGCGCATTGGGCGCTGCGGTGTCAATGGTCACGGGTACCGTGCTGAAGGCGCTCACGTTGCCTGCAGGGTCGGTCGCGTTGACCTTGAAGTTGTTCAGGCCATCGGGCTGAACGGTGCTGGGCGTGATGGCCCAAGTGCCGTTAGAAGCGACCACGGCAGTGCCCAGCAAGGTGGTGCCGTCGGGTGCGTAGAGCTTGATGGTGTCGCCAGCAGTGCCGGTGCCTACAATTTCTGGCGTGTTGTCGCGGGTGATGCTGTCACCCACGATGCCGCTGTCGCTGGCCGCGGCAAGCGCAGCCACAGGGGCAGCCGGCACGCCGGTGTCGATGGTGACGGGCAGCGCCGCCGGGTCGCTGATGTTGCCCGCCGGGTCGGTGGCCGTCACGCTCAGGTTGTTCAGCCCGTTGGGCAGCGCGTTCGCCGGTGTGGCGCTCCAGTTGCCGTTGCTGTCGACCAAGGCGGTCGCGATGACGTTGCCATTGGCGTCTTTGATGGTGATGTTGTCGCCGGCCACACCGGTGCCGCTCAGGGTGGGCGTGTTGTCGTTGGTGAGGCTGTCGCCTTGTGCGCCAGTGTCGCTGCTCGGGTCGAGCACGGCGCTTGGGGCCGCTGGGGCTGTGGTGTCAATGGTGACGGGAACGGTGCCCGGCGCACTGGTGTTGCCGGCCGGGTCGGTGGCGGTCACTTGCAGGTTGTTCAGACCCGTTGGCAAGGCGCTGGACGGGGTGATGGCCCAAGTGCCATCGGCAGCCACCACGGTGGTGCCCAGCAAGGTGGTGCCGTCGGGTGCATACAGCTTGATGGTGTCGCCAGGCGTGCCGGTGCCCACGATCTCGGGCGTTGTGTCGCCGGTCAGGTTGTCGGTGTTGCTGCTGCCGGTGTCGCTGGCAGCGGCCACATCGCCTGCGGGTGCAGACGGCGCTGTGGTGTCGAACAGCAGTTCGTTGGTGGTGCTGTCGTTGGTGCTGTTGGGTCCGTCTGTCACCGTGGCGGTGACAGGGTAGCGGGTGCCGTTGACAAAAGCGCCCAAAGTGCCACTGGTGGGCGTGGCTGTGCCCGTGTCCAGACTCCAGGTGCCGTTGCCAGACACGGTGACCGCATAAGTCGCACCGTTGAACGTGACATTCAGCGTCTCGCCGGCTTCCAGCACTGCCGTACCGGTCAGCACCGGGGTGCTGTCGTTGGTGGCCAGCGGGTTCACGGTGGGGGTGGATGGCGCGGTGTTGTCAAACAGCACTTCGTTGCTGGTACTGTCGCTGGTGGTTTTGCCAGCCAGGTCGGTGGTGGTGGCGGTCACGGGGTAGCGGGTGCCACTGACGAATGCACCCAAGGTGCCGCTGGCGGGTGTGGCGGTGCCGGTGTCCAGGCTCCAAAGGCCGCCCAAGCCGACGGTGACGTTGTAGGTCGCGCCGTTGACGGTCACTTGCAGTGTTTCGCCCGCGCCCAGTGTGGCGGTGCCGGTCAGCACAGGCGTGCTGTCGTTGGTGGTGAGCGGGTTGACGGTGGGCGCTGCGGGGGCCGTGGTGTCGATGAGGACAGGCACGGTGGTGGCGGGGCTCACGTTGCCAGCCGGGTCGGTGGCCGTCACGGTGACGTTTTGTGCGCCATCGGGCAGTGCGTTGTTGGGCGTGACGCTCCAGGTGCCATTGGCGGCGACCACAGCGGTTTTGACTTCACCACCGGGGAAGGTGACGGTGATGGTGTCGCCGGCCGTGCCGGTGCCACTGATCGTGGGTGTGTTATCTGAGGTGTTGTTGTCGGTGTTGCTGGCACCGGTGTCGCTGGCAGCCGCCACGTCGGCCACAGGTGCGGCAGGCGGCGTGGTGTCGATGACCAAGGCCACGGTGCTGGCCGGGCTGACGTTGCCTGCCGGGTCGGTAGCGGTGACGCTGACGTTGTGCGGGCCATCGGCCAGCGGGGTGGTGGGCGTGACGCTCCAGACGCCATTGACCACAACAGCGGTTTTGACTTCGCCGCCAGGAAAGGTGACGGTGATGGTGTCACCGTTGGTGCCAGTGCCCGAGATGGTGGGCGTGGTGTCGCGGGTGAGGTTGTCGGTGTCGCTGCTGCCGCTGTCGCTGGCGGCGGCCACGTCAGCCACGGGTGCCGCAGGGGCAGACGTGTCGACGGTCACGGCCAGAGATGCACCCGGGCCTTCGTTGCCCGCAGGGTCGGTGGCTTTGGCGGTGAGGTTGTTGATGCCATCGGGCAAGACGCTGGCCACGGTTGTCCAGTTGCCATTGCCGTCGACCAGAGCGGTGGCAATCACCTGACCTTGGGCGTTGTAGACCTTGATGGTGTCACCGGGCTCGCCCGACCCGCTGAGCGCGGGTGTGTTATCGCTGGTCAGGTTGTCGGTGCTGCTGGCGCCGGTGTCGCTGCTGGCCACCAGATCGAGGGTGGGAGCCACGGGCGCGGTGGTGTCAATGACCACAGGCACGTGGCTTGCAGGACTGGTGTTGCCTGCAGGGTCGGTGGCCGTGACGAGCACGGTTTGTGCGCCATCTGTCAAAGGGTTAACGGGCGTGACGCTCCAGGTGCCGTCAAGGGCCACCACAGCCGTCAGCACTTCTCCCGTTCCGGGCATGGTGACCGTGATGGTGTCGCCGGCCGTGCCGGTGCCACTGATGGTGGGCGTGGTGTCGCTGGTGTGGTTGTCGGTGCTGCTGGGACCGGTGTCGCTGCCTGCGGCCACGTCGGCTGCGGGGGCGGCAGGCGCTGTGGTGTCCAACTCGAAGCTGCCCGCACGTGCTGGGCCGGTGTTACCGGCCAGGTCGGTGATGGCGGTGCTGGTGTTCCAGGTGCCGTCGACTGTGAGGTTGGCGGTGGGAATGACTTGCGTCACGGTGCCAGCGGCCACATCGGCAGCAGTCAGCACGCTGCTCAGGGTCAGGGTTGTGCTGTCTGGCAGGGTGACGGTGGTGGTGACCACGTCGCCCACAGTGGCGTTGCCGGGCAGGCTGATGTCGAGCGGGGTGCCGCCCATGCTGGCGGCTTCAGCAGCGTTCACACCAAAGCCAGATTCGGGCAGGCTGACGCCCGGCTCACCCGGTGCTTCGGTGTCGAGCACGAAGGCGCCTGACTGGGGCGCACTGACGTTGCCAGCCGCATCCGTGAGGGTTGTGCGGGTGGTCCAGTTGCCGTCCACGCTCAATTCGTTGGTGGCAATGACTTGGGTAATGCTGCCTGCAGTGATGTCGTTGGCGGTCAAGACGTGGGTGAGCACGAGGGTGCTGCCGTCGGCTTTGGTGACGAGGCTGGTGACGGTGTCACCGGCCACCGCATCTTGCGGCAGGCTGATGACCAAGGGCGTTCCGCCCACACTGGCTTTTTCTGCGGCATTCACACCGCTGATCGATTCGGGCAAGGCCACAGCGGGCGTGCTGGGTGCGGTGGTGTCGATCAACAGAACTTCGGAATCGGTGCGGCTGAGGCCAAAGATGTTGGTGACGCTGACCTGCGGTGTGAGGCTGCCGTCAGCAATGGCCGCGATGTGGGCACCCGAGACCGGGATGCTGAAGGTGTTGAGACCGCCATTCACGCCGGGCATGACGATGGCGGTGTAGGTCTGGCCACCCAGACCGGTCAGGGTGACGGTTTGGCCGACTTCGGCGTCGGTGGTGCCGGTGACGGTCAGGCTTTGGTTTTTTTCAAAGCCATTGATGACGCTTTGGTTGTTCGCGTTGGGCGAAATGGGGGAGAGTGTGATGACGGGCGGCGTGGTGTTAAGGACCAGCTCACCGGTGCTGATGTCGCTGCGGGCAGGAATGCCCGCAGCAGTGACGCTGACGGCCACGTTGTAGGTGTTGTCATCGGCCAGGCCGAAGCTGCCGGCGGTGGCCGTGTTCAGGGCCCAGGCCTTGGTGGTCGGGTTGTAACTGACGCCGGGCAGGCTGGTGCCGCTGCTTTGTGTGCTGTCGATGGTGGCAGTGACGGTGACGCCGTTGAGCGTGAAACTCAGGATGTCGCCGTTGGCCAGTGCAATGGGGCTGCCGTTGGCCAGCTTTTGTGCGCCGCCGGTGATGACGGGCGTGAGGCTGCTGGCGTATTGCTGGTCAATGGTCGGCACATCGGGCGGTGCGATGTCGACCACCAAGCCGTTGTTGGTGTCGGGCACGGCAGGGTTGCCGGCGACGTCGCTCACGCTGACGCGGATGTCGTAGGTGTTGCCATGCACCAGGGCTTTGGCGTCGGCCTGACCCAATGTGATTGACCAGGTGCCACCGGTTTGCACGGTGGTTGTATAGACCACGTGGTTGAGCAACACGGTGACGGTTTGGCCCACCTGCGCATCGGTGGTGCCGCTGATGACAGGCGGCGTGGTGACGGTATCGCTCAGGGTGTAGTCGGTGGTGTTAAAGCCACGCTCGACACCATTGAAGACACCGTTGCCTGAGCTGCCCACCGTGTCGGCAGCGACACTGGTGACGGTGACCACCGGGGCCACGGTGTCGAACAAAACGCTTTGGTTTTGTTGCGCGGCAGGCGTGCCAGCGCTGTTGCTGACATCGGCCTTGAGGTTGTAGTTGCCGTCGGTAGGCAAATCGGCCTGGGGAATGTTCAAGGCGAAGCTGCCGTCAGGCTTGACGGTGGTGTAGTACTTGCCGACCACCGTGCTGCCGTTCATGAGGGTGACGGTGACGGGTTGGCCGGGTTCAGCGCTGGTGTTGCCGGTGATGGGCAGATTCCCTGATTTTTCGACAGCATTGACGATGTTGTCGCCAGTGACAGGTGCGAGCGTCAGGCTGGGCGCGTTAGCGGCCAGGCGGAAGCTGTCGGGCTGAGGTGGGCTGGTGTTGCCGGCGATGTCGGTGATGGTGGTGCTGGTGGTCCAGTTGCCGTCGTGGTATTGGCCAGGCACAGGGCCGCCGAGTTCGGCGTTGGTGACGGTTTGCACGATGGTGCCCACGGTGACCATGGCTTCGGTCAGCACCGTGGTGCGGGTCAGGGTGCCGCCGTTGGGCAGCGTGATGACGGTGGTGACGATGTCACCGGCGGCCACGTCTTGCGGCAAGGTGATGCGCAGGGCCACGCCGTCGAGGGCTTCGGCCCTGCTGACGCCTTGGGGTGCATCGGGAATTTGTACGCCAGGGGTGGACGGTTCGTTGTCCACGTTCAGGTTGAAAACACCCGAGGTCTGAACGACCGCGCTGCCCTGTTGCACTTTGGCTTCGTAGGCATAGGTGCCATCGACCAGCGGGGTGCTGCCATCTTGGAAAGTCCAACTGTTGCCATTGACCGTGGCATTGCCGATGAAGACGCCCTCACGGTAAATGGCCAAAGTTTGTCCGGTCGCCAGTGGTGTGCCCAAGCTGCCGTTCAGCTGAGGGCTGCGGTCGTTGGTGTAGGCACCGTCGTCCAATAGACCGATGCGGGGGCCTTGGTCGTCAATGGCATTCGTGATGAGCAATGCACCAGTGTCAACCACGCCTGCACCGGGGCCACTGGGGTTACCTGCCGGGTCGGTGGCGGTGGCGCTGAGGACCGTGTTGTCGGCCAGCGGTGCGGTGGGTACCAGTGTCCAGTTGCCACCGGGGCCCACGGGACCGGCCGTGCCAATGATGTTGCCCTGCCCATCACGCACGGTGATGAGCGTGCCGGGCTCTGCCGTGCCCGTGATGATTTGGCCGTTGCTGGGCGAAATGGCCGGTGCATCGGGCGCGTCGGTGTCGAGCAAAAAGCTGCGCTGGCTGGGCGCACTGGTGCCTTGGGCGTTGGTGCGGGTGGTCGAGACTTGGTAGATCCCATCCACCGGCAATTCGGCTGGGCCCATGAGTTGGGTGATGGCGCCAGCACTCACGTCGGCGGCGTCGAGCACACGGGTCAGATTCAGGGTGGTGCCGTCAGGCAGGCTGATGCGGCTGGTGACGATGTCGCCCACTGCCGCGTTGGCAGGCAGGCTGATTTCAATCGGCACGCCGCCGTCCGAGGCCTTTTCGGCTGCGGTGACATAACCAGCATAGGCCAGGGGATCATCGGCTTCGGGGATGGTGATGACGACTGCGTTGGGGTCGGTGGTACCGGCACCGGGGGCCGAAGCATTGCCTGCAGCATCGCGAGCAGAGGCAGTGAGCGGCGTCACGCTGGCCAGCCAGTTGGCTTGCGCCAGGGGCAGACTCCAGTAGCCGAGCGCGTCTGCGGTGACCGTACCCAACACGGCACCGGATGCATCAAAAATGGTGACCACGTTGCCGGGGTCGGCGCTGCCGGTGATGACTTTGCCGTTACCCGTGTCTATCACGGGCGTGTTGGGGGCCGCATTGGCCACGGGCGCGCTGAGGGCATCAGCGCCGACCACTTTGACAGGGGTGTCCAGCAACGGCTGCGCCGCGGTCGAGGTGAGCGTGAAATGGCCCGCGGCATCGACCAGGGTTTGCTGCGTGCTGCCATCGGGCAAGGTGACGGTGAGCATGACGCCTGGCAACGCCGTGCCACTGACGACCAAGCGACCTTGGGCGTTGACCGTTTGCTCGGTCACCATGATTTCACCGAGCAACTGGCGGTTGAGCGCGGTGTCGTTGTCGGTATCGCCTGAACCCGCATTGAACGTGGTGTCTGCGGTCACAAGGTTGCTCAGGGCCTTGGCACGTCCTTGGTCGACCAAAGTGGCGCCCGTGGTGGAGAGCGCGTTGCCAGTCAAATTAGCGGCCAGCATGTCGAGCGACACGGCCATATTGCCGGCGTTCAGGCTGTCCAGACCGGAGAGTTTGGTCAGGGCCAGACCGTATTTTTCGGCATCGCTGAGGCCATTTCGGGCGTCAAATGTGCTGCTGTTGGTCGTGGTGACAGCGCCTGTGATGTTCATGCTGCCCAAACCGAAAGCATTGGCCACGTTGGTGTTGGCCGTTTGAGCGGCCGTGACACCCACAGGGGTCGTCCCCAACACACCCGCCTGGCGCACGGCCAATTCAGTCAGGGGCGTGATGTTGATGATCAGATGGGCGTCCGGCCCTGTCACGGTGAACAAGGTTTCGCCTGTTTGCGCAACGCCCAAAGCGCGCAGCTCGGCGTTCAGGCTTTTTTGCGCTGCCGTGACTTCGTCAAGGTAGTTGGTGCCACTGTCGTTGCTGTCCACCACCCTGAGCAGCACGGTGCCCCGGTAGTCACCACGCGAGAGTGCATTGATGCTGTAACTGCCATTGCTCTGAATTTGCGTCTGCCCCAACACTGCACCGTTCAAGTCATAGGCATAAAGCGTGACGCCAGCGCTGACCGGGCCAGCGGCGACCTGACCGGTGATGAGCAAGTCGCCCACAATGCTCAGCCGCACCAGGGTCGGTGTACTCACCTTGCCTGCCGGATCGGTGGCGATGACGCTGACGTCACCTGTCAAATTCACAGCCAAAGCCTGCGTGGGCGTGACAGACCAGGTGCCGTTGGAGGCCACCGTGGTGGTGAGCACTTCGCCGGTGCCAGGCATGGTGACGGTGATGGTGTCACCGGCAACGCCAGTGCCTGCAATGGTGGGTGTGGTGTCTGCGGTGATGTTGTCGCTGTTGCTTGAGCCAGTGTCACTGGCCGCGGCCACATCGGCCGGCGGAGCAGCCGGTGGTGTGGTGTCAATGGTCACCGGCACCAAGGTGGCGGTGCTCCTGTTGCCTTGAGGGTCGGTGGCGGTGACGGATACGTCTGCCGTGCCGTCGGCCAAGGCCTGTGTGGGCGTGACGCTCCAAGTGCCGTTGGCGGCCACGGTGGCGGTCAGCACTTCGTTGGTGTCGGGCATGGTGACGGTGATGGTGTCACCCGGCGTGGCGCCGCCACCGCTGATGGTGGGCGTGTTGTCGGACGTGATGTTGTCGGTGTCGCTGCGGCCCGTGTCGCTGGCAGCGGCCACGTCGGCGGCAGGCGCTGCGGGCGCTGCGGTATCGATGATCACGGGTACCGTGCTGAAATCGCTCACGTTGCCTGCAGGGTCGGTCGCGTTGACCTTGAAGTTGTTCAGGCCATCGGGCTGAACGGTGCTGGGCGTGATGGCCCAAGTCCCGTTAGAAGCGACCACGGCAATGCCCAGCAAGGTGGTGCCGTCGGGTGCGTAGAGCTTGATGGTGTCGCCCGCGGTGCCGGTGCCCACAATTTCTGGCGTGTTGTCTTTGGTGATGCTGTCGCCGGGGATGCCGGTGTCGCTGGCCGCGGCCAGTGCGGCAGCGGGCGCAGCCGGCACGCCGGTGTCGATGGTGACGGGCAGCGCCGCCGGGTCGCTGATGTTGCCCGCCGGGTCGGTGGCCGTCACGCTCAGGTTGTTCAGCCCGTTGGGCAGTGGGTTCGCTGGTGTGGCGCTCCAGTTGCCGTTGCTGTCGACCAAGGCGGTCGCGATGGCGTTGCCATTGGCGTCTTTGATGGTGATGGTGTCGCCGGCCACACCGGTGCCGCTCAGGGTGGGCGTGTTGTCGTTGGTGAGGCTGTCGCCCTGCACACCGGTGTCGCTGCTCGGGTTGAGCACAGCGGTTGGGGCGGCGGACGCAGCCGTGTCGATGGTCACGGGCACGGTGCCCGGCGCGCTGGTGTTGCCGGCCGGATCGGAGGCCCTCACTTGCAGGTTGTTCAGACCCGTTGGCAAGGCGCTGGACGGGGTGATGGTCCAAGTGCCATCGGCAGCCACCACGGTGATGCCCAGCAAAGTGGTGCCGTCGGGGGCGTAGAGCCGGATGGTGTCGCCGGCGGCTCCAGTGCCCACGATCTCGGGCGTGGTGTCGCGGGTCAGGTTGTCGGTGTTGCTGGTGCCGGTGTCGCTGGCAGCTGCAACGTCGCCTGAGGGGATGGCGGGCGTGGTGGTGTCGATCGTCACAGGCACCAAGGTGGGCAAGCTGATGTTGCCAGCCGGGTCGGTGGCCGTGACGGACACATTGGCGGTGCCTTGGGCCAGCGGCTGCGTGGGTGTGACAGACCAGTTGCCGCTGCTGTCCACGGTGGTGGTCAGCACCTCGCCCGTGCCGGGCATGGTGACGGTGATGGTGTCACCGGCCACGCCGGTGCCTGCAATGGTGGGGGTGGTGTCGCTGGTGACGTTGTCGGTGTTGCTCGAGCCGGAGTCGCTGGAAGCTGCAACGTCTGCTGGCGGAGCGGCCGGCGCTGTGGTGTCGATCGTCACAGGCACCAAGGTGGGCAAGCTGATGTTGCCCGCCGGGTCGGTGGCCGTGACGGACACATTGGCGGTGCCTTGGGCCAGCGGCTGCGTGGGTGTGACAGACCAGTTGCCGCTGCTGTCCACGGTGGTGGTCAGCACCTCGCCCGTGCCGGGCATGGTGACGGTGATGGTGTCACCGGCCACGCCGGTGCCTGCAATGGTGGGGGTGGTGTCGCTGGTGACGTTGTCGGTGTTGCTCGAGCCGGAGTCGCTGGAAGCTGCAACGTCTGCTGGCGGAGCCGCCGGCGCTGTGGTGTCGATCGTCACAGGCACCCAGGTGGGCAAGCTGATGTTGCCAGCCGGGTCGGTGGCCGTGACGGACACATTGGCGGTGCCTTGTGCCAGCGGCTGCGTGGGTGTGACAGACCAGTTGCCGCTGCTGTCCACGGTGGTGGTCAGCACCTCGCCCGTGCCGGGCATGGTGACGGTGATGGTGTCACCGGCCACGCCGGTGCCTGCAATGGTGGGGGTGGTGTCGCTGGTGACGTTGTCGGTGTTGCTCGAGCCGGAGTCGCTGGAAGCTGCAACGTCTGCTGGCGGAGCCGCCGGCGCTGTGGTGTCGATCGTCACAGGCACCAAGGTGGGCAAGCTGATGTTGCCCGCCGGGTCGGTGGCCGTGACGGACACATTGGCGGTGCCTTGGGTCAGCGGCTGCGTGGGCGTGACAGACCAGGTGCCGTTGGGGGCCACGGTGGTGGTCAGCACCTCGCCCGTGCCGGGCATGGTGACGGTGATGGTGTCACCGGCCACGCCGGTGCCTGCAATGGTGGGGGTGGTGTCGCTGGTGACGTTGTCGGTGTTGCTCGAGCCAGAGTCACTGGAAGTGGCGACATCGGCCACTGGGGCAGCTGGCGGCACATTGTCCTGAGGTGGCGCATTGACAGAAATCACATGGCCACCGGACTCCAAGGTGGCATTTTTCCAGCGCCCAAGCAAGTTCTGAATTTCCTGGCGTACGCCCTCGTCACCGTTGTAACGGCCATCCTTGTGGTTTTGAGCGTCACGATCTTGGGATTGAGCCCATTGCTGTTGCAGTTGATCGTGCGACATGGGTGTTGCCACCACATCGTCGGCCAGTTTCCAGACCAAATCTTCGTTGTCAGAGATTTTTTGCTGTGGTTCGCGTCCTTTAACCACCCAAGGATTACCCGGAACGCCCGTGTCAAGCAAATAGTGGGGCGCCTCGGCAGCATCGACTCCGGGCGCATAAAAGCCGGACAAGGTCAGGACTTTTTGACCTTGGACCTCCACGACCAAGTCACCGCCACGACGCCATAACACCAGCTTTTCAGGCTGCGCCCCCACCTCGTCTTTGAGGCGGTAAATGGTGCGAGGCTTTGCCGTAACAGCGGCTTGCACAGCTGTTTCGGTGATGATGGAGCCTTGGATCTGAAGGAGTTTGTATTGGGCCATTTTGGAGTCGTCTGATGCTGTTGGGGTGGCGCCTGGCCACCCCGAAATTCGATACCGAGAAGGGTCTGACCTGGTGGGTCAAATCACTGAGCGCTGTAGCTTTGCGCCAACTTGCCCAAGGCAGCCGTGATGCGGTACTCCGCGGCTTTGACCTCGTATTGCGCCAAGGCTTCGGCTTGCTGGTAGCTGGCGTATTCGCTCTGAATGTTGAGCAAGTCCAGCAAGGTGCGACGTGCCAAACGGAATTGCTCTTTGTAGCCCGACACCAATTTGGCACCCTGGGTACGTTGCTGGGTGGCCAGACCCAAACGCGCCTGGGCCGAAGCCTGGTCGGCATAGGCCAAACGCAGCCGCTCTTTCACCACAAGTTCTGTTTCAGCCAGCGTATCTTGAGCCGCTGCGGCTTGTGCCACGGCCGAGCGAACACCCGCATCCACTTGACCGCCTTGGTAAATGGGCAGACTGAACGTGACCGTGGCGACGGATTTGGCACCCGTAGCCACGCCCATGAATTGGCGACCCAGACTCAGGTCCAGCGTAGGGTTGTGCAGCGTCTTGGCCGATTGCACGCGGGCTTGCGCTTCTTCGTGCTGGGCTTGCGCCTGTGCCAGTGCGGGACTTGTCATGACCGACAGCGCCTGCAGCGTGTCTGCGGGCACGGCTTTGGGCAATGAGGGATAGCGCCCAAAAGCCGAAGCCTGGCCCACATCTGAGGTAAAGCGAGAGAGTTTTTCCTGTGCCTGCTTGAGTTCGGCCTGTCGCTGAGTCAGGTTGGTCTGGGCTGCATCCAGTCGCACCTGTGCTTGAGCCAAATCCAGTGACCGACCGGCATCGACGGCCACAATTTTCTGAATATCGCCCAAGATGGCGTTGTGCTCCGATACGTTTTGTTGGGCCAGTTGCACCATCTGGTGGCCACGAACCACGGCCAACCACGCTTCAGAGACTTGCAATGCGATGTCATCACGGCTGACTTGCAGTTTGGCGTCTGCCACCTTGGCCGCGCTTTCGGCGCGTTGAATTTCAGCCCGAACTCGGCCATTGAGCGGCACGCTCCAGGCCAACCAAGGGGTTGCCATGGGTTTTTGGTCAGCATCGCTGCCCTTGATGTGGGTTGATGAGGCGTTCAGAGACAGGGTGGGCATCAGAGCGCCTTGGGCACGCTCTGTGTCGGCCCTCGCGCTGTCCACACCGCTGGTGCCTGCCTTGATACCGGGATATTCACGCAGCGCCTGACGAATCGCGCTTTCAAGCGATTGGGCCTGGGCCGCTGAAAACATCAAAGACAAACTCAGTGCGCTGAACACGGCATGGCGCTGAAAAACGTGGGTTTTGCCGTTGAATTGAAGGCTAGAAGTAGTCTGCATGATGGGGGTCCCCTGAGGTTGCGACCACCGAAAACGCGCCGATGCGATCAGCCGAAACGATGGTGGGTTGATGACTTTGAACAAATGTGTCAAAAGTATCAAAAACAACCTTTTTCGACTATTAGCTCTTGAGCTAGCAATTCATTGTTGTATTGGCAATTTTTGCAATCTTGTTTGTTTTTAGAAAAGATCAGCTATTGAGCTAATAGCTAATCGTGATCGCCCCGCTTAGGATGACAGTTTGACCCTAGCCTGCTCGCTGCTCCTCACCCACGCCTCCATGCAACATGTTTATGTGATCGACGACAACAAAGTGGTGGCAATGGCCATCAGCGAGACTTTGCATCGGCTGGGGTATTCGACCGAGGTGTACAACGATCCCTTGGTTTTTTTGCGTGAATCGATGCCTGTATCGCCTGCGGTGATCTTGCTCGACATGCGGATGCCCTCCATGTCTGGCGTCGAATTACAAAAGCGGTTGCTGGAGCTTGGGCGCAAAACGCCCATCATTTTCATCAGCGGCGAGTGGCAATCGAGCGAAATCGTGATGGGTATGAAGCAAGGTGCCCTGGATTTTCTGTTCAAGCCCTTCAACCTCGATGAATTGCTGACGGTGATCCAGAAGGCCTTGAGCAAAGACTTGCAGAACTCATTGGCAACCTCGCGTCAGTTGTCGATGCGCGAACGCTACAACAGCCTGACCCCTCGCGAAAAGGAAGTGTGTGCCTTGCTGGTGGCAGGTTTGTTGAGCAAACAGGTGGCTGCCCAGTTGGGCATCACCAACGCAACGATCAAGGTGCACAAGTCGCGCGTCCTAGAGAAGATGCAGGCCACCTCGTTACAACAGCTGGCACTGGCCATGCAGCAACTGGACTTGCCATGAACGGACAGGCTGTCAAGCCAGGCAATGGGCCGTCCAATTGCGCCACTTGCAAGATCAAGGTCTAAGCTGAGCCTTTAAGCAGTTCGCCGGGGGGGGGCGGGGTTGTGCATGTTCATGCGTGTTCTGTGTCATGAACAGCAGGCGCTACGCTCAGGCGTAGGCCAACGGCATGCAGCACCTTGTTTACAGTGTCCAGTGTCGGGTTGCCGTTTTCGTTCAATGCTTTGAACAATGACTTGTCGCCCAATTCGGCTCGGCGGGTCACTTCGGCCATGCCGTGCGCCTTCACCACTTGGCGCAACGCCACCAACACGGCGGCAGGCTCACCAAGCTCCATCACAGCATCCAAGTAGGCGGCAGCTTCGGCTGGGTCGGTCAGTGCCTTGTTGAGTGAGTCGGCATAACTCTTGTCGCGTGGTGCATTCATGGTTTACCCCTTTGCTTCCAGTCATTCAGGTAGTCAATGGCTTTGCCAATTTCTCGGTCTTGCGTGCTCTTGTCACTCCCACAAAGCAGCAGCACCAGTACAGAACCCATGCGGCTCAGATACACGCGATAGCCCGGGCCGTAGTCAATCCGAAGCTCTTGGACACCTTCGCGCAATGGCTTGCAGTCGCCAAAGTTGCCCGCCTCCACTCGTGCCAGTCTGGCTCGAATTTTTGCCCTTGCAATTCGGTCGGGCAGTGCCTCAAGCCAATATTCAAAAGGTGCATGACCTTCGGTGTCTGTGTAGATTCGAATTTCCATCATGGTATCTCAAAGAATACTGCTATGCAACAACCCTCGGTGCAATGTGCACCACGCTGGCGCTGGTCTCGGTCAGGAAGCGGTGCAGTGTTTCTAATGCCTCCAGCTTTTGCGGCGCGTAGTCATGCCCGTCATAACTCGCTGCTTGCACCCCCGTCACGCCATGGCTCAGCAAGTGCCCCCGGGTTTCTTGGCTGACGCGCAGGCTGGCCAATGCAGTCTCCACGCCGGAACGGATGCGCTTTGCCTGAAACTGGCCCACGGGTTTATCGGTCGGCACCCATTCCGGTCCAGTGGCTGCATCTTTGGCCCAATCTGCAATCGCCTTGGCGCTCACAGGTGACGCGCCACCATCCACAGACAAAGGGAACTCACCGGGGTTCAGCGACAGCAAGGCGTCCAAGGCTTCACGGGCGGCAGGCAGCAGCGGGATGGTGTACAGCCTTGCGCCTCGGCCTGTGCGCCCCTTGGCATCCAGCAGGGTGATAGCGCCCTCCCCCACGTTGGTCCTGACCAGCTGGCGCAGTTGTTCAATGCGTTGGCCACCGGTCAGCAAGTGCAGGTGCAGCACGGCACCCCGGACCCCTTGCAGCGGCTCGATGGCTTGCCAATACTGGCGCAAGTGCACGGGCATCAAAGGGTTTTTGTCGGGCACCAGCTTGATGGCCACGGTCTCGGCGGCGGGATTGTGTTGCACCCCATATCTCTTGAAATGAACGGGCACCTGGAGGCTCAGCTTTGAAGTTCTGGCCATCTCAAAAGCGGCGCGGCAGTAGCTTCGGACCTTGCCAGCAGTTCGCTCTTTCCCGGCTTCGCTCAGGCCTCGCAGCAAATCCGCTACTTGCTCAGCGGTAACCAATGCGGCGGCGGTGTTTGCCAGTACAGGACTTCCCTCGGTCAGGTGCCGCTTGAAAATGCCCCGGACCTTGGCGTGCGAGGTCTTGCCCTGGCGCTCCAGCTCGTTGGCGTAATCGGCCATCAAAGCCCCAAAGGTGAAATTGGCGGCTCGTTCTTTTTCAGCTTCGGCCTGAGCTTGGGCCGCTTTTTCCTTCGTCTCCCCGGCCCTTGGGTCAATGCCTTGCTCAGCCAGGCCCCGCAGGCGGTGGGCCTATTTCCTCGCCAGGTCCAGCCCAACAGCGGGCCACTCGCCCAGCGCACGGGTGAATAGTTTTCCCTTGATGCGCGTCTCAAACTGCCAGTGCTTGCCCCCGGCCTTGGTGATACGAAGACGAAGGCCTTTTTTTACTGTATCTCGCAGCAAGACAAAGGCTACGCCATCAGGGCAGGCGGCGCGTTCAAGCAGTCCGTGCGTCAGGTCGTGGGCAGCGGCGTAGTCAATCGCAGCTGTCTTGCTTGGTCGTGCCATGCTGGCCTCTGTTCGTTTTACAGACTGTTTACAGACTGAACACCCCCATTTTGGGGAATATCAATCAACAACTGAGGCTGTAAGCCTGTCCAGAAAACACCGCTAAGTTGTTGATTTGTATTGATTGCATCCACACCAATCAACATTGCCAAATGAATACCCCAGGGGACTCAAAATCCCCCGCCGCAAGGCGTGCCGGTTCGAGTCCGGCCCCGGGCACCCAACAAAATCAATCGCCTCATTCATCGATCCCCGCACTCCAGCGGTCGTTCCAGTTGCGCTCGATTTGCCTGCGGTCGCGTTTGGTAGGTCTGCCCTGGTCAATGCTGAGTGCAGGCTCACGGGCCAAGCGGTGCTGCTCGGCGGCTTTTTCGCGGGCAGCGATGCTTTGCGGGGTTTCTGTGTACAGCAGCTGAGCCACAGGTGCCGGGCCGCGCAGACCACTCAGGCCCTGCACCACCACTGTGCGCGCCACGGCACCTTGGCGCAGACACACCGTGTCGCCAGGTTTGACTTCTTTGCTGGGCTTGGCATCTTGCCCATTGACCTGCACACGGCCCTTGCCGATCTCTTCGCTGGCCAGGCTGCGGGTTTTGTAAAAACGGGCCGCCCACAACCATTTGTCAATGCGCAAGGATGTCATCCCGCCCCCGAAAACAAGGCGCCTTGAGGGCTCAAGCCGTCGCGCACATGCGGGTAATGCAAGCGGATCTTCAATTCTTTTTTCATGCGCGTGTTGTCCAGCCGCCGAGACTCGCTCATGAAGCTCAGCAGCATCAAGGGCAAAGCGGTGTTGGCATCATGGCGAGAGATGCGTGGTGGTTTAGGCAGGCCATAAAGACTGGCGGCCAGGTCAAAGTAGTCGCCCATTTTCAAATCGGTGTCGTCGGTGACGTTGATCACCCGCTGCGGCTTGCCCCGCCACAACGCTGCGGCACAGGCACGGGCCAGGTCATTGGCATGGATGTGGTTGGTGTACACATCTTCTTTGGCCACCAACACCGGCGTGCCTTTGAGCAAGCGCTCACGGGGGGTGCCACCTGCGCGGTCGGGCGCGTAAATGCCGGGGATGCGCAACACACTGACCCGAATACCGCTGCGGCCCAAAAAACGCATCAGCTTTTCGGCATCGACACGGCGTTGGGCACGGGGCGTGTGGGGGTTCACGCGGCGGGTTTCAAGCACCCGCTCGCCCGCACAGTCACCATAGACCCCCGTGGTAGATCCATAAACCAGCGTGTGCGGTGCTGTGCGCAAACGCAAAGCACGCACCAAGGCCAAGCTGCGCGGATCGCGCTCAGACGCCCCGCGTTGGTCGGTCGGCGGTGGCGCCAGGTGGATCACGCGGTGTGCGATGCCGGCCAAGCGCTTCAAACTGGCTGCATCGTCCAAGTTGCCCAGCAAGGGCGTGATGCCACAGGCCCGCAGCAACCGCACGCGTTCAGGCGATGACGTCAAGGCCATCAAGCGCACGCGCTGGCTATGGGGGGCGCCCAACTGACCTGCTGTGCGCAAGCCCACATCACCGCAACCCACGATCAAAACACGCTGACGGCGGAAACGGGCAGGCAATGCGCCCAAGGGGGTTTGGTTTGAAGGCAAAATCAGGGGTTCCGGGTCATATTCACGCCCTCTAGGATACCCAAAAGATGAGCTTCCAAATTTCTGTACAGCCCAGCGGCCGCAGCTTCACCGCCGACACCCACGAAACCCTGCTGGCCGCGGGCATCCGCCAAGGCATTGGCCTGCCCTACGGCTGCAAAGACGGTGCTTGCGGTTCCTGCAAATGCAAAAAAATCTCGGGCACCGTGGTGCATGGCCCGCACCAGGACAAAGCCCTGTCTACAGAGGAAGAAGCCCAGGGCCTGGTGCTGACTTGCTGCGCCACCGCCCAAAGCGATGTGGTGCTCGAATCCAAGCAAGTCACGGCCGAAGGCGGCTTGCCCGTCAAGAAGATGCCGGTGCGCGTGATCAGTCTGGAGAAGAAATCACACGACGTGATCGTGCTCAAACTGCAACTGCCCGCCAACGATGTGATGAAGTTTCACGCGGGCCAGTACATCGAGTTTTTGTTGCGTGACGGCTCACGCCGCAGCTACAGCATGGCCAATGCCCCGCACACCCTTGAGGTGGCGCCACCCACGGTCGAGCTGCACATCCGCCACATGCCTGGCGGTAAGTTCACCGACCCGGTGTTCACCACCATGAAGGAAAAAGACATTCTTCGGGCCGAAGGCCCTTACGGCAGCTTCTACCTGCGTGAAGACAGTGACAAGCCGATGGTGCTGCTGGCCTCAGGCACGGGTTTTGCCCCCATCAAGGCGCTGATTGAGCACATGCAGCACCGCGGCATCACCCGCCCGGCCACCCTGTACTGGGGCGGCCGCCGCCCGGCCGATTTGTACATGGCCGATTGGGTCGAGGCCCGCTTGGCCGAGATGCCCAATCTGCGCTATGTGCCCGTGATCTCGAACGCCGAGGCCGAAGACCAGTGGACAGGCCGCACCGGCTTTGTGCACCAGGCGGTGTTGCAAGACTTCCCAGATCTGTCAGGCCACCAGGTTTATGCCTGTGGTGCCCCCATCGTGGTGGACTCGGCCAAGCGCGACTACGTGGCGCAAGGCGGCTTGCCGGAAGAAGCGTTCTACGCTGACTCTTTCACCTCCGAGGCGGACAAAGCCAAAATCTGAGGAGAAAGGTGCCCTGACAGCTTGGTCTTGGCTGTGGCCATCCATGCCACCTGCGCAAGGGCTGGATGGGGGCTGAAGAACCTCAAAAACAGCCCGGCATGCCGGGCTGTTTGGTCAGAGAACGGCCAACACTGGGGCCAGATCATTCACCCAAATAGGCCGCACGCACCTTGGGGTCCTCGAGCATGTCTTTGCCCACACCGCTCATGGTGATGAGGCCCGAGTCCATGACATAGCCACGGTCGGCAATGGCCAGCGCACGGCTGGCGTTTTGCTCCACCAGCAGCACGGTGACGCCTTGGGCGTACACATCGCGCACCACCTCGAAGATCTTGTCAACCATGATGGGCGACAATCCCATGGACGGCTCATCCAGCAGCAACACCTTGGGGCGGCTCATCAGGGCTCGGCCCATGGCCAGCATCTGCTGCTCACCGCCGGACATGGTGCCGGCCAACTGGTCCTTGCGTTCACGCAGACGCGGAAAGATGGTGAACATCTTCTCGATGTCATCGGCGATGGCACCCGCGTCAGAGCGGATGTACGCACCCATTTGCAGATTCTCGATGATGGTCATGCGGGTGAACACACCACGGCCTTCGGGCACCATGGCCAAGCCCTGCTTGACCAGATCCCAGGGGCCTTGCCCTTGGATGCTCTTGCCCAGGTACTCGATGTCACCCGCTTGCAAAGGCAAAGTGCCGGTGATCGCTTTCATGGTGGTGGTTTTGCCCGCACCGTTGGAGCCGATCAGCGAGACCAATTCGCCTTCGCACACTTCGAGGCTCACGCCTTTGACCGCCTGAATGCCGCCGTAGCCGACTTGCAGGTCTTTGACTTTCAAAAGGATGTCGGCCATCTCAGTGTCCTCCCGTGCCCAGATAGGCTTCAATCACTTTTTCATTTTTTTGCACATCGGCAGGGGTGCCTTCAGCAATTTGCTTGCCGTAGTCCAGCACCGTGACGCGGTCGCACAGGCCCATGACCAATTTCACATCGTGCTCGATCAACAAGATCGTGCGGTTGTCCTTGCGGATTTGGTCGATCAACTCGCGCAGCTGCACTTTTTCGGTCGCGTTCATGCCGGCAGCGGGTTCGTCCAGCGCGATCAGTTGCGGATCAGTGGCCAAGGCGCGGGCGATCTCCAGGCGGCGTTGATCGCCATAGGACAAGGTTCGGGCTTTGTAATCAGCGAACTTGCCAATGCCCACATAGTCGAGCAATTCTTGCGCGCGTTGGGCAATGGCAGCCTCTTCGGCCTTGAAGCTGGGGGTGCGCAAAATCGCCCCCAGCAAACCCGAATGGGTGCGCACATGGCGGCCCACCATCACGTTTTCGAGCGCCGTCATTTCGGCGAACAAGCGAATGTTCTGGAAGGTGCGGGCAATGCCCGCCTTGGCCACCTCGTGCACAGCGGTGGGTTGGTAGGGCTTGCCGGCCAACTCAAAAGTGCCGCTGTCCGGCGTATACAGACCCGTGATCACGTTGAAAAATGTGGTCTTGCCCGCGCCGTTGGGACCGATCAGGCCATAGACCTGCCCCCGTTGAATGGTGATCCCCACATCGGAGAGTGCCTGCAGACCGCCAAATCGCTTGGAAATGCCAGAAACGTTGAGTACGGTGTCTTTATTGGCTGTTGGATTCATGTTCTGCTCCTTCATTTCGTCATGAGCGATTTGCGATGCTCAGGCGAAGGCCCCAGTCCCCGAGGACGCATCAGCATGATCACAATCATGGCCAAAGCCACGAGCAGTTGACGCAAGATGGAAGCGTCCAAGCGACCACCGGTCATCTCTTGCAAAGGGCCGGCCACATAGCGCAGCACCTCGGGCAAGGCCGACAACAAGATGGCCCCCAAAATCACACCCGGCAAATAGCCCAGGCCACCGAGCACCACCATGGCGACGATCATCACCGACTCCATCAGGCTGAAGGATTCGGGCGAGATGAAGCCCTGGAAGCCAGCAAACATCGCACCCGAAACGCCCCCAAAAGTCGCCCCCATGCCGAACGCCAGCAATTTCAGGTTGCGCGTGTTCAGTCCCATGGCTTTGGCGGCAATTTCGTCTTCGCGGATCGCCATCCAAGCGCGACCAATTCGGGAGACCTCCAAGCGGTATGAGATCAAAATGGTCACCAGCACCAAGCTCAGGAACAAGTAGTAATACAGCGAGACGGAGGCAATTTCAAAGTCACCGATCATCAGCTTCTTGCCAAGGTTCAGGCCAAAGATCGAAATGGGATCGATTTGGTCCAGACCCTTGGGGCCGTTGGTGATGTTGACCGGGTGGTCCAGGTTGTTCATGAACACCCGGATGATTTCACCGAAGCCCAAGGTCACGATGGCCAAATAGTCACCACGCAGCTTGAGCGTGGGCGCGCCCAGCAACATGCCAAACAGCCCTGCCAGAGCAGCCCCTACAGGCACGATCAGCCAGATGGGCATGTGCATCCCCGTGGGATAGGCTGCAGCAATCCAGGCGAAGGTGTTGGTCAGGTGAGGTGATGACAGCAAGCCATACATGTAGGCCCCTACCGCGAAGAAAGCCACGTAGCCCAAATCCAGCAGTCCGGCATAGCCCACCACGATGTTCAGGCCAACGGCCAACAAGATGTACAGCAGGGCCATGTCGGCAATGCGAACCCAGGCGTTACCGAAAATTTGCAAGACCAAGGGCAAAGCGATGAGCGCTGCGCCGATCAGGATGGTTTGAAGTGTTTTGTTGTTTTTCATGTTTGCCTCCATCAAGCGCGATCGGCCACACGTTCACCCATGAGGCCCGAGGGGCGCAGAGTCAACACAATGATCAAAACAATGAACGCAAAAATATCGGTGTAATGGCTCCCCAAGACCCCCCCGGTGAGGTGACCGATGTAGCCCGAACCAATGGCTTCGATCAGGCCCAGCAAAATGCCGCCGATCACCGCCCCGGACAAATTGCCAATGCCACCAAACACCGCCGCGGTGAACGCTTTGAGACCCGGCAGAAAGCCCATGGCATGTTGCGCCGTGCCATAGTTGGAGGCGTACATCACGCCCGCAATGGCCGCCAAAATCGCGCCAATCACAAACGTGGCCGAAATCACCATGTCGGGCTTGACGCCCATCAAGGCCGCCACACGCGGATTCTCAGAAGTGGCCCTCATGGCGCGACCCAAGCGGGTGTAGTTCACCAGCCACATCAAAACCGCCAGGGACACGGCGGTCACACCCAAAATCATGATTTGCGTCGGCGTGATGACCACACCACCCATGTTGATCGGCGTGCTGGACAGCAAAGTCGGGTAAGCCTTGTAGTTGGGTTTCCAAATGATCATGGCCAGTGTTTGCAGCAAGATGCTCATGCCAATGGCCGTGATCAAGGGGGCCAATTTGGGGCTGTTGCGCAGTGGTCGGTACGCGATCTTTTCGATTGAAAAGTTCAAGACCACAGCCACCACGCAGGCAATCAATGTGGCCAATATCAGGATCACCCAACCCGGTGCGCCTGGCATGGCGCCCTGCATCATGCCGATGGCCGACCAACTGGTCAGAGCGCCCACCATCAGCACTTCTCCGTGCGCAAAGTTGATCAGGTTGATGATGCCGTAGACCATGGTGTAGCCCAAGGCCACCAGGGCGTACATGCTGCCCATGACCAGGCCGTTGATGACCTGCTGGAGGAAGACGTCCATAAATTTCTCCGTGATTTGATCCGCGCTTAACGGATCTTCCCTTCGGTTGTTGTTCTCAGTCAGGCCCTCCTTGTGGGAGAACCTGACCACTATCAAAAACCCCGCCAAACAGTTGCTTCGCTGGGCGGGGTGGCGGGATTGTAGTGAATGAACTTATCCCTAACGCATTCAAATTGGTCAGGAATTACCCTGTGCCGCATTTTTCTTTCGCAATTCTTGCAATTTATCGTCAATTTTGATTTCCAAACCTCGTCGAACTGGTTTGTAAAAACCGGGCTCGGGCATGCCATCGGGCAAATAGCGCTCACCTGCGGCAAAGCCATCCTCTTCGTCGTGGGCATATCGGTAGCCTTTGCCGTAGTCCAATTGCTTCATGAGTTGGGTGGGGGCATTGCGCAAATGCATAGGCACGGGGCGTGTACCGTCTTTTTTAACCCACGATTGGGCGGCTTTGAAGGCCTTGTAAGCGGCATTCGATTTGGGCGCAATGGCCAGATAAATCACACACTGTGCCAACGTCAACTCACCCTCGGGGCTGCCCAAACGTTCATAAACATCTGCCGCGTCCAATGCCATGCGCAGGGCACGCGGGTCGGCCAGGCCAATGTCTTCGCTGGCCATGCGGATGAGGCGACGCGCCAAATAACGTGGCTCCGCACCACCGTCGAGCATGCGAACGAACCAGTACAGCGCCGCGTCGGGGTCAGAGCCACGCACCGATTTGTGCAAGGCACTGATGGTGTCGTAGAACTGCTCCCCGCCTTTGTCATAGCGGCGCATGCGCTCGCCCAACACCCGCATCAGCCAGGTGTCGGTCACGGGGTCAATGGCCTCTTGCTTGGCCGCCATGGCCAAGGTTTCCAGCGTATTGAGCAAGCGCCGCGCATCGCCATCGGCGTAGGCGAGCAAGCGGCTCAGGGCCTCAGGCTCAACCGCAGGCATGGCTTGGATGGCCTGCGCCCGCGCCACAATGAGACCCAAATCCACTTCGGTCAAAGGTTGCAGCACATACACCGCGGCCCTCGAAAGCAAGGCCGAATTGACCTCGAAGGACGGGTTTTCGGTGGTCGCACCGATGAAGGTGAACAAACCACTTTCCACATGCGGTAAAAACGCATCTTGCTGGCTTTTGTTGAAGCGGTGCACCTCGTCCACAAACATGATGGTGCGCTGCGGATGCAAACCCGTTCGGGCGGCTTCGGCTTTTTCCACCGCTTCGCGGATGTCTTTGATGCCCCCCAAAACGGCGCTGATGCTCAAAAATTGGGCATCAAAGGCATCGGCCATCAAACGGGCGATGGTGGTTTTACCCACGCCGGGCGGACCCCAAAGAATACAGCTGTGGGGCTGACCCGACTCGAAAGCCAAGCGCAAGGCCATGCCTTCGCCCAGCAAATGTTGTTGCCCAATCACCTCCCCCAAATGACGCGGACGCAACCGCTCGGCCAAGGGGGCGTGGGGCGTGAGGTGAACAGCGGTCATCGCCAAACTGCGTGCGTCAAGGCCGGATGACATCGGCACCAGCAGGCGCCTTGAACAAAAAGGTGCTGGCAGGCAGCACAGGGTTGATTTCGAAAGCCGAAAAGGTCAGCAAAGAACGCTGACCCAAACTGTCTTGCACATCGAGCACCGCCAGCTCAGGCCCACTGGCCGCTGCACGCAAACCCACCATCACTGCGCGAATAGACCCATCAGGCGACTGGGGCGTGGCCCGGACCCACTGCAAGCCATCGCGATCGGGTTCGGGCGAGAACTGAAAGTCTTTTTTCAAGGCCTGCAAATCCGACGCAGACGTCAGCAAGGCGGCCGGGGTTGCCCCCAGCACCTGCGATTGAGGGCGGGCCGTGACTTGGTTCAGATCTGCATCGTGTAACCAAAGCGTCTGCCCATCCGCCACCAAAGTCTGCACATAAGGCTTGCGGTAATCAAAGCGAAACTTGCCGGGTCGCTGAAATTCAAAGCTGCCACTGGACGTTTTGGTGCGGACCACTTGCCCGGCCCGGCTGGGCGAAGTGACCACCTGGGTGAACTGGGCTTTGCCGCTGCGCGCTTGCTTCATGAACTGGGTCAACAACTCAAGGCCATCGGCCTGCGCACCTGCGCTTGCAGCCCAAACCAGCATGAGCCCGGACACCTTGGCCACAACAAGCAAGGCCATGCGGCGCGACAAGGACGGGTGTTTCATCGGTCTCACTCTGCCCGAGCGGGCACCAAAATTTCACGCTGCCCACTGCCACTCATGCTGCTGACCAAGCCGGCTTTTTCCATGTCCTCGACCAAGCGGGCCGCACGGTTGTAGCCAATTTTGAGGTGGCGTTGCACCAATGAGATGCTGGCCTTGCGGTTTTTCAACACCACTTCCACGGCCTGGTCGTACATCGGGTCTTTCTCGCCGTTGTCCCCCTCGCCCAGCATGCCGCCGTCGTCATCGGTCGTGCCACCTTCCAGCACACCCTCAATGTAATCGGGCTCGCCCTGGCTTTTCAGGTAACTCACCACGCGGTGAACCTCTTCATCGCTCACGAACGCACCGTGCACGCGGATCGGAAAGCCGGTGCCCGAAGGCATGTAAAGCATGTCACCCATCCCCAAAAGCGCCTCGGCACCCATCTGGTCAAGAATCGTGCGGCTGTCGATCTTGCTGGACACCTGAAACGCAATGCGCGTCGGGATGTTGGCCTTGATCAGACCCGTGATCACATCCACGCTGGGGCGCTGGGTGGCCAAAATCAAATGAATACCTGCCGCACGGGCCTTCTGGGCCAAACGCGCGATCAGTTCTTCGATTTTCTTGCCCACCACCATCATCAGGTCAGCCAATTCATCGATCACCACCACGATGTGCGGCAGACGCTTGAGTGGCTCGGGATCGTCCGGCGTGAGGCTGAAGGGGTTGTAGATGAACTCTTCGCGGGCGGTGGCTTCGTCGATCTTGACGTTGTAGCCGGCCAAATTGCGCACGCCCATCTTGCTCATGAGTTTGTAGCGCTTTTCCATCTCGGCCACGCACCAGTTCAGGCCGTGTGCGGCTTGGCGCATGTCGGTCACCACGGGGGCCAGCAAATGCGGAATGCCTTCGTAGACCGACATCTCCAGCATCTTCGGGTCGATCATCAACAGGCGCACATCGCGCGCTTCAGCCTTGTAGAGCAGCGACAAGATCATGGCGTTGATGCCCACCGATTTGCCCGAACCGGTGGTGCCGGCCACCAACACGTGGGGCATCTTGGCCAGGTCGGCCACCACCGGGTTGCCGATGATGTCCTTGCCCAAACCCATGGTCAACATCGATTTGGCTTCGTTGTAGACCTGCGAGCCCAAAATTTCGCTGAGCTTGATCGACTGTCGCTTGGCGTTGGGCAGCTCCAAAGCCATGAAGTTTTTGCCGGGGATGGTTTCGATCACCCGGATCGACACCAAGCTGAGGGATCGCGCCAAATCTTTGGCGAGGTTCACCACCTGCGATCCCTTCACACCGGTGGCGGGCTCAATTTCGTAACGCGTGATCACCGGACCAGGCGCTGCAGCCACCACACGCACCTCCACCCCAAAGTCCTTGAGTTTTTTCTCAATCAGGCGACTGGTCATCTCCAGTGTTTCTGGCGACACGGTTTCCTGGCGAATCGAGAGTCGGTCGAGCAGATCGACTTGCGGCAGTTTGCTGTCAGGCAGTTCGGTGAACAGCGGTTTTTGGCGCTCCTTGACCACCCGATCGCTGCGCGGCACATCCACAACAGCCGGTTCAATGACCCGAGCTGCGGCAGCTGGAGCGGCGACAGGCAGCGGCTCCAGATCCAGTTGTCCCTCGGGGACAGGGCCAACGGGGTCCACGTCCCACTGCGGCTCAATCGGTTGGGTGGGCATGGCCAACTCTCGCTCACGCAAGGCCTGCTGACCCATGGCCAAGTCTTCTTCGATTTCACGCTTGACATGGCGTGAACGGATCAGGCCATCGATGCGCGAACCGACCACTTCGGCCAAATGGCCCCAAGAAAAGCGAAAAACCAAAGCCACCCCAGCCACCAACATGACCAAACTGGCCAATGCCGCGCCGGTAAAACCCAACCAATGAACGGCCAGCGATCCAATCACATAACCCAAAGCACCGCCACTGTGTCCAGGCAAGTTGGCTTCCAAACGGTACAAGCGCGCCCACTCAATGCTGGTGCTGGCGGCCAGAAGCAACAGCAATCCCAACCAAAACGACCATGGACCGCCGCGGCTTGACACGGCAGCATCGGTGGTGTCATCGCTTCTGGTGCCCCGCATCCAGCGCGCCAGACCGACCAACCAAGCACGCGCACCTGCGGCCAGGCACCACCAAGCCGAGTAACCCAAGCCGAAATATGCCAAATCAGCCAACAGGGCACCGGCGCGGCCAATCCAGTTGTGCACCACTTGCCGGTTGCCCGATGTGGACCAAGCCGGGTCGGCGGACTGGTAACTGAGCAAGGCCAGAAGGCACAGCACAAGCGCTGCACCGCCCATCAACAGGACGATTTCTTGGGCAAAACGGGCCCAAAACGTGGGAGGGGGCGCCTCTTCCTCGGCCCGAGCCGTGGGATGGGTCAATGTGTGCAGTGAATAGGTCATAAATTAAGGCTCAAGCTTACCCGATCAAACCCCTCTCTGGGCTGTTGCAAGGCGCATGTAACCTTCTGGGCTCGCCGTCATTGTGTGTTTCTTACAATCAGCGCCATCGGTGCTTACAACCGACCACCGCTTTTCAACCCTTGCCCACCCTGATTGCTCACCATGTCCGTCTCTTCTCAACATGCCCAAGTCCTGATTCTCGGCTCCGGCCCTGCTGGGTACACCGCAGCGGTTTACGCCGCCCGCGCTAACCTGAAACCACTTTTGATCACCGGCATGGCGCAAGGCGGGCAGCTCATGACCACCACCGAAGTGGACAACTGGCCCGCAGATGTTCACGGCGTCCAAGGCCCGGATCTGATGCAACGCTTTCAAGAACATGCCGAACGCTTCAACACCCAAATCGTGTTTGACCACATCCACACCGTCCAACTTGAGCAACGCCCCTTCACCCTGATCGGTGACAGCGGCACCTACACCTGCGACAGCTTGATCATCGCCACGGGCGCTTCGGCCAAATACTTAGGCCTGCCATCTGAAACCGCCTTCATGGGCCGCGGCGTGAGCGGTTGCGCCACCTGTGACGGCTTCTTCTACCGCGACCAGTTGTGCTGCGTGGTCGGCGGCGGCAACACGGCCGTCGAAGAAGCCCTGTATTTGTCCAACATCGCCAGCAAGGTCTATTTGATTCACCGCCGCGACAAATTCAAGGCCGAGCCCATCTTGGTTGACAAGCTCATGGAAAAAGTCGCTGCGGGCAAGATCGAGCTCAAAACCTTCCAAACCTTGGAAGAAGTTTTGGGTGACGCCTCGGGCGTGACCGGCGTGCGCCTGAAGAGCACTCAAGACGGCAGCCTGCACGATGTCGAACTCAAAGGCTGCTTCATTGCGATTGGCCACGCCCCGAACACGGAAATTTTCCAGGGTCAGCTTGCGCTGGAAAACGGTTACATCGTGACCCAAAGCGGCCTCAAAGGCTTTGCCACCCAGACTTCGGTGCCTGGCGTGTTCGCTGCGGGTGACGTGCAAGACCACGTTTACCGCCAAGCCATCACCAGTGCTGGCACGGGTTGCATGGCTGCGCTTGATGCACAGCGTTTTCTGGAACAGCACAACGGTTGAAGACAAAGCGCCAGGGTCGACGTTCAAGTTCCTGGCGTCGCGACAACGAACCTCGGCAAAGGCGTTGCGGGCGCCTGCTGGGGTGATGTGGCCAAGTGAAGCGCCTCTGAACCCCGGCAGGCACCCGCAACGCCTCACCACCAGGGTTCAAACCATCTTGCATTTGCCACAAAAGACTGGCCCATGAGCCCCAACCCCAGCTTTCTGGCTATAATCCAAGGCTTTGCTGCTTCTGCCCGAACGCTTCGCTCGGGGCCCTGGAAACGGCGATCTGGGATACCGCCACCCATCTTGGCGAGGTGAGGCTGGAGCGCCAGGCCCCGTGCAAATCTGCACGAGACCCATCGGCACCAGCTGTTTTAAAAGTATCGGAGTGTCCACATGGCACGCGTTTGCGACGTAACGGGCAAAGGCCCAATGACCGGGAACAACGTTTCCCACGCCAACAACAAAACCAAGCGCCGGTTCTTGCCGAACCTGCAATACCGTCGTTTCTGGGTTGAAACAGAAAACCGTTGGGTGCGTCTGCGCGTCTCCAGCGCTGCTCTGCGCCTGATCGATAAAAACGGCATTGATGCCGTGCTCGCAGACCTGCGTGCACGCGGTCAAGCCTAAACCCAGAACATTAGGAGTCATCTACCATGGCAACCAAAGGCGGACGCGAAAAAATCAAGCTGGAATCCACAGCTGGCACTGGTCACTTCTACACGACCAGCAAAAACAAAAAAACCATGCCCGAGAAAATGTCGATCATGAAGTTCGACCCGAAAGCTCGCAAGCATGTGCAATACAAGGAAATCAAGCTGAAGTGATTCAGCCTTGCGCCTTCTGACAAAAACCCGCCTCTGGCGGGTTTTTTTATGGCCTGCCATTTGTCGTGTGTTGGACACGGAAGCCCACCTTGGGCGGCATGGAGCAAACGTCATGGCTCCCCACGCCAAAAAAAACAGGGCCCTTGGGCCCTGTTTGCTGAACCGCGAGAGAGGTTCAGGCCGTTTGGCGCACAGCACGCAACTTGACTGAAAAATCACGCAGGGCGGCGATACCGCTTTCTTCGGCTTTGCGGCACCAAATTTGCAAGTCAGCCGCCAATTGTTCGCGCGAATGGGAGGTGTTGAGCCAGATTTGGCTCAGCTCTTCACGCATTTGCACCATTTTGTCCAGGACTGGACTGGCCGCTCTGGCCAATTTGAGTTGCGCTTGCGCTGCGGCCGGCACTTTGGCGGCATCACGGTGCAGCCAGCGTTTGGCTGTCTGCACAGCATCGGCATCCAGTTTGAGTTTGCTCGCTTCTTCTTGCATCACGGCCCGCACATTGCGCGCGTAACCGGCCATCACTTCGTAACGGTTGGCAATGAGGGCTTCCAGAGTCTTCTCGTCGGCCACAGGGCGAATGTCACCATAAGCCAGACGAGGCGGTGTCTTTTTGACGGTGGCCATGCCCAGCGTTTCAAGCACACGGATGTACAGCCAACCGATGTCGAACTCGTAAGGCTTGACCGACAGCTTGGCCGATGTGGGGTAGGTGTGGTGGTTGTTGTGCAACTCTTCGCCGCCGATCAGGATGCCCCAAGGCGATATGTTGGTACTCGCGTCGTGCGCCTCAAAGTTGCGATAACCCCAATAGTGGGCGGCTCCGTTGATGATGCCGGCCGCCGTGATCGGAATCCAAGCCATCTGCACGGCCCAAACCGTCAAACCAATAAAGCCGAACAAAGCCACGTCGATGATCAGCATCAAAGCCACGCCTTGCCAAGAAAAGCGGGTGTACAAATTGCGTTCGATCCAGTCGTCTGGCGTGCCGTGGCCAAAGCGCTTCATGGTTTCCAGGTTTTTGGATTCCTTGCGGTACAACTCGGCCCCCGTGAACAGCACGGTTTTGATGCCGTACACATGCGGACTGTGTGGGTCTTCGGCTTGCTCGCACTTGGCGTGGTGCTTGCGGTGAATGGCCGCCCACTCTTTCGTCACTTGCCCAGTGGTCAACCACAGCCAAAAACGGAAAAAGTGCGAAGGAATGGCGTGCAGGTCCAAAGCGCGGTGCGCCTGGTGACGGTGCAAGAAAATGGTGACGCTGGCAATGGTGATGTGGGTCAAGCCCAAGGTGATCAACACCATCTGCCACCAAGAGAAATCGAACAGGCCATGGCCCATCCAATGAACCACTGCATCCAAAAAAGCCCAATCAGGCAGCAACATGTGTATGTCTTTCTACGAAGGCCTGATGACAGGCAATTTGTCAATTTTAGGTTTTTCAGCTGATAAATGACAGCTGTTTCCGGTGATTTGCGCAAGAAACAATGAAAAACAATTACTTTCTAACCCACACCGCCGCAAAAAAACCGTCCGTCGCATGGCGGTGCGGCCAAAGCCGGAGGTAAGCACCTGCCCCAGGGGCTTGGCCCTGAGGTTCACCCACCAGCGCGGGAGAACACAAGCTGGCCGCATTCGGTACTTTCAGCCGATCCAGCTCTTGGGCCACATTCAATGGCACAAAGTCCGGGTTGGCGGCACTGAAAGCTTGTGCAATCTGCTCGTTTTCCTCGGGCAACACGCTGCAAGTGGCATACACCAATCGGCCACCCGACTTGACCATGCGCGAGGCACTTTGCAGAATGGCTTGCTGTTTTTCGGTCAACTCTTGCACGGCCTGAGGCTTTTGCCGCCACTTCAAATCCGGATTGCGGCGCAAGGTGCCCAAGCCAGAACAAGGCGCGTCGACCAGAACACGGTCGATCTTGCCCGACAGCCGTTTCACGCGCTCATCGCGCTCGTGCGCAATGGCGGCCGGGTGCACATTGGACAAGCCACTGCGGGCCATGCGGGGCTTGAGCGCATCCAATCGGTGACCGGACACATCAAAAGCGTACAACCGGCCCGTGCTGCGCATGGCCGCGCCCAGCGCCAGCGTTTTGCCGCCTGCGCCCGCGCAAAAGTCCACCACCATCTCACCTCGGTGGGCATCCACCAGCAAAGCGAGCAACTGCGAGCCTTCGTCCTGCACCTCGATGGCGCCGCGGGTGAAGGCGGCGGTTTTTTGCAAAGCCGGTTTGCCTTGCAAGCGCAAGCCCCAAGGCGAATAGGGTGTGGGCTCGCAGGCGATGCCTGCTTGCGCCAACTCTTTTTGAATGTCGTTGCGTTTGGCCTGAAACAGGTTGACACGCAAATCCAGGGTACCCGCTTGTTGCAGGTTCTCGGCCAAGGCCCAGAAATCCTCGCCCAGTTGGGCTTGCAGGGCTTGTGCCATCCACTCAGGCAGGTTGTGGCGGTGCGGGGCCATCAGGGCGTCTGGCGGAATGGCATCGCAAGTGGCCAGCCATTTCTTCTCGGTGTCGTTCAGGGCTGAGGCCAAAAAATCGCGTGGGCCGAAAAAGCCCAAAATCGCCAGCTTGCGCTCTTTGGGGCCAGAGCCTGAACGGGCGAGCTGCTCAAACAACAGTTTCTTGCGCAGTACCGCAAAAGCGGTTTCAGCCAGGGTGGCGCGTTCGCGGGGCCCCAAGGCGCGGTGTTCACGGAAGTATCGCGAAACCACAGCGTCGGCAGGGTGTTCAAATTGGAGGACCAGCCTGACCAAATCGGCACAGGCGTCTAAAAGGGCTTTTGGATGCATAGGGCTGCATTGTCCCATCCCCAGCCCTTGCTCAGACACCCATCAAAGGAAAGACATGTCAGAACCACTGCCACCGATGATCGAAACGCCCACAGGCCTGTACCGCCATTACAAAGGCGGCCAATACCGCGTGCTGGGCACCGTTCGCCACAGCGAAGACCTGCAGCCCATGACCTTGTACCAAGCGCTGTATGGTGAACAAGGCCTGTGGGTGAGGCCTGCCGCCATGTTTGCCGATGTGGCCGAGTTCAATGGCAAGGTTCAACCGCGCTTTGAGCGCATCGGCGATTGAGCCAAAAACTCAGCCACCGCCTGAGGGTAAATCAAGTGCTCTTGCGTGAGCACACGCGCCGCCAAAGTGTCGGGGGTGTCGTCCCTGAGCACCGGCACCACAGCCTGCGCCAGAACAGCGCCATGGTCTAACTCGGCCGTGACTTGGTGCACCGTGGCGCCGGCGAAACGACAACCGGCCTCGATGGCCCGCTGATGGGTGTTCAAGCCCGGAAAAGCGGGCAACAAGGAGGGGTGGATGTTGATCAAGCGCCCCGCGTAGTGGGCGACGAACCCGGGGGTCAGGATGCGCATGAAGCCCGCCAGCACCACCAAAACTGGCGCATGCCGGTCGATTTCGGCCATCAGGGCCGCATCAAAATTTTCCCGGCTGGCAAAGGCCTTGTGGTCCAGCACGGCTGTGGCAATGCCGTATTCCTGGGCCAAGAGCAGGCCTTGGGCATCGGCCCGGTTGCTCAGCACGGTGGCCACCCGCGCGTTCAGACGCTCCGCCCAACGGCCCAGCTCCGCGGCACGCACGATGGCGGCCATGTTGGAGCCAGAACCTGAAATCAATATGACGATGTTTCTCATGAAGGCCCGAATTATCCCTGCAGGTCGCCTGCATTGGGGCATTTGTCGCACCAAGGACAAGTCCCAACAGCCAGCACGTGATAAAAAGCACGACCGTTTGATTTTGAGAGAACTTCCCATGGATTTGGCATTCACCCCCGACGAACTCGCGTTCCGCGACGAAATCCGCACCTGGGTCAAGGACAACTTGCCCGCTGACATCTCACAAAAAGTGCACGCCGCCATGCGCCTGACGCGCGAAGACATGCAGCGCTGGGCCAAAATTTTGGGCCAAAAAGGCTGGCTGGGATGGGGTTGGCCCACACAGTTTGGCGGCCCAGGCTGGACCGCTGTGCAAAAGCATTTGTTCGAAGAAGAATGCGCCCTCGCGGGTGCCCCCCGCGTCGTGCCCTTTGGTCCGGTGATGGTGGCTCCGGTGATCATGGCGTTTGGCAATGCCGAACAGCAACAACGCTTTTTGCCCGGCATCGCCAGCGGCGAAGTCTGGTGGAGCCAGGGATACAGCGAGCCGGGCTCCGGCTCGGACTTGGCGTCCCTCAAAACCCGTGCCGAGCGCGTGGGCGACAAATACATTGTCAATGGCCAAAAAACCTGGACCACCCTGGGCCAGTACGGCGAGTGGATCTTCTGCCTGGTGCGCACCAGCAACGAAGGCAAACCCCAAACCGGCATCTCTTTCCTCTTGATCGACATGAAGTCGCCCGGCATCACCGTGCGCCCCATCAAGCTGCTGGACGGCGAGTGCGAAGTCAACGAGGTTTGGTTTGACAACGTCGAAGTGCCCGCCGAAAACCTGATTGGCGAAGAAAACAAGGGCTGGAACTACGCCAAGCACCTGCTCGCCCACGAGCGCACCAACATCGCCGATGTGAACCGCGCCAAGCGTGAGCTCGAGCGCTTGAAGCGCATCGCCAAAGCCGAGGGCGTGTACGACGACATGCGTTTCCGCGACGAAATCGCCAAGCTCGAAGTCGACATCGTCGCCCTGGAAATGCTGGTGCTGCGCGTGTTGTCGGCTGAAAAGTCGGGCAAAAACTCCCTGGACATTGCGGGCCTCTTGAAGATCAAAGGCAGTGAAATCCAGCAACGCTACACCGAGCTGATGATGCAGGCCGCAGGCCCCTTCGCCCTGCCCTTCATCTTCGAAGCCATGGACGCCGGTTGGCAAGGCAATTTTCCCGGCGGCGTGGTGGCCAATGCGCCCCTGGCGGCCAACTACTTCAACATGCGCAAGACCACCATTTACGGCGGCAGCAACGAAGTGCAACGCAACATCGTTGCCCAGACAGTTCTGGGTTAAGGAGATACACATGGATTTCGATTTTTCTGACGACCAAGAACAACTGCGCGACGCGGTGCGCAAATGGGTGGACAAGGGCTATGACTTTGAGCGCCGCCGCGCCATCGTCGCTGCGGGCGGTTTTGACCGCGCCGCTTACGGCGAAATGGCCGAGCTGGGCCTGACGGGCCTGTATGTGAGCGAGGACAACGGTGGCATGGGCATGGGCCCCACCGAAGCCATGGTCACCCTGGAGGAACTCGGTCGCGGCATCGTGCTCGAACCCCTGAGCCAGACCCTGATCTGCAGCGCCACCCTGCAAACGCATGCCCCAGCTGCCTTGCAAGCGGACTGGCTACCCCGCATGGCAGCAGGCGAAGCGATCGTCGTGCTGGCGCAGCAAGAACGCGGTGCCCGTTATCAGCTGGACCGCTGCGCCACCCAAGCCAGCGAATCTGGCGGTGCATGGTCCGTGAGCGGCACCAAGAGCGTGGTGGCCGTGGGCGATCAGGCCGACGCTTTCGTGGTCCCCGCGACTGTGAACGGCCAAATCGCCCTGTTTTTGGTCGAGCGCAACGCCAGCGGTGTGAGCACCCAGGCCTATGGCACACAAGACGGCTCACGCGCCGCAGAAGTGGTGCTGAACAATGCCCCCGCCCAACTGATCACCCTGAACGGCCTGGCCGCTTTGGAAGAAGCGGTGGACATCGGCATCGCCTGCACCTGCGCAGAAGCCGTCGGCGTGATGGACAAAACCCTGGCCATCACCGTGGACTACATGAACACACGCAAACAGTTTGGCGTGGCCATTGCCAGTTTCCAAGCCCTGCGCCACCGCGTGGCCGACATGAAGATGCAGCTGGAGCTGGGCCGCTCAATGAGCTACTACGCCAGCTTGAAGTTGCATGCGCCCGCCGACGAACGCCGCCGGGCGCTGGCCCGTGCCAAGTACCAGCTGGGCGTGTCCATGCGCTACATCGGCCAACAAGCCGTGCAGTTGCACGGCGGCATCGCCGTGACCGACGAGTACATCGCGAGCCACTACTTCAAGAAATTGACGCAGTTGGACATGACCTTTGGCGACACCTTGCACCAGCTGGGTGAAGTGTCGGCCCGCATGCAAGAAACTGCAGGCGTGTTCGCCTGAAGCGAACCCGGAACCCGAGCAAGGCGGGAGGGCGGCGCAGGTTGGGCGATGTGGCCAAGCGAAGCGCCTCTGAGCCCGAAATGCGCCGCTCTGTCGCCTTGTGGCTCATCACCAAAATCGTCTGAATGAGCCACCCAACAAAAAGGCCCCGAAAGGGGCCTTTTTCGTGCTCACTCTGACTCGTGTACCCGCAAAAACGACGCAAAACGCGGCAAGCCCGAAGGTGTGCGATCGCGGTAGCGGTAAGTGACCCACGCCCCCACAGGGGGTGGGTCTCGGCGCAAGGCGTCGCTCAGCCCCGAGCCCAGGGCAAAACGCTGGCCCGACGGCATTTGCAACAACAAGGCCCCTGTTTGGCCTTTCAACCGACCTTGGCCCGGCTGATGCCCCACCACCAAGCCTTCCTCGTCCAACTCGGGCTTGAGTTTGAACAACGCATCCGTGCGACCGGGCTGCCACAGGGCATCGGCGCGGTGCAGCATCAGCCCCTCGCCGCCTTGACGCACCGTCTCCTGCAACCTGGCCAGCAAAGCGCGGGCGTCGTTCACAGGGTGCTGTTCGACGGGCATGAGCCAGGGCTGCTGTGCCTGCGTCAAGGCCGACTGCACAAATGCCATGCGCTGGGCAAATGGGGCGGCATGACCCGGGGCGTCAAACACCAGGTACTTCACCGCCCGCCAAGCCCGGTCATCGGGCTCGGTTTGCCGCACCACACCCGAGAGCCGGTCAAAGGCCCCTCGCGCCATCCACAACTCGCCATCCAGCGCCACCTGAGGCAGCGCAGACAGAAACCAAGCCGGGGCTGCAATGGCGCGGCCACTGCGAAAGCGCAATAAGCGCCCATCCCAAACGGCCCTGACCCCGTCGAATTTTTCGCTGACCCCAAAACCTTGTGGAGATCGGCCAACGGGCCAAGGCATGGCCAGCTGAACGCCGCTGTGCGCCCCGGAGTCCACGGGCTGCACGCGTTGAGCGCCAACACGCGGCGTCAGCCAGGGCGAGACAAGCAGCGCCGACAAACTGAGGCGTCGGCTCAGGCCTGGCGTGCTGGCCGTGTGATGACGCAAGGCAAGGGGTGGGCGTGGCATGGCGGGTCTCCCTGATGAATCCATCACCCGGCCATTGCCTGACAGACAATCCGTTGTGGATTCTTTTGTATTCAGGGCTCGATGATGCGGCGCTTTGCGGTCGGACGCAAGGCAACCGCAACGCCGCCGGATCAGGCCATCAAACGCGAACTCTTGGGCACATGCGCCATCAAAAACGCCATTTGGTCACTCAGGATGCGTCGATTGCGCAAGATGAAGTCTTCCCACAGGCTGGGCACGTAGGGCGCGTAAAGCAATGGCATATGGGCCTGCTCGGGCGTACGGCTGCTTTTGCGGTGGTTGCAAGAGCGGCAGGCCGTGACCACGTTCATCCAGTGGTCCGGGCCTTTTTGACTCAGGGGAACAATGTGCTCACGGGTGAGCACCGATTCGTGAAAGTGCCCGCCGCAATAGGCGCAAACATTGCGATCGCGCACAAACAACTTGGGGTTGGTCAAACCGGATACCAGCTCAAACGGGTTGATGCGGGGCACGCCTTGGGTGCCAATGATGCTGTTGACGGCAATCACCGACTGCTGCCCGGTGATGGCGTTGTACCCACCATGGAAAACGGCCACTTGCTGACCCGCTTCCCAGCGCACCTCATCGGCGGCGTAATGGGTGACCGCTTGCTCCAGCGTGATCCACGACTGAGGCAGCCCTTGGGCTGAGAGTTTCAAGACCTTCACACACGACTCCTTGGCACAGATGCACCGCTCGGACACGGAAATGGGACTGTCTCGTTCCAGTCAGGCCAGGTGCAGTGCCAAGGCGCTGAAGGAGCGGGCTCGGTCACAATATACGCTTGGAATTTCTCAACACCATGACAAAGGCCCAAAGCCCCAAGTCCAGCACACACATCGGCGTCAGCACATGAAGGTTTTTCGCGGTTTTCACCACCCAGATCTGGCCCCCGCCTGCGCCCTGACCATCGGCAACTTCGATGGCGTACACCGCGGCCACCAGGCCATGCTGGCGCTTTTGCGCAGCGAAGCCGCCCACCGCGGCGTGCCCAGCTGCGTCATGACCTTCGAGCCGCACCCCCGCGACTACTTTGCCAAGGCCCTGAACAAGCCCGAGTTGGCCCCGGCCCGCATCGCCACCCTGCGCGACAAGCTGCTAGAGCTGGAACGCTGCGGCGTCGACCAAGTGGTGGTGCTGCCTTTTGATGCGCGACTGGCCAGCCAGTCGCCCGAAGACTTCATCCAGCAGGTCTTGGTCCAAGGGCTGGGCGTGCGCTATGTGCTGGTGGGCGACGATTTCCAGTTTGGCGCCAAGCGTGCCGGTGACTACGCCATGCTTGACGCTGCAGGGCTGCGCTTGGGCTTTGATGTGGCCCGCATGAACAGCTACCAGGTGCGCGGCCTGCGCGTGTCCAGCTCGGCCGTGCGCGAAGCGCTGAAGCGGGGCGACCTGCCAGCGGTACACGCCTTGCTGGGCCGCCCCTACAGCATCAGCGGGCACGTGGTTCATGGCCGCAAGCTCGGCCGCGAGTTGGCCGCGACGGCGCAAGGCGCAGGGGACGGATTTCGGACCTTGAATTTGCGTTTTTCGCATTGGAAGCCTGCGGCCAGCGGCATTTTTGTGGTCCAGGTGCATGGCTTGGCCGATCAGCCCTTGCGGGGCGTGGCCAATTTGGGCATCCGCCCCTCGCTCGACCCGAATGACGTCAACGGTGGGCGCGTGCTGCTCGAGACCCACGCCTTCGACTGGCCAGCCCGACTCGGGGCTGAGGGGGGCTACGGTAAAATCATCCGTGTGGACTTGCTGCACAAATTACATGACGAACTCCAATACGACGGTCTGGACGCCCTGACAAAGGGCATTGCCAAAGACTGCGACGACGCACAGGCGTGGTTTGCCTCCCGCCACGGTGAAACCAGCCGCCAAACCACCCGCGATCGAATTTGAAGCTCAGGCCCTTGTTTGCCGCCTTCGACAGGCTCAGGGCAAACGACCACCCGGCCCACACCTCTTGATCTCTCCGAACGGCCCGCCGCTCGGGCTGAGCTTGTCGAAGCCCTCCCGACTTGACGCACCATGACCGACAAAACCCAGAACCCCGATGCCCGCATCAACATGATGGACACCCCTTTCCCCATGCGTGGCGATCTGCCCAAGCGCGAACCGGGCTGGGTCAAAGAATGGGACGACAGCGGCCTCTACAAAAAACTGCGCGCTGCCCGCCAAGGGGCCCCGCTGTTCGTGCTGCACGATGGCCCGCCCTACGCCAACGGCAAGCTGCACATCGGTCACGCGCTCAACAAAGTCCTCAAAGACATGATCGTCAAGTCCAAGCAACTCGCTGGCTTTGACGCGCAATACATCCCTGGCTGGGACTGCCATGGTCTGCCCATCGAAAACGCGATTGAAAAACTGCACGGCCGCAACCTGAGCCGTGACGACATGCAAGCCAAAAGCCGTGCTTTTGCCACCGAGCAAATCGGCCAACAACGCGAAGACTTCAAGCGATTGGGGGTGCTGGGCGACTGGGAGCGGCCCTACCGCACCATGGATCCGGCCAACGAAGCCGGTGAAATCCGCGCCTTCAAGCGCGTGATCGAACGCGGTTTTGTTTACCGGGGTCTGAAACCCGTTTACTGGTGCTTTGACTGCGGCTCTTCGCTGGCCGAGTTCGAAATCGAATACCAAGACAAACAAAGCGACACCCTGGACGTGGCCTTTGAAACCGATGACGCGGCCAAACTCGCTGCCGCATTTGGCCTCGCCGCCTTGCCCGCTGGACAAAGCGGCTTTGCCGTGATCTGGACCACCACCGCCTGGACCATCCCCGCCAACCAAGCCCTGAACGCCCACCCCGAGCTGACCTATGCACTGGTGCAAACCGACAAAGGCTGCCTGGTGCTGGCCGAGTCTCTGGTGGAGAAATGCTTGGAACGTTTTGGCCTGCAAGGCGGCACGGTGCTCGCCACCGCCAAAGGCACGGCGCTGGGGGGTTTGAACTTCCGCCATCCACTCTTCGACGTGGACGCAGGCTACCAACGTCTGTCGCCTGTGTACCTGGCCGAATACGTCAGCGACAGCGACGGCACAGGCCTGGTGCACTCCTCGCCCGCCTACGGCGTGGACGACTTCAACTCCTGCATTGCCAACGGCCTGAAGTACGACGACATCCTGAACCCGGTGCAAGGCAATGGCACTTACGCGGCCGACTTTCCGCTGTTTGGTGGGCTGCACATCTGGAAAGCGATTCCAGTGGTGCTCGAGGCCTTGCGCAACGCCGGCCGTTTACTGTCCACCGTGACCATCACCCACAGCTACCCGCACTGCTGGCGCCACAAAACGCCCGTCATCTACCGCGCCGCCGCCCAATGGTTTGTGCGCATGGACGACGGCGTTGGGGTCTTCACGAAAGACAAAGCCCCCAAGACCCTGCGCCAACTGGCGCTGGACGCCATTGAGCAGACCCAGTTTTACCCCGAAAACGGCCAATCCCGCCTGCGCGACATGATCGCCAATCGCCCGGACTGGTGCATCTCGCGCCAGCGCAGCTGGGGCGTACCCGTGCCGTTCTTTTTGCACAAAGACAGCGGCGAGCTGCACCCGCGCACCCTGGAAATCCTGGACCAAGCGGCAGACATCGTCGAAAAAGGCGGCATCGAAGCCTGGAGCCGCGTGACGGTGGAAGAGATTTTGGGCGCACAGGATGCACCCCACTACACCAAGAGCACCGACATTCTTGAAGTTTGGTTCGACTCCGGCTCCACCTTCCAGCATGTGCTGCGCGGCAGCCACCAAGACGCTTACGGTGTGGCACCTTTCCACAACCAAGGGCCCGAAGCTGACCTGTACCTCGAAGGTCACGACCAGCACCGCGGCTGGTTCCACAGCTCGCTGCTGCTGGGCTGCGCCTTGTACGACCGCGCGCCCTACCGGGGTCTCTTGACCCACGGCTTTGCCACCGATGGCCAGGGCCGCAAGATGAGCAAATCACTGGGCAACACCGTTGAGCCGCAAACCATCAACAGCAAAATGGGCGCCGAAATCGTGCGCCTGTGGGTGGCCAGCACCGATTACTCGGGTGACCTGAACATCGACGACAAGATCCTGGCCCGCGTGGTGGACGCTTACCGCCGCATCCGCAACACCTTGCGCTTCTTGCTGGCCAATGTGAGCGACTTTGACCCCGCCACAGACACCGTGGCCGACGACCAACTGCTGGAAATCGACCGCTTTGCCCTGGCCCGCGCCGCGCAGTTGCAGGCCGACATCCGCGCCCATTTCGACATGTACGAGTTCCACCCCGTGGTCTCCAAACTGCAAATCTATTGCTCTGAAGACCTGGGCGCGTTCTATCTGGATGTGCTCAAAGACCGCCTGTACACCACGGCCCCCAAGAGCCTGGCGCGCCGCAGCGCACAAACTGCGCTCTACCGCATCACCCACGGCATGCTGCGCTGGATGGCGCCCTTCCTCTCCTTCACGGCCGAAGAAGCCTGGAAGACCTTCGGCTCCTCCGAATCCATCTTCCTGGAAACCTTCGGCGACTTCGGACAAGCCGATGCCCAGCTGCTGGCCAAGTGGACCCGCATCCGCGAAATCCGCGACTTGGTGAACAAAGACATCGAAAACCTGCGCACCGCAGGCCAAGTAGGGGCCTCGCTGCAAGCCGAGATCACCCTGACTGCACCGGCCGCAGACCACGCCTTGCTGGCCAGCTTGGGCGCAGACATCAAGTTCGTGTTCATCACCTCCAAAGTGACTTTGCAAGCCGGTGACACACTGTCGGTTCAAGTGACTGCGAGCCAAGCCACCAAGTGCGAGCGCTGCTGGCACTATGCCGATGATGTGGGCAGCAACGCCGCCCACCCCACCATCTGCGGTCGCTGCGTGAGCAACCTGCACGGAACAGGCGAAACCCGAACCGTCGCCTGACCCTTCACGTCCAACCCCACAAGGCAACACAATGGCCAGCAACAAAAAATCAGGCAAAGGTGGCTTTGGCAAAAGCCAAGGCGTGGCCATCTGGCTGGGCATTGCCCTTTTGGTGCTGCTGATTGACCAGTTCACCAAGGTGCTGGTGCTGGGCGCTTTCCAGCTCGGTGACAGCACACCCATCACCTCGTTCTTCAACCTGGTGCGGGTGCACAACCACGGTGCGGCGTTTTCGTTTTTGGCGGGGGCGGGCGGCTGGCAACGCTGGTTCTTCACCGGCATCGGCGTTTTCGCGGCCATCTTCATGGTCTGGATGTTGCGCTCGCACGCCGGCCAAAAACTCTTCAGTCTGGCCATTGCACTCATCTTGGGTGGGGCCATTGGCAATGTGGTGGACCGCCTGCTGCATGGCTACGTGGTCGACTTTCTTGACTTCTATTGGGGTGCTTGGCACTTTCCGGCCTTCAACGTGGCCGATGCGGGCATCAGCGTGGGCGCGGCCTTGTTGATCCTGGACGAAATATTGCGGGTCCGGCGCGGACGCTGAAACCTTCAACCACCACCAAGAGGGGCCTGCGCCGGGTGCGGATGGCCGATTTGCTGGCGCGAAGCGACTGATGAGGCCATTCGCACCCGGCCCAGGCCCCCGCCCCACAGAACCGTCAACTCGGTTAAGCTCTCTCCCCTGATTGAAAAATACGGAGTTTTCCATGCCCGGCTTGCTGCCCCACATTGACCCCGATGGTCTGCTCGAGTTTTCGGTGGTCTACACCGACCGCGCACTGAACCACATGTCCAAGCGCTTTGGTGGCGTGATGACCGACATCTCGCGCATGCTCAAGAGCGTCTACGGTGCCCACTCGGTTGCTTTGGTGCCGGGCAGCGGCACTTTCGGCATGGAGTCGGTGGCACGCCAGTTCGCCACCAACCAGCACGTCATGGTGATCCGCAACGGCTGGTTCAGCTACCGCTGGACACAAATTTTTGACATGGGCCAGATCCCCAAGAGCCACAGCGTGCTCAAGGCACGGCGCGTATCGGAGAGCACACAAGCGGCCTGGACACCTGCGCCCATTGAAGAAGTCACCGCCGCCATCGCCGCAGAAAAGCCCGCTTTGGTGTTTGCACCGCACGTGGAAACCGCCGCCGGCATGATCTTGCCCGACCACTACCTGAGAGCCGTGGCCGATGCGGTGCACGCGGTGGGCGGGTTGTTGGTCTTGGACTGCATTGCCTCCGGCGCCATGTGGGTGGACATGAAAGCGACGGGTGTGGATGTGCTGATCAGCGCCCCGCAAAAAGGCTGGAGCAGCTCGCCTTGCTGCGCCATGGTCATGCTGAGTGAGCGCGCGCGCCAAGCGATTGACGGCACCACCAGCACCACCTTTGCGATGGACCTCAAAAAGTGGTTGCAAGTCATGGAAACCTACGAAGGCGGTGGTCACATGTACCACACCACCTTGCCCACCGACGCCCTGCTGCGCCTGCAAGAAGCCATGTTGGAAACAGAGGCCTACGGCTTTGCCAAGGTGCGTGACGAGCAAATGGCGCTGGGCCGCCAAGTGCGCGCCTTGCTGCTGGAGCATGGTTTCCCCAGCGTGGCCGCGCCCGGCTTTGAAGCACCTGGTGTGGTGGTCAGCTACACCACCGACCCGGACATCCAGAGCAGCAAGAAATTCCTGGCGCTGGGCCTGCAAACCGCCGCGGGTGTGCCGCTGCAGTGCGACGAGCCCGCCGACTTCCGCACCTTCCGCATGGGCTTGTTTGGCTTGGACAAATGGCACCAAGTGCCACGCACCTTGCAGATCCTGCGCGAAGCGCTGGAAACCATCGCACCCAAGGCCAAGCTGGCGGCCTGATTCAGGTCAATTTCCCAACAAAAAACCGCTGCCCTCAGGACAGCGGTTTTTTCATTGGGGACTGACGCTGGGCCGCGCCAGTGCCCTCCAACCTCACAACGTGATGATGGTGCAGCCCGTGGTCTTGCGGGCTTCCAGGGCGATGTGCGCGTCCTGAATCTGCGCCAGAGGGAAGGTCTGGTCGATGTGGATCTTGACCTTGCCGCTGGTCACGGCCTCGAACAAATCGTCGGCCATCGCTTGCGTGCTCTCGCGCGTGGTGATGTGGCTGAACAAGGTCTGACGCGTCACATAGATCGAACCTTTGGGGCCCAAGATGCCGGGGGCAAACGGGGCCACCGGGCCTGAAGCATTGCCAAAGCTGGCCATCAAACCAAAGGGGGCCAAACAGTCGAGCGATTTGTCCCAGGTGTCTTTGCCCACCGAGTCGTAAACCACTTTGACGCCCTTGCCGCCCGTGATCTCTTTGACCTTGGCTTGAAAGTCATCTGTGCTGTAGTTGATGCAGAACTCGGCACCGTTGGCCAAGGCCAATGCGCACTTGGCGTCGCTGCCGGCCGTGCCGATCAAGCGCAAACCCAGCGCCTTGGCCCACTGGCAGGCAATCAGGCCCACGCCACCGGCAGCCGCATGGAACAACACAAAATCACCGGCTTGCAGGCCGCCTTGGGGCAGCGTGCGCTTGAGCAAGTATTGGGCAGTCAAACCTTTGAGCATCATGGCCGCACCGGTCTCGAACGAAATCGCATCGGGCAACTTGCACACGCACTTGGCGGGCATCACGCGCACTTCGCAGTAGCTGCCGGGCGGCTGGCTGGCGTAAGCGGCGCGATCGCCCACTTTCAGGTGCGTGACGCCCTCGCCCACGGCTTCGACCACGCCCGAGCCTTCCATGCCTAATTTCAGAGGCATAGGCAGCGGGTACAAACCACCGCGCTGGTACACGTCAATGAAGTTCAAGCCGATGGCCTTGTGGCGGATGCGGATCTCGCCGGGGCCGGGCTCGCCCACCGTGACATCGACCAGTTTCATGACTTCGGGGCCGCCGTTTTGGTCGATTTGGACTGCAAGACTCATGGAATTCTCCTGACTTAGTGAAAGCAAACGATGCGTGACTTTGCCACGAATCTCATGGCTGCGTTCAGGGTGGGGACAGGTCGGCGACAGCGGGAAAACCCGAGTGCCGCTACAGTGCCCCATGTCTCAAAAACTCTCTCCGGTCACCGCCTTGCTGCTGACGGTACCGCCCCTCATGTGGGCGGGCAATGCGGTAGTGGGCCGCTTGGTCACGGACTTGGTGCCACCCATCACGCTCAACTTTTTGCGCTGGCTGGTCGCCTTTTTCATTTTGTTGCCTCTGGCCTGGAGGGTTCTGCGCCCGGGCAGTGGCCTGTGGTCCCACTGGCGGCGTTTCGCCTTGCTGAGCCTTTTGGGCGTGGGCTGCTACAACGCCCTGCAATACCTGGCACTGCAAACTTCTACGCCCCTGAACGTGACCCTGGTCGCGGCCAGCGGGCCATTTTGGATGTTGGTCATCGGCGCCCTGTTTTTCAAAGCACCTGTGCGGCGCAAGCAACTGCTGGGCGCCATGCTGTCCGTCACCGGGGTGCTGGTGGTGCTCGCACGCGGCGATTGGCAACAGCTCTTGGCGGTGCGCTGGGTGATCGGTGACTTTTTCATTTTGCTGGCCACCGCCTGCTGGTCTTGGTACAGCTGGTTGCTCAGCCGACGCGATGAGCCTGACACCATTCGCAACGACTGGGCCGCCTTTTTGCTGGGGCAAGTGGTCTTTGGCCTGGCTTGGTCAGGCCTGTTCACCGGCATGGAGTGGGGCCTGAGCGATGCCCACATCACCTGGGGCTGGCCCTTGATCGCGACCCTGGCCTTTGTGGCCGTGGGCCCGGCCGTGCTGGCTTACCGCTGCTGGGGGCTGGGCATCCAGCAAGCAGGGCCGACGGTGGCCGGGTTTTTTGCCAACCTCACCCCGCTGTTCGCCGCCATCTTCTCAGCCGCCTTTTTGGGCGAATTGCCGCAGCTGTACCACCTGGCGGCCTTTGGCCTCATCGTGGGGGGGATTTGGGTGTCGTCAAGGCGTTGAGGACAAAGAAAACCCGCCTTTTGCACGTCTGCAATTCAGCAGAACCTTGGCCGAAAACCAAGACGTGTGGCGGGTGTGTTGAGTCGGATTCTAACTAAACTGCCAAAGCCAAACGGGGCTGCTTGATCACTGAGAGCGTGCGTTTGCCGTTGACCTCTTTCACCACGTATTTTTGATAAATCAGCTTGTGAACGGTCTGCGTTCGCGTAATCGCATCGGCCAACTTGGCATTGCCTTCTAACTTAGCCAGCACAGACATGCGCAACCACTGGTCGCATGCTGCGGGCACAGTATCTTTGCGCTCCCACAAACTCACTGCGTTTTCGCTGAAGTCCAGCAACGCACCCAGCGCCTCCTGCGATAGGCCGAGCTGCGTGCGTAAAAAACGAAACTCTTTGCCCGTCAGGCGGCCTTTCTTCTCGATCAATGTCTGGGCAATCAGCTTGTGCAAGCCATCCACATCGTTCACCGCCACGGCATCGCCATGCCTCGTGGTTTTGACCTTATAGCCATTGGCCAGCCAGACGTTGTCTAAACCGCATGCGGTGTACTGAAAATATTTGCTCATGTTCTTTACCTCACTCGCATCATCACGGTGACCACCAACACATCGGGGTCCAAGTCGCTTAGCTCGGCTACGACACTCAAATTACGCGCCGATCCAAAGTGGTCTAAACGAACACGCACTGTGCCCGTCTTGTTATCCACTTTCGCAGGGCGTTGAACCACCCCCTCACGAAGGCACATCAGCACCTCCATGTCATTGACCCTGCGCTCTTGCATCCTGAGCTGCGCGTGTTCCAAGATGAAAACGCAACCAGAGTCTTGCGCCAAACGACGAACGCGAGCCTGAAGCTGCGCATTCGTCATTAGAGAGACAGGAATTCTAGCACCCATAATTTTTATGGCTTTTAGACATGGTGAATTTCACTCCTCCCCAAAGAAATCCATGTCCAGCCGCTTGAGTGAAAAGCTTTGCGCCACCGACATGCCCAGGTTGTGTTCGATCATGAGTGCGGCGAGCCGTGAGCCGTCGATGAGGACAATTTTTTGATCAGACTTGTTGGCCAGCACTGCAGCGCGGGCGGCGGGGGTGAAGTAACTGGTGGTGAGGAAGACGCCTTTCTTCACTCCCTTGATGACCAACGCACCAATGAAGTCGCGCACCGGGCCTTCACCCACGGGGTCTTGCCAGCGCTTGGCTTGCAGGTAGATGGTGTCCAGGCCCAGCGGGTCTTCGTTGATGATGCCGTCAATGCCGTTGTCGGCGCTCAGTTGCGTGACCTGCCCCGCGTTGGCCCGGTTGCCACCGTAGCCCATGGCCACCAAGAGCTGCACCACCAGCCGCTCGAAGAATGCTGGCGACTCGGCCTTGGTTTTCTCCAGCAACTCGGCGGACAAAGTCTCGTTGGCTTGGCGCAGGATGGTGGCCATGCGCACCTCGGGTGGCTCGGGCGCGTCGAGGTCGTCGAGCGTGGTGTCGTCGTCATCGTGGGCGGGGGTTAGTGAGAGCGAAGCACTGTCGAGCGTGGCCAGTTGGCTACCCTTCCACGCTTGGTAGCGGCGGCCCAGCTCGGCCAAAAACGCGGGGCCGTCGTAAGGCGCTTTGCCACGGCGCGGCCTTCGTCTGTGATGGCCCACACGCCCCGCAACTTGGTGACGTAGCCGCCCTTGACCAAACCCACCGACGCAAACGCAAAGATGGAGCGCCACCGTGTGTTGCCGTTGTCGTACACCACACACGCCCATTCGTCGAGCGCGACGGTGGACTCGATGGCTTGCACAATTTGGTCTTTGTGCAACTGCCCATTGGGCGATGCGGCCAGCGCGGTGAGCGCGGCGTGGTGCATGGCGGCGATGAGGCGGGAAGAGCGGGAGGGCGAGATCATTACTGATCGGCCTTGACTTCAGATGCCGCTTGGAACGTCGTTTTAAATTTGGATTTCAACCAATTCATAAACTTACCTTTAAAAGTTTCATCGTTCAAAAGTTCCTCCATCCAAGGCTGCTGTAAAAGGTCTTGAAATGGCGTGGCCGGATGCTTTTCACTCACAAATCGAACAGGACTTGCATCCAGTTGCGTGATCACTGTTGCAAACAATCGGTACTTCAAAAATTCATCATCTTCGGCAACCGATGTGCTGTAGCCCTGATATGCCTGCGCGAGCGCCGCCTTGTATGAATAGTCTTCGGTAATCGCATGCGTTTTAGCCAATCTAAGCGTTGCAACCCATGACAGCCAGATGGGGCCAGACATTGATGCAAGATTTATCAGCAACTGCAAGGTGATATATGAAATTTCTGCTCTCTCATGAATCAGCTCTGCGATTGCTCCGTATCGCAAATAACCAATACAAAAAATTCCTGAAATTCCGAATATCAAAACACCAAGCCATAAAAAATCAAGCAATCGCGAACGCTCGGATTTTTTTTGAAATGCTCCACCAAGAGTTGCTGTAATGGAATTTTCAAGCGTCTTATTTATCTCAGTTAATTTTTGACTCGCTGAGTCCGCAGCTTGTTTAGCTCGGCTTCGATCACCTACTGCACTATCTGCGGCGCCTTTGGCTCGACCTTGTTCAACCACAGCAAAATCAGCAGCCTTTTTAGATCGCTCTTGCTCTTCTTCAGCGGCATCAGCCCCTTCCTCTGCACGCGTTTGCTCAGTTACCGCAGTATCAGCCGCAGCTTTAGCTCGACCTTGTTCAACCACAGCTGCATCAGCAGCCTTTTTAGATCGCTCTTGCTCTTCTTCAGCGGCATCAGCCCCTTCCTCTGCACGCGTTTGCTCAGTTACCGCAGTATCAGCCGCAGCTTTAGCTCGACCTTGTTCAACCACAGCTGCATCAGCAGCCTTTTTAGATCGCTCTTGCTCTTCTTCAGCGGCATCAGCCCCTTCCTCTGCACGCGTTTGCTCAGTTACCGCAGTATCAGCCGCAGCTTTAGCTCGACCTTGTTCAACCACAGCTGCATCAGCAGCCCCTGTTGCGTGAGCCATCTTTGTTTCAGCATTGCCATTTGATTGGCTATCAGGATCCTCATTAGGGAGTTGATTTGATTCATCCATGTAGCTTCTCCTTCAAAACACCACCAACCCATCACCCAGTTGGTGATGCAAATTCCATTTCCCCGTCGTGTCCAGCGCGGCTTCTAGGACGATGACGCGATGGCCTTTTTGTTGGCGCAGCCATTCGAGCGTGGTGGTGTCGAGGTGGCTGTCAAAACACACGATGGCTTCGCGGGGCGGGGTTTGTTGGTCGCGGGCTCGATAAAGCGGGTTGGCCGTGACCTCTGCAATGGGCGTGAGCTGCACGTCGAGTTGAAAGCCGCACTTGAGCAGCACTTCGTCGCGCACGGCTTGTGGGTCGAGCGTATTGAACAGGCTGGCTTCTTTGGCTGCAATGAAGGCTTTGAGCGCGGCGAGTTGATCGGCCTCGGTGGCGTCGGGGTCGGGCGAGAAGTCGGCGCGGGGGAAGGCGCTCTTTTGCAGCGTGAACACCTTGAAGCCTGCGTCGATGGGCTGTGGGTTGTCACCATAGCCTTGGATGACGCGCTTGACGCGCTCAATGGTGATGTCGCTGATTTTTTTGAAGCCGTTCTTGCTTGCAATGCTCTTCACTTCGGTAGTTTCAGGAATCTGAACCAGCACAAACTTTCGTTTGCCCTTGTCCGTCTTGTTCATCTCAAGCACAGCATGTGCGGTTGATCCAGAACCGCCAAAGAAATCAAGGACGATGCCCGATTGGTCATCGGCCATCACATATCGGATGTATTGGGACAGGATTTCGTGATCTTTTGGGTTGTTGAATGCCTTTGACCCGAGTAGAGCTTTCAAGCGCTTCACAGACACCTGTGCTTGACGATACAGGTAGCTACCTAAGACCTTCATTGCTGGTTGGGCGCTTTCGCCATCAGCGTCAGCTGCGCCTTCGTCTAAACCATCTGCCTCTTCTGGTATTGGAAGCAGGTGAGTTTTTCGAACTGGTGGATCGTTGTGATCTTTTCTAAACTCAATCAAGGCTGCATCGATACGTCGTTGCATTTCCTTGGGGTCATAGCGCCAACCGCCCTCTGGAATCTTGCAAGGTTGCTTCGTAACGGGATGGATTAATTCCTCATAGTTTTCACCGTCTTCACCGGGCCATGAAAGGTTGTCATCACGCCATGGCCCCCATTTGTCCACCGACTTGTAACGGCTTAACTTTTTCGAAGGATGAGTTTTCGGCAGTTGCTGGTACCAAGTTCGCAGCTCCACTTGCTGCGCTTCATAGTTGGTTTCTCCCACTCGGCTTTTGATGGCTCGCCACTCGGCAATGATCTCTGGCGCACCGGGTTTCACATCACGCCAGAGAACGCCCAACACTTTCAGGTGCTCAAGGTCCTTCGCATACAAGAGCATGTATTCGTGGCCGATTGAGAAAAACCGTGCATCGTTCTTTCGGGTCTTCTCCCAAACGATGCACGCCACAAAGTTCCCCTCCCCAAACACCTCATCCATCACCTTGCGCAAGTGCGTCACTTCGTTGTCGTCGATGGACACAAAGATCACGCCGTCCTCGCGCAGCAGTTGGCGGGCCACCAGCAGGCGCGGGTAGATCATGTTGAGCCAGTGGCTGTGAAAGCGTCCATCCGCACGGGTGTTGGTGCTCGTCTTCACACCCCCCTCGGACACACCGGTTCGCTCCCAGTAGGCGCGTTCACCTTCCTTGAAGTTGTCTTTGTAGACAAAGTCATTGCCGGTGTTGTAGGGCGGGTCGATGTAGATGCACTTCACCTGCCCACGGTAGGCGCACAGCAAGAGTTTGAGCACCTCCAGGTTTTCGCCTTCGATGATGGCGTTTCCGCCCGCAATCTCTGGGTTGACGCTGCGGGCCGCGTCATAGCGCAGCGCGGCGGTGGTGGGGCTAAAGGCTTTGCGCTTGGCTGCTGATTTGCCCCACCACTGAAAGTCAAAGTGCTCGCGCCCTGCTTGCCCTGTCAGGCGCAGCAACTCGGCGGGGTTGAGTTGGCCTTCGTTGGTGAACAGATCCGGGAACTCGGTCTTGAGCCTTGCCAGCCGCTCGTGCATCAGGTCGGGGGTTTGGATGGATTGGAGAGGATGGGTGATGGTCATGCCATGGCTACCGTATTGACGTCAGATTTCTTGAAGTGGTCGTAGGTGTCGCGGGGCGCGGCAAACAGGCGTTGGGGTTGCACATGCACCATGCGACCGCTGACTGTGGTGGCAAAGCCCAGGGCCTCAAAGTGGCGGGCGGCGCATTCGATCTTGAGGACTTCTTCAGGCGTCAGGGCTTTGGGGTCGGCCAGGTCGTGGGTGCCTTTGACTTCCACCACAAAAAACTCGCCTTCTTGCTCTGCCATGTTGGCTCCCAGTTCCATGGCGCGGTGGCCCTGCTCTTTGAAAACCAGGCCAAAGTCCGGCGTGTAATGCCCCACAGGCGTGGGTATGACGTAACCCTCTGGCAGCTTGAGCAGGCAAAGGAGTTGCGGGTCGCCGTCTGCGGCTTCGGCAAATTTCTTCTCAATGCCGCTGTCTATGGCTTGCGCGTCGTACAGGCCGTGGCGCGGGGTGTGTGCAATGTCCTTGATGGTTTCCACCAGCACTTGCAGGGTGTCGAGTGGCAGGGCTTCGCCTGTGGGGGTGTAACGCAGGCCACGCAGCATGTGGTCGCGCTCGGCCCGTCGAATGAGGGCGCTGGCTTGTTGGGCAAACAGAACAGGGCTTCGCACAAATTGTTTGGCGCAGTGGTCTTCGGCCAGGGCCTCTTGCAAAAGGCGCAGCACGGCTTTTTGGGAGAGGCGGCTGTCTTGACCGATGGCTTGCACCCAGTCTTGCGGGGCAAAGCGGGGTTTGAGAACCGCTTGTGTGCCGCCCATGTAATCGGTCGTGATTTGTGGGGTTTCGGACTCCGAGTCTTCCAAGATGCCGATGCGCACGGCCGTGATGTCGGCGCTGTAGGTGAGCACACTGATTTTTTGCAGCTGGGGCACCACGTCTTGCACGATGGCGTCTTCGTCAAAGCTCACGCTGTAGTGCGTGGTGCGGGCCATGGTTTGCCAAAACTGTTGGAAGGCCTGAGAGTCAAACAAGTCTTGGCGGCGACGCAAGGTTTTCTTTTGCGGTTGGCCTGCGCGGTTTTCGCGCAATCTGGCACCTGCTTGGATCTCGCCGTCATAGGCTTCTTTGATTTCTTCTTGGTAGCTTTGCGCAAAGGCCTCGAAGCTCATGTTGGGCACCACCGTGAGCAGGTTGATTTCTTGCCCCAAAGGGGTGCCGGGGGTGTCGTACACGCGCTGGCCCTGCTGGTTGACGCAAATGCGCAAGCCACGCCCCAGCTCTTGGCGTTTCTTGTCATCTTTGTGGGTGGCGTTGAGGGTGGCGATGTTGAAGACATTGGGGTTGTCCCAGCCCACACCCAGTGCGCTGTGGCTGAAAATAAATTCCACCGGGTCGCTCAGTTGGAGCAAGCCAGCCTTGTCGGTGAGGATGCGTTTGTAAATGGCGTTGTTTTTCAACATGGCCGATTCGCTGTCGGTGTGGACGCCTTGCCCGGTTCGGGCGAAGTAGCTGCCTTGCACGGCTTGCACCTGCTGGGCATCAGGGACTTGCCCGGTGAGGGTTTGCAGCTTGGCGCTGTACTCCTCTTCAAACAGGCCTTTGATGAGGGGGGTCACGCCCTGCTCGGTGGCCAGGTAATTGGCGACTTTGTCGATGAAGACGAGCGACAAACATTTGATGCCCAGAGGGGCGAGGCGGGCTTTCTTTTCAAAGTGCCGATGGATGAGCCAGCGCAGTTGCAGCCTGAAAATGCCTTCCTGGTCCTGCCCCAGTGCTTGGCCTTGGAGCAAGGTGTGCCCGTTGTCAAAGCGCACTTGCCATTGGCCGGTTTCCATCGATTTTTCGATGTGGTCGATGCGCCAGCCGACGTAGCTGCGGTTGCTGGTCACTTCGGCCAAGTTGGCGCCGCGACTCAGCCAAGGGCTGATTTTTTGCCGAATGTCGCCGTTGGCAGCGCGGTGCCAAAGTTTGAGTTTGGCTTTGGGCGCTTGGCCTGCGCGGACCTGGGTGTCGGTCAGCTCCAGTTGCACCGTGCCTGCGCCGCCTTGCGCGTCAATGGTGAGGACTTCGATTTTTTTGACCAAGCCGTGCTCGTACGCTTGTGCGGGGGTGAGGCGGTAGATGCAGTTGTGTGCATGGTCTTTGTGGTGCGTGGCCGAGTAACGCAACTTGACCAAAGGCTTCATGTCCTTGAAAGCCTTGAGGGCTGCATCTGTGTCCATGCCCATTTGCGGCTCATCCATGACCACGATGGGACGGCAACGGGCCAAGGCTTGCAGCCACGTCAGACCGTCGAGCGGAGCCTCGTTTTCTTCGTTGCTGATGATCTTGCCTTCGCCCACAAAGGCCTGGCTGTTCATCACCATGATGGCGGGCGTGGGGCTGTCGATGTAGGTTTTGACTTGGTCCAGACGGCTGCTGTCGTACTCAAAGAAAGGGATGGGGTGGTTGAGTCCGGTTTGCAGGGCGAGTTGTGCGCCAAAGTCGGTCAAGCTGCCCATGACGCCTGCGCGGATGGCCACCGTGGGCACGACGACGATGAATTTGTTCCACCCGTAAGCAGCGTGCAGGCGGTAAATGGTGCGCAGGTAAACCAGTGTTTTGCCGGTGCCAGTCTCCATCTCCACACACAGATCGAGCGGCTGGCCTTGTGGTGGCACCTGAAGGTTCAGCCTATCGTCGTTGATGCGATGGGCTTGGGCCACGTTGTGCAAATTGGCGGCAATTTGCGCCCATGTCAGTGGGCAATGGTTGCCCTCAAGGTCGTCTGCAGCGGGCTTGGGGGTGCCTTCAAAAACACGAACGACGCCTTCAACGGCGTCGGTCTGGTACCTCAGGGATTCAAGTTGGAAGGCAGCAGGATGGGACATGGCAATGCGTGCAGTGGTCGCACATCATAGCCATGTCCATGTTTTAAATGAATACCAAATAATCTATTTAAATGAAATTAATTGCATTAAGTTAACAAAATTAAACACATCGATTGGATCAAAACGTCCCCGCGTAAGCACCGCCATCGGCCAACACGTTCTGGCCCGTCATGTACGCCGCGTGTTGGCTGCACAAAAAGGCGCAGATGGCGCCGAACTCTTGGGGGTTGCCGTAACGCCCAGCCGGAATTTGCGCTTGCTGGATGGCGCGCATTTCTTCCACCGTCTTGCCTTGCTTTTGCGCCATGGCGGGCAGCGTGGCGCGAATGCGGTCGGTGTCGAACTTGCCGGGCAGCAAGTTGTTGATGGTCACGCCCTGGGCTGCGATCTTGCTGCGTGAGGCGCCGGCCACAAAGCCGGTCAGGCCACTGCGGGCGCCATTGGACAAGCCCAGCACGTCGATGGGCGCTTTGACGGCGCTCGAGGTGATGTTGACGATGCGGCCAAAGCCGCGTGCGGCCATGCGGTCCACGGTGGCCTTGATCAGCTCAATGGGCGTGAGCATGTTGCCGTCGATGGCCTTGATCCACGCGTCGCGGTCCCAATCGCGGAAGTCGCCAGGTGGCGGGCCGCCTGCGTTGGTGACGACGATGTCGTAGTCCTTGCCGGGGCCGCCTGGCACGTTCCAAATGGCTTCACGTCCGGCTTCGGTGGTGATGTCTTGTGCCACCGCGATCAGCTGGACTTTACCGCCGGTTTCGACGCGCAGCGCATCCACGGCTTTGTTCAGCACTTCGGCGCCACGCGCCACCATGACCACGTTCACGCCTTCCAGCGCCAAGGCGCGCGCGCAGCCCCAGCCCAAGCCTTTGCTTGCGCCACCCACCAAAGCCCATTTGCCTGCAATGCCCAAATCCATCTCGATCTCCTGTTGACTTCAAATTTTGGGTGCACGTGTCACCCAGAAAACACCCGACAACACCAACACGGTGCCGCCGACAATCCACACATTGAACGGCTCGCCCAAGATCACCACGCCCATCAAAAGGGTGGACATGGGGCCAATCATCCCGGTTTGCGCGGTCAGGCTCGAACCAATGCGCTCAATCGCCATCATCACCAACAGCACAGGCACGGCGGTGCAGGCGGTCGCGTTCAGGACGGACAGCCAAAGCACGGGGGTGGCCACATCGGCCGCCTGCAGCGGGCGTAACCACAAAAATTGACCGATGCACAACACACAGGCCACCGAAGTGGCCCAGCCGGCCAAGCGCAGCGAGCCCAATCGCTGCACCAACTGGCCGCTGTAACTGAGGTACAACGCGTAACTGATCGCACTGCCCATCACCAATCCAGCGCCCAGCCACGCGTTTTGGCCATCCATGGCCGCTTCATGGCCGAACACCAGCAACACACCGGCATAACTGATGAGCATGCCCACACCTTGGCGGCGGCTGATTTGGCGTCCATAGAGCAGCCAGCCCAGCACCAAGACGATGGTGGGGTTGAGGTAAAGAATCAGGCGCTCCAACGATGCGCTGATGTACTCCAGCCCCCAAAAGTCCAAAAACGAGGCGAGGTAGTAGCCGCAAAAACCCAAACCCAAAATACCCCACCAGTCGCGCACAGCAATCGGTCCTTTGCCACGCCCGGCCCACCACGCCATCAGCACGAACAAGGGCAGTGCAAACAGCATGCGGAACATGAGCAAGGTGACCGCGTCTACCCCATAGCGATAAGCCAGTTTGACGATGATGGCCTTGCCGCTGAAAGCAATGGAGCCGGCAGCGGCCATGAGCAAACCGGCGGTCATGTGCTGGGGTCGTGAACGCAACATGGTTCAGCGCCCTACCCGCGTCTTGACCCAAGCGAGCAAGGCATCTGAGGCCACCTCGGGTGTGGTGGCATGGGTGGCTTGAACCACCTCGTACCGGCTGTCGGGATGCAGCGGCATGCTGTTGTAAATGGCGGCAGACGCTTGTGGATAAAGTGAGTCGGCGGTGCCGATGGCCCAGAACACCGGCACAGGTTTGCGAAAGGCCGCAGCGCTCAGGCGCATATTGCCCCAGCCTTGGGGGTTGAAATAACTCCACAAGGCCTGGGCGGTGGGCTGCACAAGGCGGCGCTGGCCCTGGTTGATGTCGCTCATCTCCACCATGTCGCTGCCTCGCCCCGATTCAAGCTTTTGCCGAGCCGTGTCAATGCTGCGGCGCAGATCGGGCATGGCGTAAAAAACCTCCGGAACGTGGCCGGCCGCCATCGGCAGCAGTGCATCGGCATCCCCGATGTGCGCCATGTAGGCCAAAGTGGCATTGGCACCGAAACTTTGCCCGCCCACGGCCACCCACTGCACACCCGATTGCCGCAATGCCGTCACAGCCTCTTGAATCTGAACCAGGGCATCTGCATACGGTTGGTCATACAAGCGATGGCGTGACCAAGGCATGTCGAGCATCTTGACTTGGCAGATGGGGGCCAGTTTGTCCACCACAGGCTTGAGGTTAGGCGACTGTGCCGTGCCCCATTTGCCATGCATCAACACCACCGCACACGTTGGGGCTTGAGCCCACGCTGTTGCGCTGCTGCACAAGACCATGCACAGCAGCAAGCCATGGCGCCAGCTGCGCCGCATCAAAAGCCCACAGCTTGGCCGTCGCGGCGCGGGTCGCTGGCGGCTTGGTAGCCTTGCACCGCCGGATCGCCCATGCGCCAAATGAACTGGCCTGCACCAAAGTCCTGGTACGAGTCGTTGATGATGTCGAGCTGGTGCCCGCGCGCGATCAACGCTTGCACGGTGCTGCTGTTCATCGCGGCTTCGACGTTGATGTTCAGGCCCGCGTTGAAGCGCCAGCGCGGTGCGTCGCACGCCGCTTGCGGGTTCTGGCCGTAGTCGAGCATGCGCACCAGGGTCTGCATGTGGCCTTGGGGCTGCATGTTGCCGCCCATCACACCGTAGCTCATGACGGGTTGGCCGTCTTTGGTGACAAAGGCCGGGATGATGGTCTGGAAGGGGCGCTTGCCCGGCAGCACCAGGTTGGCAGGGTTTTGGCCTTGCAGGTCGGTGCTGAAGCCGTGGCCCCGGTTTTGCAGGCTGATCCCGTAGGTCGGCTCCACCACGCCCGAGCCAAAGCCCATGTAGTTGCTCTGGATGAAGCTGATCATCATGCCGTTTTCATCAGCAGCCGTGAGGTAAATCGTACCGCCCTTGACCGGGTTGCCCGCTTTGAAGTCTTGGGCCTTTTTCATGTCAATCAGCTTGGCGCGGCTGGCCAGGTAGGCCGGGTCCAGCATTTGCTCGGGGGGCAGCTCCATGAAGCGCGGGTCAGCCACATAACGGTAAGTGTCGGCAAAGGCCAGCTTCATGGCCTCGATCTGCAAGTGCTGCGAGTCGGCGCTGTCCACCTTGTGGCTGGCCATGTCGAAGTTGGACAAAATGCCCAGTGCAATCAAGGCGGCGATGCCTTGGCCGTTGGGCGGGATCTCGTGCAAGGTGTAGCCCCGGTAGTCTTGCGCCATGGGCTTGACCCATTCGGGCTTGAAATCGGCCAGGTCTTTGGCGGTGATGCTGCCACCGTTGTCTTTGGCAAACTTTTCGATGGCTTCGGCGATCTCGCCACCATACAACGCCTGGCCTTTGGTGGCGGCGATGGCCCTCAGGCCCCGCGCGGCGTTCTTGAACTGGAACAACTCGCCCACCTGTGGCGCGCGGCCCCAAGGCAAAAAGCTTTGCGCAAAGCCCGGCTGCGACTGCAGCTCGGGGGTGGCGGCAGCCCATTTTTGCTGCACCACCACGGGCATCAAATAACCCCGCTCGGCGACCTCAATGGCGGGTTCGAGCAGGTCGGCAAAAGGCAACTTGCCAAAGCGCTCGCTCAGCGCCACCCAACCGGCCACCGCACCGGGCACGGTGACCGAATCAAAGCCACGCTTGGGCGGTGTTTTGGTCTCGGCACCGTATTTGCGGTGAAAGTATTCGGGTGTCCAGGTCGCGGGCGCTGGGCCAGAGGAGTTCAGACCGTGCAGCTCTTGGCCGTCCCAAAGGATGGCAAACGCGTCAGAACCCAGGCCGCAGCTGACCGGCTCGGTCAGGGTGATGACGGCCGCCGCAGCGATGGCCGCATCGACCGCGTTGCCCCCTTTGAGCATCATGCGCAAACCGGCTTGTGCAGCCAAAGGGTGTGAGGTGGACACCACATTGCGCGCAAACAGCGGCAAGCGCGTGCTGGTGTAGGGGAACTGGTAGTCGAAGTTCATGTCAATCCAATGTGATCTTGCGCTCGGTGATGATCTTTTTCCACTTGGCCGATTCGCTGGCCAGCATGGTGTTGAACTGAGCGGGGGTACCGCCAACGGGCTCAATGCCAAAGCGCAACAGTTTGTCCATCACCTCCGCATCATTGAGCACTTGGTTGGCCGCCGTGTTGATGCGGCTGACCACCTCGGCCGGCAAATTCTTGGGGCCAAACAAACCAAACCAGGTGTTGGACTCGTAGCCCGGCAAGACGTCGGCGATGGGCGGGATGCCCGGAGCCAGCGCTGTGGGCTTGAGGGTGGTCACGCCCAAGGCGCGCAAACGACCATCCCGCACATGTGGCATGCCTGTGGGCAAGCTGTCAAACAGCACGTCCACTTTGCCGGAAATCAGATCGGGGATGGCCAGCGCCGTGCCCTTGTAGGGAATGTGGACCACGAACACATCGGCCTGCGCCTTGAACAGCTCGGCCGACAACTGCACGATGGTGCCATTGCCGCTTGAAGCGTAGTTCAGGCGTCCGGGGTTTTTCTTGGCGTACTCCACCCATTCCTTGACGGTTTTGGCGGGCGAATTGTTGGGCACCAACATGATGCTGGGCGCGTTGCCCAAATGCACAATGGACGTGAAGTCACGCACCGCGTCGTAGGGCATGCGCGGGTTCAGGTTGGGACCAATCGAGTGGGTGCTGGAGGTCGACAGCAGCAAGGTGTAGCCATCGGGCTGGGCCTTGGCGGCCAGGTCAGCGCCCAAGGTGCCGCCAGCACCGGGGCGGTTTTCCACCACCAAAGTTTGGCCCAGTTTTTCGCCGATTTTTTGTGACAAGGTTCTGGCAAACAAATCCGTGGCGCCGCCGGCCGGAAAGGGCACCACCAACCTGACAGGTTTGGTGGGATAGCTTTGCGCTTGCGCCAAACCAAAACCGACCCAAGAGAGCGTGAATGCGCACAGCGCATGCCAAAGAGGTCTTTTTTTCATGGTGATTTTTCAGTCAATGTGGGACAGATTCATGTGACCATTGATTTTGTCAGAGCCCATCTGCCTGCGCTGCACGCAAGTGACAAGGCCACGCTTTGCACCCCGATGACAAGCACCAACGACAACGGCCTCCGAGGAGGCCGTTGTCCGCAAGCGCCAAAGGCTGTTTACTCTTCGACGAAAGCCTCTTCACGCTTGGATTTGATAGAGGGCAGGGCCACAATGATCAAGAGCAAGAGCGCTGCGGCCAGCAAACCCGCCGACAAGGGGCGCGTGACAAACACGCTCCAGTCGCCACGCGACAAGAGCATGGCGCGGCGCAGGTTTTCTTCCATCATCGGGCCCAGAATGAAGCCCAACAGCAAAGGCGCTGGCTCCATGCCGAGTTTGATGAAGGTGTAACCCACCACACCGAACATGGCCACCATCCAAATGTCCCAGGTGTTGTTGTTGGTCGAATACACGCCAATCGCGCAGAACAACACAATGGCAGGGAACAACCAGCGGTAAGGCACCGACAGCAACTTGATCCAGATGCCGATCAATGGCAGGTTCAAGATGATCAGCATGGCGTTGCCGATCCACATCGAGGCGATCAGACCCCAGAACAATTCGGGGTTGCTGGTCATCACCTGAGGGCCAGGTTGGATGTTGTGAATCGTCATCGCGCCCACCATCAAAGCCATTACGGCGTTGGGTGGAATGCCCAGTGTCAGCAAGGGGATGAACGATGTCTGGGAGGCCGAGTTGTTGGCCGACTCGGGCGAGGCCACACCCCGGATGTTGCCTTGACCGAAAGGCACTTCGCCTGGGCGAAGCTTGGTTTTCTTTTCAATGGTGTAGGCCGCGAATGCCGCCAACAGCGCACCGCCACCAGGCAAGATACCCAATGCAGAACCCAAAGCGGTACCGCGCAATACAGCAGGCACCATGTTCTTGAAGTCTTCGGCGCTGGGCATCAGGCCGGTCACTTTGGCCGTGAAAACCTCGCGGTCTTCTTCTGGTTTGGACAGGTTGGAGATGATTTCGCCGTAACCGAAAACGCCCATGGCGATCACAATGAAGCCCACGCCGTCGGTCAATTCAGGGATGTCGAAGCTGAAACGTGCCACACCCGAGTTCACGTCGGTGCCGATCAGCCCCATCAACAAGCCCAGCACGATCATGCCGACCGCTTTGATCAGCGAACCCGAAGCCAACACCACCGCACCGATCAAGCCCAACACCATGAGCGAGAAATATTCGGCGGGGCCAAACTTGAAGGCCACTTCGGTCAAGGGGGCCGCAAAGGCGGCCAGAATCAATGTGCCCACACAACCCGCAAAGAATGAGCCCAAACCAGCCGCCGCCAAAGCGGGACCCGCGCGGCCTTTGCGGGCCATTTGGTAGCCGTCGATCATGGTCACAACCGATGAGGCTTCACCCGGCAGGTTCACCAAAATCGCGGTGGTCGAGCCGCCGTATTGGGCACCGTAATAGATACCGGCCAACATGATCAAAGCAGCCACGGGGGGCAGCGCGTAAGTGGCAGGCAAAAGCATGGCAATGGTGGCCACAGGGCCCACACCAGGCAACACACCGATCAAGGTGCCGAGCAAGCAGCCGATGAAGGCGTAAATCAGGTTTTGGAAGGTGAAGGCCACCCCAAAACCGAGCGCCAAGTTGTCAAACAGTTCCATGAATTATTTCTCCTCAACCGGTAATGAAGGTGGGCCAGACTGGGAACTGCAACTTGAGCAGCAGCACGAATGCGCAGTAGCTGCCAATCGACAGAATCGTCGCCAAAATGAGCACTTCTTTGAGTTTGAAGGTGTCACCCGCCAAACTGACCACCAAGGTGGTGCCAAAAATCGCCACGATCAAACCCATGGCGGGCACACCCCAGCTGGGCAAGCCACCCAGCAAGATGCCAAACAACACGTTACCGGCAATGATGAAAAACAAAGGCTTCCAAGCCCATGCGCCAATTTTTTCTCCGTCCTGGGTTTCCACCGTCAAGGCTTTGAACATGACGAACGCACCGATGACGGCCAGCAAAACGCCCAGCAACAAAGGGAAATAGCCGGGACCCATGCGGGCACCGGTGCCCACGGTGTAGTTGGTGGCGCCAATGGCAAAGGCTGCACCGGCAACGGTGTAAAACAGCCCGGCGAAAAAGTCTTTCTGACTCTTGATGTTCACGCGATATCTCCTCTGATTTGAGTTGGGCTCATTGTGTTGGAGTAAAGATGGCTTGTGAATGTGGGTTACACCTACGACAAGGCCCCATTTGATTCATGGTTTACCCTGAGGATGCGAGCGACAGCGCGTCCTCGGGCGCTGCACCACTCACTTGACCAAAGGCTTGAACACCTTGAGCCACAAAGAGGCCGGCCATCCCCATTGGGCCTGCAAAGCGTCGGCTGCCCGGGCCATGTCTTCCCGAGACGGGCAGCTGGCGGTGCGCTGCGCCAACACGATGGCATTGCCCTCGCGCGTGGGCTTGAAAGCCCAAACCGCGTCTTCGCCAAAGGCGGCGCAAATTTTCTCCACACTTTCGGCATAACTCGATGAGCGGCCAAACAGGTTCACCGTCATGCAGCCTTGCTCGGTGAGCAGCTCACGGCAGTGGCGGTAAAAGTCGGGCGTGTCCAGCACCGGGGCTGCGGCTTCTTCATCGTACAAATCCACTTGCAGTGCATCGACCGTGCCGCGCCATTCTTCTTTTTGAATTTCCAAGGCCGCATCGGCCAGCACCACTCGCAAGCGCTCGTCGTCAGGCGGCAGACGAAACCAGCCCCGACAGGCATGCAGCACACCAGGGTTGAGTTCCACGGCGGTGCAAGTCATCTTGAGTTTTTTGTGGCAAAACTTGGTGATGGTGCCTGCGCCCAGCCCCAGTTGCATGGCGTGTGCGCCCTTGACTTCGGCAGGCGGAAAGAACAGCAGCCAGCCAAACATGCGTTGCACATATTCCAGCTCAATGTCGTAGGGCCGGTCCAGAAACATGGAGCCCTGAATCCATTCGGTGCCCAAGTGCAGGTAACGGATTTCACCGTCTTCGGAGAAGTTGACTTCGGGCAATTCGGGTCTGGCGGCAGAGGATTTTTTTCGGGTCATGGGGCGTGATGGTACATAGCTGAGAGCTTGGGCAGCACGCGGCCGGCGTTCGCGGTGGTCGCGGTCGCCAGATCGGTCAGCGGCAAACCGCGCAACTCGGCCAGCACCTGCGCAATGTGGGGCAACTCGGCAGGGTTGTTGCGCCCCTGCACAGCGCCCAGCGCCCGCTGCTCGGCCGTTTGGTAGAGCCAATGCGGCGGGATGTCGGGCGCGTCGGTCTCCAGCACCAAGGCACTCAGGGGGAGCTCGCAGGCCAGCCGGCGCAGTTGCAAAGCGCGCTCATAGGTCAAGGTGCCGCCAAAGCCCAGCGCCAAGCCCATGTTCACAAAGCCCTGTGCTTGCTGAACACTGCCATTGAAGGCGTGCGCGATGCCTGAAGAGATGGGGCACTGGCGCAAGCCTTTGAGCAACAAGTCGGCCGATCGGCGCACATGCAAGATCACGGGCAGGGCATGCTTTTGCGCCAAGCGGAGTTGCGCCATGTAGAAAAACCATTGCCGCGCGCGCATCTGCGGCGTGCACAGCTCGGGCACAAAAAAGTCCAGTCCGATTTCGCCCACAGCCACAAGGCGCGGGTCGTCTCGGCGCTCTCTCAATGCCTGGTCCAGCATCAGCACATCGGCTTCTTGCGCTTGGGGAACATACAAAGGATGGATGCCCAAGGCGTAAGCGTCGCCATGCCGCTGGGCCAATTCCGCGACCTGGGGCCAGTGGGTGGCATGCACCGCCGGGATCACGCAATGCGTGACACCTGCGGCGCGGGCCGCTTCGCGCACCGCATCGCGGTCGGCATCAAACTCGGCCGCGTCCAAGTGACAGTGCGTGTCGATCCACATGGGAGGAATTCAGAGCGGCGCTTGCAAAACGCCTTTGACCAAATGCAGTTGCCGATCGCAGCGGCCTGCCAAGACCTGGTCGTGCGTGACCACCACAAAGGCGGTGCCGCGCTCGCGGGCCAATTGCAGCATCAGCGCAAACACACCGTCGGCGGTTTCGCGGTCCAGGTTGCCGGTGGGCTCGTCGGCCAGCACACAGGCCGGGTCATTGACCAAAGCGCGGGCCAGCGCCACACGCTGGCGCTCGCCGCCCGACAACTCTGAAGGCCGGTGGTGCAGCCGCTCACCCAGTCCCACGCGCTGCAGCCACCCGGTGGCCACCGCCGCAGCTTGCGCGCGGTCCTGCCTGCGAATCCACAGTGGCATGGCCACGTTGTCCAAAGCGCTGAATTCGGGCAACAAATGGTGGAACTGGTAAACGAAACCCAAGTAACGGTTGCGCCACTGGCCCTGCTCGGCCGCACTCAGGGCCGAAAGCAACTGGCCTTTGAGTTGGACTGAACCTTGGGTCGGTGCATCAAGGCCGCCCAGCAAGTGCAGCAAGGTGCTTTTGCCCGAGCCGGATGCGCCCACGATGGCCAAGGTCTCCCCCGCCTGCACGGCCAGGTCCACGCCTTGCAACACCGTCACATCCAAGCGCCCTTCGGTGAAGCGCTTGGTCAGACCTTGGGCCTGCAGCACCACGGGTGATGTCTTGTCATTCATAGCGCAACGCCTCCGCCGGGTTGACCTGGCTGGCACGCCAGCTGGGGTAGAGCGTGGCCACAAAGGCCAGCACCAGGGAGATGATGGCCACGGGCAGAATGTCGCTGGCCAGCGGCTCGCTGGGCATGCGGCTGATCAAGTAAATGTCGCGCGGCAAAAAGCTGGCGTTGAACAAGGTCTCGAGCGCCGGCACGATCACGTCGATGTTGAAGGCCACCAGCAGGCCCAGCGCCAAGCCACTCAGGGTGCCGATCACGCCCACAGTGGCGCCTTGCACCACAAAAATGCCCATGATGCTGCGTGGACTGGCCCCCAAAGTGCGCAAGATGGCGATGTCGGCGCGTTTGTCGGTCACGGTCATCACCAGTGTGCTGACCAAATTGAATGCCGCCACCGCCACGATGAGGGTGAGGATGATGAACATCATGCGTTTCTCGACCTGCACAGCGGCGAACCATGTTTTGTTTTGCTGCGTCCAGTCGCGCACAAAAAAACCGGGCCCCAAGTCCATTTGCAGGTCCCGTGCGACCTCACGGGCCATGTGCAAATCGCGCAATTTGAGGCGCACGCCGCTTGGGCCCTCCAGCCTGAACATGCGGGCCGCGTCCGCCACATGCATCAGCGCCAGCGCAGAGTCGTATTCGTAGTGACCCGAAGAAAACGTGCCCACCACACCCATCTGTTTCATGCGGGGCACCACACCGGCCGGCGTGACTTGGCCAGACGGCGACACCAGGGTCACCGGGTCCCCAGATTGCACACCCAGGTTGTTTGCCAAATCCCGGCCCAGCACCAAACTGAACTGCCCCGGCTGCAGACGCTGCAAGACACCGGCTTGCGTGTCGTTCGACAAATCACTGACCTCAGGCTCCAGCCCTGGATCGATGCCGCGCACCAGCACCCCCTTCATGTCCTCACCCCGCGCCAACAAGGCCTGCGCGGTGATGAAAGGGGCTGCGCCCAGCACCTGCGGGTTGGCCTTGAGACGGGCCAGCAAGGCGGGCAAATCGACCACGGCAGCGCCATCGGCGGCATAGACCTCAATGTGCGAGACCACACCCAGCATGCGGTCACGCACTTCTTTTTGAAAGCCGTTCATCACGCTCAGCACGATGATGAGGGCTGCCACGCCCAGGCCAATGCCCATCATGGACACCCCCGAAATGAAGGAAATGAAGCCGTTTCGCCGGGTGGCGCGGCCGGCACGCGTGTAGCGCCAACCCAACACCAACTCGTAGGGGATGTTTTTAAAAAAAGACATAGGCCGCTATTGTGACCAATCGTTGGCCAGGCCTTGCAGTGGGCAAGGCCAAGCCCTGATTCTCAGCGGCTGGCCTTGTCCAGCGCCTGGTCGATGTCCCACAAGATGTCGTCCAGGTTCTCCAGGCCCACCGAGATGCGCACCATGTCGGGTGGCACGCCCGCAGCCAGCTGCTGGGCTTCGTCGAGCTGGCGGTGGGTGGTGCTGGCCGGGTGGCTGATCAGGGTGCGGGTGTCGCCGATGTTGACCAAGTGGCTCATGAACTGGGCCGACTCGATGAAGGTCACGCCTTGCGCCAAACCGCCTTTCACGCCAAACGACAGCAGGCCTGACGCGCCGCGCATCTGGCGCTGCATCAGGGTGTGCTGCGGGTGATCACTCAGGCCGGGGTAGTTGACCCAGGCCACACGCGGGTCGGCCTGCAAAAATTTGGCCACGCCCAAAGCGTTGTCGCAGTGCTTGGCCATGCGCAGGGGCAGTGTTTCGACACCTTGCAGGATTTGCCAAGCGCTCATGGGGCTGAGCGATGCGCCAAACACGCGCAGGCTTTCCATCCGGCAACGCATGGAAAAGCCAAAGTCGCCAAAGGTCTCGTAAAACTTCACACCGTGGTAGCCCTTGGACGGTTCGGTCATGCCCGGGAACTTGCCGTTGTCCCAAGGGAATTTGCCGCCCTCCACCACCACACCACCCAAGGTGGTGCCGTGGCCCGCCAAATATTTGGTGGCCGAATGCACCACGATGTCGGCGCCCAGTGCCAGCGGGTTGCACAGCAGCGGGCTGGGCACGGTGTTGTCGATGATGAGCGGCACGCCATGCGCGTGGGCCACCTCGGCCACAGCGGCGATGTCCAGCACCACCATGCTGGGGTTGCCCAAACTCTCGGCATACACCGCCCGGGTGTTGGGCCGCATGGCGGCGGCAAAGGCCTCGGGTTTTGTCGCGTCCACAAAGGTGGTCTCGATGCCGAACTTGGCCAGACTCACGGCCAGCAGCGTGACCGAGCCGCCGTACAAAGCCCCGGCCGCGACCACATGGTCACCCGCTTGCAAAATGGTCATCAGCGCCATGGTTTCAGCCGCCATCCCCGAAGCACTGGCCACGGCTGCGCGCCCGCCTTCGAGTGCGGCCACACGCTCTTCGAGCACCGCCACCGTGGGGTTGCTCAGGCGCGAGTAAACATTGCCAAAGGTCTGCAGGTTAAAAAGCGATGCCGCGTGCTCGGCGCTGTCAAACACAAAGCTGCTGGTTTGGTAGATGGGCAGGGCGCGGGCGCCGGTGGCCGCATCGGGAATTTGCCCGGCATGGATGGCCAGGGTCTCGGGGTGAAATTGGCGGTCGGTCATGGTGTTCGGTTTAAATATTTGGCTTGAATCGGGAGGAGCCCACCCCCGTGGGCGATGGCGGGCCTCACACCAACCGCCGCGCAGAAATGATGCCGGTGTTGACGCCCACCCAGTTCAGGCCGCCAAACAACCGGGCGTGTTCGATCTTCACGCAGCGGTTGTGCACCGAATCCAAACCCGCCTGCCGGGCCAGGGCGTCGGCGTCTATGTTGGTCACGCCAAGTTGCTGCCAAAGACACTGGACGCCAATCTGCACCGCTTGCTCGGCAATCGGCAACACGTCTTCGCTGCGGCGAAACACATCGACCATGTCCAACTTGAACGGGATGTCGCTCAAGCTGGCGTAACAGGTCTCGCCCAAGATCTCCTGGCCTGCATAGCGCGGGTTGACCGGCACGATCTTGAAACCGTGCGACTGCATGTACTTGGCCGCAAAAAAGCTGGGCCGGTGCCATTCGGCGGACAGGCCCACCACGGCGATGGTGTGGCAGGTTTTGAGGATGCGCCGCAGCGCGTGCAAATCGTTGTGCATCAAAGTCCTTCTTTCTGTTCAATACTGCGCCAAGCCGCTGCGCTTCATCTGGTGTGAAGCCCAGGTGGCGCACAGTGACAACACGCCGCACACGGCCATCACCCCCAGGTAATGCCCGCTCCAGTCAAATGCCGCCCCGGCCATGACCGGACCTAACAAATTGCCCAAGGCTGCACCGCTGTAGAGCGTACCCACCACGCTGGCCACCGATTTGCCGCCAAAGTAATCCATGCAAATGGCGGGCAGCAGCGACACGATGCTGCCGTAACTCAGGCCAAACCACAGGGCAAACAAGGCCAGCAGCGCATGGCCACCGGCCAAAGCCCACAGCACATAAGCTGCCCCCATGGACAGCTGCATCAGCACCAGAGTTTGCGCCCGGCCCAGCCGGTCAGCCACCAAGCCAATCGCAAAGCGCCCGACCAGGCTGCCCACGCCGATCAAGCCCACCAGGCCCACCGCCAACGCTTCGCTCAGGCCCAAATCGCGGGCCGAAGCCGACACGTGCGCGAACGGGATGAACATCACCGGTGAGGCCAGCACCGTGGCCAGGTAAAGCCAACGAAACGTGGGGCTGCGCAAGGTCTCGCGCAAACTCAGGCCCGTGGCAGAGCCGCCTGCGCCGCTGGAGGGTGCCGCAGGGGCGCGGCGCAACAAGCCCGCCGCCAGCAAGCCCAGCACCAACACCCCCAAGGCCAGCAGCTGCATGGCCTCGCGCCAAGGCATGCGGCCAATCGCCAGGGCCACCCCCACCGGCACCAGCAAGGTGCCTGCGCCCACGCCCGAGCTGGCAATGCCCCCGGCCAAGCCGCGCCGGGTGGTGAACCAAGGCTGCACGCTGGCAATCGACGGGGTGTAGACCAGGGCAATGCCCAAGCCCACCAGCAAGCCGTAACTCAGGTACACCGCCAACAAGGACGTGGCCCAGCTGGTGGCCAGCAAGCCCAGCGCCATCGAGGCCATGCCCACCGAGCACACGATGCGCGGCCCGAAGCGGTCGGCCAACATGCCGCCGCCCGCGCCCAGCACGAAATAGACAAAACCCGACAGGCCAAAGATCCAGGACACATCGGCCCGTTGTGCTGCAAATTCGGTCGCAAACGACTCGAAAAATGCCGCAAACGAATACGACACCCCAAAAATCAGTCCCAAGCACACGAAGGTGGCCCACACCACCACCCAGGCGTAGGGGGTTTCTTTCATCTGGCCTCCGATGTTTTTGTATGGGCTGTCATTGTGCCTTTGATGTGCAGCCCTGTGGACGTTGGCATGACCGGCCCATCGACTCCAAAGTCCCCGCCCCTGGCTGGCATGCCCTGCTGAAACGGCGGATTCAAATTCCGACGGCACCTGACTCGGTGTGTTTACCCATAATGGACCATCCAATGTCCAAAAGGCTTGTCCCATGAACGCCAGCGAACGTGATCAGTTGCAGCAATTTTTGAGCGCTTTGCGCCAGACCCGTGCCGACCCGAAAGACGCCACGGCAGATGAGCTGATCCGCGAAGCCGTTCGTGCGCAAGCCGATGCGCCTTATTTGCTGGTCCAGCGGGCCATGGCCTTGGGCTTGGCGCTGGATGCAGCGCACAGCCGCATGGCGCAATTGGAGGCGCAATGCGCCCAGCAGATGGATCAGCTGGCCCAACTGCAAAAAAGCCAGACAAGGCCTGCGTCTGCACCGGCCACCCATGGGTCTTGGATCACGAACCCCCAAGCCTGGGGCCGTGGGGCAGAAACACCCGCACAGCACAGCACTGCCAAGTTGGCCAGCAGTTCGCCGTCGGCTGCGCACCCTGCGGCCATGTTTGCGCCAACTCCAGCCCGCGCCCCCGCAAGCGCATGGGGCGGGGGCATGATGGCCCAAATGGCGACCACCGCAGCGGGCGTGGTGGCAGGCGGCTTGTTGTTTCAGGGCGTGCAAAACCTCATGGGGCACGCCAAACCCTCGCCCGAGTCGAACGCCGCATCCCCTTCGAGCAGCACCTCAGAGGAAGCCTTGCCCGGTCTGGTATCGCCTCAGGCCTCGGCAGACAATGCGGATGACTTGTCTTGGGACGCAGGCGAGGACTGGGCTTGACGCCCACCCTTGGCGGACTGCGCATCCACCTTTCACCAACGAAAGCCCCCGATGGACCCCAATCGCCCCCCACACACCTCCAAAAGCCTCGAAGACGTGGTGCTCAAATTCATCGAGAAAAACAACCGGGCGATATGGGCCGTGATTGCAGCCATCGCCTTGGCGGTGATTTTCGGCATGAACACCGCCTGAAACCCGCCCCTGCGAGCCGTTCAAGGTCATGGGGTGGCCTGCGACAATCACGCCCTATGCACCTGATCATTCCCTTCGCAGCCAGCCACGCCCTCACCGGCCCTGAAGTTTGGGTCGGTTTGCAGCTGCCCCAATTGCAGGCCCTGCTGCGCCGACTCAAGCGCCAACACGTGTTGCAAGAGACAGCGGCCACCGCCCTGCACCTGCCCCACGAACGTCTGCAAGCCCAGGCCCTGGGCTGGTCCCTTGAGGCGGCCACCCTGCCCTGGGCTGCCTGGCACCAGGCGCAACAAGGTGGGCACAGCCCAGCCCCCCAGGCCTGGATGACGCCCTGTCATTGGCAAGTCGGCATGGACCAAGTGGTGATGGCCGACCCGGCGCATTTGCGGCTCACGGACGACGAGTCGCAGCAATTGCTGCAAGCCATGCAACCGTTTTTGCAAGAAGACGGTTTACAAGTCACTTGGCACAGCGCCTTGCGCTGGCATGCCCAGGGGGACCTGTTGGCCAACCTGCCCACCGCCTCGCTCGACCGGGTGATCGGTCACAACGTGCAAGACTGGATGCCCCAGCACCCTGCTGCACGACCGCTGCAACGCCTGCAAAGCGAGATGCAAATGTTGCTCTACAACCATCCGGTGAACGATGCGCGTGACGCCCGCAGGCAGCACACCGTCAACGCCTTTTGGCTGCACGGCGCGGGCATGCTGCCCGCTGACATACCGGCTGCGGGGCCAACCGTGACGGTGTCCAACGCCCTGCGGGCCAGCGCTTTGCATGGCGACCTGCCAACCTGGCGGCAAGCCTGGCAGCAGCTCGATGCCACGGCCGTGGCAGCCTTGTTGGAACACGTCCTCAGCACCGGCCAAGGCCAACTCAGCCTGTGCAGCGAGCACACGGCCCACACCTACAGCGCCGTACCTGGTGCTTGGCACCAAAGCATCACCCGCCTGTTCAAACAACCGTCCCCCGCAGCGGCTCTTCAAGCCCTCATCACCATCTGATCGCGCCATGAATTTGCTCACCCGAGATGTGCCTCCCCGCAGTGCCTGGGCACTGGAACAAGCGGGTATCCACCCCCTGCTGGCGCGCTTGTATGCCGCCCGTGGCGTGCAGTCGAAAGACGAGCTGGACGACGCCTTGAACCTCTTGCTCCCCCCAGCGGGCATGTTGGGCACGCACGAAGCGGCCCAACTGCTGGCCGACGCCATGGCGCACAACAAGCGCCTGTGCATCGTGGCCGATTACGACTGCGACGGGGCAACCGCCTGCGCCGTGGGCGTGCGCGGTCTGCGCATGCTGGGCGCTCAAAATGTGCGTTATCTCGTGCCCGACCGCGTGGTCGACGGCTATGGCCTGACCCCGCCGATTGCCGAGCGCGTGCACCAACAAGGGGCCGATGTGTTGATCACCGTGGACAACGGCATCGCCAGCGTGGCGGGCGTGCAAGCGGCGCAAGCCTTGGGCCTGCAGGTGTTGGTGACCGACCACCACCTGCCCGGCAGCGAACTGCCCAGCGCCGAGGTCATCGTCAACCCCAACCAGCCCGGCTGCAGCTTCACCAGCAAATCCATTGCGGGTGTGGGCGTGATGTTTTACGTGCTGTTGGCCCTGCGGGCCGAGTTGCGCCAGCGGGGGGTGTTTGACGCCAGCCACCAGCCGCGCCTCGACGCCTTGTTGCCCCTGGTGGCGCTGGGCACCGTGGCCGATGTGGTCAAGCTCGACGCCAACAACCGACGCTTGGTGGCGCAAGGCCTGCGCCGCGTGCGGGCCGGAGCTTTGCCGCCGGGCATGGCCGCGCTCATGCGTGTGGCCAGCCGAGAAACCGCCAAAGCCACGACTTTTGACTTTGGCTTTGCCTTGGGGCCACGCATCAACGCCGCAGGCCGCTTGGCCGACATGACGCTGGGCATCGAATGCCTGCTGACCGACGACGCAGGCCGTGCCGACGAGCTGGCCCGGCAGCTGGACGCGATCAACCGCGAACGCCGCGTGATCGAGGGTGACATGCGCGAGATGGCCATGGAGATGGCCGAGTCCTTGTTTGACGAGGGCGATGAGCCGCCGCCCGCCATTTGTGTGTTTGACCCGGATTTTCATGAAGGCGTGGTGGGCATCGTGGCCTCGCGCATCAAGGACAAACTGCACCGCCCCACCTTTGTGTTTGCGGCCAGCAGCGCGCCGGGCAAAGAGCACGAACTCAAGGGCTCGGGCCGCTCGATTGCAGGCTTTCATTTGCGCGACGCGCTCGACTTGGTGGCCAAACGCGCCCCGGGCGTGCTGCTGCGCTTTGGTGGCCACGCCATGGCGGCGGGCTGCACGGTTGCCGAAGAACACCTCGATGTGTTTGAAGAAACGCTCAACCAAGTGGCCATGGAATGGCTGGACGCCGCCACGCTGCAGCGCCGCTTGGAGACCGATGGACCCCTGCCCGCCGAGTACCGCCGGGTGGACCTGGTGGAGATGCTGCACCACGAAGTCTGGGGCCAAGGCTTTGCGCCACCCGTGTTTTGCGAAGAAATCGAAGTGGTGTCGCAGCGGCTGGTGGGCGAAAAACACCTGTCCCTGAAGATGAAGCACCAGGGTCAGCCGGTCGACGGCATCTGGTTTGGCCGCACCGAGCCTTTGCCTGCACGCGTGAAGCTGGCCTACCGCCTCGATGCCGACGAGTGGCAGGGGCAAAAGCGGGTGCGCTTTTTGGTGGAAGGCGCCGAGCTTTGAGCGTCAATGCTTGGTCGCGACCTTGCCTTGCAAGGCGTTGAGCACGGGCGCGGACACCAAACCCGACACGTCGCCGCCGAGCTTGGCGATTTCACGCACCAAGGTGCTGCTGATGTGCTGCACAGGGGCGCTGGTGTGCAAAAACACGGTGTCCAATTCCGGGGCCAAATGACGGTTCATGCCCGACATTTGCGTTTCGTAGTCGTAATCGGTCACCGATCGCAGGCCGCGCACGATGACCTGGGCGTTTTGCGCCCTGACAAATTCCACAATCAATCCGTCAAATGGCAAGGCCTTCACATTAGGGCAGTCGGCCAGCGCAGCCTGGGCCAGCGCCAGCCGCTCGTCCAAAGTGAACAGGGTGTTTTTGTGGTGCGCCCGGGCCACCGCAATGATGACCTGGTCAAACATGTTCGCAGCGCGGCGGATGGCGTCCTCATGCCCCAGCGTCAACGGGTCAAAGGTGCCGGAGTACACGGCGGTCACAGCAGTGTGGGCAGAGCGGCTCATGGCGTGTTTCCTTCAGTGGCGGTTGAGGCAGGCACAAGGCCGGGGCTGAGCCGTTGCAACAAATGCGCATGCACCGCACCCGCTTTGAGGTGGCGCTCGCACTGCAGGCCCAAAGCCGCCAGTGCATCGGCTGGCCATGTCACAGGCGCTTCCAAGTAAATCCAGCCGCCCACGGGCACGGCACGGGCGGCAGCTTTGAGGGCCGGCTCAAACCAGGGGCCGTCAAAGGGTGGGTCGATGAAGACCAGGTCCACACTGGCCGCAGGCAATCGGCCCAAAGTGCTCACCGCATCGCCACGCTGCACACTGACCATGCTGGCTTTGAGGCGCGTGACATTGTCTTGCAAATCACGCACCAGCACAGCGTCTTGCTCGACCATCAGCACATGCGCCGCACCGCGCGATGCGGCCTCCAGGCCCAGCACGCCCGTGCCCGCAAACGCGTCCACACAGCGCCAGCCGCTCAGGTCCTGGCCCAGCCAGTTGAAGAGGGTTTCGCGCACCCGGTCGGGCGTGGGCCGCAAGCCTGGTTTGTCCAGCACCTTCAGCCGCGTGCGCCGCCACTGGCCACCGATGATCCGAATTTCGTGGGAGGATGGGCCTTTTGGCACCGGATTTTGGGGCTTTTTCGCGGCAGCATGACGGGCAGCGCCGGTCAGCGGTGGGCGTTTGGATGGGGCTGAGGACATAACTTGCAAGTGTAAAGGCCCAAACCTGCCCAGTGCTTGACCATCAAGGTTGTCCACCCACCACCACCGTGACCATGCGCTCAGGCTGCAGGACACGGGCCATGGCGCGTTGCACATCCTCTGCGGTCACGCGCTCGATCTGGCGCGTCCAATTGCTCAGATAGTCCAGCGGCAAACGGTTCCAGGCGATGTTGGCCACGTTGTCCAGCAGCTTGCGGTTGCTGTCGATGCGCAGCGCAAACCCACCCACCAGGTTGGATTTGGCCGCTGTCAGCTCGGCTTCGGTTGGGCCCTGGCGCACAAAGCCTTGAACCACCTCTTGGGCCACAGCCACAGCTTGCTTGGCCTGGTCAGGGCGGGTCTGCAGGCCCACGGTGAAGGCGCCGGCGTGCAGGCCCGGGGCAAACGCGCTGTAGACGCTGTAGCTCAGGCCACGTTTTTCACGCACCTGCTCGGTCAGGCGCGAGACAAATCCACCGCCACCCAAGATGTGGTTGCCCACCAACAGGGCAAAAAAGTCGGGGTCGGTGCGTTTGTAGCCAGGCTGGCCCATCAGCACATGGGCCTGGGCCGAATCAAAGGGCAGGTTCAGGCTTTGGGCGGCGGCCAGTGGTGCCACTTCGGGCACAGGCGGCAAGCTGGGGCAGCCTGACTCGCGGGGCCATTGGGCCAGCAGGCTTTGCACCAAGGCGTCGGCCTGGGCCCGAGTCAAAGCCCCCACCACACTGACTGTGGCGCGGCAAGCCCGCAGGGCCTGGGTGTGCAGGTTTTTCAGGTCTTGTGCGGTGATGCGCGACAAACTCTCGGGTGTGACTCGATAACCATAGGGGTGCGTGCCATACACAGCCTCGGCAAAGCGATGCTGCACCACGGTGCCGGGCTTGGTCAGCGATTCGCGGAGGGATGCGCTGATGCGTTCACGGTCACGCAACCACATGGCTTCGGGGAAAGCCGGGTGCGCCATTTGCCGAGCCGCCAGGGCCACGGCTTTGGCCAGCAGATCGGGGTAGCTCAGGCTGCGCAGGCCAAAGCTCATGCGGTCACCGCCCGCACTGGCACCAAAGCTGGCACCCAAGTCGGCCCAGGCTTCACCGATCTGGTTTTCGTCCATGGCCTTGGGGTAAGGGCCTTGGACCTGCCCTTGCACGTGCGGTTCGGCGCTCGTGCCGTTGGCCATTTGTCCGGCCATGACCGAGGCCAGGCCCGCCTGCGCCGCCGGGTCCCGGCGGCTGCCCGCGTCGATGTCGATCTGCACATCGACCATGGGGATGGCATGGCTTTCAACCAAATAGACCCGCGCACCGCTGGGCTGGGTCCAGTGCTGGATGGGCAAAGAAGCGTGCGCCGAGCTGACTGCGGCCCAACAGGCCAGCGCCAAGGCCAGTCGCTGCCAAGCCAGGACGTTGAAGGAAGGGATCAGGGACATGGGGTGTGGGACTTTCATGGCAAGGCGCTTGAAGGGCACCGCGATCAATGGCGGGCACCGGGCAGGGCCGAGCGCGCACGGGACTGGCCCGACAAAGGCTGGGGACGCAAGGTGGCCACGGTCAGGCTGTCGTCACCAAAATACTTTTGTGCCACGGCCTGCACCTGGGCGGGTGTGACCTGCCGCAGCCGGGCGATCAGCTGGGCCCCGTAGTCTGGCGGCAAGCCCAGCGTCCAGGCCACGCCCAGTTCGCGGGCCTGGTTAAATACCGAATCAAGTTTGTAGATTTCGCTGGCCACCCATTGGGTTTTGACGCGCTGCAACTCGGCCTCGTTCACACCTTCGGTGGCCACCCGCTGCACCTGCGCGCGCAAGGCCGCCTCCAAGGCTTCTGGTGTCTGGCCTTTGGCGGGTACGCCTTCCAGGTAGAAGAATTGCGGTCCACGGCCCATCAGTCCGTTGTAAGCCCCCACGCTGTCGGCCAAACGGTTTTCGCCTTGGGTCAGGGTGCGGTCCAGACGCGCGCCGCTGTAACCGTCGAGCACAGCGGCCAGCACCGTCAGGGCCAGCGCATCGTCGTGCTCGGGCGAGGCCGCGAGGCTCGCCAAGCGCGGCACCTTGAAGGCCAAGGCCACATACGACTGCTCGGCCGGGGCTTTGAATTCGAAGCGGCGCAAACCTTGCTGCGCGGGCTCTTCTCGTGGCTTGCGCTCGGGCACGGCGCGGGCGGGGATCACGCCATAGTATTTTTCAGCCAAGGCCTTGACTTGCAACGGGTCCACATCGCCCGCCACCACCACCACCGCGTTGGCCGGGGTGTACCACTTGCGGTAAAAATCTCGGGCATCCTGGGCCGTCATGGCCTCCAGATCGCTCATCCAGCCGACGATGGGTCGGCGGTAAGGAGAGGCCATCAAAGCGGTGGCCGAGAGCATTTCGTGCAACTGGGCGCGGGGGTTGTCCTCGGTGCGCAGTCGTCGCTCCTCTTTCACCACCTCCAGCTCTTTGGCAAATTCGGCATCGGGCCACTGGTTGTTGGCAAAACGGTCCGACTCCAGACGCATCACCGCTTCGAGCTGACCAGATGGAATTTGCTGGTAGTAACCGGTGTAGTCCTTGGCTGTGAAGGCGTTTTCACGCCCGCCTAAAGCGGCCACACGCCTGGAGAACTCGCCCACCGCCAAAGTGGGCGTGCCTTTGAACAGCATGTGCTCCAGCACATGGGCCACGCCACTGGTGCCGTCCACCTCGTCCATGGCGCCCACGCGCAGCCACACCATGTGCACCGCTGTGGGCGCACGACGATCGGACTTGACCCACAAACTCATGCCGTTGGCCAGGGTGAAGGTGTGCACTTGGGCTGGGCTGGCCGCTGAAGCCTGGCCTGCGGGTGGGTCCGTGGCCTGGCCCTGCGGGGCCTGCGCGGTGGCGCTCAAACTGCTGGTGAGCAAGGCGGTGAACAAGTAAAGTCCCAAAAGAAAGTTCGGTTTCATAGAATGCATGATCCTTGAAATCCACGCCATGTTCAGTTTCTTCAAAAAAAAATCCCCCCCCCCAGAGGTTCAATCCCCTTCCACACCTGCAGCTGCGCCTGCTTCGGCCCCTGCAACAGCTGTGGTGGAGTCGGGGGCATCCTCTGCGCCCACACCTGCACCGGCCCCTCGCCAGGGTTGGCTGGACCGCCTGAAGTCGGGTCTGCGCAAAACCGGCGCCAGCATCACCACCGTCTTCACCGGCACGCGCATTGACGATGTGCTCTACGAGGAGCTGGAGACCGCCTTGTTGATGGCCGATACGGGCGTCAAAGCCACAGAGCATTTGCTGCAAGACCTCAAACGCCGCGTGAAAGAAAGCAAAGCGACCGACCCTTCACAAGTCAAGACCCTGTTGGCCGATGCCATCACCGACTTGCTGTCACCCCTGCAAAAGCCCCTGGCCATTGGTGACCACCACCCCACGGTGATCATGGTGGCGGGCGTCAACGGCGCGGGCAAAACCACCTCGATTGGCAAACTGACGAAACATTTGGCCGACGAAGGCCTGAGCGTTTTGTTGGCTGCAGCCGACACGTTCCGCGCAGCGGCCAAGGAGCAGCTGGCGGTTTGGGCCGACCGCAACACGGTGGAAATCGTCAGTCAGCAAGGCGGCGACCCGGCCGCCGTCAGCTTTGACGCGGTCAGTGCTGGTCGCGCCCGCGGACGCGACGTGGTGTTGGTCGATACCGCCGGACGCCTGCCCACCCAACTGCACCTGATGGAAGAGCTGAAAAAAATCAAGCGTGTGGTGCAAAAAGCCGATTCCACTGCCCCGCACGAGGTGTTGCTGGTGATCGATGGCAACACGGGTCAAAACGCTCTGGCCCAGGTCAAAGCCTTTGACGACACCCTGGGCCTCACGGGCTTGATCGTGACCAAGCTCGACGGCACCGCCAAGGGCGGGGTGCTGTGCGCCATTGCCCGCGAAAAGCCGATTCCGGTTTATTTCATCGGTGTGGGCGAAAAGCTGGAGGACTTGGAAACCTTCAACGCCCGTGAGTTTGCCCAAGCCCTGCTGAGCTGACTCCGCCTGGGCTGCGCTGTTGCCAAGCGCACAGACGCATGCACCGTGCACCCACAAAATCAGGGAAACCCCGAAGCTCGACGGCGCCCAAAGCCGTCCTTTAGCACTCCTCACCAGAGAGTGCTAATATTGGGGTATTCTGAAAGGAGTTCTGGTATGAACATTCAAACTGGTTCCCCCGCCACGGCCATCGCGCTGAGCAACCCCTGGGCGGTCGTGCCCTCGCTGGGCCACTTGGACGCCTACATCTCTGCAGTCAACCGCATGCCCATGCTCACCCTTGAGGAAGAGCAAGAGGCCGCACGGCAACTCAAAGCCAACGATGACCTCGAAGCTGCCCGCAAATTGGTGCTCTCGCACCTGCGCTTGGTGGTGTCCGTGTCCCGCCAGTACTTGGGTTACGGGCTGCCTCATGGCGACCTGATCCAAGAGGGCAACGTTGGCTTGATGAAAGCGGTCAAGCGCTTCGACCCGGACCAAGGCGTGCGCTTGGTCAGCTACGCGCTGCACTGGATCAAGGCCGAAATCCACGAATACATTTTGAAAAACTGGCGCATGGTCAAAGTGGCCACCACCAAAGCACAGCGCAAACTGTTCTTCAATCTGCGCTCGATGAAACAAGGCTACAAAGCCGACGCCGACGAAGGCACGCACCGCGATACCCTGTCACCCGAACAGGTGGACGCCATGGCGCAAAGCCTGAACGTCAAGGGCGACGAAGTGCGGGAGATGGAAATGCGCATGTCCGGCGGCGATGTGCTGCTGGACCCGGCCCCAAGCGATGACGGCGAACAGGCCTATGGTCCCATCGCCTATTTGGCCGATGTGAACCACGAACCCACCGCCATGATCGAAGCACACCAGCGGGATGTGATGGCGAGCGATGGCCTGGCCACTGCGCTCAATGCACTGGACGAACGCAGCCGCCGCATCGTGGAGGAGCGTTGGCTCAAGGTCAACGACAACGGTTCCGGCGGCATGACGTTGCACGACTTGGCCGACGAATACGGCGTGAGCGCCGAGCGCATCCGCCAGATCGAAGTGGCGGCCATGAAAAAAATGAAAAAGGCGCTGGTCGAGTTTGCTTGAAGACCGCGCTGGTGGGTTCCCCATCGGCCGGCTTCATCGACTGCGCCGTGCCCTGCACAACCTACAGGCTGCGCTTCACTGGCCGTTGAGTAAGATCTTCACGTCGGCGGCCAAGGCCTCGGCACCGCTGGCGTGTCGGTTGTACAGGCGGATGCGGCCTTTCGGATCAAAAGTGAAACTACCGGCCGAGTGGTCTATGGTGTAACTGGTGGGGGTTTTGCCCTCCACTTTTTTGAAATAAATCTTGAAGTCTTTGGTCACTTTGGGCAGTTGTGCGGCCGTCGGGTGCAGGCCGACAAAGTCAGCGCCAAAGTTGGCCATATAGGCCTTGAGCAATTCGGGCGTGTCGCGCTCTGGATCGACGGTGATGAAGACCCCTTGCAGCTTGTCTGCGTCGGCACCTAATAGCTGTTGGGCTTGGGCCATTTCCTGCAAAGCGGTAGGGCACACATCAGGGCATTGGGTATAGCCAAAAAACACCACCACCGCCTTGCCCGCAAAATCCTTGAGCGTGCGCACTTGACCATTTTGGTCGCTCAATTCAAAGCCCTGGGCGTAATCGGCGCCCGTGATGTCCACCCCCCGAAAAGCGGGTTTGTCTTGACCGCAGCCGACCACCCCCCCAAGGGCTGTGACCACGCCGAGCGCCAAAGCAGCCCTTGTAAAAACTCTGCGCGACATGATGAGACCTTAAAAAATATAGTGATCCAACAGCAAAGCGGCAAACAAAGCACTCAGATGAATCAATGAAAAACGGAATGTTTTGCGGGCCAAATCGTCAGAGTAGGCACGGTACAAAGCCACCGCGTAGCCGATAAAACCAATGCTGAGCACCACGGCCACCACCAAGTACAGCCATGAACTCATGCCGTACACAAAGGGCATGAGGCACGAGGCCATGAGCACAATGGTGTAGAGCAAAATTTGCAAGCGCGTGAATTCATTGCCATGCGTCACGGGCAACATGGGCAGGCCCGACTTGCGGTAATCCTCGACGCGGTAAAGCGCCAGCGCCCAAAAGTGCGGCGGCGTCCACAGGAAAATGATCAAAAACAGAATCAAGGCCTCTGGCCCAACTTGTCCGGTCATGGCCGCCCAGCCCAGCACCGGGGGCATGGCCCCGCTGGCGCCGCCGATCACGATATTTTGAGGCGTCAGCGGCTTCAAGATCACGGTGTAAATGATGGCGTAACCCACAAAGGTGGCAAAAGTCAGCCACATGGTGAGGGGGTTGACCAAGGCATACAGCACCGCCGAACCCACAGCACAGAGCACCGCTGAGAACAAAAGCGCTTGCCGATCGCTCAGTTCGCCTTTGGCCGTGGGCCGCCACGCCGTGCGCTTCATTTTGGAATCAATGGTTTTTTCAACCAAGCAGTTGAAGGCCGCTGCGGCCCCGGCCACCAACCAGATGCCTGTACAAGCCCACAGACCCAGCATCAACTCGGCCCGAGTGGGTATGCCTGGCACCGCCAAAACCATGCCAATCAAGGCACAAAAAACAATCAACTGCACCACACGCGGCTTGGTCAATGCGTAGTACTGTTGCCAGGCATTCAGGGGCAAACGGGCGGTGGCGACGGTCATGCGGCAAGCTTTTCAGATAGGGGGTAAGGCTCTGAATTATCAGCCCGGCTGACACTCAAAGCCCAGGTCAGGGTCAAGGCCATGGCAGCGGCGCCACCCGTGTGCATCACAGCCGCCAACAAAGGCCAGCCCAGCACCACATTGCTCAGGCCCGTGGCGAACTGCAAAGCACACAGGCCCAGCAACCAACGGCCTGCCACGGCCAAGCCGGGCTGCTGGCGCAAACGCCAACCCAGCCACAGCAACAGCGCCAAGACCAGCCAGGCGGCTGAGCGGTGCACAAAATGGATGGACACCAGCGATGCAAAAGGCAGCAACTCGCCGTCGGGCGTGTGGCCCAACTCACGCCAGACACTGAAGCCTTGCCAATTCATCTCGGGCACCCACTGGCCGTGGCAGGTGGGAAAGTCGGGGCAAGCCAACACCGCGTAATTGGTGCTGACCCAGCCACCCAAGGCGATTTGCAAACACAGCATCCCAAAGCCCGCCCACAAGCCGAGTCGCAACACCGACTGCAAGGGCCGCGAGCCTGCACCGTCATAGCGCACAGCTTGTGCCATCAACAAGACCAACAAACCAATGCCGCCCATCAGGTGCAAGGTGACAATGGCCGGAAACAGTTTCATGGTCACCGTGAGGGCCCCAAAAGCGCCTTGCATGCAGACCCACACCAGCGTCAAGGTGGGCAACCAAGGGCTGACCTCCCGGCTCTGTCGACGCAGCCACCAGGTCAGTGCGGCCAGGGTCACAATCAAGACGCCCACCCCAGTGGCCAGGTAGCGGTGAATCATTTCGATCCAGGCTTTGCTCTTGGTCACGGGCCCCGTGGGCATGACGGTCTCAGCGGCCTTGATTTCGGCTTTGGCACCGATGGGGGTGGCGCTGCCGTAGCAACCTGGCCAGTCGGGACATCCCAACCCGGAATCGGTCAGCCGCGTGAAGGCCCCAAACAGCACCAGGTCGAAGGTCAGAAACAAGGTGATCAAGGTCAGGGCCTTGAGTCGGCCCGAAGGCGAAGCCCTGCGCTGCTGCCAAAGCCACCAGCCCAAGGGCACGGCCGCCACGGCCAGGCCCACGGCCATGAGCTCCAAAATCGGCTCGAGGTTGTACAGGTCCACTTCGGTCATGGCTCAGCGCCCCGCCTGGTCCCAAGACGAAGAGGCCTTGAGCAAGCGCTCCAAGTCGCGTTTGGCCTTGGAGGCACCGGACACATCCATGTTGGCCGGGAAACGCATCATGAAGTTGCCCATGGGATCGATCACATACAAATGGTCCTGCAACTGCTGCCCTGGGGCAGGGCTGATCCAGCTTTGTACCGTGGCTGCATCAAGACGCAGCACGTGCGCCATGTTCAAAGCGGGTAAGAGGCCGGGCGCAACAGGCTCATCATCATTGACGAACCAGACTCGGTCGAGTCGATCCTTTTCCCGCCCCAGAATTTCACGCAACTGCCGTTGGAAATACAAGTTTTGCTGGCAACGCTCTTCGCAACTGCCCGAGGACACGGTCACGAGCAACCACTGCCCTTTGAGGCTGGCCAGTGTGATCGAATCGCCCTGCAGGTTTTTGGCGCTGACTTGGGGCATGTCTTTTTGCGGCTGGATGAGCTCGCCATACACACGACGGCCTTCGGGGCGAATGACGTAATAAGTGAAATAAGAGGCAATGACCGGTGAGGCGCATACCAACATCATGGCGATCATTTTCCAGCGCCCCATCCGGGTGCGCTGGGCATCGGCCTGCACCACAGTCGCCGGGCTGGGCATGTCGTGCACCGTCATGGCCAGGGGGCTGTCAGGCAGGTCGTTTTTGGCGGCGGGGTTGGACAATTTGGAACCAGACATAAAGTAAAGCGATCAGGCCACTCAGGCCAAACCATTGAAAAGCGTATCCATGGTGCTTTTCAACACCACTGGCCACCACGGGCCATTCGCGCAGCAAGCCCTCAGAGGCCGCACCAGACTGCAACAAAGTGACTTCAAGCACATTCAAGCCCGTGGCTTGACGGTACGCAGTCAAGTCGAGATTTTGCCGTATCGGGCCCGTCTCGGCGCCGCCGAAGTCATAGAGCCTTGAAGGCCATGGGGCCAAATGCCCCTGCACCTCCACTTGGCCTTCGGGTGTGAGCAGCGCAGGCAAAGCCGTTCGGTCCGTGAACGAACGCTGTGCCCATCCACGCTGCACCAGCACCACCGCACCAGTACCTTCCAACTGCAAAGGGGTCAGGGCAAAAAAGCCGGGCTTGCCGTTCATCTGTCGGTTGTCCAAAAACACCGTGTGTGTAGGCAACCACTGCCCTTTGAGCGTCATGCGCCTGTGGATCAAGACTTGGCGTTGCAGTGCATCTCTCTCGGCTGAACCCAAGCTGCGACCATCCAGCACAACTTGTTCACTTAGCTGTTGCTTGGCATTTTGCAAGTCCGTTTTTTCAGCGGCACGGCCCAGTTGCCAAAGCCCCAGAGAAAAAGTGATGGCTACGCCCATAGCGGCCATGCCGAGGACCAGCCATCTTTGCCATACTGGGGCTTTGTCAGTCATAAGATAATGAGATCATGAAAATACTGGTTGTCATCGCCTTTATAGGCATCGTGCTGAGTTTGGGCTCAGCTTTGGTTTACATGATGCGCGGCAACACGCCACCTGTTGAGGGTCAATCCCCCAAAAAAGGCAGCATGGCCACCGCCCTCGCCTTTCGGGTTGGGTTTTCGATTGTCCTCTTCCTTTGTGTTCTTGTTTCTTGGAAGATGGGCTGGATCCAGCCCACCGGTATTCCACCTGGCGCTTGAGGTTTGAAAACCACTGGAAGGCCATTGACTTCCTGTTGAAATCAGTCTCCTTTGAATCCCCAATCGCACAACAAAAAAGCGCCGAAAGGCGCTTTTTTTTGGGGCCGCGGCCAGATTACATCCAGTAAACCAAGATGTACAAACCGAGCCACACCACGTCCACAAAGTGCCAGTACCAGGCCGCACCTTCGAAACCGAAGTGACGGTCTTTGGTGAAGTGGCCTTTTTGCAAGCGCAAGGTGATGAACAAGAGCATCAGCATGCCCACGAAAACGTGGAAGCCATGGAAGCCGGTGAGCATGTAAAAAGTTGAACCGTAAATGCCGGAAGACAGTTTCAGGTTCAAGTCGCCCCAAGCGTGGGCATATTCGTAGCCTTGAACAAACAAGAAAATGATGCCCAACAAAACTGTCATCCACATGAACTTGATGGTTTTGCTCCGGTCACCCGCTTGGATGGCATGGTGTGCCACGGTCAAAGTCACACCCGAAGTCAACAACAAGGCGGTGTTGATGGTGGGCAACCAGAAGGGGCCCATGGTTTGGAAGGGTTCGATGATGCCCGCGGGCGAGGTGGTGGCACCGGCCACCAAACTCGGCCAAGCCGCTTTGAAGTCTGGCCAAAGCAGGGCATTTTCAAGACTGCCCAGTGCTGGCACCGAATGGGAGCGAGCCCACCAAAGTGCCGTGAAGAACGCACCGAAAAACATGACTTCGGAGAAGATGAACCAAGTCATGCTCCAGCGGTATGACAGGTCAATTTTGCGACCGTACATGCCCGTTTCACTTTCGTGCACGGCTTCAGAGAACCACTGGTACAAGACGATCAACCACCAGGCCATACCAAAGAACAGGCAATACATGCCCCATTCGGCGCCGTTGATCCACTGGCCTGCGCCCAAGATGACGAAGAACAAGCCAATCGCCGACATGACCGGGTGGCGAGACTCGTGCGGAACAAAGTAATAAGGCGTGGTGCCGTGTGCTGCTGAACTCATAGGAACTCCTGCTCTCTCTTCTATCGAAATCAAATTTGGGGCTTAAAGGCCAGTGGGTTGGACAACCACCCAATTGACCAGGGCAATCAGCCCCAGAACAAACAACAATGCGGCAACAATGGCCACACCGATGATGTGGAACGGATTGAGTTTCTCAATGTCTTGCTGGTACTCGGAATTCTTGCGAAGTCCGACAAACGACCACAACACCGCTTGAATGGTGCGCAGCCAAGAAGTTTGTCGAACGGGGGTCCTCATGAACCCCATCCTGTCTTGGCTGGCAGTGTTTGTACAGCTGCAGCCAAAGGCGCCGTAGGTGCCGCCGGTGTTTTACCACCCACTTCAAAGAAGGTGTAAGACAGGGTGATGGTCGTCACGTCTTTGGACAGCTTGGGGTCGATCACAAAGGCCACTGGCCAAGACTTTTTCTCGCCCGGCTCCAGTGTGTACTGGTTGAAGCAAAAACATTCCAGTTTGTTGAAGTGGTTGGCGGCTTGGCGAGGTGCATAACTTGGAATGGCCTGTGCGGCCATCCGGCGGTTTTGCACGTTTTGAAACTCGTACATCACCGTGCTGAGCTCACCGGGATGAACTTGCATGGACCGTTTTTCGGGTTTGAACTCCCAAGGCCCACGCACATTGGCATCGAACTCCACGGTGATCGTGCGCGTGGTGTCAACCTGACTGTTGCGCAGCACTTCGGCGGCTTTACCCGCCTTGGCGTTGCCAGGAATTTGCGTTTCAGAAATCGACAGGATGTTGATGCCCGTCATCTCGCAAATGGCCTTGTAGATGGGCACCAGCGCATAACCGAAGCAGAACATGCCCGCGGTCACCACCGCCAGCTTGCCCACCATCTTCAGATTTTCACCGCGCAGGTTCATCTTGGGTCTTTCAAGCGTTCAACAACATCAACTTGGCCACAAAACCAATCAGCACAGCACATGCGACCGACGCCAAGATCAGGCCCAATCGCACATTGCTTTTTCTTTGTTCAGGTGTCATGGCCATGATGATCAACCAATCACGCGGGTTGCTGTAGCGTCCAGCTTGGGTGGGTTCTCGAAGGTGTGGAAAGGTGCTGGTGATGGGACTTCCCATTCCAAACCTTCGGCGGCTTCCCAAGGTTTTTGGGGCGCTTTTTCGCCTTTGCCCATCATGGCAGGCAACACAATGAACAAGAAGAAGTAAACCTGAGCAAAACCGAAGAAGAAGGCTCCCACGGAGGCGATCATGTTGAAGTCAGTGAACTGCATCGGGTAGTCGGCGTATCGACGGGGCATGCCGGCCAGACCCAAGAAGTGCATCGGGAAGAAAGTGACGTTGAAGGAAATCAACGACCACCAGAAGTGGAGCTTGCCGCGACCTTCGCTGTACATCACACCAGTCCACTTGGGAATCCAGTAGTAAACGCCGGCGAACAATGCAAACAGCGAACCGGCCACCAACACGTAGTGGAAGTGCGCCACCACGTAATAGGTGTCTTGCAACTGGATGTCGATCGGGGCCATGGCCAGAATCAAACCCGTGAAGCCACCCATGGTGAACACAAAGATGAAGCCCACTGCAAACAGCATGGGGGTTTCAAAAGTCATGGAGCCGCGCCACATGGTGGCGATCCAGTTGAAGATCTTCACAGCGGTCGGCACGGCGATCAACATGGTCGCGTACATGAAGAACAACTGGCCCGTGACCGGCATGCCGGTGGTGAACATGTGGTGCGCCCACACGATGAACGACAAGATGGCGATGGACGATGTGGCGTACACCATGGAGGCGTAACCGAACAGTTTCTTGCGCGCAAAAGCGGGCACGATCTGGCTGATGATGCCGAAAGCCGGCAAGATCATGATGTACACCTCGGGGTGACCGAAGAACCAGAAGATATGCTGGTACATCACCGGGTCACCACCACCAGCAGGGTTGAAGAAGCTGGTGCCGAAATGGCGATCCGTCAGTGTCATGGTGATGGCGCCAGCCAACACGGGCATCACGGCAATCAGCAAGTAAGCAGTGATCAACCATGTCCAAGCGAACATGGGCATCTTCATCAAGGTCATGCCCGGTGCGCGCATGTTCAAGATGGTCACGATGATGTTGATCGAACCCATGATGGACGAAGCACCCAGGATGTGCATGGCAAAAATACCCGCGTCCATCGATGGACCCATTTGCAGGGTCAGGGGTGCATACAGAGTCCAGCCTGCAGCGGGTGCGCCGCCTGGCATGAAGAAAGAACCCACCAACATGGCGCCAGCAGGAATCATCAGCCAGAAGCTGAAGTTGTTCATGCGGGCAAAGGCCATGTCAGACGCGCCAATTTGCAAAGGCAACATCCAGTTGGCAAAGCCCACAAAGGCCGGCATGATCGCGCCGAACACCATGATGATGCCGTGCATGGTGGTGAACTGGTTGAACAATTCAGGGTTGACAATTTGCAGGCCAGGCTGGAACAACTCGGCGCGGATGCCCAGTGCCAGCACGCCACCAATCATGAGCATGGCGAAACTGAACAGCAGGTACAAAGTACCAATGTCTTTGTGGTTGGTGGCATACACCCAACGACGCCAGCCCGCAGGCGCGTGACCGTGGTCGTCATGGGCGTGATCGTGATGGTCTAGAACGGCACTCATCTTGATTTCCTTTGATTTGAATACGGTACGTCTTATTTGCGAGCGGCCAAAACTTCAGCCGGTTGCACGATTTGCCCAGTCTTGTTGGACCAGTTGTTTTTGGTGTAGGTGATCACAGCGGCGATCTCGGTGTCCGACAACTGTTTCCAGGCGGGCATGGCACCGTTGTTTTGACCATTGAGCAGCACGGCAATTTGCTTGGACTTGTCGGCATCGAGCACCACGGCAGAACCGTCGATGGCCTTGATGGCGCCAGCGCCTTTGCCCGAAGCTTGGTGGCAGGCCGCGCAATTGGCCGCATACACTTTTTCACCACGCTTAGACAGGTCGTCCAATGCCCAAACCTTGGCCGGATCATCGGCTTTGGCTGCTTGTTTTTTCTTCTCAGCATCCACCCAGGCCGCGTAGTCTGCAGCTGACAGAACTTTCACATGGATGGGCATGTAGGCATGCTCTTTGCCGCACAGCTCTTGGCACTGTCCGTAAAAATCGCCGGTTTTCTCAGCACGGAACCAAGTGTCACGGACAAACCCAGGGATCGCGTCTTGTTTGATGCCGAAAGCGGGCACAGCAAAAGCATGAATCACGTCGTTGGCCGTGGTGATCACACGCACTTTTTGACCGACAGGCACCACCAAGGGGTTGTCGACCTTGAGCAGGTAGTTGTCACCTTCGGGTTTGCCGGCATCGGACATGGCACGCTGCGAGGAATCCAACGTGGAGATGTAGCTCAGGCCTTCACCTTCGCCTTTGATGTAGTCGTAACCCCATTTCCACTGGTAACCGGTGACTTTGACCGTCAAATCGGCATTGGTGGTGTCTTTTTGAGCCACCAAAACTTTGGTGGCGGGCAGCGCCATCAAAATCACAATCAGGAACGGGACGGCCGTCCAGATCACTTCCACCGTGATGGATTCAGTGAATGTGGCGGGCTTGTGACCGACCGACTTGCGGTGCTTCCAAATGGAATAGAACATCACCGCAAACACTGCGATGAAAATCACGGTGCAGATGATCAACATGAACCAGTGGAGCCAATGCTGCTCTTCAGCGATTTTGGTTGCAGCGGGGGCAAAGTTGAGCTGGTTGACAGCAGGGCCACCCGGCAAATCATTGACCGCATAGGCTGCCGTGGCCGCCCAGGCGCCTGCAAAGATGCCCGCGCGGGATAGCAGCGTGGCCAATTGGTTGGAAATATTCTTCATGGTTCTCACTAACTTCCAAGACACTGTTGAACTCTCACTTCAGCCAAACCGGGCTTGGCCCTGTCTGCCACCAGACATCACGCCGAGCGCAATGCCTTTCTGATTTCTCGCGCCAGCACTTGGCGCAACTCTGGACGCACAAAACGCCCCACCTCGATGGATCGCCCCTGACCGGACAACTCGATCAAACTTCGGTCTCCCGACTTGGGCTCCACCCTCACCCATTGGCGCGCGAACTCTGCCCGCTCCAGACGCCCGGCAGACTCACATTCCACCACGAGCTGGCCACCTTGGATCGAAATCTTTTCTCCGTCGGTGGCGTGGCGCGCATAAATCAAAAATGCCACGCCCACCACCGCGATTTCCAGACCAGCAAACGCCAAAACCAGCGTGGCACCCAGATACCAAAAAAACAAACCAATGGCCAAAGAGAACAGGCACAACGACAAGTAAAACCATCCCAGTTGGGTGGGTGTGACCGAACAATTGCGCCGAAGCTGCCAATGGATGGCGTGCCCCGTCTCTTGAGCAAACTGATAAGTTGGATTTGACACGCGTCAACTTTCAATAAACTAACACGCCAAAAGGCAGCAAATGCCTCTGAAACCGGGCGGATTTTACCCGAGAACAAGGGGGCTTTTGATTCAACTCAAACTTTGTCGGAAATACGAGCACCGCTGCGCAACATTTGCCGCATTTGATCAAGCCCTATGGCCGTTTGGACGCTGAGGGGCACACGGGGTGATGGTTTGAGGGCATGCCCATACACAATTTCAAAGCTCAACGCCAATCGCCCACCCTCCTCAGGCCGGGCCAAGGTCATCAACATTTGCTTGAGTTGCTCCAGCCACCCGCGTCCTCGCAGACCTGAAAAACGCTGGACATGCAAATTCCGCCCCCAACTGCGCAACTCGGCCAACAGACGTTCTGGCGTTTCATAGGTGAGCGTGATGCGCTCCATGTCCATCACTGGCTCGGCAAAACCCGCTTCCACCAGCATGTCCCCCCAGTCGTGCATGTCGGTGAATTCATGGGCTGGTGCGGGCCATCCTTGTTGCGCATAGGCTTCGCGCAACTCGCGCAAAGTATCAGGACCCAAGCAAGAAAACATCAAAAAACCGTCCACTGCCAAAGTTTGATGCCAAATTTTCAGCAGATGCTGAGGCTGGGCTGAGGTGTGCAATTGCATGTTGGCCCAGAGCATGTCCGCCTGGCCTTCAGGCGGCAGGCCCGATTGAGGGCGTGGCCCCAACCAACGCCTGACTTGCCACCACCGGCCTTGCAATGCCGCTTGGGCTGCCAAATCCTGTTGTGGGTGCTCGCTGCTCAGCCAGGCTTGTGCTTGGGGGTATCGCTTTTGCAAAGCTGCATGGGCCTGCATGCCCCCTCGCAAAGGCCCCCAATGCACCCAGCGGGTGGGCTGCAGCTTGATGTATGCCAGTCGTTCTTGCATGCGCGAGGCCACCTCCTCGTTCAACCAAGGTGAACTGAGCCCCACACCATGAGACGACCACCGAGCGGCAGCAACAGGGTCCAACGAGGGCGGGCGTTCAAGAGCAGACAGGGCCATGGCAAAGAAGGGTGAAAGCCTGCAAACAACGGACGTCAGTGGCAGCTTGTGGTCGGTGAGAGGCCGAAGTATATTGATTTCATGGGCTTTCAGTGGTTTCAAGGTTTAGGTGTGCAGCTGGGCGGGGTCAGGAAAAGCCTCCTGGGTATGGCCTTGCCCAGCCACTGCGCCATTTGCCAGAGTTGGCCAAATCCGCCTTTGTGCGAGGCCTGCATCAGCCGCTTTGCCCAACCGAGACACCGCTGCCTGAGCTGCGCCCTGCCCTTGCCCCTGAAGTTCGGGCACTGCGGCGCCTGTCTGCGCAACCCGCCGCCCTTGGCGCTGTGCCTCACCGCCGTGGGCTATGAGTGGCCTTGGGTGGATTTGATCGCTCGTTTCAAATTTCAAAAACAAGCGGGTTGGCAAGGCCCTTTGGCCACTTTGATGCGCAGCGCACCCGGGGTCGAAGACGCTCTGGACGCGGCAGACTGGGTGCTGCCTATTCCCTTGTCACCCACCCGATTGGCCGAGCGCGGCTACAACCAATCTTGGCTGCTGGCCAAGCGACTGAGCCCGGGCAAAGCCGATGCCCACTTGCTGCTGCGCACGCGACACACCCCTTCACAACGCACCCTGCCCAGAGCCGATCGCTTGGCCAATTTGGTGGGGGCTTTTGCCGTCGAACCCTTGAGGGCCACGCAGCTGCGCAGCAAAAATGTGGTCTTGGTCGACGATGTCATGACCAGCGGTGCCTCCCTGCACTCGGCCGCGCAGGTTTTGCGCCAAGCTGGTGCAGCCCAGGTCAGTGCTTTGGTGCTGGCACGCACCGAAGCCGCAGAGGGCGCTTGAGCGCAGGCACAATACCGGACATGTTTCACATCGTCTTGGTTGAGCCCGAAATCCCGCCGAACACCGGCAACATCATCCGCTTGGCGGCCAATACAGGCTGCACGCTGCATTTGATCGAACCCCTGGGTTTTTCCATGGACGACAAACACATGCGGCGTGCAGGCCTGGATTACCATGAGTACGCCGACTTGCGCCGCCATGCCGACTGGGCCACATTTTTGCGCAACGAACAGCCCGCAGCGGACCGCATGTTCGCGCTGACCACCCGGGGCAGCAGAGCGGCGCATGGGGTTGTTTTTGCGCCGGGCGACTGGCTCGTGTTTGGCTCAGAAACGCGTGGCCTGTCGCCTGAATTGCGCGAACAGTTCGCACCAGACCAGCGCATCAAGTTGCCCATGCGAGAGGGTCAGCGAAGCTTGAACCTGTCCAATGCGGTCGCTGTCACCGTGTTCGAAGCTTGGCGACAGCAGGGCTTTGCGGGCGCCTCGGCTCAAGCGTAAATACGCACCAAAGATTCAGCAGCGCACACGGGCTTGTCGATGCCTTCGCGCTCTACGGTCACATTCCACTGAAACTGCATGCCATGGTCTTCAATGGGTGTGGCCGAGTGCAGGTGCAAATGGCCCCTCAGACGACTGCCGACGGGCACAGGGGACATGAAGCGAACCTTGTTGAGCCCGTAATTGACGCCCATGCGTTTTTGCTGGACCACAATGGTCTTGTCGAAAAACTGGGGCAACAAGGACAAGGTCAAAAAACCGTGGGCAATCGGCGCGCCAAAAGGCCCTTGCTGGGCCCGCACCACGTCGACATGGATCCACTGGTGGTCTCCGGTGGCCTCGGCAAACAGATTGACCTGCTGTTGGGTGATTTCGACCCATTCGGTGATGGCCACATCTTGGCCGACACAGGCGGCCAGATCGGCCAAAGTTTCAAATGTTTTCATAGGGGGCACTTTATCCAGCAGGGGCTCGGCTGGCTGTCCATGCTGTGACACCGGTTGCGCCAGCGGTTCAAGCTCCAGTTGTTGCAATTGCAAGCGCAAGCGCGCCAGTTGCCCGCGATAATTCTGTGCATCGCCGTAGTCTGAAAAGCCATGGTAATAGGGGTGTGCATGCACCACACGGCGTGCGTGTTTGATGGGGCACCAATACTGCTCAGTCAGGCCCACCACTTCGCGGGCGTAGGCCATCAAACCATTGCCGTAAGAGCAGTACGCACAGTTGATCTTTTCGACGATGTTCAAATAAGCCAAATGGGTTCGGTCGTACACAAAGTAATCCGAACGCTTGACGCGTGGCATGTTGTACAAGGGAAAACACAAGTGCTGGTAGAGCGTGACCATGCCATCGAGCAGCAGCATGGGCAAGAGGACCGGGTAAATCAGCGGGATGGTCAGCCAGTGCCGCCAGTCAGCGTTCCAAACACAGCGCACCACACCCTCTTTGAAACGCCGCTGCTGCTCCAACACCTCGTGCTCAAAACTCACCTTGCGTTGGTCAAAATCGGCTTGGAATAGCTGTCGGCGGCGCTGAACCTCTTGCTCAATGTCCGCCTCCAATTGCCGAATACGGTCCAGAAATTCGTTGATTTGGGCGTTCATGGTCGACTTTCAGCCAGAGATCAAGTGCTCGCCACCCAGCGTGGAGAATCCAAAGCCCTGACCTGCATCAGACCACAAGCCGAAGAAGGCTTAAACCATGTTCAGTTGCCCGGCCAGGTCACGGTGACCCGCAGACCCTTCAATTCGTCACTGCGATCAACATGAAAATGCAGACCATAGCGCTGGGCCACGCGCCGCACGATCGACCAACCCAAACCACTGCCCTCGGCCCCATTGCCTGGCACCCGGAAGAACCGATCGCCCAAACGCGCCACACCCGAGGGAGCCATGCCGGGACCGCTGTCTTCCACCACCAGAGTAGGGACAGGCAGCGCCGCCCATTGCACGCGAATGGTGGAGCCCACAGGGCTGTAACGTTGGGCGTTGTCCACCAAGTTGCCCACCAGCACCCCCACCCAACCCGGCGGGATGGGCACATGCAAGACATCGGGTGCGTCCAGACTCAATACCTGTTGCTTGGCCAGCGACCTCGGCCCCAATTCAGCCAATGTGGAACGGGTTTCGGCCACGGCATCGCACTGCGCCAGCAGCGGCGAATCCTCATGGGCATCAAGGCGGGCCAATTGCAGCAACTGCGCCACCAAACGTGTCGCACGATCACACCCTTGCAGCACGGCGTCTAGGGCTTTTTCGCGTTCGAGGTCGGACTCAGCGCCTCGGGCCACCTGGGCCTGCATGCGAACAGCCGCCAATGGCGTGCGCAGCTCATGGGCGGCGTCGGCCGTGAAGCGGCGCTCACCCTCCATGTGCATGGCCAATTGCTGAAAGAGTCGGTTCAGTGCTTGAACCAAGGGCTGGACCTCGGCTGAAACTTGCTCGTTCAAGGGCTTCAAGGCCTGAGCGTCGCGTTGACCAACCGACTCACTCAATTGCCGAAGGGGCATCAATGACTTGAAAATCGCCCCCCAAATCAAGAAAGCCAAAACTGGCAAAGCCAAGAGCAGGGGCACGATGGCGGAATTCAGGCCCGCTTGCAAGATGTCTTGGCGCGCCGACTTCAACTCGGCCACCACCACCCAAACATCCCGATCACGGCCTGTCGTTGCAAAAACCCGCCAAGCTTGACCGTCTCGTTCTCGCTCTGAAATGCCGTTTTGACCCCAAGGCGCCAGAGGCTCAAGGGGTGCTTGGGCTGAACGAGACAGCAACTCGCGCTCGTGCCAAATTTGAAATGCCACACGCGGCTGGTATTTGTGAAGCACCTCAGCGGTGGTGAAATCATCATCGTGGCCATCGTTGCTTTGCACAGCCAGCACCGCCGCTGTTTGGGCCAAGTGGGCGTCCAACAGTTCACTCAATTCGTGCTCAGTTCTCAGCCAAGTCATCACCAACACAAGGCCCCAGAACACACCTGTCGCCAACAACAAACTGAGCGTCAAACGCCATTGCAACGAAGAGGGCGGCCTAATCGTCATGGCGCACCCGGTTCCGACCTCGGCGCATCGGACTTGACTGACTGGTGAAGCAAATAGCCCACACCCCGTATGGTGTCGATCACATCAGGGCGAAGCTTTTTACGCAAGTTGTAAATGTGGACCTCCACCGTGTTGCTGCTCACCTCGTGACCCCATTGGTACAAGTGCTGTTCCACTTGACCACGGGTCAGCACACGACCAGCATGGCGCATGAAAATTTGCAAAAGCTCGTATTCGCGCAAAGACAACTCCACCAAACACCCGCCGAGCCAGACCTGGCGCGAAGCGGGGTCCATGCGCAAGTCGCCTGCCTCCAAAAGGGGTTCAGAAACGCCATGGGCACGGCGCACCAAGGCACGCAGACGGGCGGCCAACTCCATCAAGTCCACGGGCTTGACCATGTAGTCGTCAGCGCCACCGTCCAGTCCCGCGATTCGGGCCGGTATGCTGTCCCGGGCAGTCAGTATCAAGACAGGGGTGCGCATTTTTTGACGACGTACTGCGGCCAAGCACTGCATACCATCTTGGCGCGGTAATCCCAAGTCGAGCACACTGGCTTGGTAGACACCGGTCAACAGTTCACGCTCTGCAGCCATGCCGTCACGCACCCAGTCCACCAAAAAGCCCTGCTGCTGCAACCCGGCTTTGAGGCCTGCACCCAATAATTCATCGTCTTCAGCCAATAAAACACGCATGCTTTCAACCTGTGAATGTCGTCATCGCATCAATCTTCATCGCGCTTCGATTGTGACTTGCCGAGCGCGGGATGCATCCCGCTGGGCTCACCCACGGTTTGTGATGGCTCAACGCTTTGCCACTGCAGCGCCCAAAACCCCAAAACTGCAGCGACAAGCCATGCGGCCAAGACCCCGTGGTTGGACTTGATCAAATCAGGTCCTCCCCCCTCAACACGTCCGGTCAACATGGGCTTGGCCAAATTGCGGCGCCGCAACAGGCTGAGCAACACAATGCCTGAAACATGGGCCAGAACCGCCAAAAGCATGACATCACCGAAGAATTCGTGCACATCCTCCATCCATTCGCCCGTCCACTCCTGGTAGAGCACATAGCCCGATAGAACCACCGGTGCAATGGCGAGCAAAACTGTTGCAACCGTCCACGCCATGTAGAGATTTTGCGCCTGCCGCCAAGAGGCTTGCCCTGTGCGCAAACCACGCAGCCAATCACCCAAACCACGCAACTTGCCCCACATGGCAGTCCAGCGGACATAACGAGGCCCCAACATCCCCCACAGCAAACGGGCCACCAACAAGCCCCCCAGGGTGTAGCCCAAACTGACATGCACCAACCTGAAAACTTCACTTTCAGCCGTGATGTACGCCCCGATGAAACTCAAAGCCAACAAGGCATGCAGTGTGCGGGTGAAAGCATCCACGGTGCGGCGCGTCGGCACAGGCCCGGGTGTGCCGGATACAGCGGCTGTGTTTGACATCCTGTTCAACTCCTTCAATGGGGACGGTGTGGGCTGGGTGTTCGCCAATGGGGTCATCGGGGTATGCGCAGCTCGCGCTCGCCAAAGCGCCCCACGTCTGCTTGGCTGTGACAAGCACTGCATTGCGCAGCACTTTGGATGCTCTTGCGCTTCCATACGGCGGCCTCCACCTCCCGGTGCTCTCGGACAAACCAGGCCGAACGCGTGATGCGATCTTCTGGAGGCGCTTCAAGCACCCGCTTGGAAGTGCCCGCATGGGCTTTCAACCAAACCGTGATTTGCTGCACCTGTTCGGGCTCTAAAGAGGCATCGGTGCCGTAATGGTGCGCTAAGCCGCTCAAAATTCTTTGCCATGAAGCCGCAGGCAACAAGGCCGGCGGATAAAGGGTGTGGCACGCCGCACACTCCTGCTTGTAAATGGGCAGCACGTGCGCTGGCATGCTGGGCGCATCCGCCCAAACCGATGACACCAAGAACCCGGCACCCCACCCGACTGCACCCAACGTTCGAATCAGCGCTTGCATCATTTCAAACCCACCAAGTAAGCCAACACATCGGCTTTTTCAACCGCCGAGCATTCACGAGAAAGCACATCTTTGCAATTGCGCTTGAACCATTTGTCCACCTTGGCGCTGTCGGTGAAACGTTCCGCATGGAATGCGGGTGCCAGTGGTTGAATGGGCTTGCCGGTTGAAGCATGTCGGCTGGTCGTGGTCGGTGGCTGACCGTGACAGGATGCGCAAGACCACTCGCCACCATGACGGCGGGTAAAAAACTCTTGTCCACGGGGCGCTTGCCCGCTTTGCCCCGCCGCAGCCTGCCATCGCTGCAATTGGGCTTGTGGTGTCGTCACCTGCGCGCTTGCGCCGCACAAAACGAGAACAAGACCTGACAAGGTCAGGCCACGCTGGATTGGGGGGGACTTCATCGTGCAATCGACCTTTCTTGGCATCTGTCGTGCAAGATTACAGATCGAAACTGAAGTCCTCCTGAAGTGACAACGCACACAAGGCCTTGTCACGGAGATCCTTTTTGATGCAGATCAAACGCTGCACCGCGGGATAGCCATCTCGGCTCAAACAGGCGGCGCTTTTTCCTGTGGATCTTGGTAGATGCGTCCCCCAAATTTCAACGCCGTGTGTTCACGTTGAGACTGCAGCAAAGGGAACAGCATCTGGTGGTACCAACGCTCCTGACCAAACAATTGGTCGTCGATCAAACCCACTTGTTCGGGGTAACGGCGAGTGATGTGCGCACTGCCAAAAATGATGTCCCACAAAAACAGCAAATTGCCAAAATTGCCTTTGTAATGGCCCACACCATCGGCATTGGTGATGGCATGGTGTGCCCAATGCGTGGCAGGCGTGGAGATGGTGCGCTCCAGCACCCACATGACGGGGTGCAAGGCCCGAATTCGGTAAAGGGGTTCATCCCAACGCCATGCGCAGTGCGCCCCCAAAATCACCAACAGCTTGACCACGATGTACCCTGCATACACCAAGCCGCCAAAACCCAAGAAAAGCAAGGCCCCCGCAAACCACAGGCCAGGCATCATCAGGTAATAAAAGAAATTGTTGCGAAAGGTGATCCGAATGCTCATGTACTCGGCCGAGTGATGAGCGCGGTGTAAAGGCCACAGGAAAGAGGTGTGCGAGAGGCGGTGCCACCAATATTGCGTCATGTCATCCACGAGCAGCAAAATACCCACCATGCCCCACCAAGGCAAATCGGCCAAGGCGCCCTTGTATTGTGGAAACCAGGCCGCGCCCAGTTTGCTGGTCACAAAAATGGCCAAGGGCTGGGTCACCGCCAACACGCTCAAAAACATCAAAATTTCAAGTTTGGTGTCATTGCCCGTGGCGTTCACCGTATTTTTGTAGCGCCGACTGGCCCATTCCATCGTGGCAAAACCCAAGATGGTGCACAGCACCAAAGCGTTCTGAATTTGAACAGCGGTCATGTTTTGACTCCTTACTGGACATCTTTGGCGTCCAAGACGCCCTCAAGCCTGCCCAAGACGAAGATAGCCAAACTAAGAAGGTTCGAACATCCGGGTATTCCCCTTGCTACAAAACCTATGATTTGGAAACAACGATCAATCGGGATGCAGTTGAGTTCAAGAACATGGCAACGCGCAGGTACTTGGCCTCAGTCCTGGCGGTTGGACACGCGACTGGCGGGCAAACACAACTTGAAGGTGGCCCCTTGTCCCAGCACACTCTCGATGCGGAGCTCTCCGCCATGGCGTTGCATGACGTGTTTGGTGATGGCCAGCCCCAATCCCGTGCCACCCGTTTCACGCGAGCGGCTGCGGTCCACCCGGTAAAAACGCTCCGACAAGCGTGGCAGGTGCTCGGCCGCGATGCCGGGGCCTGAATCTTTCACGGCAAACACAGCCCCTTCGGGTGTCAATGACCACTGCAAATGGATCCGACCACCCAATGGGGTGTAGCGAATCGCGTTGTTCACCAGGTTGGACACCGCACTGAGCAACTCCGAGCGGGAACCGAGCAAGGCCACCTCTGGCACGGGATCCATCACCAGGTGGTGGATTGGCCCATCCGATTTAGACGCCAACAATTCCGTCAAAGCCAAGGCATCGGCATGGATGTGCGCCATCAAAGGGGGCAAAGCCACCTTTTCATGAACGCCAGGTGGTTGACTGCCTTCCAACTGGGACAAGGTGAGCAAATCGGCCACCAAAGACTGCATGCGGTCGGACTGGACGGACATGAGCTGGAGGTACTGCTGCATCTCGGCAGCATCCAAAGGGATGGATTGCAAGGTTTCCACAAAGCCACTCAGCACCGTCAAAGGGGTGCGGATCTCGTGCGACACGTTCGCCACAAAATCACGCCGCATCTCCTCCGCTTGGGCCAAGGCCGTGATGTCACGGGTCAAGAGCAGCGATCGCCCTTCGCCGTAAGCATGCAGCTGCACCGAGAGTTTCTTGACATTGACCACCGAATTGGAGCGCCCCTCCATGATGACCTCAGCGCTGTGCTCGTCTTGCGCAAAATACTTGGCAAAGACCGGATCTCGCACCAAATGAACAATGTGTTGCATGCGGTCTTTTTGCGCATCCAGTCCCAAATGCGAAGCCGCCGTGTCGTTGCACCATTCAATGCGCGAATCTCCATCCAACAAAACCACACCGTTGGGCGAGGCTTGGATCGCCAGCAAGAAGTCTTTCAGGCGTTTTTCGTGCAATGCCGCCTGCTTTTCTTGCAGACGCAGTAAACGCTGGATGCGTGAAGCCATTTCCAACCAAACGCCTTGCCATGGTGGGTCCAGCTGGAGTTGGGGTGCACTGAGCCATTGGTCAAGGCGGTGAATCCGCCACACCAAAACCACCGCGTGAACAAAAAAGGCCAGAGCTGTGGCAGACAAAGCACCCCAAGTCCCGCCCCAGAACCAACCGGGCACAGCGGCCACCAACCCACCCATCAACAATTCAACTACCGAGAAGATCATTCGAAGTCCGCATCAAACGGCTGGTGAGTGTGTGAACCTGTAACCCGCACCGCGCACGGTTTCGATCATGACACCGGCATCACCCAAGGATTCGCGCAGGCGCTTGACATGCACATCCACGGTGCGCTCTTCGATGTACACATGGTCGCCCCAGACCTTGTCGAGCAAGGCGCCTCGGCTGTGCACGCGTTCTGGGTGGCGCATCAGGTAATGCAGCAACTTGAACTCGGTGGGACCCACTTTCAGGGGCTTGTCGGCCCAGTTGACGCGGTGCGTGTCGGCATCCAATTGCAGCTCGCCCATTTTGACGACACCACCCGAAGCCTCAGGAACCCGACGGCGCAACACGGCCCGGATGCGCGCCAAGAGTTCGCGTGGCGAAAATGGTTTCACGATGTAGTCGTCGGCCCCCGCATCCAGTCCTGCGACGCGATCGGCCTCGTCGCCGCGCGCGGTGAGCATCAAGATGGGCACCGTTTTGGTACGGCTCGAGGCACGCCAACGCCGAGCCAAAGTCAGACCACTTTCGCCGGGCAGCATCCAGTCCAGCAAGATCACGTCCGGCAAGATTTCATCCAGCTCTCGCTGCGCGGTTTCGGCGTCGATGGCCCAAACAGGCTGAAAGCCGTTGTGCCGCAGGTTAACGGCAATCAATTCGGCAATCGAGGGTTCATCCTCGACGATCAAGATGCGAGGTGTGGATCTCATTGCACCGCTTTTTCAATCTCGATCAAGGCTGTATGTCGAACGTCAGCACCCTTGACGACATAAATGACAAATTCGGCAATGTTTTTGGCATGGTCACCGATGCGTTCAATGGCTTTGGCCACAAACAACAAATCAAGACTGGCCGAGATGGTGCGCGGGTCTTCCATCATGTAAGTCACCAACTTGCGCACAAAGCCATTGAACTCGGCGTCGATCAAATCATCTTCTTTCAAGATGACCAAGGCGGTATTGACATCCAAGCGGGCAAAGGCATCCAAAGCTTTGCGCAGCAAACCGGTCGCCAGATCTGCCGCCACCCGCAGCTCAGAAGCGGGTAAATTGCGAGGCGTACCTTGCTCCAAGATCAGCTTGACCATGCGTGCGATGCGCTCGGCTTCATCGCCTGCACGCTCCAAATTACCCGTGATCTTGGAAATCGCCATCAGCAAACGCAAATCGCGCGCTGTTGGTTGGCGACGCGCAATGATGGAGGCCAATTCGGCATCGATCTCCACTTCCAACTTGTTCACCTGTTTTTCAGTGGCAATGACCTGATCGGCCACCTCCGAGCTGAACTGCGCCAAGGCATAAACCGCATGGCGCGTTTGCGACTCCACCAGTCCACCCAACTCCAGGACACGCGATGACACGTTGGTCAGGTCGGCATCAAATTGACTTGAAATGTGTTTTTCCATTTTTTGCTCCTGATCAGCCGAAACGGCCGGTGATGTAGTCTTCGGTTTCCTGACGGACAGGCTTCATGAAAATTTGCTCGGTTTGGCCAAACTCCACCAATTCGCCCAAATACATGTAAGCCGTGAAGTCTGACACGCGTGCCGCTTGCTGCATGTTGTGGGTGACGATGGCCACGGTGTATTCTTTCTTCAACTCGCTGACCAACTCTTCGACTTTGGCGGTCGAGATCGGATCCAGGGCCGAAGTGGGTTCATCGAGCAAGATGACTTTGGGCTTGACCGCGATGGTGCGTGCAATGCACAAGCGCTGCTGCTGTCCGCCCGAGAGGGACAAACCACTTTGACCCAGTTTGTCTTTGACTTCGTTCCAAATGGCGGCTTTGGTCAAAGCCGACTCGACGCGCTCGTCCATGTCGGAACGGCTGAGGTTTTCATACAAGCGAACACCGAAAGCGATGTTGTCGTAAATCGACATTGGGAAAGGTGTAGGCTTTTGGAACACCATGCCGATTTGGGCGCGCAACAAGTTCAGGTCTTGGCCCTTTTCCAAAATGTTTTGACCATAAAACTTGATCTCACCCTCAGCACGCTGGCCAGGGTAGAGGCTGTACATGCGGTTGAGCGTGCGCAACAACGTGGATTTACCGCAACCCGAGGGACCAATGAAGGCGGTCACGCGGTGTTCTGCAATGTCCAGGTTGACATTTTTCAGGCCCTTGAATTTGCCGTAATAAAAGTCAAGGTTACGGACCTCAAGTGCGTTCTGCGTGGGTTTCTTGTCAGGCATGTGGATTCCTGTGGATACAAATTGAAAAAGCGAGGCGTGGCAATCTGCTGGACATCAAGCCGACTGCTTGTCCCGGAAAAACACACGGGCCAAAATATTGAGGACCAAGACCGCCAAGGTCACCAGCAGTGCACCGGCCCAAGCCAAACGGATCCAGTTTTCATAGGGGCTCATGGCAAATTGGAAAATCACCACGGGCAAGTTCGCCATGGGTTTGCCCATGTCGGAATTGAAGAACTGGTTGTTGAGCGCCGTGAACAGCAAAGGTGCAGTTTCGCCACTGATGCGCGCCACTGCGAGCAACAGACCGGTGATCACGCCACTTTTGGCCGCACGCAAGGTGACTGCCAAAGAGACCTTCCAGCGGGGTGCCCCCAAGGCGAAAGCGGCTTCGCGCAAACTGCCAGGCACCAAGCGCAACATGTTTTCGGTGGTGCGCATGATCACAGGCACAGCAATCAAGGACAAAGCCAAACTGCCGGCATAGCCCGAGAATGTGCCCAAAGTGGCCACAGCGATCGCGTACACAAACAAACCAATCACAATGGAGGGCGCCGACAACATGATGTCGGTCACAAATCGGGTGAGTTCGGCGGTTTTGCTTTGGTCTCCGTATTCGGTCAGGTAGATGCCGGCCAAAATGCCCACGGGGGTCGCCACCAAAACGGTGAGCCCCACCATCATCAAGCTGCCGACAATCGCATTGCGCAATCCGCCGCCCTCAGTGCCAGGTGCAGGGGTATCTTGCGTGAGCATGTTCAGGTCGAGCGCGGCAAAACCATTCGAAAACAGCACCACCAATATCCACAACAGCACCGTCAGACCCAAACCCATGGCCACCATGGAAGTGGCCATGCCCCAAGCATTGGCCAAACGGCGACGGCGGTACAAACCTTGATTCATGTTCATGGCCATGTCAGAACCCCTTGGCTTTTTCAGCCCGATTGATCATGATTTTGGCTGCAGCCAAAACCACGAAGGTGATCACAAACAGCAAGAAACCGAGCGCGAACAAAGAAGAAATGTGGAAATCTGCCGCCTCGCCAAACTCGTTGGCCAAAGTGGAGGCGATCGAAGTCCCAGGAGAGAAAAGTGAAGTGGGCATGCGGTTGGCATTGCCGATCACAAAAGTCACCGCCATGGTTTCGCCCAAAGCACGACCCAAGCCGAGCATGATGCCGCCGATCACCCCTTTTTGGGTGTAAGGCAGCACGATCTTGCGCACCACCTCCCAGGTGGTGCAACCCAAGCCATAGGCCGACTCGCGCAAAATGGGAGGCGTGATTTCAAACACATCGCGCATCACCGCCGCCACAAACGGCAGGACCATGAAAGCCAGCACAATGCCTGCGGCCAAGATGCCCATGCCGTTCGGAGCACCACCAAACAAAAAGCCCACCAAAGGCATGCCACCGAGCACATCACGCAGTGGAACCTGGATGTAATCGGCAAACAAAGGGGCAAACACAAAAAGGCCAAACATGCCGTAAATGATGGAAGGCACTGCCGCCAACAACTCAATGGCCGTGCCCAAAGGGCGACGCAACCAGACGGGGCAGGTTTCGGTCAGGAAAACCGCTATGCCAAAAGCCAATGGCACCGCGATCAACATCGCGATACTGGCGCTGGCCAAGGTGCCAACGATCGCGATCGCGGCCCCAAATTCTTCGTTGATGATGTCCCACTCGACATACCAAATGAAACGTGCACCAAATTTGGCAAAGGTGGGCCAAGCATTGATGAACAAGGACACAATGATCCCAGCCAAAGCCACCAGAACCAGAAGCGAAAACAACTGTGTCAGGCGGTGAAACAAAACGTCTTGCAGACGCTGCCGCTTCACCACTGCCAGCATCTGGCTCGTGCGGTCAGCATTTGCACTAGAAAGGGGAGTTTGCATGTCTTGGTCCATCAAACAATAAGCTTCGAACTCAACAAAAATCCGCCGGCTGCCTTGAAACAACCGACGGATGGCAGCACAGGAACTGAATTACTTCTGAATCTGTGACCAGACTTTGGATCGGATCTGATCGGTCAAGCTGTCAGGCAAGGACACGTAGTCCAAGTCGGCTGCCATTTTCTTGCCATTTTTGAAAGACCAGTCGAAGAACTTCAGAGCTTCAGCAGAAGCCGCTTTGTCGGCTGGGTTCTTGTACATCAAGATGAAGGAAGCCGTGCTGACAGGCCAGCTGTTGGCACCCTTGGCATTGACCATCGAGACCCCCATACCAGGCACGCTGAACCAGTCGGCGCTGGCGGCAGCAGCAGCAAAAGTCAAATCATCCGGGCTGACGTACTTGCCGTCCGCATTTTGGATTTGCATGAAGGTCATCTTGTTCTTTTTGACGTAGGCGTATTCCACGTAGCCCAAAGAACCTTTCACACGGTTGACGTTGGCTGCAACGCCTTCATTGCCCTTGCCTCCGACGGAGGTGGGTGCTGGCCACTTGACCGCTGCACCTTTGCCCACGGAATTGGCCCACTCTTTGCTGACGGCTGTCAGGTAGTCGGTCCAGTTGAAAGTGGTGCCCGAACCGTCGGCGCGGTGCACCACAGTGATGGTTTCGTTGGGCAGGGTTTTGCCGGGGTTCAAAGCCACGAACTTGGGATCGTTCCATTTGCTGATTTTGCCCATGAACATGTCGGCCAACACAGGGCCGGTCACGCGCAATTCGCCTGGCTTGAAGCCATCCAGGTTGATCACCGGCACAGTGCCACCAATGATGGCGGGGAACTGAACCATGCCATCTTTGTCGAGCTCTTCACCTTTGACGGGGGCATCGGTCGCGCCGAAAGTCACGGTCTTGGCGCGGATTTGCTTGATGCCACCGGAAGAGCCAATGGACTGGTAATTCATGCCTGTGCCAGTCGCGGCTTTGTAGCCCTCTGCCCACTTGGCGTAAATTGGAAATGGGAATGTCGCACCAGCACCTGTGATGTCAGCGGCCAAGGCCGATGTAGCCATGACGGTGACACAGACCGCTGCAATGAATGATTTCAGTTTCAACATGTGAACTCCAAGTTCAGAAGGGGAGAATTGAGGTTTCTGACATTTCAGAAACTTCTTTGACTCTAAAGGCGAATTATGACAATTTGATGTCACGGATACGGCTGGGTTGTTTCAAGACAAGGTTCGTCGGCGATTCAATCACCTCCAAACCTTGGCCATTGATGACCACAACGGACTGTTACAGACCGATCACACCACCATCAGTGCGGGTGATCACGATCGTGGCTGAACGTGGACGGCCCGCGGGGCCATAACCCTGGTTGCCCGGCCACATGCTTTGGGGTGCTTGACCCGAAGACAAGGGCTTGGAAAGTTCACCCGGGTGCTGGATGTTCACGAACAAAGTGCGGCCATCGGCGGTCTCGGTGATACCCGTGACTTCGGCGCCCTTGGGGGCCACCAAAAAGCGGCGAAGTTTGGCTTCGCCCAAAGCGGCACCCACAAAGGTCTCTTGGGTCCCCGTTTGCTCTACCCCCCCCACCACCATCTTGTTATTCACAGTCTTTTTGCCACCGTCACCGACCTGACCAGGAATGGCGGCCAGCATCATGCAATTGGTCTCGTCGGTGAATGCGCCGTCGTCGGTCTGGATCCAGCAAATGCCGGTGGCTTTGCTGAACCACAAGCCATCTGGCGATGAGAACGAATTCTTGGCGGTCAAGCCCGACAGGTTGGCATCGCCGGAGTCTTCTTCTGCGCCGAACAGAAAAATGTCCCAAGCAAAGGCTTTGGCGATGGATTGGTTGTCGGCCTCTTTGAAACGGATGATGTGCCCATTGGGGTTGCCCATCCCTTTGTTGCCATCCATGTCCATGTAGGCGCGTGGGTTGGCAGCATCCACTTTGGCGGGTGTGCGGTTGCTCGCATTGTTGTTGGTCAATGCGAAATAGATTTCGCCATTGCGGTGGTTGACAGCACCCCACTCCGGGCGGTCCATCTTGGTGGCGCCCACCGCATCGGCGGCCAAGCGGGCATTGACCAGCACATCGCCCTGGTTGGCGAATTTGTATGCGGCGTGGTTAGAAATACGGGGGTCGGCAATGGTCAACTCCAGCCATTGGCCTTGGCCTGTGGCGTCAAAACGCGCCGCATACAACTTGCCTTCGCTCAGGTATTTGTCCCCCGCCACCAAGCCGCCGCCGACATCGCGGGGGTCCCACACAGCGTTGCTCACAAACTTGTAGATGTATTCGTTGCGCGAGTCACACCCCATGTAAAACGCCAACGGCTCGCCCGCCTTAGGCACACCACAAACAGCGGCTTCGTGCGCGAAGCGCCCCATGGCCACGCGCTTGGCGGGTGTGGAGTTGGGGGCCAAGGGATCGATTTCGACGTTGAAACCAAAGGTGTTGGCTTCGTTGCGGAAGTCTTGCTCTGCGTTGGCAGCCGTAGCCGACAAGTTCCAGCGGGCAAAACGGTCGTCGGTGGCCGACACAGTGTGCCAGCCCTGGCTTTGCGCTTGTTTGGCGCCGGCCGCTGGCGCCGATGAGGGCAGCCCATAGCGCTTGCGTGAGGCCACTTCTTTGGCAGGTAATGCAGCCCCATTGGCAGCAGTCTGAAAGTAATAAGCCCAGTTTTCTTCGCAGCCCAAATAAGTGCCCCATGGCGTTTTGCCATGGCCGCAGTTGTTCAAAGTGCCCCGCGCCATGGCCCCCGCCGTGTCCCAGCGGGTGACCATGAAGCTGCGGATCGCCTCAATTTGTGCGCGGGGACCGCTGATGCGCACAGGCGTTTGTGCGGTGATGCGGCGGTTCAGCGGTGAGTCCTGCTTGATGCGCCAACCTTGAGGGGTCTTGACAATCTCGACCACCGTCACGCCGTGGTGGTTGATTTCTTTGAGCACTTCCAATTCGGGGCGCGTGCCCAGGTCCCAGGCGCCGAACTGGTCAAATTTCTTGCCACCGATGCCATTGGACGTCTGGCCGTTGGGGTGCATGAAATGCGCGTCAGCCGAGCTTTCGTGGTTCACACACAGCACGGCACGGCCTGTTTCTTGGTCGGCGTAGCGGCCGTTGGCGTCGATGTAATAAATGTCCATGCCATCGTGGTGATCGCCCACGCGGCGTGACCAGTCGTCCGACTCCACACCCCGGTTGGAGTAAGCGGTCAAAGCTGAATCGAGCGCATCGCCTGTGGCGTGCAAGACGCTGTACTGGTAGCCGGGCGGCAACATCACGTTGTCGAGCAGACTCTTTTCGACAGAGGGGAAACCCAAAGCAGATGGCGAAGACGCCATGCCCGACGTCAAGCTGGCACAGCCCGGCAGCATCGCCAGACCAGCCAAGCCCAGACCACCGCGCAACAAACCGCGGCGGGCGGGATTTTGCAGAGATTGATTCAGAACATCTTGAAAATGGGGGTTGCCCGAGGTGTTGAAGATGGGATCGTGATCGTGATGCGACATGAAAAGCTCCATTGAGAAAAGCACCATTGCACAGCCCCCCCATGACAATTTGATGTCGATTTTTTGAACGCAGCAAGACATGCCCTGGACACGCGAGACCGTCACAAAAGCGTCACAGAACCATGGCAAAGTTCAAACATGGAGGTTTCCAGAATCATCGAAGGATTGAACATGAAAGTCGGTATCAACGGAATGGGCCGCATTGGCCGTTTGGCCTTGCGTGCGGCCATGGGTGCTGCCGAACGCCAGCAAGACGACCCCCGCGCAAACAATCGCCTGGAGGTGGTTCACTTGAATGAACTCAAAGGCGGTGCGGCAGCCACCGCGCACTTGTTGGCTTTTGACAGCGTGCAAGGCCAATGGCGCGCGCGCATCGAAGCAGACGGCGACAGCCAAATTCGCATCGGTGATCGCACCTTGGGCTTTTCCTCACACGCCCATCCGGCCGACATCCCATGGGGCGACATGGGCGTGGACCTGGTGCTGGAATGCACGGGCAAGTTTTTGACGCCCGAGACGATTCAAGGCCACCTGGACCGGGGTGCCAAGCGTGTGATCGTGGCCGCGCCCGTGAAGGTGGGGGATGTATTGAACATCGTGGTGGGCATCAACCACACGCTGTACAACCCTGCCAAAGACCGCATCGTCACCGCCGCTTCTTGCACCACCAACTGCCTGGCTCCGGTGGTCAAAGTGGTGCACGAAGCCATTGGCATCAAGCACGGCCAAATCACCACCATCCACGACCCCACCAACACCAACTTGGTGGTCGATGCGCCGCACAAAGACCTGCGCCGCGCCCGCAGCGCCATGACCAGCCTGGCCCCCACCACCACCGGCAGCGCCACGGCCATCGCCTTGATTTACCCCGAACTCAAGGGCAAGCTCAATGGCCACGCGGTGCGCGCTCCGGTGCTCAATGCCTCGCTGACCGACTGCGTGTTCGAGATGGAGCGCGAAACCAGTGCTGAAGAGGTCAATGCCTTGTTTGCCGCTGCGGCCCAAGGCCCCTTGGCGGGCATCTTGGGCTATGAGGAGCGTCCCTTGGTCAGCGCCGATTACGCCCGCGATACTCGAAGCAGCATTGTGGACGCGCTGTCCACCCTGGTGACCGACGGCACGCTGCTCAAAGTTTACGCTTGGTACGACAACGAGATGGGCTACGCCTGCCGCATGGTCGACCTGGCTTGCCACATGAACGAAGTCGGTATTTGAGATGAACGCCGCTGAACGCCATTACGGCATCGTCACCGCGGCCTATTGGGGCTTCACCCTGACCGATGGCGCCTTGCGCATGTTGGTGCTGTTGCATTTTTACAAGCTGGGGTATTCACCGTTCACGTTGGCATTTTTGTTCTTGCTCTACGAAGGTGCCGGCGTGCTGGCCAATTTGATCGGTGGCTGGCTGGCCACGCGCTTTGGCATTGCCCGCATGCTCACCGTGGGCCTGGCCACACAAATCATCGGCTTTGGTTTGCTCTCGGCCTTGCAGCCGGAGTGGACGGCCACCATGTCGGTGGCTTGGGTGGTGTTGGCGCAAGGCGTATGCGGGGTGGCCAAAGACCTGACCAAAACGGCCAGCAAATCGGCCATCAAGATCACACAAGCACAAGCCAAAGACCAAGGCAACGGGCAACTCTTCAAATGGGTGGCCTGGTTCACCGGCAGCAAAAACGCCATGAAAGGCTTTGGCTTTTTTCTGGGTGGTTTGCTGCTGGAGACGCTGGGTTTTCAAGGCTCGCTGTGGGCCATGTCGGGTCTGCTTGCCTTGGTGCTGGTCGGCGTGGTGAGCAGCTTGCCGCCCATGATGGGCAAGAGCAAGCCCTCGGGCTCGGCCAAAGAGTTGTTCGCCAAAAACCCGGGCATCAACGCGCTGGCCGCAGCCCGCGTGGCTTTGTTTGGGGCGCGTGATGTGTGGTTTGTGGTGGGCGTGCCGGTGTTCTTGTATTCGGTGGGCTGGACCTTCACCATGGTGGGCGGCTTTTTAGCGGCTTGGACGATTGGTTACGGCCTGGTGCAAGCGCTGGCACCACAGATCGTTCGCCGCAGCGACGATGGCCTGAGCCGCGAGGTGCCTGCCGCCCGTTGGTGGTCGGCAGTGCTCACGCTGATTCCGCTGGGCATCGCAGCAGCCATGTTTTGGCAAGCACCGCAGTTGCCATGGTGGGTGGTGGGTGGCCTGAGTTTGTTTGGCTTTGCTTTTGCCATCAACTCTTCGGTGCACAGCTACTTGGTGTTGGCCTATGCGGGCTCTGAAAAAGCAGCCGAAGACGTGGGTTTTTATTACGCCGCCAACGCGCTGGGCCGTTTCATGGGCACGCTGTTGTCAGGTTTGCTGTACCAATGGGGCGGCCTCTTGTACGCGCTTTTAGGGTCAGCCTTGATGCTGCTCTTGTGCTGGCTGGCAACACTGCGTTTGCCCATGGGCTTGCGCACGCACTCTTCTACGCACGAAGTCACACCATGAACCCCATTTCTTTGTTCAACGCCATGGACGAAGATGTGGCCATCAAGGCCTTGGCGGCTTTGGCGCAAGGCTCGCGCCTGAAAGTGTTTCGCGCCATCGTGGGCACAGGTCCTGAGGGCATTCAGCCCGGGCAGCTGTCTGCGGCACTGGACATTCCAGCCAACACGCTGTCGTTTCACCTCAAAGAATTGCACCATGCGGCGCTGGTCAGTGTGCAACGCGAAGGCCGCTTTTTGCGTTACCGAGCCGATCTGGCCGCCATGCAAAGCCTGATGGATTTTTTGACCGCCCATTGCTGCCAGGGTGTGCCGTGCGGCGCCCCCCGAAATTTGACTTGCGAATCGGGCCGTTGATGTCCACCCATCACCCGAATTGGCCACGACCAACCGATGGCTTGAATGACAAGGATCAGTCCAGACTGTCATCAGGTATTCATAAATCCGTCACATAATTCGCCCCTTATCTGTCAACGCTGGTCCCACTGCATGCAAACCAAGTCTCTTTACGCCGCCATCGACCTGGGTTCGAACAGTTTCAGGCTGGAGATTGGTCAGATGGATGCGGGTCAATTGCGGCGGGTGGAATACATCAAAGAAACCGTGCGGCAGGGCAATGGCTTGGATGCTGAGCGCAACCTGACCGACGATGCGATGGCACGGGGCTGGTCGTGTTTAGCCCGCTTTGGCGAGCGCATTGCCGGCTTCAATCCCAACCAGGTGCGTGCCGTGGCCACCCAAACGCTGCGAGAAGCACGCAACCGTGATGCGTTTTTGGTCAAGGCCAAACACATGCTGGGTTTCCCGATTGAGGTGATTGCGGGTCGCGAGGAGGCACGGCTGATTTATCTGGGTGTTTCCCACTTGCTGCCCCAATCCGATGAGCGGCGTTTGGTGGTGGACATCGGTGGGCGCTCAACCGAGATGATTTTGGGCCGGCACGAAAATGCCACCACTTTAGAGTCTTACCGTGTGGGCAGCGTGGGCTGGTCCATGAAATATTTTTCGGACGGCTTGTGGACGAGCTCTGCTTTTAAATCGGCGGAGATCGCCGCCAAAGCGGTACTGGATGAAGCCCAAATCTTGTTCAATCGACAGCATTGGGACAAGTGCTACGGCTCCTCTGGCACGGTCGGCGCCGTGTCCGATGTGTTGACCGCTGCCGGCTGGCAGGAAGGTTGGGTCACTCGAGAAGGCTTAGCCTGGCTGAAAGACCGTTTGCTCAAAGCGCAAAAGCCTGACAACCTGCGCCTCGAGGGTGTCAAGGAAGACCGCAAACCCGTCATCGGGGGTGGCTTGGCGGTCTTACAGGCGGTGTTTGACTTGCTGCAAATTGACGAAATGCATGTGGCACAAGGTGCGCTTCGACACGGCGCTTTGTTTGACCTCATCGATCGCGAAGGCATGCACGATGTGCGCTCCTCCATGGTGGACTCTTTAGCGCAAAGGTTTGGTACTGACCAGTTGCAGGCTGAGCGCGTTTCGCGAACCGCCCAACACCTGTTGCAAACACTGATTCCAGAAACCAAGGACACCCCCGTTGCAGAGCGGCAACGGTATTTGCAAAAGCTCCATTGGGCCTGCCAATTGCACGAAATTGGCATGCGCATTTCTCACAGCGATTACCACAAGCACGGTGCTTACATTTTGGACAACACCGACTTGCAAGGCTTCACCATGGATGAGCTGCACCGCCTGAGCCAATTGGTCTTGGGGCACCGTGGCAAACTGCGCAAACTGGAATCTGAACTCGAAGACGCCAGCTTTGTGCTGCAACTCATGGCGCTGCGCATCGCGGTCATTTTGTGCCATGCCCGCCGAGATCCGGACCTGTCAGGCCTGAACATGGTGTGCGATCCGCATCGACGCACCACGCATTTGCGTATTCAGGCGGACTGGGCCGAAATGTGGCCTCAATCGGCGCACCTGCTGCGTGAAGAGAAAAATGCCTGGTTCAAAACAGACTGGGACTTGCAAGCTCAAATGGATTGAAAGTCTGCCTGGTAGCGCCTGTGTCTGCTTGCTGGGCGTCAGGGCAAAGGGTGCTTGCCAAGAACGGTAAAACTGTATAAACTGTATGCACCGTTAATTTGATGAGTTATTTTTATGAACACTCCTACACCCGCAAACGACAACGTCGCCAAGGTCGCCACACCGACTCCACAAGCAACGCCCACCCCCAAAGCAGCTCCGCGCAAAGCCGCAAGCCCCGCCGATCCGATTAAAGCTGTGCGCAAAGCCCGTCCAAAAGCCGCAGTGCCCGCCAAAACCAACAAGGCGACTACAGCGCCCGCAACTGCGCCTGTCAAAGCAAAAACCGCGGCACCCAAGCCCGCCGCCAGCCCAGCCAAGCCTATAAAGGACAAAAAAGTCAAAGTGGTGCGTGACAGTTTCACCATCCCGAAAAGTGAACTCTTGCAGATCGGAGAGTCGAAAAAACGCGCGCTGATGCTGGGCGTCGAGATCAAGAAAAGTGAATTGATCCGTGCCGGCTTGCAAGCGCTGACCAGCATGAACGATGCGGCCTTCAAGAAAGCCCTCGCCAGTGTGCCCACCATCAAAACCGGGCGTCCAGCCAAATCCTGAGGCTCAGAGACGGTCAGGGCAGAGCACAGCCTGCAGCAAGGTTTGGCCTTGCCCTTCCCGGTTTCGTCTTCGCACCCACCACACAGCCCCTTTGCGGATGCTGCAAGCCGGCTCCGACAAGCCCAACAGGTGAGCCATCAGCGCCCCCAATGTGGGTTGATGGCCCACCACCAACACGGGGTATTTGGCATCAGGCCAACCGGCTGTTTCCAAAACATCGGCCACCGATGCGCCCGGTGACAAGGCATCCCGCACTTTGTATTTGCGCCCCAAGGCTCGGACGGTTTGCTCAGTCCTGACCGCAGGACTGCTGAGAATGCGTGTTCCTTGCGGCAATTGGCTTTCCAGCCAAACCGCCATGCGCTCCGCTTGCTTTTTGCCGCGTGGGGTCAACACCCTCTTCATGTCATCCTCGCCGGGTTCGGCCTCGAAGGCTTCGGCATGTCGCCAAACAATCAGGTCCATGACGATCAGTCCGTGTGGGGTGAAGCACTGTAGCGTTGCATCAAGGCGTTTTGTGCGCCATGACCTGGGCCGCTCAAATCCACTCGGTGGTACTGGCCGTCAGAGGCCAAGTCCCAAGCATCACGCCGGTCATGCAGGTAGGCGATCAGGCATTCATCGATGATGCGCTGGCGCAACACGGGGTCATTCACAGGCCAAGCCAACTCAATCCGGCGCATCATGTTGCGGCTCATCCAATCGGCACTTGAGAGGAAAAGGGATTCATCTTCTCCAGCGCAAAAGTAAAACACGCGGGAATGCTCCAAAAAGCGGCCGATGACGGAGCGGACGCGGATGTTTTCACTCCAACCGGCCACGCGCGCCGGTAGCATGCAAGCGCCACGCACAATCAAATCGATCTGGGCACCTTGTTGGCCTGCCTTCAATAGCGCTTCCATCAAAGGGACGTCGGTCAAGGCATTCATCTTGATGACGATGCGCCCGAACAAACCACGAGACGCCGCATCACCAGCAGCTTGGATGCGCCGGATCATGTCCGCGTGCAAATGGAAGGGTGCCACCAGCAAGCGCTTCATTTTGGGCAGACGACTTTGGCTGGCCAAATGACCAAACAGCTGGTCCATGTCGGCCGTGATCAGGGGGTCGGCCGTGAGATAACTGATGTCGGTGTACAAAGCAGCGGTACGGCGGTTGTAGTTGCCGGTTGAAAGGTGGCCGTAGCGCTTGAGCATGCGGCCCTCGCGACGGGTCACCAACAGCATTTTGGCGTGGGTTTTGAGCCCCACAATGCCGTACACCACTTGCACGCCAATCGATTCGAGCTGCTCGGCCCAGTTGATGTTGGCCTCTTCGTCAAATCGGGCTTTGAGCTCCACCACGGCGGTGACTTCTTTGCCACGGCGCACGGCTTCGCGCAACAGATCCATCATGGTCGGATCACTGCCTGCGCGGTAGATGGTTTGTTTGATGGCCAAAACATTGGGGTCCATGACCGCTTCGCGCAAAAACGCCAAGACACCATCGAAGGTTTCAAAAGGCTGGTGAATCATCACATCGCCTGTTTTCAAGCGCGTGAATATCGACCCGTGCTGCGGCAGTTGCGCAGGGAAACTGGCTTTGTATGGCGGGAAAAGCAACTCGGGTGCATTCACCAAATCAATCAGTTGCATGAGCCGAACCAGATTGACGGGTCCGTTGGCCCTGAACACGGAGGATTCAGGCAGCTGAAATTCTTTGCGCAAGAATTCGGCCAACACGGGGGCACAGCTGGCCGACACCTCCAGACGCACCGCCTGGCCGTAATTGCGGTGCTGCAAACCTTGTCGCAAGGCCATGCGCAAATTGGCGATCTCGTCTTCGTCGACCGCCAAGTCTGAATTTCGCGTGACCCGGAATTGAGAAAAGTGGCCCACTTCACGCCCCGGAAACAACTCGGCAAGATGGGCCCGGATGACACTGGAGAGCAGCACAAAAGCGGTGGTGCCATCGCAGACGCGTGCAGGCAAGGGGATCAATCTGGGCAACACGCGAGGGACTTTGACAATGGCAATTTCGTTCGAACGACCAAATGCGTCCTTGCCCGACAGCTGCACGATGAAGTTCAATGACTTGTTGGCCACCTGGGGAAATGGGTGGGCGGGGTCCAGACCCACAGGCACCAGCAAGGGCTGGACCTCGCGCTGAAAGTAACTGCGGACCCACTGGCGCTGGGCGGAATTGCGCTCGTTATGCGACAGGATTCGGTAACCTGAGCGCTGCAAGGTGGGCAGCAATTCGTCGTTGTACAAGGCGTATTGACGCGCAATCATGGCACTGGTTTTGCTGGCCAATGCGGACAAAGAATCTTCGGTGTAAGGGCCTGACTTGAGGCCCTGCAAACTGCCCATCACATGGGGCTCTGCACGCACTTCAAAGAACTCATCCAGGTTCGAGGAAACGATGCACAAATAACGTAAACGCTCGAGGACAGGAACTTCCGGACGATGGGCCCAATCCAAGACACGCTCATTGAATGCCAAGATGCTCAGATCCCGATCCAGCATCGCGGCATGGTTGTTTTCGGAGGTTGTCACGTTTATTGAATGGGCCATTGCACAGTATGAATGAATTGATCAACCATCTTAAAAATATGCCGTGTCAATTTGATGACAAATCAGTGAATCAATGCACTGACAGATCTGAGATGACCGGAACCAGGTTGTTCACAAACCCTTCAATCGTCTTCGGCCAAGCAAACGCTTGGGCCCTTTGTCTGGCTTCGGAACGACTCACCTGCTGGCAACGCTCCACGGCTGACTTCAAGTCTTCAGACAGCACCCCCCCAAGGACTTGACCCTCGGCTGCGCCCAACACTTGCAGGGGACCATCGACCGGAAAAGCAGCCACCGGCGTGCCACACGCCATGGCTTCGAGCATGACCAGGCCAAACGTTTCATGGCGCGATGGAAACACGAACACATCGGCAGCAGCGTACACCTTGGCCAACTTCTGACGAGGCAAAACACCCATCCACACCACATTCGGATAACGCGACTTGAGCTGCTCCTCTAAAGGCCCCACACCACAAACAATCTGAGTGCCGGGTAATTTCAGGTCCAAATAGGCATCGATGTTTTTTTCGTACGACACCCTGCCGACATACAAGGCATACGGGCGCGCATAGCCTTGGAGCTCAGGAATGTTCAAGGGCTGTGCGTGGTGTTCGAACAAACTCAGGTCGACGCCGTGTGTCCAGGGCTTCAGAGATCGAAAGCCTCTGCTTTTGAGCATTTCGAGAACCCCGTTTGTGGGCACCATCACGCCTGAAGACGGTCGATGGAAGTGGCGAAACAAACCATAACCCAGGAACAAGGTAACCCCAAGTGCGGCTTTCAAAATTTCAGGAAACTTGGTGTGAAATGCCGTGGTGAATTTCCAACCCCTTTTCAAACAATGCTTTCGGGCGGCCCAACCCAATGGCCCTTCCGTGGCGATGTGGATGGCTTCAGGTTGCAAGCCATCGAGCATGGCCGCCAAGGCTTTGTAAGGCCGAACAGCCAGATCAATGCCCGCATAACCGGGACAAGGTCTGTTTTGAAATTTTCCAGGGTGCAAGACACTCACTTGCACCCCCATGGGTCCCAACGCCTCCACCAACTCGTGCAGGGTGGTCACCACACCGTTGATTTGTGGGTGCCAGGCGTCGGTGATCAGTGCCAACCTCATGCGATCACCGCCGCTTCTGCAGGCGCCCGGTTCACGACCACCGCCTGGGCGCTCCATTGGATGATTTCCAAGCGCCCATCCATGTGTTCCACCAAGGCGGTACGGCTTTCGACCCAATCGCCATCGTTGCAATACAAAGTGCCATTCACATCCCTGATTTCAGCATGGTGAATGTGACCACAAACCACGCCATCAAAACCTCGGCGCTTGGCCTCATGGGCCACAGCCACTTCGAAGTCGCTGATGAAATTCACCGCTTTTTTCACTTTCAGTTTGAGGTATGCCGACAAAGACCAGTACGCCAGCCCGATGCGCGCCCTGAAGCTGTTCAGGTGCCGGTTGAGCCGCAAGGTCAGCTCGTACAGCCAGTCGCCCACATAGGCCAACCACTTGGCACATTGGATCACGCCATCAAAATGGTCGCCATGTACCACCCAGAGTTTCATACCCGTGGCTGTGATGTGGGTGGTGTCATGCTCGACCTCGATGCCGCCGAAGGCATGGCCTACAAAATGCCGCGCAAATTCGTCGTGGTTTCCGGGGACATAAATCACACGGCACCCTTTGCGTGCCCTGCGCAGCAGTTTTTGCACGACATCGTTGTGACTCTGCGGCCAGAACCACCGCCTGCGCAGCTGCCACCCGTCCACGATGTCCCCCACCAAATACAGCACATCGCTTGGGTGGTGCTTCAAAAAATCCAACAAGGCCTCAGCCTGAAACCCGGGCGTGCCGATGTGCAGGTCTGAAATAAAGATGGCACGCAGCCTTGGCTGGCCAATCGGTGCATCGTCCTCGTCGTGCGATAAGGGATCCTGCACGCTCGATAACGATTGACCCCAAAGCACTTCCGGCAGGTTGGCCAAAGGCACTTTCAAAAGCAGTTGCTGGGGTGATGGACTGAGAGAGGCCATCAGGGCGTGTCCGGAAAAAAATGCTTGCGGTAACGCACAGGCAAGTCTGCGGTGCGCATCATCATCGGCAAGTCAGCCGTGTTGAAATCGGGGTCCCACGCGGGTGCCCCCAAGACCTTGGCACCGAGTTTCAAATAGCCTCGAATCAGTCCAGGCGGCGCAACGGGCAGATCATGGTCCAACTCGTCAACCGGCAAAGGCAAACGAGGACGAACATGGTACTGAATGCCTGCCAGGTGGGTCTGCCGCAGTTGATGCCAGATGCTGGCCGCCACATCACCACTCACCACGCCGTTGTGCAGCATGGGAATGCTCGCGCAACCGATCATGGTGTCCAAACGGTTGCGGTCCATGAACTCGAACAATGCACCCCAAAGAGCCATGACCACACCACCATGCCGGTGATCCTTGTGCACGCAACTGCGTCCCAATTCCACCATGCGTTGACGCAGGTCGCGCAGACGGGTCAAGTCAAACTCTGTATCGCTGTAGGTGCTGCCCACCCGCTTGGCCTGGGCTGGGGTGAGCACGCGGTAGGTCCCGATCACTTGGCCCGTCTGCGCTTGCTTGACGAGCAAATGCTCACAGTAGTCGTCGAACAAGTCCACGTCATGACCCGGCACCAGGGTGGACAAACGGGCACCCATTTCGGTACCGAACACTTCAAAGCGGAGTTTTTGTGCTTCGCGAACTTCGTCTTGGTGACGGGCCCAGGTCACGACCAGGGCTTTTTTGTCGGGTCGCGCCGAAAATTCAACGCCCGGGCTGAGCTGCCCGGATGAACCCATGGGCTGGGGCGCACTGGCTGGTGCAGGTACGAATACAGGATGGGTCAACTCTTTCACGCTCAGGCCTCCTTGGAATCCATGTGCTCATGGTCCCCAAAGGCAATGACATGAAAAAGTCTTTTTCGTTAAATTTCCGTGACGCTGAAAATGACGAGAAGGCCTTCCACAGGCATCAAAGCATCATGCTCAACTGGAAGACCGAGTTGGGCGCTCTGGGCATGACTGGCGCAGGCAAGGGTTTCAAACGGAACTGGCCGAGCATGGTCGACACCCGAGCGTCACGTGGCATGAACGGGATGGCCACGTCATCCAGCGTTTGTGCGGCCAGAGCTGCCTGGAGGTGGCGCTGGATATCCGCCTCCAACGCTTTCATGGGGTGGGCATCGTCGGTGTACACCTCATCAAAACTGTGCAGCACTTCGAAGTGTTTGACCACGTCCCAGAGCGTGATGTCTTCGGGATTGCCTCGGATCTGGTAGCCACCACCCGGACCACGGTGTGCCCGAATCAAACCTGCTTCACGCAGGTCTTTCAATATGGACTCGGTGTATGAGGAGGACAGGCCTAAGCCCGAAGCAATTTCTTCGGTCGTGACAGGCTCCACGGCCGAACGAGAAGTGATGAAAACCGCAATGTCAACGGCTTTGGCTGTTTTCTTCAAGATCATGGGGTGCTCCTCTGTTGGGTTTAATTGTATAGCTTCAAGAGATTAAATCCACTCAAAATGAAATTTAACTGAATTTTTTTAAAGTTTAATCTAGAATACCTACTCAATACATGAACAAAACATCCAACATGCTCACCACCCCCCCCGCGCTTTATCGCATTGGTGCGGTCTCCAAGATCAGCGGTGTCCCTGTGCCCACATTGCGCATTTGGCAGACACGCTACAAGGCATTCTCACCCGCGACGTCGCAGGGGCAACACCGGCTTTACAACGACGAGGATTTGCACAAGGCGGCTTTATTGAAAACACTCACCGGGCAGGGCCACGGTATCCGCTTGATCGCAGGTTTGAACAACGCCCAGCTGCAACAACTGCTGAACACCAGCATGGACATGGGCCGCGCGGCCCAGCAACGCATGGCCATGGGCGCGCCGATGGCCAGCTCAACAACCCCCGGGTGGGGTGTGGTGGGTCATACCTTGGCCGAGCGGCTTCGGTCGAGCACCTTTGATGCGCTCAGAGGAGGCCAAACCTTGCCCATTGAACAGGTCGCAGGCGACTTGAACGAAGCACAAAACGGGCACCTGCAGGCGCCTTTGGATGTGCTGTTGGTGTCGGTCAACAGTTTGAACGATGAAGCCGCTGAAAAAATCAAGTCCATCTCACAACGACTCGCCGTCAGGCTCACGGTGGTGCTTTACGGCTTTGGTCAGAAAAATGCGCTGGCGCATTTGTCCCGTGCTTCGTGCAGGGTCTATCGCAACACCTTGGACGACGGTGCTCTGGCTGAAATCATCCAAAGCGCACGTGCGCCACTGTTGGCCCCCGCACGTTCATGGGCTGACCACAGCCAGCCCATTCCAGAGCGGCAATTTTCAGATGCCGTGCTGCAACGCGTGGCCAACATCCCCAGCCAAGTGCTGTGTGAATGTCCGCGCCATGTGGCGGAGTTGATCGCACAACTGGGGCGGTTTGAAGATTACAGCCGCGATTGCCTGAACCAAAGCCCCAAAGACAAAGAATTGCACGCTCAGCTGAACACCATGGCCGCTACCGCCAGAGCGCTCTTGGAAGACGCCTTGCGCATGGTGGCGGCGCACGAAGGCATTTCTCTGCAGGACTTGTCTTGAGTCAAGTGCGTCCAACACCGCGATGAAACGCCACGTTGCAGCCACCCTATTGGGCATTTCTGGCCTGTTGGTCTTGGACAGCCACATCCACTGGGTGCCTCATGACCACGGCACTTTGCTCGAGGTGAGTGGCCGGGTGGTGGATGCCCAGGGATGGGCGTCCGAGCAATGGCGCCGTTGGCATACCCCATGTCCAACGCTGGGCAAAATTGAAGCGCCGGACCCTGCCATGGGCGAGTTGCTGAGAACCATCCAACAACACAGTCTGCCCGATTCCCTGGAAGCACAACTTGTGCAAGTGCAAACCCAAGACGACTGGGCCATGGCCGAGGTGACTTTCAAAACCCTGAACCCCAGCATCGTGGTGCTGCGCCAGTCGGCGGGTGCATGGCAGATTCAGGACCGCGCCGTTTGGAGCGGCTCTACCGCGCCTTGGCATGCGGCTGACTTCGTGCGCCGTTACTTGCGGCTGCAAGCGCCTGATGTGCCTGAAACCCTTTTGGCGTGCTTTGCGATTGACCTCACTCGCTACGGCCAAGGCCCTGGCGGTTTGGGTCCCGTGGACTTGACAACAACTGACCGTCCATGACCTACCGCGTCATCTGGTTCAAACGCGACCTGCGCCTGAACGACCATGCGGCGTTGGCACACGCGGCCCACCAGGGCCACGTGCTGTGCTTGTACATTGTCGAGCCCGCGCTTTGGGCACAACCCGATGCGGCCTTGCAGCACTTTGAGTTTGTGCGCGAATCTTTGATCGAACTGCACCGTGAGCTTCAAGCCATGGGCGGCAGCTTGCAAGTGCGTGTGGGGCCGGCGGTTCAAGTGCTTGCCGCCCTGCACGCGCAAGCGCCATTTTCGGAATTGGTAGCGCACGAAGAAACTGGCAACGCCTTCACTTATGCACGCGATCTGCAAGTGGGCGCGTGGTGCCGCAGCGTGGGCGTGGCCTGGACCGAATGGCCGCAGTTTGGTGTGGTGCGTCGCCTGAAAAGCCGAAACACCTGGCAGGCCCGCTGGGAGGAACACATGGCTGCACCGCAAGTGCTTCTTCCTGAGTTGCACTTTTTTGACCCTGCTCCATACCAGGGGCCCGAGGTGATGACGGCGCCGCCCGGCCTGCAGCACAACCCGCCTGAGCGTCAACGCGGGGGGCGCAGCCTCGCCCTCGACACCTTGCACAGTTTTTTGGATGCCCGGGCGCAGGGTTACCGGGGTGGTATTTCTTCACCGCTGACTTCGCCCACGGCGTGTTCTCGCTTGTCCGCCTACCTGGCCTATGGCTGCATCAGCCTGCGCGAAGTGGTGCAAAGCACACGCGCTGCGCTCAATGCCCTGCCCCCACAAACCAGCAGGCACCGCGCCGGTCTGATCGGCTTCATCAGCCGCTTGTATTGGCATTGCCACTTCATCCAAAAGCTCGAAAGCGAGCCCGAGATCGAGTGGCGCAACATGCACCGGGGCTACGACGGCCTGCGGGAAGACGGCTGGAGCGACGCCCACTTTGCGGCCCTCACTTCGGCCCGCACCGGCTGGCCCATGGTGGATGCTTGCGTGGTCATGCTCTACCACACCGGCTGGCTCAACTTTCGCATGCGGGCCATGCTGGTGTCCGTCGCGGCTTACCCGCTGTGGCTGGACTGGCGGCCCGTGGGCCAGTGGCTGGCCACACAGTTTTTGGACTACGAACCCGGTATCCACTGGAGCCAGATGCAAATGCAGTCGGGCACCACCGGCATCAACACCACGCGGGTGTACAACCCCATCAAGCAAGCGCAAGACCACGACCCCAAAGGCATTTTTGTGCGCCGCTGGCTGCCTCACATGCGACGCGTGCCCGACACCTGGCTGTTTGAGCCTTGGCTCATGCCACCCGAGGTGCAGCGCCACTGCGGTCTGAGCGTGGGCAGCGGGCCAGAGGCCGACATTCCACTGCCCGTGGTGGATCTCGCCGAAGCCACGCGCACCGCCAAAGCGGCGCTGCATGCTCGTCGCGCCGAGCCGGGGGTGAAAGCAGGCCAAAAAGCCATCGTCGACAAACACGCCTCGCGCAAACACGGCAGCAGTCAGCAACGCGATGTCTTCACCCGCGACAGCGACACCCCCAAGACCCGCCGCCGAAAGTCTGGCCAGTCATCACCCGCCAACACCCCACCCAGCGCACAGTTGGGCTTTGATTTTTAGAAGCATGCGCACCACCCTTTTCTGGTTCCGAAACGACTTGCGGCTGCACGACCAACGCGCTCTTCAGCAAGCCATCGCCCACGCCCAAGCGCACCAGCAAGCCCTGTTGCTGGTTCATGTGCACGAACCCGTGCAAGACGAAGACACGGCCTGGGGATTTCGCCGCATGGGCGTGCACCGCAGGCGCTTTGTGGCCGACACACTGCAAGACCTGCAAACTTCATTGCAGGGCCTGGACCAGCGCTTGGTTTTGCTGCACGGCCCTGTGGCCGAAGTGCTGCCCGCCTGCGCCCGCCAAGTAGGCGCGGACACCGTGTTTTGCGAAGACATCGCCGCGCCCAAAGAAGAAGATCAAGTGCAAGCGCTGATCAACGCAGGCCTCACGGTCAAAACACTTTGGCAGTCCAGCCTGATCGAACCCGACGCCTTGCCCTTTACGGCCCAAGACATGCCACAAGTCTTCACCAAGTTTCGCCAGCGCATTGAATCGGCACGGCTCCAACCTTTGGCACCGCTGCCTGCACCCACCCAGCTGCCTGCTCCGCCCGATGAGCCATTGACCACTTTGCCCGGCTGGACCGACAGCCCCTTCACGCTGCTCCAGGCCCACACCGAGGGTGACGCACACACGCGGTCCAACTTTCCCTACACCCAAGCCGCTTGCCGTGGCGGCGAGGCCAGCGCTTTGGCCCACCTGAAAAACTACCTCACACCGCCGTGGCCCGACCGCTACAAACAAACCCGCAACGCCCTGCAAGGCCAGCACACCAGCAGCCACTGGTCGCCCTGGCTGGCCACGGGCGCGGTGTCGGCCCGCCGCATTTGGGCCAACCTGCAAGCCTACGAACAACAACACGGCAGCAACGACGGCACGTATTGGCTGTGGTTTGAGCTGCTGTGGCGCGACAACTTCCGCATGCTGCATCGGCAACACGGCCCGCAACTCTATGCGGCGCGGGGTTTGTCGAAGCTGCCCCAACCCACCCACTTCCCCAAGGACTTTGCACGCTGGTGCAGCGGCCAAACCGGCGAGCCCATCGTGGACGCGGGCATGCGCGAGCTGGCCGCCACGGGCTTCACCTCCAACCGCATGCGCCAAATTGTGGCCAGCTTTTTGGTGCACGACCTGTCTTGCGACTGGCGCACGGGTGCCGCCTGGTTTGAATCGCAATTGGTGGACTTTGACGTGTGCAGCAACCAAGGCAATTGGCTGTATGTCAGTGGCCGGGGCACCGACCCAAGGGCCGGACGACGCTTCAACCCCAGCAAACAAACGCAGGACCACGACGCACAAGGGCGCTATCGGCAAGTCTGGCTGGCCTGATAATCCATGGCATGTATGTCATTCAAACTTGGGGAGACACCCTGCGCCTGCTGGTCGAGTTGTCGGCCACTGCCGCCTTTGCCCTCTCGGGCCTGATGGAAGCGGCGCGCAAACAGCTCGATGCGGTGGGCGTCTGTGTCGTGGCTTTCTTGACCGCATTTGGCGGTGGCACCCTGCGCGATTTGCTGCTCGACCAGCGCCCCTTCTTTTGGGTGCAACACACCGAAATCCTCTGGGGCGTTTTGGCCTTGTGCGTGCTGGCCATGGCTTTCATGCGCCAGCGCCATTTTGAAGTCACCGAAAAAGCCATCCTCTGGCCCGATGCTGTCGGCCTGGGCTTGTTCACCGCCACCGGTGTGCACCATGCGCTGCAGGCCCTCATGCCGCCGGTGGTCGCCGTGCTCATGGGCCTGATCACCGGCGTGTTTGGCGGGGTGCTGCGCGACATGGTGTGCAACGAAATCCCTAGCGCCTTCAAAGACCACCGGCCCTACGCGGTCTGCGCCTTTGCGGGTGGCTGGACCTATGTGGGTTTGTGGCTCATCGATGCCCCCGGCTGGTTGGCTCTGCTGGGCTGCGTGGTGATCACGGTCGGCTTGCGCGCACTGGCACTTTGGCGCAATTGGCAACTGCCTGCCTGGCGCACCTGAACCCCTTGAACACCCACGCCATGCCGAACAACACCAGCGCTTTATGGGGAGGCATTTTCTTTTCATTGGCCGCCGGCATGATGTGGGGCCTGGTGTTTGTCGGCCCCTTGATGCTGCCCGAATACCCTGCCGCCCTGCACACGTTTGGCCGTTATCTGGCCTTTGGTTTGATCGCCCTGCCCTTGGCGTTCATGGACCGTGCCGAGATCCTTCGCCTCACCCACAGCGACTGGCTGGCCGCGCTCAAACTGGCGGCCATCGGCAATGTGCTCTATTACCTGTTTTTGGCCAGCGCCATCCAGCGTGCGGGCGGCGCATTGCCCACGATGATCATCGGCACGCTGCCGGTGGTGATCGCCGTCTCGGCCAACGTGCTCAACCACCAGCGCGATGGGCGTTTTCCTTGGCTCAAACTCGCCCCCCCCCTGGTGCTCATCTTGCTGGGCATCGCCTGCGTGAACCATGTCGAGTGGACCGCTCTGGTGCAACACCCAGCCGCTGACACCACACGCTACATCACGGGTGCTGTGCTGGCCGTTGGCGCGGTGGTCTGCTGGACCTGGTACCCATTGAAAAACGCCGACTGGTTGCGCGGCCACCCCGACCGCAACCCCCGCGTCTGGGCCACAGCACAAGGCATCGCCACGCTGCCACTGGCGTTGTTCGGTTATGCAGCTTTCTGGCTCTGGACCAGCGCCACACACCACCCCATGCCCATGCCGCTGGGCCCACGCCCCCTGGAATTCATCGGTCTCATGATGGCCATTGGCCTGTTCGCCTCTTGGCTGGGCACCCTGTGCTGGAACGCCGCCAGCCAACGCTTGCCCACCGCCCTGGCGGGGCAATTGATCGTGTTTGAGACCCTGGCAGCGCTGGCCTACGCCTTTTGGCTGCGCGGCCAGTGGCCCGAACCCCTCACGCTGACCGGCATTGCGCTGTTGGTGGCGGGGGTGATGGGCGGGGTGCGGGTCAAGGCGGTTTGATGAACACAAACCGGAGCGGCTCGATCGCCGCCGTGCTGTGTCTTGAGGCCCGAGGTCTGCCCCCTCAATACACCGGCTGATGCTGCTTCAAGCTCGCCATCACTTCCGCCGTCAGCACAAAGCCCGCACCATACTTCGCGGCCAGTTCTGCACACCGCTTGGCAAACGCATCCACCCCTTGACCGTAGATGAACTGCAACGCGCCGCCCGTCCAGGCTGGAAAGCCGATGCCGAAGATCGAACCGATGTTGCCGTCGTGTACCGAGGTCAGCACGCCTTCTTGCAGGCAGCGGGCGGTTTCTACCGCTTGGCGGTACAACAGGCGGTCTTGGATGTCTTGGGGGTTGTAGGCCACATCGGTTTTTTCAAAGCGGGTTTTGAGTTCAGGCCACAGCGTCTTTTTCTGGCCAGCAGGGTAGTCGTAAAAACCACCGCCTGCGGCGCGGCCAGGACGTTTGAGCTCTTTGACCATGCGCTCGACCAACAATTCACCGGGCGTGGCGGTGTGGGTTTTGCCTTCTTTGGCCAAGTCTTCGCGGGTTTGGTCCAGCACATGCACCGACAGCGACAGCGCGGTTTCGTCCAGCACGGCCAGTGGCCCCACAGGCATGCCCACTTGCATGGCCAAGTTTTCGATCACGGGGGCAGGGATACCCTCGCCCAGCATGGCTGCGCCCTCCATCACAAAAGTGCCAAAGGTGCGGCTGGTGTAAAAGCCGCGCGAATCGTTCACCACGATCGGCAGCTTGCCCAGCGCCTGCACGTAGTCATAAGCCCGGGCGATGGTGTCGTCGTCGGTTTTTGCGCCGCGAATGATCTCCACCAGCTGCATCTTGTCCACGGGGCTGAAGAAGTGGATGCCCACAAATTTCTCGGGTTTGGCACTGGCCGTGGCCAGGCCGCTGATGGGCAAGGTCGAGGTGTTGCTGGCAAAGAAGCCACCTTCAGCGAGCATGGGCTCGGCCTCTTGCGTGACGCGGGCTTTGAGTTCGCGGTTTTCAAACACGGCCTCGATGATCAGGTCACAGCCTTGGAGGTCTGCAGCGCTGGCCGTGGGCTGGATGAGTGACAACAAAGCCGCTTGTTTGTCTGCGGTCATGCGGCCTTTGTCCACGCGCTTTTGGGTGAGTTGGTGGCTGTAGGCCTTGCCTTTTTCTGCGGCTTCAACGCTCACGTCTTTGAGCACGGTGGCGATGCCCCGGCTGGCTTGTGAATAGGCAATGCCCGAGCCCATCATGCCTGCGCCCAAGATGCCCACTTTTTGGGGCTTGTAGCGCGGTGCAGCCTTGGGGCGGCTTTGGCCGCCCTTGATGCTGTTCATGTTGAAGAAGAAGGTGTTGATCATGTTGCGCGCCACCTGGCTGGTCATGAGACCCGCCAGATATCGGCTTTCGATGCGCATGGCGGTGTCAAAGTCCACCATCGCGCCTTCGACCATGGCGGCCAGCGCCGCTTCGGGGGCGGGGTACAGGCCGCGTGTTTTTTGCTTGAGCACGGCCGGGGCCACGCTCAGCATGCCCGCGATCTTGGGGTTACTCGGCGTGCCGCCGGGCATTTTGTAATCCTTGCGGTCCCACAGGTGTTGGGCGGCTTCGGGCTGGCCTTGGGCTGCCGCGATGTGCGCCAAAGCGCGGGGGCGCAGCTGCTCGTCGCTCGCCACAATCTCGTGCACCAGGCCCAGCTTTTGCGCCTCTTCGGGGCCAAAGAGTTTGCTCTCCAGCACGTAGGGCTGCGCCGCCAGCAGGCCCAGCTGGCGCGTCATTTTGGTGATGCCACCACCGCCAGGAATCAAGCCCAGCGTGACTTCGGGCAGGCCGAACTGCGTTTTGGGGTTGGCCGTGGCGATGCGGTGGTGGCCGATCAGCGCCACTTCCCAACCACCACCCAGGGCCGAGCCATTGAGGCAACTGACCACGGGAACGCCCAAGGTTTCAATGGTGCGGAAAGCTTTCTTGATGCCTTCGATGTCGGCAAAGACACGCGGGCCGTCTGAGGCTTGGGAGCGCATCACGCCCTTGAGGTCGGCCCCCGCAAAAAAGGTCGACTTGGCCGAGGCCAGGATGACGCCTTTCAATGCCGCCTTGTCTTTGGCCACCTGCTCGGCCGCCTGGGCCAAATCGGCCTGCCATGGCAGGCACATGGTGTTGACCGGCGAGCCCTGCTCGTCAAAGGTGATGGTGGCGATGCCGTCCGCCAGTTCGTAGCGCAGTGTTTTCAAAATGATGGTGCTCATGGTGCTCTTTTCCCGGTCAAACGCGTTCAACGATGGTGGCAATGCCCATGCCGCCGCCCACACACAAAGTGGCCAAGCCGTAACGCAGCTGTCTGCGGTGCAGCTCGTCGATCAGGATGCCCAAAATCATGGCGCCCGTGGCCCCCAGCGGGTGGCCCATGGCGATCGCGCCACCGTTCACGTTCACTTTTTCGTGCGGCACATGCATCTCTTGCATGAACTTCATGGGCACAGCGGCAAAGGCTTCGTTCACCTCGAACAAATCGATCTGGTCAATCGTCAGACCCGCCTTGGCCAACGCCTTGCGTGCGGCCGGCATGGGGCCCGTCAGCATGATGGTCGGATCGGCCCCCGACAAAGCCACCGACACGATGCGGGCACACGGCGTGAGGCCATGGGTTTTGCCTGCGGCCTCCGAGCCGATGAGCACCGCCGCTGCGCCGTCCACGATGCCGGACGAGTTGCCCGCGTGGTGTACATGCTGGATGCGCTCGACCTGCGGGTAGCGCTGCAAGGCCACCGCGTCAAAGCCCATGGCGCCCAGCTGCTCAAACGAGGCTTTGAGGCCACCCAGTGTTTCCACGGTGGTGCCGGGTTTGATGAATTCGTCGTGCGCCAGAATGACCTGGCCCAGCTTGTCTTTGACCGGCACGACCGAGCGATCGAAGTGGCCGGCCGCACGCGCTGCTGTGGCGCGCTTTTGCGACTCGACCGCAAAGGCATCGACATCGTGTCGGCTGAAGCCACTCATGGTGGCAATCAAATCAGCGCCAATGCCTTGCGGCACAAAGAGTGTGGCGCTGTGGGTTTCGGGATCTTGCGCCCAGGCGCCGCCGTCCGAGCCGATCGGTACGCGGCTCATGCTCTCCAAGCCACCGGCCACCACCAGGTCTTCCCAGCCGCTGCGCACTTTCATCGCGGCCATGTTCACGGCCTCCAAACCCGAGGCGCAAAAGCGGTTGAGCTGCACACCCGAGCAACGCCAGTCCCAGCCCGCCGCCAGCGCCGCCACTTTGGGGATGACCGAGCCTTGCTCGCCAATGGGCGAGACCACGCCCATGACCACGTCGTCCACGGCAGCGGTGTCGAGCTGGTTGCGGCTTTGCAGCTCGCGCAACACGCCTGAGAGCAGGCTGACCGGTTTGACCTCGTGCAGGCTGCCGTCTTTTTTGCCTTTGCCACGCGGGGTACGCAGGGCGTCATAAACAAATGCTTCGCTCATGAATGTCTCCTGGGGGTCATCAAGGGGTTTGCCCTGTGTTGTGGGGTTCTGCATTCAGTATAGACTTTTACCAAGCAAACGCTTTGTATAAATCAAACTTTCAGTCCAACAGGTGACAGCCATGATCGAACGCACCCTTTTTACCGCCGACCACGAAGCTTTTCGCGACAGCTTTCGCCGATTCATGGACAAAGAAATCGCCCCCCACCACGAGGCTTGGGAAGAGCAAGGCTATGTGGACCGCGCCGTCTGGAACAAAGCCGGTGAAAACGGCTTTTTGTGCATGACATTGCCTGAGGCCTATGGTGGCTCGGATGCGGACAAGCTGTATTCGGTGGTGCAGATGGAAGAACTCGCACGCGCCGGTTTCAGCGGCATTGGCTTCGGTCTGCACAGCGAAATCGTCGCCCCTTACATCCTGCATTACGGCACCGAGGCACAAAAGCAAAAGTACCTGCCCAAGCTGGCCAGCGGCGAGATGGTGGGCGCGATTGCCATGAGCGAACCGGCTGCGGGCTCGGACTTGCAGGGCGTGAAAACCACCGCACTGCTGCAAGCGGACGGCAGCTATTTGATCAACGGCAGCAAGACCTTCATCACCAACGGCTGGCACGCCGACCTGGTCATCCTGGTGGCCAAGACCGACCCGGCCGCCGGGGCCAAAGGCACCAGCTTGTTCCTCATTGAACGCGGCATGCCCGGCTTTGAAAAAGGCAAGCGTTTGAAGAAGCTGGGCCTCAAAGCGCAGGACACGTCCGAACTCTTCTTTGACAACGTCAAAGTCAGCGCAGACCAGCTGCTGGGCGGCACGGCCATGCAAGGCAAGGGCTTCATTTGCCTGATGGAGCAGCTGCCATGGGAGCGCCTGCAAATCGCGATTGGCGGCATTGCGGCCGCGCAAGCGGCGATCGACTGGACGGTTCAATATGTGAAAGACCGCAAGGTGTTTGGCCAGGCTGTGGGCAATTACCAGAACACCCGCTACACCCTGGCCGAGTTGCAGACCGAGGTGCAGGTGGCGCGTGTGTTTGTGGACAAATGCTCAGAGCTCTTGCTGCAAGACAAACTCGACACCGCAACCGCCAGCATGGCCAAGTACTGGTGCTCAGATTTGCAGTGCAAGGTGATGGACGAATGTGTGCAGCTGCACGGCGGCTACGGCTACATGTGGGAATACCCCATCACCCGCGCCTATGCCGATGCCCGTGTGCAACGCATTTATGGCGGCACCAACGAGATCATGAAAGAAGTGATCTCGCGCAGCATGGGTTTGGCGGGTCGCTGAAACGCATGAGCGAGCTGGCCGAACCCAAACGCGCACGCGGGCGCCCCAAAAAGACGGCGGGCGAACGCGACGATGGCAACCGCCGCCAGGCGCTGATCTCGGCGGCGGCGCAGTTGTTCAAGCGCCAGGGTTACGACGCCACCAGCACCCGCGAGATCGCAGCGCTTGTGGGCATGCAGTCAGGCTCGCCTTTCTACCACTTTGGCAACAAACAGGACCTCTTGCTGGCCGTGATGGTCGAAGGCATGCAGCAAGCCATTGCGCGGCAACACGCGGCCTGCACACACACCACGGCCGACAGCGCCCGCGAGCGCTTGCGCCAACTCATCCGCCACCACTTCGATGTGCTGTTGGGCCCCGACAGCGACTTTATCCCAGTGATGCTCTACGAGTGGCGCTCGCTTGCCTCCGCACAGCGCAAAGCCATCACCGAACTCAAAGACGACTACGAGGCCGCCTGGATGCCGGTGCTGCAAGCCCTGCATGACACAGGGCAACTGCAAGCGCCTGTGGGTTTGGCGCGTTTGATGATTTTTGGTGCGCTCAACTGGTCGGTGCAATGGTACGAACCTGCCCGCAAAAGCAACCCTGCCAAACGTGCCACGCTGGACGAGTTGACCGAAACCGCCTTGCAACTTTTTTTAAAACACACCCCATGAGCCCATCGCCTGTCAGCAATTACCAATCGGTTTTCACCCCCGGCTTGCTGGCGGGCCAAGTGATTTTGGTGACTGGGGGCGGCTCGGGCATTGGCCGCTGCACCGCACACGAGCTGGCCAGTCTTGGCGCGCATGTCGTGCTGGTGGGCCGCAACCCCGACAAGCTGACCGCCACAGCGCAAGAGATCACGGGTGACGGTGGGCAAGCCACTTGGCACAGCTGCGACATCCGGCGCGAGGGCGATGTCCAAGCCATGGTCACGCAGGTGGTGCAGCAGCACGGCCGCATCCAAGGTCTGGTCAACAACGCGGGCGGGCAGTACATCTCGCCCCTGGCCAAGACCAGCGCCAAGGGTTGGCAGGCGGTCATCGACACCAACCTCACCGGTGGCTTTTTGGTGGCGCGCGAGTGCTTCAACCAAAGCATGCAGCAGCACGGCGGCGCGGTGGTCAACATCGTGGCCGACATGTGGGGCTCTATGCCCGGCATGGGCCACAGCGGTGCCGCGCGTGCGGGCATGGTCAGCTTCACCGAAACCGCTGCATTGGAGTGGGCGGCGCAAGGCGTGCGCGTCAACGCCGTGGCCCCGGGCTACATCGCCAGCAGCGGCATGGACCACTACCCACCCGAAGCCGGAGACATGCTGCGCGCCATGCGCGCCACGGTGCCACAAGGCCGTTTTGGCACCGAGGCAGAGACCTCGGCTGCGATTGTGTTTTTGCTCTCGCCCGCCGCGAGCTTCATCAGCGGCACTGTGCTGCGCGTGGACGGTGCCCGCCCCCAAATGCGCATGGGCTGGCAGCAGGCCACGGCCCCAGCCGATGTGCAAACACGCGACGCTGTCAAAGCTTTTGACGGCTTTCACCGCGCCGTGACCCCCAAGGTTTTCCAATGACTTTTGAATCCACCTGGAACCCGCACAGCCCTGTCGCGCAGCAAAGGCGTGAGGCGGCTCTGGCCCGCTTGGCGCAGTGGCATGCCCTGCAAGACCGCGCAGCGCTTGCCTCGGCCCAGTCCAAATCGGTGTTCGACAAACGCGGGCAGTTGCTGCCGCGTGAGCGTGTCGCCTTGCTGCTGGACCCGGGTGCGCCCTTCTTGCCACTGTGTGCGCTGGCGGGCTTCATGCAGGACACCCCCGACCCGGCCAAGTCGGTGCCCGGCGGCGGGATGATTGCGGGCATCGGGTTCATCAGCGGGGTGCGCTGCATGGTGGTGGCCAGTGACTCGGGTATCGAAGCCGGGGCCATTCAGGCGCGGGGCCTGGAAAAGATTTTGCGGGTGCAAGAGTTGGCCCTCGAAAACAAGCTGCCTTTTGTGCACCTGGTCGAAAGCGCCGGGGCCAATTTGATGCAGTACAAGGTTGAAGGTTTTGTGCTGGGCGGCAGCCTGTTCCGCAATCTGGCCCGTTTGTCGGCCGCAGGCCTGCCCGTGCTCACGGTGCAGCACGGCTCGGGCACCGCAGGCGGGGCCTACATGCCGGGCCTGTCGGACACGGTGATCATGGTGCGTGGCCGCTCGCGGGCTTTTCTGGCGGGGCCGCCTTTGCTCAAAGCCGCCACCGGCGAAGTGGCCACCGAAGAGGAGTTGGGCGGCGCCGAGATGCACACCAGCGTGTCGGGCCTGGGCGAATACCTGTGCGAAGACGACCGCCACGCGCTGGGCATGGCACGCGATGTGGTGGCACGTTGGGACTGGGCTGCACAAAAGACACCACGAGAATCCAAGCCCCCGCGCCTGGACGCCGAAGAGCTGCTGGGCCTGATGCCCGTCCACCACCGCGAGCCCGTCGACCTGCGCGAGGTGATTTTGCGGTTGGCGGACGACTCGGATTTTCTGGAATTCAAACCGCTGTTCGGCGCAGCCACGGTGTGCGCACAAGCCCGCATCGGCGGGCATGCCGTGGGCATCATCAGCAACAACGGCCCCATCGATGTCGCCGGGGCCAACAAGGCCACACACTTCATCCAGTGGATGTGCCAGCTGGGCCACCCCATCGTGTATTTGCAAAACACCACGGGCTACATGGTGGGCAAAGACAGCGAACAAGGCGGCATGATCAAACACGGCGCCAAGATGATCCAAGCCGTGACCAGCGCCACCGTCCCGCAGATCACCATCCAGTGTGGCGCCTCGTTTGGTGCGGGCAATTACGGCATGTGCGGGCGGGGGTATGCCCCGCGTTTTTTGTTCAGCTGGCCGGGTGCCAAGACGGCCGTCATGGGCGGCGAGCAAGCCGCACGCACCATGCAGATCGTGACCGAAGCCGGCATGGCCCGCAAAGGCATCACGCCCGACCCCGACAAGATGCAGGCCCAGTTCGACAAGATCGTGGCCTTGTTTGAAGCGCAGGCCGACGCCTTCTACACCAGCGGCCTGGTGCTCGATGACGGTGTGATCGACCCGCGTGACACCCGCAGCGTGCTCAGTTTTTGCCTCGACACCTGCGCCGAAAGTGCAGCCCGCCAACCCCGCGCCACCTCGTTTGGCGTGGCCCGCATGTGAACCAGCCACGGAGACAAACCATGCAATACACCCACGAACACCGCGAAATCCAGAACACGCTCAAGCGCTTCATCGACGCCGAGATCAACCCCCATGTGGATGAGTGGGAAGCCGCTGAAATATTTCCGGCGCACGAGGTCTTTAAAAAGATGGGCAACTTGGGCCTCTTGGGCCTGACCAAGCCCGAAGCCTTTGGTGGTGCGGGCTTGGATTACTCGTACAGCATGGCCATGGCCGAGGCGCTGGGCCACATTGAGTGCGGCGGCATTCCCATGGCCATTGGTGTGCAGACCGACATGGCCACCCCTGCACTGGCGCGTTTTGGCAGCGACGAATTGCGTGCGCAGTTTTTAGCACCGGCGATTGCTGGCGACATGGTTGGCTGCATCGGCGTGAGCGAACCCGGTGCGGGCAGCGATGTGGCGGGCATCAAAACCGTGGCCCGCAAAGACGGTGACGATTACGTCATCAGCGGCCAGAAGATGTGGATCACCAACAGCCTGCAGGCCGACTGGATGTGCATGCTGGTCAACACCGGTGAAGGCCCCATCCATCAAAACAAGAGTCTCGTCATGGTGCCCATGCGCGAAAACGGCAAGCTGCTGCCCGGCATCGAGGTGGGCAAAAAGATCAAGAAGATCGGCATGAACAGCAGCGACACGGGCTTGATTTATTTTGACGAAGTTCGGGTGCCCCAGCGTTACCGCATCGGGGCCGAGGGCCAGGGCTTCATCTACCAAATGCAGCAGTTCCAGGAGGAGCGCCTGTGGTGCGCGGCCAGCACGCTGCAGTCGCTCACCAACTGCATCCAATGGACCGTGGACTGGGCGCAAGAGCGCAAGCTGTTTGGCAGCACACTGGCCGACCAGCAATGGGTGCAGTTCAAGCTGGCCGAACTCAAAGCCGATGTGGAATGCTTGCGTGCCCTGACCTACCAAGCCTGCGAGCACTACATCGCAGGCGAAGACGTGACTGAGTGGGCCACCATGGCCAAACTCAAAGCCGGGCGCCTGAACCGCACCGTGCCCGACACCTGCTTGCAGTTTTGGGGCGGCATGGGTTTCACTTGGGAGAACAAGGTCTCGCGCATGTACCGCGATGGCCGTTTGGCCTCGATCGGCGGCGGCGCGGACGAAGTGATGCTGGGCATCTTGTCCAAGATGATGGGCATGGTCAAACGGCCCCAAAAATGAGCACGCCCGTGAGCAACTCTTTGCTGATCACGCGCCAAGGACCGGTCGAGACCTGGACACTGAACGACCCGGCCACACGCAACGCGCTGAGCGATGCCATCGTGGACGGCTTGTTCAGCGCTTGTGCACGGGTTGCTCATGACACATCTTTGCGCATCGTGGTGTTGACCGGCGCAGGCGGTGCCTTTTGCGCAGGTGGCAGTTTGGGCGGCTTTTCCAGCCTGATCGGGCAGCCCCTTCAAGAGGGACAAACCGACCCGCTGCTGGCCATGAACCGTGGCTTTGGTGACCTGCTGCACGCGCTGTACGCCCTGCCCCAGTTGCTGGTGTGCCGGGTCGATGGCGCGGCCATGGGCGGCGGTTTTGGTCTGGTGTGCTGCGCCGACCATGTGGTGGCCACAAGCCGTTCGGTGCTGGGCACGCCCGAGGTCACGCTGGGCTTGCCGCCTGCGCAAATTGCGCCTTTCGTGTGGCAGCGCTTGGGCGATAGCGCGGCACGCCAGTGCCTGCTGCAAGGCCTGAGCTACAGCGCTGCCCAAGCGCAACAAGTCGGCTTGGTGAACGAGGTCATCGATGAGGAAAGCGATACTGCGTGGGGAAAAACACTCACGCGCCTGATGCGTGCAGCCCCCGGCGCGGTGGCCAGCACCAAACAACTGCTGCGCAGCGTGCGCGGCCCGGTGCCCGACATGCGCGATGCGGCTGCGCAGGCTTTTGCCAGCGGCTTGCGAAGTGCCGAGGCCGCCCAAGGCTTGGCCGCTTTTGCGCGCCGACAACCCGCACCCTGGACACTTTCTGACAAGGACAAGGCATGAACCCCCAGGTCTCTCGCCTGCTGATCGCCAACCGGGGCGAGATCGCCCGCCGCGTGATCCGCACCGCGCAGCGCATGGGCATCGCCACGGTAGCGGTGTATTCAGACGCCGACCGCAACGCTTTGCATGTGCAAGAAGCCGACACCGCCGTCGCCTTGGGCGGCACGCTGTCGTCTGAATCGTATTTGCGCATCGACAAGCTGCTGCAAGCGGCGCGCGACACGGGTGCCGACGCGGTGCACCCGGGTTATGGTTTTCTGAGCGAGAACGCGGAGTTTGCCCAGGCCGTGATCGACGCGGGCCTGACCTGGGTCGGGCCTCCACCCGAGGCGATTCGGGCGCTGGGCAGCAAATCAGCCGCCAAAGCGCTGGCCCAAAAACATGGCGTGCCTTGCCTGCCGGGCTACTTTGGCACGGACCAAAGCGACGCCACTTTCACGCAACATGCACACCGACTGGGATTTCCGCTCATGGTGAAAGCCGTGGCCGGGGGTGGTGGGCGCGGCATGCGCCTGGTGAGCGACATGCGCCAGCTGCTGCCCGCGCTGCACAGCGCCCGCTCGGAAGCACTGGCCGGTTTTGGCCATGGCGACTTGTTGATGGAGCGCGCCTTGCTGCGGCCCCGCCACATCGAGGTGCAGATCATGGCCGACACACAAGGCCACTGCATCCACTTGGGTGAACGCGATTGCTCGGTGCAACGCCGTCACCAAAAGATCATCGAAGAATCGCCCAGCCCGGCCGTGGATGCTGCGCTGCGCGCGCAACTCGGGCAAGCGGCCGTTGCGCTGGCGCAATCGGCGGGCTATGTGGGCGCGGGCACGGTGGAGTTTTTGCTGGACGAGGCACGGGCCGATAAACCGTTTTATCTCATGGAGATGAACACCCGGCTGCAGGTGGAACACCCAGTGACCGAGGTGCTCACGGGTCTTGATTTGGTGGAATGGCAGCTGCGCATCGCACGCGGCGAAGCGCTGCCGCTCAAGCAAGCCGATGTGCGCTTGCATGGTCACGCCATGGAGGTGCGCTTGTGCGCCGAAGACGAACACTTCACGCCACAAACCGGCACCGTGCAAGCCTTTTCAGCGCCAACAGCTTTGCGCTTTGACCATGCGCTGCATGTTGGTGCCGTGGTCACGCCGCATTACGATTCGATGCTGGGCAAGCTGATCGCGCACGCGCCCACCCGTGCTGAAGCCATTGACCGCCTGCAAACGGGTCTGGACCAGACTGCCGTGCTGGGTCTGCCCACCAACCGCGCGTTTTTGGCTGCGTGTATTCAGCACCCGATTTTTCGCGCCGGTGAGGCTTTGATTCCTTTCCTGACCGAGCAAGCCGACACCGTGCGTGAACGCTTGCAAGCCAGCGCCGATGCACAAACCGTGGCTGCGCTCGCGGTGCTGTATGCCCAGCACCCACCCGCACAGCACATGGCCAGCCCCTTTGCGCGTCCGGTTCGCATGGGCTTTGCGGGCCAGGCCAACGCTTGGCAAGCGGCGGTGCATGAACTGGGACAAGGTCTGGTGCGGGTGCACCAAGGCGATGTCACACACACAGCACTGATTCAACATGCCCGTAACACGCACACCAAGGGCGCCCATCACAACACGGTCGCGGTCACCCTGAACGGTGTGCGTTGGCAAGTGCAAGCGGCCCACACGGGCGGCATGCCATTGCGCTGGCATGTGCAAGTGCAGGGCACGCACAGGACCGAGCTGTGGCTGAGCAACCTGAGCCACAGCGCCCCTGCCAGCGGCCCCAACGCACCCACAGCCACCCTGCTGCGTGCCCCCTTTAATGGCAAGCTCATCGCACTGCATGTGCGCGAGGGGGACAGCGTCAAACAAGGTGACGCGCTGCTGGTGATTGAGTCCATGAAACTCGAACACACCCTGACCGCCGTACGCGACGGCGTGGTGCGCAGCGTGCCGGTGTCGACGGGCCAGCAAGTGGGCCCCGGCCAGGTGCTGGTGCAATGGCAGGAGGCCACATGAACGACGTTGATTTCACCACCGACGACCTGAAAAGCCTGCAAACCACAGTGGAACGCTTTGCCAAGCAGGCGATTGCGCCCCATGTGTCCGCTTGGGAAGAATCCGGTCAGTTTGACCGATCGCTGTACACCCAGGCCGCGCAGTTGGGCTTGCTGGGCTTGGGCTATCCCGAGCACTTGGGCGGCACACCCGCGCCTTGGCGTGCTCGCAACCTGCTGTCGCAAACCCTGGCGCGTTACGGTGGCAGCGGTGGCGTGATGGCCAGCTTGTTTTCACACAACATCGGCCTGCCCCCCGTCATGGCGCACGGCAGCGCCGAGCTGCAGGCCGAAGTGGTGCCGCCGGTGCTGCGCGGCGAGCGCATCGCAGCGCTGGCCATCACCGAGCCCGGCAGTGGCTCGGACGTGGCCAGCCTGCGCACCACGGCCCGCGCCGATGGGGCGGACTATGTGATCGACGGCGAAAAGACCTTCATCACCTCCGGCCTGCGTGCCGACTGGATCACGCTGGCGGTGCGCACCCATCCCGCCAGCAAGGGCGCCAGTGGCATCTCGATGGTGGTGGTGCCTGGCGACGCGCCGGGCATCACACGCACACGGCTGCACAAAATGGGCTGGCACAGCTCCGACACGGCGCAGCTGCACTTTGACGGTGTGCGCGTCCCCCAGCGTTACCGGCTCGGTGACGAAGGCGCGGGCTTCAAGATGATCATGGGCAACTTCAACGGCGAGCGCCTGGCCATGTCGGCCATGGCGCTGGGTTTTGCGCAGGCTTGCTTGGACGAAGCACTGACATGGAGCCGCCAACGGCAGACCTTTGGCTCGGCCCTGATCGAGCGGCAGGTGATCCGCCACAAACTGATGGACATGCAAATGCGCATCCTGTCCACCCATGCCTGGGTGGATGCGGTCACGCAGCAAGCCGATGCGGGCCAAACCGGTGCCGAGTGGGTGGCGCAGGTGTGCCTGCTCAAAAACCACGCCACCCAAGCCATGCAGTTTTGCGCCGATGCCGCTGTGCAAATGCTGGGCGGCATGGGCTTCATGCGTGGTCCCGTGAGCGAGCGGGTTTACCGCGAGGTCAAGGTGATGATGATCGGCGGTGGTGCCGAAGAGATCATGAAAGAGCTGGCAGCCAAACAACTGGGTGTTTGATCCCTCAGACCAACACCTGCTTGGCTGCAAACAGGTACAACGGAATGCCCAACAAAATATTGAAGGGAAAGGTCAAGCCCAAAGACATGCCAAAGTACAGCGAGGGGCTGGCCTCTGGAATGGCGTGACGGATGACTGCGGGCACAGCGATGTAAGACGCACTGGCCGACAGCACCATCAGCAATGCACCATTGCCTACCGACATGCCCAGTGCCCAAGCCAGGCACAAGGCCAAGCTGGCATGCACCCAGGGTCCGAGCAAGGCATACCCCACCAACCACGGTGATTGCCCTTTGAGTTGCCCCATGTTGCGCGCGGCCAGCAAACCCATATCAAGCAAAAAGAAAGCCAGCATGCCTTTGAACAAATCCACCGAAAACGGCTTCATGACCGACTGACCGGACTCGCCCGTCATCCAGCCAATCAGCATGGCACCCAACAAAAGCAGTTGCGCGCCATCTGTCAGCGCTTCATGCAAGATTTTGCCCAAGGGCGGGTTGTGGGCCCCCACGCTGGCATCTGCCCCCCTGTGCTCGGTCAAGCTGTCTTGGCTGCGCATGCGGCTGCGCATGCGGCTGCGCACGTGGTTGGCCATGACCACCGCAAACACGATAGCGGGCGACTCCATCAGGGCCATGGCCGCCGCCATGTGCGCACCAAAGGCAATGCCTTGGTTGTCCAAATACTGAGAGGCGGTGATGAAGGTCACCGCGCTGACTGAGCCATAGGTGGCGGCAATGGCTGCCGCATCAAAACCGGACAAAAAATGGCGCAGGATGGCATAACCCATCAAGGGCACCCCAAAAGCCATGACCAACGCTGCCCCTAAACTGATGAGGACATCAGGGGTCAGGCCCGTTTGGGCCAAGGCAAAGCCACCCTTGAGACCCAATGCCATGAGCAGGTACAAGGACAGGAAGCGCGAAATGGGTTGGGGTATCTCCAAATTGGACTTCAACGATCCGGCCAAAATGCCAAACACAAAGAACAAAATGGCCGGGTCTGTGAAGTTGTTCATGGCTGCTGACACCGATCAATCAAAAATATCATGCAACCAGGATTTTTTGGGTTTGTAGGCATAACGTTCGTCGTCCCGATAGCGCCCATCACCGTAGGGCTGTTGCATCGGCTGGGCGGCATGTGGGCCAGCAGGCTTTGCAGCTGCGCTTGTTGTCGACACCGCGCGATCGAGCAGCTTGTCCAGTTCGCCACGGTCCAGCCAAATACCCCGGCATGCGGGACAATAGTCGATTTCAACCCCTTGACGCTCGGCCATAACCAAAGGGGTATCGCTGCAAGTGGGACATTTCATGGTGACTCCTTTGAATTTAGACAATCGCAACATGGGGACTCCAACTTTGAGCAGTTTTAAAACGGCAAACGTCCCCACCCATTCAGACGCAATGTACACAGCCCAATCCTTTGGAAAAAGCAGATAATTACTGATAAATATTCCCGAAAAACCACAGCATGAGAACCACCTTCAACTACAAGCATTTGTATTATTTTTGGGTGGTCGCCAAAGAAGGTGGGATCACAAGGGCCGCAGACAAGCTCGACATGGCGGTTCAAACCGTCAGCGCGCAAGTGCGTGAGCTGGAGAAGTCTTTGGGCTATGCCTTGCTCAAACCTTCAGGCAGGGGCTTGGCACTGACCGATGCGGGACTGGCCGCGATGCAGCAAGCAGATCAAATTTTCCAATTGGGTGAAAACCTCCCTGCCAAAGTGCGTGACGCTGTGAGTTCACCCACGGTGCGATTGGCGGCAGGCATATCGGACGGCCTGCCCAAGTTGGTGGTGCGCCGCCTGATGCAACCGGTGATGAGCGAGCCGCATCTGCGCTTGCTTTGCCACGAGGGTGAGTTCGACGAGCTCCTCGGTGACTTGGCGCTGCATCGCCTGGACGTGGTGTTATCGGACCGCCCCGCACCGAGCCATGCCAACATCAAACTCTACAACCACGCGCTGGGTTCTTCAGCCGTGTCCTGGTACGGCAGCGCAGCGTTGGTGAAATCGGCCAAGAAGAAGTTTCCCGCCAGTCTGAGCGAGGTGCCAGTGCTGCTGCCCACTGGGCACACCGCGGTGCGCACCCGGCTGGACCATTGGTTTGAGCACCACAACATCACGCCGCGCATTGTGGGTGAATTTGAAGACAGCGCCTTGCTCAAAACCTTCGGTGAAAGTGGCATGGGCGTGTTTCCGGCTGCTGAATGGGTGCACGATGAGTTGTTGGCGCACTACGACGTGCACCGCTTGGGCCCTTGTGAGGGTGTGAAAGAAAACTTCTTCGCCATCGGCACTGAAAAAAAAGTGCAACACCCGCTGGTGCAGCGTCTTTTGCAGGCCAGTGACGGGGCCCATTAAGACGGGGATACACCCCGAGATTCAGACAAGAAAAAGCCCCCAAGGCTTGTGACCCTGGGGGCTTGTGAATGAATGCAATCTGTCAGGCTTTGGCCGAACGCACACTGAGCAACATGGTGGTGGCCAAAATACCGACCACAACACCGAGGGAAATGCCGACTGGAATCTTGAACACATCAATCAGGCACATCTTGGTGCCGATGAAAACCAAGATCACGGCCAGACCATAGTTGAGCAGGTGAAACTTGTTGGCCACTGCCGCCAGCAAAAAGTACATGGCGCGCAAACCCAAGATCGCAAAAACATTGCTGGTGAGCACAATGAAGGGGTCTGAGGTGATCGCAAAAATCGCTGGGATTGAATCCACCGCAAAGATCACATCGGTCAAGGCAATCAGGCAAATCACCATGAACAACGGGGTGGCGATTTTCTGGCCATTTTCAACGGTCCAAAAATTTTCACCATCGTAATTTTTGCTGACGGGCAAGACCTTGCGCAACAACTTCAGTGCGGGGTTGTCCTCCAGATCAGGCTCTTTACCCGCGGCCCACCACATCTTCACACCGGTGAGGATCAGAAATGCACCAAACACATAGAGCACCCAGTGGAATTCGGCCAGCAACCAGCCACCCACCAAAATCATGATGGTGCGCAACACGATGGCACCGATGATGCCGATCATGAGCACACGCTTTTGGAATGGGGTCGGCACGGCAAAGTAGGTAAAAATCATCAAGAAGACAAAAATGTTGTCCACTGCGAGGGATTTTTCGATCAAGTACCCGGTTAGAAATTCGAGCGACTTGGTGTTGGCCAGCTCGACTGACCCTGTTGTGTCCTTGATGGCCCACCAAAACAAACCATTGAACAAAAAGCTCAACGCAATCCAGATCAGCGACCAGTTGAGCGCTTCCTTGACGCCAATGTCATGCGCGCCTTGCTTTTTGAGCACCACAAAATCAACGAACAACGACACCAGCACGATGACCACAAAGGTGGCCCAGAGCCACAGGGGGGCAACGGTTTCCATGAAATACCTCTTTGTTATGGATGACACACATCAGCAGGACTGCACCCGCCAAGGGCACCGAGACAATATGGCACCACTGGCGCAACAGATCCTGTTGAATGACTCTATTTTTACTGAATAATTCGCGATTTCATTCCTAAAAAATAAGAATATCAGACTGGATTTTCTTGCTGTTTTCTCAAGCTGTGCTTGGGCAACATGCTTGGGCTGACACTTTGGATTGTTCATGCCTGTTTTTCACAATTTTCGGACCGCTTTCAAGAAAGCCTTGCCCACGCGCGAAACCCTGGCCCACATCACTTGGTTGCGTCCAGTCGCGCATCACCTGATCCAACCGCATCTTTGGCGACTGCAACGTGAATCGGTGGCAAGGGGCGTGGCCATTGGCACTTTTTGGGCATTCGTGATCCCCTTGGGTCAGACTTTTGTCGCCGCAGCCCATTGTGTTTGGTGGCGCGGCAACATTCCAGCAGCAGCGGTCATGACCATGCTGACCAACCCACTGACTTTCGGCTTTTGGCTCTGGTTGGCCTATCCAGTCGGTCAACTGTTCTTGGGAGAAGGCCTGCTCGAACAGCCCTTGCCCGATTCGAGTTGGACCCAGAATTTGCAAGACGTCGGGGCTCCGGTGTTGTTGGGCATGGGCATTTTTGGTGTGGGTGGCGGCGTATTGTCTTATGGGTTGGTGAAACTGGGCTGGCGCATGCGCGTGGCCATCCGACGCCATCGCTCCAACGCCGGCCAATCAACCCCCACCTGAAGGTTCAAAAAAAACGCCAGGCCTTTGCAGGCACTGGCGGTTTTTCATTGCAGCCTGGGCTGCAAACATCACTTCTTGTCGCTGAAGTAAGCCGAGGTCACTTTCCAGCGGCCATCGGTGATTTGCGACATGCGCGAAGCGTTGCTGCCCAGACGCTTGGTGGGGCTGAAGGTCATCTCGCCCGTCCCGAAGATATCGGGTGGGATGACCATGGTGTCCATGGCCTTGATGATGCTCTCGGTGGTCACATTGGCGCCTGATTTCTCAACCGCACGCAAGAAGGAATCGATGGCGTTGTAGCCGTAGACCGAGAACACGGTCGGGTCTTCGTTGAACTTGGTCTTGTACTTGTTGGCCCAGAAGCGGATGGGCTGTGCAGCCTCGTCCAGATAAGGGTGTTGGGTGGACATGGTGGCGTAGAAACCATTCATGGCAGGGCCGCCCAACTTGTGGATCAAGTCGGTGTAAGCAGCGCTGGAGCCGAGGAAAGTGGGGTTGAAGCCCAAGCGGCGTGCGGTGGCAATACCGCCAATGGTTTCACGAATGATGGTGCCCATGACCACAAAGTCGCACTTGGACGAGGCCAGTTTTTGCATCTGAGATGCAAAGTCGGTTGCGCCGCGTTTGTAGGTAGTGACTTCGGCAAACTGCATGCCCATGGACTTCAGACCCGCTTCGGCACCACGGAACACTTCCAGGCCGAATTCATCGTCTTGGTGCATGGCGCAAATTTGCTTGGCGTTCTTTTCCTTCACCAAAATTGGCACACCCAAGCGCATCTGGTCGTAGTAGGTGGCGGCAAAGGAGTACTTGAGCTTGTGGAAGGGCTCGTACATTTCACGCGCAGCCGTGACAGGGAAGAAGTTGATCACGTTCTTCTGGAACTGCACCGGCATGGCAGCCATGTTTTGCGCTGTGCCGATGTGGCCAATCATGGCAAAAATTTTGTCCTGGTTGACCAGCTTTTGCGCGGCCAACACGGCGCGGCGGGGGTCATAGGCCGAGTCCTCGACCAGCAGCTTGAACTTGCGGCCGTTGATGCCGCCTTGCTCGTTGGCTTCGTCCACGCGCAGCATCATGCCCAAGCGCACTTGCTTGCCAAAGCCGGCCAGCGGACCGGACAAATCCTGGATGGAGCCGAGCGTGATTTCAGTTTTAGAAACGCCCTGTGTCTGGGCCATGGCCGCGCCAGCGGTCAAGGCCATCGCAGCGGCGACAAGGCTGAGTTTGAGTTTCATGTTGCAGGTCTCCTGTTGTAGAAAAGGGTGAGGTCAATCAGCGGTACATCGCCTCGATCTGGGGCGCATATTTTTTCTCAACCAATTTGCGCTTGAGCTTCATGGTCGGGGTCAATTCTTCGTCTTCGGCGCTCAGCTGCGTGTCGAGCAGCCAGAATTTCTTGATCTGCTCGACACGGGCAAACTTTTTGTTGACGCGGTCCAATTCGGCCTGGATCAAACCTTGTACCTCGGCGCTGTGCGTCAGACTGGCGTAGTTCGAGAAAGGTACGTCGTTGTCTTGCGCGAATTTCTCCACGTTTTCCTGGTCGATCATGATGATCACAGTCAAGTAAGGTCGCTTGTCGCCGATCACCACCGCATCGGTGATGTAGGGCGAGAATTTCAGTTCGTTTTCCAACTCGCTCGGGGTGATGTTCTTGCCCCCAGCTGTGATGATGATGTCTTTCATGCGATCGGTGATGCGGAAAAACCCTTCCTCATCCACCACGCCCACATCGCCTGTGTGCAACCAGCCATCGGCGTCGATGGTCTCGGCGGTTTTTTCGGGCAGGTTCAGGTAGCCCATGAACACATTGGGGCCTCGCACCAAAATTTCGCCGGTCACCGGGTCCAGACGCATTTCGTTGTACTCAGCGGCCGGCCCTATCGAGCCGGGCTTGATGCGGTCGGCAGGCACACCTGTGGCCGCACCGCATGTCTCGGTCATGCCCCAGACTTCGAGCATGGGCAGGCCCAGCGCCAAATACCAGCGCACCAGATCGGGAGAAATAGGGGCGGCACCCGTGACCAGAAAACGCGCACGGTGAATGCCGATCATCTTGCGCACGTTGTTGAGCGCCAAAAGACGCGCCACATGAAAGCGCAGCTTGAGGCCGACAGGCACCGGCTGCTGCGTCAACACCAAATCGGCCACTTGCTGGCCCACGCCAATCGCCCAGCCATACACCGCTTGCTGCAAACCACCCGCCTCCTTGAGCGCAATCATCACACCCGAATAAAACTTTTCCCAGACACGGGGCACGGCGGTGAACACGGTGGGTGCGATTTCGCGCACATTTTCGGGAACTGTCTCGGGGTTTTCGACAAAGTTCAGTTTGGCCCCGGTGTACATCGAGAAGTACTCGCCGCCCATGCGCTCGGCAATGTGGCAGAGCGGTAAAAAACACATGCACTCGTCACGTTCATCGCGGGCGATCAGAGTGTTGTAACCGCGCACGGTATAGACCAAGCCATGGTGGCTGTGCATGCCGCCCTTGGGTTTGCCGGTGGTGCCGGAGGTATAGACCAAAATGGCCAAATCTTTCGGTTTGCATGCAGCGGTGCGTTGCATCAACAGATCGGGGTGTTGCGCAGCATGTTCACGGCCCAGGGCTTGGAGCTGTTTCAGGCTGATCACCATGGGGTCGTGGAAGTCGCGCAAACCGTCCATGTCGAACACCACGATTTTTTGCAACAAGGGCAAGGTGTCGCGCACAGCCAAAGCCTTGTCGAGCTGCTCGTCGTCTTCGACAAACAACACGCGGGTGCCCGAGTCTTCACAGAGGTAGTGCACCTGCTCGGCTGCGTCGGTGGGATAGATGCCGTTGGACACGCCACCCGCACTCAGCACCGCCAAGTCGCACAACACCCACTCGATGTTGGTGTTGGCCAAGATGGAGGCCGTGTGACGCGCCTCAAAACCCAGTGCCATCAATCCGTGGCCGATTTCACGAACGGCTTGTGCGGTCTCGTTCCAGGTCCAGCTGCGCCAGATGCCCAGATCTTTTTGGCGCATCCAGACATTGGGGCCGCGGGCGGCGACGGCGTTCCAGAAGATGGCGGGGATGGTCTCGCCCGCCATGACAACATTTTTTTGCGGCGCGATGCCGGAGGTGTCCCAGAGTTGGCTCATGTCTTATCTCCAGGTTTTCTTCTTTTTCCAGCGGCGGTCGGCTCGCACGCCCTCTTCCTTCATGCCCAAGTAGAACTCCTTGATGTCGTCCTTTTCACGCAAACGGGCACAGCTGTCTTCCATGACGATGCGGCCGTTTTCCAGCACATACCCATAGTCCGAAGCATTCAGCGCCATGTTGGCGTTTTGCTCCACCAGCAAGATGGTGGTGCCGCGTTCGCGGTTGATGCGCACCACAATTTCAAAAATCTCTTTGGTCAGCTTGGGCGACAGGCCCAGGCTGGGCTCGTCCAACAAGATCAAATCAGGGTTGGCCATGAGGGCGCGGCTGATGGCCAGCATCTGCTGCTGCCCACCCGAGAGCAAGCCCGCGTCTTGCGCAGCCCGCTCACGCAGGATGGGAAAATAATTGAACACGGCCTCCATGTCGCGGGCCACGCCATCGCGGTCCTTGCGGGTGAAGGCGCCCATGAGCAGGTTGTCGCGAATCGACAGCAGCGGAAACACCTCACGTCCTTCGGGCACATGCATCAGGCCACTTTGCACAATGATCGCCGGGTCTTGTGCGGTGATGTTCTGGCCTTTGAATTCGATCGAGCCCTTGCGCGGATCGATGATGCCGCTGATGGTTTTGAGGATGGTGGTCTTGCCCGCGCCGTTGGAGCCGAGCACCGTGGCGATCTCGCCTTGGCGCACCTGCAAACTCACGCCACGGATCGCCTTGATCGGGCCATAGGCGCTCTCGACGTTGAGCAGCTTGAGCATCACGTTGTCAGCAACGGGCTCAGCGGCCGCATTCAGAATGGGGTTGACTGCGCTCATGCGGCACCTCCGGGCACGTGGTTTTCGCGGCGCAGGCTGGAGACATCGTCGACCGAGCCCAAATAGGCCTCGATCACGCCCGGGTCGCTTTGCACCTGGCTGGGCGTGCCGGTGGCGAGTTCTTCGCCCTGGCTCATGGCCAGCACACGGTCCGACACTTTGGAGACCAAGCTCATGTCGTGCTCGACCATGAGCACGGTGATGCCCAGCTCGTTCTTGATGTCCGAAATCCAGAAAGCCATGTCTTCGGTTTCTTCGACGTTCAGGCCCGACGAAGGCTCGTCGAGCAGCAGCAATTTGGGCTCGGTGCACAAGGCCCGCGCCAGCTCAACCACTTTGCGCACGCCGTAAGGCAGACCAGCCACCATCGAATCGCGGTGGTGTTGCAGGTCCAGAAAATCGATGACCTCTTCGACCTTTTCACGCGCCTCGATCTCGGCCGCGCGGGTTTTACGGCTGAAGAACATCTCGCTCCAAACGCCCGTCTTGCGGTGGGTGTGGCGGCCAATCAGCAGGTTTTGCAACACGGTGGCGTGCTCGAACAATTCAATGTTCTGAAACGTGCGGGCAATGCCCAAGCCTGCAATCTGGTGCGGCTGCTGGTCGGTCAGACGCAGCATGCCTTGTGGCCCGGCGTAGTCGATCACGCCCGTGGTGGGGGTGTAGATGCGGCTGATCAGGTTGAAGACGGTGGTCTTGCCCGCGCCGTTGGGGCCGATCAGGGTGAAGACCTCGCCACGCTTGACGTCAAAGCTGACCTTGTTCACGGCCAGCACACCGCCAAAGCGCACGCTCAGGTCTTGCGCGGATAAAAGAATGTCTGCGTTCATTTCAGGCGGTCCGACTTCTGGAACGATTTCTGGCGCTTGAACAGGCCACGGCGGTAAAACGGGAACAGCTGGAACCAGGTGCGCACCTTGAGCCAGCGGCCATACAGACCCATGGGCTCAAACAGCACAAAAGCGATCAGCACCATGCCGTAGACCGTGCCCTGCAGGCCGGCGGCACCCCCAATGGCGGCTGGCAAAAAGTCCTTGCCCAGCGCAATCAGTTGGGGCATGACGATCAGGAAAATCGCGCCCAAAAACGCACCGTGGATCGAGCCCAAGCCACCAATCACCACCATCAAGAGCAAGTCAATCGACTGGATGATGCTGAACTGCTCAGGTGAGAGGAACTGAATCTTGTGTGCGTACAAAGCGCCGCCAATACCGGCCAAGGCAGCCGACAAGGCGAAAGACAAGGTCTTGTAACGCGCCAAGTGGATGCCCATGCTTTGTGCCGAAATTTCAGAGTCGCGAATGGCCACAAAAGCGCGTCCAGTGGAGGAGCGCAGCAGGTTGACGATGGCCAGCGTGGCGCCCACCGTCACCAGCAGACAGAGGAAGTAAAACTCTTCGGTACTGTCCAGTGTCCAGCCGCCCAACTTGGGGTAAGTGACCATCAGGCCCGCGTTGCCGCCGGTGACGCTTTCCCAGCGGGCCATGCCCTCTTCCACGATGAAACCAAAAGCCAGGGTGGCCATGCCCAGGTAAATGCCTTTGACGCGCAGCGCAGGCAAGCCCACGATCACCCCTGCGATGGCAGAAAAAACACCAGCGCAAGCCAGTGCCAGCGGAAACGGTACCCCGGCATTGACCATGACGGCCTGGGTGTAAGCCCCCACGCCCAAGAAAGCGGCGTGGCCCAAAGAAAACAGACCCGTGAAGCCCGCCAGCAGCATCAGGCCCAAGCCCACGACTGCGTAGATCAGCACAAAGGTCAGCTGCGCCAGCCAGTATTCGGGCACGGCCCAAGGAGCCACCACCAAAAAGATGGCGAGCAAGCTGTACCAAAACACGTGGCCGCCGTGTTTGGCCAGGGCGATGTCCTGGTTGTATTCGGTTTTGAAGATGAAACGCATGCCGGGGCCTCAGACTTTCTTGCGCAGTTGCTCGCCGAACAAGCCATTGGGCTTGAGCACCAGCATGAGCAACACCACGATGTAGGGCGCGATGTCCTTGAAGCCTTCGGGCAGATAAAAGCCCGAGAGCGACTCGACGATGCCAATCACCAAGCCGCCCACGATGGCACCGGGCAAGCTGCCAAAGCCGCCCACCACCGCAGCGGGGAAGGCTTTGAGGCCAATGAAGCCCATGTTGGCGTGCACAAAGGTGATGGGCGCCAAAAGCAGACCGGCCACTGCCGCCACACCGGCCGCCAGACCCCAGACCAGACCGTTGATGCGCTTAACCGGAATGCCCATGTAATAAGCAGCCAGTTGGTTTTGCGAGGCCGCCTGCATGGCGATGCCCAGCTTGCTGTACTTGAACATGGCAAACAGTCCCAGGCACAAGATGCCGGTCGCAGCAATCACCACCATTTGCTCGGCAGCGATCACCAAACCCCCCAGACGCAACACTTCTCCTGCATAGGGCACAGGCATGGTGTGGGTGTCGGTGCCCACATCAGGAATCATGGTGATCAGGCCACGCAGCACATAGCCCACACCAATGGTCAGCATGACGATGGAGAAAGCCGGTTGCCCGAGGATGGGGCGGATGACCAAACGTTCCAGCAAAACGCCAAAAATACCCATGGCCACGATGGCTGCGGGCACCGCAATCCAAAACGGAAACCCCAGCAGCGTCATGGCAGCCAGGCCCGAAAAGGCCCCCACCATCATCAAGTCGCCCTGGGCAAAGCTCACCGTTTCGGTGGCCTTGTAAATCAGCACGAAACCCAAGGCGATGAGTCCGTAAATACAGCCCTGGGCCACACCGCTGATCAGCAGTTGCAGCAATTGCACGCCTGTCTCCTTTTGGTTCTTTCTAGCCGAGTTCGCGGACTTGCCCGAGCCCTGATTCAGCAGGGCACGAAGCATTTGCGAACGACCGTGCGATTGTGCATGTCTTACACGAGACTTTCCCTAGGGGTTGTCCCCCATCCAGCGCCATCCACCTGGCCTCAATATCAAGCCATGACAAACGCCATCCCCCTGCGCATCGGATCCGGTCTCGGGTTCTACGGAGACAATTGGGAACCCGTGGTCGCCAGCATCGAGCGCGGCCAAGTGCAATTCATCGCCAGTGACCACCTGGCTGAATTGACGCTGGCCATCCTGCAAAAAGACCGCCAGCGCGACCCCTCTTTGGGTTATGCCCGTGATGTGGTGCCGATGCTTTTACGCTTGTGGCCTTTGATGCAGCCACGAGGCGTGCGCTTTGTTTGCAATGCAGGGGGTCTGAACCCCATGGGCGCAGCGCAAGCGGTGCAAAAAGCCTTGGCCGCCGCAGGCTGGCACCCGCGCATTGCGGTGGTGAGTGGCGACGATGTGTTGACCCAGCTGAAAGCACCCGGCGAACGCTTTGACCACATGATGAGTGGCGCCGACGTGGCCAGCGTGCGCGACCGGCTGGTGTTTGGCAACGCCTATTTGGGCGCACAGCCCATCGTGGAGGCGCTGGACCTTGGTGCCGACATCGTGATCACCGGACGCGTGGCCGATGCCGCGCTGTTTCTGGGCCCGCTGGTGCACGCACTGGGCTGGAAACTCGCCGATGCGGCTACCCCCGAAGACTTCTACCGACTGGCACAGGGCCTGACGGTGGGGCACCTGCTCGAATGCTCGGGCCAGGGCAGCGGCGGCAACTTTGGCAGCCAAGGCAGCTGGAAAAACATCCCTGACTTGGCGCACATCGGCTACCCGATTGCCGAGGTCTGGCCGGACGGCACAGCCTTCATCACCAAAGCCCCGGGCACTGGCGGCTTGGTCAACTTCGACACCGTGCGCCAGCAATTGTTGTACGAGGTGCACAACCCGCATGCGTATTTCTCGCCCGATGTGGTGCTCGACATGGGTCAGATCCAGTTGCACGAAGAGGGTCAGCATCGCGTTCGCTTGACCGGCGCACAAGGCCGTGCGCCCACCGATCAACTCAAGGTGGTGGCCGGTTTTGAGGACGGTTTCAAGGCCGAGGTCAGCTGGGGCTTTTCCTGGCCCGATGCGTGGGACAAGGTGCAGGCGGCAGAAAGCATGATCCGCAGCCAACTGAAAGCGCGCCAAATCCCGTTTGACGAGCTGTTGGTGGAATACCCCGGGCTGAACTCGGCGCACGGCCCACTGGCCCCCTTGCCGCCTGCGGCCGAGTTGAACGAACGCGCCGAGATCTGGGTGCGCATGGTCTTGCGCACCCGCGCCAAAGCGGTGGCCGATGGCTTTGGCCGACTGTTCCCCTGGATGGCTTTGAGTGGCCCGGCCTACACCTGCGGCTTTCAAGGCTTGAACGCCTCGAGCGCCTTGCTGGGAATTTGGCCCACCTTGATCCCGCGCCACCGTGTTCAGGCCCGTGTTGAGATGTTGGAGCCCGCCGCATGACCACAACCCTTTTGAAAATCCCCTTGGCCCACATCGCCCACGCCCGCAGCGGCGACAAAGCCGACTGGGTGGACTTTGGCCTGTTCGCCTGGAACGAAGCGGGCTATCGCCTCTTGGAACGCGAAGTCACAGCGGCCAAAGTGCAAGCGCACTTTGCGCCTTGGCTACCAGGCCCAGTGCAGGCATGGACTTTGCCCAACATTCTGGCCCTGAAATTCGTGCTGCATGGCGCTTTGCAAGGCGGCGGCGCACGCAACTTGCGCCTCGATAACTTGGGCAAAGCCATGGGTGCAGCGCTCTTGCGCCTCGAAATCGACGTCACTGCCGAAGATCTCGAGCAGGCAAAAAAAAGCCCCCGAAGGGGCTGGTGGCCGGAGATGTCTTCCCGGAACTGATCCGGGCTTGGAACCTCAAACGCGCTCAATGACCAGTGCGATGCCTTGACCCACGCCAATGCACATGGTGCACAGGGCGTAGCGTCCAGCGGTTTGTTGCAAGCGGTTGATGGCCGTGGTGGCCAAACGGGCACCGGATGCACCCAGTGGGTGACCCAGGGCAATCGCGCCGCCCCAGGCGTTCACGCGGGCATCGTCGTCTCTCAGGCCCAACATGCGCAGCACGGCCAAACCTTGCGCAGCAAAGGCTTCGTTCAGTTCGATCACGTCCATGTGGTCCATCGTCAGGCCAGTTTGGGCCAACACCTTGAGCGTGGCAGGCGCGGGGCCCATGCCCATGACGCGAGGAGCCACGCCCGCAGTCGCCATGCCCACGATACGGGCCTTGGGGGTCAAGCCGTTTTTGGCCGCGCTGGCTTCGTCGGCCAGCAGCAAGGCACACGCACCGTCGTTGACCCCAGAAGCGTTGCCCGCGGTCACAGTGCCGTCAGGGCGTACCACGCCTTTGAGCTTGGCCAGTGCTTCAAGGCTGGTTTCACGCGGGTGCTCGTCGGTGTCCACCACGATCGCATCGCCCTTTTTCTGGGGGATGCTCACGCCCACAATTTCACGGGCCAGGTGACCGGCCTGGATGGCGGCCACCGCACGCAGCTGGCTGTTGTAGGCCATCAAGTCTTGCGCTTCGCGCTCGATCTTGTAGTCGGTGGCCACGTTTTCGGCCGTCTCGGGCATGGAGTCCACGCCGTATTGCGCTTTCATCAGTTTGTTGACGAAGCGCCAGCCAATGGTGGTGTCGTAGACCGCGTTGTTGCGGCTGAAAGCCGTTTCGGCCTTGGGCATGACAAACGGGGCGCGGCTCATGCTTTCCACACCCCCCGCAATCATCAGACCGGCTTCGCCCGCCTTGATGGCGCGTGCTGCGGTGCCAATGGCGTCCAGTCCCGAGCCGCACAGGCGGTTGATGGTGGCACCGGGTACGTCGATCGGCAGTCCGGCCAGCAAGCTGGCCATGTGGGCCACGTTGCGGTTGTCTTCACCAGCCTGGTTGGCGCAGCCGTACAGCACATCGGTCACAGCAGCCCAGTCCACATTGGGGTTGCGCGCCATCAGGGCGCGCAGGGGCACAGCGCCCAGGTCGTCCGTGCGCACGCTGCTCAAAGCACCGCCGTAACGGCCAAAGGGGGTACGGATCGCGTCGCAAATGTAGGCTTGGTTCATGCTTGTTGACTCCTGATTAAAGTTGCATGCATTTTATTGCTTGTTTTGGGCTTGACTGAATTCATTACGGGTGTGAGCCCGCAAGGGGCATGTGGGGCGCTGTCCGCGCTCAGAGGCGCTTCGCTTTGCCACATCGCTCGAACAGCGCCCCACATGCCCCTTGCTCGGTTGATGGTTTGCGATTGGCAGCGCCCACGCAGGTGAGATGGGGTCAGGGGCCGGGGTGATGCGGCAAAGCGAAGCGCCTCTGAACCCCGGCCCCTGACCCCATCTCACCCCTCCCCAAGGCAAGAAGTCCGACATCAAGGACAATCTCACCCATGCTGATCCAACCCTCACAAGCCGATGTCCGGCGCTTTTTTTGCGGCGTTTACGCCAAAGCCCGCACAACGGCGACCCTTGAACCCATGGAAATGCTGGTGAGTCAGTGGATCGACGAGCACCCGGAATACCACGCCGAACTGGCCAATGTGGATGCGGCACTGACCAGCATGCACCAAGCCGACCCGAACCGCGAGAACCCGTTTTTGCACCTGTCCATGCACCTGTCCATCAGCGAACAGTGCAGCATTGACCAACCCCGGGGCATTCGGCAAGCGGTGGAGTTGCTCACCCACCGACTCAATTCACTGCACGACGCGCACCACCAAGCCATGGAATGCTTGGGGCGCATGGTGCACGAAAGCCAGCGCTCGGGTCGCATGCCCGATGGCGAGGCTTACATCGCTTGCGTGCAACGGCACGCCACCAAAGACTGAAGCAGATCAGGCCGCCATGCGGCTTTGGACGTGCGCCAGGATGTCGGCCACAGACACTTTGGTCGCTTGCGCATCGCGTCGGTGCTGGTATTCCACCTGACCGTCTTTCAGGCCCTTGTCCCCGATGGTGATCCGGTGCGGCACACCGATCAGTTCCCAGTCGGCAAACATGGCCCCTGGGCGCTCGCCCCGGTCGTCCAAGATCACATCCACCCCTTCGGCCAGCAAGGCGGCGTAGATGCGTTCGGCCTCGGCCTTGACCGCTTCACTGCGGTCCATCCCAATGGGGCAGACAACGGCGGTGAAAGGGGCAATGGCATCGGGCCAGATGATGCCGCGCTCGTCGTGGTTTTGCTCGATCGCTGCCGCTGGCAAGCGCGTGATGCCAATGCCGTAGCAGCCCATTTCCAGAAACTGCGGCTTGCCGGTTTCGTCCAGGAAAGTGGCGTTCATGGCCTTGGAGTACTTGGTGCCCAAATAGAAAACGTGGCCCACTTCGATGCCGCGCTCAATCGCCAACTCGCCTTGGCCATCGGGCGACTTGTCACCCGCGACCACATTGCGAATATCAGCCACCAAAGCGGGCTCGGGCAGGTCACGGCCCCAGTTGACCCCTGTGATGTGGACGTCTGGCTCATTGGCACCACAGATCCAATCGGCCATCACGGCCACGTCGCGATCGGCCACCAAATGCACGGGTTTCTTCAGATTCAGGGGACCGAGGTAGCCCGGCTTGCAACCGAAGTGGTCTTCGATTTCTGCCACGGTGGCGAAACGGAAGCCGCCTTCCATGCCGGGCAGCTTGCCAACCTTGACTTCGTTCATGTCGTGGTCGCCGCGCAGCAGCAAAAGCCACACGTGTGACTGCACAATCTCGCCCTGCTCGTTCAGGGTGTCGGTGGCCAGCACCAGCGACTTGACTGTGGTGGACAGGGGCACATTCAGCAAGGCAGCGACGTCCTCGCAGGTGCTCTTGCCGGGCGTCGCCGTTTTGCTCAAGACTTGCGTGGCCGCTCCACGGGCCTGGCTGGTGGCCAGCGCCTCGGCCTTTTCCATGTTGGCGGCGTAATTGCTGCTGGGGCAGTACACGATGGCGTCTTCGCCGGTGGCAGCGATCACTTGGAACTCTTCGCTCAAATCACCCCCGATGGCACCGCTGTCGGCAGCCACAGCGCGGTAAGTCAGGCCAAAACGGTCAAAAATGCGGCGGTATGCGGCAGCCATCACTTGGTAGCTGGCTTTGGCGCTGACCACGTCGCGGTCAAAGCTGTAAGCGTCCTTCATGGTGAATTCGCGCCCACGCATCAGGCCAAAACGGGGGCGGCGCTCATCGCGGAACTTGGTCTGGATCTGGTAAAAGTTTTTGGGCAGCTGTTTGTAGCTGCGCACTTCTTGGCGCACCACATCGGTCACCACCTCTTCGCTGGTCGGCTGGATCACAAAATCTCTGCCATGCCGATCTTTGATGCGCAAGAGTTCAGGCCCCATCTTGTCAAAGCGCCCCGTCTCCTGCCAAAGTTCGGCGGGCTGCACCACGGGCATGGTCATCTCAATGGCGCCTGCTCGGTCCATTTCTTCGCGCACGATGGCCTCGACCTTGCGGATCACGCGCAGCCCCATGGGCATGTAGTTGTAGATGCCTGCGCCCAGCTTTTTGATCATGCCGGCGCGGGTCATCAGCTTGTGGCTGACCACTTCGGCATCGGCAGGGGCTTCTTTGAGGGTGGAAATGAGGAACTGGGAGGCTTTCATCGCGTCAAACTAACTCAGGCAAGGGCATCAGGGAAACATCCAAGTGCCAGCGGTGATGCGCCGTGCATAATGGACACAATTTAAAAATTTGAGGTTGATTATGCTTGACCGTGAAGGCTTTAGGCCGAACGTCGGCATCATTCTGCTCAACCAGAAAAACCAGGTTTTCTGGGGCAAACGCATCCGCACCCACAGCTGGCAGTTTCCGCAGGGTGGCATTGACCGGGGTGAGAGTCCCGAACAGGCCATGTTCCGAGAACTGCACGAAGAAGTGGGGCTCCATCCAGAGCATGTGCGCATCGTGGCCCGAACCCGTGACTGGTTGCGCTATGAGGTGCCAGACCGCTTCATCCGCAGAGATGCTCGCGGCTTTTACAAGGGCCAGAAACAAATCTGGTACTTGCTGCAAATGGTCACGCACGACCATCATTTGAACCTGCGCGCGACAGACCACCCAGAATTTGACGCTTGGCGTTGGAATGATTATTGGGTGCCGCTCGATGTGGTGGTGGAGTTCAAGCGCGGCGTCTATGAAATGGCCCTGACCGAATTGGCTCGCTTTTTACCGCGTCAAGACCGGCAAAACCGCTATTTACGCGGCACCAACCGTGGCCTTCGAGAGGGCGTGGAACAGGAAAACGGTGCCATGGACATGCAGCCGCCAATGCACATGGAGCTGCCGCCCGGTGCCAGTTTCGACCCCAATCCGCAAGGCTAAAACAACAAGCCCGCATAAGCGGGCTTGATTGACTCAACGACTGAGGATCAGGTTGTCCCGGTGCACCATTTCAGGTTCGGCGGTGTAGCCCAGCAAAGCCTCGTGGTCGTGAGAAGGCTTGCGACAAAGCAGTCGGGCTTCTGCACTGGCGTAGTTGGCCAAGCCACGAGCGATTTCAGAACCCTGTTCGTCTTTGATGGCGATCACATCGCCACGTGAAAAATCACCCGCAACACCCGTCATGCCAATGGGCAGCAGACTTTTGCCTTCGGTCAGCACTTTGTGCGCCGCCCCCTGATCGACCGTGACAGAGCCACGCAATTGCAAATGGTCAGCCATCCACTGTTTGCGCGCCTGTTGCTTGGCCGTCTGGGCCACCAACAACGTGCCCATGTTGTCACCTTCGGCCAGTCGCAGCAAAGCATTGGGCTCGCGCCCCCAAGCGATCACCGTGGAGGCCCCAGAGCCCGCCGCCCGCTTGGCAGCCAAAATTTTGGTGATCATGCCGCCCTTGCCAAGGCTGGAGCCGGCACCACCGGCCATGGTTTCAAGTGCCGCATCACCCGCACGGGCTTCGTGCACAAAGGTGGCACTGGGGTCTTTGCGCGGGTCAGCCGTGTACAAACCCTTTTGGTCGGTCAAAATGACCAACAGATCCGCTTCGATCAGATTGGCGACCAGCGCACCCAAAGTGTCATTGTCACCAAACTTGATTTCGTCATTGACCACCGTGTCGTTTTCATTGATGACGGGCAGCACACGGTGTTGCAGCAAGGTCAGCAAGGTCGAGCGGGCATTCAGGTAACGCTCTCGATCTGCCAAGTCTGCATGCGTGAGCAAGACCTGGGCACTGCCCATGCCGTTTTCGCGCAACTTGGTTTCGTACATTTGAGCCAAACCCATCTGGCCCACCGCTGCCGCTGCTTGCAAGGCGGGCACTTCACTCGGCCGCGTGGTCCAGCCCAATCGCTTCATGCCTTCGGCAATCGCCCCACTGGACACCATCACCACCTCTTTGCCTTGTGCGCTGAGCAGTGCCATCTGACGGCACCATTCTCCAATCGCCTGTTCATCCAGGCCTCGGCCCTCATTGGTCACCAAGCTGGAGCCAACTTTGACAACGATGCGGCGAGCATCACGCAACAGGGTGGATAGGGGTGAAGTGGTCATCAAAGGTTGGCGTGTACGTTGAAACAGCGGGCGACAGGGTCGCGCCTCACATCGGCTTCAGTCTCACTCCGAAGACATCGGCTTGAAGCGTGGATCATCTGCATCGGGTTCTTGCGGCTTGTCCTGCTCCTGGAAGCGGGGGTCAATGTCCACCACGCCTTGTTCAATGATCTGTTGGGCACGGATGTGCTTGTAGATCTCTTTGATCAAGGGCTCACAGCCTTCACGCGTCAGGGCCGAAATTTGGAAGACCGGCCCTTTGTAGCGCATGCGTTTGATGAAATCCTTGACGCGGGCTTCGCGCTCGTCGGCGGGCACCATGTCCAGCTTGTTGAGCACCAGCCAACGCGGCTTGTTGTACAAACCCGGATCGTATTTCTTCAACTCAGCCACAATGGCTTTGGCTTGCTGCACCGGGTCAACGTTCTCGTCAAATGGCGCAAAGTCGACCACATGCAGCAGCAAACGGGTGCGCTGCAAGTGGCGCAAAAACAAATGGCCCAGGCCTGCGCCTTCAGAGGCACCTTCAATAAGTCCAGGCACATCGGCCACGACAAAGCTTTGCTCAGGGCCCACACGCACCACACCCAGATTGGGGTGCAATGTGGTGAAGGGGTAATCGGCAATTTTGGGGCGGGCATTCGAAACCGCCGCGATGAAGGTGGATTTGCCGGCATTGGGCATGCCCAGCAAGCCCACGTCGGCCAACACCTTCAACTCCAACTTGAGCTCTTTTTTCTCACCCAGCCAGCCCGGCGTTTTCTGACGCGGGGCCCGGTTGATCGCACTTTTGAAGCGCATGTTGCCGAATCCGCCATCACCGCCCTTGGCGATCATGATGGTCTCACCGGGCACCAGCAACTCATAAAGCACTTCGCCCGTTTCGGCATCGCTGATGATGGTGCCCACCGGCATTTTGAGGGTCACGTCATCCCCTGCAGCACCGAACATGTCCGAGCCCATGCCGTGCTGACCGCGCTTGGCCTCATGGCGTCTTGAATAACGGTAGTCAACCAAGGTGTTCAGATTGATGTCTGCATAGGCAAACACATGCCCGCCACGACCACCATCGCCCCCATTGGGGCCCCCGAATTCTTTGTACTTTTCGTGGCGGAACGAGACGCAGCCGTTCCCGCCGTCACCCGCGGAGATGTCAATATAGGCTTCGTCAACGAACTTCATGAGATTTCCAGTGTAGCTTGGGGCCCCACGTCACTGCACAACAGGGCCAGAAAAGCAAAGAGCCCCGTCTTGCGGGGCTCCTCTTCGCCATGGGCGCGACGGGCTTAAACAGCCGGTGTCACGTTGACCATGTGCTTGCTCAGTTCACCCTTGGTCGAAAACGACACATGGCCGTCAACCAATGCAAACAAAGTGTGGTCTTTGCCGATGCCGACATTGCTGCCTGCATGGAATTTGGTGCCACGTTGACGAACAATGATCGAGCCAGCGCTGATCAGTTCACCACCGAAAGCCTTGACACCCAGCATCTTTGGCTTGGAATCACGACCGTTGCGCGTAGAGCCGCCGCCTTTTTTCTGTGCCATGACCTATTCTCCTCAGGCAGAGATCGCGCCGATTTGCAATTCGGTGAACTGCTGGCGGTGACCCTGACGTTTCTGATAGTGCTTGCGACGGCGCATCTTGAAGATGTGCACTTTGTCGTGCTTGCCATGCGCCAAAACTGTGGCTTTGACTGTGGCGCCGGACACCAGGGGCGTGCCGATCTTGAGTTCAGCGCCGGTACCGACGGCCAAAACTTGATCAATCACGATTTCCTGGCCAACGTCCGCAGCAATCTGTTCTACTTTAATTTTTTCGCCAGCGACAACACGATACTGTTTGCCACCGGTTTTTATGACCGCGTACATAAATGACCTCTTTGAATGGAAGTTTCCAAGGGCTAATCCCCAAGGAACCCGAGATTCTAGCATGGTCGAATTGATACAGCAAATTCTGGCGCACAAAGGAACGCCTTTAACCCCAGCGCCCAACACCATCTCTATAATGGGTCAGATCTCAAGGTCATTGACCCACGCCCCCTCCAGACTCGGCTCCGCCGGGTCACCTGCCGGATATTGCACTTGTCTGCTTCTGAACACAGCACCGCCGCCGTTTTCGAATTGGTGGCCCCCGACATGGCCGAAGTCGACCGAGTGATCGCCCAACGGCTCCACTCTGGCGTGCCTCTGGTGGGTGATGTGGCCCGGTACATCATTTCAGCCGGTGGGAAACGACTTCGCCCCGTGCTTTTGCTGCTGACTTGTGGTGCTTTGGGCTTTGCTGGAGCGCAGCGCCACAATCTGGCGGCGGTTGTCGAATTCATTCACACGGCCACTTTGCTGCACGACGATGTGGTGGATGAATCCACCTTGCGCCGCGGCAGGCCCACAGCCAATGAGAACTTCGGCAATCCGGCCAGCGTGCTGGTGGGTGATTTTTTGTATTCACGCGCCTTTCAGATGATGGTGGATGCGCAAAGCATGCCCGTCATGCAAACACTGGCCGACGCCACCAATGTGATTGCCGAGGGTGAAGTGCTCCAGTTGATGAACATGCACGATGCCTCACTCGACGAAGAGGGTTATTTGCGTGTCATTCGCTCCAAAACCGCCAAATTGTTTGAAGCCAGCGCACGTCTTGGTGCCATTTTGGCCCGCAGCACTGCGGACATCGAGGCCGCTTGCGCGGACTATGGCCAAGCCCTCGGCACGGCTTTTCAGGTCATCGACGATGTGCTGGACTACGATGGCAATGCCGCTGAAATGGGCAAAAACCTGGGTGACGACCTGCGCGAGGGCAAAGCCACCCTGCCTTTGATTTTGGCCATGCAACGTGGCGATGAGGCCCAAAGGCAAACTGTGCGCGAGGCCATCGAAACCGGCAGTGTGGACCGTTTGATGGACATTGTGACCATTGTCCGGGAGACAGGGGCCTTAGAGGCCACACGGGACGCTGCGGCGGCGGAGGCGCAACGGGCGGTGGATGCGGCCCTGTTGCTGCCAGACAATGCCTACCGCCAAGGCATGGTGGTATTGGCCTCACAACTGCTCAACCGCAGAACCTGATGGGCCATGGGCCTAACCCCACGTGTGCATCTGGCCTCAGTCCCTTGTTCCTGGCATGCCATGAAACGCTTCAAGCCCCTTGAACTGGCTTTTTTGATCTTGTTTTGTTGTGTGGGCTTCGGCGTGAATGCCGGCCCCAAGTGGGAGCGTATCGCGCTCAATGACCAGGGTGTGTTTTTCATCGATCCCCAATCCATCACCGAAGAAGATGGGTACAAAAAGGTCTGGGGCGCACTGGATTACAAAAAACAACAACTCACGGGAGATGGCAAGTCATACCTCTCCATACAGACTCAGGTTCAAATCAATTGCAAGAAAAAAATGGCCCGTGTTCTGCACATGACGTATTTCGCCGGACCCATGATGACAGGACAAACGGTCTACCGCCAAGGCATGTTGCACGAGTGGTTGAACATTGATTCAACCTCGCCCATCTACAAGATTGCACGCAGAATTTGTTAGGTGCTGCGCTCATTGGACCCATGGGCATTGCACGCGTCGCGCAAGCGAATCACGTCTTCGCGCAAATCATGGGCCCATGTTCGGCGATCACGGCCATCGGCCTGCTGCAACGCCCCAAAATGAACCACGGCCGTGATGCCAGGCGCTTTGAGCGTGCGCCACATGGAGCCAAGCAAGGTGTCCTCGCCGATGTAACACGGTGCCAAGGTGATGGCACCGGTGTTGGTGTCAACAAATTGAAGCGCCATGGGTTGAACTGGCGCTTGAGCCTGAATCGCTGACTGGATCAAATTGGCATGAAAGGGCAGCAAGTCCAGACCATCACTGGTGGTTCCTTCAGGAAAAATGGCCACCACATCGCCCTCTTGCATGGCATTGGCCATGACTTTGACCATGCGCAGTGCGTCCTTTCGATTGGTGCGTTCAATGTAAAGCGTTCCGGCCCCGGTGGCCAACATGCCAACGAGCGGCCAGTCCCGAATATCGGACTTGGACACAAAGCGGCAATGCCGCGCTGCATGGATGACCATGATGTCCAACCAAGAAATGTGGTTGGACACCAACAGTGCCGGGCCGCTGCGCACGGGCTGGCCCACCACCTTCAAATGGATTTGCCAAAGCGCCAAAAATTGCAAGGCCCAAGCTTGCACATGCATCTCTCGCTGCTCGGTGCTGAGCTGAGGGAAACGGACATAAATCGTCCACATGCCCCCCAAGACGTGCCAAAGACCGCGCCCAAATTTCCAAATGGCACGCAAACTGCTCTGCATGTCCCTCAGTCTTGGCATGTCGGGCCCGATTCACGCGATGCCATGGATTCAAACACCTCCAACTTCGAACGCCACACGACCGCCCACCAACGTAGCCAACACCCGACCTGGCAGCTCATAGCCAGAAAATGGTGTGCTCTTGCCCTGGCTGCGCAAGGTCGCTGCCGTCACAGGCCAATGGTCCATGGTCGACAAGATGCAAACATCGGCTGCGCCACCCACCACCAAATGGCCCATCCAGCTGTGGGATGGGCCCAAGGCCGCACCCAAGACGCGGGCTGGGTCGCTCGTGATGCGCGCGAGCACTTGCGAGATGGGCAGGCCAGCGTCTTGGCCCCACTTGAGCGCCAGGCTCCAAAGCAACTCCAGGCCCGTGGCGCCAGCTTCGGCTTCGGCAAAAGGCAATGCTTTCGCATCGGCGTCCACTGGCGTATGGTCGGATACCAGCGCGTCGAGCGTGCCATCGGCCAGACCGGCACGCAACGCGTCGCGGTCGCGCTGTTGGCGCAACACAGGCGTCAGGCGGGCACGGCTGTCAAAGTAGCCCATGTCGGTATCAGTCAAGTGCAACGAATTGATGCTCACGTCGGCAGTGACGGGCAAGCCCTCTGCCTTGGCTTGGCGAACCAGCTCTACGCCTTGAGCGCTGCTGATGCGGCACAGGTGCACGCGGGCCCGGGTGCTGCGCACCAGTTCAAAAATGGTGTGCAAAGCGATGGTCTCGGCGGCCACCGACACCCCTGATAACCCCATGCGCGTGGCCAGTGGGCCACTGGCGGCCACCCCTTTACCCAAATGCAACTCCTGCGGCCGCAACCATACGGCGTATCCAAAAGTGCTGGCATATTGCAACGCGCGCTGCAACACCTGGGTGCTGGGAATAGGCACCTCGGCTTGGCTAAAGCCCACGCAACCGGCTGCGGTGAGCTGGCCCATTTCGGTCAGCACATCGCCCTTGAGACCCACCGTGAGCGCGCCCAGCGGCAGCACACGGGCTTGGTGCAGTTTTTCAGCCCGGTAGCGCAACATTTCGACCAGACCAGGCTCGTCCAGCACTGGCTCGGTATCGGGGGGACACACCAGACTGGTCACGCCACCAGCGACGGCTGCGGCCATTTCGCTCTCGAGCATGCTGGCATGCTCTTGGCCGGGCTCACGCAGACGCGCCGCCAGATCCACCAAGCCAGGGGCCACGATGCAACCCTGGGCGTCGATCACGCGATGGGATGTGAAGTCGGCAGGTGCTGGCCCGACAGCCACAATGAGCCCCCCAGCGATCGCCACATCGGCAATTTGGTCGAGACCACTGGCGGGATCGATGACACGGCCGTTTTGAATCAAGATGTTCATGTTCTTATTCCACTCAGGCCTCATTGCCAGCCACGATGCTCATCACCGCCATGCGCACCGCGATGCCGAAGGTCACTTGCGGCAGGATCACGCTTTGTTGGCCATCGACCACGGCAGAGTCAATTTCAACGCCGCGGTTGATGGGGCCAGGGTGCATGACGATGGCGTCGGGTTGGGCCAATTGCAGTTTCTCGGGGGTGAGACCAAAACTCTCGAAGTACTCTTGGCTTGAGGGCAGCAAGGCCCCGCTCATGCGCTCATTTTGCAGACGCAGCATGATGACCACGTCACAACCCTTGATGCCTTCTTCCAGGTTATTGAACACGCGCACCCCCATCTGGGCCATGTCGGCAGGCACCAGCGTTTTGGGACCGACCACACGCACTTCGGCGCAGCCCAAGGTGGTGAGCGCATGGATGTCCGAGCGCGCCACACGCGAGTGCAGCACGTCGCCCACGATGGCCACGGTGAGGTTGGAAAAATCTTTTTTGTAATGCCGGATGGTGTACATGTCCAACAACGCTTGGGTGGGGTGGGCGTGACGCCCATCACCGGCATTGACCACGTGCACATGGGGCGCCACGTGCTGAGCGATCAGATAGGGCGCGCCCGACTCGCTGTGGCGCACCACAAAAATGTCGGCGGCCATGGCGCTCAGGTTGGCGATGGTGTCGAGCAAGGACTCGCCCTTGCTGGCTGACGAGCGCGCAATGTCGAGCGTGTAGACATCGGCCGACAAGCGGGTGGCCGCGATGTCAAAGGTGGTTCGGGTGCGCGTGCTGTTTTCAAAAAACAGGTTGAACACGCTCTTGCCACGCAGAAGGGGCACCTTCTTGACCTCGCGGTCGTTGACGCTGACAAAGCCCTGCGCGGTGTCCAGGATGTGGGTCAGGATGTCCTTGGACAGGCCTTCGGTGGAGAGCAGATGAATCAGCTCGCCGTTCTTGTTGAGTTGGGGGTTGTTGCGTTTGTAAAGCATATGGTTCTGGCCTCGTGGCTTGTGGCTGCGCTTTCAAGAAAGCGGGGCTTTGATCTCCACTTCAAAACTGAAACGGCCCTCTGAGTCGCGGGCCAGCGCCAGAGATTGCGACTCGGGCAGACTCACTCGGGCAGCAGCGTAGTCGGCTTGGACTGGCAATTGGCGACCACCGCGGTCCACCAACACGGCCAGTTGAACGCAGGCGGGCCGGCCGTAGTCGAAGAGTTCGTTGAGCACAGCACGGATGGTGCGGCCGGTATAGAGCACGTCGTCCAACACCAAAATGTCTGCCCCATCCACTTCAAAAGGCAAATGCGTCTGCCCCCCAGCGGAGAGGCCACGCTGGGCAAAATCGTCGCGGTGCATGACCGACGAGACTCGCCCGGCTTCACCGCTGAGACCCAAATCACGTTGTAAACGCTCGGCCAGCCAGGCCCCGCCTGAGGTGATGCCGACCAGCCGAGTCTGAGCCTTGCACAAGCTGCGCACGCCGCGCAGCAACTCCAGGTACAACGCTTCCGCGTTGAGGGCCAAAGCGCTCATGGGATATTCCTTAAAAACTGTTCCAAGATGATCGCGGCTGCGGCTGCATCGGCGTCTTTGGCGCCTTGCGCATGGGCTTCGGTGGTGGTGTAACGCTCATCCACCTCGTAGACCGAAAGCCCAAAACGGCCACGCAGTTGGCGACCAAATTTGCGGGCGCGCAAGGTGTTTTCGTGCTCACCACCATCCGGGTGCGTGGGCACGCCTATCACCAGGGCGTCGGGTTGCCACTCCTTGATGCGTTTGGCGATGTGCTCAAACCGCGCGTCGCCTTCGGCTGCAATCGTGCCCTGCGGTGTGGCGCTTTTCATCCATCGGTTGCCTACCGCCACGCCGGTGCGCTTGAGACCGTAGTCAAACGCCAAAAAGGTTTGCTGATGCGCGGGGACAAGGTGGTCTGCAGCAGCGCTCATGCGTGCCCCGCATCGGGTGAAAGCATCCAGCTTTTGAGACCCAGCAAATCAAGTGCACGCTCGTAGCGCTGCGCCATGGGAACTTCAAAAACCACATCGGCACAAGCGGGTACGGTGAGCCAAGAGTTCTCTCCGAGCTCGGATTCGAGCTGACCCTCTCCCCATGAAGCGTATCCCAAAGTGATCAGGACCCGACGTGGCCCAACACCTGAAGACAGCGCTTCCAACACATCGCGTGAAGTGGTCATCTCCAACCCTCCGGGCACAACGAGGGTGGAGGCATAAACCGAGCCACCGGCTAACGGGGGCTTGTCCATGCAGATCGGATCGTGCAGAACAAACCCGCGCTCAGTCTGCAAAGGACCGCCATGCGCCACAGGGTTGTGCACCAGGTCTTCCCGGCGCAAGGGCAAATCCACTTTGTCAAACAAAAGCCGCATGCTGATGTCCGCGGGTTTGTTGATGATCAAACCCATGGCGCCACGTTCACTGTGTTCACACATGTAAATGACACTGCGGGCGAATGGCTCATCTTCCAACCCGGGCATGGCGATCAGAAAATGATGCTTGAGGTCGATGGAGGCACAATCTGTCATGCGCCGATTTTAACGGTCTGGCTTGAGGCCATCACCCGGCGCCAGATCCCCACCACCCAGACGGGTCAACGATACCCACGGAACCCCCGCTGCCATGGCACCCTCTTTTTCTTGTGGCCTGGTTTGGCTGCGACGCGATTTGCGAGCAAGCGACCATGCAGCCCTGTTTCATGCCCTGCAACACTGTCAGCGGGTGCATGTGGCATTTGTTTTTGACACCGAAATCCTGGACGCGTTGCCACGGGCCGATCGCCGGGTCGAGTTCATTCGGGAATCGCTGCTCGAGCTGGACCAACGATTGCGCGAGCTGGCAGGACACCCACAAGCCGGTCTGATTGTGCGCCACGGCGTGGCCAAGGACAAAATCGTCAAATTGGCACACCACCTTCAAGCGCAGGCTGTGTTTGCCAACCACGATGACGAACCCCATGCACTGGCGCGTGATATTCAAGTGCGCGGTCACCTGGCCGACCACGGGATCGTGCTGCACACCTTCAAAGACCATGTGATCTTTGAACGCAACGAAGTGCTGACCCAGATGGCCAAGCCCTTCAGCGTGTTCACGCCCTACAAAAACGCCTGGCTGAAAAAAATCACGCCCAGTGACTTAGAACCTTTCGAGGTGTCCCCATTCGCGCAACGCCTGGCCCCCCGACCGGATGACTTGGCTCAGCCCATGATCGATTTGGCAGCGTTGGGGTTTGAGCCCACCAACCTGAAGGCGCTGAAAATCCCCACGGGCGAGTCAGGCGCACAAGCTTTGCTGCAAGACTTTTTGACACGCATTGACCACTACGAAGACACCCGCAACTTTCCTGCCGTCAAGGGGCCGAGCTATTTGAGTGTGCATTTGCGCTTTGGCACCGTGTCGATTCGCCAATTGGCCCGCGAGGCGCACCCTCGCATGCTGGCAGGCAGCTTGGGGGCCAGTGTGTGGCTGTCAGAGCTGATCTGGCGTGATTTTTATGTGCAGGTGTTGCACAACTTTGCGCACGTCGGACAAGGCAAAAGCTTCAAACCCGATTACGACGCCATCCAATGGGAACGCGGCCCGCACGCGCACAAATTGTTTGATGCCTGGTGCGACGCGCGCACCGGCTACCCCCTGGTGGATGCGGCGATGCGCCAGCTCAACCAAACAGGCTACATGCACAACCGGCTGCGCATGGTGGTGGCGAGCTTTTTGGTCAAGGATTTAGGGATCGACTGGCGCTGGGGTGAAAAGTACTTTGCCACGCACCTGAACGACTTCGATTTGTCGGCCAACAATGGGGGCTGGCAGTGGGCCAGCTCCAGCGGATGCGATGCACAGCCCTATTTTCGGATCTTCAACCCGATCAGCCAAAGCGAAAAATTTGACCCCGAAGGCAAGTTCATCCGGCGTTACCTGCCCGAATTGGCCGCCTTGCCCACCCCAGACCTGCACGCTCCATGGCTGGCCAAGCCCTTGGCATTGACAGCCGCAGGGGTGGTCATTGGAAAAACCTACCCGGCGCCAGTGGTTGATCACGCGCAGGCCCGCGAAAAAACGCTGGCCCGCTACGCCGTGGTCAAAAAGAACACAGACTGATCAGATCGCCACCATCTCAAAATCTTCTTTGCGCGCTGCGCACTCGGGGCAAGTCCAGTTCATGGGCACGTCCTCCCACTTGGTGCCGGGGGCAATGCCGTGCTCAGGGTCGCCCTCGGCTTCATCGTAGATCCAGCCGCAAATCAAGCACATCCAGGTTTTGTGTTCCATCACAGTTTCGCAATCAGAGAGTCGAATAGAATGATTTGATTGTATCGGGCACCACCGAACGCCCAGCTGAAGACCGACTGAAACCCCTCTTCAACCTGCCTGCCATGACCGCCCAACACTCCGACACTGCGCCCGATACCGATGAAGTTGATGCCGAGGGGTCCGAAGGCCTGGCCTGTGTGTTGTCTTTCAACGCCAATGACCCCAGTGGCGCGGGTGGTCTGAGCTGTGACGCCACCGCCATGGCCTCTGTGGGGGCGCATTGCATGCCCGTCTGTACGGGCAGTTATGTCCGTGATACCAGCGGCATCACCGATTTTTTCCCCCTCGACGAAGAAGCCGTGCACGACCAAGCCCGAGCTGTGGCTGAAGATGTGCCGGTGCAGGTCATCAAAGTCGGCTTTGTCGGCACACCCGAAAGCCTGGCCACCATTGCGGCGCTGGCCGACGATTACGACGGCGTCCCGGTGGTCGCCTACATGCCCAACTTGTCTTGGTGGGAAGAGGACAAGATCGACGCCTATCTGGATGCTTTTCGTGAATTGTTGCTGCCACAAACCAGTGTCCTCGTGGGTCACCACAGCACGCTGCGCCGCTGGTTGTTGCCCGAATGGACTGGCGAGCGCAACCCCGGTCCCCGCGACATTGCCAAAGCCGCGTCCGAGCTGGGAGTTCCCTACACCTTGGTCACCGGCCTGCCCTTGCCTGATCAACACATCGACAACGCGCTGGCATCGCCCGAGACGGTGCTGGTGCATGAGAAATTCGAACGCATTGAAGCGGTTTTTGCCGGCGCTGGGGACACCCTGACCGCCGCACTGTCCGCCTTGCTGGCCACGGGCATGGACTTGCCTGAAGCCAGCAGCGAAGCGCTCCACTACCTCGATCGCTGTCTGGACGAAGGTTTTCGACCCGGAATGGGCCAAGTCATTCCAGACCGGCTGTTTTGGGCATTGCCCGAAGGCGAAGACACCGGCGCCGAAGAGGGTGCCGAGAATCTGCCAGGTCCCGATTATTTTGAAATGCCTTTCAGCGAAACCAAACACTAAACCCAGAGACACCTTCCATGACCGATCGCAACCAAGCTCTTTTTGACCGCGCCGCCCAAGTGATTCCTGGTGGCGTGAATTCGCCTGTCCGCGCTTTTCGGGCTGTGGGCGGCACGCCCCGCTTTGTGCAGCGCGCTCAGGGCGCTTACTTTTGGGATGCGAACGGCCAAAAATACATCGATTACATCGGCTCATGGGGCCCCATGATCCTGGGACACGGCCACCCCGCAGTCCTCGAAGCGGTTCAAAAAGCGGCCCTGGATGGGTTCTCATTCGGCGCCCCCACCGAGCGTGAAATCGAGTTGGCCGAAGAAATCTTGAAACACGTCCCCTCCATGGAAATGGTGCGCCTGGTCAGCTCGGGCACCGAAGCGGGCATGAGCGCACTGCGCCTGGCGCGTGGCGCCACCGGCCGCAGCAAGTTCATCAAATTTGAAGGTTGCTACCACGGTCATGCCGATGCCCTGCTGGTCAAAGCCGGTTCGGGCTTGGCCACCTTTGGCAACCCGACCAGTGCGGGTGTCCCACCGGAAGTGGTGCGCGACACCCTGGTGCTCGAATACAACAACATCGCACAACTCGAAGAGGCTTTTGCGCTGCACGGCCAAGAATTGGCCTGCGTGATGATCGAGCCGATCGCGGGCAACATGAACTTTGTGCGCGCCAGCGTGCCCTTCATGAAGCGCTGCCGGGAGCTGTGCACCGAATATGGCGCGCTGCTGGTGTTTGACGAGGTGATGTCCGGTTTCCGCGTGGCCTTGGGCAGCGCGCAAAGCGTTTACGCGAAAGCCATTCCTGGCTTCAAGCCCGACATGACGGTGTTGGGCAAAGTGATTGGCGGCGGCATGCCGCTGGCGGCTTTTGGCGGGCCGCGCGAAATCATGCGCCAGTTGGCCCCTACCGGCCCGGTCTACCAAGCCGGCACCCTGAGTGGCAACCCCGTGGCCACCGCTTGCGGTCTGACGACCTTGCGCGAGATCGCCAAACCTGGTTTCTGGGATGCCTTGAGCGCACGCACCCAAAGCTTGGTCGACGGCCTCACCGGGGCAGCCGCAGCGGCCGGCGTCCCCTTTGTGGGCGATTGCCAAGGGGGCATGTTTGGCTTTTTCTTGCTGCCCGAGCTGCCCCAAAACTACGCCAAGGTCATGACCAGCGACAGTCCCAAGTTCAACCGGCTCTTCCATGGTCTGCTCGACGGCGGGGTCTACATCGCGCCCGCTTTGTACGAAGCTGGCTTTGTGAGCGCGGCCCACACCGAGGCCGACATCGCCGAAACCGTGCGCGTGGCTGGCGACGTGTTCAAGACACTCTGAGGCGGGCCATGAAACAGTCGGCTTGGGCATGTGTTGTCGGTATAGCCGGTCTGATTTCGCCCGCCCATGCCGAATTCGACACCCAGCGCCTGTGGATCAATGCAGGGTTTTATTCAGCGCACTTTGACACCGACCAAGGCCTGCGCAATGCCAACCCGGGACTGGGCCTTGAATACCCCCTTGACGACACTTGGAGCGCCACAGCTGGACGCTTCATCAACAGCAACAGCGCCAACTCCAGCTACGTGGGCGCGTACTACCAACCCTGGACCTTGGCCGGTGTGAAACTCGGCGTGGTGGCTGGCGCCTTCAACGGTTACCCCAAAGCCTTCAAGGGCGGTTGGTTTCCAGCTGTGTTGCCTGTGGCCACGCTTGAATCGGGCCATTGGGGCTTGAATGTTGCCTTGGTGCCTCCATTGAAAGACCGGCTCTATGGGGCCGTGAGCTTTCAACTGAAGTTCCGGTTTCAAGACTGACGCTGATCGCTCAGCACCGCAAACCAGCGATAATTCGCCCCTGCATTCACGTCCGACCGGGCGCTTGCCTACTCCCCTGGACTTCCCACATGAAAAAGAATTTCCCCCTGCACGCCGAAGGCAAGCACCCTGACCGCGTGCTCGAAGCCGTCAAACACGACATCCGCAAATACTTCAAACGCGAGCGCAACCGTGACGTGCCCAAGGGTGTGGACTTTTGGGACTTTGACTGCAAAGTGGGCCTGACTGCTGACACCGCCGAAGTGGTGCGAGTGAGCGGCGTGATCGAAGCGGTCAACCTGGCAGCCCAATCAGGCGCAACGTCGGTCTATGTGGAAATTTTGAGCAAGCATGGCCTGCGCGTGATCAAGGCGCAGAACCAAGACGGTGGTGAAGACCACCTCGATGAGTCCCTCCAAGGCTGACCTGGATCGGGGTGGGATTTTGACCATCAGGTGGGCTGACTTGGCGTTGACTTGGCCACAACAGCAGACGCAGCCGCTGCCCGCAACTTGTCTTTTTTGCTCAGGCGTGAACCTTTGATGCCCCCATGGCCTGGCGACGGCGGTGGCGGGGTTTCGGTGGGTTCAAACCCTGCGATTTGCTCCAATGCGAGCTCCAAACTTTCACGTTTCTGGATCAACTTCCAGTGTGCCAGCGCGCCGGCCGTGACAAAGCTCACCGCATCACCATGCGCCCCAGCCCGACCCGTGCGACCAATGCGGTGGGTGTAGTCGGTGGCCGAGCGCGGCAAATCGTAGTTGACCACCACGGGCAGCATGGCGATGTCGATGCCGCGTGAGGCCAAATCGGTGGTCACCACCACGTCCCAGCGGCCCGCCTTGAATTCGCTGAGCACCTCTTGCCTTGCACCTTGGCTCATTTCGCCATGAAAAGGCGTGGCAAACACACCTGCCTTGTAGAGCTTGTTCGCCACATGCTCGCAGGCGTAGCGCGTGGCCACAAACACCAAGACCTGCGTCCAGCCGTTTTCTTTGATCAGGTGGCGCAGCAAGCCTGTGCGGCTTTTTTCGTCCACGGCAATCGCCCGCTGGGTGATGTCGGGCTTGTGACCTTCAAAAGCTTCCACCGTGATGCGCAGCGGATCACGCAGCAACTTGGCCGCCAAAGTTTCCACCTCGGACGCAAAGGTGGCCGAAAACAGCAAGGTCTGGCGCTGGGCGGGCAGCAGCGCCAGCACGCGCTGCAATTCGTCGGCAAAACCCAAGTCCAGCAGGCGATCGGCCTCGTCCAGCACCAGATGCTGCACATCGGCCAGCCGCAAGGCGTTCTGGTCGATCAAATCGAGCAAGCGACCGGGTGTCGCGACCACGATGTCGGCGCCCCCGCGCAGCGCCATCATTTGCGGATTGACCGAGACGCCGCCAAAAACAGTGACCACTTTCAGAGACTGCGGCAGCTGGTAGGCCAGGTTGGCCAGCACATCGCCCACTTGCACCGCCAGCTCGCGTGTGGGCACCAACACCAGTGTGCGCAAGGGACGGCGGAAGTTGGTTTGGCGCGGCGCAGCCAGCAGGTGCTGCAACAACGGCAGTGCAAAGGCCAGCGTTTTACCCGAACCGGTGGGCGCGGTGGCCCACACATCGGTCGACTTCAAGGCGGCTGGAATCGCCTCGGCTTGGATGGGGGTGGGGGCGTACAAGCCCATGTCACCCACAGCACGCAAGAGCGCGGGGGTCAGGCCGAGTTGGTCAAAGTTCAAAATCATCCTGTCAATGGCGGAAGTGCCGCACGCCCGTGAAGACCATCGCCACGCCATGCTCGTTGGCGGCGTCAATCACTTCTTGGTCGCGCATCGAGCCTCCGGGCTGGGCCACGCAGGTGGCGCCCGCCGCCACCACCACATCCAGGCCGTCGCGGAAGGGGAAGAAAGCGTCACTGGCCACCACCGTTCCCTGCAGGCTGAGCTTGGCGGCTTCGGCCTTGATGCTGGCGATGCGAGCGGAGTCAAGGCGGCTCATTTGGCCGGCGCCCACGCCCATGGTCATGCCGTTTTTGCAGAACACAATGGCGTTGGATTTGACGAACTTGGCCACTTTCCAGGCGAACAACAAATCGTTGAGTTCTTCAGGCGTGGGTTGTCGGACGGTGACGATCTTCATGTCGGCCAGCGCCAGTTCGTGGTTGTCCGCGCTTTGCAACAACAGGCCTGAGCCGACGCGCTTGGTTTCGAGCGCGTTGCGCACGTTGCCGTAGTGGGCGGGCAAGGCGATTTTCATCAAGCGCACATTGACTTTGCTCTTGAACACTTCGAGTGCTTCGGCGCTGAAGTCGGGGGCCATGAGCACTTCAACGAATTGCTTGCTCACCGCTTCGGCAGCGGCTTTGTCCACAGGGCGGTTGAAGGCGATGATGCCGCCAAACGCGCTGGTGGGGTCGGTTTGGAAGGCCTTGCTGTAGGCCTCGAGTGGGCTCGCACCCACGGCCACGCCGCAGGGGTTGGCGTGTTTGATGATGACGCAGGCTGTGGTATCAAAGCTCTTGACACACTCCCAAGCGGCATCGGCATCGGCGATGTTGTTGTAGCTCAGCTCTTTGCCTTGCAGCTGCACGCCGGTGGCGAGCGAACCTGCCGCGGGTGCGAGGTCGCGGTACCACGCGGCTTGCTGGTGGCTGTTTTCACCGTAGCGCAGGTCTTGCACCTTGACGTATTGCTCATTGAACTGGCCTGAGAACTGGGCACGTTCGGGCACGTAGTCTTCGCGCAGTTTTTCGGCTTCAAAGTTCACGCTGGAGAGGTAGTTGCTGATCGCGCCGTCGTATTGGCTGATGCGGTTGAACGCGGCCACAGCCAAAGCGAAACGCAGTTTGTCGCTCAACTTGCCGGTGGACTTCAGCTCAGCGATCACATCGTCGTATTGGCTCGCGTCGGTGACGATGCCCACATCTTTCCAGTTCTTGGCCGCAGAGCGCACCATGGCGGGGCCACCAATATCGATGTTTTCGATCGCGTCGGCCAGCGTACAGCCAGGTTTGGCCACGGTGGCTTCAAACGGATAAAGGTTGACGATGAGCAGATCGATGGTGTCAATGCCATGCGCCTGCAAAGCCGCCATGTGCTCTGGCGTATCGCGGCGCGCGAGCAGGCCACCATGCACTTTGGGGTGCAGGGTTTTCACACGGCCGTCCAGCATTTCAGGAAAACCGGTGACTTCGGCCACCTCGGTCACGGGCAAGCCTTGGTCGGCCAAGAGCTTGGCGGTGCCGCCGGTAGAGATCAGGCCCACGCCCAAGGCGTGCAGTTCTTTGGCCAGGTCGACGATGCCGGTTTTGTCAGAGACGGAGATGAGGGCTCTCATGGGCATACTTTCTTCAAAAATCATTTCAGCAAATCGTGTTCAAGCAACTTCTTGCGCAAGGTGTTGCGGTTCAGGCCCAGCCATTCGGCGGCGCGCGACTGGTTTTGACCGGACTGGCTCATCACCACGTCGAGCAGCGGCTTTTCAACCAGTTTGACCAGCATGTCGTACAGACCTGCGGGTTCTGTGCCGTCCAGGTCGCGAAAGTAAATGTCCAGGTTGTCCCGGATGCAGTGTTCGATGGATTGGGGTTCACTCATGGCGTGGTCTCAAAATCAGGGCAAGCCTCAAGGCGCTGGGGCATTCGCTCCATCTGTTCGGCCAAACCGTCCAGATAAGCAGCCACGGCGGCCAGTTGGCCGGCTGCGGTGTCCAAAGTGTTCATGTGCTCGCGGAACGCTTCGCCACCGGGCAGCTGACGCACATACCAGCCGATGTGCTTGCGCGCCGAGCGCACACCGGTGTATTCACCATACAAACCATAGTGGTCTTGCAGGTGCTCGAGCAAGGCGCGGCGAACTTCGGCAACCAAGGGCGGCGCCAGGTGTTCACCCGTGGCCAAAAAATGATGAATCTCACGAAAAATCCAAGGACGGCCTTGTGCAGCGCGGCCAATCATCACCGCATCGGCCCCGGTGAACTTCAGCACATCGCGGGCTTTTTCTGGTGAATCGATGTCCCCATTGGCCACCACCGGAATGCGCAAAGCCGCTTTGACGGCGGCCACGGTCGCGTATTCGGCTTGGCCTTTGTAGCCCTGCTCCCGCGTGCGGCCATGCACGGTCACCATCTGTACCCCAGCACTTTCAGCGGCACGGGCCAAGACCAGGGCGTTCTTTTCGGTCTCGCACCAACCGGTGCGCATTTTCAAGGTCACAGGCACCCCGTGGGGCGTGGCCGCTTGGACCACCGCACTGATGATCTCCAGGGCCAGAGGCTCGTCTTGCATGAGGGCCGATCCGGCCCATTTGTTGCAAACTTTTTTGGCCGGACAGCCCATGTTGATGTCGATGATTTGCGCGCCGCGGTCAATGTTGTAGCGGGCCGCATCAGCCATCATCTGCGCTTCGGTGCCCGCAATCTGCACGGCAATCGGGCCCGGTTCACCCTCATGGTTGGCACGGCGAGAAGTTTTGAGCGAGGCCCACAAATCGGGCCGCGAGGTGACCATCTCACTGACCGCATAGCCCGCACCAAACTGTCGGCACAGTTGGCGAAACGGCCGGTCGGTCACCCCCGCCATGGGGGCGACAAACAAGTGGTTCGGCAATAGGTAAGGGCCAATCTGCATGACTGGAAGGTGGGTATGGGGGGGGAAGGTCGCTCAGAAAACGAGATTGTAGTTGCTCAATATTTCAGCACCTGACATGGGAGTGTGCTAAGGAACACCCTGGGCTTGGCGGCGCCAAAGCGCAACTTGACAAGCGCTAAACTGCGTGAATGGACATTGGGATCGATCAATTGCTGCAATGGTTGGCGCTGCCGCAACATGGCTTGGGCACCGTGTTTGTCGTCGCTTTCGTGTCAGCCACCTTGCTCCCCATGGGGTCAGAGCCTGTGCTGTTTGGCCTGGTCAAACTCAACCCCGAGTTGTTTTGGCCGGCCATTTTGGTGGCCACGGCAGGCAACACACTGGGCGGCATGTTCAGTTGGTGGATGGGCTGGGGAGCACACAAGGCTGTGGACCGACTGCGCCACTCCAGCACAGACCAGCAGGCCCTGAAATGGTTGGAAAAGTTGGGCCCCAAGGCTTGCTTGCTGTCTTGGCTGCCGGTGGTGGGCGATCCGATTTGCGCGCTTGCGGGTTGGCTGAAAATGCCGTTCTGGCCTTGCACCTTGTACATGGCCATTGGCAAATTCTTTCGCTACCTGATCATGACCGCCGCTTTGCTCTGGGTTTTTCCTGCGCAATGGGCATGGGCTTAAGTCGCGGCAAGCTGCGCTGGGTCTGAATCCACCCAGCGTTGCAAGTTGTCTAAAAACATCTGACCCACCCGGCGCTCATTGCCATCCGAATGCCCCGCAGCGTGCGGCGTCACCATCACTTGGGGCATGGCCCACAAGGCGGAGGTCGCTGGCAAAGGTTCATGGGCAAAAACATCCAAAAATGCCCCGCCCAAATGACCGCTTTGCAAGGCCGCAACCAAAGCAGGCTCATCCACCACCTCCCCGCGCGCGACATTGATCAGGTGTGCACCCCGAGGCAAGCAGGACAGCGCGTGGGCGTTGACCAGTTGCCGCGTGGTGTCGGTCAAAGGACAGGCCAAAACCAACCAATCGGTTTGCGGCAAAACCTCCAGCCAATTGGCAAAACGCACCATGTGCACAGGCTGATGCTGCTGCTCGGTGGGGGCCGTCATGTGCTGCCTGACGGCCACCACATGCAGCCCCAACGCCTGGAGCAAGCTGCCCAGCTTTTGGCCGATGGGGCCCCAACCCACGATGGTGGCGGTTTGGCCTGGCAAATCTCGGGGCATGCGCTCGCCCAGCATCGGTCGCCACTGCTTGGCTTGTTGCTCTGCCCATAACAAAGGGAAGCGGCGGGCCAAAGCCAAAATGCCCGCCAACGCCACACTGGCCACCACTTGGGCATTGGCGCCTGAGGAAGTGAGCACCTTGACGCCCTTGGCTTGAAGGTCCAGGTAAATCTGCCGATCGGCACCCGCAGAATGGATGTGCACCCACTGCAAACGGGGTGACTGGCGCAACAACTCATAGACCTGGTGCAAGGCCGGATGGATCTCATGCTTGGTGGACGCGCCCGTGACCTCTCTGGAAATGAAGGCGACATCCGCGTCGGTGCGTTGCGCGAGGACCGCATCTTCCAGCGCCAGCAACTCATAGGCATGGGGACACATCACCGCTTGGACACCCGCCCCCAAATGGTCGATCGACCGTTGGGACATGAGGATGCGCAGAGTCTGGGTCATGGGCTGGGCGTGCGTCTACAAAAGCAAGTCAGGTTTTGTAACTGGGATCCATGCGATCGAGTTTACGCAGCAACGCAGGCCACTCCATCAGGCCATAGGGTCTGCGGGTGCTGGGTTGGTAGTTGTTCCAAGTCTCTTCCAGGACGGCTGGGGCCACTGTAACAAAAGGGGTGTGGCAGGCCATGGCTGCGAGTTGGGTGCGGCATGCCAACTCCAATCGGTGCATCCAATTGAACGCCTCGCCCACGCTTCGGCCCACGGTCAAGGCACCGTGGTTGCGCAAAATGAGCGCTTCGCCCTGACCCAAGTCTGCCACCAAAGAAGCTTGCTCGGCCAGATCGAGCACCACCCCTTGGTAGTCGTGGTAGCCGATTTTCAAAAATCGCATGGCCGTTTGGGTCAAAGGCAGCAAACCGCATTCCAGCGAAGACACGGCCATCGAGGCCCAACTGTGCGTGTGGATCACACAATCGACTTCGGGGCGGGCCGCATGCACCGCACTGTGGATGACGTAACCGGCCTTGTTGATGCCGTAGTTCAAATCACCGAAATCGGGCGTGGACAAAATGCGGCCATCGTGGTCGATCTTGATCAGACTGGACGCTGTGATTTCTTCGTACATCATGCCGTAGGCGTTGATGAGGAACGCCCCCTCTTCTCCCGGCACGCGAGAGGAGATGTGGTTGGCCATCATGTCCGACATGCCGTAGAGGGCCACCAAGCGGTAGCAGGCCGCCAAATTCACACGCGCTTGCCACTCGGCAGGTGGGCAGCGCGCTTGCATGGATTCAATCTTCAAATGGCCGTTTTCAATCATGTTCACTCCTGTCACTCAGTCGAGTTTGACACCCGCGCTCTTGACCAAATTCACCCAAAATTTGGCATCTTCGTTCAAGAATGCACCGAAACTCTCTGGCGATGTCGACACATCCACATCGGTCCCTTCACGGGCCAAGGCGGCTTTGACTGAAGGTTGTGCCAACGCCGTTTGCGTGGCTTCAAAAATCTTTTTCATCACAGCCGGTGGCGTGCCCACGGGGACAAACAGGCCATACCAAAACTCAATGGCGTATTCGGGCAATCGGGCCTCTTGCATGCCCGGCAAACCAGGAACCAAAGGCGTGCTGTTCTTCGTGCTGACGGCCAAGCCTTTCAAGCGACCGGCCTGGATCATCGGCAAGACCGATGGCGGTGTGCCAAAGGTCACCTGGGTGTCCCCGGCGATCACCGACTGAACGGCAGGCGCGCCCCCCCGAAACGGGATGTGAACCATGTCCACGCCCGTCAATTGGGTGAACAAGGCTGCGCCCAAGTGCGGCGCAGAACCATTGCCCGAGGTGGCGTAATTGATCTTGCCCGGCGCCTGCTTGGCCCGTGCGATCAGGTCTTGCACCGACTGGATGCCGATGCTGGGGTTGACGGCAATGACCAGCGGCGACGTGGTCACTTTGGTCACCGGCACCAGGTCTTTGGGCGTGTAGTTCAGCTTGGGGTTGAGCGCCGGGTTGACCGAGATGCTGCTGGGGCTGGCCAACAAAACGCTGTAGCCATCGGGTGCAGCCTTGGCCACGTTTTCAGCAGCAATGCTGGAGCCGGCACCGGCCCTGTTTTCAACCAGCACCGTTTGCCCCAAGGATTTGCCCATGGCATCGCTGATGGCGCGGGCCACATAGTCGGCTGCGCCACCCGGCGCAAAGCCCACCACCAAGCGAATGGGCTTGTTCGGGTAAGCCGCCCCCTGGGCATATGCACCCATGGCCAGGCAGCACAGCGCCCATGCGGCCATCAGTTTTCTTTTGTTCATGGTGGGGTCTCCTTCGTGGTGGAATATCTCGGACGATCGGGCGTCGTCTCAAGCCGCGCTGGCGATGCGCAGCACGATCTTGCCGGTGTGCTGGTTGCTTTCCATGCGGGCCTTGGCTTGGTCCAATTGGTCAAAATCAAAAACGTGATCCACCAGCGGCTGGATCCGGCCATCGGCCAATGCCGGCCAAATTTGCGCCGTGAACTGGGCAATGCCATCGGCGCGCTGTGCGGGTGTGCGATTTTTGTTGGACACACCAAACAAGCACAGTCGCTTGGCATGCAAGGCCTCCAAGTCAATGGTGGCGCTCAGGGTGTTGTCGACATAACCCACAAAACCCAAACGCCCCTGGAACGCCATGCAACGCATGCTCTCCGCAAAAACACTCCCGCCCACGGTATTGACCACCAGGTTGGCCCCTTTTTGATCGGTCGCTTGCAGCACGGCCTGGTGAAAATCGGCCGCACGGGTGCACCACCCCACATCCAACCCAAGGGGCTTCAATTGGTCCAGCTTGGCCTGCGAGCCCGAGGTGCCGATGACTTTGGCCCCCAATACCTTGGCCATTTGCAAACTGGCCACGCCCACACCCGAAGACACCCCGTTGATCAAGAGCCATTGATCGGCTTGCAAGTGGCCTTGCAACACCAAAAGATCGTAGGTCACCAAAAATGTCAACGGGATGGCGGCGGCTTGCGCCCAACTCAAGTTGTCGGGCACGCGCATGATCTCGCGCACATCCATCAAGGCATATTCGGCAAAAGCGCCGGGACACCGGCCCATCACCCGGTCACCCATTTGCCAAACGCCGGTGTCACTGCCCAACTGCACAATGCGACCTGCGCCTTCCATGCCTGCGCGCTTGCTGCCACCTGGGCCATGCAGACCATGGCCCACAATCAACTCCCCCCGGTTGAGCGCCGCAGCATGCAGCTTGACCAGCACTTGGCCTGCACCCGGTGTGGGCATGTCCTCGTCGCGCAAGGCCATGCTGACCTGTCCCTCGCTGATGTTCATCCAATACGATTTCATGAGCCCCTCACTCGCCTTTGAAGACGGGTTTGCGTTTTTCCATGAAGGCCTTGCGACCTTCGGCGTAATCGGCACTGTCAAAACAACCGCGGATGAGTTGCGTGCAGTGATCCATGTCCAGCTCAGGCGAAGGTTTGAGAATTTCCCGCGTGATGGCCTTGGCCGCTTGGATGGTCAAGGGCGCGTTGGCTGCCAAGGCCGAGGTGTATTCCGCCAGCAACTCGGGCAAGGCCTCGGGTGCACAGATCCGCGTGACCAGACCCAAGCTTTGGGCTTCTTGTGCGTTGATTTTTCGGGCGGTGAAGAAGAGGTCTTTGGCCGCGCCAGGGCCGATCAGGTCGACCAAATTTTTCATGGCCGAATAGCGGTAACCCAGACCCAGTCGCGCGGCCGGCACCGAGAACACCGCATCGCTGGCAGCAATGCGCATGTCGCAGCTGATGGCCACATTGACACCGCCACCGATGCAAAAACCCCGAATGCATGCCAAGGTGGGCTTGGGGAAATTGAAAATCCCCATCAGCGCGGTCTCTGCCATGTGCTCATAGCGCGTGACGGCCTCGCGCGCGGCACGCATGTCCTCGAACTGCGAAATATCAGCCCCCGACACAAAAGCCTTTTCGCCGGCGCCGGTGAACACCACCAGGCGCACACGGGCGTCGTGCTCGGCCAGACTCAAGAGCACCGGGACGGCCTCCCACATGTCGACCGACAAGGCGTTGTGCCGCGCCACATTGTTGAATTGGATGAACAGCGTGCTGCCCTCCAACCACGTGTTGACCCGCTCCGTGGGTGAGGCGTAGACGACATCGGCCATTCAAAAAACTCCTTGGGATTTCAGTTGCTCGAGCGCTTGGGCCGTCAGGCCCAATTCACCCAGAATTTCTTCGCTGTGCTCACCGCGGCGGGGGGCAGCGCGGGCGATGGTGCTGGGGGTGCGCTCCAGTTGTACCGGTTGGCCCACCAAACGCTGCAGGCCTTGGTGCACCGACACGACCTCTTTGACCATCTTCAGGTGCGCAATCTGTGGCTCTTTGAAGACCTCATCCATGCTGTTGATCAGGCCGCAGGCGACTCCGCCCTCGTTCAAGCGCTCAATCCAGTAAGCCCGATCTTGCAAAGCCAGCCTCTCGTTGATCTCAGCATTGAGCGCATCACGGTTGACCGAGCGGCTGGGTTTGTCGTGGTAGCGCGGGTCGGTGACCCATTGAGGCGCTTCCAAAATGTCGCAAAAACGCTCCCAGATTTTGGAGCCAAACACCGCGATGTTCATGTACCCATCGCGCGCCTTGTACACCCCCGTGGGAATGCTGGTGGGGTGGAAGTTGCCGGCCTGCATGGCCACCTCTTCGTCCATCAACCAACGCGAAGTTTGGAAATCCATCATGTACACCATGGACTCGAGCAAGGAGGTGTGCAGCCACTGCCCTTGGCCGGACTTCTCACGCTCGAGCAGGGCCACCAAAATGCCCTGCGCTGCAAAAATGCCGGCACACAAATCGGCAATCGGGATGCCCACACGCATGGGCCCCTGCTCGGCCATGCCGGTCACCGACATCAGACCGCCCATGCCTTGTGCAATTTGGTCAAAGCCTGGCCGCCCAGCCAAAGGCCCCGTCTGACCAAATCCTGAAATGCTGGCGTAGACCAGACCCGGGTTGTCGTGCCGAAGGCTTTCGTAGTCAATGCCCAAACGGAATTTGACGTCGGGCCGAAAATTCTCCACCACCACATCGGCTTTGGCGATCAACTGCTTGAGCAGCGCAATGCCCGCGGGTTCCTTCAGGTTCAGGGTGATGGAGCGCTTGTTGCGGTGGGTGTACTGGTAATCCGAGCCTTCTTGCCCACCCAAGGTGTCGTCGCCGCGCATGTGCTCGGGCATTTGCACCTGGACCACGTCGGCGCCCCAGTCCGCCAACTGACGGCAGGCGGTGGGGCCTGCGCGCACTTGGGTCAGATCAATCACGCGAAAACGAGACAAGGCGGCAGAGGCGGGTTGGTGCGGCATGGCGAAAATCCTGCAAAAAAGGACACCATTCATCCCAGTGCATGCACCTGTTGATGGCCCGTAAAGTGTGAACGTCCGCCCCTAAAGTGTCAACACTTTAGGATCATTGTTGACACTTTGGCGACGCCACGGGACGGATTTCCACGTTCTTCAGGTAGGATTGTTTGCCGATGAATGAGGCCCCCTTCAGCCAGCAACCAAGACATGAATGCAGCCCCAGAAAAGCCAGAGCAAGGCTTGCCCGTCTTTGTGGCAGACCAGCTCAAGCAACTCATCTACAGCGGCGAACTCCAGCCGGGCGAGCGCTTGAACGAAGCCGCCTTGGCCCTGCGCATGGGCACCAGCCGCGGGCCTGTGCGCGAAGCAATTCGGATGCTCACGGGATGGGGCTTGGTCAAGGCGGTACTCAACCGAGGGGTTTTTGTCCGCCAAATGTCGGTTCGGGAAATGTTGGAGCTGTACGAGCTGCGCGCATTGGTTTTTGGATTTGCCGCTGAACGGGCCACCGACCACCTGGCCGAAAGCCACAAAGCGCAGTTTGAGCAACTGCTCAACGGCATGGATGCGGCCTGCGAAACCGAAAACGCCAACCTCTACTACGAGCTGAATTTGAAATTTCATGCCCTGGTGCTGCAGTTGTCCAACAACCAGCGGGCACAGGCCACCTACGATGACTACGTCAAGGAAATGCACCTGTTTCGGCGGGCATACTTCAACGCACCCGGCAATATGCGCCAGTCCAATGCCGAACACAGGACTTTGTACGAGGCCATCGCCAAAGGCGCCAAGGCCAAAGCCAAGTCCACCGCAGAACGCCACGTGCTCAAAGGCCGCGAGAGGCTGTTGAGCAACATCGACAGGTCCAGTCCGCTGACAAGGCTGTGAGGCCAAGTGCGCCCGTGATCAGCGCCGTTCTGTCACGCTGGCGAGCTTGGATCAAGTGCGGCCCGTCAGAGCCAGTGCACAGGCCGACAAATTTGGAAATGCACCGTCAACGGGCACACGGGCATCTGGTGCCCATTGCCCCCCTTCTTGCACGATGAGGTACGCGGCTTGCATCTGGGCGGCTCGCGCGGCTTGAATGTCCGATAGGCGATCACCGATCAAGATCGAATCGGACAAAGCGATGCCCAGCTCGGTGGCGGCTTGGAGGATCAGACCCGGCAAAGGCTTGCGACAGCCACACGCCACGGCCCACTTGCCAACGATCCCCTCTGGGTGATGAGGACAGTGATAAATGCCTTCCAACACAACGCCTTGTGCACGCAGCGCCGCCGTCATGTGCGCGTTCAAATCCAAGTAATCTTTTTCATCGAAATAACCCCGCGCCAAACCAGACTGGTTGGTCACGATGACCAGTGCATAGCCCGCATCTTGGAGTCTCTTCAAGCCATCCACGGCACCGGGCAGAAATTGAAAATCCGACCATCGCCCCACATAACCGGTGTCCAGGTTGATGACCCCATCACGGTCAAGGAAAACCGCCCGGCGCACAGAGCGGCCATTGAGGCCTGCGCCACGAGCCCGCTTCAGCAGCGAGCTTGTCGAGTAGCCAGGGGTGAATTCAATCGCCAAAGCTTGCCCACCCGAGTCACGCACCCAACGCGCTTCGGGCAGAACGTCCATGTCGTAATCACCACCTTTGACATAGATGTCCGGGGCCACTTCACGAATCAACTCAAGAGGGGTCTTGTCATCAAAAAAAGTCACCAACGAGACCGACGACAACGCCGCCAACACAGCCGCCCGGTCCATTTCTGTGTTGAGCGGCCGGTCATCGCCTTTGCCGAGCAGCCGAACAGAAGCGTCTGTGTTGAGCCCTACCACCAGTGAACCACCCAAGCTTCGCGCCTGTTCCAGGTAATGAACATGACCTTTGTGCACGATGTCAAACACCCCATTGGTGAACACCCAGGGGCGTGGCAAACACGCCAAGCGTTTCATCAACTCAGGACGCGGACATATTTTGTCGTCCAGCATCATGCGCCCAACAACTCCGGTGCACTCAATGTGGCGGTCCCAAATTTAGCGACCACCAAACCACCCGCTCGATTGGCCAACGCCATCGCCTGCACCAACGGCACGTCCGAAGCCAGCAACATGGCCAACACCGCAATGACGGTGTCGCCCGCACCGGTGACATCCGCGATCTCCACCTGCTGCGCAGGCAAATGCACCCGATGCCCTGGCTCAAACAGCGTCATGCCCTCTTCAGCCCGGGTCAACACCAGCGACTGGATCTCCAAAGACTCGCACAGCTGAGTGACCTTCATGCGAAGTTGATCCTCGTCCTGCCATGGGCCAATGATGTGCATCAACTCCTGCCGGTTCGGGGTGATGAGGTCCGCTCCTTTGTATTTCGAAAAATCAGACCCTTTGGGATCCACCAAGACTTTCAAACCTTTTTGCTTGGCCAAGCTGATCATCCGTTGGACATCCACCAGCGCCCCTTTGGCGTAGTCGGAAATCAACACCGCTTGGTGGTTCAGAAGTTCGTTTGAAAAATGTTCCAACAAGATGGCCAAGGCTTTTTCACCAGGCCGATCCTCAAAATCAGCACGCAGCATTTGCTGTGACCTGGCAACGAGACGCCATTTCATGGTCGTGCGCAAACCTTCGTCAGCCAACAATTGGGCCGAGATACCCGCTTGCTTCAACAAACGGCTGAGTTCCTCGCCTGCAGCATCGCGACCCACGATGCTTTGCAAACTGACTTGTCCGCCGAGCGCCTTGATGTTCATGGCCACATTGGCTGCGCCACCAGGACGGGTCTCTTCCTCCATCACCTGCAAAATAGGAACCGGTGCTTCGGGCGAAATGCGAAAAACATCACCCATGAAATACCGGTCCAGCATCACATCGCCCACCACCAGCACTTTGCTGCTCGCCAGGACAGCCGCCATGTCCATGGCGTTGAGTTCAGTGGGGTTCATGGCGCTGTCAGTTCAGTAGAGAGGCCTTGCTCGACCAACTCACACAGGGTGTGGATCAGCAAAATGTGCGCCTCTTGAATCCTGGCCGTGCTGGCGGATTCGACCACCAAACACAAATCACAATGGGGCTTTAAAGCCCCACCGCCTTTGCCCGTCAAACCCAAGACAAAAACACCAGATTGCCGGGCCTCAATGGCCGCCTGAACCACATTGGGCGATTGCCCCGACGTTGACAATGCAACCAGCACATCACCTGATCGGCCAAGACCCTGAACCTGGCGCGCGAAAATTTGGTCAAACGCGTAATCGTTGGCGATACACGTCAGGACCGAGGTGTCACTGGTCAGAGCCACCGCAGCGTAAGGTTGTCTGGATTTCTGGAAGCGGCCCATCATCTCCGCAGCAAAATGCTGGGCATCCGAGGCGGAACCACCGTTACCACAAAGCATCAGTTTCCCACCGCCCTTCAAGGCACCAGCCAATGCCCGCGATGCCTCCAGCACCAGATCTGAGAGCTGCGTCAGCGACTGCATGGTCAGCGCATGTTCTGCCATGTTTTGGGCCAACAAGTTGGGATTCATGGGTTGACCTCATCAAACGCTTGGGCACCTTGATGGGGGCCATGCACCACCTCCGTCACCGCCGCTTTCACTCTGGCCAGGACGCCTGGCCAATCATTTTTTCGCTCTTGTCGCCACTGTTGAACAGACGCATACCACGCACTGTCCTGAGCACCGTGCATCCAGCGCCATTCGCTTTGGAAACGATTGAGCAGCCAGCAAGGCTTACCCAAAGCCCCGGCAAGATGGACCACCACGGTGTCCACAGAAATCACCAGATCCAGCTGCTGGATCACCGCCGCCGTGTCAGAAAAATGGTTCAAGCTCTCCGACATGTCCATCACCCCCCAAGACTGCAACAACTGCGCTTCTTCCAAACTGCGCTCGCGTTGCAAGCTCACCCACACCACACCGGGTATGGGCATCAGTTCGCTGAGCATGGACAACTTCAAACTGCGGGTCTTGTTGTGCGCCAAACCGGGATTGCCTGCCCAGCACAGTCCAATGACCGTCTTTTGTTCCTGTTTGGCGTGCCGAACCAAATCGTCAAACTTCCGAGAAACGGCATGCCCGGCCATGGGCTTCAAATAGCCCGCCCTGCCAGGGATTTGTTGGCCGCTTTTCAACCCCAGTGCGAGGGGCAGACTGCCCATGGGGCAATGCCAATCAAACACACGCGAACGCACCACCGATTGCCCCTGCGCGGAGGTCAGCAACTGAATTTGAGGCGGGAAGTTATGGGCCACCAGCTCATACAACTCGGGTTGAATGACCCACGTGATTTGTGCGAACTTCCCCAGAAGTTGGGGTAGAAATCGCGCAAATTGAAGGGTGTCGCCAAAGCCTTGTTCGTGGTAGACGACGATGGAGTCGGCCTGCGGGCGTGTGGGCTGGCCTGTCCATTGCGGGCATGAAAAACGGGGTGCTTCTTGCGGCTTGGCTTGACTAGCACCCAGCCATCGCCATTCATAAAGCGGCCAGCCCCTGGTGAAATCGCCTTGCATCAAATAACTCAAGGCGAGACCAAACTGCGCGGCTGCCAATTGGGGATCACGTGCCACGGCTTGTGCGTAGGCCTTTTGGGCGTTCCCCGGCCTGGCACAGTCCAACTCCATCGCCCCCAAGTTGTTCCAAGCATCCACGAAGTCTGGGGCCAGCGCAATGGCCTTGTTCAAACGCTCAAAAGCCAAGTTCTCTTCGCCCAGAGCCATCAAAATGCTCGCCAGATTGACGTAGGCCTCCGATCTGTCGGGCTTCAATCGAACGGCCACTTCCAAGGCCTGTCTGGCCTCCTTCAAACGCTCATGCTTTTGCAAGACATTGCCGTAATTGATCCACCCTGCATAGAGTTCTGGGTTGGTATCCACGACTGTTTGGTGCAAGGCAAGGGCCCTCTCGTGCTCACCTTGGTCGTACAACAAATTGCCCAAATTGCTGCACGCCGGCAAGAAAGGCTTGGGCAAACCCACCAAGGCTTCCAACCGGGCGATGGCCTCTTGGGTGCGACCCAAGTGCACCAACAACATCGCATAGTCATTGGACAAGGCTTCATCATTTTTCGACTTGGCCAACCAATGCTCAAAACATGGTCCCGCTTCATCGTATCGCTTCAAGGCCAACAAGCATGCCGCTTCGATGCGCCCCATTTCAAGTGAATCGGCTTGTACGGCAAGGCACGCGCGGGCGCTCTGCAAGGCCGCATCAAATTGATTGAGCTTGCGCAGCGTTCGTGCCTGGGTGGCCAGCGCCTCGGCGTGCTGCGGCTTCAGGCGCAACACCACATCACAAGCCCCCACCGCCTCACGCAGACGGCGGGTGGAACTCAAGGTCTTGGCAAAATTCAACCACGCATCGGAGAACTCGGGTTTGGCTGCAATGGCTTTCAACAACCATGTCAATGCTTGGGCATGGTCTTTTCTTTGGGAGCACAAAACGCCGAGCAAATTCAGCGCATCAGGGTGTTCAGGCTCTTGTTTCAAGATCTCTTGATAACCTTGCGCCGCAGCATCCAGACGTCCGGCCTGGTGATGGCCAAATGCCAATTGCAGAGTGGACTGCAGAGTCGTCATCACAACCCCAATTGCGCCAATTCAGCACTGACCCGCAACAAGGCTTGCGACCAGTCACCATAACTGCTTTGCCGAACAATGCGCATGGTTTGGTACCACGGCGTCTGGGCATCCTTCAGGCCCCAACGCCAACAGGCATCAAAGCGCGACAACATGATGGTCGGGCGGCCGATGCTGGCACTCAGGTGGGCGACCGATGTATCGACAGTCACCACCGCGTTCAGTGCCTGGCACAGCGCCGCCGTGTCTGCGAAGTCCTGCAAAGAGGAGGCTGCACTCGGGATACCCGGCAGCGCATTTTCCTGCTCCCCCTTTTGCAAGCTGACCCAGTCGATCTCGGGATGCGCTTGGATCAACTGGCGGGCTTGGTCGCTGGACAAGCTGCGGCGACGGTCCACCAAACTGGCCAGGGGCATTTCGCGCCGCGGATTGCCCGCCCACACGATGCCAATTCGTGGCCGACCGCGACCCGTTGATGGGGGAAACCAAGCATCCAGCCGCGCCTGCCAAACCGAGACATCATCCGATGCGGGTTTCAAGTAAGGCGTTGGATGGAACTGACTCGGCGAGAAAATCCCCAGATAAAGCGGCAAACTCATCAAGGAGACTTGGTAATCCAAACCACTGGGCACAGGGTCTCCGCTGGAGAGCACATCGGCACGCATGTCCAGCGTCTGAAACAAGCGCTTCAAATTCGTGTCGGTCAGCATAAAGACCTGCGCGCCCATTTTTTCAAGCATGGGCACAAAGCGACAGAACTGCAGCATGTCGCCCAAGCCTTGTTCACCATGAACCAAGATGCGTTTGCCTTGGATGGCTTGACCTGTCCAACGGGTGATGTGGGGATACGGTGCGGCCATGGGCACTTGCAAACGTGGATCCAGTCGCGCCTCATAGCGCCGCCAACCTGGCTCCCACTGACCATCGGCCAACAAGGCCATGGCGTAATTCATCTGTCCTTCCGGGTAATCCGGCTTGAGTTCGATGGCCTTGCGGTAGCAAGCCAAAGACCGCTGCAAATCACCCAGCTCTCGCCAAGCAGAGCCGAGGTTGTTTTGTACACGCGCACTGGTGGGGTCTTCCTGGGCCAGTCCCTCCAGCAGGGCTTTGGCTTGCAGCGGCTGGCCTAAATCACGCAGCAAATTGGCCATGTTGTTGCGGGCACCCACGTGCTGGGGATCCGCCGCCAAAATTTGCTTGAAAACTTTGAGCGCCCCGTCAAAGTCACTGGTGCGTGACAGTGAACTGGCCAAATTGACCATCGCCTTCAGATAAGACGGGTCCGCCAACAAGGCTCGCCTGTAGGCGTCAACCGCCTGGCCATGCTGCTGCTGATCACTGAGCAAATTGGCCAAATTGAACCAGGCTTGTGCATGCCCTGGCGCCATGCTGAGCAACTTTCGATAGGTGTTCAGCGCCAATGTCAGCTGACCATCACTGCGCAAAATATTGCCCAGATTGAACAGCCAATCGGGCTGAAAGTCACTCAAGGCAATGGCCAAGCTCACATGGTTGATCGCTTCGCCATGCCGGCCTTGCATGCTGTGACACACGCCCAGCAACTGTCGCGCTTCGTGATTTTCTGCTTGCGCAGAGAGCACTTGCTCCAGCAGTTGTTGCAATTCGGGCAATTTGCGCGCCGACAACAATTGGCTCGCGCGGCGATTCCAGTCAAGATGGGCCGGAGATTTTTCTGGAGCTGTCACTTCAATTTCCTGCCTCAATGCTCTGTCAAGGCACCGCCGAAACGACCCAACATCGGGCTAAAGACGTACTGCAAAACACTGCGGTGTCCGGTCACGATGGATGCGCTGACTTGCACACCAGGGCTGAGTTTGTAACTCGTCACCCCATCCGTGAAATTGAGTTGTGAGGGCGCAATGCGGACCAAAAAATAAGGGGGTTTCTGCGGCTCGGTGATGGCATCTGAGCTGATGTGCAGCACTTTCCCATCGACAGGCCTGAAACGCTGCGTGCTGGCACCTTCAAGGCGCAAGCGGGCCAGTTGACCCACACTGACCAAACCCACCTCACCCGCATTCAATTTGGTTTCAATCACGATGTGCTCATCCCCAGGCACCAGACTGACCACCAAACCACCGGGACTCACCACCCCGCCACGGGTCACGGTGTAGAGCGTGAAAACGGTGCCATCCACAGGTGAGCGGATGATGGTTCTGGCCGTACTGTCCTGGAATTTACCCAGTCGTTTTTGCAACTCGGCCAACTGCTTGCGGGACTCTTCCAAGTCTTTGCGAAGGTCCTCTGTGTTGCCGGAGGTGATCGAGGTCAGTCCGGACTGTTCTTGTTTTTGTCCCGCTTCCACACGCCTCAATGCGGCTTGCGATTCGAGAATCTGCCCTGAAAGGCTTGAATCCTCTCGGGTCCGTTGCAAAAATTCGTATTGGTTGCCAATGCCTTTGTCCAACAACTCTTTGTCAATGCGCAACTGCTCACGCAAAATTTTGCGTTGTTCAGACAAGTGCGCAATGCGCGCTTTGAGCTCCTGAAACTCTTCCTGGCGCTGCACAATTTTCCATGACTGTGCATCTCGCGTGGAACTTGAACGCTCAAGCTGCGTGCGGTAAAGCTCTTTCGCTTCGTCAATTTCCCTGGGGTAATTGTTCAACAGATCGGCAGGAAACTGGATGGACCCCTTGCGGCCAATCACCGCCTCAAGTCGGATGATTTTGATCCTCAAAGCCCCAATGCGGCTGTCGATTTCCTGCTTGTCCGCCTGCGCAGCAATCCCCTCCAACTCGACCAGCGGGTCGCCTTTTTTGACTTTCTGACCCTCTTTGACATGGATTTCGCGAACGATGCCACCTTCCAGATGCTGCACTTTTTGCACCTGATCGGCGGGCGCGACTTCGCCGTAGGCTTGCGTCGCAATATCGAGTTGAGAAAACGCGGCCCAAATCAAAAGGCCAAGCACACCGATCGACAGGTAACGGATAAAACGCCGCTCGCTTTTGAGCAACTGCAAGTCGTGGTCGGTCAATTCGCCGACTGAAGCCTTCACTTCACGCGCATCTTCAATGGTTGTGTCTATCGCATTCATCGGATACCGATCCCCTTATTGAGGCGCCGTTTGGTTCACCACCCGAGGTACGGGTTTAGACGAGAGGTCCAGCACAATCGTGGCGGACTTGATGATGAATTCGTCGCGCGTGGCCATGATCACGCTGCATCCTCGGCCCACCAATTCATTGAGGACGGCGGTGATGGCTTGGGCACCCTTGGTGTCCACACCCTCAAAAGGCTCATCCAGAACCACCACACGGCCCTGCGTCAGCAAAGCCCGAACCAACGCCAGCCGTCGGCGAACACCGACAGGCAAGTGCGACCCCGAGTTGCGAATGGGCGTCTCCAGCCCCCTCGGCTGCGCATCCAAATAGCTGCCCAAATCGAGTTTGCGGCACCACCCAAGCAAGGCGTCATCCGGCGTCTCAGGACGCATGACGGTCAGGTTTTCACGCAAAGTCCCGTCAAAAAATTGTGGCTCCTGCGGCAGATAAATCAGCTGCTGACGCCACCAATCCGGGACCAACTGGCGCAAATCCATGCCGTCATATTTGACGTGACCTCGGTCAGGCTCCAGCAACCCCACCAGCAGTTTGAGCATGCTGCTTTTGCCTGCGGCGTTGCCACCCACCACCGCCATCACGCCCCCAGCGGGCATTTTCAAGGACAAGGATTCAAACAAGGGCATGGGCTGGCCGGGCCAGGTCAAGGACACATCGACCAACTCCAAAGCGCCCTTGAGCTCGCGGGGGACATGCCCTTGTTGACGCTCAACAGGAATTTTGGCCAAGGCATCCAAGCGAGAAAATGCCTGAACAGCGCGCTCAAAAAGTTCTTGGGACTGGGTCAAACGCGAGAAAGAAGACAAAGACCGGCTGGCCAAAATACTCACGCCAATCAAGCTACCGACATCCAGTTTTCCAGTGACCACATAGATGGCGCCCACGGCATACACCACAATGGTCATCAAATTGCTGCCCACCACCGTGTAGTGCTGTTGCTCGCCCTGTAATTCTTGCAGTTGCGTGCGCAAACCCATCATTTGGTCTTGCGCCCCGGCCCAATCACGTCGAACAATGGGCACGCAGTTGAACATGCGCAGTGTTTCTGCACCCGACACCAAAAAATGGCTGACGCCACCCACACGCGCCGAAGCCTCTGTCATCGCCTCGGTCGGTGCACGCATTTGGTTTTGCGCCCGCACGGCAAGCCACCAGTAAACGGCAATGACCAGGACCATCACCCCCGCCAACATCGGGCTCAACAAAAATACGGCCACCACATAAAGAACGGCAAAGGGTGCGTCCATCACGCCACTGAAGTTCATGGGCGATATGGCTTGCGAAATCGGGCCCAAACCCGCAATCAATTCCCGCCTCTGGGTGATGGGAATTTGCTCCAGCAACTGGTAGTTCGATCCCGCATAAGCCACCAAAGCCTTGTCTTGTGCCCTTTCTACCGCCCGATTGCAAACCACTTGCTCAATGTGGCTGCGGGCTTTGCGCAGCATGAACTCCAACACCAAGGCAATCAACGCGCCAGTGGTCAATGTCATCAAAGTGGCATCGATACCAAAGGAGACGTAACGGTTCATCACCTGCATGCTGTAGAGCGATGACACCAAGCCTAAAAAGTTGATGAGCAATGTGGCCAACAAGAGCTCGCGCACCAGCTTGGCTGGCAAGCCCAGCTTGCCAGCCAATACTTTCAGATTGTCAAACATGGACCCGACTTTCTGATGCGATCACGCGCCCGGAGCGAGTTGAACATGGTGCGCATTGTCAATGCCTTGCAGCACAGCGATCTCTTGCAAGCCTGTCCCGTTGGTGCCGGACGACATGTCCGCATCGTAGTAAAGATGGACTTGGTTCGAGTTGTTTGCTGCAATGGCCACAAAGCCCGCCCCCGTGGCTTGACCCGCTGAAATCGCGGACTCAATTTCATCGAGATGCCCTGCCACACCGCTTGCAAATTGGAACTCTCCCGTCACATTGAGGCGAACAAAGTCCGGATCTCCGCCACTGGCACTGCTCAAGCTGGCCAAAATGGCGTCCAGCGTTCCAGACAGTTCGCTGGTCGTGTTGGCGGTCAAGTTGCCAAACGCGGTTGACTTGAAGACCACCGTGTCATTGACACTGAAGTCCATGACCGTGTCCTTGCCGTAGCTTGGGGCATCGAAGACGAATCGGTCCGCACCGCCTTGACCAAACATGACATCGTTGCCATCACCACCGCGCAACACATCGTCTCCAGCACTGCCATAGAGGACATCGGCGCCCGAGGTGCCGTCATCGTTCATGACCGTGCCATAGACCGGCTCACCAATCACTGTGTAACCCGCCCCTTGGTCAATGCGAACCACAAAGGATTCGTCAACTTCAGAGTTGGCGTCGTGCTGGATGCTCAGCGTCACCAACTGCGAAGTGACATTGGCTGCAAAAGTGACGGCCATGGCGCTTGCGGCGAAATCGTCGGCCGATGTGGGGCTGCTCGTGCCACCACTGACCGAGAGGTTCAAGCTGGTGACCTGATCGAGTCGGCCGGTCCGCATGACTTCCACCACAAAAGGTGTCTGACCGCTGACCTGGCTGCCCTCCAGGGCTTGCGAGCGCACCGCGCTCACCCACACACCCACGTCTTCGTCGGTGACAGCGGCATGCGCCACAAACGCGGTCGGATTGAACGAGGCGTTGCCCGAGGTCACTTCCGTCAAGGTCATGCGGAACTGTTCGTCACGCTCAACCAAGTTATCGGCCTGCGCCTGCAAGGTGATCAACGCAGCCGTTGCGTTGGCGGCAAAGGTCACCAACCCCGTCATGATCGACAGATCGCCGGAAGACGCGGCACTCTCGCCATAGCCGGTGGCGGTCCAACGCACCACCACTTCACTGGACAAGCTCAAGCCGGTGCCGGTGCGGGTCACCGCGAATTGCAGTGCGCCACCTTCCGATGCCAACTGGGGCGTGGTGTCCAGGCTGATCAAGGCGTCGTCGTTCAAGACGGTGAAGGTGGCAGGGTCGCCTTTGACCGCGCCGACGGACGGTGCACTCAATGCCACACGGAACATTTCGTCAGGCGCATGGTTGGCATCGCCGTCGACTTGCACCCAAACAGTGGCCGTGCTTTGTCCCACACTGAAAGACGCCACGCCGCTGGGCAAGCCACCATTGCTGCGTGTATCTTGACCCGCCACAAAGTCTTCTTCATTGACTTGCTGGGTGGACACACCCTGGACACGCCAGTCAACCGTAGACACCTGGTTGATGTTGCCTTCACGCGTCAACACAAACGCCGCTTGAACCGTGGTGCTCTCAGCCCCCTCGGCCACGGACGTGATCACAGGGGCGATCGACACGAGCGTGTCGTCGTTGACGATGTGCATGGTTGCCAGTCGCTCGTCCAACAAGTCGGCCCCCGTGGGTTCAAACAAGGTGACCAAGAAGCCTTCATTGAGTTCACCCGCCACGTCGGCCAAGACCATCACGGTCAAGGTTTGCGTCACCTGCCCTGCGGTGAAGACCACCAAGCCCGACGGCATGTAGCCGCCAAAGTCGACAGGATCTGCCGAGGAACCCGAAGGCACGCCCGACACTTGCCACTTGGCCGTGCTGGCACCCGTGGTGTTGCCCGTGCGCGTGACCGTGAAGACAAACGGCGAGTCTGGTGCTTCGCTGTTGCCCTCGACCTGGGTGGCTTGGTTGGCCGTGATCGACAGCACTGGATCGTCGTTTTGAACCGTGCCCTGTGCTGGGCTGCCAATGAGTGTGGAGCCGAAAGAAGGGCTGGACAAGGTGACGAGGAAGTTCTCGTTGTACTCGCCCAAGGTATCGGCCAACACCTTGATGGTCACCATGGCCGACGATTGTCCGTCGGTGAAACTGACCGTCCCCGTAGAAGCCGAGACCTCATTGGGTACCGTCAGGGTGCGACCACTGCTGGGCGGCGTGACCGTCCAAGTGGCGCTGGCATCGCCAATGGCCGAGCCAGTACGGTTCACCTGGAAGACAAAATCCGTGTAAGCCGTGATCTGCAGGTTGGTCCCCTCCGCCACAGTGGCGGCATGTGGCACCACTTCCAACTGGTCGTCATCGTTGGTGATCGTGCCCGTGACGGCAGCGACTTCAATTTGCGCGTTGCCCGATGCGCCTGAGAGTGAGACCAGGTATGTTTCAGAGGCCTCAAAAGCACCGTCTGGGTTGGACACAACCGTGATGAGCGCTTCCGTTTCATTGGCGGCAAATGTCAGACTGCCGGCCATCGGTGAGTTGCTCGCAAAGTCATCGCTCGTGGCCTGCGACGTCCCCGTACCGGCGATGGCGTAGTCCACTGTGGTGGTCCCCGTCAGCAGACCCGTCCGTGTCACCTTGAAGACCATGGTGCCTGGCACCGTATCGCCTTCGTTGGCCTGGCCCGTCACAGCGCTGAGGTGCAAGTCAATGTCGTTGTTGGCAATCGTGCCATTGGCGCTGACGGGTTGGGTCGTGCTCAGGGTGCTGCCCGCACCAGGATTGACCAACTCCAGCACAAAAGCCTCGTTCACCTCGACATCCATGTCGCCCTTGACCTGCAAGGTCAAGTCCATCACCGACTGACCATTGGCAAAGGTCACGGTGCCTGTTGGGGTCACAAAATCCGCTTGATTCGATTCACCGGCGGTTGTTGAATTGCGAATCTGCCAACCCACCGTCGATTCACCCGTCAAGCTGCCTTCACGGTGGATCGTGAACGTCACAGGGTTGCTGCCAGCTGTATCAGGCTCGGTCGCCGCCGTGGACACGGCCGTGACGCTCATCACATCGTCGTCGTTGACGATGGTTGAGGTCAGTGACTGGACTGGGATCACGTTGGTTCGGGGTGTGGCATCCGCCACAGGCGTGCCCAAAATGACTGCAAAACTCTCGTTTGCTTCCAACAGGCTGTCGCCGGCCACCTGAATGGTGAACAAAGCGGATGTGAGCTGACCTGCAGTGAAACTCAGTGTCCCCGTGGGCAAATTGCCACCGACAAAATCATTGGCCGCCGCGGCATCCGCATTGACGCCCGCCACCGAGAAACCGATGCTCGTGTCGTACAGACCACCGGTTCTGACCACACGGTACACATGGCCCGAGGAGGTGTCTGACTCCACAGACGGGTTGGATACAGACTCCAAGCTCCACGATGTGTCGTCTGATCGCACGGTGATGGTGGCCTGGGCTTTGGCGTCGACCACATCGGCATCGGGCGATGGGTTGGACAGCGCCAGAATGACGCGCTCGTCCAGTTCCACAGCGCTGTCACCTTTCACCACCACCGTCACGGTTTTCAAGGCCTCGCCATTGGTGAACGTCAGCTGACCCGACAGCACGGCATTGTCCACATAGTCGGCCACATCGGCATCGCCCACAGCGCTCCATGACACTGTGCTGGTCGTGCTGGCAATGTTGCCCGCCCGAATCACATCAAACACCAAGGCCACAGAGCCCGATTGCCCTTCGAAAGCATCTGGGACTGGCGAACCACTTTCCTCATGCCGGCGAACCGAGAACGAAGCCTCGTCGTCCACGATGACACCGGTGGTGACAGCGCTGGTGCCAAACTGCAGATCCGGATTTGAAATCGTGACCTTGAAACCTTCGTCGGCTTCACCCTCGTAGTCGGCTTTGGCGTAAACCGTGAAGTTTTGTGGGCCCACTGCGTTGGCGGCAAAGGTCACCGTCCCCGTTGTCGCCACAAAATCTGCGGCCCCTGCGCCATCGGCGCCCTGGCCCTCCACGGTCCAAGTCACCACCTGCTGGGCCGTTGTGCGGCCTGTGCGGTCAACGCGGAACACCACGGGCACATCAGCGGCCACATCACCCGGGTCTTTTTCGGTCACCGTGGTGGCACCCGTTGCAGACAAGTCAAAGCGGGTATCGTCGTTGAGCAAGGTCAGCGTCTGGGTCGATGAAGCGTTGACTGCAAATCCAGACGAACTGGTCGACAAAGCCACCGTATAGCTTTCATCGTTTTCTTGCGTCAAATCACCCACCACCGTCAACGTGATGTCGCTCTCGGTTTGCCCAGCCGTGAACAACAAGCTGCCCGTGAGCCCGGTTGCGAAATCAGCCGATGCATCGCCACCCGATGGCGACACGGCGTAAGCCACTGTGCCCGAACTGTCGAGGTAGCCTGTGCGTGTCACGCGCAACACCACATCGCGCGGTGTGCCAGAGCCCTCATAGTCCTGCAATGCACCCGAGACGTGACTGAGTGTGAACGCTGCATCATCGTTGAGCAGTGTGACGGTTGCGGCAGATTGGTTGCTGATCAGACCGGCACCCGTGGCATTGGCCAAGGTGGCCGTCAATGTCTCAGCAGACTCCAGATCGTTGTCATTGGAAACGGCGATCGTGAAAGTGCGCGTTGACTCACTCGCAGTGAACGTCAACACTTGGTTCGCTGGCAGGCTGGCCGAGAAATCTGCCCCAGTGATGCCCGACCCTGACGTCAAAGCAAACTGCACGGTCGAAGTTCCGGTCAAGTCGCCCACTCGGGTCACGGTATAGACCACATCACCAGCACCCTCCATGCGCGAGGCCGTGTCCACCACGATTCCAAAAGCGGTGTCATCGTTCAGGACCTTCCCCAGCGCAGAGGACACCGTCAGCGTATCGCCCGTGGTGCCCGTGCCCAATGACAAATTGACTTGATAGGCCTCATTGAATTCGAAACTGCTGTCGTTGATCACCGGCAAGGTGATGGTCTGAGACAACACACCGGCAGAGAATGTCACGTTACCGCCGACCAACCCCCCTGTGAAATCTGCGGAATTGGCATCATCGCCTGTGCTGGTCGCTGCCAATTGCCAGGCCACCACTTGGTTTTGTGCGGTTGAGTGGGTGCGTGTGATGGTGAAGGTGTGCGCAGCAGACTCCAAGGCGCCCTGGGCTTGGTTGGCCACAATTGAGAACGCGCTGTCGTCGTTCAGGATGGTGCCGTTGCCTGGATTGCTTTGGTACGAGGTATCTTCCACATTGGTGGCCCCGGTGATTTGCAACCGGAAGGACTCATCCGACTCTGCATCGTTGTCACCCTTGACCGCAACCGTCACGGTGGCGGTCACTTGATTGGCCACGAAATTCACGGTGCCAGAGGTCTCCACAAAATCGGTGGACCCCGCATTGCCGGCGCCGCCGGTGGTGGTCACCTGCCAGGTGACCGCGGAGATCTCGTCGATCGAACCCGTGCGGGTGATGGTGAAGACAGCGGAAGAATTGGCGCCATCGTCCACTTCTGTCACAGACGCGTTACCGATGCTCAGACCGGTGTCGTCGTTGTAGATGGTGGCTGTAGTGCTAACAATGTTGTAATTTTTGTTAACGGTTCCAGGCAAATCGGTCAAAGTAGCCCCCGTTAAACGAAGAGCAAAAGACTCACCAGATTCCACCACCAAATCTTGTCGAATCAACAACGTGACCGATTGTTGTGTAACGCCGTTACCGAACTGCATGGACCCACTCGGCAAGATGTCCCCAGAGAAGTCTGAGGCCTGCACGGTGTAGCCAGGCGCCAAGGACCACGCGACGCTGGCGGGCCCCATATACCCGGCGCTCCGATTCATGTTGGCAATCAGGGGGGTGAATTGGCCGCTGCCGTTATTGCCCTCATCCAACGCGATCGGGTTTGTCACCCATGTCCAAGAGAAATCCGTGTCGTCATCGTAAATGACCGCAGGGACATCAGTTGTATTGCTTGCCGTATTGAACCGAACATGGTTACCCTGCACATCGGCTGGGCCCGTCAGTCTTATCCAATAATTTTCATGGCCTTCCGCACTGGCATCGTCATTGAAAAAATTCGCCAAGGTGAAGGTATAAGTGGCATCGCCGAAATGATTGGCCTGTGCGGTCAATGTCAGATTACCCGACGCACCGCCAAAGAAGTCGCCAACCTCTGTGGCACCGTTGACTTTTTCATAGCCAATTACCACTGTCGAATCAAGAACCCCTGCCCGCTTCAGTGTGAGGACAGGAACACTGTTTTCAAAGGCAACAAGCTTGCCGTCATAAACCTCCAAATAAGGATCGACATCTGTCAAATTGACAACCGTGACATAGATGTCATCGCTCAGCACCGTGAAGGTGGTTTTTGAATTGGCCGCCGCCATGTTGACATTGGCAGGCCCAAAACTGTCCCTGTCATTCCCCCAGGCTTGTACATCATAGGTGGATGTGACCGTCCGTCGACCATTTGAATCCGCCGCGCTGTAAGTGTGTTCTGTGATCCAGTAGTTGTAAGCGGTTTGGGCATCCACCAAGCTGAAAACAAAGTTGTCGTCAGTCTCTACCGATGTGTCTGCGGCAATGGTCAAGGTGACCGATGCAGTGGTCTGCCCTGAGGTGAATGAAGTCAAGCCAAAAATGGCATTGGGGCTGTAGGAAGTAGCAGGTGTGTTCGTATTTCCATAAGGCACCACTTTTTCATACGTGACAACGGAATTGGTCCCGGCAATGGTGCCGATATCCCAATAAGCGTCGGTCCCGTCCACCCGCCAAGCGATGGTGGTGGGGTAATTCAAATCGCCAGTGGCCGCATTGTTTGTGCGGGTCAAGGTGAACACCACCGTTTGATCGGACGTGCTGGTGTTTTCGTAGCGAGAAGCGACGTTTTGCGAGACCGTGACCAAGTCGGGTTCATTGTCCAGCACCCACTGCGAGCCTTGGTAACCAGGAGAGGCGATTTCACGGTCTGGGGCCACTTCGGCCACCACAGCGACCGTACCGGCCGCAGAGGTTTGACTGGCCGTTACAACAAACGATGCGGTTGCAAAGTGGCTATCGTCTTCAATGAACAAGCCCGGAACGGTGGGGCTGATGTCGTAGATTCGTGCGGTTGCCAACGCTGCCACAGTGCCATTGTCATTGTCATTGATCGCTTCCGCCAAGCCGCTCAGGATATTCCTGTAGGTGGTTTCGGAGTTGCCACTGCCGTCAATGTTCGCTGCGGTCACGGGGTAGCTGACCGCATTGCCATCAATCGAGAGACTGATGACGTCGTTCTGAGCAAAGGTGCCCGACAAACTGAGCAGCGAGCCGGTCACATTGCGAGAATTAGACGAGATGGACGTGGGCAACAGCTCTCGCCAAGTCTCTGTCAAGTTGTCATCGATGGTGGAGATGGTGATGGTTCTGGTCGACTCACCGTTGAGGAACAAAACTTCACCGGTCAGGCGCTTGTTGGCCGAATCGTAAATGGGGTTCATGCTCTCAGACGACACGGCATCCACGGCATTGGCGCCCAAATCAGCCGGGTCCAATTTGTACCAAGTCGTGGTGGTGCCACTGCTTTCATTGCTGTTTTCGGCCCCTGTGAAAGACACGGCCCATTGGGCAATGTCCGACCCGCGGGTATCACCGGAACGGGTGATGGTCAGCACAAAAGAGGCGCCCTCGGTGACGGTAGCACCTTGGGTGATGTCAAATCGGGTGTCGTCGTTGAGCAAAACCACCCGGTTTTCGTTGTAGGCCGAATTGTCCTCGGTGCGGAAACTGCTGCCGGAAGAAACCGAGGTGATGTACACCCGGAAGTCTTCTTCGTACTCGCCCACATCATCGGCTTTGGTCCAAATGGTGATGAAACCTTCAGACTGGTCTTCGGCAAAGGTGACTTGACCTGTTGGGAGTTGATCACCCACGAAATCGGATGCTGTGGCTGCAACGTAACTCGTGTTGCCACCACCCACCGCCCAATTCACAAAGGCTGGGCCGTCCAGACTCAGCTCACGGACCACCCTGAAAATATGCGACCTCTGGTTGCCAGCCATGGCCAAGTTGGCGGCTGCACTGGCGCCGTCGACGAGCGAGTCCCCCTCATAAACAGATGTCCCGGTGGTGGCAGAGTTGACAATCGAGAAGTACGCTTCGTCACGCTTGATCTCACCCAAAACGAAAGCGTTATTTCCAGAGTCGTGGTCGCCATTGATTTGATCCACACCGCTGGTGCCGGTCAAAGCAATTTTGAACCATTGATCATTTTCATCAGCATCGTCGTCACCTTGAACGCGAATGGTGATGGTCTTGACCGTTTCGCCCACCGCAAATGTCACGTTGCCAGTTGGAAACGCATTGCCCACAAAATCGTTAGCTGCGGCGCCATATTCCCATCGGTCTTGGTCGTTCTTTGTGTGGCCACTCACCGCGTAATTCAAGGTGGATTCCCTGTCGATGAAGCCTGACCGGGTCAGTGTGTAGACGTAGCTGGTCGTTTGACCTGCCACTTCCTCTGCCAACCGAATAATTGAGGTGGCCGTGATCAAGGTGTCATCGTCAACGATGGTGCTCGTGTAAGTGCCCGCAGCGCCAACGCTGCTGCTGTCTGACGCGTTCCTCAGGCCAAGCACAAAGTTTTCGTTGCCTTCCACAGAACCGCGCCCTGCATCGCCAAAGGCATAAACCGTGACGGTGGCTGAACTTTGTCCGCTGGCAAAGTACAAGCTGCCCTCAGGGCGGATCTCTTGGCTGGACTGATTCACTGCGTACCCAGTGCCTGTCGTGAAGTCACGTTGGGCCGCCGTGCCGGACACAAACCAATCCACGGAGACAGCATTGCTGAGGCTGCCGCTTCTGGTCACTGTGTAGGTGAATAGCGCGCTGGTGCTGTGCGCGGCATCGCCCTCTGCGTAGCTGTTGGTGCCCGCGGTGATGTTGAACTCCGAGTCGTCGTTCTCGATGGTCTGTGTCGCCGTACCCAAAGTGGATGAGATTTCGGTGCCAACGCTGGGGTTGGTCAAACTCAGCAGCAAATTCTCATCCGACTCCTTGACGCTGTCTGCCTTGAGCAGGAGGGTCAAGTTTTTGAGCGCTGTTTCGCCATTCGTGAAGGTGAGTGTTCCCGATGGCAAAACACCGGCGAAAAAGTCATCGGCCGTCACGCCTGTGGCGCTGTATGAAAAGGTGGAGTTCTGGAACTCATAACCCACTCGGGCGATGGTGAAAACAACGGCACGTTGCTGCACCACGCCACCGACCGTGCTGGCTTCGTTGACGCTCGGATTTTGAGCGGAAATCGAAAGCTGGGCATCGTCGTTGTCAATGATCACCTGCGCCACAGTGGCGGCGGTGTCCAGCGTTGCCCCTCCCGTTGGGCTGCTCAAAGTCATCAACAAGGTCTCTTGATCCTCTTTGCTGGAGTCTCCCTTGAGGGCCATGGTGATGTTCGCAGTGGACTGGCCTGGCGCAAATGTCACAGGGCCACTGAGTGCGGAGCCATCAAAGTCCGCTGAAGAAATACCGGTTCCGGAAGCGGTGTAGCTCACGACCCGCTCGCCACGCAGTGCACCTGTGCGCGTGACGGTGAACACCACGTTGGTGTTGCCTGTGTTGCCTTCAAAAAGATTGGCCGCCTGGCCAGACGCTCTGGCGATCGCGAACTGATCGTCGTCGCTCTGAATCACAGCCGTGGCCTGCGTCAACAAACCTGGCTCCAAGGTGCCTTGGTTGGGGTTGGACAAGGTGATCACCATGCCCTCATCTGTTTCCAGGTTCGCGTCACGGTTGATGGCCAATGTGACCGTTGCCGCCGTTTGGTTGGCGGTGAAATTGACCGTACCGCTGGGCAATGAACCAGCGGATACAAAGTCACCGGCGGTCAGTTCATCGCTGCCTCTGGCGGTAAGGGCCCAATTCACACTACCTGCCGCGGATGCATTACCCACCCGCTGCACGGTGAAAGTGTAATTGTTGGCACCGCCTCCGGTCCCTTCCAGCACATCGCTCACAGGCGAGAGCAGGTAATTGGTATCGTCGTTGGCCACCGTGATGGTGGCGCTGGCATTGCCCACACTGCCGTATTCAGGGTTGGAGAGGGTCAAGGTGTAGGGCTCATTGGCCTCGCCGATGCGGTCGCCATTGACCAGCAGCGTCACGCGCTCACTGGTCTGCCCACTTGTGAAGGTCAGATTGCCAGAGGGCAAGGCGCCTTGGTAATCCTCGCTGCTCACCCCAGCGCCGCCCACAACGGCGTACTGGACAACCGAAGAGCCGGTGGCATCCCCTGTGCGCACCACCTCGAAAACCAAGGGCACTGTACTGGACGCATCACCTTCTTGCACGGTGGTTGACGTGCCCGTCCCTAGGACGCGCGCATCAAAGATTTGGTCGTCGTTGCGCACCGTGATGGTGGCCGTCGGATCGGTCAGGTTGGCGGCACCGGACAAAGTCATCACCAACTGTTCATTGGCTTCAACGGTGGTGTCGCTTTGCGCCATCACCGTGACGAACTTGATCAGTTCGCCGCTGGTGAATGTCAAGGTCGTGAGCGCGCCAAAGCCCCCAGCAATGTCGCCAGCGGTTAAATCCGCTGCACCTGTCAGCGTGTATTGAACGGTGGCCACGGTGTTTTCAGCACCGGCACGGGTGATGCTGAATACCAATGGCGAGCCCGAGCCCGATGCCACGCCGTTGACCAATGTTTGCCCTTCGGCCACCACGGCATCAAAGGCCTCCACCGAAAAGCCAACGTCATCGTTGTTCACCACACCCGGCACACTGATGGCTCCGGCTGTCGGTGTGTTGCTGAAACTGTTGTTGGGCGTGGCTGTGCTCACAGAAATGGTGAAGGCTTCATTGCGCTCCACGGCACCGTCGCCATGCACCAAAATGGTCACGACTTCAGCGGTTTGGCCTTGCGCAAATGTGATGCTGCCACTGGGCAGACCGCCATTGGCACCCGATCGGTCCTGGGACAATCCCCCCACCAGATCAAAGTCATTGGGCTTGAGCATGCTGGAATTCATCGTCCAGTCGAGCACCGTGCCGGCTTTTTTGACGCCCGCGGCATCGCGTGTGATGGTGAACACGATGGGCGTACTTGTGCCTGCAAGGCCTTCATCGACCGTGGTAGAAGTCGCCGCCAGCGTCAAACGGTCGTCATCGTTCTTGATCAAGGTGCTGGCTGCATTTTGGCCATCCAAGATGAAACTGCCGGCATTGGCACCGGACAGGGTCACGGTCATCGTCTCGTCAGATTCGAGGCCGGTATCGCCTTTGACGGGCAGGTTGACCTGAACCGCAGTCATGCCTGCTGTGAAGGTCACCGTGCCCGAGGTCAACGCGCCTGTTGTCAAATCATTGGCATCCAAGCCACCCGACAAAGTCCAATTCACGGTGCTGACTTTGGACAAATCACCCGTTCGCGTGACATTGAATCGCACCGACTGATCGACGCCCAGCGTCCCCTCATCCACCGAGGCCGCTTGGGCTGAAATTTGCAATCCGCTGTCGTCCGACAACAATTGCGTGTCGGCTGTGGCCTGCTGGATGTCCGCATTGCCCGAGGCCGATGTCAAGGTCAACCGAATGCCTTCGTTGTTTTCGATGGCTTCGTCTTTCAGAGTCCAGACCGTGACCACCTTCGTGGTCTCTGTGGCCGCGAAGGTGACCGAACCGGCAGGCAGCGTGCCGCCCTCGAAATCACCCTGATCGACGGCAAAGCCTGCGGCACCATGACCCGTCACGGCGTAATCGACGACAGTTTCACCGCTCAAAATACCACTGCGCGTGATGGTGAATTCGTGCGCCAGACGCCCTCCACTGACGGAGCCTTCAACCTGACTGGGGAGATTGGCTGCAACCGAAACGCCCGTGTCGTCGTTCACGATCACACCCGTTTGGCTCACGGTCGACCCGAGCAATTGGCCAGGGCTGACCGCCGTCAACGCGACGGTCAGGTTTTCATCGGATTCGTTGAAATAATCACCCTGGACGTCCAAGGTCAGGAGCAAGTTGGTTTGACCCGCCGTGAATGAGACCGTGCCAGAAGGCAAACTGCCCTGCGCAAAATCAACGCCATTGACAGCAGGCGAATTGCCAGACGACACGCCAAAAGACACCGTGCCCGCACGCAGCGCACCAGTGCGCGAAATCTCGTACACCAACACGCCAGGCGACGCGGCACTGCCCTCGTTGGCAGAGGCTGTCACGGCGTTGAGTGTCACGGTGCTGTCGTCGTTAACGAGCGTGACTTCTTTGGCATTGGCCACGTTGGGCTTCAAGACCGCACCCGTGCTGGTCGCGCCCAACGTCAATGTGAATGATTCGTTGTTTTCTTCCACGCTGTCGGCGACCGATTGCAGGGTCAACAGCGCAAAGGAGCTGCCGTTGGCAAAGGTGAGGACACCCGAAGTCGCGCTGCTGATGTCAGCGGGGAAATTGGCCACATGCGTACCCGTGGCGCTGAGTGACCAAGCCACGGTGTCTTCGCCCACAGTGCTGCCGTCTCGCAACACGCGGATGATCAAGGGTTGAGATCCACCATTGCCCTCATCGACAGAGGCTGGCGTTGCGGGATCTATTTGTATCTCGGAATCGTCGTTGACGATCGTGCCGGTGGCACTGCCGGTCACGATGTGCGAGCCCGTGCTGGCGTTCGAGAGTTGGAAGACAAAGCCTTCGTTGTTTTCCATCACCAGGTCGTGCGCCACCAGCAATGTGATCAATCGGCTGGCTTCACCCGCCGTAAAACTCAGTGTCCCCGAGGGCAAAGTGGTGTTGGCCAGGTTGTTTTGGGCGCTGACAAAATCATTTCCCAGCAGCTCAGCGGCGTTGTCCGCCACGACGCGCCAATCGACGGTGGACGGTGACTGAACGATGCCAAGCCGGTTCACGGCAAAGACCAACCATGCGCCTGGCGTGCTGTCGCCCTCAGGCCTGGAGGCATCAACGGCCACGACTTCCAAACCGATCTCATCGTTGAAAATCAGGCCCTGCGCGGTGTCCTTTGTAAAGTTCATGCCCGCGGGGTTGCTGGCGCCAATCGAGACCTGGAAAGTTTCGTTGGGCTCGTACAAAGCGTCTGCGGCCACCAGCACGGTCAGTGTGGCGGTCGATTGCCCGGCAGAAAAATTCACCTGCCCCGTCGGCATGCCATCGGCATCCAGAGTCTGGCCTGTGGTGGCGAAATCTTCGGCGTTGACGGTCAAGCCCGAGAGCAGTGGTTTGGCATTCCAAGTCACAGTGGCCGAGTTACCCAGATAGCCTTCACGGCTGACCTGGAAGACAAAAGCCTGTGTGGCGCCGGACTGAGAACCTTCCAAGAAAATGGCGCTGGTGGCATCGATGCGGTAGGCTGCATCGTCATCCACGATGGTGGCTTGTGCAGACAAAGGCACCGTGATGGTGGTGTTTTGCGTCTCGGCCGTGTCCGCAATTGCCAACACAAACGACTCACTGCCCTCGACCAGGCTGTCGGCCTTGACCTGGATGGTCACCAAGGCATCGGTCTGTCCGGCTGTGAACGCGACAACCCCTGATGGCAATTGGGCAGAATCAGGCGCAAAGTCATTGGCCGATGCGGCGGGATCCAGAGAGCCTGTGGCCTTGACCGACCACAACAACTCGCGCGCATCGAGCGCACTGCCGCCTGGGCGCGTGACCTTGAACACAAACTGCGCGGCCGAAGCCGAATCGCTGCCCTCGATCTTGGTGGCGTCGCCCACAATGGCCACCGCATAGGGCGCATCGTCGTTCACGATTTGGCTGCTGGCCTGGTCAAGGCCTGTTTTGACAGCGCCACGCGATGGGTTCGACAACTCAACCAGCACCGTTTCATGGGCACCAAACCAGTCGTCGCCGGCCAGCGTCAACGTGATCTTGGCGCTGGTCTGGCTGCCTGTGAAACTGACCGTGCCGCTGGGCAGGCCCGCATTGGCCAAGACGTCTTGCCCAGAGCCAAAGTCCGCCACATTGGTATCGCTCGACGGTGCCACGCGCCATTGCACCGTGTCACTGCCTGCATTGGCGGTTTCACGGCTGACCGTGAACACCAAGACTTGGTGGTTGGTTTCGCCTGCATAGCCTTCTGTCGTGGAGACTTGATCGGCTGTGATGCCAAAGTAGACATCGTTGTCAGACACCGTGATGGTTTGTGACGACTGGCCCAGCTTCATGCCGTTGGTGGGCGCGCTCAAAGTCATGGTCGCTTGGGGCGCTGCACCGGTGTTGACCTGGTTGTTGCCCGGCAAACGCAAGGTGATGAAGGTTTCGGTCTGACCGGGTGCAAAGGTCACTTTGCCACTTGGGGCGAAATTTGGTCCCAAATCGGCCGTGTTGATGCCCGCCAAATTGATGGCCCAATCGACCGAGCGTTCGTTCAAACCTTCGGTGCGGGCAACGCGGAACACCATCAGCGTTTCTTGCCCCTGATCGGTTTCTCTGACGGTGGATTCCACTGCCGTCACCGAGACCGACAGGTCATCGTTGTAGACGAGTGTGTCGTCACGGTCTTTGGTGATGGTGCCGGCATGCGATGCATTGGACAGAGAGAACAACAAGTTCTCATCGCCTTCACTGGACTGGTTGTCCTGGTTGACCAGCAAGGTGATCTCACGGCTGGTTTCACCCGCAGCAAACGTGAGGGTTTGGGCAGGCACTTGTCCACCCGAAAAGTCATTGCCCGCAAGCCCAGAGACCGCAAAATCAACCGTACGGGCTGAACTGACGGTGCCCGTCTTGGTCACCGTGAAGACCACAGGGGTTGTGCCACCTTCACTGGTGCCCTCAAGGACCGTGGCCAGTTTGCGGTCCACGGACCAGCTGACGTCGTCGTTTTCGATCGTGACTGTGGCCTGGCTGGCGCCCAGTGTGGCCCCATGGCTTGGCTGACTCAGACTGAGGATGAGGTTTTCATGGTCCTCCACCGCAGCGTCTCTGGCGATCAGCAGCGTGACCGTTTTGGATGTCTCGCCGGCCGCGAAGGTCAAATCGAACTCGGGCAAATTGGCGGGGTTGCCCACAAAGTCACTGGTCAGCAAACCACCTGCACTGACTTTGACGGTCCTTTCGGTGCTGACGGTGCCTGTTTTGGTGATTTTAAACTCGACGGCCGTGGGACCAGCACCCGTTCCCTCCAGCACTTGCGATGCCTGGTTCTGGGCGGGGGCGATGTCAAACTTCACGTCGTCGTTTTCGATCACCACAGAAGTGGTACGCGATCCCACTGTCGCCAAATTGCTCTCGCCACTGAGCGTCAACACCAAGGTCTCATTGGCTTCGATTTGGGCATCCTGCTTGACCCAAACCGTGATTTGTTGAACGCTTTGCCCTGGGGCAAAAGTCAACACGGTGTCGGGGATGCTGTTATCTTTGAAATCATCTGCGTCCAGTCCACTGGCGGTGACGCGCACAGTTCGCTCGGTCGTGACGATGCCATCTTTGGTGACTTCAAAGACCACAGGGGTCAGACCGTCAGCGGTGGTGCCCTCCAAAATTTGGGGATTCACACCCGAGGCACGTGCCACATCGAAGCGCACGTCGTCGTTTCTAATGGTGACCGTGGCTTGTCCATCGACAATCAAGGCCGGGTAGTCGGCACCTGTCAGAGAGAAGACCAAATCTTCATCAGGCTCAATCGTTTGATCAGGCTGAACCACCAGGGTCACCCAAGCCTGACTTTGACCGGCTGTGAAACTGACGCGGCCCGAAGGCAGTCCACCCACGAAGTCATTGGCCGACAACTCGGACGATGACCCCGTTGCGTAATCGACCCATGAGGCCGTGCTCAAGTTGCCCGTGCGCGTGACCAAGAACACCGCTGGCACACCGCCGCCTGCGCTCGTTTCGGTGACAACATCGGCCTGTGCGGGTGCGCGGGTGACGTCGTACCTGGAGTCATCGTTCAACACCGTGGTTGTGGCTTGGGTGACAGGCCCTAAGCGCGCATTGACCGGATCTTTGATTTCAAGCTGAATGGGGCGATCTGCTTCGACGATTCTGTTGGATGCGATTCGGATCACAATCTCAATGGAATCCTCCCTTGGCTGAAACACCAATTCGCCGTTGGAATAGGCATCCACCAACGCCAAGTCTGCTTCGTTCAGGCCGGTCGCGGTCCACTTGACGCGATCCACTTCAGACAAGTCACCCGTGCGGGTGACTTTGTAGCGCAATTCAATGAAACCCTCATGGGCCTCAGACATCGTGGGCGTCAAAGCCTCGATGTCCAAAAATGGGGGCACCCGGATCGGCGCGGGTTCGGACTTGGGTCCACCCGAGCTGGGTTCAAGGGGCGGCTTGTTGTCGGTCACGGGCAAAGGTACGGAGCCACTGCCCACCTGATTGCCACTGGACTTGACGGTCGCAATCTGGTTGACCATCGACTGCACTGTGCCAGGGTCGCCACCCGCGGCAGAGGTAGGACGGATATCAAAGCGATTGGCCAAGGCCGTCACCAAACCACCACCCGAAGCTACTTTTTGCTCAAGGTAGGGCGCAATCATGCCCGTTAAGTTGATCGAACCACCCGAGTCCACACCCACGTTGGAACTGATCACACGGCTAAATCCACCCAATGCCGACGAACCAACGCCACCGCCTGCATCCACCGAGGATGGGCCCTGTGCAAGCGTTTCTGTGGGTGCAGGCGCCACTGAAGTGGCCGCCGCCACCGATGAAGGCGCCGTCAACGGGTCAATAGGGGTCAATGGATTGACCACTTGCACCGCAGCGTTGGTGGCTGCACGTGCGTCTGGGGTTGAGGCCCGCGTGTCTGTGACTGCCGGTGCTGGCTGTGCCACACCGATTTGCGCTGCGACGGAGCCTGCCGCATTGACCGGAGCCGGCTGAATCGCGGGCAGACTTTGGGCGCGTGCGCCCAGCTCCTCACGGATTTGAACAGCCAAAGCGTCGGCTTGCTGTTCGCTCATGCCTTTGGAGATGGCCTGTTGCCTCGCCTGGTCCACCGCATCCTTCACGGCATCCTGCACCGATTTACCAGTGCTCAATGCGGAGGTAAACGAATCTTGTGCTGTTTTGGTGGCCTCAACAGACACCCCAGTTTCCGCCCCACGCCCACCCGCCGAAGGGATGTTGGCCTGAGCCAGGACCATGGGCTCCGAGGTGGTTGAAGAATTGGACGTTTGATTGACTTCAGACATGGGGAACTCCCGAGAAGGGCACAGAACATCCCTCCCCTGCTATCACATTGGAAAAACAAGGCAATACAACAAGCTGCATGCCGAAACGAAATCAGCGGCGCGCTGAAGCGAGCTGTGTCATGACCGAGGCTGGATCGAGTCGACCCATCGCCTGCATCAGGGTGTAGCTGGCCGAAATCACGTCAAAATCAGTCGAAACCAAATCGCTTTGTGCATTGAGCAAATTGGTCTCTGCCGACAAAACATCCAACAAAGAACGCTTGCCCACCGTGCGCTCCTGACGCGCGATGTTCAAGAACTCTTGCGCCAAGCGAACCTGATTTTGCAAATTCAGTTGGTTGTCTTGGGCCGTTTGCAAATTGCGCCACGCAATAGCGACTTGCTCTTGGACCAGGTTACGGGTTTCATCTTCACGTGCAATGCTCGCAGCAATGTCGTGCTGCGCACCACTGACGGCCGAAGAACCTGCCAGGCCCAAATTGATCGGGTAATTCAGTTGGATTTGAGCGCGGTCATCTTTGACCGTTCCCATCACCCCATCGAAAGCCGTTGCACGACGAGATTCGGCCAGCAACTGCACACGCGGCGCATACTCACGGGCACGCACAGAGGCCATACGGGCTGTCAACGCCTCTGATCGGAATTTACCGAGCTTGATCTGCAAACTATTGGCCTTGGCCTCCTCCAGAGCACTTTCCAAAGATTTGGGCAAATTCGATGCTGTGGGGATTTGCTGCTCATAAGAGAGCTTGGATGTCATGTCACCGAAGACCGCCTGAACGCGGTAATACGCCACACTTTGTGCGCCCTCAGCGCGAACCCGACGGGCTTGCGCCCCGGCCAGCTGGGCTTTGGCTTGCAACACGTTGGACACATAGCCGCGACCTGCAACGACCATGGCGTCTTCAATACGCGCCTGCTCCACGATGTTTTTCTCGGACATTTGGGCGAAGACCAAGACCTTTTGAGCCCGCTGCACCGACAAATAGGCTTGCAATGCGTCGAGCACAACCCCTTGCTTCATGGCCTCCAGGCCTGCCTCGGCTTGTGCCTTGACCATTTCATTTTCTTGAATGCTCTTGGCACTGCGCCCAAAGTCGGAAACCAGCTGCGTCAGGCGCATGGTGTGCGTGAGCGCATTGCTCACCTCGTGCAATTCGGCATTGGGTTTTTCAAACCGTTGGTAGCCTGTAGACGCATTCAATTCGAACTGCGGGGTCCATGCCCGCCGCGACACCTCATCAACCCGAGCGCCGGCCGCACGCACATCGGCAGCTGCCGCTTGCGTACGAGGTGCGCCCTCCAGCAAAGGCACCAATGCCTGAGAAAAGTTGACCGTTTGGGCCGACACCGAATGAAGACCCCAGCATGCGACGGCCAAAATAGACTGAACGAAGTATTGATTCGTTTTATTGGATTGTTTTTTCGACATTCTGAAATCCTTGTGATTTATTTAACAAAATAAACAAAATTGCTAATTCTCTTTGTCATTTTATGGGATAAAAAAAGGCAGATCTAACAAAATCTGTCTGTCCAATGGGCCGATGCGGGCCGATTTTGCGGACCGAAACTGGCATGCACGCGCGCAAGGATTTGGCACGCTGGATCGCTCGGATCGGAGCCATCAAAGGTCAGGTGTGGCAGCCATGCACTCCACTCCACTGGGGTTGGGCAGGACATCGTGCACAGGCTGAGCGGGCGCACAGCCAGCATTTTTTGCCATGCGTGCGCCCCTCAAATTTGCCCAACGTTCAAAAAAACAATTTAACGAAGTACCGGGGTTGGGCTCCGGGCACTTTGGCCATGGCTGCATGCGGCGATGCAACCATGGCCCTGTTTACTGTGGCTTACACAATGAATTCCAAGGTCGCACTGCCCCAGTTGGAAACCAAAACACCCAAGTTGGCCGCAACTTCAATCGGCTGAGTCACCGAGTCAATGCCGGTGTCTGTGCCTGGATTGGTGGACGAATTCCACACATCCCAACGGATGTCTTGGGTATCAACCCACACGCGCATGGCCACGGGAACAGTGTCAAGCGTTGTATTCAAATGGTAGTTTTGAGTCGCTGGCAAGGCCGTCACCGTCAAACCGCCGGCAGCTTCATAGGCCCCCAACAAGTCGGCTCGGGTTGTCAGCAAATCCACGATCAGCTTGTCGTTGGCATCAAAACCCGTGAGATTGATCTTGGGACTCAAAACATCCCAGATCTTCAAGGTCCACGGAGAGGTTTCGGTCGCAAAATTCACGGCAGTCGATCCATTGACGGGCACATTGTTACTGCCCATTGTGACCGTGGGAACAGACAAGACCCCGCTGGCGACCGTGTAGTAAACGTCACTGCCTGCGTCGAACACACCATCTTGATCGGCATCCAGCCAGACTTGTCCGCCTCGAGCCGTCACAAACATCGCGCTGGCAGGCTCCGAGGCTGGATTCAAATCAACGGTGTAATTCTTGGTGACCACCGTGCTTGTGGCCGTGTTGCCCGCCACATCCGTTGCCGTCACTGTGGCTGATACCTGGGTCAGAACGGCCAGTGGGCTTTGGTTCGAGACGACAGGAACAAGGATGGAAAATTGTCCAGTTGAACCCGCCTCTGCCGTGTCCAAGGCGGTCACCAACCCGGTATAGGTTTGGGAACCCACCGACACAGAAACGCTGTCACCAGGGAAGGCGTTGTTCACTTTGCCTGTGATGTAGTTCCCGGTGGTTGACTCCGACAGTTTGATGATGTTGTCTGTCGTGACGTTGTCTATCGTCAAGGTCGGCGTCAGGATGGTTGTATCCACGTTGACCAAATGACCCACCGAGGCATCACTCACATTACCCGCCAAGTCCGTTGCGGTCGCCTTCAAGACATAAGGCCCATCGGTCAAAGCGGTGGTCGGTGTGAATGAAAAGTTCCCTGGCGTCGTTTCTGTGACAGAACCCGGAATTTCCTGCAAAGTGCCACCATTGAGTTTGTAAACCTTGACCGCACTGCCAGCAGCAGCCGAGATCAAGACCACAGGTGTGTTGTCATTGGAATAGCCCCCATCCGGAATATCGACCAAGCCCGCAGAACCGTTCCCATGGTTGTCTTGAACCTTGGTGATTTGAGGAGCGCTCGGGGCAACCCCATCTGTATTCAAGGTGAACACCGACGATTGAACACTTTCACCCGCGCCATTCGTGATGGTGGCGAAAAACTTGTACTGTGTCTGATCCGCCAAATTAAAACGCGGAACAAAAGTGTAAACACCCCCAGAAACAGAGGTCGTGCCTTCAACCAAATTCAGCGCACCCGATCCAATTTGTGCGTAAATCTTCAAAGTCCCCCCTGCTTGGGCATTCACCACCAATGCAGGACGAAGATCATTGGTCAACTGCCCGCTGGACAAATTGCCGACAGAGGCGCTCACATCGTCCACCGCATTGGCAATGGTTGGCGCCGTTGGGGCCACCGTGCTGACAGAAAAGGCAAATGCACTGGATGCGTCGCTGAGGACCCCGGAAGCCTCGGCTTTGGCCGTGATGTTGTAAGCGCTACCACTTGCAGCCGACAAGCCGTAAACATACAAGCCCTGTTGCCCGGACACGGCCGATGCGTCACCCAGATAAGTGCCACCGTTGTAAACCTTGACGATCTGCCCCGCTTCAGCTCGGATGTAGATTTGGGGACTCACATCGTTGGTCGAACCATTGGACACCACATTGCCTGTCACAGGCGCCGTGTCATCCACCACGTTTTCGATCACCGGTGCATTGACGGTGGCCGAGGACACCACCGTGTTCACCGTCAAAGAAAATGGCGTTGAAGCTGCACTCACATTACCGCTGGCGTCCGTTGCGGTGGCCTTCAGGGTGTAGATGCCATTGGCGAGATTGCTGCTTGGTGTGAAGGTGTAGGTGCCCGAGGGGCCCTCGACGGTGGTGCCATCGATCTGGACCAAATCGGCACCCACGGCGCGGTAAATTTTGACCGTACTGCCCGATGCCGCCGTAACGACAACAGAAGGCGTTTGGTCGTTGGTTGTGCCGTTGTTGGGGACAGACTCCAATGAGGGCGCGACATTGTCGTCAGCACGGACAATGTTGGGCGCACCGGGCGCCACCTTATCGGACTTGCCCGAGCTGCCACCGGCTGCGCCAGCCAAGCCCGCAACCCCCAAACCGGCCATGGCATTCAACAACATGGATGGGAATGCGGCTGTGCTGGCTGCCACGCTGGTCGTGGCCGCCACAGCGCTGGAGCTGGCAGCGGCCGATGTGCCTGCGACCGGGGCCATGGCCAATTGAACGCCTGCATCCGACACAACTTCACTGGCCGCCATGCCCGAGACGCCACTTTGGGCCAACAACACATCAGAGGTGCTGCTGGCCTGAGGCCACGTCAGCTCATCAGCCAAGAGGTCTTGCGCTGTCAGCTGAAACTCTTTGACATCGGTCGTGAATAAATTCCTCTCATCTGGGTCAAGGGTGAAAGCCACTTTAGATGCAGTGGGGAGGAGATTTTGCTTGGCCGATGGGTCTTTTTTGGCAGACAACGGCTTGTTCAACTTCGGAAATGGAAATTTCATAAATAGTGTTCCTGAGGATTCAAATAAGGTGCTGATGGATGGGGCGAACGATCAAAATTGCACGCCAATCTTGCGCACCGAACCATCGGCTTGTGGAACCCCCACCACAATGCTCACGCTGCCAGAGAAGTCTGCTGGCGGTGTGCCTGAAATGGCGCCTGTTGCGGCATCGAACTTGACCCAGTCTGGCAATGGTTGGCCATCAGGCTGGGTGGCGGCCACTTGTTTGCCTGCTGGCAGATTGCCTGGCACGGGTACCAAAGCCTTCAAAGAACCATCGCTTTGCACCGACCCACGCAAGGTCATGGCGACGCCAGGAATGGGGCCGGAGGGCGTGATGCCCGAGCGGACGTTGCTGCCACCGGTGGCGTTGATGGTGGTGTTGACAACACCCACACTGGCCGACAAGGTCAAGCTGCCCAACTTGCCAGCACGTTCTTTTTCAACTTCAGGCTCATCGTCTTTCTTGTCCTCGGCAGCGGCTTCTTTCTTGTCGTCACCCGCTTTATCGTCTTTGGCGTCATCCTTGGCATCGGCTTTGGCGTCGTCCTTGGCATCCGCTTTGGCGTCGTCCTTGGCATCCGCTTTGGCGTCGTCCTTGGCATCCGCTTTGGCGTCGTCCTTGGCATCCGCTTTGGCGTCGTCCTTGGCATCGGCTTTGGCGTCGTCTTTCTTATCATCAGCCGCATCAGGCACGGAGCCCGTCGTCTCCTCGTTCTTCATGCTGCCACTGACACTGATGCCAAACCCTACTGATGTACTGACTGCGGCCGTTTGCGTCACTTTGCCAGCAGCCGTGATGTCGGCGGCACCATCGGTTTGCATCTGGGTACCTTGCAAGTTGACGTTGCCACCCGAGGAGACCTGAATGCCACCCGCACCGGCAGAAATATTGGAGCCCTTTTGCTCTGTGGCGTTGTTCACACCCAAGCTCAAACTGCCCTCCGCTTCCTGCGTCTTCTTGGTTTCGACATCACCCTTGTTGTCTTCATCACTCAGTCGGCGCTTTTCTTCGGTGCTGGCTGATGCTGAGGCTTCCAATCCAAATGAAACCCCGCTGCTGGTGCTTTCTGCGGCCTTGAAGTTCACGTCACCACCCGCAGCCACTTGGGCGCTGTTGCCAGCGGCCAAATCGGTGCCAACAAATGTGGCGTTACCACCCGCGGCCACCGTCAAGTTGTTACCCGCCTTGATACTGCCTGTCACGGCCTGCGAAGACCTGGAGTTCTCCACACCTAAACCCAAAGAGCCTTCAACCTTGCTGGTATCGGTCTTGGTTTGCTTGCTGGCGAGTTGGTTTTCCTCATCATCGCTTTCGGTTCCAATGCCGACACTGACAGACAAGGAACTCGAAGTCGACTCGTTTCTGGCCTCCTTGAATGTGACATCGCCACCAGCGGCCAATTGCGCATCACCGCCGGCTTCAATGTTCGTACCTTCAAGGGTCATGTTGCGACCCGCAGAAATGTTCAGAGAACCCCCCGTACTGATGTTCGAGACCACGGCTTCCGAACTGCTTTCGTTGGATTTTTCAACACCCACGTTCAAATTGGCAGCGCTCTTGTCTTTGTCAAAACCAGCAGACACACTGACGGACAAAGAACTGGCCTCAAAGGTATTGCGAGCGGCTTCGATCTTGACATCGCCACCAGCAGCCACGTTGGTGTCACCCGCCACATTGATTTGGGTGCCCTCCAATCGCGTATCGCCACGGGTGGTGATGGTCAAGCCGCCTTCAGAATTCAACGAGCCGACCACCGCATTGGAGCCAGAGCTGCTCGAATTGGCGACATCGGTACTGACGTTGGCTTTCGCATCTGTATTGGCGCCAGCACCAGCAGTCACCTGCACTTTCAACGAGGCTTCTACAGACAGAGAGCTGCTGGAGCCTTCAAACGTATCGCGGGCGGCCTTGAAGTCGAGGCTTTCCGCAGCCACCTGAATGCCGCCTGCGCCAGCATTCAAATTGGTCCCCTCCATGGTGGTTTTACCGGTGGTGTTGATGTTGATCTTGCCACCAGAGATGTTGGCCACGACAGCGGTAGTCGATGCATCACGGCTGTCTTCCTTGCTGTAACCCATCTGGGCTTCAACCCCCGCCCGGACACCTGCACCGGCTTCCGCATTCGCGCTTGCCCCATCTTCAGAGGACGCCTTGGCCGACGCTTCGGCCTTCGCACCCACACCCACCTTCATCGCCATGCGTGCGGTGATGGTTTCGCTAGAAGAAGTGGTTTCTTCGGTGTTGCGAGCGGCTTGGATTTCCAACTCCGACGCGCTCAAATTCACCGCCCCACCCGCTTCGATGTTGGTCCCTTGGAGTACGGTGGCTTCTTTGGAATCACTGTTCACGTTACCACCCACTCGGATGGTGGAAGTCACCGCCTGCGTGCTGCGCGACGAAGTGGAGTCAACTTTGCGCTCCAAAGACATTTCCAGGCCAACCACGGCCTCGCTGTCAGCCTCAGCGCTGGCACCTGCCTCGGCCTTGGCTTCTGCCTTGGGTGAGCCCGTACCCGCACTGGCTTCAGCACTGGCACTGGCACTCGCTTCAGCCTCGGCACTGGCGCCCGCGCTGGCGTAAACACCAATGCGCGCTGTCGTTTCCTCGTTTGTCGTCTTGGTGAACTGGCTGTTTTCTGCAGCAAGACTCTCGATGCGGTTGGCACTCTGGTTGAAGTCGGTCGCGGCTTCGATGGTGGTGCCCACATCACGAATCAGGCCCTGAGCGGTGCGCGAGACACTGCCACTGCGAGAAATGATCGCCGATGTCACAGAGGTTGTAGAACCAGACTCAGTGGTACTGCGAGTGTCTTTGACCTGAATACCAGCACCCACTTTGGCGCCCGCCTCGGCTTTGGCTTCGGCTTTGGCTTCGGCATTGGCACTGGCGCCAGCTTCCGCACCCATGCCACTGTTTCCGGCACTTGCACCAGCCTTGGCGCCTGCACTGGCTTCGGCTTTGGCTTCTGCGCCAGCACCAGCATCCAAGTACAAACCAGCACGGGTCGTACTGGTGCTTTCTTTGGAGTATTCGGTGTCCAGGGCCGCCTCGAAGATCATGTTTTTGGCCTTCAGAGCCACATCCCCTTCTGCCTCGATGGTGGAACCCACTGTACGCAAGGTATCTGTCACATTGATGTTCATATTTCCGCCGGAGCGGATCGCTGAACCTGTGTTCGTCACCTTGCGGGATTCGCTCTCTTTGGTGTCCACACGCAACACATCAACCGTATTGCTGCTGCTGGCACCGGCTTGAGCTCCGGCCTGCGCGCTGGCACTGCCCTCTACAGATGCACCCGCGTTGGCAGACTGACCCGATTGAGAGGCTGACGCGCCGGCTTGGGCTGAACCACTTGCTTCTGCCGAAGCGTCCGCACTGGCACTCGCTTGGTTTTCTGTACTCGCATACAGACCCAAGCGTGCTGTGACCTCTTTGAATGAACGCTCCTCGATGTTCTGTGCGGCCAGCAACTGAACATTTTTGGCGTTCAAATCCACATTGCCTGCAGCATTGAGTTCAGAGCCTTGCAAAGTGACCGTTTTCTTGGCATTGATGGTGACGTTGCCACCCAAATTCAGCTCTGAACCCACACTGCGTTGAGACAGTGAAGATTCGGTTGTGGTCTTGGTTTTGGCCAATGTCACACCCGCTGAATTGGCGTAGCTCGCACCCGCACCTGCCGATGCGCCCGCACTGGCAGAACCGGATGCAGAGGCACTGGCTCCCGCCTCGCCATTGCCAGCAGAGGCTTGTGTTCCGGCTTCAGAGCCAGAACCGCTTTGTGACTGTGAGCCAGCGTACGATCCGCTGCTCTCGCCTCCACCCACATCTTCGATTTGCAAGAAAGATGTTGTTTTGGTGACTGTGGTGCTGCGATCGAGATCCTTGCCCGCCAACACTTGCACATCTGTCGCGCTGATCGCGGTATCGCCTCCAACATTGAGCTTAGAGCCTTGAATGGTCAAGGTCTTCTCAGCTTCTAAATTGGCATTGCCACCAATGTTCAGCGTACTGCCCACGTTGCGGCTGGAGAACGAATTGGTCTCGGTCTCTGTCATGCCGTAAACGCCGCCGCCCACCCCCATGCCCGCCATCTCGGACTTGGTTTTGGTGGTCACGGTGTTTTCACGCGCCACAATGTTCAAGTTGCCGCCCGCCTTCATGTCAGCGTCACCGGCAATGTTGGCATCAGTGCCTGCCAGCGTGATGTCGTTGGCGGCCTTGGCCTGCAAGTTGCCACCGACCGTCAAGCCCGACTTGACCTGGTCTACCGTGGTCTGCGTCGTGGTTTCAAAACCCGCCAATCCACCACCACCAAAGGATTTGGTGGCCGTGGTGGTGGTCTTGTTCTCAATGGTGTCGAAGGTGATCGCATCCCCCGCATTGAGCGAGGCATTGCCACCGGCCGACATTTGCGCACCGAGGTTGGTGATGTTCTTGGCTGCGTTCAGGCTCAAGTCACCGGTCGATTGTATAGATGCTGTCTTGCCAATGGTGGTCTGAAAGCCAGCGTCGTTGCCTGAACCTTCAGAGAAGGTTTTGTTGACAATGCTGCCGCTGGTCGAAGCCAAGCTGACATTGCCCCCCTTGATCGTGCCGGATGTGTTGGTGATGTCGCCTTCAGACGTCACAGCCAAACTGTTTTTACCTTCCAAAGTACCGCCTGTGTTGGTCAACGCGGTGACCTGCAAGGTCATGTCGTCCGCCACAATGTTCGCTCCGCGCTCAATAGAGGCGACGGTTGCAGGCGCCAAGAACACCACGGGCGCCAGAACTTTTTGGCCGTCCACAATGGTTTCCACCATCCAGACGATGTTCTCGGTCAACTTGCCCAACTGTTCCGCTGTCGGCGCTTGACCATAGGTCAGACCCAGTTCACCGGCTTGGGCAACCGCGTTGTCCATCAGGCCCGACATCACCTCGGCCAAGTTGGCCGCGCCATCGAGCAAACCTTGGCCGGTTTGTGCAATCAATTGCTGCTGAACCAAGAAGGCTTCGTAGCTGTCGTCCCCCAGACGTTTGATGGTCTCGTCAGGTTTGAGGCCCAGTTTCTCCGTCAAGTAGTCCGATCCGAGGGTAGAGCCACCCGGGTTGAAGTTGGGGTTGACCTCCACCAAGAACCTGGACGCCGGATTGCGGTTAGGCACAAAATAACCGTTCGGGTTGGCGGGCAGTGTCAAGATCAAGCCGGGGAAAGGCAATGTGGCTTCATTGGCAGCAGCCGTGCCAGGACCTTCAGGCGTGACGGCGGGTGCCAAAGGCGAGCCCTGGTTGGTCAGTGCAAAACCCGAAGCATTGAGCGTGTTGGCTTTGATGGAAGCGCCATAAATCGGATCGACGCTTCGCGTGCCATTTGCCCAGGTTGGAATGCGCCGAGCGTCGCTCGAAGCATCACCGGTCCAAGCTGCACCCGCAGGAACAGAATCCCGGCCAGCGAGGGTATAGACCAAGCTGTAGCTTTGACGCGAATCACTGGCCGAAGTCAATGGGCCCAAGAGAATGTACTTTTTGTAATCTTCCCAATATTCCCTGTACGACTTGGTCTGCAGCGCCAAGTCGTCGTTCAAGAAAGTGGCACCGCTTTGCGCCGTGGCAATGTCAATTTGTTTGGCTTGCAACACGCCACCCAAGTTGCGCGCGTCTGAGAAATTGGCAATGGACAAAATGCCATTGGCCGTCATTTGTGGCTTGTTCAGCGCATCGTACAAGGGGTTGCCCGCAGAGAAATACTGGTCTTCATGCCATGTCTTGGTGTAAATATCCAGTTTGGTCTTGTGCGGGAACGAGTAGAACCCCGCATCTTGCATGGACTTGTACAAATCCAATCGCCCAGTCCAAGCGCGAGAATCACCCCCTTGAACTTGGTTGAGGAAAACGCCTGCAGTGACAGCGATGTTGCCCGCAGCATTGACCTGGCTGCTGTTGACCACCGTTTGGGCCGTAAAACCAATGGATCGGCCTGCATCGATCGTTCCATAAGTCGAGACATCTCGCCCCATCTCGATGAAATTACCGGCTATGTTCCATGCGTTGGTGGCATCACCGCCATTCCAGTTCCTGCCCAGCAAGCGGTAATCCACCAAGCTGAAATCCAACAAGTTTTGAATCGCGCCGTTCGAGCCATCGCCAGCGGTGCCTTTGGCTGTCAGATTCAAATCACGACCGGCATACAAGGCGCCTTTGTTGATCAAATCACCTCGCTCAGCCACCATCGTCATGGTGCCCTGTGCAGCCATGGCGCCCACGTTGGTGTTGTTGATGCTGGCCGCATTGAAGTTGAGGTCACCCCCCGAATAGACCGTTGCACCGTTGGTGAAACCACTGCCCAATTGAACATTGACGGTGCCACCACCTTGCAAATTGCCCCGAACAATGGCGCCATGGTTTTCCAATGTCAGGGTTTCGCCTGTCAGATTGAAATTGCCTGGGGTTTGGATCACGCTGGAAGCTGTCGTCAAACGGGTGTTGGTGACATGGAAGTCGGCCGATTGCAAAATGATTTTGCTGTCGTTGACCAGGTTGTTGGCTGCCAAACTGACATGCCCAGTCGACTGGATCGTGTCACGGTTGGTGACCTGGCTGATTTGCAAGGCGCTGGTTGGCGAGGCGCCAGCTTCAGTGGCCAGGCTGATGATGTTGTCGTTGACCAGGCTATTGGCTGTGACGGAAGTGGACTTGGTGCTTTGAATCACACCCGTCGATGTGTTCACGACATCGCTGGCCACATAAGTGCTGTTGCCCGCACTGAGCACTTTCCCACTGTTGGTCAGTGTGCCTTCGACCGAGATGGTGTCAGCATCCAAGCGTTCTGGTTGCATCGACAACAGAAGGTTGCCCGAGTTGTTCAAGGTACCCACTGCAAGGGCACTGGCGCGCTGGGCTTGGATCTGACCCGCGTTGGTCAGTGTGCCTGCCTTCAGATCTAACTTGCCCGTGACAGTTTGGATACCTTGTCCACCGTCTGCGCTCACGGACATCACGCCCGCACCTTTGGCTTCGAGCGACAGATCGCCTTGGGCCTTGATCTGGCCCTGACCCAGGGTCATGTTGCCTTCAGTGACCAGGCTCATGGTGTTGTCCGAGCCGAGCTTGGTCTGAGGTGCCGTGGTCAATGTGCCTGCGTTAACGGCCAAGTGCTCTTGGGCCCGCCACACGGTTTCGCTCAAAGAAGTTGCACCGGATGTGCTGACCGTCAAGGCATTGCCGGCAAAGCGTTCGTTGTTGCTGACTTGGGGATGGTTGGTGGCCGTATCGGTCAGGTTCTGTGCAGAAATAGCCAGATTGTTGCTGGCGAACAATTGCCCCCCAGCGACCGAGGCATCACCTTGGGTAGCGGCCACTTGGATGTTGCGTTCGGCACTGATGGCCGCATTCGTCAGCTCAATGGCGCTCCCAGATACGGAGGAGGTCACAGCCACATCGCGCGCGGCAGACACCTTGCCACTCATTTCAACTTTACCTGCCGCTGTCAAGGTGAAGTCCGCTGCCGTGGCAGCCACTTCACCCAACATGCGCACACCCACGCCAGCGTCGGTCGAGACCAAGCGAATGGTGTTGGCATACATCCCGCCAAGCAGCGTTGAGTCGATGGCATAAGCCACGCTGCCCACCTGAGCCTCTGTCGCGGTACTGCTGATGACCGTGCTGGATGGCACGCCTTGCTCACCAGAGCTGGCAAATTGATGGGTGGCGGCACCTGCGTAAACACGCAAGTCATTGGCATTGACGGGGCCTTCCAATTTGATGCTTCGAGCCACCAAATTGAGCAACTCGACACCGCTCACGTTCAAGCCCGTGCCCGTGACCAGAATGTCACCGTTTTGCACAGTCACACTGGTCAAGCCACCCGCGTTACCCACATTGGGCATCCCTGTGGTCATCGTCAAGCGATCGGTGTTGATGAAGCCGCAACCTGCACAGGTAATACCATTCAAGTTGGCCACCAAAACATCGGCCTTGGCACCCGCAACTTCAGTGAAGCCCATCAGCGATGAGCGCTCTCCGCCTGCAAGCACTTGGTTCAAAATGATGCGCGCTGACAACACCAAATTGGGGTTGGCCAACAGTTGCCCTGCCAATTGCGACTGGGTGGTCACGCCGGCATTGACGGTGGCGTTGTTCAGCACCAAGCCACCGGCATCCACGTTGAATTTGGAGTAGGTGTTGGTTGACAGGCCCGTGGCACTGGGCGCTGCAATGTTGACCACCGTGGTCTTTTGGTTGGGCGCCATGTACACGTTGGCCGTTGACCCGTTGACCACGGTGGCTGTGGGCAAGGGTGGATCGGCCGCCATGACCAAGGGTGCACCCACAAGCAGGAGACCGGACACACCCGCCACCAAGGTGCTGCTGGCGGCAGAGCCTGCAGAGCGGGCGATTTCAGAAGCAACCGTCCAAAGGCCGGTTTTGTGATTTTTAACAATGCGGTAAATATGGTTCACGGTACAAATCTCACAGAGAATACGAAACACGGACCCAAGTTTGTGGGGCCTCAATGGTCATGGAAGAAGGCAAAGAGCGGGCTTTTGTACGGGAAATGTCCACTGACAGTTTGTCTATCTGTGACACCAAGCCGATGGCATAGCCAGTCATAGAGCCACGTGGCATGGTCACGTCATGGTTGCTGATGCGCCCCATGTCAAAACCCAGGAACAATTTATTTTTGATCGCCACATTGGCCACGCTGGTCTCTGTGTGCCAAGCCAATTCATTGCGCCAGTAGTAACCGATGTCACCACTCATGGCGTTGTTCACAAAGCCACGAACAGAGGAAGTGCTGCCCACCAAGATCTGCTGCGAGCTCAGCAGTTTGTCTCGGCTGTATTGGCCTTTGAAGTTGCTGGTCCAACCCAACTTTTGACCCACCGCGTCAAAACGCCGGTCGTAGTTCACATCCATGCTCAGTTTGGTGAATTCACCCTGAGGACCATCGCTGATGGTGTTGGGAATGGGGGCCAAACCAAAAACCACCTCGGGCTTGATGTAGAAGCTGCCACCGCCGAGCGTCGTGCTGGTTTTGAGGCCGACGCCCATGGTCTTGGCCGTGCGGCCTGTTTTTTGGATGACATCACCGGCGTCATTGACGGTGCGTGTACCCCCTTCAACTTGGCTCAAAGCGGTCACCACCGAGTAGCGGCTGTCTTGATCACGGGCCAGAACCCGTTCGGCGGTCAAAGCGTATGTGGTCGAGTCACCATAGGTTACCATGTGGTTGCCAATGTTGGTTGTAAACCCAGTCGAAAAGTTGGACTTGGCCAGCGACACGCCATAAGTGGCAAAGCCATCGGGCAAGTTCAATGCAACCGAGCTGCTGTCCGACGAAGCGTCGGCGGTATGGGGTGACGACTGACGTGCCGTGACGGTCAAGGTTTCATTCAAACCCAGCAAGCCCCCCACCGCCAAAGTCGCCGATGTGCCATTGACCCCCGTGGGCTCGCTGCCCTGGTTGTCGGCGGAGATCTGCAAATTCACAGGCGTGCTCGCTGTGTTGCGGAACACCACCACACTTTTGCCGGGCTGTGAGCCAGGCGCAATGTCCATCGTCACTTTGTTGCCAGGCACACTGTTGAGCTGATCCACAGCCTGTTCCAATTGCCGGATATTGAGCAAATCACCTGCGACAGCGGGCACGGCCCAACGCAAATTCAAGCGCTTGCCAGCATCACCCTCCACAACGAAGCGTTCAATGCGCCCCTCTTGAACCAAAATTTGCAACACGCCCAGACTCAAGTCCTGGGCGGGCAAGTAAGCACGCGTGGTCGTGAAGCCACGATCAATGTATTGCTTGGTCACCTCGCCCATCAGGTTTTGAATATCGGCCGCCTGCATGCACTTGTTGGCAAAGGGCGCTGACAAGACCGCGCGATCTTCAGCGTCGAGCACATTCGCACCGACATAGTTGATCGTTTTGATGTTGTGGCAAATACCACCTTGGGCGACTGGTGTTTGCGCCGGCTTGATGCTGTTGAGGTCAACCCCGCTGGGTGCACGTTCGCGGTTGGCGCGCTCTTGCTCAAACCGCAAGCGTTCTTGCTCTTGGCGCAACAACAACTCGCGCGCAGCATCCGACGCCTGCGCCCATGCCGCACCTGATGCAGTGACCACGCCCATGACGGCCAACAACATCGCCAATGGCTTCATTTGAAATTTCATTTGTATGTCCTGAATGTTTTGCTATGGATGGATCGGGTTCAGAAAAGCCACAGACCCTTGACCTGCACACCTTGGCTGTTGAAGGTACGGCGATGCTCCAGATCGAATTTGAGTTGCAAGCTCGATGACTTGCTCATGGCCATCGATGTCGAAGCACCGAAATGCAAGGCAGTTCTGTCGACGGGTGCCGCTTTGGTCACAAACTGCAAATCAGCAGTTTCTCCGGTGTAGCTGGCTTGCACATCCATGTTGTTCAAGCCGCTATCGCGCGACACCGAACCTTGCAAGCTCAGGAAAGTAGGACGACCGAGTAACCGGCTTTCGGTGCTGTAGCGCATGCCCAGTTGGCCGCGGGTGCGGTCATAGTTTTTTTCTTCGATGCGCAAACTCAAGTCGCCTGCGCCAGTTTCAGTGCGCAGTGGCTGGTGCACGCGAGCGGACTGCAGGCTGGCGAAAGGCGTCAGGACAGACTTACCGTCCTTAAATTTGATGCGGTAGCCGGCACCCACACGGACATCAGAACTGCTCAGCTTCACGGCATCTTGTGCGGTGCGTCCGACCGCTGTGGCACGTGTCCCTTTCACATCCGATTGCCCCCAAGCCATGCTCATCTCGGCGTAAGCTGCGCCAAATTCTTGAGTGCCATAGAAGTTGAATTGGTAGTTGTTGCTGTTGGCGGAATCTGAGGAACGGAAATCGTTTTGCGAGATGGTGCCGCTGCCCATGCTCAAGGCACCGCCGAGCCAGCCCGTGGCCACAGGGGCATCAAAGCCCATTGTCAGACCCATCAGTTTGGCCTCGAAGCCGTCATAAGAATTGAGCGCTGACTCGTGGGTGAAGCCCGACTGCTTGCCCAGCTGCGAGAAGCCTTGCAGCCACAAACTCTTCTTGGCCTCTTTGGCTGAGCCGACGACGCCACCACGCAAGGTGTTGAGGCGATCGTCGGTTGTGGACTTCATGGTGTCACTGGCAGACAGAGCTGACAGCACATAAGCGTTGTTGGCAATGGGCGCCAGGCGCTTGCTTTGCACCGCCAAATTGGCAGCCGTGTTACCAAAACCGTAGTCATTGATATCCAAGCGGTCAATGACAGTGACCATATCGCCACGTTGGCGGCCTTGATAGGCAATGCTGCTGAGCTTTAAGGCGGCACTGTTTGAAAAATGTCCTCCCACGTAGTCAACCGCCTTGGCGATGTAAGCATCTTGGGCACGGTTAGCCGTGTATTTGACCAACCAGTATTGGCTGGAATCTGATGAGGACCTGTTGTCGATCAACTCCACCTTTGAATCAATGACGTAGCTGTTGTCACTGACCTTGTTGCCTGAGGGAAGTTGTTCAGTGTTTAAAGCGCTGGCTCCTGACTCTGGCCCACCAAATGCTGTGGGTTGAATACCGAAAAGGGCCGAAGTTTCCGTCACCAAAGCGTTGGCCCGAATCAAGGAAAAAGTTGAACCGTTTTTCAAGCTTCCACCGAGTTGGAGTCCATACTTTTCACCTGCATTCAAATTCAATGTTCCCACCTGCAAGGCAGAAGACGCTGACGTGGATACGCCCGTGTTTGCAGAGCGCAGTGTCTCTGGAACAATTTGGAAACCCAAACCGGCCCCTTCTGCCTTGAAAATTCCGTTGACGCGTGACGTGTTGGAGTTGATCTGCAAAACAACGCTAGAGTTTTCCAACGTCAAGTTGCCGCTGAAGACCGGCCCCGTAGGCCCTTGAAGCCGCCCTGTGAGACCGTCTGCGACAGTCTCGTTGGTGCTGACGTTGCCTGAAAAAACCACATCTGCGGCAGATGCCCCAGATGTTGCGAACAAGGTGACGATGGCCATTGCGCAAAGACTCAATGGGAAACCAATCGGTTGGGGGCGGTTCATTCACTTCTCCTGAAATCTATAGACATAATTGTCGACAACACTTCTTTACAGTTTAAGTGTTTGTCAATTGTTAAAAATGACAAATTCAAACGAAAAAGGAGTCCCGAGGGACTCCAGTTTGTTGTGGAACCTGCCGAACAAGTGTCCGGCTGGTTCTTGAGCAGGTACTTCGGCTTAGAAGGACCAAGCACCCCGCACTTGGGCAGAACTGCCTGTCAGACCATTGCCACCTTCATAGCGGTAACCGATTTGCACTTCAGACGTCTTGGACGTTGCGAAACGCAGGCCGGCGCCCACGGTGTACGAGGACTTGGGCAAGACCACACCCGTCGTGGTGAAGGCTGTGGCCGTGGTGTCGCCCGCATAGTTGGCCACCACATCGGTATTGCGCATGCCATTGTTGCGGTTCACAGCCACCAAGAACTCAGGGTAGAACGTGGTGCTTGCACCCTCAATGGCGGTGTTGAACCGCAGACCCAAGCTGGCACGCGTGCTCGACATGTTTTTGCTGTCCACATTCAAGGACAGGGCGTCAGCACCTGTTTCGCTGTAGGCTTTTTGCTTCAAGCTGGCGGCTTCCACCGAGAGCATGGGCGTCAACACATTGACCTTGCTGTCGTCAATACCAATGCGGTAACCGGCAGACAACTTCACGGTCGTTTGGTTCAAGTCCATGTCGGCCTTGGCGATGCGGGCAATCGCTGTGGCGCGGCTGCTGTCGAGGCTGTGCTGGCTGAAAGCCAACGCGCCGTCCACAAACACGTCGCCGTATTCCTGAGTACCGTACACAGCGAAAGTGCCCGAATTGAGCTTGGCCGAGTCACCCAAGCGGAAGTCTTGCTGTGAAAGGTTGGAGGCCACATAGCTGAAGGAGCCACCCACCACACCGTTGCCCACTTTGGCATCGGCACCCGCCACCAAGCCGGAAGTGGTCACTTTGTAGCCATCGTAGTCACCAATCGCTTTGGCCTTGCCGCTGGAGCCGAGCACTTTCACCCAGCCCGTGTTGTCTGTGCCCATCTGACGGCCATTGCCATTCAGACCCGCCATGGCCACATCGCCACGCAAAACCGACAGACGTTCACCCACAGCGGTCAAGACCGACGAGGTGGAAGCCAAAGCCGCTTGTGCGCCAGAAGCGTTGGCAATCGGTGCCAAACGCTTGACCTGAGTGGCCAAATTCTCCTTGGTGTTACCAAAACCCCACTGGTCAATGTCCAGCTTGTTGAACACGGTTTGCATGTCGCTGGTGTAGCCAGCGCCCGCAGCTGCCAACGCACCCAGACGGTCAGCGGCATCGTTCGAGAAATGACCGACTGTTTCAGAGCGTGTCTGATAGATCGACGCGGTTCGGTTCACCATCAACTCGAGGTCTTGATTGCCGTTGTTTTGACGCAGAGTCAAAGCAGGAGTGAGGCCACCCAATACAAAACTGTTGTGGCTCAGAGTGACAGCACCGGTTGCAATAACACCTGCCCCGGAAATCAAGGTGGCGATAGGTGTATTGGCCGCCTGTGCGTTTGCAACGCTGCCCATCAGCGCCACATTGATCTTGGCACCACCCGTCAAAGTTAGAGCACCCGTGGTGGTCAATTTGCTGGAATTAGAAGGCACCACGGCACCATTGCGTGCAGACACTTGACCGGCATCAACAGAGAAGTTCAACGTAGCGCCATTGGTGGTGATACCGTTCGCACCCACGTTTGTCTGTGTCGGTGCGCCTGTGAGGGTACCGTCGACATTTTTAACAAAAACCAAGTTGGACGGCGCTGCACCGGCTGTACCAAAAGTGGCATCTGTGTTCAAGGTCGTACGGGCATTGGCCAAAACCAGCGCATTACCCAAAACTGCGGGGGTTTGTGCAGTGCCAGAGGTCAAAGTCGCAGTGGTTTTGCTGCCATCTGCAGTAGAACCATTGCCGATCTCCACCAGGCCCGCGAAAACATTGCCCGAAATAACGTTCGTGACTGCACCCGACGTTGCACCGTTGAAGACAACCTTGGTCAATGGATTACTTACGGTTCCAATAGCTTGTGTGCCGTAGTTGCTGCTACCCAAGAAATTCAACGTACCACCTGTCGTTGTCGAATAGCTGGTAATGCTACCTGTGATATTTTTACCGTCAGCAACTTTGACAGTACCACCATTGCCCCAAGTGCCCGCGACACCCGAATCACCATAAGTTGAATACAGATTGTTGTTCAAATCCAGCAGCCCGGCTGCATTGGTGGAGCCAAAAACCAAATTACCCACCAAGCCTTGACTCAACAAGACGGTTGCGTTACTTGGGCCAACGTTCAAAGCACCCGATCCGACTGTGACAAGGTCGCTAAAGTTGACAGTGCCAGAACCTGCATAGATTCTGTTGGGTGTTACTGCAGCAACAGAAGAACCCACAGCGCCCGACACATTCGAGTTACCCGCAAACAACAATGTCGAATTTGACGCATTGGTTAACTGAATTCCACCAGCGCCAAAAGTCACGTTGACATCATTGCCAACTTCCAATGTACCTTTGCCGTCAACACCACCAGTGGTTTTGCCGAAATCCAAGGTACCTGCCATGCCTGAAGCAGACGAGGAGGAAACGTTGTTCAACTCCAGTTTGCTGAAGTGACCCCCCATATTGACGTTACCCGTCAACTTGCCGCCCACTTCGACCACGGCTTTGTCGGCAGAGATGGTCAATGTGTTGACCGTCGTATCGCCAGAAGCCGTGTTCAACTGAACCAAGGAACCTGCGCCCTTCACATTCACAGCATTGATCGCGTTGACTGCGCCAGTGACATAGCTGCTGCCTTCGAAGTTCAAAGTGCCATTGTCGGTCGCAGAATTCACAACACTGCCGGTGATGTTGCTGCCGTTGGACAACGTTAAAGTGGCGTTATGCCCTTGAAAATTGACAGAGCCAGTCAAATCGGCACCGCCATTCAAGATTGATGAGCCTGCAGCCTCAAATAAAATTCCCGAATAAACGTTGCCATTGAAAGCAACATTCGAACCATTAATATAATTTGCTACGCTTCGCACTTCACCATTAATAGAGTTATTTCCAGAGAAATATGCATTACCATCTATATTTATAGCATAACCGCCTACAGCCTGCGAAGCGCCGCCCGACTCAAAACCCAAACTAGCATACGCATAATTATTTCCATCCAGCCAAGAATCCGTGAAATATGCATATGATTTAGAACCACGCGTGACATTATCAACCGAACTACCTGCACCAAAATAATAACTATCAGTACTTGAATCAACGATTTGAGCAAATTTATTAGATACGTAAACACTTTCGCGTTTTGCATCTGCCCAGCCAAATCCACAAGAAACCCATGCTGACGAGTTGTCACCACAAGCATGATTAAATGTACCGCCAATAGTTACACCAACATTTCCAATAAGAATTGCACCCGCATTACTGTTATTCCCATAGGAATAAACTACAGAGTTTCCATAAAAAATATCGCCGCTTCTGCTTTGATTAACACCATATGATCCTGCTGTACCCACCATACCCAAAGAAACTTGCGAATTAGCAACCACGGGGTTTTCCACTAAACTATATGCGGATTGCGTATTGAAATGATCCTGATTAACTATCCAGGAATCATTCCAACCAGTACCATCAGCAAAGACTCGCGTTGATGACTCATTAGTTGTAGTGAATCCATATTGTGAACCAAGATAAACGGGATCAGCATTTACCGTCAAAGAAAATACAGCAACCAAACCTATCATAGCCACAGCCACAGCCCGACCAGCAATTTTGGTGATCCGATACGAAAATTGTTTTTCCATTTTGAAGTCCTTTTTGAAAAATAGGTATTTGAGTTAATCAATCACTTCACTTGCGCTTGATCGCGCAGGCGTTTGATGTGGGCATCGACAGCCTGGTTTTCCAGGTTCTGCTGAATTTGGTTTTGCAACTGCGCCATGGGGGGCAGGGTGAAAGGGCGACGCCCTTCCAGGCGGATCACATGAAAGCCATTGGGCGTGCGCACCGGTGCCGCGGTGACCTGACCTGGGGTCAGCTTGCTCACCTCTTGGGCAATGGCGGGCACCAGCGTGCCTTCAGGCACCCAGGGCAGCAAGCCTCCGCTGGCTTTGGTGCTGGCGTCTTTGCTGGCGAGCTGTGCCAAGTCTTCAAACTTGCCACCCGAATTGAGTTGGGTCAGCAATTTACGGGCATCGTCCTCGCTGCTCAACAAAATTTGGCGCATCTGCACCTCTTGCTGGCCCATGCGGCCTTTGAGGGCTTCATATTCTTTGGCAATGGCCTCTTGCCCAACGGGGTTTTGCTTGAGCCATTGCTGCAGGTAACTGCGTACTTTGAGGGTTTCGGCAGCGTATTGGCCTTGCGCTTGCAGCAGCGGACTGTCCACGCCCGATTGGAGGGCCGCCTGCAGCAAGGTTTCGTGTCGGACCAACTCTTCGCGCGCCAGAGCGCGCGTTTGCGCATCGTCTTTTTGCCCTGCCGACAAACGCGCAGCCACCAAGGCATCCAGTTTGATGGCAGGAATGGCCTGGCCATTGACGACCAGTCCATCCGCCGCCCATGCGCCAGAAGTCCACATCAAGCCAGCCAAGACCCACAGAAGCGACGCACCCATCCAGTCGGGCAGGCTGGCAATGCCCGAGCGGACACCAGCTCCCATTGTTTTTGGGACTTTGATACTAGAATTCACGTTTGATGCGTTAAAAAACAGATTTTTACACTTTAAAGCTGTATGAATCAACAAATCTGACAATTTATGACATTTTTTGACGTCAAGGGGCGCTTGTCTGATGGGGCGCAAAACTTGGGGTGGACGTTTGTCCGCCAATCATGGCGCCGTTGTCGCGACCTGGCTCAGGCGCTGGGCTGGATGATCGCCCTGCTTGTGTGCATGCACCCCGTGGCTGGCGCTGCGCCTTTGCCACCACAACACCAGGTGACCAGCGTCAATCTGGAGCCGCATGCTTCTTTGTGGGTGGATGACACGGGTACTTTGACGATTGCCGATGTCTCAAGTCCTGACCATGCAAATCGCTTCAAACAGCTCCAGGGGCCACTGAGTCTGGGGTTCACCCCCTCTGTGGTGTGGGTGCGAATTGATTTAACCAGTGCCGAGTCATCCCAGTGGATGCTGGAAGTGGGCCAACCCATCTTGGAAGATGTCAGGCTCTACCACCGCAGCCCACAGGGGGACATGCAAGAGCGCCATGGCACGCTCAGCGGCTTGAATCCGCAACGCGAGACCGATTACCGCCGCCCCGTGTTCCAGGTTGACCTGAAGGCCGGGGTGCCAGAGGTCTTTTATTTGCGCCTGACCAGCCGCACCTCGATGGTGACGAACCTCAAACTGTGGTCGCCCATGGCCTTGTTTGAGAACAGCAACCTGGAAACGTTCATTTGGGGTTTGGTCTTTGGCTCCTACGTGTTGGTGGTGTTTTTTTACAGCGCTTTCTGGATTTGGACGCGTGAAAAAATCCACCTTTTTTATGTCCTGTATGTCAGCACCAATTTGGGGGCCGCGTTCTTGACCGGTCGCTGGAACGACATGCTGGGTCTGCAAATCAACACCCACATACACACCCTGGCGCTGGGTATTTTTGTCTGTTTTTCACTCTGGATTGCCCCCGTCTTCACGGCCTACTATTTGGGCGCTCACCGCATATGGCCCCGAACGGTGCGGGTCTTTCTGAGAAGCTGCACCACGGTGTCTTTGCTGTGCATTGGTTTGGTGCTGATGGGCTACTACAGCCAAGGGGTCTTGGCCATTCAAGTAACCAGTATTTTTGTGATTTTCATCAATATTGCCGTGTCTGGCTACTTGGCATACAAAGGGGAAAAAAAGGGGCAACTGCTGCTGTTGGCGTTCAGCCTTTTCTACATTGGGGTGATGTGGCGTTACCTGCGCAACATCGGCCTGATTGAACCGAGTTGGTGGAATGAGAGTGTCTACCAGGTGGGTGCATTCATGCACATGATGGTGATGAGCACGGGCATTTTTTCAAGCTACAACGCGCTGCGCCGGAAATCAGAGCAGGAGCGTGCCCGCGCCGATGCCCAGGAGCGGCAACGCGAGCGGCAATATGAATTTTTGGGCATGGTCTCGCACGAAGTTCGAACGCCTCTGACTGTGATTTCAGCGAGTGCTGACAACCTGATGATCGATGCGTCTTTGTCGGTCCATGCCAAAAATCGGGCCAGCAAGATCATTCGGCACACGGAAAAATTGCAGAAGCTTTTTGACACTTATTTGAACAATGAGCGATTGCTCAACGGGGACAGCGCCATCCGCATGTCCGACATCAATTTGGTCGCGCTGTGTGAGGCCTTGGTGCAAGATATGAAAGACGCCCACGGGCTGGACATCCAGTTCAGCACCCCCATTGAAGTGAGCCTGCGCTGCGATCCGGACCTGCTTCGCGTGGCCATTTCCAACTTGCTTGAAAATGCACGCAAACATGTGCCTGTTAAGTCGAGCATCGCATTGGCCTTGAGACGCGCCGAAAACAAGGTCCAAATTGCTGTGACCGATCAGGGCCTGGGCGTGGATGATCGTGACATGCCCTACATATTTGATGCGTATTACCGCGGGCAAGGCGCCTACACATCCGTTGGCTCAGGTTTGGGTCTTCACTTGGTGCAATTCATCGCCCAACAGCATCACGGGCGGGTTCATGCCCAGAAGTTGCAGCCCTGCGGTATGGAGTTCGTCATCGAAATTCCAGTGCAACAACCGCCTCAGGAATCGGCAATGACACAGTCTTTTTCGATCACATAACCGGCACCGTGCACGGTTTTGACAGGAAAGACCGCTGAGGTGACACTGGCCACTTTTTTGCGCAGGCGCAACACCAAGACATCCAGATTACGAGGGTCGTAATCTGCAAAATTCTTTCCCAGTGACTGAACGACTTTTTTGCGGCTGACGGTTTGCCCCACCTGCTCCACCAAGACCTGCAAGAAAGCACTTTCCTGCGCGGTCAATCGGATCACGACCCCACCCGGCGCGCGAAGCTCCCAAGTGGACAAAATCAGACGCCAACTGGCCGTGGCCTTGAGCCGCCAGCTCAGCGACTCCACCACAGCACCCAACTCCTGCAGCCTGACGGGCTTGGTCAGGTAATGATCAGCCCCAGAATTGAACCCATCGATGCGGTCTTGCGTGGCGTCTTTGGCCGTGAACATGATCACCCCGCAGCGCACGCCTTGGTCGCGCAGCTCTCTGACCAAGTCAAGGCCATCGCCGTCCGGCAAGCTGCGGTCCACCACCGCGATGTCGGGTTTGTGCGTCAAAAACAAAGACGAGAATTGCTTGATGGTCCCCACGGTTTGAACCGCATGCCCCAAGCCTTGCAAATACGCTGCAAACTCTTCCCGAATGTCTTCCTCGTCGTCCAATAAGATCACATTGGCCATGTTCACCAAGCCTCCACAATTCGGTCTGTCAAGAAGTCATCCCGGTTCACCATGCGGTCATTGAAGCCTGATGTTTGGAGCATGACGGCTCTGCCAACGGCACACACTTCACCACCATCGAGCGTGACGAATCGCGGGGTCAAATACCCCATCAAGAACTGAACAAAAAGTTCATCACGTCACCGTCCTTGACCACGTAGTCCTTGCCTTCGGCGCGCATCTTGCCAGCGTCCTTGGCGCCTTGCTCGCCCTTGAATGTGATGAAGTCGTCAAAGGCGATGGTCTGGGCGCGGATGTAGCCTTTTTCAAAGTCGGTGTGGATCACGCCCGCCGCTTGCGGACCGGTGTCGCCGACATGGATGGTCCAGGAGCGCACTTCTTTCACACCCGCGGTGAAGTAGGTTTGCAGGCCCAGCAAGCTGTAAGCCGAGCGGATCAGGCGGTTCAAGCCGGGTTCGTCTTGGCCCAGCTCTTTCAAAAACTCCAGGCGATCGGCGTCTTCCATCTCGGACAACTCGGCTTCGATCTTGGCGCAAATGGCCACCACAGGCGCATTTTGCTTGGCCGCAAAAGCCTTGAGGCGATCAAGGAAGGGGTTGTTCTCGAAACCGTCTTCGGCCACGTTGGCCACGAACATGGCGGGCTTGGCCGTGATGAAAAAGAACTGCTTGAGCTCAGCGCGCTCTTCCTTGCTGAAATCGATGGTGCGCACCGGCTGGGTGTCGTTCAAAGCCGTTTGGCACTTTTCCAAGATCGCCAATTGCTTGGCAGCGTCCTTGTCGCCAGATCGGGCGATTTTGCTGACGCGGTGGATGGCTTTTTCAACCGCCGCCAAGTCGGCCAAACACAACTCGGTTTGAATGACCTCGATGTCGGCAATCGGGTCCACTTTGTTGGCCACGTGGATGACGTTGTCGTCTTCAAAGCAGCGCACCACGTTGACGATGGCGTCGGTCTCGCGGATGTGGGCCAAAAACTTGTTGCCCAAGCCCTCACCCGTGCTGGCGCCGGCCACCAAGCCTGCAATGTCCACAAACTCGACGATGGCGGGCACGATGCGCTCGGGGGTGATGATCTCGGCCAACTGCTGCAGGCGCGGGTCGGGCACTTCCACAACACCCGTGTTGGGCTCGATGGTGCAAAAGGGGTAATTCTCAGCGGCGATGCCGGCTTTGGTCAGGGCGTTGAAAAGGGTGGATTTGCCCACGTTGGGCAAGCCCACGATGCCGCATTTGAGGCTCATGAGGGAACTTTCGGTGATTCGGGTGACAGCGCCGGATTTTAACGGGTGGTCTGAGTCCGTCAGAGCCGCTCCCCAAGTAGGGGCTGTGCCGAATGGTCATGGGCGTGCGCTCGTCTGGCCATTCGGGGGGCACCTACAATGCGGGCATGGCTTTTCACCCTGATATTTGCATCCGCGGCGCTGGCATTGTGGGCCGGACTTTGGCCCTTTTGTTGGCCCGGGAACGCCTGCGTGTGGCCTTGGTCGATTCCCCGGTCATGGCGGGTGCCGATGTGCGCGCTTATTCCCTGAATGGGGCAGCCAAAGCGCTGTTGCAAGACCTCCGTTGCTGGCCCGACAGCCCCGCCGTCACCCCTGTGCATCAGATGCAAATTTGGGGCGATCGCGGCGGGCAACTGCACTTTGCGGCGCACGAATCAGGCGTGGGCGAGCTCAATTGCATGGTGGACGTGCCGGTGCTGCAAACGCTGCTGGCGCAAGCCGTGCAGTTTCAGCCCCAAATTCAAGTGGTGCAAGCGCCTGTCGCCGCCCCCCTGACGGTGGTGTGCGAAGGCCGCGCCAGCCAAACCCGGGCTGAGCTGGGTGTGAAATTTGACACCACGCATTACGACCAACACGCTGTGGCGACGCGCTTGGTGTGCGCACGTCCCCACGAAGGCGTGGCCCGTCAGTGGTTTGGCTGGAGCTGCGCACCGGGTCTTTCGCAACCGCAGGCCGAAGTGCTGGCTTTGCTGCCTTTGGGCGGTGAAGGTGGGCGCGAAGTGGCGCTGGTCTGGTCGGTGCATCCGCTGCGGGCGCAAGAACTCATGGCCCTGAATGCCGAAGACTTTGCCGGCGCGTTGGGCCAAGCCTGTGGCCATGCCCTGGGCGACATGCAGCTGTCGGCCGAGCGCGCGCTGTGGCCCCTGCAATTGGCCCGGGCCGAACGCTGGATCGGATCCATGCCAGGACAGAACCGACAAGCCTTTGCCCTGGCGGGCGATGCGGCCCACGCCCTGCACCCGCTGGCCGGTCAAGGCCTGAACGTGGGACTGGCCGATGTCGCCGAGTTGGTGCGGGTGATCCACGCCAAAGAATTTTGGCGTCCCCTGCATGACCCCAAACTGTTGCGCCGCTACGAGCGCGCGCGCCAAGCCGATGTGCTGGCCATGGCTTGGGTGACCGATGGGTTGCAGCGCCTGTTTGCCCAGCCCGGCCCCGTCTGGCAATCCCTGCGCAACCTGGGCCTGCGCGGCTTTGACCGCAGCGGCCCTTTGAAACACTGGATGACGCAGCAGGCCATGGGCCCGAGCACCCCACCCCAGTCGGGCCAAGCCCATGGCTGATCCGTTTTTTTCTCTTTTGAACCCGAAAGCCCCCACCATGAAGTTGGCCCTCTCCAAACTGGCCCTGTTCCTCGCCACCACGGCTTTGTCTTTGGGCAGCGTGATGGCCCAAGAAGCGTCCATTCGCAAAAACCTGACCGAACGCCTGCCCAACTTGCCCAAAATCGACGAGGTGAGCAAGACGCCCATGAACGGTTTGTTTGAAATCCGCATGGGCAACGATGTGATGTACAGCGACGTCGAAGGCAATTTCCTGATCCAAGGCTCGCTGATCGATGTGAAGCAAAAGCGCAACCTGACCGAAGAGCGCATGGAAAAGCTGTCGTCGATTCCCTTCGACCAACTGCCCTTGAAAACGGCCTTCACCCAGGTGCGCGGCAATGGCAAACGCAAATTGGCTGTCTTTGCCGACCCCAACTGCGGTTACTGCAAGCGCTTTGAAAAAGACCTGCAAAAGCTGGATAACGTGACCATTTACCACTTTCTGTACCCGATATTGGGCGAAGACTCCAAAACCAAATCCAAAAACATTTGGTGCGCCAAAGACAAGGCCAAGGCCTGGAACGACTGGATGATCCATGGCACCACCCCGGCCGCAGCCAACTGCGATGCCTCGCCCGTAGACACCATCGTGGCTTTTGGTCAAAAAATGCGCATCACCGGCACACCCATGATTTTGTTCGCCGATGGCACCCGGGTGCCCGGCGCTGTGCCCATGGCGCAAGTTGAAAAAATGCTGGCAGACATCAAATGATGACCCCTCCCGTCACCGAAGACCCCACTTGGCACCTGATCCGTCGCCTGGGCTACGCCGGGCTGATCCCCTTTGTCTTTTTTGCGCTGTGCCTGTGGCTGGTGGGCCCGGAATTGCACCCCTATGTCGCCCTGTCGATGCAAGGCTACGGCGCGGTCATCGTGTCGTTTTTGGGCGGTATCCAGTGGGGCGTGGGTTTTCGCAATGCCCTGATCACGCCCAACGCACCTCGCATCCATTTCACCTGGGGTGTGGCGCCTTCTTTGCTGGCTTGGGTGGGCGTGATGATGCCGGCCTTCGCGGGCTTGCCGCTCTTGGGTTTTGTGCTGATAGGCTGCTATGCGATGGACCGCCGCACCTGGCCCTCAGCAGGTCTGGCCCCTTGGCTGCCGATGCGATTGCAACTCACCATCGTGGCCAGCCTGAGCTGTTTTTTGGCGGCCGGTGCAACCTGAACGAACACGCCCATGACCTCTGTCCACTACCGCATCGAAGCCAGTGACCTGCATGCCCACCTGTTCACGGTCACCCTGACCGTGGCTGAGCCGGCGGCTGCGCAAACCGTGTCATTGCCGGTCTGGATTCCGGGCAGCTACTTGGTGCGCGAATTTTCCAAAAATTTGCAAAACCTGCGGGCCCAACAAGGCCGCCGCACCCTCGTGTTGACTCAACGCGACAAGTGCACTTGGACCATGGACTGTCAGCTCGGCTTGCCTTTGGTCTTGAGCTACCAGGTGTACGCCTTCGATCATTCGGTGCGGACTGCTTGGCTCGACAGCCAGCGTGGTTTTTTCAATGGCACCAGCCTGTGCTTGCGCGTTCATGGGCAAGAGCACTGGCCGCACCTGTTGGAATTGCGCCCCATCAAGACACGCCCTGACTGGCAAGCGGCCACGGGCCTGCCTCCCGTCAAGATCACCCCCCAAGGTTTTGGTCTATACCAAGCGGCTGACTACGATCAGTTGGTGGACTGCCCCGTGGAGCTCGGCGCTTTTTGGAGCGGCACTTTCACCGCCTGTGGCATTGCCCACCGCTTTGTGGTGGCAGGCACCCTGCCCTCTTTTGATGGTGAGCGCTTGCTGAACGACACGCAAAAAATCTGTGAAGCGGCCATTCGGTTTTGGCATGGGCGCGGCGCGCAAGCGGGCAAGAAAGCCCCTCACGCCAACTACCTGTTCATGCTCAATGCCGTGCACGAAGGCTACGGTGGGCTGGAGCACCGCAACAGCACCGCTTTGATTTGCAGCCGGGCTGACCTGCCTCGCCAAACAGCCCCCCAAACCGGTGAGGGTTACACCACCTTGCTGGGTCTGATCAGCCACGAGTACTTCCACACTTGGAACGTCAAGCAGCTCAGGCCCGATGCCTTCGCAAGCTACCGCTACGGGCAAGAAAATTACACGCAACTGCTGTGGTTCTTTGAAGGCTTCACCAGCTACTACGACGATTTGCTGCTGCGCCGAGCCGGGCTGATCGACGATGCAAGCTACCTCAAGCTGTTGGGTAAAACCATCGCGCAGGTTCAGCAGACACCGGGCCGACAGCTGCAAAGCGTGGCCCAATCGAGCTTTGACGCTTGGGTCAAGTATTACCGGCAAGATGAAAACACCCCCAACGCGACGGTGAGTTACTACACCAAAGGCGCGCTGGTGGCACTGTGCCTGGACTTGCGTTTACGCCAGGAAGGCCAAGCGCTGGATGCCGTGATGCGTGGCCTGTGGAAACGCTGCAAGGCCGGCCCCATGCGCGAACAAGACCTGCTGGACGAACTGCAGGCCCTGACAGGTCGCTCTTGGGAAGATGAAATCCAAGCTTGGGTCCACAGCACAGCCGAGCTGCCACTGCGGGAACTGCTCGCCGGGCAAAACGTCCACATCGAGGCCGACCCCCACACCATGGCCCAGCGGCTGGGACTGCGGGTGAGCGAGACCGGCGCCAGCGTGCAGGTCAAAGGTGTGCTGCGCGGCAGCGCTGCCGAGGCGGCCGGACTGGCAGCGGGCGACGAATGGCTGGGTCTGGACGTTGGCAACAAAGCCCAAGGCGGCAGCTGGCGTTTGAGCAAACTCGACGAGCTGCCCATCCTGCTGGGCCAAGAGCAGCAACTGGTGGCGCTGGTCTCCCGTGACAAACGTCTGCTGCGCCTGCCCCTGAAAGTACCCCCAGAGACCAGCGGCTGGCGACTGACGATGCACGCCCCCATCCCAGCGGGCCAGTGGCCCGCAGCCTGATCGGCGTTCTGGGTTTACTGGCCGCGCAAATCCACCACGCGTTTGGCCTTGCCTTGGCTGCGCTCCACGCCACCTTCGGCCTGGAGCTCGATCGCCACGCTGGAGCCGATGTAGACCTTGATCTCGTGCTGCAGCTGCTTGGCTGCAGCACGGGCTTCGATGCTGTCGGGTGACACGCCCGGTTTGGTCTCGACCTTGACCGTCAAATCGTCCATAGGCCCCTCACGCGTCAACACGCATTGGTAGTGCGGGGCCAACTCGGCGCGCTTCAAGATGAGCTCTTCGATCTGGCTGGGGAAAACATTCACACCGCGGATGATCATCATGTCGTCACTGCGGCCGGTGATCTTTTCCATGCGGCGCATGGTGCGTGCGGTGCCCGGCAGCAGGCGCGTCAGGTCGCGGGTGCGGTAACGGATGATGGGCAGCGCCTCTTTGGTCAGGCTGGTGAAGACCAGCTCACCCATTTCGCCGTCGGCCACGGGCTCACCGGTTTCGGGATGGATGATCTCGGGGTAGAAATGGTCTTCCCAGATGGTGGGGCCATCTTTGGTCTCGATGCACTCGCTGGCGACGCCGGGGCCCATGACCTCGGACAAACCGTAAATGTCCACCGCATCGATGGCCATGCGTTTTTCGATGGCAGCGCGCATGTCGTTGGTCCAAGGCTCGGCGCCGAAGATGCCTATGCGCAACGACGAGGTCTTGGGGTCAATGCCTTGCCGCTCGAATTCGTCGGCAATCGCCAGCATGTAGCTGGGCGTGACCATGATGATGTTGGACTTGAAATCCTGGATCAGCTGCACCTGGCGCTCGGTTTGACCGCCACCAAAGGGCACCACCGTGAGACCGAGTTTTTCAGCCCCGTAGTGCGCGCCCATGCCGCCTGTGAACAGACCGTAGCCGTAGCTGACGTGCACCATGTCACCGGGCTTGGCGCCACCTGCACGGATGCTGCGGGCCACCACGGTGGCCCAGGTGTCGATGTCTTTGAGCGTGTAGCCCACCACGGTGGGTTTGCCCGTGGTGCCGCTGGACGCATGGATGCGGGCACAATTTTCGCGGGGCACAGCGAACATGCCAAAAGGGTAGCTGTCGCGCAGGTCCGACTTGGTGGTGAAGGGGAACTTGGCGATATCGGCCAAGGTTTTGCAGTCATCCGGGTGTACCCCTGCCGCGTCGAACTTGGCCCGGTACACGGGCGAGTTGGCATACGCGTGCTGCAGGGTTTGCTGCAAACGCTTGAGTTGCAAGCTGCGCAACTCGTCGATGCTGGCCTTCTCAATGGGCTCCAGGGGGAAAGCTTTCAGGCTCATTCACAACTCCACTTGATAAGCGAAGGACAGGGCTGAAGACCTGTCCCCCAAATGATTCATTCACTCCGGCACCACGGTGCCCGGTATCTGCGCGCTTTTGCCACGGAACAGCGCGATCACTTCGCCACTTTGGTTCGTGACTTTCATGTCGTAAATGCCATGGCGCCCGCTCAGGGTCTGCTCCAGGCCTTCACAAGTGAGCACATCGCCCAGCTTGCCCGGCTTCAAAAATTCAATGCTGCAACCGGCCGCCACGGCGTTCTTGTTGTAACTGTTGCAGGCGAATGCAAAGGTGGAATCGGCCAAGGTGAAGATGAAGCCACCGTGGCAAATTTGGTGACCATTCAGGTGCAAGGGCTTGACCACCATGCGCATCAAGGCTCGGCCAGGCTCGCAGGCCAGCAGTTCCATGCCCATGGTGTCTTTGGAGGCCACATCGACAGCAAACATGGTTTCACCCACCAAACGGGCGAGGGCTTTGGGGTCGGCTGTGTGCATCATTGGCCTTTGAATTGGGCAGGACGCTTTTCGAGGAAGGCTTGCACGCCCTCAAAATAGTCGTGCGTACGACCCAGCGCCGATTGGGTGTCGCGCTCGGCATCCAGATGCGCAGACAGTGTTCGGGTCGTGGCCGACTGGAGCAGGGCACGGGTGGCGACCAGGGCTTGGGTGGGCATCTGCGCCAGGCGCTCGGCCAGCAGCAAAGCGGCAGCGAGTGCATCGTCAGCCACCTCCCAAATCATGCCCCAGTCTTTGGCTTGCTGGGCCGACAGCTTGTCGCCCGTCATGGCCAGGGCCATGGCACGGGCCAGTCCAAGACGCTCGACCAGCAACCAGCTGCCGCCGGCATCGGGGATCAAGCCAATTTTGCTGAATGCCTGAATGAAGCTGGCCCCCGGGGCGGCAATCGCGATGTCGCACGCCATGGCCATGGACGCACCAGCACCTGCTGCCACGCCATTGACCGCCGCAATGGTCGGCATGCGAAGGGACTGCAAACGGCGCGTGCTGGGGTTGAAAGCCTGATCGATGATGGGGCCGGGATCGGCACGTTCAACCCGGTTCGGGCCCGGGGTGAAATCAAAGTCCGACAAATCGGCACCGGCACAAAAACCGCGCCCTGCGCCCGTGATCACAGCGCAGCGAATGGCCGCATGGGCCTCGGCTTGGTCGAGCGCAGCCCACAGATCGTGGTGCATGGCGCGGGTGAAGCTGTTCAGCGCTTGTGGGCGGTTGAGGGTGATGAGCGCCACCGCGCCTCGCTCTTCGTACAACACCGTTGCGGTCGATTCGGTCATCTTTGGTCTCCTGAATGCGTGACTGTATCATTCACCGACCGCACGGTTGGTTAATGTTTTCCCTAGGCATCGGCGCGACCGACCCTGACCCGCTGGCGTCGGTATAGTCATGGTTTGATTTGACCCACTGCTGGAGAAACCCTTGAGCTACGAAAACATCGAAGTCCGCACCGAAGGCGGCCAGGTTGGCATCATCACCCTGAACCGCCCCAAAGCCCTGAATGCACTCAACGGTGCCCTGATGGATGAGTTGGGTCTGGCGCTCAAGGCCTTCGATGCCGACGAGGCCATTGGCTGCATCGTGATCACCGGCAGCGAAAAGGCTTTTGCCGCGGGCGCCGACATTGCGGCCATGGCGAAGTTCACGTTTCACGAGGTCTATAAAAATGACTTCATCACCCGCAACTGGGAAACCATCCGCAGCATCCGCAAACCCGTGATCGCAGCCGTGAGCGGTTTTGCGCTGGGCGGTGGCTGCGAGTTGGCCATGATGTGCGACTTCATTATCGCCGCCGAGAACGCCAAATTTGGCCAACCCGAAATCAAAATCGGCATCATTCCAGGCGCAGGCGGCACGCAGCGCCTGCCTCGCGCCATGGGCAAGTCCAAGGCCATGGATTTGGTCCTGACCGGCCGCATGATGGACGCGGCAGAGGCCGAGCGCGGCGGTCTGGTCAGCCGCGTCGTGCCCCTGGACAAACTCATGGAAGAAGTGCTGGGAGCCGCATTGATGATTTGCAGCTATGGCCAACTGGCCACAATGGCCGCCAAAGAAAGCGTGAACCGCGCCTTTGAAAGCGGCCTGAGCGACGGCGTGATGTTCGAACGCCGCTTGTTCCACGGCTTGTTTGCCACCGCCGACCAAAAAGAAGGCATGGATGCGTTTTTGAACAAACGCGCACCCAAGTTTGTGAACGGTTGAGCCGTTCTGGCCAGGGCCAGAAATCAAAAAGCCCACAGTCGCAAAACTGTGGGCTTTTGATTTGGTGGTGATAGGTGGATTTGAACCACCGACATCAGCATTATGAATGCTGCGCTCTAACCAACTGAGCTATATCACCGGTAACCGGGCACTTCGCAACAAAGTGCTTGAAGTGAGCGACATACGCCGCCAAGCCAAAAATTATACACAAAAATTCACGGCACCAGCCGTTAAAAAGCGCAACAATTCACAAATGACCCCACCGACCCACTCCAAATTTTACGACCCCAGTTCAAGCCAGCAGGCGGCTGAAATGGTTTGGGCGCAATGGCAGTCAGGACAAGTCTTCCCCCATTTTCCTGAATCGTGCAGGCCTTTGACCGTGATGCAGGGCTACCAGGCGCAAGCGCAATTGCCGACCGTCTCAGGCCGACACGTGATCGGTTGGAAGATCGCAGCCACCAGCCTCAACGGACAAGCCCACATCCAGGTCAGCGGCCCTTTGGCTGGACGCTTGTTGTCCGGCCAAGTGTTCGCAAGCGGCGCCACGGTGCCAAGCGCAGGAAACCGGATGCGGGTGGCCGAACCGGAGTTTGCCTTCACCATGGGGCAGGATTTGTTGCCCCAGAACGCCCCCTTGCGCCTGGAAGAAGTCTGTGCCGCTGTGGCCACACTGCACCCGGCCATTGAAGTGCCGGACTCTCGCCTGACGCCCTTCACGCAGGCCGGCGAGGCCCAGTTATTGGCCGACAACGCTTGCGCCCGCCATTTCGTCTTGGGGCCGGCCGCGCCCGATGGGTGGCAAAACATGGATTTGAGCCAACACGCAGTGCATGCACAAGTGGGTCAGGGCGACAGCGTTCGTTACCGCCGCGCAGGCTCAGGTGCCTGGGTGCTGGGTGACCCGCTGATCGCCTTGACCTGGCTGGCGAACCAACTCTCGCACTTGGGCATCACACTGCAAAAAGGGCATGTGGTCACCACGGGCACCTGCATGGTGCCTTTGGCGCTGGAAAATGGCGACACAGTTCTTGCTGACTTCGGCGTCTTGGGGCCGGTGCGCATGCGTTTTTCAGACGAACCCTAGCCGCACGTTGCGCCCGGAAATCCTGCTGTCAAAATCAACCAAGACCACGAGAAACCCACTGTCGCCATTCAGGCCTGTGCCATCAACGCCGATCATCCACCTTGCCCCCCAACAACACCATGCTGACCTTCTTCTTCAACGCTGCCCCAAATCCCATGAAAATTGCCCTTCTCCTTGAAGAGTTGGGCATCCCTTTTGAAGCCGTCCCCGTCGACACTCGCCAAGGTGAACAATTTGCGCCTGAATTTCTGGCCATCAACCCCAACGCCAAAGTGCCCGCCATCACAGACGGTGATGTCACGGTCTTCGACAGCAACGCCATCTTGCTGTACTTGGCCGATCGCGAGCAGCAATTCATGCCCACCATCGCACAGGCCAAAGAGCGTGGTGCTGCCCTGTCCTGGCTGCTGTTCATCGCCAGTGGCATTGGCCCGTTTTCAGGCCAATCGGTGCACTTTCGCCACGCCGCGCCTGCACCCCAAGACTACGCATTGAACCGTTACGACTTTGAAGCCCATCGCCACTGGCGCGTGCTCGAGCAGCACTTGGCGACCCACACCTACATGTTGGGCGAGGAGTACAGCATCGTGGACATGGCCTTTTGGGGTTGGGCGCGCATGCTGCCGTATGTGCTGGGCACAGGAGACGCCACGTGGGCGCAATACCCCCACATCAAACGCTTGCTGGACTTGGTCAATGCCCGCCCGGCGGCACAACGCGCCGAAGCCTTCAAGGCGAAATACACCTTCAAAACCGAGATGGATGCACAGGCCAAAAAGTTCATGTTCCCGCAAAACGAACGCCTGAACAAAGCCTGAGACACCCGATGAACCTGACGGGCGGTTGGCACTGGCATTGGCGCGCCTGGCGTTCTCAAAAACGCTGGGCCACGGCGGCCGCCCAGATTGAAGACTGGCTGATCGCCCAAAGTATGCCGCGCGAGCAATTGGTGTTGATCGGTGCGAGCGCGGGTTGGATGCTGTCTGACGCATGGTTGCGCCAATTCAAGGCCGTCCATGTGTGGGACATCGACCCGTTGGCTGGGCCTTTGTTCCGCTGGCGTCACGGGCGGGCCTTGCAACAACAGGGCACCGCTTTGCACCTGCATACAGGCGATGGCTTGGCCGCTTTGAGCCGCTGCACACAAAGTTTGCCGAACGCTTTTTTTTGGTTTGACAATGTGTTGGGGCAACTGCGCTTCACGGGGCAAGACGTGCCCAGCGTTGAGCGTCAGTTGGCGCAAGTCAAGCAACAGATGGGCACGGTGGCCTGGGGCAGTGTGCATGACCGCATGTCAGGCCGTTGTTCACCCAGCGGGGCCTTGCCACCACCTCAACAAGGCCTGGCCCCCACAGCGATGGACAGCCCTCAGGCCCAAGCCTGGCTGTACCGCATGGGGGCCATCAGCCCTTGCCTGGACCACTTGACCGAACAGGTCTTGCCCGCGGGCACGCGCGTGCAGCACACGGCGTGGGACTTCAAGCCCGGTTATGCGCACTGGCTTGAAATGGGTTGGTGCCCCGCCAAGCACTGAACGCCTGAGCTTTCAACCTGGGGCGGCCATGGCATCCAAAGAAAACCCGGCAATTTTTTTGTAGTCTTCAGAGATCTGGCGCAGCTCGGCTTGGCTGATCACGTCGTCAATATGGCGAAACGGTTTGCCCTGCGTTAACTCGTCCACTTTGATGTTGATGAAATCCGGCGGCGAGCTGCGATTGGTCAACACGACTTTCGTGGTCAATGGTCTGCGCACGGTTTCGTAACGATGCAATGCCGGCATCCGATCGCCCCCGGAAGGGATGTGGGCCAATTCATCGGCCAAAGTGCGTGCATCCACCAGCGCCTGCGCCGAACCGTTGGAGCCGCGCGGGTACATCGGGTGCGCCGCATCCCCCAGCAGGGTGACGCGGCCAAACGTCCACTGAGGAATGGGGTCTTTGTCCACCATCGGGTATTCCAAAATGGATTCGGCTTGGGCAATCAACTTGGGGACATTGAGCCAATCAAATGTCCAGTCTTTGAACAAAGGCAGAACATCTTCCACCCGGCCTTGGCGATTCCAATCGTTTTGCGACACGCCTTCCATGCGAATCTCCGCCATCCAATTGACCAGTTGCCGACCCTGTGCATCGACAGCGTCGGCGATGGGGTAGATGACCATCTTGCCGGTCTCAATCGAGCCGATCCGCATGTAGGTCTTGCCCGTCAAAATCGGCTCGAAATAGGTCACGCCACGCCAGGTGTTGATGCCCGTGAAGACCACCTGCTCATCCGGATAAAACAAGCGACGCACCGCCGAGTTGACCCCATCGGATGCGATCACCACCTGGGCACGAACTTCGGGCAGAAGCTGACCCTGTGGGTCAGTGAATTGAAGCACCACATGGCCATCGCTCTGCGTCAGGCCTGCGAATCGGTGCCCGGTATGGATGCGCTCAGCGCCCAATCGCTGGACCGCTGCGTCCCACAAAATTTTGTGCAACTTGCCACGGTGGATACCCACTTCTGGCACCGTGTAACCCGCGTGCCGGCCACGCAGTTCGCTGTAGATGAATTGGCCATGCCGATTGAAAAATGCACTCTCATAATTTTCAATGCCGGCCGCTTCCAATGCGGGCTGCAAGCCAAGAGCGGCCAACTCGCGCATGGCGTGAGGCAACAAGGTGATCCCCACCCCCAGTTCACGGATTTCGGCCACCGCTTCGAAGACATCACACGTCACGCCTCTGGCATGCAAGTGCAGTGCCAACGCCAGGCCACCCACGCCCCCGCCCACAATGGCGATGCCGCTTGCTGTATGGTTCATTGCTCGAATCCTGTGCTCAGCTCAATCGGCCGAAATTTGCTTGCTGCGGATCACGGTCCCCCACCGAGGGTAGTCTTTGGCACTGATGGCTGCCAGCTCGGTTGGGCTGGAAGGCGCGGCATCCATACCCGCTTTGCCCAAAATGTCTTTCACATCGTTTTGGCGCAAGATCGCGGCCATCTCGGTGTTCAAGCGTGAAACCACGGCACTGGGTGTTTTGGTGGGAACAAAAAATGCGTACCAGAGGTCGACATCGACGCGCTTGACACCGACTTCATCGAACGTGGGGACATCCGGTGCCACGGGGTGCCGTTTGGGACTGCCCACCGCCAAGGCATTGAGGCGACCATTTTTCACAAAACCTTGCGCGATGTGGACGGGCAAAAAGCCCACATTGAGTTCACCCCCCAACAGATCCTGGGTATACCCAGCAGAGCCGCGGTAAGGCACATGCAGCATGAACGTGCTCGATTCCAGTTTGAACAACTCCATGGCCATGTGGTGGGGTGTACCCACGCCTGGAGAGCCAAAACTGATCGAACCAGGGCGAGCTTGCGCTTGTTTCACCAATTCAGGCACGGACTTGATGCCCGTCTTGGGGTGGGCCACCAACATGAGGGAGCCATAGGCGGCCATGGAGACAGGCGCAAAATCTTTGAGGGGATCGAAGCTGACACTTTTGTACATTTGTGAGGCCATCAACATGGTGTTGGCCCCCATCAAAACGGTGTACCCATCTGGCGCTGATTTGGCCACGGCTTCAGCCCCAATGTTGCCGCTGGCACCAGGCTGGTTTTGCACCACCACGGCTTGCCCGAGGCGTTCACTCAGACGGGGGGCCACCACCCGAGCGATGGTGTCCATGCCGGTCCCGGGCGTGAAAGGCACGATGATCTTGATGGTCTGAGTGGGGTAAGCGCTTTGTGCCAAGGCCCCTGCACCCACACAGGTCATGAAGGCGGCCGTGACGGCCATCAGTTGTCGGCGGCGAATCGTGATCATGAAGAGGTCTCCTGTGTGGTTTTTTGGGGGGTGGTGAATGTTCAGACTGACGCTTGTGCTGGAGGGATTTTGAACAAACGCTCTGCGTTGTCCTGAAAGAACGCCTTGCGCACTTGGGGTGCCATATCCAAGTTCTCCAGCATGGCCACTTCTTCTGGCACATATTGGTAGGGGTAGTCCATGGCGTACAAAACGCGGTCAGGCCCCATGAAGTCTTGCGTGAACTTGAGCGCAGCGCCCCAGGCCACACCGCTGTTGGTGATGTGGAAATTTTCGCGCAGGTAATCACTGGGTTTGCGCTGGGTCGGTTGCACACTGGGGTAGCGCTTGGAGCGCACGGTCGCTGCGTGCATGTAATCGAGCCGATAGGCCCAAAACGGCAAAGCCTCTCCCATGTGACCCAAAATGATCTGTAGCTTGGGAAAGCGGTCGAACACCCCAGAGGTGATGAGCCGCAATGCGTGCAACCCGGTCTCTACGCCAAAGCCATAAATTGCACCATCGAGGCCTGCCTCAATGAAGTGTTGAATCATGCTGGCGGGCATGGCGTTGGGGTGCAGGTATATCGGTGTGTCCATCGCTTCGGCCGCTTCAAAAATCGGCCAAAATTTGGTGTCGGACAGGTACTCACCCTGCGTGTGGGAGTTGATCACCACCGCGTGCATGCCCAGTTGGTTCACGCCGCGCTGGATTTCTTTCGCCGCAGCAGCGGGGTCTTGCGGAGCCACGGCAATCATGCCGACCAAGCGATCGGGGTGGCGGCGCATCGCGTCGGCCAAAACATCATTGGCTTGCGGCGCAAAAGCGACCGCCGTCTCCTTGTCCATGATCTGCACGCCTGGTGAAGTCAAACCGATCACCTGCACATCCACGCCCGCTGCATCCATGTGTTGCAGTCGCAGCTCATCCAGATCCACCAGACAACGCATGATGTGCTGCGCCCGCTCACTGGGACTGCTCATGTAAAAACCCATCAAGTGCTTGAAGCCCACATCCACATCGTCCTTGGCCAAGATTCTTTTGTAGATCTCCAGCATCTCGGGCGGCGAAAAAGCCTCTTCGGTGGCAATGCGCCGGTAGGGCCGCACGGGCAGCGTCAAGGGGGTATGGCTCATGATTTCGCTCCTTGTTCGTACCGCTGACCCAGTGCCAGCAACTGAGGGGTCTCAATGACGGCGTTGAGCCCATCAAAGTCAAGCATTCTGTCTTGCCAAGGGCGGGTCGTCTGTCTCGCATGCAAACTGGCGTAATAGCCCTGCAGCGTGTGCAACACCGCCCGCGCCGTGCCCCCCGGAAAGATCACGATCTTGAAACCCCGCTCGCCCAGCTCGGCCGCGCTTTGCACAGGCGTCTTGCCGCCTTCGACCATGTTGGCCAAGAGCGGCACCCGCTGGGCAAACTGGGCACAAGCGCGGTTCATTTGTTCATCAGACCGGAGCGCTTCAATGAAGATCGCATCCACCCCGCATTCAAGGAAACGCTCAGCCCGCTCCAGCGCGGCGTCCAAACCCTCCACGGCCACCGCGTCGGTGCGGGCCAGGATCAAGGTGTTCTTGTCGTGCCGTGCATCCAAAGCGGCGCGCAGCTTGCCCTGCATTTCGGCCACCGGCACCACGCCCTTGCCATCCAGATGACCACAGCGTTTGGGAAAGGTCTGGTCTTCGATTTGGATCATGGCGGCCCCGGCCCGCTCGAAGTCGCGCACCGTGCGCTGGGTGTTGAGCGCGTTGCCAAAGCCGGTGTCGGCGTCCACGATCACGGGAATACTCACCCGGTCGGTGATGTGCGCCAGGGTCTGCGCCACTTCGGTGGCGGTGGTCAGACCGATGTCAGATCGGCCCAAGCGGGTGTAAGCGATGGAGGCGCCCGATAAATACAAGGCCTCAAAGCCTGCCTGCTGAGCGACCAGCGCGGTGAGCGCATCGTAGACACCGGGGGCCAGCAGGGCCTGGGGTTGTTGCAGGCGCTGTGCCAAATTGTGCGGCTGGTTCATGGGGCCGAATCTTTCATAAGTTGTTGCACGGTGTGGGCCGCAATGTGCCCACCCGCGATGGCACTGAGCAAACCGTTGCCTGACAAATAGCCCCACACCGCTTGCCCCGACACGCCCCGTGCAGCGCCGCCTGCGGCCAGCAGGTTGGGCAAGGGCGTGCCGTCCTGGCGCAGCACGCGGGTGTGTGCATCGATGTCCAAACCCCCTTGGGTGTGGAACAAGGCACCGGTGACCTTGATGGCATGGAACGGGGCTTGCAAGGCGCGATGGAAGCTGCGGCCTGTGAGCGGGTCGGTGCCAGGGTGCACCGCGTTCAAGGTGGCTTGCAAAGCGTCTGGCCGGCAGCCGATGAGTTGGGCCAGTGCTGCCGCATCGCCCGCGTGCTGCACCGCGCCCGCGCCTTGCGCCGCCACAAAGTCCGGAAAGTCTTGCGCGAAGGCCAGCAACGCATCGTCGAACACATTCCAGGCCACACCACCCGGCTGCGCCAGCACATGCACCGCCGCCTCGGAGTAGCCCTGGGTTTCGTCGTGAAAGCGCTGGCCTTGGGCATTGATCTGCACACCGCCTTCCATCATGAGCGCCCACGAGATCAAAGCGCCTTGCGGCACGGCCCAGGAGCCGTGGCCTTGGTACGCACCCAAGTCGGCCAGGCGTGCGCCCAGTTGTTGGCCCCAGACGATCGCGCTGCCGTCGTTGCCCACATGGCCCGCGTAGGTGGCTTGGGCCATCTCGGGCAGCAGCGCTTGGACCATGGCCGCAGCGCCACCAAAACCGTTGCAGGCCAAGATCACCGCATCACATCGGATGCGCTCGGTCTGGCCGTCGGGCCGGACAAAACCCACACCGTGGATGCATTGCGCTTCATCGGCCCACAACTCGGTCACTTGCGCCTGCGTGAGCACGACCACACCTGCGGCATCGGCCGCCGCTTGCAGGCGGCTCATCAAACCCGCGCCCGTTTTTTCGGGCACGGCGTGCATGCGGTGGGCGCTGTGGCCGGGGTACAAAAATTTGTCCAGCACCTGCCAGGGCAGGCCGTGGTGTTGGGCCAGCGCGTCCATCGCAGGGCCGATGTGCTGGGCATAAGCTTGCACCAAATGCGGCGCGGCCTGTCCGTGGGCCTTGGCTTGGATGTCCGCAGCAAACGTTTCAACACTGTCGCTGATGCCTTGTGCCTGCTGAGCTTGCGTACAGGGCGCAGGCACGAAGCCCGAAGACAAGGCGGTGGAGCCCGCTGCAAAGGCATCGCGCTCCAGCACCACACACTCCACGCCCAAACGGTGCAAGGCCAGCGCGGCTGTGAGGCCGCAAGCGCCTGCACCCACGATGACCACCGGTGTGTGGTCCTCGGCTTGCAAATCAGCAGCTTGGCGAACTTGCGGCAGCGGCGTGTTCATGCTGTCAGCCCAGTTGTTTCAAAAACGTGGCACTGTCCATCACATCGCTCACCGAAGCCATATCGGCCAGCGCCGCCTGGTGCGCGGTTTCGCTGAAGGCGGCGCAACCGTCCGACAACACCATGGTGTGGTAGTCGCGCACATGCGCATCACGCACCGTGCTGGCCACGCCGCCGTTGGTCACGATGCCGCACACCACCAAGGTGTCGATGCCCGATTTTTTGAGCACCCAATCGAGCTGCGTGTTGAAGAAGGCCGAATACGCCACCTTGAACACCGACACATCGACCAGCGGTGCAAGCAGGTCCACATTGGCCTGGCCCCGGCTGCCCGGTGCAAAGTCGCCTTGGCGCAAAAATGGACGCCGCTCTTTGAGGTGCGCCGAAATCATGGGCTCGCCCTGCGCATTCGGCCAGAGCGTGAACAAACTGGCCGTGATCAGGCCGCCATGGGCTTTGATGGCCCGTGCCACCGGGGCCATGCGCTCGGGCAACTTCACGGCCTCGGCGCTCAAGGTGTTGCCTCGGGCATAAGCGCCGTCGGGCGCCAGAAAATCGTTTTGCAGGTCCACGATGACCATGCCCAGTTTGGCGTTCTTCAAGTTCATGCGGTGCGCTCCACCAACAAGTTGCCCAATTTGTCGACCCGACCTTCAAAGCCCGGCTCCAGCCACACCGTGGTGTCAGGCTGCTCCAAAATCGCAGGGCCTTGCACCACGGTGCCCACGGGCAGGCTCAAGCGCTCATAGCGCTGCGCAGTCCACCACTGGCCTTGGTGGTAAACCTGTTGCTCGCCCATCGGGGTGGTGCGGCCTTCGCCTTGCGGGGCGAGGACCGCCAAATCGAACTTGGGACGACGCCCAATGCGGGCATAACGCAGATTCATCACGCGGATCACCGGGCCTTGCAGCACACGGCCAAAGGCGTGTTGGTAAGCGGTTTCAAACGCCGCCAGCAATCCGGCCGCATTCAAAGCTTGACGCTTGAGGGGCACTTGCAGGGTATGGGTCTGGCCCATGTAGAGCATGTCAAAGCTGATGACTTCGTCCACCCGCACAAAGTTCACACCGGCGGAATCGAGGCGCACCTGGCAGGCTTCGGCCAGCGCATCCACGCGCTGCAACAAAGCAGGCCAAGCCACATCGGCCAGAGCAACGTTCAGGGTTTGCACCGCATCGTGGCGCATGTCGGCCATCACGCAACCCAATGCAGACGTCACGCCCGGGTAACGCGGCACGATGCCGGTGGTCACCCCCACCTCGCGCATCATGGCGCACACATGCAACCCCCCGCCGCCGCCAAAGGGCATGTAAGCGAACTGGCGCGGATCGTGGCCGCGCTCGATCGAGACCACGCGGATCGCGCCGGCCATGCGGGCATTGGCCACCGTCAAAATCGCTTCGGCTGCCGCCAGCGCCGTCAAACCCAAAGGCTCGGCCACGTGCTGGGCAATGGCTTGTTCAGACAAGCCCGAATCCAACTTTTGCAGCAAGCCGCCACCCAAAGGCCGATCGGCCGCGATGCGGCCCAGCAGCACATTGGCATCGGTCACGGTGGGGCGGGTGTTGCCGCGTCCGTAACAGGCCGGGCCGGGAATGCTGCCGGCCGACTCGGGGCCGACTTGCAGCATGCCGCCCGCATCGACCGAGGCGATCGAGCCGCCACCGGCCCCGATGGTCTCGATTTGGATCATGGGCGAGCGCACCACCAGACCAAATTCGATGGACGTTTGCGCGGCCAATGCCGCTTCGCCCCCCGCCACCAAAGACACGTCAAACGAGGTGCCGCCGATGTCGCCGGTGATGACGTTCTCAAAACCCGAAGCCCGTGCAATTTCGGCGCAGGCCATCACGCCCGCCGCAGGCCCAGACAGCGCGGTGCGCACCGGCACATCGCAAGCGGTCTGGCGCGACATGACGCCGCCATTGCTTTGCACGATCAACAACTCACCGCCAAAACCTTGCGCTCGCAAATCACCATCGAGGCGCTGCAAATAGCTGCCCACCACGGGCTGCAAAGCGGCGTTCAGGGTCGCGGTGGAGCAGCGCTCAAACTCACGGATCTCGGGCAACACTTCGCTGGCCGCCGTCACATAGCTGTTGGGCCAGATCTCGCGCACGGCCGCCACAGCGGCTTGTTCGTTACCGGGATTGGCATAGGCATGCACAAAGAACACACACACCGCCTCACAGCCCTCGGCCAGCAAAGCACGGGCTTGTTCGCGCACCTGGTCCAGATCCACAGGCGTGTGCAACTGGCCATCGGCCAGCACACGCTCGTCCACCTCCAAGCGCCAAGCGCGGGGCACCACCGGGGTGTAGCTGCCGCGCAGGCCCCAGGTTTGCGGGCGGTCGCGGCGGCGCATCTCCAGCACATCGCGAAAACCCCGTGTGGTGATGATGCCGGTGCGGGCGATCTTGCGTTCCAGCAAGGCGTTGGTGCCCACGGTGGTGCCATGCACGATGGTGGCGATGTCTTTGGCCCCCTCGGCACCGGAGTTGCCGGTGACCTGGGCGATGCCGTTCATGAAACCCCGGGCCTCTTCGCCCCGGGTCGAGGGCACTTTGACAATGCGGGCCTGGCCGGTTTTTTCGTCCAGCACAAACAGGTCGGTAAACGTACCGCCCACGTCCACGCCGACCACCCAATGGGGCTGATTCACTGACTGATCGCTCATGCTTGTTCCTTGGTGTAACCCAGTGCGCTGTCTTTGGCACGGTCTGGCGCCGAGCGCTCAGCGGGTGCGCCCCAGCCGCCGCCACCCGGGGTTTGCAGGCGCACGCGGTCGCCTTTTTTCAGGTGAATGCCCAGCATTTTGGACACCATGGGTGGGGTCTTCCACTCGCCGTTTTGGCAGTACTCGAACACATTGGGCAGCGCAGGCTGGCCGCCGTGAATGCCCTTGGGTGCCGACTTGCCGCGCTCGCCAAAGATGAAGGCCTCGGCGCTGTCTTCGAGCAATTCAATTTCGTAAATTGCGCCCAGACCGCCCCGGTGCTGGCCATCGCCGCCCGAGCCGGGGCGCAAGGCCCACTGGGTGAAGCGCACCGGGTAGGCCGCTTCCAAAATTTCCATGGGCGGGATGGTGGCGGTAGAGATCGGCGCATTGCCGTGTGACAAACCATCGCCATCCGAATGGCCGCCGTGCCCGCCGCCAAAGAAGCTGAACATCACCCAGCGCTGACCCTTGCGCTTGTCGTCGGTGCGGTGTCCGGCGATCGACAGGGCGTTGATGGTGCCGTAAGCATGGGCCACGGCCCGCTGCGGATCGGCCAAGGCCGTGGCGCTGAAGATCACGTCGATCATGCGCAAAATGGTTTCGGTGTAACCGCCGACCGGACGTGGACGATAAGCGCTGATGACCAAACCGTCGGGAATCACAAAGTCCACCGCATCCAGCACACCCGCGTTGGCGGGCACATCGGGGAACACATGCTTCAAAGCCACATAACAAGCGGCGACCGCTGTGGCGCGTGAGATGTTCACCGGACCGGCGCATTGCGCCGAGGTGCGGGAAAAATCCAGCGTCAGCCGATCGCCAGCCACCGTCATGTCGAGCGCAATGGTGAGCAGCTCGTCTTTCACGCCGTCGTTGTCCAGCACGTCTTCAAAGCTGTAGCGGCCATCGGGCAAGCTGCCAATGTGCGAGCGCATCAAGCGCACAGCGCGGGTGCGCAGCTCCACCAAGGCCTGCGCCACTTTGGCATCGCCATATTCATCCAGCAAGCCATCCAGGCGGCGTGCGCCCAATTCGAGTGCGGCCAACTGGCCGTTCAAATCACCCCACAGGCTGTCGGGCAAGCGGGTGTTGGCGCGCAAGATGGCCAGCACATCGTCGTCGAGCACACCACCGCGCAAGATGCGCACCGGCGGGATCTGCACCGCTTCTTGCCAGCACTCGGTGGCCGCTGGGTTGTAGTTGCCGGGCACCGCACCGCCCACGTCGTGCCAGTGCGCGGCCGAGGCCAAAAAGCAATACAGCTGTCCGTCGCGAAAGCAAGGCTTGACCAGCTTGAAGTCGTTGGCGTGTGTGCCGCCTTCGTACGGGTCGTTGAACAGCCACACGTCGCCCGGCTGCATGCCGCCGCGTTCAGCCGCCACACGCATGGCCGCGCGCACGGCAAAAGCCATGGCCCCCACAAACACGGGCAGACCGGACTTGCCTTGGATCAGGGTGTCGCCCGTTTGCGCGTCGTACAGGCCGTGGCAGGCGTCGTGCGCCTCAGCAATGATGGGGTTGAAGGCACTGCGGTAGAGCGTCGCATCCATCTCGTCGGCAATTTGCTCCAAGCGGCCACGCAGCACGGCCAAAGTGACTGGATCCATCACAGGTTCTATCGGGTTCATGCAGGCTTTCTTTGTTTGAGCAGGGGCAACAAGCCACCGGCATCGACCATGTCCATCAAAAATTCGGGGATGGGGGCGCAGACCAAACGCTGGCCATTGGCGCGCATCACCAACGGGGTATCGCCTTCAAACAGCACCCCCACGCGCTCACCCTCTTCGATCTTGGCGGCGTCGGGGCAGGTCAAAAGCAAGAGACCCAGATTGAAGGCGTTGCGGAAATACAGGCCGCTGTAAGACGGTGCAATCACCGCCGCCAGGCCCAAGTGCTTGAGCACACCTGCGGCCTGTTCGCGCGACGAGCCAATGCCAAAGTTGGCCCCGGCGACAATCACATCGCCCTCACGCACGCCCGATGCAAAGTCGCTGCGCACGGCCTCCAGGCAATGCCAGCCGATCACTTCCAGCCCATGCTTCATGTAGGCACCGGGGGCCAACGCGTCGGTGTCCACGTCGGCACCGAGTCGCCACACGCGAGCGTTTTCAAATGCACGTTGGCTCATGCCAGCACCTCGCGAGCATCGCTGATGCGTCCGCGCAGCGCAGACGCGGCCACGGTGAAAGGCGAGGCCAAATAGACATTCACACTGGCCGGACCCATGCGGCCTTTGAAATTTCGAGCGGTGGTCGAGATCACCGTGGCGCCTTCCGGGAAAGTGGCCCCATAGCCCGCACACGCGCCGCAACTGTTGGGCAGCACCGTGGCGCCGGCATCGAGCAAGGTTTGCATCACGCCTTCTGCAGTCGCCTGCGCCTGTTCACGGGCGCTGGCGGGTGCCACCATGAGTTGCACGCCTGCGGCGACACGCTGGCCTTTGAGCACCGAAGCGGCAGCACGCAGGTCTTCGAGCTTGGCGCCGGTGCAGGCGCCGATGTAGGCAATGCTGGGCGACACATCGGCAAACTCGGCCACATCCCGTGTGTTGGCCGGGCTGTGCGGCGCGGCCACTTGGGGGCTGAGGGTGCTGGCGTCAAAGTCCTGCTGCTCGCAGTCGGCGTCTTCGTCGGTGAACCATTGCTCGGCCCCGGCCAAATGCGCCGGTGCCACACCGATACCCCGCAGATGACTCAAGGTGGTCTCGTCGGCCGCGATCAAGCCGACCTGCGCTCCCATCTCTGCGCTCATATTGGACAAGGTCATGCGCTCGGCCATGGACAAGGCCTGCACCGCCGACCCGGCAAACTCCACCGCCTGGTATTGCCCACCGTTCATGCCAAAGCGCCCCACCATGTGCAGCATCATGTCCTTGGCCGACACGCCATGTTGCAAGCGGCCGGCCCAGTGCATGCGCAAGGTGCGCGGGACCTGCACCCAGATTTGGCCAGTCACACACACACCCAGCATTTCGGTGGCACCGATGCCAAACATGTAGCAACCAAAAGCCCCCCCCGTGGGCGAATGCGAGTCGCCGCCCACACAAAACATGCCGGGCTTCAAGTGACCCCGCTCGGGCAGCACCACATGGCAAATGCCTTCGCTGTCGATCACATGGGGCAGATTCCATTGCTTGGCCGTGTCGCGTGCAATCTGCACGATCTGCTGCGCATCCGCGTCTTGTGCGGGCACGTAGTGGTCGAGCACCAGCACCACTTTGTTTTTGTCCCAGATCTGCGCCCCCAACTCGTCGAGCATGGGCTTCAAACGCCTGGGCCCGGACGAGTCGTGGAACATGGCCAGGTCCACGTTGCAGGTGACCACCTCACCCACCGCCACATGGCTGCGGCCTGCCGCGCGGGCAATGAGTTTTTGGGCCAGGGTTTGCGACACAGCAGCGCTCATTCTGGTTTCGCTCCTGCGTACTGCACCACTTTGCGCCAACGCACGATCTCGCTATCAACAAACCGGGCGAATTCTTCAGGACTGTTGCCCACAGGCGTAGCGCCTTCGTTTTCGATGCGCCGCTTCACCTCGGGCGACTGCACGGCAGCGCGGGCTGCATCGGCCAATTTTTTGGCCACATCGGGGTTCATGCGACCTGGACCAAACAAGCCAAACCAGGCACTGGATTCGTAGCCTGGCAGGCTTTCAGCAATTGCGGGCACATCCGGAAAAGCCGCCAGTCGCTTGGCGCTGGTCACGCCCAGCGCCTTGAGCTTGCCCGCCTTGAGGTGCGACTGCACATTGCCGACCGCCGCGAACATCAAGTCCACCTGACCGGCCAGCACGTCTTGCACCGCCGGGGCCGTGCCACGGTAAGGGATGTTGACAATGAACACACCCGCCTGCATCTTGAACGCGTCACCCGCCATGTGCAAAGACGAGCCCAACGCTCCAATGGCAAAGTTCAACTGGCCCGGCTTGGCTTTCGCCAGCTTGACCAACTCGGCCGCGTTGTTGGCGGACACCTTGGGGTGGGCCACCAGAATTGATGGCGAAGTGGACACCATGGTCAAGGGTGTGAAATCTTTCACCGGGTCGAAGGGCAAACTGGGGTAGAGCGAGGCATTGATGGCGTGGCTGGTGAAGCTCATCAGCAGGGTGTTGCCATCGGGCGCGGCCTTGGCCACGGCGTCAGCCGCCAGGTTGCCGCCCGCACCAGGTTTGTTCTCGACCACCACCGTGCGGCCCAGCTGCGAGCCCAGCACCGTGGCCAGCGTGCGGGCCATGGTGTCGGTGGTGCCGCCTGCGGGGGCTCCCACCAAAATTTTGATGGGCGGCGGGGTTTGGGCTTGGACCCAGCCGGAGCTGGCCGCACAGGCCCAAGCGGTACTCCAAAGCAGAGCGCGGCGTGTTGCCCAAGAGCGGTGCGATGGGTTTGTGGTTGTCATGTGGCTGTCCTCCATGTCAAAAATTCAATCGGGTCCCTGTGCCCATGGGCCAAGGCAACCCGAGGGCGTTCACATGCCCAAATAGGCTTGTCTCAGCGTGTCACTGGCCAGCAAGTCGGCGGGTGTGCCAGAAAAACGGATCTGGCCGTTTTCCATCACATAAGCACGGTCGGCGATGTCCAGCGACTGGCCCACGTTTTGCTCCACCAGCAAGATGGCCAAGCCGCTGCTGCGCAGCTGCGAGATCAGGCCAAACATCTCTTCCACCAACAGGGGTGACAAACCCAGCGAGGGCTCGTCCAGAATCAGCAAACGCGGCTCGGCCATCAGGCCCCGGCCAATGGCCAGCATCTGCTGCTCGCCACCGCTCAAGGTGCCCGCCAACTGGGCCACACGCTCTTGGAGTCGCGGAAATGTTTCGTAGACCTTGTCCAAGTTTTGCTGCTTGCGCTCACGGCCTCGGGTGAAGGCGCCCAGCTCCAGGTTCTCGTGCACGCTCAGGTTGGGGAAAACCTTGCGGCCTTCTGGAACCTGTATCAAGCCCTGCATGACCACCTGGCGCGAGTGCAGACCCGTGATGTCCTGTCCGTCAAACCCCACTCGTCCCCCACGCGTGGCCACCAAGCCGCTGAGCGTGAGGTTGAGGGTGGTCTTTCCAGCGCCGTTGCTGCCGAGCAGCGCCACCAGCTCACCGGGCATGACCTGCAGGTCCACACCCCGCAAGACCTCGACCACACCGTAGCCGGATTTGAGGCCCTGCACATTCAACAACGCGCTCATGCCTGAACCTCCTGCGCTGCTTTGGCTTGGGCTGCGTTCTTTTGCAAACGTTCGGCCGTGCCGTGGCCCAGATAAGCCTCCACCACGGCTTTGTTGTTCGTCACTTCGGCAGGTGTGCCTTGGGCGATCAGCTGCCCCTGCGCCAGCACCCACACCTCTTGCGCCAGGCTCATCACCGCTTGCATGACGTGCTCGATCATCAGCACGGTCACGCCGCTTTGGGCAATGCCTTGAACCACCGGAATCATCTCGGCAATTTCTTGGGGGTTCAGGCCTGCCAACACCTCGTCGAGCAGCAGCAAGCGGGGTCGTGTGGCCAGGGCACGCGCCAGCTCCAGCCGCTTGCGCCCCGCCACCGTCAGGTCGCTGGCCAGTTTGTCGAGCTGAGGCATCAGGCCCACTTGGCTTGCCACCGATTCGGCAAATTCCAAAGCTTGGGCGCGACGCGGCAAATGCAGATGCGCCCCCACCGCGATGTTTTCACGCACCGTTTGTGCGGCAAAAGGCTGCACGATCTGGAAGGTGCGTGTCAGGCCCATGCGGGCGTTCAGGTGCGGGGGCTGGCCGGTGATGTCTTGGCCAGCAAACACCACACGGCCCGTGTCCGGCGTCAAAAAGCCCGACATGAGCGCGAACAAGGTGGTCTTGCCTGCGCCGTTGGGGCCAATCAAGGCGCTCAAGCGCCCTTCGGTCACCGACAGGCTGACGTTTTGCACGGCCTTCAAGCCACCAAAGGACTTGCCCACGCCCTCGATTTGCAGCAGCGTGCTCATGATTTGTCTCCATCCGACTTGCTGCCACGCAACCACTGCAGCGGCGTGATGGCGCCCAGCCCCGCAATACCGCGCGGCAAGAACATCACGATCATGATCAGCACCACGCCATAAATGACCATGTTGATACCGGGCAGCTGACCGAACAAATTGCGCGTCACATCGGCCAGGATGTGCAGACTCACCGCGCCCAAAAGCGGGCCCCACAGTGTGCCCATGCCACCCACAATCGCACCCACCAAGGCCTCGACCGAGGTGTGCGCCCCAAAGGCAATGCCTGGGTCGATGTACTGGAAGACCTGCACATAAAACGCGCCAGCAGCGCCCATCAAACCGCCCGACAAAATGGTGGCGATCAGCTTGACACTGAAGGGGTTCACGCCAATGGCGCGGGCCGCGTCTTCGTTGTCGCGAACCGCTTGCAAGTAAGCGCCAAAACGAGAGTGGCGCAGCCAAGCGGTGATGCACAGCGCCAGAGCGACCAGGCCCAGCATGAGCCAGATGAAACCGGCGCGGCTGCCAAACTGCATGTTGGCGGCCGACTCTTTGAGCGGCAGCATCAGGCCCACACCCGCACCGGTGAAAGGCACCGAGGTGGCCAAAATGCGGAACACCTCGGCAAAAGCCAGCGTGACCAGCGCGAAATAAGAACCCTTGAGGCCATAACGGAACGAGGCCGCACCCACAAAAGCGCCCACGCCTGCCGCAAAAGCCATGGCCAGCGGCAAAGCCACCCAGGGGCTCAGGCCCCACTGCATTTGTGCGATGGCCTGCACATAAGCGCCCGTGCCAAAAAACAGCGCATGGCCAAAAGAAAACTGCCCCCCAAAACCGCCCAGCACGTTCCAGGCTTGCGAAAGCAGGCAGGCGTACAAAGACGTCATGACGAAATTGAGCATCACGCCCGAATCGGTGAACAAGGGCACCGCCCCCACCAGCAGCACAAACAGTGCGATGTGGCGAAAGTCTTTCATGCCTTCGCTCCAAAAAAGCCTTGCGGCCGCAGCAACAGCACCGCAATGAAAATCACAAAAATGCCCACCTGGCCCAGCGACTCACCCAGCAGCAAACCGCCCAGCGACTCCACCACGCCAATCAGCAAGCCGCCCAGCAAAGCCCCGGCGAAACTGCCCATGCCGCCCAGCACCACGATGGTGAAGGCCACCAGCACAAAACCGTTGCCGACTTGCGGGTTCACGTAATACGCGGGCATCAAAAAGCAAGCCGCTGCGCCCAGACTGGCCAGGCCCAAACCAAAACACATGGCGTAGACATGGTCCACATCAATGCCCATCAAACGTGCGCCTTGCTTTTCTTTGGACACGGCACGGATGGCACGGCCCAAGTCGGTTTTTTGCACGATGAGCAACATAACAGCCGACACCACCAAGGCCCCAGCAAAGGACACCAGCTTGGGCAACGCGATGAAGGCGGGGCCGATCTCGACCGTGGTCAAGGTGTAGGCGGTGTCGATGGTGCGGGTGTCGGACTTGAAGAACAAGAGCGCCAAGTTTTCGAGCACGATGGAAATGCCCAGCGTGACCAGCAAGATGTTTTCATCCTTGCCGTGGCTGGCGCGGTTGATGACACCGCGCTGCAGCGCATAACCCAGCACAAACATGGCCGGCACCATGATGGGCAGGGCCATGTAGGGATCGACCCCGAGCTTTTCCTTGAGCATGTAAACGCCATACAGCGCCACCATCAACGCCGCACCGTGGGCGAAATTGATGATGTGCAACACGCCATAAATGAGCGTGAGGCCCAGCGCGATCAGCGCATACACGGCACCGGTGGTGATGCCGTTGAGCACTGAGGGAAACAGGATGTTGAAGTCCAGCATCGGGGTCTTTCAGATCAACGCCGCTCAGGTCTTCAACGGAAACACAGGCTCGACTTCGCGGTAGTCGCGCGGCACGATCACCTTGATGTCGCCTTTGTAAACCTGGGTCATCAAAGGCTGTGCGCCCATGTTCTGGCCATTGACAAACTGAGTGGGCCCATAGGGCATGATGTGGTTGGCAAACTTGCTGGACGCCAAAGCATCGGTGATGGCGGCGCGGTCTGGCGACTTGGCGCGCTCGATGGCATCGGCCAACAGCATCATGGCGGTGTAAGTCATGAACACCTCATAGCTGAAGAACTGGCCCTGTGCCTCGACACGTTTTTTGAGTTCAGCCGAGCGCTTGTCTTTGGGGTTGAACCAATGGTTGCAGTCGATGATGCCGTTGGCCGCCTCAGGGAATTCCTTGACAAACTTATAACTCGAAGCCGCACCACCGAGCACGGAGTAGATCGCCTTGGGGGTGATCTTTTGCTGCTGCAAAGTGCGCACCAACAAGGCGTATTCGTTGTAGTAGTTGGCCGGAATCAGGATGTCAGGGTTGACCTGCTTGATGCGCAGCGCAATGTTGTTAAAGTCACGCGTGGGGTTGGCGTGCTTGATGATTTCTTTCACTTCGTAGCCATAGCCAGGCAACTCTTTGGCCAGCAAGTTGGCCGTACCGGTGCCAAACAAGGACTCTTCGTGCACGATCATCACCGTGCGGGCAGGCTTGCCTGCGGCAGTGTTCAGGGCGTGCAAGCTGGCCACAGCCACTTCAGCGCACTTCTTGTAGCCAGGACCAAAGCGGAAGGTGTTTTTCAAGCCGCGCTCGACAATCTGGTCGGCCACGCCGACATCGACCACGTGGGGCAAGTTGTATTTGGCTGCCGCCTGCGTGGTGGCCAAGCAAATGGCCGAGGCGAAAGCACCCACCACAGCGCTCACGCCCGCTTCGTTCATTTTCTCAATTTCGGCCGTTCCCGCTTGAGGACTGGACTGCGCGTCGCCCAGCATGGCTTCGATCTTGGCGCCACCCAGCGACTTGATGCCGCCGGCCTTGTTGATGTCATCGATCGCCATCAAAGCACCCAAGCGGCATTGCTGGCCCGAGTAGGCCAAAGCACCGGTGACGGGGTGCAAAACACCCACTTTGATGGGTTTGGGTTGAGCCCCACCCACCAAGGGAAACGCGAGGGCAGAGGCCGCAGCTGCGGACTGGCCCATGAAAGTGCGACGTGAGGTCATGAAAACATCCTTTATGTAGGTCAATGAAAGTTGGCGGACAGCTCTTGGCTTACCCACACCTTGGCGTCGATGCTGCCAACGCGGGATAACTGCATCTGGTATTCGTACCGGTCCGGTCGGTACAAGCCATGCAGCCATTGGACGGGACGGTCGTCCTCGTCATAAATCAAACGCCGCACCGCCAACAAGGCCGATCCGACGGACACATCCAAATGCTGGGCCATGCCCACATCGGCCAATCGGGCCGAAATGGTTTGTTCGGCCCGCCCCACCTTGACGCCCGACTCTTCAAGGAGCACCAAAATGGGTTTTTGCGCCAGCTCACGTTTGCCAAAACCCGCCGAAATCGCATCAGGCACCCATGTGGTGATGTGCGACAAAGGGCCTTCGGGCGTGCTGCGCACACGCTCGGCTTTTTGGACCAGCGAGGTGCTGAGCAGCTTGAGCGCAGCCGCCACGTCCACCGGGGCCCGCATGCGCTCGACGCTGAGCACTTTCACCTTGGTGCGCATGCCCATGGTGACCAAGTTCTCCAGCAGTCCGGTCAAACGCGCCTGCTGGCCAGTCGCCATGGTGGAGGCTTGCATCTGCACCTCATGGGCACGCGCCAACACTGGCCGAGTGCCGCGTCCAGGCTCGCGCTGAATCAAGCCCTCTTCAGCCAGCTGAGACAAAGCACGCCGTACGGTGACACGCGCCACGCCAAACTGCTCCATCAGGGTCAACTCCCCCGGCAAGCCATCGTCAAAGCGGCCTTCACGCAATTGCTCGCGCAGCACCAGATAGATCTGGTGGTACTTGGGTAAAGGCAAATGGGCATCCATGACCGCCATCGTGGAACAGTCCCATTGTCCTGTCAATAGGACATTCAAGTCTTATGCATGGAACATTTCATCAGGGATTTCCCTTGGTCAACGCATCGCCGGACCTGGCCTGTCAAACGCCAGAGGGCAAGGCTCCGCATTTCAGCCGTAGCGCACCCTCAAATCCCGCTTGAGCAGTTTGCCGCTCGGATTCTTGGGCAGCGCGTCGGTCAAGATCACACGTTTAGGGCATTTGAATCCGGCCATGAGCTGGGCGCAGTGTGCGATCACGGCCGCCTCGTCCAGGGTCTGCCCAGCCTTGACCACCACCACGGCGGTCACGGCCTCGACCCACTTGGGGTCGGGCAGGCCAATCACCGCCACTTCGCTGACTTGAGGCAAGCGGTAAATCATCTCTTCGACCTCGCGGCTGGCCACGTTTTCGCCGCCGGACTTGATCATGTCCTTCTTGCGGTCGACCACGGTGATGTAACCCTCATCGTCGATCATGCCCAGATCCCCGCTGTGGAACCAGTCGCCCTCAAACGAAGCCTGGGTGCGCTCGTCGTCGTGAAAATAGCCCAGCATCAGGTGCGGCGAGCGGTGCACGATCTCACCCACCTCGCCCACGGCCACATCCTGCAGGGCCTCATTCACCACCCGCGTTTCAACGTTGCGCACCGCTTTACCGCACGAACCCGGTTTGCGCAGCTGGTCGTCTGGGCCAAGCAGGGTGGCCAGCGGCGCAATTTCGGTCTGGCCATACAGGTTCCACAAACGCACCTGTGGCAGTCGCGCCGCCAGTTCTTTGAGCACCTCCACCGGCATGATGGACGCGCCGTAGTAGCCCTTGGCCAGCTTGGCGAGTTTGTCCGCAGCCATCAGCGGTGAACGCAACAGCGCAATCCACACCGTGGGCGGCGCAAAGAAGCTGGTGATGCCAAACTTTTCCAGCATGGGCAGCAGGTTGTCGGGTGTGGGTTTGGACGTGATCACATTGGTGCTGCCCATGTAAATGGCCGGGCCAAAGAACACGTCGAGCTGGGCGCAGTGGTACAGCGGCAGCGCATGCAGGGCCACATCGGCCTCGGCAATTTCGGCGTCGATCACGCAGCTGACGTATTGCCACATCACGGCGTCGTGCGTGAGCTGTGCACCTTTGGGACTCGACTCGGTGCCGCTGGTGTAGACGATCTGCGCCACGTCGTGGCTGCCCAGCTGCACCTCGGCCAGCGCATCCTGGCAGGCGGCCAGTGCGTCAAAGCTGTGCATGCCCGCCACGGGCTGACTGGGGTCCTCGGACGGCAGCCAGATGAATTGCTGCACCTGTGTGTCCAACTTGGATGCAGCCTGCGCCAGCTCAGCCAAGCCACTGTCGGTCGCCAATGTCTGGGCGCCAGCGTGGCGCAAAATGAAGGCCACTTCGTCGGCCTTGAGCATGAAATTGATGGGCACCATGACCGCGCCCCGGCGTGCCAACGCAAAGCGCAGCGCCGCAAAACCATGCGAGTTGCGCGCCAGCACCGCCACCTTGTCGCCCTCGGCCACGCCGATGCGGGACAAGCCTGCCGCCAAGCGGGTGACCAGGGCGTCGAATTCGGCATAGGTCCAGGTGGTGGTACCGCACACGATGCCGGTCTTGGAAGGCAAACGGATCGCCGTGCGGCGCAGGGCATCGGCAATGGTCTGGCGGCGAACAGCGGGATGAATGGCATTGGACTTGATGGCGGTCATCGTGAAGGCTCCTGCATCGATATGATCAGAAGATTGAACACCAGACCCGCGAGATTTCCATTGGCACTTCCACCCCCCTCCCCCCGAAAACTGTCACATACGCGTACCGTGGTGTACCAAGGCTTTGACCGCGAAGACGGCCAGTGGGACATTGAAGCCGAACTGAGCGATGTGAAAACCTATGGTTTTTCGGTGCCCAATGAGCGGCCCTTTGCAGCCAATGAGCCGATCCACGGGCTAAAAATCCGCGTCACGCTCAACAACAAGATGGTGATCCAGGACATCGTCACCGCCATGGACGACATCCCCCACCCTGAATGCGCGGGCGCACCGCACAGCATGCACACACTGATTGGCCAAACCATGGGTCCGGGCTGGCGCAAGGTCATCAACGAACACATCGGCGGCACCCAGGGTTGCACCCACCTGCGCGAGCTGCTGTTCAACATGGCCACTGCCGCCTACCAGACCCTGCCCGCAGGCCAATGGCACCGCCGCGAACTGGCCGGCAAGCCCCAGCCCGAAGTGACGAAACCGCCCTACCACCTGGGCCAATGCCACAGCTGGGCCTATGACAGCCCGACGGTGCAAAGGGCGTATCCGATGTTTTTCAAGCCGAAGGCGATTGAGAACACCGGAAACTGAGCTGGCGCTCGCCTGCGATAATCTGTCCCTTCCAAAGCGCATCTGCGCTTGTCTTTTTCACAGCCTCTGGATCTACACCATGAACCGCTGCACTTTGGCCCCTCGCGGGCGTGCTTTGCTTTGCCTTGACTGCATCCCCTCCCTCCATGTCGTGGAGGCCGCATGAGCAAGAAGGTCTTCATCAAAACCTTTGGCTGCCAGATGAACGAGTACGACTCGGACAAGATGGCCGATGTGCTGGGCGCGGCCCAGGGCTACGAGCCCACACAAGATGTTGACGAGGCCGATTTGATTTTGTTCAACACCTGCTCGGTGCGCGAGAAGGCACAAGAAAAAGTATTCAGCGATCTGGGCCGGGTACAGCACCTGAAAGCCAAGGGTGTGCTGATTGGCGTGGGCGGCTGCGTGGCCAGCCAAGAAGGTGCCGAGATCATCAAGCGCGCACCGTATGTGGACGTGGTGTTTGGCCCGCAAACCCTGCACCGCCTGCCCGAGTTGCTCGCCGAGCGCGAGCGCAAGCAGCGCCCGCAGGTGGACATCAGCTTCCCCGAGATTGAAAAATTTGACCACCTGCCCCCCGCCAAGGTGGAAGGCGCCACCGCCTTTGTGTCGATCATGGAAGGTTGCAGCAAGTACTGCAGCTATTGCGTGGTGCCCTACACCCGGGGCGAAGAAGTGTCGCGCCCCTTTGACGATGTGCTGGTCGAGGTGGCGGGCCTGGCCGCGCAGGGCGTGAAAGAGATCACGCTGCTGGGCCAAAACGTGAACGCTTACCGGGGCAAAATGGGCGGCACCTCCGACATTGCCGACTTTGCGCTGTTGCTGGAGTACGTGGCCGACATGCCAGGCATCGAGCGCATCCGCTACGTGACCAGCCACCCCAACGAGTTCACCCAGCGCTTGATTGACGCTTATGAAAAGATCCCCAAACTGGTGAGCCACCTCCACTTGCCGGTGCAGCACGGCTCGGACCGCATCTTGATGGCCATGAAGCGCGGTTACACCGCCATGGAATACAAGAGCACGATCCGCAAGCTGCGGGCGATTCGCCCCGACATGTCGCTCAGCAGCGACTTCATCGTGGGCTTCCCGGGCGAGACCGAGGACGACTTCCACAAGATGATGAAGCTGATCACCGATGTGGGTTTTGACACGAGTTTCAGCTTCATCTTCAGCCCCCGCCCCGGTACGCCTGCAGCCAACCTGCACGACGACACGCCACACGCCGAAAAATTGCGCCGCCTGCACCACCTGCAAGCCACCATCGAAGAGAACGTGCAGCGCATCGGCGAGAGCCGCGTGGGCACCGTGCAACGCATTTTGGTGGAGCGCCCTTCACGCAAGGACGCCACCGAGCTGGCAGGCCGAACCGAGTGCAACCGGGTGGTGAACTTCCCAGGCGGCCCCCACATGGACCGCCTGATCGGTCAGATGGCGGATGTGCGCATCACCCAAGGCCTGTCTCACTCGCTGCGCGGCGAATTGGTGATCAAGGGTTGAGGCCGGCGTGTCGGGGCCGAAGCGGCCGACCTGAAAACCATCAGGATTCGCGGCCCACTTCGCGGATGTAGCGGCGGTAGTCACCGTGCGCGATGGGCGTATAGCCGTCTACCGGGCGGTTGTACACATAGGTCTGCACCGACTGCCCTTGCAGCGGGCCGCTGAGCACGGTGACGGCTTCGCGCCAGTATTGCGAAGCCTCGCGGTCGCCTCGCACCATGCCTTCCACCCGATCCAATCGGACCAAGTGCGCGTCATCCACCTCATAGAGTTCGCCCGTGACGGACCCTGCACCCGCCAGCAAACCCGGAAAACGCCCCACATCCACCAAGCGACCCGGCACGAGGGCTGCGCCCACAAAACGCGCCCCCCGCATTTCAGCTTGCAATCGGAGTCCGGGCAACAAAGTGCCGTATATGAACAAAATCGTCATCGTCGGATGGCCTACCCTGCTCAACGTGGCATACCGGGAAAGCCCCCGCCGCCGCCCATCATGCCCTTCATGGCCCCCATGCGTTTCATCATTTTCATCATGCCGCCGCCCGACATTTTTTTCATCATGTCTTGCATTTGCTCAAACTCCTTGAGCATGCGGTTGACGTCTTGCACCTGAACGCCCGCGCCCGCGGCGATGCGGCGTTTGCGGGTGGCTTTGATGAGTTCGGGTTTTTTGCGCTCTTGCGGCGTCATGCTGTGGATGATGCCCTGCTTGCGGCCAATGTCCTTTTCGACCTTGTCCATGTCCATCGATCCCGCTTTGGCCGTGAGTTGGCTGGGCAACTTGTCCATCAGGCTGGACAGGCCGCCCATTTGCTTCATCTGCTGGATCTGGGCCAAAAAGTCGTTCAGATCAAACCCACCACCGCTCTTGACCTTGGCGGCCAGCTTTTGCGCGGCCTCCATGTCCACGCCCGCAGTGACCTGCTCAACCAAAGCCACGATGTCACCCATGCCCAGCACCCGGCCCGCATGGCGCTCGGCATCGAACACTTCCAGACCATCAATCTTCTCGCTGGTGCCCGCAAATTTGATGGGCACACCCGTGATCTGGCGCACCGACAGAGCGGCACCACCGCGTGAGTCGCCATCGAGTTTGGTGAGCACAATGCCGGTCAACGGCAAAGCGTCACTGAAAGCCTTGGCGGTGTTGGCCGCGTCCTGGCCCTGCATGGCATCCACCACAAACAGGGTTTCGACGGGCTTGAGTTCGGCGTGCAGCGCCTTGATTTCGGCCATCAGGGCTTCGTCAATCGCCAAACGACCTGCGGTGTCGACCAGCAGCACATCAAAGAAGTGCTTGCGGGCGTAATCGATGGCGGCGCGGGCAATGTCAATCGGCTTTTGCTCAGGCGAACTGGGGAACCATTCGGCGCCCGCTTGCGCGGTCACGGTCTTGAGCTGTTCAATGGCTGCAGGGCGGTACACGTCACCCGAGACGGTGAGCACTTTTTTCTTGCGCTTTTCAATCAGGTGTTTGGCCAGCTTGGCGGTGGTGGTGGTTTTACCGGCACCTTGCAAACCGGCCATCAGGATCACGGCGGGCGGCTGCGCGGCCAGGTTGATGTCCGACACGCCCTCGCCCATGGTGGCGGCCAATTCGCGGTTGACCACACCCACCAGAGCCTGGCCGGGCTTGAGTGAGCCCATGACTTCCTGGCCCAGGGCTTTGTCTTTCACCCGGGCAATGAAATCGCGCACCACCGGCAGGGCCACGTCGGCTTCGAGCAGCGCCATGCGCACTTCGCGCAGCATGTCGGCCACGTTCGATTCGGTGATGCGGGCCTGTCCGCTGAGGGTCTTGACGAGGCGTGAGAGTTTGTCGGTCAGGGCGGAGGCCATGGGAAAATCCAGCTAATTCATGTCCAGCATGTTGGCGTCGCCCCAGTGGCGGCGCCTGAAAGGCTAAACTCGGTCACATGATTTTAGCGAGTCCCCCATTTTGGATGCTGCCTGCCACTGTGCTGGCGGCATTGGCCTATGGCTTACCCGCCTTGGCGGGAGAGCGCCTGTCCCATGCGCATGCGCGTCGCCTGCTGGGGGTCGCGTGGGTCGCACATGCACTGGCCCTGCTGACTTTGCTGGTTGGCCCGGTGCACTTTGGCTTTGCGCCAGCGATTTCAGTGACCGCTTGGCTGGTGGTGAGCGCTTATATATTAGAGAGTCAGTTTTTCCCCAAATTCAAAGCGCGCTGGGCGATGGGCAGCTTGGGGGCCGTCGCCGTCGTGCTGGCTTGGTTCTTCCCGGGCACGCCCTTGTCAGCGCAAGCCTCTGCTTGGCTGCCTTTGCATTGGGCATTGGGTTTGTCGGCTTACGGCATGTTTGGCGCAGCGGTGGTTCATGCCTGGATGATGACCCGCGCAGAGCGGGACATCCGGCAAGCCCACGACGCCAGCAGTGGCGTGCCACTCCTGACCCTTGAACGGCTCACCTTCCGCTTCGTGCTGGCGGGCTTCGTTTTGCTGACGGCCACCTTGGTTGCCGGGGTCTTGTTTGGTGATGCCCTTTACGGCCAAGGGCAAGGCCACTGGCGCTGGGACCACAAAACCATTTTTGCCTTGCTGTCTTGGCTGACCTTTGCTGTTTTGCTGTGGGGCCGCAGCCAATGGGGCTGGCGAGGCCGCCGGGCCGTGCGGGTGCTCTACATCGGGGCAGGTTTGCTGCTCCTGTCTTATGCAGGCTCCCGATTTGTCATGGAAGTGTTGTTGGGGCGCATGGGATGAAATATTTGCTGATCTTGTTGTTGGTGATGGTGGTCATTTGGGCTGTCAAGCGCGGGCGTAGGCCCCAGTCACCAACGGCTGCAAAACCCCAAGAAACGGCACCTGCCGAGATGATCACTTGCGCCCATTGCGGTATCCACCTGCCACAAGAAGAAGCCGTCTCGGGTCAAAAAGGGCTTTATTGCAGCACCGAGCACCGCACTGCCGCACAAGACCGCAACCCGGTCTAAGTCATTTGCGCATCCCCATGCCCTCTGATACGCCTCCTGCGATTTGGCACCATGGCTGGCACCTACAAGCCCAGCAATTGAAGTCTCCCAATTTTGGACCGCGACCTGTGGCAGCTTGCATCGACTTGATCGTGGTCCATTCGATCAGCTTACCGCCAGGCCACTATGGTGGCGATGCAGTACAACGTTTTTTCACCAACCAGCTCGACTGGGATGCCCACCCTTATTTCCAAAGCATTCGCGGCTTGGAGGTGTCATCCCACTTCTACATCAGGCGCGACGGAACGCTGTGGCAATTTGTCAGCTGCGACGACCGCGCATGGCATGCAGGGGCCTCTCAATACAAAGGCCAAAGCAATTGCAACGACAATTCGATCGGCATTGAACTTGAAGGATTGGAAGGCGATATTTTCGAAGATGCCCAATACCAGACCCTGGCCCGTTTGTGCCAGCAACTGGAGCACCACTACCCTATCGCGCATGTCGCCGGGCATGAACACATTGCGCCTGGACGCAAACTGGACCCCGGTCCCGGCTTTGACTGGCGGCGTCTTCAAAAGATGCTGAACTTTCCGCCGCAAGCCTTTCCTGACCAGAGCGTTTGACCGTCCGTCAAAAAAAAATTTACCTTCCCCCTGCGGGCTGTTCAAACCGCCAGGAGCAGCATGAACCGCAGAACCAACACCCGACGGTTCCCACGCCATCAAGGTGCGCTGCCCTAAAGTGCTTGCCAAGCCAACACTGGCTTGAAATCACAAGCTCAAAACCCATCAAATCAGGCCTTCCAAGGCATTTTTTTAGAACATGAAAACAGGCTTCACGGCCACGTCGTGCAGATTATTTTGACGATGCTGCAAGAAAGTGACAAAACTGCCCAGTACACTACCTGTAGTGGCTTGTGCCGCTGTCAGACACCAGATATAGTGTCTCTTACAAATTTCCACAACTGCACAAAGCGCTGATTTTCGCGCCTCGCACAGGCCCTCAGATCCAATAAAAATCACATCCATCACCATGCAAACAGACCTGAACATTGCCACCTCATCGCCCGCTCTGATGCGCCAGCCAGAAACCACGTCCCATGGCACGCCCAGCCTGCAAGCACTGGCCCACTACCAGATCATTCGCCGCAATGGCGCCGTGGTTCCGTTTGAACCGAACAAAATCGCCGTGGCCCTGATGAAAGCCTTTTTGGCTGTCCATGGGACACAAGGTGCAGCGTCAGCCAGTGTGCGTGAAGTGGTTGAAGAATTGACCCAAAACGTGGTTCGCGCTTTGGTGCGATCACGTCCCGGCGGTGGCACGTTTCACATCGAAGACGTGCAAGACCAAGTTGAACTGGGCCTGATGCGCAGCAGCAACCACGAAGTCGCGCGCGCTTATGTGCTCTACCGTGAGCGCCGCACGCAAGAACGCGCCCAACACCAGCAAGAAGCAGCGCCACAGCCCAGCGCTCCTCCATTGCATGTGATCGATGGTGGTCAACGCGTGGCCCTGGACCTGGATTACCTCAAATCGCTCATGGTCAATGCCTGTGCCGGTTTGGGCAAAGATGTCAGCCCCGAGCCTATCGTGGCTGAAACCATGCGCAACCTGTACGACGGCGTGCCCATGGAAGAGGTCTACAAAGCCTCCATCTTGGCTTCGCGTACCTTGATCGAAAAAGACCCCGATTACACGTATGTGACCGCCCGTTTGCTGATGCACACCATCGCCAAGGAGATTTTGGGCCAAGAAGTTCCGCAAAGCGACATGGGTGAGGCTTACGTCAACTATTTTCCTCAGTTCATCAAAAAGGGCGTGGACAACGACCTGCTGGATGAAAAATTGCTGCAGTTTGATCTGAAACAATTGGCCCAAGCGCTCAAGCCAGAACGCGATCTGCAGTTCGATTACCTGGGCCTGCAGACACTGTATGACCGCTACTTCTTGCATGTGCGCAAAACACGCATCGAAATGCCCCAAGCTTTCTTCATGCGCGTGGCCATGGGCTTGTCGCTCAACGAGATCAACCGAGAAGCCCGCGCCATCGAGTTTTACGAGGTCCTGTCCTCGTTCGACTTCATGTCCTCCACGCCCACCCTGTTCAACAGTGGCACCTTGCGTTCACAGCTGTCGAGTTGCTACCTGACCACCGTACCGGACGACCTGGACGGCATCTACGAATCCATCAAGGAAAACGCCCTGTTGTCCAAATTTGCCGGTGGCTTGGGCAACGACTGGACCCGCGTGCGCGCCATGGGCTCTCACATCAAGGGCACCAACGGCGAATCGCAAGGTGTCGTGCCTTTCCTGAAAGTCGTCAACGACACCGCTGTGGCTGTGAACCAAGGCGGCAAGCGCAAAGGGGCCGTCTGCACTTATTTGGAGACTTGGCACCTGGACATCGAAGAGTTCTTGGAGCTGCGCAAAAACACCGGCGACGATCGCCGCCGCACGCACGACATGAACACGGCCAACTGGATTCCAGATTTGTTCATGCGCCGCGTGATGGAAAAAGGCACTTGGACCCTGTTCTCGCCTTCCGATGTGCCCGATTTGCACGATCTGTTCGGCTTGGCCTTCGAAAAGGCTTATGTGGCTTATGAGCAAAAAGCCGAGCGCGGCGAAATCAAACCGAGCAAAACGGTGCCTGCGACCGACCTGTGGCGCAAGATGCTGTCGATGCTGTTTGAAACCGGCCACCCCTGGATCACCTTCAAAGACCCTTGCAACGTGCGCTCACCCCAGCAGCACGTCGGCGTGGTGCACTCCTCCAACCTGTGCACGGAGATCACGCTCAACACCAGTGACACCGAAACCGCCGTGTGCAACCTGGGATCGGTCAACCTATCCCGGCACTTGAAAGACAGCGGCCAAGGCAAAGTGCTGGACCACGAGAAGCTGAAAAAAACCATCACCATCGCCATGCGCATGCTGGACAACGTGATCGACATCAATTACTACGCCGTCAAAAAGGCCCGCGACTCCAACATGCGCCACCGTCCTGTCGGTCTGGGCTTGATGGGTTTTCAAGACGCCTTGTACGAGATGCGCACACCCTACGCCTCTCAAGCCGCTGTGGAATTTGCGGACCAGTCGATGGAAGCGATTTGCTATTACGCCTACTGGGCATCGACTGAACTGGCCAGAGAACGCGGTCAGTACGCCACCTACAAAGGCTCGCTGTGGGACCAAGGTATCTTGCCTTTGGACACACTGAAATTGCTCGAACGTGAGCGCGGTGGTTATGTCGAAGTGGACCGCTCATCCACCTTAGATTGGGATTCGTTGCGTCAAAAAATCGCCCAAGATGGCATGCGTAACTCCAACTGCGTCGCCATAGCCCCAACCGCCACGATTTCCAACATCATTGGTGTGGACGCCTCCATCGAGCCGTGCTTTGGCAACCTCTCGGTCAAGTCCAACTTGTCGGGCGAGTTCACCGTGATCAACGCCTACCTGGTGCGGGATCTCAAGCGCTTGGGCCTGTGGGACGACGTGATGGTCATGGATCTCAAACACTTTGATGGTTCACTGCGCCCCATCGATCGCGTCCCGCAAGAAATCAAGGCTTTGTACGCCACTGCATTTGAAGTTGAAACCACTTGGTTGGTCGAGGCTGCCGCACGACGTCAAAAATGGATTGACCAAGCCCAGTCGCTCAACATCTACATGGCCGGGGCCTCAGGCAAAAAACTCGATGACACCTACAAGCTCGCTTGGTTGCGCGGCCTGAAAACCACGTATTACTTGCGCACATCCAGCGCCACACAAGTGGAAAAATCCACTGTGAACGCCGGCTCACACAATGCAGTTTCGTCCTCCGGCATGAATCCAGCAGAAGCTGCGGCGGCTGCACAAGCGCCAATGAGCACATCTCCTGCCACCGACGTCAAATTTGTGGCCATTGACGATGTCGGCTGCGAGGCTTGTCAGTGACTTGAAAAGCATTGCACTTTGCTGTGACAAGCCGAGTGCGATGCAATCGCACAACACTTCTCGTGTGTCCGCATCAAAATCGTCAATCGCTTCTTTGAATTTCTCACGCTTGCTTTCATAATTTGAGAACTGGAATATTTATGTTGTCCTGGGACGATCAAGTCAAACCCGCGTCGCCATCTGCGATGCCTTCATTCAACGGCGCTGGTGCACCTGCAGCCTCTGCCGCCGCATCCCCCACAGCGGCGCCACGCCGCATGAATGCCGCCGACAAACGCATCATCAACGGCCAGACCGATGTCAACCAACTGGTCCCGTTCAAATACAAATGGGCTTGGGAAAAATACCTCGCCACTTGCGCCAACCACTGGATGCCGCAAGAAGTGAATATGAACCGCGACATCGCCCTATGGAAAGACCCGAACGGCCTGACGGAGGATGAGCGTCGCATCGTCAAGCGCAACCTCGGCTTCTTTGTCACGGCTGATTCTTTGGCTGCCAACAACATCACGCTGGGAACCTACCGTCACATCACAGCGCCTGAGTGCCGGCAGTTCTTGTTGCGGCAAGCCTTCGAAGAGGCGATCCACACCCATGCGTACCAATACATCGTCGAATCCTTGGGCTTGGACGAGAGCGAAATTTTCAACGCCTACAACGAAGTTAAATCCATCCGCGACAAAGACGAGTTCCTGATCCCGTTCATCAACGTCATCATGGATCCGCACTTCAAGACCGGCACCCAAGAGACTGACCAGACTTTGCTCAAGTCCTTGATCGTGTTTGCTTGCTTGATGGAAGGTTTGTTCTTCTACGTCGGCTTCACGCAAATTTTGGCTCTCGGTCGCCAAAACAAGATGACAGGTGCGGCTGAGCAATACCAGTACATCTTGCGCGATGAATCCATGCACTGCAATTTCGGCATTGACCTGATCAACACCGTCAAGCACGAGAACCCTCAGCTGTGGACGGCCGAGTTCAAAGCTGAAATCAAGGAACTGTTCCTGCATGCGGTCGAATTAGAGTATCGCTATGCAGAAGACACCATGCCGCGTGGCGTCTTGGGCATGAATGCCTCCATGTTCAAAGGCTATTTGCGCTATATCGCCAACCGCCGCGCCACCCAGATCGGTTTGGAGGCACTCTTCCCGAACGAAGAGAATCCATTCCCTTGGATGAGCGAAATGATTGACCTGAAAAAAGAACGCAATTTCTTTGAAACCCGGGTCATTGAGTATCAAACCGGCGGGGCTTTGTCTTGGGACTGATCTTCTGAACACCTCTCGAATGTTCCCTCTTTTCAAGCCACATTCTTCATGGCCTTCGGGCTGTGAGCGATGTGGCTTTTCTGCGTTCATGGTCTTGAGGGCTTCCTCAGTACCATGGATCGCTTTGTGCAATCCAACAAGCACCAAGCGTTCCCTTTCCGTTGAGTTCTCAACTTGATCAAGGAGAAAATCATGGCAACTGCAAAAAAAGTAGCGGCAAAAAAAGCTGCTCCCGCAAAGAAGGCCGTCGCGGCCAAAAAACCTGCTGCTAAGAAAGTAGCCGCAGCCAAGAAGCCTGCTGCTAAGAAAGCCGCTCCAGCCAAAAAAGCTGTTGCTGCCCAAAAGCCAGCAGCTAAAAAAGTAGCCGCCAAAAAGCCAGCAGCCCCCAAAGCTGCCCCAGCTAAAAAAGCAGCGCCCAAAGCCGTCGTCGCTAAAAAGCCAGCAGCCAAAAAAGCCGCTCCAGCCAAAGCCGCCACGAAAGCCGCAGCACCTAAAGCCGCAGCACCTAAAGCCGCAGCAGCCAAAAAGCCAGCAGCCAAAAAAGCCGCTCCAGCTAAAAAAGCCGCGGCCAAGAAAACAGCAGCCAAAAAACCAGCAGCCAAAAAGCCTGCCGTGAAAAAAGCTGCCAAAAAGCCTGCTGCAAAGAAGGCATCCAAAGCACCCGCTGCCCCCGCTGCACAAACAACGCTGAATCCTCAAGCTGCATGGCCGTTTCCTTCGGCCGCCAAGCCCTGAGTCAACATCGTTCGACGCACGGAGCGCAAAGCCCAGCACTGGTCACAGTGTTGGGCTTTTTTTAAGGGTGGTCTTGCCGCTCAGTGAATCGCAGACGGCAAGCGATCAGGGGTAAAAATTGACCAATCGGTAGCCCATGGGTTGTAAACCCTCGACAGGCAGCAGTTGCAATTGGCCACTCCAAACTTGACCAGGCGCCAGGGCTGGGGGCGCATTTTGCTCGCTGGGCCGCAGAACCCTGCGTACCAAGACTTTGTCTTGTGCATCCAGCCAAGTCAGCTCTAATGCCGGCATTTCCAAAGCCTGTGGGGACACGTTGCGCACAGTCCAGAGCAAGGCCAGACCGCCATCACGCGGCGTCATGCTGGAGTTTTCAATGACCACACCATCGCGCACAGCCAACGGCGCCATGTCGCAACCCAAGAGCCGGCAGACCCATGCCACCGGCACGGTCAAGGCTGGCTCTGCCGCCACCAGCTGATGGCGGCCAATGACGACCCATTGGAGCGCCAGGGCCAGCAGCAGACACCCTGACACCAACCAAGGCCACCCAGTCGATGCTTGGGGCGTCAATGCGGGCAACACATCCTCTGTTTCAGCATGAGGGGTGAGCAAATCACCCAAGGGCACACCAAAAACCTCGGACGTTGTCACGGTCTTGATCGGCGTCAAAGGTTGAGGGAAGGTCGCCACGGCTTCTTCAAAAGCCGCCACAGGCGTGTGCTCGACCGGCCTGTCTTCATGTTTGAGCAAATCTTCCAGCGCCAAACGCTCCACTGGAACTTCGGCAGGCACTTCATGAGCGGCGAATTCTGCCTCCACAGGCCAAGGCAGGGCCATGCCCGTGCTGTCGAAAGCGTGGCGGCATTGTCCGCAACGCAACCAGCCTTGGGCAATTTTGAGTTGGTCAGACACCACCTGGTAAGTCACGCCACAAGCTGGGCAGCGGGTGATCCAACTCATGGCTCAGTGACCGTCATGGCAACACTTGCCAGTGTTCAGAAAGGACGGGAGGCTGAGGCTGTCGATGTGGCGGTCATCAATATCCACCCATCCTCGCTGTCGGTCACTTCAAGCGCAAGCCATGGCGCATAAGCCGCCTTGAGTTCGTCCGCCTGTCGCTCCAAAATGCCTGCCAATACCAACGCCCCCCCGGGGGCCACATGTGAACAAAGCAATGGGGCCAAAACCTTGAGGGGAGTGGCCAAGATGTTGGCCAAAACCGTCTGGTACAGGCCCTGAGCTTGGTCGGGTAAACCGGCTTGCAATTGGACGTTGTTGGCTTGGGCGTTGAGCTCAGTGGACGACACCGCTGCATCGTCAATGTCCACAGCGTCAATCTGCTGCGCGCCATACTTGGCCGCTCCAATGGCCAAAATGCCCGAACCACAGCCGTAATCCAGCACCCGCTGGCCATGCACACCGTGCTGAGCAATCCAGCGCAAACACATGCGCGTGGTGGGGTGGGTCCCGGTTCCAAAGGCCAAGCCTGGATCCAAACGGATGATCTGACGCGCTTGTTCAGGCGGCTCGTGCCAAGTGGGCACGATCCAAAAATCAGCAGTGATCTCAACCGGCGCAAACTGTGACTGCGTCAACCGCACCCAATCTTGATCAGCGACCGCCACGACACCCAGCACGAGGCAGCCATCAAAAAAATCTTGCGCCTGCAGCAAGGTGACGGCTTCCTGAGCTGGGGCCTCTTGTGCAAACAAGGCCACCATGCGAGAACGCTGCCAACCGTCTTTGGGCGGCGGCATGCCGGGCTCGCCAAAAAGGGCTTGCTCGGCAGGCGTTTGGGCATCGGCATCCTCGACCGACACACTCAAAGCATCCAGGGCGTCGAGCGCGTCGCTCAACAGGTCAACCCGGTCTTCGGGACACAGCAAGCTCAGTTCAAACATAGGGGTTCAGCGCTTATGTTGGCTCAGCCAGTGTTCCAGGTAATGGATGTTGGTGCCGCCTTGCATGAACTTGGCGTCCACCATCAACTCGCGGTGCAAAGGCACATTGGTGTTGATGCCTTCGATCACGGTCTCATTCAAGGCGGTTTGCATGCGGGCCAAGGCCTGCTCTCGGGTATCACCATGCACGATCAACTTGCCAATCATGGAGTCGTAGTTCGGTGGCACAAAGTAGTTGTTGTACACATGCGAATCGACCCGCACGCCAGGGCCACCAGGCATGTGCCACGAGGTGACGCGACCCGGTGAGGGCGTGAACTTGAAGGGATCTTCGGCGTTGATGCGGCATTCGATGGCATGGCCGCGAATTTGGATCTGGCGTTGGGTAAAGGGCAATTTTTCGCCCGCAGCCACCATGATCTGGGTCTTGACGATGTCCACACCGGTGACCCACTCGGTCACCGGGTGCTCCACCTGCACTCGGGTGTTCATTTCAATGAAATAGAACTCCCCGTTTTCAAACAAAAATTCAAAAGTTCCAGCACCGCGGTAGCCGATTTTTTTGCAGGCGGCAACACAACGTTCACCAATTTTTTCGATCAATTTACGCGCAATGCCAGGTGCAGGGGCTTCTTCAATCACCTTTTGGTGTCGTCGCTGCATGGAGCAATCGCGCTCCCCCAAATACACCGCATTTTTGAATTTGTCGGCCAGAATTTGGATCTCGATGTGCCGTGGGTTTTGCAGGAATTTTTCCATGTAAACCGCAGGATTACCGAAAGCCGCACCGGCTTCGGCCTTGGTCATCTGAACTGCGTTGACCAAAGCCGCTTCGGTGTGCACCACACGCATGCCGCGACCACCGCCTCCGCCAGCAGCCTTGATGATCACCGGGTAACCCACCGACTTGGCAATTCGGCGAATCTGAACGGGGTCATCGGGCAACTCCCCCTCCGAGCCTGGCACACAGGGCACACCCGCACGGATCATGGCTTGTTTGGCCGAAACTTTGTCACCCATGATTCGGATCGATTCCGGGGTGGGGCCAATGAATTGGAAACCGCTTTTCTCGACGCGTTCGGCGAAATCGGCGTTTTCACTCAAAAAGCCGTACCCAGGGTGAATGGCCTCTGCATCGGTGACTTCGGCAGCAGAAATGATGGCCGGCATGTTGAGGTAGCTGAGCGAGGACGCCGCTGGACCAATACAGACGGCTTCTTCAGCCAATTTCACATATTTGGCTTCTTTGTCGGCCTCGGAGTAAACCATGACCGCTTTGATTCCCAACTCTCGGCACGCGCGCTGGATCCGCAAAGCGATCTCGCCGCGATTGGCCACCAGGATTTTCTTGAACATGAAATCCCCGTTGGCTTATTCGATGATGAACAAAGGCTGACCGTACTCCACGGCCTGACCGTTTTCACACAGAATCTGAGTGACGGTGCCGGCTTTGTCTGACTCAATCTCGTTGAGGATCTTCATTGCCTCAATGATGCACAAGGTATCACCCTCTTTGACCACCGAACCAATTTGAACAAAGGGCGCAGCACCAGGGCTGGATGATCGGTAAAAGGTGCCGACCATGGGAGATTTGACCGCGTGACCTGAAGGTGCAGCGGCCGCAGCCGGTACATCGGACACCACAGCAGCAGGCATTGGCGCTGCGACCATCGCCACAGGGGCTGACTGCTGCATCACCATGGGCGCCGCAACACCCATGCTTTTGACAATGCGAACTTTGCCTTCGGCCTCGGTGATTTCCAACTCCGAAACGTTGGAGTCAGACACCAAATCAATCAGTGTTTTGAGTTTGCGCAAATCCATAAATCCTCCGATGCTTTGAGCTCATGCAATGGATCGAATTTACACCAAATTTCGGCAAATACCCTCGAAATTAACTTTACGCCCCACAAATGAAACCCAAATGCACAGATTGAACCCATGAAATCCTTGCCCATGAGCCCAGGCAAGCCAAGATGGGCCGATCGATCACTTCAAGTGGTGGCAGCGCGCCACTGCGCCAAATCCTCTGGCGTGAGTTGCCCCATCTTTTGACGCCAAATGCTGCCATCTCCCTTGAAAAAAACCGTAAAAGGCAAGCCTCCTGCGGCATTGCCCAGTGATTTGGCCAAGTTTGTCCCCTCCAAGCCGGCCAAACCCACGGCAAAGCCCAAGGGCTGACGATCCAAAAATCGTCGCACCGCACTGGGTTGGTCAATTGCCAATGCCAGCACTTGATGACCGTTGGGTGCATTTTCTCGCCAAAAGGCCTGAAGCATGGGCAATTCCTCAATGCAGGGAGGGCACCAAGTTGCCCAAAAGTTCAAGAGCAGCGGTTGACCCTTGAAACGGGCCATCGCCACCCCCTCACCCGTGGGGCTTTCGAACTGCTGGGTCCAAAGCGGATGGCTGTCGGTGTGGGCCACGGCTTGGGGCTCAAAACGCCACAAAGCCACGCCGACACCCGCCACGGCAGCGGCTGCACCCGCGCCCAAAACCACATTGCGACGAGAAGCGCCTGAGCTTGAATTGATCATGTTGAGATTGTCTTTCATGCCGACAACAAACGCTGAAGCGCCGTCAAATCGCCTCGCGGCGAACGGCCTTGGGCATCGGGCAGCAACGCACCACGCAAGTCGTCCAGATCGTAAATCCGCAGGTGAACCCCGACATCCTCGTTCAAAGGCTCACAAAAACTGTGCAAACTCAGCACATCCACATCATCACCATGCAAGCCACGCACGGTTTGCACCTCGTATCGGTGGTTTTGGTTGATCAGGGCAATTTCTGCCGATTTGGGATCATCACAAAACAAAGCCAAATCGATATCGCACAGACGCGTGGCCCAGCCTTGCCAAACAGCGCCACCCAAATGCGGCCGAAATTCGGCCAAACGCGCCATCCAAGTCTGTGCCAGTTCACGCAAAGCCCGCAATTGCGCAGGCTGCGTATCGGCGCAAAACAAGTCGATGTAGTCCCGCACCTCGGCTTCAACCACGTCATTGGTCGGCAAGGGCGTTCGCGCAGGCAAGCCCAGTTCTTTGAGCGCGCGCTGTTTGGCTGGGCCAAAAGCCAAGCCTTCTTCCACCACCAAGCGGGCAGCAGAGGCGGCAATTTCAAGGGCAATGTCGTTCATGGCCTCTGATTGTGGCCCACCCCGATCGGGCACGTCGCAGACCGCCCCCGATGGCCCCTAAAATCCAAGCATGCATATACATATTTTGGGCATTTGTGGCACCTTCATGGGGGGCCTGGCCGCACTGGCTCGCGAAGCTGGGCATCGGGTCACCGGTTGTGACGCGGGCGTTTACCCGCCCATGAGTGATCAACTCCGCGCCTTGGGCATCGACTTGGTGGAGGGCTTTGGGGCTGAGCAGATGGCCCTCAAACCTGACATGTTCGTGATCGGCAACGTGGTCAGCCGCACACGAATGGCCGACGGGAACCCCAAATTCCCGCTGATGGAAGCCATTTTGGAGAGCGGTTCAGCCTACACCAGTGGACCCCAGTGGCTGTCGGAGCATGTTTTACAAGGTCGGCATGTGCTGGCTGTCGCTGGCACGCATGGCAAAACCACCACCACCTCCATGCTGACCTGGGTGCTGGAGCAAGCGGGGTTGCAGCCTGGTTTTTTGGTGGGCGGCGTGCCCCTGAACTTTGGGGTGTCGGCTCGGCTCGGCAGCGGGAAGTATTTCGTCATCGAAGCCGATGAGTACGACACCGCCTTTTTCGACAAGCGCAGCAAGTTTGTGCATTACCGACCGCGCACGGCCATCCTGAACAACCTGGAATTCGATCACGCCGACATTTTTGACGATTTGGCCGCGATCGAGCGCCAGTTCCACCACCTGGTGCGAACTGTGCCAGGCACGGGACGGGTGGTGGTCAACGGACTGGAGGAAAGCCTCACACGCGTACTTTCTCAAGGCTGCTGGAGCGAAGTGCGCACTTTCGGCAGCGCCGTGAGCGACTGGGTGGCCGAAGGCGAGCCGTCACACTTCCAAGTACTTCAGGCCGGCCAATCGGTTGCCGAAGTGCAATGGACCATGGGCGGCGTTCACAACCAACTCAACGCCTTGGCCAGCATCGCGGCCGCCGAGCATGTCGGCGTGAGCCCAGCTGTGGCGGTGCAAGCCCTGGCCACATTTGAAAACGTCAAGCGCCGCATGGAAGTGCGCGGTACGGTGAACGGCATCACGGTGTACGACGACTTTGCCCACCACCCCACCGCGATCCGCACGACGGTCAACGGCCTGCGTCGCCAAGTAGGCCCTGCTCGGATCCTGGCCATTTTTGAACCGCGCAGCAACACCATGAAGCTGGGCACCATGAAGGCACAGCTCCCCTGGAGCCTGGAAGAGACCGATCTGGCGTTCTGCCACTCTGGCGGTCTGGGTTGGGATGCTGCTGCCGCGCTTGAACCCATGGGGACTAAAGCGCAAGTGGGTGCCAACATCGACGAAATAGTCACCCAGGTGCTGGCCCAGGTGCAGCCCGGTGACCACTTGCTGTGCATGAGCAATGGCGGTTTTGGCGGCATTCACGACAAGCTGCTTGCGGCACTTCAGAAATAAGCACCTCAGGCCCCGCTCTGCCCATGGTGCCATGGGAGGGTGCCTGTGAAACAGGCACCGCCCTGATCAGCGTGAACGACGCGTTTTGACCGCATCCGACAACACCTGTAAAACGCCTTCGCTGTCGCCCCAGCCAATGCAGGCATCGGTGATGCTCTGGCCGTAGGTCAGGTTGGCCACATCGTGCTGTCCTGGCGTGAACTTCTGGGCACCGTCCACCAGATGGCTTTCGACCATGACGCCAAACACCTGGCGTGAACCGCCGCTGATTTGTGCGGCAATGTCTTTGGCCACATCGATCTGGCGCTCATGCTTTTTGCTGCTGTTGGCGTGACTGCAGTCCACCATCAAAGTGGCCGGCAGCTTAGCGGCCTCTAATTCTTTGCAGGCAGCGGCCACGCTGTGGGCATCGTAATTGGGCGTTTTGCCTCCGCGCAAAATCACGTGGCAATCCTTGTTGCCCTGGGTCTGAACGATGGCGACTTGTCCGTTCTTGTGAACCGACAAAAAGTGGTGGCCACGGGCTGCCGCCTGGATCGCATCGGTGGCGATCTTGATGTTCCCGTCGGTGCCATTTTTGAAACCGATGGGTGCGGACAGACCAGAAGCCAATTCACGGTGCACCTGGCTCTCGGTGGTGCGGGCGCCGATGGCGCCCCAACTGATCAGGTCGCCAATGTACTGAGGCGAGATCACATCGAGGAATTCGCTGCCGGCAGGCAAGCCCTGGCGGTTGATTTCGATGAGCAACTGTCGCGCAATGCGCAAGCCTTCATCGATGCGATAGCTCTCGTCGAGGTAAGGGTCATTGATCAAGCCCTTCCAGCCCACCGTGGTGCGGGGCTTTTCAAAGTACACGCGCATCACGATTTCCAGGGTGTCTGCGTACTTCTCTCGCAGGGGCTTCAAGCGGCGAGCGTAGTCCAGAGCAGCGGCCGGATCGTGGATCGAGCAAGGACCGATGATCACCAACAGGCGGTCGTCTTTGCCGTGCACGATTTGGGCAATGGCTTGGCGAGTTTGGGAAATCAGGGTTTCCGTGGCCGTGCCGGCAATCGGGAAAAACCGGATCAAATGCTCTGGGGGGGGGAGCACGGTGATGTCCTTGATGCGTTCGTCGTCGGTTTGGCCCGTGCGGTCGGCGGCATTCGGATACCAGCTCTCGGGGGCTGCGGTTTTGGCATTCATCGTGGACTCCTCAGATTGAAAAAAAACAGGTGAAAAAAAACCGCCGGGCTTTGGGGCTCCGGCGGTGTGTATCGAGATGTTCGGGTGCTTATGCGCTCGCCTCTCGTCCGCCGGGGACTGAGAACCAAAAATAAAAAAAGTAAAACACGGTGCGCAAAGACATGGGTTCAATGTATCACAGCTGAATGACAGTTCCTGACAGGCCGATCCGGGGACAAACCCGGATGAGCCAGTGCGGCATCAGGCCGTACCCCCAACAGTCAAGCCGTCGATGCGCAGCGTGGGCTGACCCACGCCCACCGGCACGCTCTGGCCTTCCTTGCCACAGGTGCCCACGCCCGAGTCGAGCTTCATGTCGTTCCCGATCATGCTGATTTTCTTGAGCGATTCGGGACCGCTGCCAATGAGTGTGGCGCCTTTGACAGGGTACTGAATTTTGCCATTCTCCACCCAGTAGGCCTGACTGGCAGAGAACACAAACTTGCCACTGGTGATGTCCACTTGGCCACCTGCAAAGTTGGTGGCATAAAGCCCTTTTTTGATGCTGGCGACGATTTCTTCAGGGCTCTTGTCGCCACCCAGCATGTAGGTGTTGGTCATGCGCGGCATGGGGATGTGCGCGTAGCTTTCGCGGCGGCCGTTGCCCGTGGGTTGGACGCCCATCAACCGTGCATTCATCGAGTCCTGGATGTAGCCGCGCAAAATGCCGTCTTCAATCAGCACGTTCTTCTGGCTGGCGTGGCCTTCGTCGTCCACATTGAGCGAGCCGCGGCGGTCAGCGATGGTGCCGTCGTCGAGCACGGTCACACCCTTGGCCGCCACGCGTTGGCCGATGCGGCCGCTGAAGGCACTCGATCCCTTGCGGTTGAAGTCGCCTTCCAGGCCATGGCCCACCGCCTCATGCAGCAGCACGCCGGGCCAGCCATTGCCCAGCACCACGGTCATTTCGCCCGCAGGTGCGGGGCGGGCTTCGAGGTTGATGAGCGCGGCCGACACAGCTTCTTGTACGTAGCTCTCGACCATGCCATCGTCAAAATAGGCCAGACCAAAACGCCCGCCGCCACCTGCACTGCCCACTTCGCGCCGACCGTTTTGCTCGGCAATGACCGTGACCGAGAGGCGGATCAGAGGGCGCACATCGGCCGCCAAGGTGCCGTCGGCGCGGGCCACCATGACCACGTCGTACTCCGTGGCCAGACCGGCCATGACTTGCACCACACGGGGGTCTTTGGCGCGGGCCATCTTTTCAACTCGGCCAAGCAAATTGACTTTGGCCGTGCTGTCCAATGTGGACATTGGATCCAGTGATGGGTAGAGCGAACGGCTGCCCGACACCTTGCGCTTGGGCACTTTGATGCGTTTGTTTTGTGTGGCCTGAGCGATGCTGCGCACCGTCAAGGCTGCATCCATCAGAGAGGCTTCGGAGATGTCATCCGAGTAGGCAAAAGCGGTTTTCTCGCCCGAGACTGCCCGCACGCCGACCCCCTGATCAATGCTGAAACTGCCCGTCTTGACAATGCCCTCCTCCAGGCTCCAACCCTCTGAGCGGGTGTACTGAAAATACAGGTCGGCATCGTCGACTTGGTGTGCCTGGATGGCGCTCAGCGCTCGGCTCAGGTGGTTTTCGTCCAAGCCAAACGGCTCAAGCAAAAGGGACCTGGCGGTGGCCAAGCGTTCAATGGTCGGTTCACGTGAAATCATGGGAGACATTGTAGGCAGGGTTCAAGACCCTTGCCTGCGGCGGACAGTCTCAGCAAGAAAACGCGCCAATTCCCCCTCAATCCCGTCCTTGGCGCATGAGCTTGAGCAGGGCCGCATCGTCATGGTCCTGCAAACCCTGCGCCATGGCCTGTGCAAAGAGATTTCGGGCCAAGCGGCCCAACACGGGCTCAAAAGCCACGGCCTCGGCCACCTGCATCGCCAAACCCGTGTCTTTGGCCAGCAGACGGACATGCGCGCGCGGCTCAAAGTCGTCGGCCAAAGCCCGGCGCATCCGGTCCGAGCCTATCCAGCTTTGCCCGCTGGAGGCCTCAATCACCGACAAGGTGGTCGCTGGGTCCAGACCCAAGCGCTCGGCCAAAACCATGGCCTCCGCTGAACCGACCAAATTCACCGCAGCCAACAAGTTGTTGACCAACTTGGTGCGGGCCCCATCGCCTGCCCGCGTGCCCACACGAAACACCTGTTGACTCAAGGCATTCAATACCGGCTGGTGACGCTGCCAAGCCACGTCAGAACAGGCCACCATCAAACTCATGCTGCCGTCTCGGGCCCTCAAGGGGCCACCCGACATGGGCGCATCGATGCAGTCCACACCGCGCAGCGACAGTCGCTGTGCCTGGGACTGCACGGTATCGGGCGCCAAGGTGGGACACAGCATCACCGCTTGGCCAGCTTGCAAATGGGCGCCCGCGCCTTGCCCAAGGCCATGGCCCACTTCCCCCCACAGCACGGCTTCGGTTTGAGCCGCATCGACCACAGCCACCAAAAGCACGCCATGCGGCGACAGCGACTTCGCAGCCTGCATCGCCGAGTCCAAGGGAACTGCGCCCAGGTCAACGGCTTTCGCTTGGGCTTGCGGATCGGTGTCGTGCACCCCCACTGACCAACCCAGATCACACAAACGGCCCAACATGCCGCCGCCCATATTGCCCGCCCCGACCACAGCCACGGCCAACCCATGGCTCATGTTGTCACCCATTGTCTGGAGCGAGCGATCGACATCAATATCCCCAAGGCCAAGCCCAAAGTGACCATGGCGGTACCGCCATAGCTGACAAAAGGCAAGGGCACCCCCACCACCGGCAAAATGCCGCTGACCATGCCCATGTTCACAAAGGCATAAGTGAAAAAAATCATGGCCATGCTGCCCGCGAGCAAACGGCTGAACAGCGTGGGGGCGTCAGCGGCAATGGCGAGCGCCCGGTAAACCAGAAAAAAGAACCAGAAAATCAGGAACACCCCCCCCACAAAACCAAACTCCTCGCCATAGGCGGCAAAAATAAAGTCCGTGGTCCTTTCGGGAATGAACTCCAGATGGGTTTGGGTGCCTTGCATGAAGCCTTTGCCCCAAAAACCACCAGAACCAATGGCAATCATGCCCTGAATGATGTGGAAACCCTTGCCCAATGGGTCACGCGCCGGGTCAAGCAAAGTGCACACACGCTGGCGCTGGTACTCGTGCAACACACGCCAGTCCACCCCTTCGGCACACAGGGTCGGCTCCATGACGACCAAAACCACGATACCCAAAATACCCAACACCATGGGCGGCAAAATCCATCGCCATTTGAGTCCTGCGAAAAAAATCACCGCCAGGCCCGCTGCCAAAACCAGCAAGGAGGTGCCCAGATCAGGCTGCTTCATGATCAAGCCTACGGGGACGCCCAAAATCAACAAGGCCACCGCAAAGTCAAACGGCCGCAGTTGGCCTTCACGCTTTTGGAACCAAGCCGCCAGCATCAAGGGCAAGGCTATTTTCAAAATTTCACTGGGCTGGATCACCACCCCCAAGTTGATCCAGCGCCGAGACCCTTTTTTGGTGATGCCAAAAATAGCCACCGCCACCAACAAAATGACCCCCACGGTGTAAACGGGAACCGCCCAAGCCATCAGTTTTTGCGGTGGCATTTGAGCCACCACAAACATGATGAACCCCGCCAACAACATGTTGCGGCCATGGTCCACAAAACGGGTGCCGTGGTCGTAACCGGAGGAAAACATGATCAATAAACCCGCGCAAGCGAGCATGAAAACGGCGAACGCCAAAGGACCATCGAAGCCCTTGAGCTGCTGCCGCAAGCGATGCAACAAAGTCGGTGTTTGAATGACGGGGCCCATGGCTTGGATTATCTCAGGGCGGGGGCGAGCCTGTGCGTTTGCAGTCGCCTCAATGGCTGCGGCCACTGCGGAACATGCCATGCGTTTTGCGGTTCAGCACACCTTGCGCAGCCAGTTTGTTCATGGACGGGCTGGCATGTGCATGGGTGATGGCCATTCCCAGCGCATCGGCAGCGTCTTGACGTGGCAAAACCGGCAACTGCAACAAGCGCTTGACCATTTCCTGAATTTGCGATTTGGCCGCGCGGCCATGCCCGGTGACCGATTGCTTCATTTGCAAAGCGGTGTATTCAGCCACCGGCAAGTCGCAAGACACCAGTGCGGTGACACAGCAGCCACGGGCTTGGCCGAGCAACAGCGTGGCTTGGGGATTGACGTTGACAAAAACGATCTCGACCGAGGCGACATCGGGTTGGTAGCGGGCATGGATCTCGCGTACCCCGTCATAAATCACCTTCAATCGGGCTGGCAAATTGCCCATATCACCCCGAGTGGTCTCGATCACCCCGCTGGCCACGTACTGCAAACGCGAGCCCATCATGTCGAGCACGCCAAAGCCTGTGGTCTGCAAGCCCGGATCGATGCCCAAGATGCGCACCGTTTGTGGTGTGGCGGTGGTCAAGGAGCTCATGGCAGGACCACATCGCCCATGCGGGCCACAATGGTGTCGGCGCGACTGGCCAAATAAGCCGATTGCGCCTTTTGCTCAAAATACCGGGGGCGTGGCAACATGACGGCCAAACGCGCCGCCTCCCAGTCGTTCAAACGGGCCGCATTTTTCTTGAAATAGTGCTGGGCAGCGGCTTCAGCGCCGAAAACACCCTCGCCCCATTCCACACTGTTGAGGTAAATCTCCAGAATGCGCCGCTTGGAGAGGAAGGTCTCCAGCGCCAAAGTGATCAGCATTTCTTGGCCTTTGCGCAGCAAGGTTCGTTCACCTGACAAGAACAGATTTTTGGCCAACTGCTGCGTGATGGTGGAGCCGCCGACGATTTTCACGGGGGGTGTTTTGCCATCCGCTCGGCGTTGGGCACGTTGCTCGGCCAAAGCTTTGGCTTTGGCATTCTTTTCCCAGGCTTTTTCCAAAGACTCCCACCACACGCCGCCGTGTTGCGCAAACAAGCTGTCCTCCGAGGCGATGACCGCGCGCTGCAGCTTGGGCGAAATGTTGGGCAAATCAACCCATTCTTGACGCCAGGGCAGTTGACCCTGCCGGCTCACGATTTGCCACATCTGAGACCGCTCGAAACTGGTGGATTGCGGCACCCACAGGGCCATGCTGACGATGCGCAAGACAAAGAAAAGCTGCAAACCCAGCGCTGCCAGCAAAACGAGTAAGCACCAACGACCAAAAGCACGCATCCAATTCCTTTGTCTCAGGGGTTCGAGAGCCGACTCAGCGTCGGGACTGGGCAACGCCCGGGGTCAACATGCGCATGTCCAAGGTCCCCTCTTGGGAAAATTGAAAGCGGGTGACCACCACGATCTGGTCGGCCTGTCGCCGCATGTTAGCGCTGAACACATCAAAGGGCGCAGCGCTGCGCACAATCGCCACCGCCCTTTGGTCCAACAAGGGCAGGCCTGAGGGTTTGACCACTTCGGTTTGGACCAAGCGCCCACGTGCATCCACGGTGATCACCATGGTCAACTGCCCGTAAAGTTTTTGGCCTCCCACTTGGGGAAAATTGAGCGTGCCACGGGTTTCAATGGTGCGCCTGAGTTTGTCGTAATACAGCGCATACACCGCTTCACGGGTCGCAGGGCTGATGAAACGTTTGCGCGGGCCCGCTTGGTTTTTCTCGAGCTTGGGCTCAATTTCGGCCAACTGGCGGGTCAACTGCTGCTTGCGCTCTTGACGAGCTTGGCGCTCGGGTGCATCGGCCGTTTCTCCGGAAGGGTCCCTGGTCAGGGCCGACAGCTCTTGCTTGAGCTGGGTGAGCAAAAGCCATTGCTGCAGTTTAAGCGCCTCGATTTGACGCTGCATGGCCCCAATGTCAGCGCCAGACTCTTGGGCTGTAGACGGAGGCAAAGGGGAGCTGGCGCGTTGATCACCTGGCACAGCGCCCCCGCCTGCCAATTGGACTTGGGCCACGGCCTGGGCTCTTTCAGGGGGTGCATCACTGCGGGCGTTGACCAGAACAACCTCTAAGGTGGAGTCTTCAAACACCCTGTGAAAACTCTCCGGGTCGGCAAAGCGCCAGGTGATCAGCGCCACATGCACCAGCAACGAAAAGCCCAATGTCCACACCAAGGTGTGGCGATGCAACACCTGCTTGAGCCAAGCCCGTGGTGAAGCCAGTGGCCCCAAGCCAGCAGGCAGAGCGCCCTCAAGAACCATCGCTTTGCGTGCTGTCACTCAGATCAACCGCAATGGTGAGCGGCCCAGCGGCCAAGGCCTCGTCATCATCGGCCTCATCGGTTTCAGCATCTGCAGCCACCTCAGGGGCGTCCAGGTGCGCGATCACAGTGCCATGCACATCCAGCGCCATCAGGTCCACCTCGCTGAGCTTGACGCGCACGCGCGCACCCCGCATCAGACCTTGAGCCCCCATCACACTGAACATCAGAGGCAGGGTGTCTGCACGCACCAACCAGCTGCCGCCCCCCGTCTCTTTGACCAAGCTGGCGTCGCACTCTTCGATGTTTTGCTGCTGCACATGGCGCAATGTCCAGTAACGCTCCATGCTGGACTGCACACTGTTGTAGGCGCTGTAGGCCGCATCAAAACCGCTGATGATGGAGAACAGCTCCGCGTCTTTGGGCTTGAATGGCGCGGCCAATGCAGCCGTTGCGCCATGCTTGGCGCAGGCGATGATTTGCCACTGGTTGACCAAATCGGTGTAACGGCGCAAAGGCGAAGTGCTCCAGGCGTAGCTGGGCACGCCAATGCCAGCGTGCGGCAGCGCTTTGGTGCCCATGCGCACCTTCACACCGGGGGCCATGCTGGCTTGGCTGCGGTAAATGCCCGGTACGCCCAGTTGGGCCATCCATTGGCCCCATGTGCTGTTGGCCAAAATCATGGCCTCGGCCACCATCAAATCGAGTGGCGCACCGCGCTTGCGGGTACCAATGACCACCGTTTCCTCGCCCGTCGGAGGGGCTTCGTTGCTTTCACGTTCTAGCTTGAAGCTGTAGTCCGGGCGATTGAAGTTTTCGGGTTTGCCGCGCACCACTTCGCGACGGGCCTTGAGCGTTTGCGCCAGGCGCCAAAAAAAGCCCAAGGTCGCCCGACTGACGGGCACATCGGCGTGATCGCTCAGGTCTTCACCTTCCAACCATTCACGGGTGATCCGCTCATCGAGTTGGTCGTGGCGCAGATTGACCAAAATCGGCACCCGCTCCAGCCGGGTCACCGCACTTTGTACGTCGAGCGTATCTTCACTGAAGGTCACATAAAGCGATACCGCCGGGCAGTCTCGCCCCTCGATCAAGGTGTAGGCCTGGACCACACTGTCGGGCAGCATGGTGATTTTGTAGCCGGGCATGTACACCGTGGACAAACGAGCACGGCCGAGTTGGTCGATCGCGCTGCCGGGCGTCACAGCCAAGCCCGGCGCGGCGATGTGGATGCCCACGGTGACCGTGCCTGTGCCCAATCCCTGGAGTGACAGAGCGTCGTCGATCTCGGTGGTCTGTGAATCATCAATCGAGAAGGCTTGAACTGGGGCCAGTGGCAAATCGTCCCCAATGGCCGGTGCCTGCAAAGCTGGGAAGCCCGTGCCTTTGGGAAACAAATCAAACAAGAAACGCTGCCAATGGAAATCCCAGGCGGATGCAATGGCCCCGGCGTTTTGCAGCAAGGCCAGAGGCGCCCTCTGGCTGGCCTTGCTGGCTTCGACCACGGCCTTGTACTCGGGGGTGTTTTTGTCGGGCCGAAACAAAATTTTGTACAACTGCTCGCGGATGGGGGCTGGACAGGTGCCGGCCACCAGCTCGGCAGACCATGCCTCGATTTGGGCTTGGACTTGCTTCTTTTTTTCAATCGCCAACAGCGCCTGCTGCACGATCTCAGCGGGTGCCTTGCGGAAACGCCCTTTACCGGCGCGACGGAAGTAATGTGGGGCGTCGTGCAAGCGCAGCAAGGCAGCGACTTGCTGCACCGTGCTGGCCGAATTGAAATAATCCTGGGCCAAATCGGCGAACCCAAACTCTTGGTCGGGGGCAAACTCGTAGGCCAACTCCAACTCGATGGTTTGACTCAGCACTGTGGCCTCAGCCAACAAAGCGGCTGGTGTGGGTTTGTCAAATTTGAGCAGCTGGGCAGCGGCTTTGACTTTCACCCGTTTGCCCGAGTCGAGCTCAACCTGAGCGGAAGCCTCGGCTTCGGACAAGATGCGACCGGCCATGAATTTACCGGCTTCTTCAAATAATGCGTACATGGTGGGATTTTCCCACGCGCCGCCGCCGAGACCGGTCCTGGGGATCAGGCCAAGCGAAGAAATTCGAAAATTTCAGGCAGGTACAGATCAAAATCACTCAAAGCATGGTCACTGCCTTCGATCAAGCGAACTTGGCCTGCTTCATGGCGCGCCAACATTTCCCGCCAATCGAGCACCTCATCCCCCTTGGCGATCACAGCCAAGGTTGGGGGCGCGGCGTTTGGCGCCGAAGAGGCGCTGTGCAACTCCAGTTCCTGCAACTCTTGCACAAATTCGGGATCGAAAAAGATTTTTTGAGCTGGATCGTGCCATGCAGGGTGTTCACCCATGTAGCCCGCCAAATCTCGCGCGGGGTGCACCGCTGGGTTGAGCAGCACCGCAGGGCAGCCCCAAGCGCGCGACAGCCAAGCGGCATAAAAGCCGCCGAGAGAAGAGCCCACAATGGCAGTGCGGCCCAGTGGCCATGACGCTGCGCCCGCTTGCAACAAGGCCATGGCTTGTCGGGGCGATGCGGGCAATTGCGGGCACCACCATGTCACATGGGGGTGTTGGCGCTGCACCATGCCCGCCATTTTCCGCGCTTTGACCGATTGCGGCGAAGACCGAAAACCATGCAAGTACAGCAGGTGTGTGGTGCTGGGCATCACCATGCGGGTTGCAAAGCGGCAAAACCGCGGGGTGCTTGGGCTTTGTCCTCAAAAGTCACCAACTCGTAAGCGTCAGGCCTGGACAACAACTCGCGCAGCAAGCGGTTGTTCATGGCATGGCCCGAGCGGAATGCGCTGTAGGCCGCCAACAGAGGTTTGCCCAAAATGTACAAATCGCCCATGGCGTCGAGAATTTTGTGTTTGACGAACTCGTCGTCATAACGCAGGCCATCGGCATTGAGCACTTTGTAATCGTCCATCACGATGGCATTGTCCAAGCCCCCCCCTAGGGCCAAGCCATTGGCGCGCAGCATCTCGACGTCTTTGGTGAAACCGAAGGTGCGGGCGCGTGCGATGTCGCGGGCGTACACGCCGTCCGACATGTCAAACACCACCTGTTGCCCGGTCGAATCCACGGCGGGGTGCCGAAAATCAATTTCAAAGCTCAAGCGATAGCCGTGGTAAGGCGTTAAACGCGCCCACTTGATGTTCTCGCCCTCTCCCTCGGACACTTCGACCGGCTTGAGGACGCGCACAAACCGCTTGGGCACAGACTGCTCCACCACGCCTGCACTTTGCAGCAAGAAAACAAAGGACGAAGCCGAGCCGTCGAGGATGGGGACTTCCTCGGCCGTGATGTCCACATACAAGTTGTCAATGCCCAAACCTGCACAGGCCGACATCAGGTGTTCGACCGTCAGCACTTTGGCTTGTCCTGCGGAGATGGTGGAGGCCAAACGGGTGTCGGTCACCGCCTCGGCGTTGACCGCAATGTCCACCGGCTCGGCCAGGTCGATCCGGCGAAACACAATACCCGTATCCGGTGCGGCGGGGCGCAGGGTCAGCTCGACGCGCTGACCGCTGTGCAAACCCACGCCGACGGCTTTGGTCAAGGTTTTGAGGGTGCGTTGAGCGAGCATGCGTGTATTTTAGTTGGCGAGAGACATGCAAGTGTGCAAAAGGAATAGGCGTGCAGTCAACAAGGGCCGCCACGACCGATACGCAGTCCCGGTGCTTGGCCCGAGGCTGGCGAGCGATGTTGAGACGCGAAGCGACAACGAGCTCGACGGCCCCGGGCACAACACCGGGACGGCAAAAACTGAGTGCCGCTCTTACAACACAAAGCGATCAAGCTGAACGAACATGCAAAAAGGGGCCAGACAGGCCTTCACCCGTCTGGCCCCAAATGCACCAAAAATCAACGTTAAGTCAGCCGGTCAGTCCGCTTGCTTGCGCAAGAAAGCGGGGATCTCAATGTCGTCCATGCCCGCATTGGCCATGCCGTCCACGCGAGCAGCTGCATGGGTGCGGTTGCTGCGCCAGTAAGCAGGCACATTCAACCCACTGTTGTTCATCGAGGCCGCAGCGTTGCCCGCATGGTTGACCGCATCTTGGCCACCCATGGTGAACGCCACGTTGTCGGTACCCGTGCGCAACACTTGCAGCGGAGGGGCTGTGCGGCGAGCGCCAGCCTTGGACAAACCCGTGGCCACCACCGTCACGCGGATCTCGTCGCCCAAGTTCTCGTCGTAGGCGGTGCCATAAATCACGTGGGCATTTTCCGAGGCGTAAGCACGGATGGTATTCATCGCCTGCTTGGATTCGGACAGCTTCAAAGAACCTTTGGCAGCGCTGATCAAGACCAACACACCCTTGGCACCCGACAGGTCCACGCCCTCGAGCAACGGGCAAGCCACAGCCTGCTCGGCAGCGATGCGGGCGCGATCCGGGCCGCTGGCCGCAGCTGTGCCCATCATGGCTTTGCCAGGCTCGCCCATCACGGTGCGCACGTCTTCAAAGTCGACGTTGACATGGCCTGGTACGTTGATGATTTCGGCAATCCCGCCGACAGCATTTTTCAGCACATCGTTGGCATGGGCAAAAGCCTCGTCTTGGGTCATGTCTTCGCCGCCTGGCAACTCCAACAGCTTTTCGTTCAGCACAACGATCAAGGAATCGACATTGGCCTCAAGCTCTTGCATGCCAATATCGGCATTGGTCATGCGGCGACCGCCTTCAAATTCGAACGGCTTGGTGACCACCCCCACGGTGAGGATGCCCATTTCTTTGGCGATACGGGCGATCACTGGGGCTGCACCTGTGCCAGTGCCGCCGCCCATGCCTGCGGTGATGAACAACATGTGCGCGCCCTCGATGGCTGCGCGGATGTCGGCTTCAGCGCTTTCAGCAGCCTCACGGCCCTTCTCGGGCTTGCTGCCAGCACCCAGGCCGGTCTGACCCAACTGGATAAAGCGGTGCGCTGCGCTGCGGGCCAAAGCTTGCGCATCGGTGTTGGCGCACACAAATTCGACGCCCTGGACTTGGCGCTCAATCATGTGTTCGACAGCGTTGCCGCCGCCACCGCCGACGCCAATCACTTTGATCTGCGTGCCTTGGTTAAATTCTTCTGTCTGGATCATTTCGATGGTCATGGTGCTACTCCTAAATTTGTTTGCAGTTGCCGAGGTTTTTTATCTGTCAATCTTTTTTGTTTCTGGGGAGAGTGCGTGTCAACATCGACACGGTCTTGAAATCGGTGGACTGCCCCTGGCGAGATATCTTTTTTGCCAATTCATCAGAAGTTCCCCACGATGAAATCTTTGAAACGTCCAAAAGCGTTGTTCACCGAACTCTTCTTTTGTGTGACCTTATAACCGCGCAGCCGGGCCATGCGGGCTTCTTCCAAGAGGCCCATCACCGTGGCTGCACGAGGCTGGCTGACCATGTCGGCCAAACCACCCGAATATTTGGGCAAGCCGCGTCGCACAGGCTTGAGGAAGATGTCTTCACCCAACTCAACCATGCCAGGCATGACGGCACTGCCACCCGTGAGCACAATGCCGGAAGAGAGCACTTCTTCGTAGCCCGACTCCCGGATCACTTGGTGCACCAGCGAGAAAATTTCCTCGATGCGCGGCTCAATCACACCGGCCAAGGCTTGGCGACTGAGCATGCGCGGGCCCCGGTCACCCAAACCAGGCACTTCAACCTGCGCATCAGGGTCAGCCAACAGTTGCTTGGCATAACCGCTCTCGACTTTGATGTCTTCTGCATCTTTGGTGGGGGTGCGCAATGCCATGGCGATGTCGCTGGTGATCAAATCGCCTGCAATCGGAATCACAGCGGTATGGCGAATCGATCCATTCGCAAAGATGGCCACGTCGGTCGTGCCTGCGCCAATGTCCACGCACACAACGCCCAATTCACGCTCGTCTTCCGACAACACAGCCAAGCTCGAAGATTGGGGATTGAGCAGCAATTGGTCAACCTCCAGACCACAGCGGCGCACACATTTGATGATGTTTTCAGCAGCACTTTGGGCGCCTGTGACGATGTGCACCTTGGCTTCCAGGCGCATGCCGCTCATGCCAATCGGCTCTTTGACTTCTTGGCCGTCGATCACAAATTCTTGTGGCGCCACGAGCAGCAAACGCTGGTCGGTCGAGATGTTGATGGCGCGTGCCGTCTCCATCACGCGGGCCACATCGGCCTGCGTGACTTCCTTGTCCTTGATCGCCACCATGCCGCTCGAATTGATACCCCGGATGTGGCTGCCGGTGATGCCGACATTGACGCGGGTGATTTTGCAATCCGCCATCAGCTCCGCCTCTTTGAGGGCTTGCTGGATACTTTGTACCGTGGCATCGATGTTGACCACCACCCCACGCTTGAGACCATTGCCTGGCGCGATGCCCAGCCCGGCGATCTTCAGTTCGCCATCGGGCATGACCTCGGCGACCACCGCCATGACTTTGGAGGTGCCGATGTCCAACCCTACCACCAGATCTTTGTACTCTTTTGCCATTTGAATCCCCGTTTCCGTTTCATTCATTCGCTCTGATCACTCAGAGCTTTTTCTTGCCATCCGTGTCCAGCGTGGTCACACCCCGCAAGCGCAGGGCATAACCGTCTGTGTGCCGCAAATCCGCACCCGTCAAATCCACAGGTGTACGGCCATAACGGGCCGTCACTTGCGACAAGGTTTTGAAAAACACTTTCAACAGCGCCGTCACTTCCGCTTCGCTGCCCCGGCCCAGCTCCAGCAAGGCGCCACGATCCGTTAACACGCGCCAACTGCCCCGTGGCGTCAACTCCAGCTGATCAATGCCCATGTCCATCGTCTCAAAGAGGGGCAACAGATGCCGGTACATCTGCACCACCGTCTCTGACTGGGCATCCGGCCCCTTCAAGCGTGGGAGTTTGTCAATGTCCACGTCTTCCACATTGGCCTCAAACACGCGGCTTTGTTGGTTCACCATCTTGTTGGCACTCTCATCGCCCCACAAGGCCATGGGCTCGTGCTCCACCAACACCGTGCGCAAGCGGTTGGGAAAGTCACGGTGCACGACCGCGTCCCTGACCCAAGGCACAGCCTCAAATGCTTCTTTCGTCCGATTCAAGTCCATCGTGAAAAAATTGCCCTGCAAGTGCGGCACGACATTGGCCCGCAAGGTGATGGCGTTGTTGCGCGTGACCTCCCCTTGCACCGTGATCGCTTTGATCGCGAAAAGGGGGTGGCGCACCAACCACCAAGCCCCACCGCCCAAGAGCAACAGCAGGAAAACAGCCAGCAACGCGCCTGCAGCCATGTTCATGAGGCGAACGTCCAGGGGCAATGGCATGGTGGATTTCACCCTTGCACCTCCTGCACATGGTCCAATGCCGCCGAAGCCAGCAGCTGACAGCACAACTGCGGGTAGCTGATGCCTGCGGCCTTGGCCGACATGGGCACCAAGGAGTGGCCGGTCATGCCGGGTGAGGTGTTGATTTCCAGCAAATAAGGCTGGCGTGTGGCCGCATCGATCATCACGTCAATGCGCCCCCATCCTCTGCACCCCAACACTTGGTAAGCCTTGACAATCAGCGCCTCAATGGCGGCCTCTTCGGCTGCAGGCAAACCACAGGGCACCAGATACTGAGTGTCGTCGGTGAAGTACTTGTTTTGGTAATCGTAATTGCCCTCTGGCGCCACGATCCTGATCATGGGCAAAGCCCGGGCACCATTGCCTTCGCCCAAAACCGGGCAAGTCACCTCGTCACCCACAATGCATTGCTCGCACAGGATATCGGCATCGCACTGGGCGGCAGCCTGGAGTGCCGCGAACAAATCCTGGACCCGCGTGACCTTGGTCACACCAATCGAGGAGCCTTCACGGGCCGGTTTCACAATCAGGGGCAAGCCTAAGCTGGCGACCAAGTCGGTCAAGGACACGCTGTCCAATTCTTGGCGTCGCACCAACACATAACGGGGAGTTGGCAGACCCTCGGCCAGCCAGACCCGCTTGGTCATGGTTTTGTCCATCGCGATGCTCGAAGCCATCACGCCCGAGCCGGTATAGGGCAAGCCCATCAGCTCCAAGGCCCCTTGAACGGTGCCGTCTTCACCAAAGCGACCATGCAATGCAATGAAACAACGGTCAAAGCCCTCGCGCTTGAGTTCGCCCAGGTCACGCTCGGCCGGGTCAAAGGCATGGGCCTCAACGCCCGATGCCAACAGCGCCTGCAAAACGCCCTGGCCTGACATCAAGGACACTTCACGTTCGGCAGATTGTCCGCCCATGAGAACGGCCACTTTGCCCAAATTCAAGTCCTTCATGCAGCCCCCCCCAACTGAAGCACTTGCGCCGGAACAGCGCCAATGGAGCCTGCGCCCATGCAAATGAGCACATCGCCATCGCGGGCATTGCTGAGCACCGCTTGGGGCATGTCGGCAATCGCATCAACGAAGATGGGTTCGACCTTGCCCGCCACACGCAGTGCGCGTGCCAATGAACGACCATCGGCGGCCACAATGGGCGCCTCGCCTGCTGCATACACCTCGGCCAGCAAAACGCTGTCGCAGCCTTGGCCTATCACTTTCACAAAATCCTCGAAGCAGTCACGGGTGCGGCTGAAGCGGTGCGGCTGGAAAGCCAAGACCAAGCGACGACCTGGAAAGGCGCCACGGGCAGCGGCCAAGGTGGCTGCCATCTCGACCGGATGATGACCATAGTCGTCAATCACCGTGAAGTGACCCGCTGCGCCTGGTACGGGCACTTCACCGTAACGCTGAAAGCGACGGCCCACCCCTTTGAAATTGGCCAATGCCCGCTGAACGGCGGCATCCTCCACACCCAATTCCACGGCCACAGCCACAGCAGCCAAGGCGTTGAGCACGTTGTGGAGCCCAGGCAAATTCAAAACCAAGGGCAAATCAGGCATGGTCACACCGTTGCGACGTTGCACGGTGAACCGCATCTGCCCTTGAGCGGCTTGCACATCGACAGCGCGCACTTGCGCACCTTCGTTCAAACCATAGGTGGTCACGGGCCTGGCAATGTCGTTCAGGATGGATTGAACGCCCGGATCGTCCGCGCAGACGATGGCCGTTCCGTAAAAAGGCATGCGGTGCAAAAACTCGACAAATGCGCCCTTGAGTTTGCCCAGGTCATGGCCATAGGTTTCCATGTGGTCAGCGTCGATGTTGGTGACGACTGCCATCACAGGGAGCAAGTTCAGAAACGACGCATCGGACTCGTCGGCTTCCACCACGATGTAATCGCCCGTACCCAGCTTGGCATTGGCACCTGCGCTGTTCAAACGGCCACCAATCACAAAGGTTGGATCCAGTCCCGCTTCGCCCAACACACTGGCCACCAAGCTGGTGGTGGTGGTCTTGCCATGCGTGCCGGCAATGGCCACGCCCTGCTTCATGCGCATCAACTCTGCCAGCATCACCGCACGGGGGACGATCGGAATATGGCGCTCACGGGCGGCCAGTACTTCTGGGTTGTCGGCTTTGACGGCGGTGGAAGTGACCACCGCATCGGCGTCTTTCACATTGTCTGCAGAGTGCCCCACATGCGTGGCGATGCCCAAAGTTGCCAAACGCCTCAGCGTGGCGCTGTCCGACAAGTCCGAGCCTGAGATTTGATAACCCAAATTCAGCAACACTTCGGCGATACCGCTCATGCCCGAGCCGCCAACACCGATGAAGTGGATTTTACGGATGGCGTGTTTCATGCTGCCAACTCCTCACAAGCCATCACGACCTCCCGAGTCGCATGTGTTTTTTTCTGTGCGTGTGCTTTTTCAGCCGCAACCAACAGCCGTTCACGTGTCATGCCCATCAAGAAATCGGCCAGCGTTTGCGGCGACAGATCGGCTTGTGGCATGAGCCAGCCACCACCTTGCGTCACTAAAAACTGTGCATTGGTGGTTTGGTGGTCATCCACGGCATATGGGAATGGAACGTAGACGGCAGCCACGCCGACCGCTGCCAACTCGGTCACGGTGCTGGCGCCAGCGCGGCAAATGACCAAATCGGCCTGGGCAAATGCCCAAGCCGTGTCGTCAATGAAAGGCGTCAACTCGGCCTCAACACCTGCTGCTTGGTAATTCGCGCGCAATGCGTCGATTTGCTTCGCGCCACTTTGGTGAACCACCACGGGGCGGGCCGCCATGGGCATCAAGGCCAGGGCCTGAGGCACGGTGTCGTTCAGGGCCTTGGCACCGAGGCTGCCGCCGACCACCAGCACGCGCAAAGGACCTGTGCGGCCAGCAAAACGTTCAGCCGGTGCCGCTTGTTCGGTGAATGCGTGGCGCAGCGGGTTGCCCACCCAATGCCCTTGCTTGAACACACCCGGAAATGCGGTGAACACACGGTCTGCCACTTGGGCCAGCACTTTGTTGGCCATCCCGGCCACCGTGTTTTGCTCATGCAGGACCACCGGCTTGCCGCTGAGTGTCGCCATCATGCCGCCAGGGAACGTGATGTAACCGCCCAAACCCAACACCACATCGGGTTGGACACGGCGCACCACTTGCCAACTTTGCCAAAAGGCACGCAACAGCTTCAAAGGCATGAGCGTCAGGGTTTTCAAGTTTTTGCCACGCACACCACCAAAGGTCACGGGCTCAAAGGTGAAGCCACGCGGCGGCACCAACTGACTTTCCATGCTGTTGGGCGCACCCAACCAGTGGACGCGCCAACCGGCATCGCGCAATGCTTCGGCCACGGCCAAGCCCGGGAAAATATGCCCACCTGTTCCGCCAGCCATGACCAGGGCACATTTGGCGTTCATGAGCGACCTCCGCGCATCATCTGTTTGTTTTCGGCATCGATGCGCAGCACCACGGCGATGGCGATCAAGTTCATCATGATGGCCGAACCGCCATAGCTCATCAGTGGCAAGGTCAAGCCTTTGGTGGGCAATGCCCCCAGGTTCACGCCCATGTTGATGAACGCTTGAAAACCAATCCAGATCCCCACGCCTTGGGCGACCAAGCCGGAAAACACCTTGTCCAAGGCGATGGCTTGCCGACCGATCACCATGATGCGGCGGCTGAGCCACAAAAACAGGCAAATCACCAAGGTCACACCGACCAGTCCGAACTCCTCACCAATCACGGCCAACAAAAAGTCGGTGTGGGCCTCAGGTAACCAATGGAGCTTCTCCACACTGCCGCCCAAGCCCCCCCCCCAAACCTCGCCTCGGCCAATGGCGATCAAGGAATGCGACAGCTGGTACCCTTTGCCCAAAGCGTGCTCGGCGCTGAAAGGGTCCAAATAGGCAAAGATGCGATCACGGCGCCAAGGTGAAGCCGCAATCATGGCCATAAAGGCGCCCACCAAGACGGCAAAAATCAGGAAAAACATGCGGGCGTTCACGCCACCCAAAAACAAAATACCCATGGCGATGATCGCGATCACCATGAACGCCCCCATATCGGGTTCGGCCAACAAAAACACGCCCGCCAGCCCCACGGCAGCCCCCATGGGCAAGACCGCACGGAAGAATCGTTCTTTCACGTCCATCTTTCGCACCATGTAATCGGCGGCATAAATGATGGTGGCAAATTTGGCCAACTCAGAGGGTTGGAAGTTCATGATGCCAAATGAAATCCAACGTCGCGCCCCATTGACCCCTTTGCCGATGAAAGGCAGCAGCACCATGGCCAACAAAATCAGCGCGACCACAAACAGTGGCCTGGCCACCTTTTCCCAGGTTTCTGTGGGCACTTGGAAGGCGAGCAAGGCCATGATGGCGCCCACCACCATCGAGACCACATGCCGGGTCAGAAAATGCGTCTGGGAGTACCGCGCAAAGCGTGGGTTGTCCGGCATCGCAATGGAGGCCGAATACACCATGACCATGCCCCACATCATCAAAGCCACCACCACCCAAACCAGCGTTTGATCGATGCTGTGCAAGCGGGCGCCGGAGTTCATGCTTTGCCGGCTGGCGTCGTAGCCCCCCAGATTGACGGGCAAACTGCCCGATGCTGCCCCTGTGGTTGCCCAACCTTGGCCTGTCAAGAGTTGGCCAAGGCGAGAGAGACCGGCCTGAAGGCGCTGCGAAAAAGTCAGTGCATCACTCACAGTCCCCCCTCCATGGCGACGCCGGCAGCTTCGGCCAAATGGGCCACCGCTTGGCAAAACACCGCAGCCCGATGGCCGTAGTTGTCAAACATGTCAAAACTGGCGCAGGCGGGCGACATCAGCACCGCATCGCCGCTTTGGGCCAAGCGGGCCGCTTGGCTCACGGCATCGACCATGTCGGTGGCATCGTGCAACGCCACGTTGGTGTTCTGCAGCACCTCACGGATCCGGTGTGCATCACGCCCGATCAGGACCACGCCACGGGTGTAGCGAGACACGGGCTCGGCCAAGGGCGAGAAGTCTTGCCCCTTGCCATCGCCACCCAAAATGACCACCACACGGCGATCGGCACCCAAGCCTTGCAGGGCAGCGACCGTGGCGCCCACGTTGGTGCCCTTGCTGTCGTCAAAAAATTCGACCTCATTGATGATGGCCACCGGCTCCACCCGATGGGGCTCACCGCGGTATTCGCGCAGGCCATAGAGCATGGGGCCCAAGGCGCAACCTGCGCTGCTGGCCAATGCCAAAGCAGCCAGCGCATTGACAGCATTGTGTCGCCCGCGAATGCGCAGAGCATCCGCGGGTATGAGGCGCTGAAAGTGCAATTCTTCCGCTGCGTCTTTGCGACGGCGGCGTGTTTCGTCGGCTTCGAGTGCGCGTACCAGCCAAGTCATGCCGTGGGTCACTTCAATGCCGAAGTCTCCTGGGCGCTGGGGCATGTCGCCGCCAAATGTCAAGTGGCCACGCTCGATGGGTTTTTGCAATTTCACTTTGATGGGGGCTGGACGCATGGCCATGACCTGCAGGTCGTCACGGTTCAGAACCATGAGGGCTTGCGTGCCAAAAATACGGGCTTTGGCTTGACCATAAGCGGCCATGCTGCCATGCCAATCCAAGTGGTCTTGTGACAGATTGAGCACCGTGGCGGCTGTGGGTTCAAAACCCTCGCTGCTGTCGAGTTGAAAGCTCGACAACTCCAACACCCAGACTTGAGGGAGGGCTTGAGCCATGGGGTGCACAAGCACTGGCGCTGCGGACATCATCGGCGTCAGCGGCGTTTCATCATCGTCCCCATCGGCGGCGTCTTCTGCCAAGGTGTCCAGAATTTCTTGCGCGTCGCTCAAGTCGCCCATGGCCTGAGCAGGCACAGCTGAAAGGTCCTCTGAATGTGGTGCGTCGGCTTTCTCGCCGCCTTCGGTCTGCACGGGCGGCTGAGTTGGACTGTCCTGCTCAGCATGTCCAGCCTGCTGCTCGACATGCACCTGCGCTTCTGACATCGCCTGGGTCAAGGTGTCGAGCAAGGTCGGGCCGATGTTGCCCGCCACTTGCACCGTTTTGCCTGCCCGCGCCACCAGCTGCCCCGTCAGCGACGTCACGGTGGTTTTGCCATTGGTGCCCGTGATGGCCAAGACTTTGGGGGTGTAAGCAAATCGTGATTTCAAGTCCTGCAACGCGGCAGCAAACAAGCTCAACTCACCACCTTGCCACAAACCCATGGCTTGGGCGGCGTCGACGACGGGCGCCACGACGTCGGGTGCGAGGCCCGGGCTACGGAAAACGGCTCGCACCGCTGTGCCTTCCACCAAACTGGCCATGAACGGCCCCGACACAAAACGCACGGCAGGCCATTCGGACTGCAAAACCGCCAATTGGGGCGGCGTATCACGGGTGTCGGCCACCGTCACCTCAGCTCCGGCATGCGCGCACCAACGGGCCATCGCCAAGCCCGAAGCGCCCAAACCGAGAATCAGAACGTGTTGACCTTGCAGCTGCATGATTTATCTCAGCTTCAGTGTCGACAAGCCGACCAGACACAGCAGCATGGTGATGATCCAAAAACGCACAACCACCTGCGTTTCTTTCCAGCCGCTCTTTTCAAAATGGTGGTGCAAGGGCGCCATCTTGAGGATGCGACGGCCTTCGCCATATTTTTTCTTGGTGTATTTGAAGTAAGTCACCTGCGCCATGACCGAAAGCGCTTCGACCACAAAAATGCCGCCCATGATGGCCAAGACAATTTCCTGCCGCACGATCACGGCAATGGTGCCCAGGGCTGCACCCAGCGCCAGAGCCCCTACATCGCCCATGAACACTTGAGCCGGATGGGTGTTGAACCACAAGAATGCCAAGCCTGCACCCGCCATGGCGGCGCAAAAAATCATCAATTCACCCGAACCCGGGATGTACGGAAAAAACAGGTACTTGGAATAAACAGAGCTGCCTGTGACATAGGCGAACACCCCCAGCGCCGAGCCCACCATCACCACCGGCATGATGGCCAAACCATCCAAGCCATCGGTCAGATTGACCGCGTTGCTCGATCCCACGATCACCAGGTACGTCAGCACCACAAAGCCCAGCACGCCCAGTGGGTAATTGACCTCTTTGAAGAAGGGCACTTGCAAACCAGCCTTGGGCGGCAAATTCACATCAAAGCCCGACATGACCCACTGGGCAAACAAGTCGAGCACACGCAGGTTGGAGACTTCCGAAATGCTGAAGACCAGGTACAGCGCAGCCAACAAGCCGATGACCGATTGCCAAAAATACTTTTCGCGCGAGCGCATGCCCTCTGGGTCTTTGTTGACCACTTTGCGCCAGTCATCCACCCAGCCAATGGCCCCAAAGCCCAGGGTCACGATCAAGACAATCCAAACAAAACGGTTGGAGAGGTCAAACCACAACAAGGTGGAAATGGCGATCGACAACAAAATGAGCACACCGCCCATGGTGGGTGTGCCGCTTTTGGACAGATGTGACGCCATGCCGTAGCCACGGATGGGCTGACCGATCTTGAGCGAAGTCAAGCGGCGGATGACCATGGGGCCTGCGGCCAAACCGATCAATAGCGCCGTCATCGCAGCCATCACGGCACGGAAGGTGATGTATTGGAAAACACGCAAAAAGCCCCACTCAGGGGACAAACTTTGCAACCACTGGGCCAGGCTAAGCAGCATGGGGCTCCCCTTTTTTATTGTTGTGTTGTGCGTGGTGGGCAGCGCCAGTGGTCAAAAGGGCTTCGACGATGCGCTCCATCTTCATGAAACGCGAGCCTTTGACCAGAACACTTTGAAACGCCTCCACTTGGGCCGTGGTCACCGTCAAGAGCTTGTCCGTGTCGGAAAAGTGTTGCGCCCCACCAAAGGCCTGAGCCGCGTGCGCACACAATTCACCCACGGTGTAGAGCGCCTCGATCCCGCGTTGGGCGGCATAAGCGCCCACTTCGGCGTGAAACTCAGCGCCTTGGTTGCCCACTTCACCCATGTCACCCAAAACCAACAAACGCGGCGCAGGCAATTCGGCCAAAACATCGATGGCGGCGCGAACCGAATCGGGGTTGGCGTTGTAGGTGTCATCCACCAAAGTGATGTCATGAGCTGAGGTGTGCAACACCAGTGCACGCGAGCGGCCCTTGACAGGTTCAAATGCGATCAAGCCTTGCGCCACTGCCGTCAAAGGCACGCCCGCGGCCAAGGCGCAAGCACTGGCGGCCAAGGCATTTTTCACGTTATGGCGACCGGCAATGTGCAAATGCACCGGGGCAATTCCTTGCACTGTTTGGAGGGTGAACGCCCATGCACCCGATTGCCAGAGCACGCCGGCACAATGGACTTCGGGGGATGAATCAAACGCTTGTGCCGCCATGGAAAAAGTGCTCTGCGCACGTTGACCTGACAAGTTTGTCCAGACCGAGGTGAAAGCATCGTCCGCGGGGAACACGGCCACACCTGACGCAGGCAAGGCTTGCAACACGGCGCCATTTTCATGGGCCACAGCTTCAACCGTGCCCATGAACTCTTGGTGCTCGCGCTGCGCGTTGTTCACCAGTGCCACAGTCGGCTGGGCCAACTTGGCCAGGTAGGCAATTTCGCCGGGATGGTTCATGCCCAACTCGACCACAGCCACGCGGTGGTGAGAACGCAAATTGAACAAGGTCAACGGCACACCAATGTCGTTGTTCAGGTTGCCCTGGGTGGACAAAGCGTCATCCCCTGCATGGGCGCGCAAAATGGACGCGATCATTTGCGTCACCGTGGTTTTGCCATTGCTGCCCGTCACCGCAATCACGGGAAGTTCGAACTGAGCGCGCCAGCCTGCAGCCAACTCACCCAAAGCCACGCGCGCATCGGGCACCACGATGGCAGGCAAGCCGTGTGCTTGAGCCGACGCCTCACCAGAGGCCTCGCACACCACAGCCACCGCACCTTGCGCTTTGGCCTGGGCCATGAACGCTTGGCCGTCAAAACGCTCACCACGCAAGGCCACGAACAAGTCGCCAGGCTGGATGCTGCGGCTGTCGGTGTGCACGCGCTCGGCGACCAGCGCCTGAACATTCACACCCCGAGCTTGGCCAAGCCAGCCCTGAGCCACATCCAATTTCAACTGCATCGAGGTCTTGGTGCTCATGCCACTGCCCCATGCTGCCTTGTGGCACGTTGCTGCAGCGCCATGCGCACATGCGCCTCATCCGAGAATGGATGCTGAACACCCATGACCTCTTGTGTTGTCTCATGCCCTTTGCCTGCGACCAAGACCACGTCCTGGGGGGCTGCTTGGACCACGGTTTGGGCAATGGCCAAAGCACGGTCAATCTGGACATGGGCCCGCATAGGGTGTTGCAAGCCAGCCACCATCGCCATCAAAATGGCTTCGGGCTGCTCCGATCTCGGGTTGTCACTGGTCAGAACCACTTGGTCAGATACCGCCTCGGCAGCCGCGGCCATCAATGGGCGTTTGCTGGCGTCTCGATCCCCGCCACACCCCAATACGCACCATAAGCGCCCTCCGCGAAGCTTGGCCTGCGAGCGCAAAGCCGACAACGCATGGACGACGGCATCGGGCGTGTGGGCGTAATCCACCACCACCAATGGCGCATTCTGGTCCTCTTGTGCGTCGGTATGGCACACGTGAACACCGACGCGTTGCATGCGGCCAGGCACAGCGCTCAGGTGCGCACAAGCGGCCACAGCCGTAGCCAGATCAAACCCCAAGGCACGCAAACTGCCAATCACGCCCAACAGATTGTCGATGTTGTAGTCCCCAATCAAGCGCGTGTGCAGCGTCTGCACTTGTGCGCCTTCGATGACGTCAAATGCCAGACCGTCGGCATGGGTCAGGGGTTTGGCCTGCAAACGCGCCGGGGAATGGCCCACCGAAAGCTTCGAACAAGTCCAAACCTCCAGGACACCACCCTCGAGTTGCTGGGCCAAGGTGGCCCCATGCGCGTCATCGATGTTGATGACAGCCGCCTGCAAACCAGACCATTGAAACAGGGCGGCTTTGGCGGACCAATAAGCCGCCATGTCGCCGTGGTAATCCAAGTGGTCTTGGGTGAAATTCGTGAACACCGCCACGCCAATGCGCGTGCCATCCAAGCGGTGCTCTGCCAGTCCGATGGACGAGGCTTCGATGGCGCAATGGGTCACGCCTGCATCGGCAAAAGTTCGGAATTGTCGCTGCAGCAAAACAGGATCGGGTGTGGTCATGCCGGTGCTCACCAACTGGGGCAACTGGCCCACACCCAAGGTCCCCACCAAGCCACAGGCTTGTTGCAAAGTGGGCGAAGACAAGGCTTGCGCCAACCACCATGCCGTTGAAGTTTTGCCATTGGTGCCGGTCACAGCCAACACCTTCAAAGCCTGACTGGGATGCTCGTAATAGGCATCGGCCACCCAGCCGGTCTGAGCCTTCAGGCTGGACATGCAGGCCAATTTGTCATCCGCATGATGCGCTTGCAGACCTGCCAACCAAGGACTGTGACCCGCCTCTTCCATCAAGCAAGCCGTAGCCCCTTGCGCCAAAGCTTGGGCCATGTAGCGGCGACCATCGGTGGCTGCTCCTGGCCAGGCGATGAAGCCGTCGCCTGCTTGCACCAAGCGGCTGTCTGTTCGCAATTCCCCTTTGACGCGGGTGCGCAGCCAACGGGCGGCTTCAGGGGCGTTGTGCAGCATCTGCATCAGAACGACTCCTCGACCGACTTGGCCACAATTTGGGGCTTGACCGCCATGTCGGGCTGAACACCCATCATGCGCAAAGTTTGCTGTACGGTCTGGCTGAACACGGGTGCGGCCACATCGCCGCCGTAATAACGGCCATTGCTAGGCTCGTCGATCATCACGGCCACCACGATACGGGGGGCCTCGATCGGTGCCATGCCAACAAAAAAGCCGCGGTACTTTTTGCCCGCGTAGCCCTTGCCCTCTTGTTTGTGGGCCGTACCGGTTTTTCCGCCGACCGAATACCCCATGGTTTGCGCTTTTTGAGCTGTGCCACCGGGGCCGGCCGCCATCTGCAGCATCTTGCGCATGGATTTGGCGTTTTCGGCGCTGAACACGCGCACGCCTTGCACCTGCTGCTCGGCTTTCATGAGTGTGGCTGGCACCACCTCACCGTCGCGTGCAAACACGGTGTACGCACGCGCTACTTGGAACAAACTGCCCGAAATGCCATAGCCATAGCTCATGGTGGCCTGCTCGATGGGCCGCCAGGTTTTGTAGGGACGCAAACGCCCGCTGACCACGCCGGGGAAAGGCAGCTGAGGCTTTTGACCAAAACCCACTTGTGCAAACATTTCCCACATTTCGCGAGGCTGCAACTGCATCGCCATTTTCACGGTGCCCACGTTGCTCGATTTCTGAATCACTTCATTCACCGTCAATACGCCGTGCGGATGGGCATCAGAGATGGTTGAACCCGTGATGGTGATGCGACCAGGCGCTGTCTGTATGGGCGTTTCGGGCTTGACCAAACCTTTTTCCAAAGCCAGTGCCACCGCAAAAGGCTTCATGGTCGAGCCGGGCTCAAAAGTGTCGGTCAGGGCGCGATTACGCAGCTGCTCACCGCTCAAGTTGACGCGTTTGTCGGGTGAATAGCTGGGGTAATTGGCCAACGCCAACACTTCACCCGACTGAGCGTCCAGCACCACCACACTGCCTGCTTTGGCTTTGTGTTCCAGGACGGCTTCACGCAATTTTTGGTAGGCAAAGAACTGGACTTTGCTGTCGATGCTCAGTTGCAAATCTTCGCCATCGACCGGTGGCACGGTCTCACCCACGTCTTCGACAACCCGGCCCAGGCGATCTTTGATGACACGGCGGGAACCGGGCTTGCCCGATAACTGCTTCTGAAACACCAACTCCACACCTTCTTGCCCCTGGTCTTCCACATTGGTGAAGCCCACGATGTGCGCGGCAGCCTCGCCCTCAGGGTACAGGCGCTTGTATTCTTTGATGTCGTATACGCCCTTGATGCCCAACGCCAAGATTTGCTTGACCACAGGCTCGTCCATTTGCCGGCGCAGCCAGACAAAAGTTTTTTCTTCATCCTTGAGTTTTTTATCCAACTCGGCAGGCGACATGTCGAGCAAGCGGGCCAATTCACGCAGCTTGGCGGGATCACGCTCGATGTCCTCTGGATTGGCCCAAATGCTGGGCGCCGGCACGCTGGACGCCAACAGCATGCCATGGCGATCCAGCACACGGCCCCGGTTAGCGGGCAAGGTCAACGTGCGGGCAAAACGCACCTCACCTTGGCGCAAGAAAAAATCGTTGGCGAACACTTGAACATAGGCAGCGCGGGCAATCAAGCCCGTGAAGCCCAGTGCGATGGCCGCCACAATGAATTTGCTACGCCACACCGGCGTCTTGCTGGCCAACAAAGGACTGGACGAGAGCTGGACGCTGCGGCTCATGGGCGCGACTCCTGCACGGCGGTGGCCGCGCCCGGGGCACTCACGTATTGGGTGATGCCGGGCGAAGCCGGACGCATTTGCAGCTGCTGGCGCGCGATTTGCTCAACACGCAATGGTGTGGCTTGCGCGCGTCGCTCAACCTGCAGGCGATCGTGGTCCACCTCCAAGCGTTTGGCCTCCTTATTGGCCGATTCCAGCGCCATGAACAAGCGGCGTGTTTCGTACTGGCTGTGCACCAAGGCCAGCGCGCTGACCAACACGGCCAGCAACAGAAAAATACTCAGGCGGGTCATGCCGCCACCTCTGTGCGCTCGGCCATGCGCATGATGGCGCTGCGCGAGCGCGGGTTGGCGCGCACCTCGGCCTCACTGGGACGAATACGGCCGTGGGTCTTCAAGCGCATCTTGACCGGCTCTGCAAAGGGCACGCGACGGTCCACCACCTCTTTGGTGTGTTTGGCCATGAACTGTTTGACGATGCGGTCTTCCAAGGAATGGAAACTGATCACCACCAAACGCCCCCCTGGGGCCAACACCTGCAAACTGGCCACTAGCGCTTGTTCGAGCTCCGCAAGCTCTGCGTTGATGAAAATCCGAAAAGCCTGAAATGTCCGCGTTGCAGGGTTCTGGCCCGGCTCGCGAGTTTTGACCGTGTCAGCCACGAGCTGGGCCAAATCGGTGGTGGTTGAAATTGGGCCCCGCTCTTGTCGGCGAGCCACAAGCGCCTTTGCAATCTGAAAAGCAAACCGTTCTTCGCCATAGTCACGTATCACCTCCGTGATTTGATCCACCTCTGCGGTGGCCAACCAATCGGCCACACTTTGTCCGCGCGTGGTGTCCATGCGCATGTCCAGTGGGCCGTCAAAACGAAAAGAAAAACCCCTCTCGGGGCTGTCAATTTGGGGAGAACTGATGCCCAGATCCATCAAGACGCCGTCGACACTGCCCGCAGGCAGTTCACCCAGGTTCGAAAAGCCTTCATGGCGAATCGAAAACCGACCGTCCGCAATGCGCCCGGCTTCCGCAATGGCTTCAGGGTCTTTGTCAAAGGCTTGCAAACGACCTTGCGCCGACAAGCGGGAAAGAATCAGGCGAGAGTGCCCGCCACGCCCAAAGGTGGCATCGACATAAGTGCCATCCACCCCTGCCGAAGCCTTCAACAGCTCTTGCACAGCCTCATCCAAGAGCACCGTGGTGTGGGTCAATGCGTTCTCGGTCATGGCCTTCAAAAGGAGAAATCTTTGAACACATCAGGCATCTCGCCCTGCATGGCCTGCGCCTCTTGCGCGTCATAACGGGCCTTGTCCCACAACTCGAAATGGTTGCCCATGCCCAGCAGCATGGTGTCTTTGGAAATACCGGCAGCTTCACGCAACTCGGGGGAGATCAGCACGCGCCCACTGCCGTCCATGTCCACATCCATGGCATTGCCTAAAAAAATGCGCTTCCACCATTGGGCGGACATGGGCAGCTGGGCAATGCGTTCGCGGAACTTCTCCCACTCGGGGCGCGGAAACACCATGAGGCAGCCGTGCGGGTGTTTGGTGATGGTCAACTGGCCTTGCGCTGTGGCACTCAGGACGTCGCGGTGCCGCGTCGGCACAGACAACCGCCCTTTGGCATCCAGACTCAGCGATGAAGCCCCTTGAAACACAGCCACGACCTTTTTCAGTTGAAATGCACCAGCAGAGACACTTTTCCCCACTTAATTGCACTTTTTTCCACTGTATCAGGAAATCCATGCAACTCAATGGGCGAGATGGTTTTTTTTCAATGAAATCAAGGGCTTAGCGCGCAATTTGAAGCCAAGCAAAGGGGAATTTTCTTTGTAAATTAGGCACTTACAGAAGGCAATGAAAGTAACCTGTGAAGGATTAAAAAAATGAAAAATAACAGGACCAGAAAATCTGGCAAAGTTGTTTCCGAGAATTGGAACCACCTCTGGCCGTAAAAAAACCCCTCGAAAGGGGTTTTTGGTTGGGCGTTGCGCGACAGAGGAGATCAATCCCCGAACATTTTTTGCTTGAGCTCACGCCGCTGCTGGGCTTCAAGAGACAAGGTAGCGGTAGGACGCGCCAACAAACGGCCCACGCCAATGGGTTCACCGGTCTCATCGCAATAACCGTAGTCACCACCGTCAATCAAGGCAATGGATTGCTCAATTTTTTTCAGCAGTTTGCGCTCACGGTCACGGGTGCGCAGTTCAAGCGCGTGCTCTTCTTCGATCGTGGCACGGTCTGCCGGATCCGGCACGACCACGGTGTCTTCGCGCAAATGCTCGGTGGTGGCACCCGCACTGTTCAAGATCTCCTGCTTCAAAACCGAGAGCTTGCGTCGGAAGTAGGCCAGCTGTACGTTGTTCATGTACTCATCGTCTGACATGGCCAAGATTTCGGCATCGGTCAATGCCTCGACAGGTTTGCTTTTCCAGTTATTGGCCAGTTTGGGGTCTTTCTTGATCGGTGCAAAAGGCACCGAAACAACGGCCACTGGCGTGGTGGGCATGAAGCTGGATTTGGCCGCCGTCGAAGCCACTGCTGGGGGCAAAGAAGGCACCGTGATTTGGGCCAAACGTGCAGAGGGCCGTGTGGCACGGACCAATTGGTCAGGCGCTGCGGCTGTTGCTGTTGTGTCAACCACTGGGGCAAGCGCAGGAGCAGGCGTCGCCACTTTTTGAACTGTCATAGATTTCGCTTCAGGTACGGAGGTCGGCTTAAGGACAGACGACACGGGGGCCACCTTGGCCTTACCGGCGGGGGTTGGCTTGGTCACTGCTGCGCCCGCTTTGGGAGCGGGTGCAGCAGCTTTTGTTGGGGCAGCGGGCAACTTGGGGGTCGCCACAGCTGTTTTGGTTTTGGAACTGGTTTTGGCAGGAGGTGGAGCCGCTTTGGTCTGACCCACCGTTTTAACGGCAGGCTTGGCTTTGACCGCAACGCTCTTTTGGGCCGGCGGTGCTTTCACGGCCACAGCTTTTGGAGCAGGCGCGGACGGGGCTGGTGCAGACTTCTTGACTGGGGCCGCTTTGGCCGAGGTGGTTTTCACAGGGGCCGCCAATTTTTTCTTCGGGGTCGTCACGTCTTGTCTCCTAGCCGTGTGAAAAGGCAGGCCTCAGACCTATTGCTACGGCGTAGCAAGCGATTGAAAAACCTGTTTTGCTGGTCAAACCCCTGCTGCAAACCGACGGGGTTCGAGGCTTCCCCAAAAGGGGGAAGCTTCAGGCGGGCGATTGTAGCGATAAGAACGGTTGAAAAATGCCCTACTCAAGATTAAAGGGGGTTCTCTGTGCGTTGGCGCACCTGAATATCAATCCACAACTGGGACAGTCCCCCGCCTCATTCCCCATCAGACCAAGCACTGTGCCAAGCCTTGGAGCAAGATGTCTTTGGGCAAATCAATCCCAATGAATACCATCTTGCTCGTTTTGACTTCGCCATCGGCCCACAAAGGGCCCAAATCGCTGCCCATGAGTTGGTGCACGCCCTGAAAAATCACCTTGCGCTCGGTGCCGCGCATATGAAGCACGCCCTTGTAACGCAGCATGCGCGGACCATAAATGTTGACGATGGCCCCCAGAAAATCTTCCAGCTTGGCCGGATCAAAAGCTTTGTCAGAACGGAACACAAAGCTTTTCACGTCATCATCGTGGTGATGGTGGTGGCCTTGACCTTGGGCATGGTCATGCTGGTGAGAAGGATGGTCACAGTGCTCACCGTGTTCGTGGTCGTGCCCATGCTGGTGCGATGGGTGGTCGCCATGTGCGTGGCCATGGTCGTCCTCTTTCAAAAAATCCGGATCAATGTCCAGCTTGGCGTTCAAGTTGAAGCCTTTGAGGTCAAACACCTCGGACAGGGCGACTTCACCGAAATGCACCACTTTTTGCGGTGCACGCGGGTTCATGTGCTTGAGGCGGTGCTGCAGCGCATCCAGCTCCTCGGGCGTGACCAGATCGGCCTTGCTGATGAAAATTTGATCGGCAAAGCCCACCTGACGGCGCGCTTCTTGGCGGTCATTGAGCTGTTGGGCCGCATGTTTGGCGTCCACCAAGGTCAAAATCGAGTCGAGCAAATAAGTCTCGGCGATCTCGTCGTCCATGAAAAAGGTCTGCGCCACCGGGCCGGGGTCGGCCAAGCCCGTGGTCTCGATCACGATGCGGTCAAAGCTGAGCAAGCCCTTGCGGCGCTTGGCCGCCAACAGCTGCAATGTGACACGCAGATCCTCGCGGATGGTGCAGCAGATGCAGCCATTGCTCATCTGGATGATCTGCTCGTCGGTGTCCGAGACCAAAATATCGTTGTCAATGTTCTCTTCGCCAAACTCGTTCTCGATCACAGCGATTTTTTGGCCGTGGGCCTCTGTCAACACACGCTTGAGCAGCGTGGTTTTGCCCGAGCCCAAAAAGCCGGTCAGGATGGTGGTAGGGATCAGGGACATGGCGCGGTTCCACTTCTAGACTAGGAAACAAGAGTTGGGGAGTGTAGCGACGAATTCAAGCACAGCCCCTGCGCACCGGGCATGGCCTCACACCGCAACCAACACGCCAACAGGGCATTTCATTGGCGCTTGGCCCGGGGGTGTGCTGCGTCGTAGGTTTTGGCCAAATGCTGAAAATCCAGTCGCGTGTAGACCTGAGTGGTGCTGATGTTGGCATGGCCCAACAACTCTTGCACCGCCCGCAAATCGCCACTTGACTGCAGCACATGGCTGGCAAAGGAGTGGCGCAGCATGTGCGGGTGCACCGGCGTGGCCAGCCCCGCCAGCAAGCTGCGGCGCTTGAGGCGTTGGGCCACGCCGCGGGGCGTCAGGCGCGTGCCATGCCGACCAGGAAACAGCGCCAGCGCCAGAGGGGACGCCCCCGGGATGGGCTGGGCCAGCATGCCAGTCAATTGCGGACGAACAACCAGCCAGCGTGTCAGTGCCTCCATGGCGGCACGGCCTAAAGGCACGGTGCGGCGCTTGCTGCCTTTGCCCTGCACTTGCACCTCGGCGTTTTGCAGGTCGATCCAGCCTCGCCCTGCCCGACTGGCATCGGTGCTTGGCGCCACGTCCAGCCCGGTCAGCTCGGCAATGCGCAGACCGCAGCCATAGAGCAGCTCCACCATGGCCGCATCGCGGGCTTCCAGCCAAGGGTCGTCATTGTCCTCTTCGTGCTCGGCCAACTGCACCGCTTCGTCCACACCCAGCGCCTTGGGCAGGGGCTTGGCCACGCGCGGCGCCCGCACATCGGCAACGGGGTTGTGCGGGATCAAGCCCTCGCGCCCCAGCCAGGTGTAAAACCCACGCCAGCCCGACAAGATGAGTGCAATGCCGCGGCCACTGCGCCCGGCGCTGTGCATTTGTGCCGCCCAACGGCGCACATGGCCGCTTTGCACCTGCAGCAAGGCCACGTGGGATGCTGCCGCCATCTCGGCCAAGCGCATCAAGTCCAGTTGGTACAGGGTGCAGGTGCGCTCGGCCAAGCGTTTTTCAAAACGCACATGGTCCAGATAGCGGATGACCAAGGGGTCGGTGGTCGCCGCCACTGACATGGCTCAACCCCGTGGCTGTTGCAACACCGACAAGGCCGCGCCCGCCAGTTCGGCCAAGCGCTCGAGCAGGTCGGTACCCATTTGGCTGTTGAAACGCTGCGCATCGGGAGACGCCAAGACCAGCAAGCCAAAAGCGGCTTGCCCCGGCGCTGCACGCAAAGCGAGCAGCGCAACAGAAGCCGCCAGCGTCGGTTGCTCCAGCCACTGGACAGCCTCGTAACCCGCATTCGGCCCCACATAAGGGCGGTCGAGTGAGGTGGCCAGCACCTGCACCGCCTCGGTCACGCCCTGGGCATAAGCCGCCTGCGCGTGCTCACCCTGCAAAGACCACAAGCGCAAGGCCACCTGCGGCACTTGAAACAACTCACGGATGTTGTCCACCGCTGATGCGGCCAGTTGGTCCTGAGGCGTCACCAGCAACTCGCACGACCAGCGATGCAACTTGTCGGTGAGGATCATGTTTTCGTTGCCGTGCCGGATCATGTCCATGATGCGGTGTTCCAGACCCTTGATTTTGTCGCGCAGCATTTGCGCCTGGCGCTCTTGCAAGCCCACCGTGCGGTGGCTTTGCGGGTGCGTGAGTTGGACCGTGGCCAAAAGCGAAGCATGGCGTTCAAAAAAATCAGGTGTGTTCACCAAATAGTCGGCAATGTCGTCTTCGGTGATCGGGCTCATGGGTTCGGGCATCGTCATGGGAGGTTCCAGAAATTCAAAGGGTCAAAGTGAGTCAGGCACGTCAATGCTGCCCTCAAACACTGAAGTGGCCGGGCCAGTCATCAGCACCGGGCTGTGGGCTTGAGCGGCCCACTCGATGGTGAGCACACCACCGCGGGCTTGCACATCCACGCGGCTGTCCAGCCAGCCTTGCCGAATGCCTGCGACCACCGCTGCACAAGCACCGGTACCGCAAGCCAAGGTTTCTCCGGCACCGCGTTCAAACACACGCAACTTGATTTGGCTGCGCGAGACAATTTGCATGAACCCCGCGTTGACCCGGCTCGGAAAAGCCGGGTGATTTTCAATCAAAGGCCCCTGGCCGAGCACAGGGAAAGTGTCCACATCGTCCACGCGCTGGACGGCGTGTGGATTGCCCATGGACACCACGCCCACACGGGCGATGGCGGGTGCGTTGCCTTGTTCACCCAAGGCCAAATCGAACACCGGCCAGCCGTTGACCTGATCACTGATGAGGCCCATGGGATTGAAAGGCACGCGGTCCCAATCAAAAACGGGCGCCCCCATGTCCACCGTGACTCGGCCGTCGGGGTTCATGCGCAGCTCGATCTCACCTTGCTGCACCTTCACGCGCACGGTGCTTTTGTCGGTGAGGCCCTTGTCACGCACATAGCGCACAAAGCACCGGGCCCCGTTGCCGCAATGCTCCACCTCACCACCATCGGCGTTGTGGATCACATATTCAAAATCCAATCCAGGTGCAGGCGATGGCCGCACGGTCAGGATCTGGTCGGCGCCCACGCCATAGTGGCGGTCGGCCAAAAAGCGGTACTGGGCCGCGCTCAGGCCCAAGCGGCCACGTGTCTCGTCGAGCACGACAAAATCGTTGCCGGCTCCTTGCATCTTGGTAAAACGGATGTGCATGTCTGGGATTATCGCCCGGGGATGGGGGCCAGCCGCCTGATAATGGGACATGGCACGCACATCCCAACTCCTCTACCCTCAACGGGAACCCGCCCCCCTTCGCCCCGCTGCCACCGTGCTGTTGCTGCGCGATGGGCCGCAAGGCATCGAAGTGCTGATGACGCGCCGCGCCATGACGGCCAGTTTTGCACCTGGCGCCTACGTGTTTCCGGGCGGCGGCATTGATGCGGCCGACGCACAGGCCCACCACACAGCCACACGCCGCCCTCAGCAAAGTGACCTGCATTTGACGCAGGCCATCGCCGCCATCCGCGAAAGCTTTGAAGAGCTGGGCATTTTGTTGGCCCGCCACAGCAACGGCCGTTGGGCGGACAACACCGACATTGACCAGCTTGACCGAAAAGCCCCTTTTGCAGCCCAGTGCCAAGCCCTGGGCTTGACACTGGCGGCCGAACAGGTCTTCGTGCTGGCCCATTGGATTACCGACCGCGATCTGCCACGCCGCTTTGACGTGCCTTTTTTGGTAGCCCGCATGCCCGAAGGTCAGACCCCGGTGGCCGACGAGTCCGAACAGTTCGAGCCCGTCTGGGTGCGCCCACAAGATGCGCTGACCCGTCATGAGGCGGGGGATTTTTTCATGGTCTACCCGACGGTCCGAACCCTGCAGCGCCTTCAAGCCTTTACCCTTGTGGATTCGGTGCTTCAGGCCTGCGCCACCAACGACGAGCCCCTGTGGACCAGCTGCCCCCGCGCGGGTTGGCTGGCAGGCAACGAGGCGCGCTATATGGAGCATGAAGCGCCATTTGGCGAACTGGCCTTGGTCACGCCCGATGGGCAAATTCACCACCACCTGGACTGGAAAAGTGACCAGCCCGTGCCCCTGCTCAAAAACGTGCAGCGCCTCACCGCCCCCAACCCTGGCGTGATGACGGGCCCTGGCACCAACAGTTATTTGGTGGGCGACCCCAACACCGGCTACATCGCCATCGATCCAGGCCCAGCCGACGAAGCGCACTTGCAGCGCCTTTGGCGTGCCGCAGGTGGGCAAATCAAAGCCATTGTGTGCACCCACTCGCACCCCGACCATTCCCCCGGCGCAGCACCACTGCAGGCACTGTGTCCGCACAAGCCGCCCATCCTGGGCTTGGCCTCCAAGGCCACGTCTCGGGCCAACAGCCGCTTCACACCCGATCGCGAACTGGCCGATGGGGAACAACTGGTGCTGCAAGGCATGGGGATAGAGGGCGAGGTCACCCACACCCTGCGCGTGGTACACACCCCTGGCCACGCGGCCAACCACCTGTGCTTGGTGCTCGAAGAAGACGGCCTGCTGCTGTCGGGCGACCATGTGCTCAACGGCAGCACCACCGTGATCGACCCACCAGACGGCCACATGGGCGACTATTTGGATTCGCTGGACAAACTGGCCTGTGCCTGCGAGGCCGGAAACATCGAATTCATCTTGCCCGCCCACGGCCATGTGCTGGGTTTTGCCCAACAGGCCATCACGCACCTGAAAGCGCACCGACTCAAGCGCGAGGCCAAAATAGCCGCCGCCATGCAGGCCCAGCCGCAAGGCAGCTTGCAAGAATGGGTAGAAAAGGCCTACGACGACGTGCCGCCTCGTCTTTGGCCGGTGGCGGCCCGATCGTTGCAGGCGCATGTCGACCACATTCGCGAACAAACCCTGTCTTGATTCGCTTTGAGATTTTTTGAAAGCATTGATGATTTCCTCTGATGAAGGCATCCGCCTGGCCAAGCGCGTGGCCGCCGAGCAAAACTGTTCACGCCGAGAAGCCGAGGCCCTGATCGTGGCCGGCGGCGTGCAGGTGGCGGGCCAAGTGGTCACCGACCCGGCCCGACGCGTGCGACCCGAGCAATCCATGCAAGTCAACCGCCTGGTCTCCATGGCCGCGCTGGCCCCCATGACTTTGGTGCTGTTCAAACCCGCGCACCGAGTGGCCAACCTGGCCTGGTTACAAGACACCGTGGGGCTCAAAGCCCCCCAGCCCGGCCTGTGGGGCCCCGAACGCTTGGCCAAAATGCACATGCCGCTGCCATTGGCCAAACCCGCCAGCGGCCTGTGCATCTTCACGGACGATGTGGGCGTTTTGCGCCACTTGGAGGACCGCCGCAGACCCATGGAACAAGAATGGATGGCGACCGTCGGCGGCGAAGTGCCCGAGAGTCTGATCAAGGCTCTGAACGGGCCGGGTCTACGTGCCAGCATCAACCGCCAGACCGACCAAGTCACGGTGCTGCGCATCGCGGGCAAAGACATCGAAGGGCTCGAACTGGGCCGGTGGCTGGACGAACAATGCCCCCTGCAGGACCTGCGCCGCCAGCGGGTAGGCCAACTGGGCCTGGCGCCGCTGGCGTCCGGCCAATGGCGGCAGCTGCAAAGCCATGAACGCTTCTGATTGATTTCCGACAAAAACACACAGGATTTACCCTTGAAAACAAACGGGCAATCCCCATATATGTCAAGAGTCTGAGAAAATTACCAATCAGTCACACTTGCAAGTCCTGCAGTCCCTGACCGGAGCAACGCCCCTGAGGGCTTGTCCAACGAATTAAGGAGCACACCATGCGTTTGAGCACCAAAAGCCGATTTGCCGTCACCGCCATGATCGACGTGGCATTGCGCGAAGACCGCGGTCCTGTGTCGCTCGCCGCCATCAGCGTTCGCCACCAGATTTCGCTGTCCTATTTGGAGCAGCTGTTCAGCAAGCTGCGCCAGCAGGGCTTGGTGGAGAGCACACGCGGCCCCGGAGGTGGTTACTCGCTCTCACGCCATGCCGAAAAAATCACCATGGCCGACATCGTGGGCGCTGTCGATGCCCCATCGGACGACGAAGCGGGTGCCGATGGCAGTTGGATGAACAGCGATCTGTGGGCCAGCCTGAACGAAAAAATGCTCACGCACCTGCAATCCATCAGCCTGCGCCAATTGGTGGCCGAGCAACGCACCAAAGGCGTCACGGTAGAGCCTGCACCCCAGCCTACCGTCAAGCGTGGCGTGTTTGCCAAGCCTAAAACCACTTTGAAGATCACCGCCCCCAACTCGGTGTTTGCCTTGGCGAGCAGCCTGATGCCTTCGCGCGGCTGAACAGTGCAAAAGACCCCGAGAAAAACCCGCTTCGGCGGGTTTTTTGTTGTCCGTAGAAGAAAAGTGTGAAGCTCGCCGATAAGCCGGATTCTGTGCACAACGGTTGCCCGCTGCGTGACCGTCATTAATCTGGGCCGAGGGTCGCCCACCCGGCTCGATGCTACCTACCCGCCAACTCACCCCGCGGAACCACAGGGAGAAGCGGTGCAGCGAACTGCACCCCTTCAGGAAGGCCTACTTGGTATTGCTGCGCGTAGAGATTGCCCGTTTCACCCGAACTCAATCGGCTCGTCTCTGTTGCTCTGATCCTCACCTCACGGTGGAGAGGCGTTGCCTCCTACGCTGTCCTGTGCAGTCCGGACGTTCCTCCAGTGCTTCCTTTCGGAAATCGCACCAGCGACGGTCTGGCGAGCTTCACCGTTTGATTATGGCCCACCCCAGGCTTGAAAGCGGTTCGAACCCTTGACTGCCCTGAGATAATCCAATGGACTTGCTTGATAACCACAAGCCACAGAGGTTGCCATGATCCGAATTTCAGAACTCAAACTCCCCTTATCGGCCCTGCCCGTTGAAGTGCGCCGAGCCGCCGACGCACCTTCCGAGACGGACGAGGACCGTCTGCCCACGCCACACCCCATGGCCGCGCTGCGCCAATTGGCTGCTTTGGCTTTGGGGGTAGCCCCCACCGACATCGTCACACTGCAGGTTTTCAAGCGCAGCTTTGATGCACGCAAAGCTGATTTGCTGGCGGTCTACATCGTGGATCTGTCATTGCACAACGCCCAAGCTGAAGCCGCCCTGTTGCTGCAGTTTGACCAACACCCCCACATTCAGCCCACGCCTGACATGGCATGGCACGCGCCCTGCCAAGCCCCGGCCAATTTGGGTGCAACGCCAGGCGAACGGCCGGTGGTGGTGGGCTTTGGGCCTTGCGGCATGTTCGCCGCCCTGGCTTTGGCGCAAATGGGCTTCAAACCCATTGTGCTCGAGCGTGGCAAACCCGTGCGCGAACGCACCAAGGACACTTGGGGACTGTGGCGAAAAAAAGTACTCAACCCAGAAAGCAATGTGCAGTTTGGTGAAGGCGGCGCTGGCACCTTCTCTGACGGCAAGCTCTACAGCCAAATCAAGGACCCGCGCCACTTGGGTCGCAAGGTGATGGAGGAATTTGTGAAGGCCGGGGCACCTGCCGACATCCTGTACGCGGCGCACCCGCACATCGGCACCTTCAAGCTGGTCAAGGTGGTGGAACACATCCGCGAGCAAATCATCGCGCTGGGGGGCGAGATCCGCTTTGAGCAGCGCGTGAGCGATGTGCTGCTCGCGCCCACAGCAAGTGGGCAGCAGCTGACCGGGCTGCAAGTGCAAGACCTGCGCACAGGGCAAAACCAGACCTTGCACACGCGCCACGCGGTCATGGCCTTGGGCCACAGCTCGCGCGATACCTTTGTCATGCTGTACCGCCGGGGTGTGGCCATGCAGGCCAAGGCGTTTTCCATTGGCGTGCGCATCGAGCACCCACAAAGTGTGATTGACCAAGCACGCTGGGGCCGACACGCAGGGCACCCGCTGCTGGGTGCAGCCGATTACAAGCTGGTACACCACGCCCAAAATGGCCGTGCGGTTTACAGCTTTTGCATGTGTCCCGGTGGCACGGTGGTGGCCGCCACCAGTGAGCCGGGGCGCGTGGTCACCAACGGCATGAGCCAGTACTCGCGCAACGAACGCAATGCCAACGCGGGCATGGTGGTGGCCATTGACCCGCCCGACTACCCGCTGGACACCAGCGCCTGGCAAGCCGCTTTTGGCGAGCAAGACGGCTTCGCCTTGGCGCAAGAAGCCCAGGCATTGGCCGCCCAGCAACCTGCCCAATCCCACCCATTGGCAGGCATCGTGCTGCAACGCCAGCTGGAAACCCGCGCCTTTGAAGTGGGCGGCTGCAACTACGAAGCACCAGGTCAACTGGTGGGGGACTTTTTGGCGGAGCAGCCATCCACCACCTGGGGCAGCGTCATACCGTCCTACAAACCAGGCGTCAAACTGGTCGATTTGGCCGATGTGTTGCCCGACTATGCCGTGGCCGCGATGCGCGAAGCGCTGCCGGTATTTGGCCGCAAGATCAAAGGCTACGACATGCATGACGCGGTCATGACCGGGGTGGAAACACGCACGTCTTCACCACTGCGCATTCCACGGGGCCATGACCACCAAAGCACCAACACCCAAGGACTGTACCCGGCAGGCGAAGGGGCCAGCTATGCTGGCGGCATTTTGTCCGCGGGCGTGGATGGCATCAAAGTGGCTGAGTCTTTGGCCCGGCACATCCTGGCATCGAGCTGATCATCCCCAAGCATGCCCGAAGTGAGGGTGCCAAGTGTTTTGCTCCGGATGGCTAGACCGACACCATCTGGTGACGGATGGCGTATCGCGTCAAGTCCGCCACCTTGTGCAAGCCAATCTTGCGCATGATGTTGCGGCGGTGCACTTCGACCGTGCTGGGCGCGATCAAGAGGGTGCGCGCAATCTCCTTGGACGAGTAGCCATCGGCGATCAAGCGCAGCACCTGCTCTTCCCTCGTGCCCAAAAGGTTTTTGGCGAGTCCATCGCTTGAGCGGACTTTTCTGAAACAGTCCAGCATTTCAGACGCGGCCGATTGACACAAATACACGCGTCCCGATGCCGCCGCACGCACAGCCGACATCAATTCGTCAATGCTGCTGGTGGTAGACACGTACGCTTTGACTCCCGCATCCAGAATGTCAATGATGGCGTGGCGATCTGAATCGCTTGAAAATGCGACCACACACCTTGCAGGATGCTCACTCGCCATTTGCTGCATCAACTGCAAACCTTGCACGTCATGGGTCTGCGTGCCAATCAACACCACATCCGGGTCCTCGGTTTGGCACAGTGTGTGGGTCTGTTGTTCGTTGTCAGAAATGCCCACCAAATGCATGTCTTGGTGGGTCCGCAAAATGGCAGCAATGCCTTCAGAAATCACCGTATGTTTAGAGGAAAGTAAAACGCGAATACACATAGGATTGGCTCCGTAGCGGTGCAGCACAGTGCCTGTTGTGACATGGCAAAAGATGCTGGGCTGAAGCCTTGATTGGGCCTCCCTGTTTTGCCATGCTGTTGCCCCAGTCTAGGCACTGGACTTGCCAATCAATGTGCGCTAAGCCTCATATAGAAAAAACAGTCCTCGTCATTGTTCCGGCAGACCTTTTGCTCGCATCTGCCGCTGCGTCATCTCATGCCACGCCTTGCTCGAGCATGCACCGCTGCAAAGACATTCGTCCCGGGCAACTGAGCTTTTGATAAATGTGATGCAAATGCAGTTTGGCCGTCCCCTCGCTGATGGCCAATTGGCTGGCTATTCTTTTGTTGGGCAAGCCCTCCGTCACCATGCGAGCGACGGTCATTTCACGGGGCGTCAATAAGTGAGCAGGCTGAGCCCTTTTGCGCTTGAGCTCCAACAGGAGTGACATCGTTTTGTCCGAAAGATCCCGGTCCAACCACTTGCCGCCCTCGTGTACAAACTTGATGCAGCGGGCCAGAAAATCCTTCGTTTTCTCTTTGGACACCAAGCCCTGCACATCCAACTCCAAGGCCAGCATCACATCTGCGATGGGTGCGTCTGTGAACACCACGGGCTTGGTCGGCCATTTTTGCGTTTTGATCTCAGCGAGCAATGACAAGCCCGATCGGTGCGACAGAGACAAATCCATCACCAGAATGTGGGGACGATGCTGCTGCAAGGCGTGTAAGGCATCTTCGCCATTGCTCACGCAAGACTTGACCCAAAAGTCCGGCGAACCTTCAAACGCCTGCGCCAGACCCTCGAGCATCATCGGGTAGGGATCAGCCAACACAAGGTGGATACACATGGGTCACGTCTTCTTTCATAGAGCGCACAGACCGCAAGCACTGTTTCAGTTGCCAGCGCAGGTCCATGCTGCCCTAAGAATAAGGTGCCATGACCTGAACGGCGATCCTCGGTATCGGTGTTAACGACTACTCATTAACCGTTAACGTGCAACCCGCATTCAAGCCAGTGGACTGGGCCTCAACGGTGTGCACCACAGCGCTGCGTAAAATCTAACGATGTCTCTTTCCCCCACCGACAACACCCAAGCCCGCAACCCTCTGCATGGCCTGACCCTGGAGGTCATCGTCACCCAACTGGCCGATGTCTATGGCTGGGAGGGTCTGGGTCAACGCATCCCCATCCGTTGCTTCACACACGACCCGAGCGTGAGCTCCAGCCTGAAGTTTTTACGCAAAACACCTTGGGCGCGCGACAAGGTGGAAAGCCTTTACCTGTTCATGCTGCGCGAGAAAAAAAGACAAGGCGTTTGAATGACAGGAACTGAGCAGCCCGCTCAATCGGTCAACATCGTGCCTCGGCACTTGGGCGCACCACAGCGGCACACATAGCGTGCTTTCAAGGCCTCGGTCATCGGTTCATCGCTGAACAGACCATAGTCAAACGTCAGCTCTTCGCCTTTAAAAACAGGCCTGCGCGTGCGAATAAAGATGCGCCCTTGACGCTCATCGGGCTCACAATTGGGTCGGCACGAATGGTTGATCCATTTCGAATCGTTACCGCCATAGAGCGCATCGATCACCCGGCCATCGTCCAAATGAAAATAAAAAGTGTGATCAGGATGGCTCGGATCATGCGGGTGACGGCGAATCGCCTCGGCCATGCTGATGACCTCGCCCACGTATTCGATGATGCACTCGCCTGCGGCGATGTGGCGGGTCGCGAACACACCTTTGCCGTGCACGTCAGAAGTCTGCACCCAGATCGCGTCGCTGAGGGTGGGGGAACGCAAAACCTGCCTCATAACCCGAATGACTTTCAAAATGCAAAACCGTCACTATAGGGCTTTGGGCTCACCCCTTGCCTCAAGCGCCCCGCTAAGTCGGGAGCACAAACGACAAGGCTGCGACAGCCGTGCACATCACGGTCTGTTTTAATTTATCCACCATCAGCAAACAAAGGCAGATCGCGATGTCACTCGTCATGGGTTGGAATGAATGGGCCATTCACGATGCCGTGGGCCTGGCTGAACGGGTCAAGCGCGGCGAGCTGACACCCACCGAACTGGCCTGTCAAACAGCCGCCGCCATCGCTCAGGTCAACCCGACAATCAACGCCGTGGTCGAGGTGTTTGAGGACTTGGTCAGCGACCCCACTCGCGACGGCATGAACCCCAATGGACCTTTTGCAGGGGTGCCTTACCTCATGAAAGACCTGGGGCCGACGCTCAAGGGCCGATTGCAAGAAATGGGCTCACTGTTGATGCAAGGCAACCGGGCCATCGCCGACAGCTACTTGGCGTCTCGCATCAAGAAAGCAGGTCTGAACGTGATCGGACGCACCACCACGCCGGAATTTGGTGTCTGCAGTTCCGCCGAAAACCCGGCCCTGTATGTGACACGCAACCCCTGGAATCTGGCCTACACCACCTGTGGCTCGTCGGCAGGCACAGCAGCAGCGGTGGCCGCAGGTATCCTGCCCCTTTCGCACGCCACCGATGGCGGCGGCTCAATCCGCATCCCGGCAGGCTTCAATGGCAACATTGGCCTCAAGGCCTCGCGCGGCGTCTTTTCAATCGCGCCAGCCGCATCAGACCTCACGGGGCTGGTGTCCACGCAAGGCTGCCAGAGCCGCACAGTGCGCGACACCGCCGCCTTTGTAGACCATTGCCGTGGCGGTGCACCGGGCGAATTCATGCCTTACTGGTCGACCGCTGAGCCCTACAGCACCCTCATCCAGCGCGATCCAACTCGGCTGCGGATTGCCTTGTCGCACGAGTGGGGGCACTACCGCGCCGTGCCACATTTTGTGGCCGAGCTCGAACGCGTGGGCCGTTTTTTAGAGGGCCTGGGCCACCACGTGGATTGGGCCTTGCCCGATGTGGACCTGGAAGCCGCCTTTGCGGCGCAGACCACTTGCTACATCAGCAACTTTGCGCAGACCATCGGCAACCTGCTCAAGCCCTTAGGGCTCGAGCGTCCCCCGGCCGATTTGGTGGAGCCCATCAACATCAAGATCTGGGAAGAGGGCCTCAAAACCAGCTACGCCGAACGCGCCCGGATGCAGGCCGTCTTCAACACCACATCGCGTGGCTTCGGCGAATTCTTTGAGCACTGGGACATCATCCTCACGCCCATCACGGCACTGCCCACGCCCAAGTTGGGTACGACCCAATACCTCACGATCAGTGACAACCCCTCTGTCTACGATTGGTTTGAAAACCTCTGGCAGAACTTTGCCTATACCCCGCTGTCCAACTTGTGTGGCATCCCCGGTATCTCTCTGCCCATGGCCCAACAGGAGAATGGTCTGCCCCTGGGCATTCAAGCACAAGCCCGCCAAGCCCATGATGGGCTGCTGCTGCAACTGGCGGCGCAGATCGAGCGGGCGCTTGGGGGCCAGTGGAACGATGGACGCAGGCCTGCGGTGCATGTGAATGGCCTCACACCCCAATGATGCGTTTGTCGGGGCATTTTCCTACGCTTGAAAGGCACCATGCCTTGGCGTTTGGATCCACACAGCAGCCAACACAGGCACACCCAGTTTGATCAACTGAGAAAATGTTAGTTATTGTTTTATTTACAACTGCCGTCAACAAAAACGTATAATTTATTTGGTTAAATATGTAACTGTAAATGGTGTTAGAAATGAAAAAAATTGCAATCGCCTTCGCATTTGTCTCGGCTGCCATGGGTGCTCAAGCGCAGATGTACGGCGAGATCGGCTACACCACCGCGACAGCCAAACAAAACATTGATGGTCTCAGCACCCAAGCCTCACCCACTGCATTGCGCGGCATCGTGGGTTACGAGCAAAATCCAAACCTTGCACTGGAAGGTCTGGTCGCGTTCGGCTTGCACGACGCCACCATCAAGGTCAATGGTGTCAGCGGACCCAACGTCAAGTTCAAAATTAACAACGTTGTGGGGATTTACCTCAAACCCAAAGCCCAGTTGAATGAGCAAGTTGAGTTGTTTGGTCGCGTCGGTTTCGTGAGTGCCAAGGGGACGACTTCAGCACCCGGCCTTGGTTCTGAATCAAACAGCGAGAACAGCTTCTCTTACGGTGCCGGCCTGAGCTATGCCATCAACCCAAGCACATCGCTCAAGGTCGATTACATGCAATACCTCAACGAAGATGGCTTCAAAGTGAATGGACTCACATTCGGCCTGGGTTTCAAGTTCTGATCACTTCAATTTTCTGCCAACCCACCGCCAACCTCGGTGGGTTTTTTTTGTCAAAAGGGGCTCTTGCAAGGGTGATCAGGTCACAGTGGGATGACCATCGAACACGGACAGCAGCCACCAATTTAAGGACTGAAAGATCTCTGGCAGCTGTCCACTCCTGTTGACCTGCATGTGTCTTGTGCATCGAAAACAGGCTGGAGGGGCTTCGACTCGAGAGCGATGACAACCCCGGCAAATGCAGCGCCAGCTGGCCCTCACTCCACCGTGACGGAATAGTTTTGGTCGGTGCCAATGTTTGATCCCCATAGTTCAACCTGTTTCGTGCTCATTGCCTCATCACTTTCATTGTCATCATCCCTAACATCCCCAATAGGGTCAGCCGTTGACCTGGCATTCCCCCAAACCTGTAGACACTTTTCATAGCGCAGTTTGACGCTGGCGCTCGAACTCATGGGGGCTGAGTTGATCGAGATGCTTGTGGCGCCTGACTCGATTGTAGAAAACCTCGATGTAATCAAAGATCTCTGACTTTGCCTCAGCCCTGGTTTGGTAAATCCGCTTTTTGACCCGCTCGCTCTTCAAGCTGCTGAAGAACGATTCGGCCACCGCGTTATCCCAACAGTTTCCCCGGCGGCTCATGCTGGGGCTCAAACGGTTGTCTTTGCACCAGCGATTGAATTCGTCACTCCCAAATTGGCTGCCTTGGTCCGAATGGATGATCACCGAATCCTTGGGCTTTCTGCGCCAAACCGCCATCGTCAGTGCGTCCAGCACCAAGCTCGTGCGCATGTGTGACCCCATGCTCCAACCAACGACCGCACGCGAGTGCAAATCCAGCACGGCAGCCAAATACAACCAACCCTCATGCGTGCGGATATAGGTAATATCCGTTACCCAAGCTTGGTCTGGCTCATCATGCTGGAATTGACGCTCCAGTTGATTGGGTGCCACTTGCGCAGGCTTGCCCACCTTGTACCTGGGTCTCCTGTACCCCCGCACCGATTTGATCTTTGCTGAACGCATCAACCTGGCAACCCGGTTCTCGCTACACGCCACACCCGCTTCCTTGAGGTCACAGAAGATGCGGGGGCTGCCGTAGATTCCCATGCTTTGGTCGTAGAACTCACGAATCTGCGTGGTCAACTTTTCGTTGGCCTTGGCCCTTGGGGAGAGCGGCTCACGCAGCCAAGCGTAATAGCCACTGCGGTGTACCTTGAGAACACGGCACATGCTGGTCAGGCGAAACTCACTTTGGTGCGCCTGCATGAATGCGTACTTCACCCGGACTGCTTGGCAAAGTACGCTGCGGCCTTTTTTAGGATATCGCGCTCCTCTGTGGTCCGCCTGAGTTCCGCCTTGAGCTTGACCATCTCGGCTTGCAGCGTCTTAAGGTCACTTGACTGAGGTTGTTCTGACTTTTTGAACTTGTTGACCCAGCCGTAAAGAACACCCTCGGGAATTCCAAGCCGCTTGGCAACATCGACGACTGGGTGCCCTTTATCGATAACTTGCTTGACCGCCTCGGACTTGAACTCGGCGGCATATTTGGTTCGTTCCATTTGCATGGCTCCTCTTCAGTTTTGACATCATTATTTGTCTACTGATTCGGGGGAATGCCAAACAGGTTGAACTATGGGGATCAAACATTGGCACCGACCAAAACTATTCCGTCACCGTGGAGTGAGACTGATAGGACCTGCTTCGCAGAGTTCCCCCAGAGAACCCGCAATGACTCTCGTCGTTAGCAGCGGTCCTGTCACGCTCGACATTCGACCGCTGAGTGACTACCAACAGGAACTGATCTCATCCGTGTTGTCGCTGAGGTCACAGGGATGGACAGACCGTCAGATCGCTAACCACTTCAATGAAACGGGTTACCTGACGCCAAGAGGTCACAGGTGGATACCTCAAAGCGTTTTCTCGATGCGATCCAAGTATCAGATTAGGTTGGGAAGGCTTGGTGAAGTTCAGTGACCGTTGTGGGGAACGGTCTGGGGAATTCGCTGTATCAATGGGATTCCGGGATCACTGATTTGATGATGATCCGGAAGTTACCCAAGTTACCGGGAACAGGTTAACCCGGATAACTTTGGGGGGAGTAATATGTTGTTGCGCATTATTAGAAAACAAAAATACACTAACCCCCCTGTTCCAGTTGGGAACCGTGAATTAAATTTACGGTGGATTCTGGGAACAAAGGCGGGGGATAGTAGCCGCCTTTTTATAAGAAATACCAAAAATCCAACCTACTATCCCCCGATCTGAGAGGGGGGGACCGTCAATTTGATTGACCGTCATCTTCCACAGTTGTGGAGAATATTTCAGACACCACTCTCAACCACTCAGCACGCTTTTGGTGAAACTTGTCTGTTAAAACAAATTGACGAACTCTTCTGTCCCCCTCCTTGCTGGGGCTTTTCGATAAACATATCATTTTCAAAGTTACTTATCAGCATCTGTCAATATTAATAAATATATTGCAATATATGTATCGGTTTTAATATATTTTTGAAATTCAAAAATTTCACTTTATCAAATGCCTTGACCAGTTCGGAGCCTGATTAAAAAAACAGTGCAAACCATCATTGAAACTACCAAAATTTAGCCCATGTTTCGAGGCAATTATAGACAAGCTCTTCTTGGTAAATAAGCTTATATGACCATTCCTTGGGGATGCATACCACCATGTAATTCGACTATTTTTACTTATATGCCCTTCGAGTGTTAATGTTGAAAAAATAATAAAACAATTTTCAGACATCAGTGCGATAAGATTGTGCATTAGAGAATTAACATCAGGAACATGCTCAAACACCTCAAATGCTGAAATTAGATTGAATTTCCCCAAAGATTCCACTGTTACGTCGGACTTTGGAAAGGGATCGTACGACTTTGATAACCAGCCCTCTGAGCGCAAAGTCGAACTAAGTTTTCCACTTCCTCCGCCATAATCAAGATGGCTAATGAATTCTTTTTTGTCTCCAAATATTTGTGTTAAAAGCCGAGAATTTGCCCTTGGTCTATTTTCTAAATAATCAGGATCGATTTCAATATATTTGTCATTATAAATTTTTTCAAGAAAGTCACTCTCCGACCAGGCTAAAAATTCTGGAGCAAAGGTAAATAAGCAATCTTGACATTGTGTGTAATATATCGGAACCCCAGATAATGGTAAAAATTTCCCTCTAATTTCTTCACAGCTTTTATTGAAATCGACTACATCAATATACTTTGTTTGCCCGTTGCATACGGGGCAATTTTTTGAATTAGGTATTTTTTTCATTTATTAATCTCAATTCTTAAGAGGTTATTGAAGGTCATGCTGGATCAATATGTCTTCACTTCTTAATCACCTAAACCACACTCTTCAGTGACCCTCAGCGTAAACTATCGGCGTGCATTCAAATGATAGGAGATCTAGCGATCACTCCGGCAGTTTAACTATGTCAGCAGGTTAAAGTAAAAAAGTTGCTGCCAGCAAGCCTTCACCAGGCGAACGCTCAGAACAACGGGTCTGCTACTAACGGTTAGCCCCATTGCGGGTTCTGTGGAGCATATCTGCGAAGAGGTTGTACTGGGTCACTCAACTTTCACCATTTCCCACCATGTTTCACCGACCGTCAATCAAATTGACGGTCCCCCCCTCTCAGATCGGGGGATAGTAGGTTGGTTTTTTGGTATTTTTTATAAAAAGCCGGCTACTATCCCCCGCCTTGCGTTCCCGGAATCCACCGTAAATTTAATTCACGGTTCCCAGCTGGAACAGGGGAACCTTGAATCAAGACTTCAGTTTGACATGGCTCCTTGAGACTGAATTCGTTCCATACTTATTCCAGTCTTCCAAGGTTGTCATCCTAATTCCAAGGTCACCGTAGTTGACCAAGTAGTGACCATCTTCTCGCTGAACCACAGCTTTAGACCAGTTCGGATTTGACAAGAGGTCCTGCGCCATCACACCAACAAAATCACCATCACGGGATTTGTACTTGAATGAATAAATTTTGAGTCCATTCTCCAGCACAGCAAGTTCATGGATATCGTGCTTGAGACGTATGTCGGACTCTTGTATCTCTTCGAAGCATGTTAATCCACCTACCGCTGCCCCCGGAAAAGCAGGCTCAGCCAACCATACACCTTGCCTTACATCTTCTGGATTAAAACCAGTTATCGTCTTCAGGGATCCGGAACACGCAGATTCAGACCCAACTCTTTTTATCTGTTTGAGTGAGTTCGCCTCAATATAGGGCACAAAGTTACTAGTATTAAGTATAAAATCACTTCCACCTCGAACATGAGCAACTTGAATCGCTCCAGTTAGTAAAGGGGAGTTCTGCTTGAAGGAATAACCTAGCCCGAGATTTGCTAGGACGACCCGTTTACCGCCGACATAAGAAAGTCGGACTCCTTCAAAGCTGGGCGTTCCTGAAAGATTCCATCTAAGGTTTAAGTCAATGCCTGAAACACGGTCGCTAGTTTTGACATCAGTCGAACGATAGCCAATAACGAGATCCGGACGCTTCGAGATGTTGCCATCGAAGCTCCAAACGCCTCCCATGTAAAGGTTGTTATCTGTTCGCTTACCTTGCCCCCCGAAAGATGGCGATGTGCATTGTCCCGGTATGTAGTCCGCCCCCGAAATAGATTCGTAGCAAATTTGAGCGAACGAAGTAACCGACGAGAATGCCAGCCCAGCAGTAACAAAATATTTTTTAAAGCTCATTTTTTATCTCCGATGATTTTTATGACAACTTTCCCATTATTAACAAATTTTAGCTGAATGCCAGGACAAATTACAGACATGGCACACAACCTCCGCCAACTCCCCGCTATCCCGGAATCCCATTGATACAGCGAATTCCCCAGACCGTTCCCCACAACGGTCACTGAACTTCACCAAGCCTTCCCAACCTAATCTGATACTTGGATCGCATCGAGAAAACGCTTTGAGGTATCCACCTGTGACCTCTTGGCGTCAGGTAACCCGTTTCATTGAAGTGGTTAGCGATCTGACGGTCTGTCCATCCCTGTGACCTCAGCGACAACACGGATGAGATCAGTTCCTGTTGGTAGTCACTCAGCGGTCGAATGTCGAGCGTGACAGGACCGCTGCTAACGACGAGAGTCATTGCGGGTTCTCTGGGGGAACTCTGCGAAGCAGGTCCTATCAGTCTCACTCCACCGTCACACTCTTGGCCAAATTCCTTGGCTTGTCCACATCGGTCCCTCTGGCGCACGCCGTGTGGTAGCTCAGCAGCTGCAGCGGCACCACATGCAGGATGGGGGACAGCACGCCGTAGTGCTCGGGCATGCGAATCACGTTCACACCGTCGCTGCTCTCAATTTTGGTGCCGCCATCGGCCAGTACATACAGCACGCCGCCACGTGCACGCACCTCTTGCATATTGCTCTTGAGTTTTTCGAGCAACTGGTCATTGGGCGCCACCGTCACCACGGGCATGGCGCTGGTGACGAGCGCGAGCGGACCGTGCTTGAGCTCGCCTGCGGCATAAGCTTCGGCGTGGATGTAAGTGATCTCTTTGAGCTTGAGCGCGCCTTCCAGAGCGATGGGGTAGTGGGTTCCCCGGCCGAGGAAGAGTGCATTTTCTTTGCTGGCAAACTCCTGTGACCAGGCGATGACCTGTGGCTCCAGTGCCAACACAGCTTGCAACGCGGCTGGCAGGTGGCGCATGGCCTTGATGTGGGCAGTTTCTTCTTCGTCAGACAAACGCCCTTTTGACTGCGCCAGCGCCAGTGTGAGCAAAAACAAGCCTGCCAGCTGGGTGGTGAAGGCCTTGGTCGACGCCACGCCGATCTCGGCTCCAGCGCGGGTCACGTAAGCGTGTTTGCACTCGCGCACCATGGCGCTGGTGGCCACGTTGCAGATCGTGAGCGTCTGCGTCATGCCCAGGCTCTGCGCGTGGCGCAGGGCGGCCAGGGTGTCGGCGGTCTCCCCGCTTTGGGTGATGGTGACGATCAGGGTGCTGGGGTCGGGCACGGAGTCACGGTAGCGGTACTCGCTGGCGATCTCAACCTGGCAGGGCACTTTGGCAATCGCTTCGATCCAATACTGGGCCACGCAGCCACTGTAGTAACTGGTGCCGCAGGCCAAAATCAAGACCTTGTCGATGGCTTTGAAGGTGCTGTAAGCCCCGTCGCCAAACAGCTCGGGCGTGATGCCCTCGATGCCTTCGAGCGTGTCGGCAATAGCGCGTGGCTGCTCGAAGATTTCTTTTTGCATGTAATGGCGGTAGGGACCGAGTTCAGCCGCGCCACTGTGCGCGTGCACGGTTTTGACAACGCGGCTCACGGCCTTGTGCTCGTGGTCCACCACCCAGTACTTGCCCAGCTGGATGTCCACCACATCGCCTTCTTCCAAGTACACGATCTGGTCGGTCACGCCGGCCAAAGCCATCGCATCGCTGGCCAAGAAGGTTTCACCCTGACCCACGCCCAAAATCAAAGGCGAGCCAGCGCGCGCGCCAATCACGCGTTGCGGCTCGTCTTTGTGGAACACGGCAATGGCATAAGCGCCATGGAGTTGAACGATGGTGTTTTTAACGGCCTCAAAAATGTCGCCCTCGTACACGCTGTCCACCAGGTGCGCGATGACCTCGGTGTCGGTCTGGCTCAAAAACACATAGCCCTTGGCTTGCAGGGCGGCGCGCAGTTCTTCGTGGTTTTCGATGATGCCGTTGTGCACCAACGCCACCTTGCCAGGCTTGGCGTCTACCGCGCCTGTGCCATGGCTGAAGTGAGGGTGCGCGTTGTGCACGGCGGGTGCGCCGTGCGTCGCCCAACGGGTGTGGGCGATGCCGGTACCGCCTTCGATGCGGTCGGTACTCACCTGCTCGATCAACTCGGCCACACGCGAGGTGCTGCGAGCCCGCTGCAGCCCCCCTGTGCCACCGTTCAGACTGGCGGCGTGAACTGCCACGCCGCAGGAGTCATAACCGCGGTATTCCAGCCGCTGCAGGCCCTGCACCAACAGGGGAACAATGTTTCGGAAAGAAACGGCGCCGACGATGCCACACATGAACAATCTCCAACAACAGGGAAGTTGCTGAATGTTAGGATGACATCAACGAAATTTCAGATCAATTTTTTATTTTTTTATTTTAAAATTTCACACAATTCGGTAAATGAAATTTTATTTCAATAAACTTCAAATCATGGAATCAATTCAACTTGATGCAATTGACTTGCTACTGCTCGACAGCCTGCAGCACGACGCCAGCCTGAGCAATGTGGCACTGGCCGAGAAGGTCCACGTTTCACCGCCCACATGCCTGCGCCGCGTCAAACGCTTGGTGCAAGGCGGCTGGATCGAGCGACAAGTGGCCGTGCTCAACAGTGACCAACTGGGCCAGACACTGGGCCATGGATTGACAGCCCTGGTAGAAGTGTCTCTGGACCGCCAAGGCAGCGAACAAATGGCCCTGTTCGAGGCGCGCGCCGTCGCACACGCTGCAGTGCAGCAATGCTGGCGTGTGTCGCCGGGACCGGACTTCATGCTGGTGGTTCAGGCCCGCGACATGCCGCACTATTTGACCATCAGCCAAACGCTGTTCACGCAAGATGCCAACGTGCGCAATGTGAAAGCTTTTTTTGCCACCAAGCGCGCCAAGTTCACCGCCACCTGGCCGCTGCCGAATCCCCCTGCGGCTTAGCGCCCAAGCTCTGGCTCAGGGCTTGGGCTTTTTGACGGGTCGGGCCCAATGGGCAATGCTGATCTGTTTGCCGCGGGCCACGCTGAGTGAGCCCGGTTCGGTGCTCTTGGTGATGGTGGAGCCACCGCCCACCGTGCCGCCCGCGCCAATGGTCACCGGGGCCACCAGCACGCAGTTGCTGCCGATGTGCACATCGGCCTCGATCACGGTACGGTGCTTGTGGGCACCGTCGTAGTTGGCGGTGATGCTGCCCGCGCCGTAGTTGACGCGCTCACCCACGGTGGCATCCCCCAGATAAGCCAAGTGGTTGGCCTTGGCGCCTTTGGCGAGGGTGGAATTTTTGACTTCCACAAAGTTACCGATGTGCACCTCGGCGCCAAGCTGTGCGCCTGGGCGCAGGCGGGCAAAGGGACCGATCAGCGCGCCCTCGCCCACGGTAACGCCGAGCTTTTCCCCGTCGATGTGGGTGAAGGGGTGGATCACCGCGCCTGCGGCGATGGTGCAGTTGGCCAGCACGCAGTTCGCGCCGATTTGCACGCCCTCGCCCAATGACACCTGGCCTTCAAAAAGGCAGTTCACGTCGATCTCGACATCTTGCGCGCAATCGAGCTGGCCGCGCAGGTCGAAGCGGGCGGGGTCTTTCAGGCGCACGCCTTGTTCCATCAGGCGATGGGCCTGGCGCAATTGATGAGCACGCTCCAACTCGGCCAGTTGCACGGGGCTGTTGATGCCCGCGACTTGCAGTGCGTCGGTGATTTTGTGCGCCACCACAGGCACGCCATCGGCCACGGCCAGCTTGACCACATCGGTCAGGTAATACTCACCTTGGGCGTTCTGGTTGTCGATGCGACCCAGCCAGGCTTTGAGCAGCTTGGCGGGCACCGCCATGATGCCGCTGTAGACCTCCTGGATCTGCCGCTGGACCTCGCTCGCGTCTTTGTGCTCAACGATCGCTTGCACCGCTTCACCGTGCCGAACGATGCGACCATAGCCTGACGGGTCGGCAAAGTCGATGGTCAGCAGCGCCAGTTTTGTGCCACCGCATTGGGCGATCAGCGCTTGCAGCGTGTCGGCTTGTGTCAGCGGCACATCGCCCGACAAAACCACCACCACACCATCATCGGCCAGTGCAGGAACGGCCTGCTGCACAGCATGCCCGGTGCCCAGCTGCGGCTCTTGGCGCACGCATTGCACCGTCAAGGATTGGCCCGGGGCCAGCACCAAAGGCTCCACTTGGTCAGCGCCATGCCCGGTGATGACCACCGCAGAGCGGGCGTTCAGCTGCGCCGCAGTATTGAGCACATGCTGCACCAGCGGGACACCCGCCAAGCGCTGCAGCACTTTGGGCAATCGGCTTTTCATGCGGGTGCCTTTGCCAGCGGCCATCACGACAACATCGACAGGTAGCGGGGCATTTAGACTCATGGTTTTCTTTCTTTGACTGCCCCAAGTGCGGATCAGTGCTCAGATTGGAATTATCGCCAGACTCCGCCCACTTGACCGCGAACGATGGGCGGGTCCACCGGAGGATTTGGCAAACGGTAGACAATGAACACATTCTGGACTGGCTTGGCCACCCACAAAACTCATAGCCCACAACTGGGGCCCGCAGACCCAATTTACGGACAATTGCATGCCACCCACTTTTTGGACCTGTATCTTGCTTGCCCTGACCACGCTGTTGGCCAGTTGTGGCGGTGGTGGAGGTGCGCCCTCACCCGCTACTGCACAACAGACCACCTCTGAGACGTGCGACTCCAACCTCTTGTGGGCTGCCCACCCGGCGACATCGGGCAGCACCATTCCGGACAACAACGAGACGGGCATATCGGTGCGATGGGATAACCAAAATTGCAACTTGCGAACAGTTTCAACGGCAACGCTGGAAGTCTGCTTGAAACACCCCAAAACCTCAGATTTGGCCTGGACCATCACCCCGCCAACAGGCCTTGGGGCGTTGACACTCAATCCACCCGCAGATTGGAACACCAGCGGTACGGATTGCGGCTCTGATGGGGAAAAATTGCAAAGAATAGACCTTTTGCCCACCGTCTTCCCCACGCTCACAACCCGCGGCATTTGGACACTCCATGTGAAAGACCAACTGTTAGGCGATACGGGCTCATTGGTCCGGTGGCGTCTGGTCTTTCAGGGCACACTTTGATGCGCTTCTGGTTAACCCTCATGGCGCTCCTAGTCCTGCAAGGCTGCAGCGCCATCAAGCTGGGCTATCAGCAACTGCCCACCTTGTCTTATTGGTGGCTGGACAGCACGGTGTCGTTCAACGCCAGCCAGACGACCACGACCAAACAGGCCCTTGAACAGCTTCACCAATGGCACCGCAGCGAGGAGTTACCCGCCTATGCCGATCTGTTGCAACGCGTTCAAGCCTTGTCCGCAGGTCCCGTCCAAACTGAGCAAGTCTGCCGGGTCTGGGCGGAGGTACAAATTCGACTGGACGTCCTGATGCGAGAGGCTGTGGCACAGGCCGCCCCTGTCGCCATGGCTCTGGGTCCCCGCCAACTGAGCCACATCGCACGGCGCTGGGAGAGACAAAACGAAGAATGGGAAAAAGAATGGCTGCTGGGCAGTGCCAGCGAACGCCTGGAGCGTCGTCTGGACAAAACACTCGAGCGCTACCGCTCTTTTTATGGCGAGTTGACAGCTGCCCAAATCAGCTTGGTCAAAGCCCAATTGGCGCAGTCACCCTGGACAGCCGAGTGGGGCAGGCAAGACCGCCAACGCAGACAACAAGATTTGCTGTCCGCCTTGCAGGGCATCAGCCAAAACAAACTGTCACAAACCGAAGCACAAGCCCAACTTTGGGGTGTTTGGCAGCGCTGGCTGAAGCCACCTGAAGCTGAGCAGCGCGCCGTGGTGCAAAGCCTGTCGCAACGTGCGTGCGAGAACTTGGCCCAATTGCACAACGCCGCCTCTCCCGAGCAGCGGCAACAGGCCACTCGCCGTTTACGCGCTTACGAGAGAGACATCCAAGACCTGGTCAACTCGAGGCCTTGAGACCGTTCACACCGTTTTTTGTTGCGTCGCAGCAAAAACCACGTACAATTGCGAACAAGCGTGCTTTTTTGCATGCGCTGATTGTCTCCTCCACCCTCTGAAAAGGTGGATTTGCCCCAAGCCGCAAGGCTTGGGGCATTTTTTTTGGCCGCAACGCGTTGAAACGATCTCAAACGGAGCGTGATCCGCTCTGGGGTGATCACTTGACCCCCTTCGGTTTGAATCAAAAGTGCAGCACTCGCACGCTATGATCAAAACCCAAAGCCCTCTGCTTGGACCACCGACACCGCTCACATGACCACTTCTCACCTCAAACCAGCCGACTACCTGATCAAGATCTTGAATGCCAAGGTGTATGACGTAGCGACCGAATCGGCACTGGAAACGGCTAAAAATCTGTCGCAGCGCCTAGGGAACCAAGTGCTGTTGAAGCGTGAAGACCAACAACCCGTGCACAGTTTCAAGCTGCGTGGGGCTTACAACAAAATGGCGCACCTGACGCCCACGCAACTGAAAAAAGGTGTGATCTGCGCCTCGGCCGGCAACCATGCCCAAGGCGTAGCACTCAGCGCCAGTCGTCTGGGCACGCGCGCCATCATCGTCATGCCCACCACCACCCCTCAGGTCAAGATTGACGCGGTCAAAGGTTTTGGTGGCGATGTGGTGTTGTTCGGTGACAGCTATTCCGACGCCTACAACCACGCGCTGACTTTGCAAAAAAAGCAAGGGCTGACTTTTGTGCACCCCTTTGATGACCCGGACGTGATCGCAGGGCAAGGTACCATCGCCATGGAAATGCTGAGCCAGCACCAAGGCCCGCTCGATGCGGTGTTTGTGGCCATTGGCGGCGGCGGCTTGATCAGCGGCGTGGCCAACTACATCAAAGCCGTGCGCCCGGACGTGAAGGTGATCGGCGTGCAAATGAACGACTCGAACGCCATGATGCAGTCGGTGGCCGCCAAAAAACGCCTGACGTTGACCGATGTGGGTTTGTTTTCAGACGGCACAGCCGTGAAACTGGTGGGCGAAGAAACCTTCCGCGTGGCCAGCAATTTGGTGGACGAGTACATGACGGTGGACACCGATGCGGTGTGCGCAGCCATCAAAGACGTGTTTGTGGACACGCGCTCCATCGTCGAGCCTGCGGGCGCGTTGGCCGTGGCCGCCATCAAACAGTATGTGGCCACGCACAAAACCAAAGGCCAGACGTACGCCGCCATTTTGTGCGGTGCCAATATGAACTTTGACCGCCTGCGCTTTGTGGCCGAACGTGCCGACGTGGGTGAAGAAAAAGAAGCGCTGTTTGCCGTGACCATTCCCGAAGAGCGCGGCAGCTTCAAACGCTTTTTAGAACTCATCGGCAGCCTGCCCGGCGGCCCACGCAATGTGACAGAGTTCAACTACCGCATGAGCGACTCGGACCGGGCCCATGTGTTTTTAGGCCTGAGCACGCAGGGCAAAGGCGAGAGCAGCAAAATCTCGGCCAAATTCAACCAGCAAAAGTTCAAGGCGATCGACCTGACACACGACGAACTGGCCAAAGAGCACATCCGCCACATGGTGGGCGGGCACTCGGCCCTGTCACAAGACGAACGCCTGTTGCGCTTTGAGTTTCCCGAGCGCCCCGGCGCCTTGCTGAAATTCTTGAGCCTGATGCGCCCGGGCTGGAACATCAGTCTGTTCCATTACCGCAACCAAGGCGCCGACTACGGCCGCATTTTGGTGGGCCTGCAGGTGCCCCCCAAGGACGACAAAGCTTTTGAAAAGTTCCTCAAAACGCTGGGGTATCCGTATGCGGAAGAGACGAACAACCCGGTTTATCGTTTGTTTTTGCGGGCATAAAAAAGGCCATCTTGCGATGGCCATTTTTTGACTGATCAATAAGCATTCAACAACCACACATGTTGGAATGTGGTGGTTATCTGTCCAATTACCAGACCTTAGGAACGCACTGGGTTCCCTGCTTGGCCTGCACAGGGTGTACAAAGCCCCGCTCTCCGGTGTAGCCCAACTTGCCATCCGAAGTATTGGCCAAGAACAGCGGGTCGGTGTCCTGATTAGGTCGATCTGACACCGAATTGCCGGGATAAGGGTAGACGGTTTTGTTTGGGTAATCCCACCATACTTCACGCATCTCCATCAACTGTCGCCCACTAACATCACTCAACTGAACATATGCCTGACGTGACCTTACGAAACCCTTGTAAGCAGAGCAGAAATTTAAATTACCGTCCTTTTCACGACTGATCAGGTCGCTGAATCGCAATATTTGTGATTTATCGCTGGTTGCAACCAGACGACCACGATCAGAAACATATTGCTTGCGAACTCTCTGATTGAAATACTGGCTAGCGTTTCCCGCACCACACGTTGTCGCTACTGGGGGGTTTGATGAAGTGAAGGCTGAAGTCACAATAGTGCCTCCGCGATATTTGGAAGTGCTGACCAAACCACAATTACCCGCATTGGGTTCAAGTACTGAGAACTGACCGGGGATGGAAACATCGTAATCTTTACTTGAACTATTGTCATCGTATGTGAAGTTAGCCTTCCTCTGATAAGTTCCCCACTGGTCGTAACTGCTCATGTATCGGCCCGCATAGAAGCTGCCAAAAACAGCACCATCAGCCAATGTGGTTTTGTTACGGCTCCATGAAATGGCCAAATCTTGTCCCACTTCCAACTGGGCCAAATTAGCCCTGGTTTCGTTGGACACACCCGGAAAGCCAAAGGTGCTGGGGTTGAAGTTGCCATCAGGCAATGCAAAAGCATCGGCTGCCAAGGTGTAGTTGAATGTGAAAGGGTAGACCAATTTAGTCACACCATCGCTGTTTTTACGAATCACAGCTGAGCTTGCGCCGGGTGGTACCGAACTGAACTTCGAGGCATCAAGATACAACGTGACTGTGTACACATCACCTTTTCTGGGCAACACATAACTATTGTCTCGTTGAACGTCGTAGCGCAAGAAGTCAAACAAAGGATTGCATGTGGTTGAATCTGGTCTCCAGCGATGGACATCATTGGCGCCTGGTGTCCCAGTCCATGTCGCTTGGTTTCTTTCAACATAAACCGATGGGTCTATGGCGTAAGCTGAGCAACCAAATGTGCGGCGGTCAAATACCTCGACACCTGCAGACAAACCATTTCGGTTGACGTCTGTTCCACCCGTCAACCCATTGACTGTGGTACCACTGGCTTGGCGTACAGATGGCAATCCTGCACCCGTGACGTGCGCCCCAAAAATCACGTCATTTTGCCCCCCAAACCATGGTTTGAGCATCATCGAAACGCCTTGCTCGTATTTGGGGTAGTAAGGGTATTGCCCGCTGGCATCCGCCTTGTAGTTGAAACGAGGCGCCATGTAAAAGAAAAAGTTTTTCTGGTTGCCGTAGGCCCTGACGTTGATGCCATCATCGGCCACCAAAATTTGGCGCATCACCACATCTGTACCCTTTGAGAACTTGAGCAAAACTCGGTAAACGCGTTGATTGTCGTCCGCCAAAAATGAACCCAGTGCCGAAGAAATCACCGATACAGAAACGCCTGTCAAATCTGTTGTTTCGAAAGCGTCCGCCAACCATCCACGCACCCAACGCCAGGACGTCATGCCTTTGTCTTTAAAGTTGACATGGAAGATGTTGTTCGTGGCGTTTGTGACGCCATCGCACTCACCCGCCGTAGGTACTGTGGGCTCAACTTCTACATCGCAGCGGATTGCCAATTGGGAGGTGAAGCGCTGTGCAAATGCCTTGACACGATCCAAATCCAAAGGGGTTGTTTTTGCAGAGATGGCTCCTGCTGGTGTCGCCACTGTGCGAGCGCTGGCCAAGATCTCAACACGGGGACCGCTTCCGAAATTGGATTCATCTTGATTTCTGTCAGCCAAAATGATTTTGCCGTTGGAAACAGAGACAGACAACTGATCCAAAGTGGCATCGTGCTTGCGAGCGTTACCTGTATTGGCAGCGCCTGGCGTGGCATCCAACGGGTCTGAAACAAAATTGGGGTTGGCGCTGAAATCAGCCACGCTTGACAACGCGCTCACCAGCGTTGTGTTGGCTTCAGCCAGTCGTGTGCTTGTTACCGCCTGCATGGCTGAGGAGCTGCCATACGCCAAGGAGGGTTGTGCACCCAATGTCAAGGCGGCGTGCGCTTCCGTCAATGGCGTCACGTTAACCGTGGCTGCAGCACCTGAGGCTGGGCCGGCCGTGACTGCGTGAAAAACTGCTGGGCCCATATCGCCCGATTCGGTCAACATCTGACCCACAACACGCACCATGAAGGGCCCACTCAGGCCATTCAACATGGTACTTGTCAATGCATATTGACCATTGGCATCTGTGGTAACGAGTGCTATGCCTGCAGATTCATCCTGTCCTGTTGGAACTCTGCCATCACTGTCAACGATATAAACCTTGGCATTTGCAATGGGAGCCCCAGTCGCAGCAGTTCCACCGATAGAGAAAGTACTGACACCACCTCCCCCTCCCCCACCACAAGCCACCAAAACTGCCGCAGCCGCAGGCAGCAACAACAACCTCATCGTTTGCTTCAACATAAAAACCCTTCAGGCAAAGAAAATACTGTTCAGTTCATTATGAACAATAAAATCATTTTCTAGAAAGATTTGATGGGCGTACTTACCCTAGGCGACAAAAGTACCAAAATTGCGATCAGGGCTTGTTTTCAGCAGGCAGGTCGAGCAAGAGCTCGGCAGTTGCGGACTTCAGGTGGGCTTGGCGGGCGGTCAAGGACACGAGTGTCCAGCCTTCTTGGACAGTTTGACCGACCCGATACGCTTGGGCAGGCTGGCCATCGACGGCGATCAAGGCACTGCCGCGGCCGGAGGGGCTGGCCATGACGCCGAGCAACTTGAGGGCGCTGCTGGCCACCACCGGTGCGGGGCTTGGCCCAACAGACACCTGACCGAGCGCTTTGGCCATGGCAGCGTCTAAGGGGGCTGCGGGCTGTGGGTTTGCGACAGGGGGCACCCCCCGGCTGGCGACATCCGAGTTGGGCATGTGCAACACCCAAAACGCGATGCCTGCAGCAGCCAGCGCCCACACTGCTGCTGTGGCCAGCGGCAAAACGGTCTTGACGGAAGGGCGCTGCCATGAAATTTCCAACATCTGGCGATTATGATGGACAGCATGACCACAAAATCGATAAGCAAATCTCGTCGCCAAAAAGGTTTTACCCTGATTGAGCTGATGGTGGTGTTGGCCATCATTGGTGTGCTGGCCGCTCTGATCGTGCCCAATGTGTTGGGCCGGGCAGACGATGCCCGCATCACCGCTGCCCGCACCGATGTCGGCAACCTGATGCAGGCACTCAAGCTCTACAAACTCGACAACCAGCGCTTTCCCACCGCTGAGCAGGGCCTGAACGCCCTCACGCTCAAACCCACCGCAGAGCCTGTGCCGGGCAACTGGAAGCCTTACCTCGACAAATTGCCCAATGACCCTTGGGGCCGTCCCTACCAATACATGAACCCGGGCATCAAAGGTGAGGTGGATGTCTTGTCCTTCGGCGCTGACGGGCAAGCCGGGGGTGAGGGCAACAATGCGGACGTTGGCAGCTGGCAATAAAAGCCCGCGAGCTCAGGTCAGCGGCTTCACGCTGCTGGAGTTGCTGATGGTGGTGGCCTTGATCGCGGTGGCCTCGGCGGGCGTGAGTTTTTCGCTGCAGGGCAGCGCTGAAAGTGCCCTGGAAAGGGACGCTGAACGCCTGGCCACGTTGTTGGAAACCGGCCGTGCGCAATCCCGCGCCAATGGCACCCCCGTGGTTTGGCGGTCCATGCCCAGAGGGGCGGCTCAAGCTTTTGTGTTTGAAGGCTTACCCCCTCCTGGTTTGCCCAGCCACTGGCTGGTCGACAGCACGCGGGTGGCGTCCCAAGTGAGCGTGACCTTGGGACCTGAGCCCTTGATCGCACCTCAGGCGATCGCCTTGTCCAGCGCCACCCGTCCCGAGCGTCAAGTGTGGGTGGTCACCGACGGCTTGCGCCCTTTCAAGGTGCAAAACTCGCCCGAGGTGACACGGCCATGAAGCAACGCGGCTTCACACTCATCGAGGTGTTGGTGGCGCTCAGCATCACGGCTGTGGCCTTGATGGCAGGACTAAAGGCTACGGGCTCACTCAGTCGCAATGCCGATCGGCAGACCTTGAGCATGCTGGGGCAAATCTGCGCAGACAACGAACTCATTGCCTTGCGGCTGCGCAGGCAATTGCCCGATACAGGCAACCGCAGCGTCGAGTGCCAGCAAGCCGGGCGCAGCCTTCAGGTCGATGTGTCGGTGCGCCCCACGCCCAACCCCAACTTCCGACGGGTCGATGCGCGCGTGCTTGACCAAGGTGCGCCTGTGCTGCAAGTCTCGACCGTGATGGGGCGCAACTGATGGCCGACCCTCAACACGGGCCTCGCGGCTTCACACTCATCGAGGTGCTGGTGGCCATCAGCGTGATGGCCTTGATGGCGTTGATGGCTTGGCGTGGCCTGGACGGTATGCTGCGCACCCAAAGCGGTCTGCAGTCGCGCGCAGACGAAATCCGGACATTGCAAGCAGGTTTGGCCCAGTGGCAAACAGACCTTGACCAACTGGCCCAATTGCCCGGCACCCCCAGCTGGGACTGGGACGGCCAAGTGCTGCGCTTGACGCGCCGAACGGCACAAGAGCCGCCCTCCAGCACTGGTGCAAAAGCCAGCGTGCAGGTGGTGGCGTGGACTTGGCGTCGCGACCCTGGTCGGCCCGGCGGTGGCGATTGGCAACGCTGGCAATCGCCACCGCTGACGCAAAAACGAGACTGGCAAAACGCTTGGGTGTTGTCACAACAGTGGGGCCAGACCCCCAGCGACGCCACACGCCAAGGACAGGTGCATATTCACCCCTTGGCAGGCTGGCAATTGTTTGTGCACCGCGGCGGCAGCTGGACCAATCCCTTGTCCAGCGATGCCGTGACGGCGGGCAACAACCCCGCCAGCCCAGGCACGCCCCCTGATGGCGTGCGCTTGGTGTTGACTTTGCCCCCTGGCCCCGCAGGCGCAGGGGTGCTCAGCATGGATTGGGTGCGCCCCACTTTGACGGGGGCACCGTCATGAAGCCCAGTTTTGACCGCGCCCCTGCCCAACACCAGCGCGGCGCGGCCTTGCTCTTGGCCATGCTCACCGTGGCGCTGGTGGCCACCTTGGCCAGTGCAGCCTTGTGGCAACAGTGGCGGCAAGTCGAAATTGAAATCGCAGAACGCGGCCGCAGCCAAACCAACTGGATGATGACCGGTGCGCTGGATTGGGCCCGCTTGATTTTGCGCGAGGATGCAGCTTCAGCGCAGGGGGCAGGCGTTGACCATTGGGGTGAACCTTGGGCCTTGCCTGTGCAAGAGTCCAAGTTGTCGACCTTTTTGTCGCAAGACCAGCAATGGCGCGAAGGCGATGCGGAAGTTTTTTTATCGGGTCAGATCACGGATGCGCAATCGCGCATGAACGTGATGAACCTGATTGAAGACGGCAAAGTCTCCCCCAAAATGCTGGCCCGTTTTGGGGCATTGTTTGATCGGCTGAACCTGCCCAAGAGCGAGCTGCAAGCCATGGCGGAACAATTGCAAGCCGCCTGGCAAGCCAACACAGAGGGGAAAACCAAGCCCCAAAGTGCTGCAGCCAACGCCCCTTTGTTGCCGCAGTACAGCGCACAACTGGTCTGGCTGGGCCTGAGTCCCCGCAGCTTGCTCGCCTTGTCAGCCCACATCACCTGCTTGCCCGAAGCCACGCCTGTGAACCTGAACACCGCCTCGGCCGAGGTGTTGTCGGCCAGCCTACCGGGCTTGGACTTGGCCTCTGCGCGGCAAGCGGTGAACCTGCGTCAACGCGGGCACTGGGTCAGCCTGGATGCCGCACGACAAGCGCTGGGCGCTGCGGGACGCCAGTTGGACGACAAGCAACACAGCATTCAGAGCCATTACTTCGAAATCACTGGCCGCATGCGCATTGACAACGTGGTGCAAGAAGAGCGCACATTGGTTCGGCGGCAAGGCACCCAAGTGAGCATGGTGTGGCGCGTCCAGAACCCCCAACAACGCCACAGCACCCCTCTACAATGATCTGAACATGCGCACCCTGATCATTCAATTGCCGCTTGGCCATGCTGGCCCCAGCCTGACTTATCCGCACGTGGTGGTCCAGGCCAGCGCGGATGCGAAACCCATGCCCCTGAAGTGGGCTGCAGCCAAGCTCTTGCCCGCCGCAGATCGGCAAACTGAGGTGGTGGTGCTGCTGCCCGCATCGGCGCTGTCTTGGCACCGGGTTGACATGCCGCCAGGACTCCACAAACAAATGGCCCGACTGCAAAGCGCCTTACAAGGCCTGTTGGAAGATCGCCTGCTCGACGAGCCTGCCCAATTGCACATGGCTTTACAACCGGGCTGGAAAGACACGGGACGGCCTTGGGTGGTGGTGTGCGCGCGTGAATGGCTCAGCAACCACCTTCAGGCGCTGGAGCAAGCCGGTCTCCAAGTCAACCGCATCGTGCCTGAGTTCCATCCGGGTTCAGACCAAGCCTCAGCTCCAACGGTGCAGATGACCGCTTTGGGCGAAGCCGAATCGGGATGGTTGTGGATGACCCACCCCGAACGTGGCGTTTGGGGGCATCCGACACAGGGCCTGATCTCACAAGGCCAAAATCTGGCGCTTTCTGAAGCTGACCGACAAAGCCTTCAGCTGCAAGCCGAGCCTGCCGCCGTGGCCTGGGCCAGTGCGTTGTTGGACACACCGGCGCGCTTGATCCCCTCGGGCCAACACTGGTTGGCCGCTGCGGGGGCCGACTGGGACCTGGCGCAGTTTGACTTCAAGGTCAATGCCCGATCGCGCCAAATGAAAATCTGGCAACGTACCGCCAGCACGTTTTGGCACAGTCCTGCATGGCGTCCCGTGCGTTGGGGGGTGTGGGCCTTGTTGGCAGGGCAACTCTTGGGGCTCAACGCCTGGGCCTGGAAAACCCGCTCCGATTGGCAAAACCAACAACAGCGTTGGGGCCAAATCCTGCGCGATACGTTTCCGAAAACTCAGGTGGTGGTCGATGCCCCCGTGCAAATGGCCAGAGAAGTCGAGCGGCTGCGCCAGTCCTCGGGTCAACTCAGTGCAAGCGACCTGGAATCCATGCTGGGCCACCTCGGCCAAGCCATGCCTTCAGGCCTTGCGTCTGCAGGTCAATGGATTTACCAGCCTGGTCAGTTGCGACTGCAAAACTTCAAAATCAGCCCTGTTGAACAACAGACCCTGCAACAGGCCCTGCAAAAACGCGGCTACCGATGGCAAGCCGAAGGCGATGCCTGGGTCATGACCGTCGCCTCCACTGGGCAGGCCAAACCATGAAAGCCAACAGGTCCCACAAGCCCTTGCGGGCTGCTTTACAACATGCTTGGGCACAACGCCCACCACGGGAGCAGCGGCTCTTGCGCTGGGCCGCTGGCCTGTTGGTGTTGGGCGCCTTGTGGTCTCTGGCCATGGAGCCGGCTTGGCGCACTTGGCAGCAAGCCCCTGCACGGCAAGCGATGCTGGACGCGCAAAGTCAGACCATGCTGGAGTTGCAAGCCCAAGCCCAAAGCCTGCAAAAGCCCAACCCGATCAGCCGCAACGAGTCGATCCAATGGCTGGAGAACAACCTGAGCGATCTGGGGCCGGGTGCCCAGATCATCATGCAAGGCGAACGCGCCACCTTGAACCTGAGCGCTGCACCGCCTGAAGCCTTGGCCCGTTGGCTCGGCCTGGCGCGCGAACGCGCCCTGGCCATGCCCATCCAAGCCCAACTGCAGCCCAGTGTTGCGGCCGGTGCTGTCGACAACGCCGCCAAATCCAGCCCTGTGTTGCGCGGCACCATGCTGTTGCGACTGCCATGAGCAACCGCGTTGCACGTGCGACCTGGGCCGCAGCTTGGTGTGGGGCCTTGCTCGGCTTGGTCTTGGCTTGGGGGATCTGGGCCCCTGCGCGTTGGTTGGCCTGGGGTCTTGCGCAAGCCAGCCAGGGCCAAGTGCAGTGGCACGATGCCCGTGGTACGTTGTGGTCGGGCTCGGCACGCGTGGTGTTGACGGGTGGCGCTCAAAGCCGCGACGCTCAGGCCTTGCCCGGCCGTTTGCAGTGGCAGATCACACCGCGCTGGGATGGCCTGCACATCGCGTGGCAAGCCAACTGTTGCATGACCGAGGCGGCCTCTTTGCAAATTCAAGCCGGCTGGGCCAGATGGCATGCCCAACTGAGTGACCACACCGCCATCTGGCCGGCAGCGCTGCTCAGCGGCCTGGGCGCGCCTTGGAACACCTTGCAACCCGAAGGCCAACTGCAGCTGCGCACCCAGGCCTTGCAACTGCACTGGGCACAAGGCCGCATCCAGATGCAAGGCCAAGCCGAGTTGCGATTGCAAAATTTATCGTCTCGCCTGAGCACCCTCCAACCCATCGGCACCTATCTGCTGCACGTGCGTGGCACCCCAGAAGGCACCCCCACCCCGAGCCTGCAACTGAGCTCAGAAAAAGGGCCCTTGTTATTGACCGGTCAAGGACAATGGGTAGGGGCCCGATGGCGATTTACCGGCGAAGCCAGCGCCGAAGAAGGCAGCGAAAGCCCCTTGAACAATTTACTCAACATCATCGGCCGCCGCCAAGGCGGCAAAAGCCTGCTTTCTTTGGGATAAGCCATGCAAACGCCTCACTTTTTGACCGCCTCACGCCTTTCAGCCGTGGCCATGGCCCTGGCTTGCTGCGTCCCCATGGCCATGGCCCAAACCGGCAGCACCAAATCCAGCAAGGCCAAAGAGCCCGTGACGCTGAATTTTGTCAATGCCGAAATTGAAGCCGTGGCACGCACTGTGGCCACCCTGTCGGGACACAATGTGGTGGTCGACCCCCGAGTCAAAGGCAGCATGACCTTGTCCAGCACTGTGGCCGTACCACCCGCACAAGCGCTGCGGTTGTTTGCCGCCCAACTCAGAACCCAAGGCTTTGCACTGGTCGAGTCGGCTGGCCTCTACACCGTTGTGCCAGAGGCCGAAGCCAAACTCCAAAGCAGCGCCGTTTCGGCAGGTGCCGTGCCGGCCAGCAGTGGCCAAATCGTGACGCAGATTTTCAAGCTCAACCACGAAAACGCCAACAACCTGGTGCCGGTGCTGCGACCGCTCATCAGCCCGAACAACACCATCAACGTGAACCCCGGCACGAATGCCCTGGTCATCACCGACTACAGCGACAACTTGCAACGCTTGGCCCGCATCATCGCGGCCCTGGACATGGCCAACGCCACGGGTGTGGAAATCATTCGCCTGAAACACGGCATCGCGGTGGATTTGGCACCCATGCTGCAACGCCTGATCGATTCGGGTGCTGCTGCCGGTGCACCCGCTGCGACAGGTCAAACCGACAACGGCTTCAAAACCACGGTGCTGGCAGAAACCCGCACCAACTCCTTGATCGTGCGGGCGGCCAACCCAGCGCGTTTGGCCCTCACACGCGCCCTGGCTGATCAATTGGACCAACCCAACGCCACGGGCGCAGGCGCGGCCAGTGGCAACATCCATGTGGTGTATTTGAAAAACGCCGATGCCACCAAATTGGCCGTGACCTTGCGTGCAGCATTGACCGCCCAAGGCCATAACGCCACGGCGAGCACACCGGGTCAGACCCCCAACCCAACGCCCAACGCCCCCGGAGCCGCCAGCGCCAGCGCCAGCGCACAACCCTCGACAGGCGGACAGATTCAGGCCGACCCGGCCACCAATGCTTTGATCATCACCGCGCCTGAGCCCCAATACCGCCAACTGCGCTCAGTCATTGACATGCTCGACCAACGCCGTGCGCAGGTGTTTGTGGAAAGCCTGATCGCCGAAGTCAGCGCCGACAAAGCGGCTGAATTTGGTGTGCAGTGGATGAGTGGTACGGGCACGGGTGGCAACCTGGTGGGCTTGCTGGGCACCAACTTTGGCAGCAAAACGGGTGATACCAGCAATTTGTTGGCACTGGGTGCCAGTGCGGCGGCTGGCACTTTTACCGCGCCATCAGGTCTGAATGTCGCTCTGGGCGGCAAACGCAACGGCGCTTTGGCCTTGGGGGCCCTGGCCCGGTTTTTACAGTCCAACGGCGATGCCAACGTGTTGTCCACCCCCAACTTGCTGACCCTGGACAATGAGGAAGCCAAGATCGTGATTGGCCAGAACGTGCCCTTCGTGACCGGCTCCTACGCTGCTGCCGCTGCCGGAACCACCAACCCATTCACCACCATCGAACGCAAGGATGTGGGCTTGACACTGCGCGTGAAGCCTCAAATCAGTGAAAGCGGCACCATCAAAATGCAGGTCTACCAGGAAGTGAGCAACGTCGACGCCAAATCCGTCGGCTCGAAAGACGGTCTGATCACGAACAAACGTTCCATTGAAACCAATGTGTTGGTGGATGACGGATCCATCATTGTTCTGGGTGGCTTGCTGCAAGACGACACCAGCACCAGCCAAGAAAAAGTGCCGGGCTTGGGCGACCTGCCCCTGTTTGGCAACCTGTTCAAGTCAGAGGCGCGCAGCCGCAAAAAAACCAACCTCATGGTGTTTCTGCGGCCTGTGGTGGTGCGCGATGGCGCGGCCACCGAGGCTTTGTCCATGGGTCGGTATGAGCAAATGCGCCAGAACCAGCAAGGCTTCCAACCCACAGCCACTGAAGTCTTACCTTTGCCAGGCTCAGCGGTCATGCCGCCTATGGCTGCACCCGCCCCCCGCCAACCCTGATCCTGACCATGCGCTACCCCCTGCCCTACGCTTTTGCCCGCGCCAGCCGCTTGCTGCTGGAGGAAGATGGAGAGCGTCTGACCCTGTGCTGGAGCGAGGACAGCGACCGCTCGGCCCTGTCCGAAGTCACGCGCAAGTTTGTCGCTCAAGGACTTGCGATGCAGCCCATCGCATCGGGTGAGATGGCGCAACGCATCAACCAAGCGTATTCCGGTGGACAAGCCAACAGTTCGTCCACCGCTGCCGCCGTGGTCAGCGAGGTCGAGTCTGACGCGGATTTGTCGCGCATGATGCAAGAGCTGCCTGCGGTGGAAGACTTGCTGGAAGCCAGCGACGACGCGCCCATCATCCGCATGCTCAACGCTTTGCTGACGCAAGCGGCGCGCGACGGCGCCAGCGACATCCACATCGAGCCCTATGAACGCCACAGCAGCGTGCGCTTTCGGGTCGATGGCACGCTGCGCGAGGTGGTGCAACCCAACCGCGCCCTGCACGCCGCGCTGATTTCGCGCCTGAAAATCATGGCCGAGCTGGACATTGCCGAAAAACGACTGCCGCAAGACGGACGCATCAGCTTGCGCCTGGGTACCCGGGCGGTGGATGTGCGTGTCTCCACCCTGCCCAGTGCCCACGGCGAACGCGCTGTGCTGCGGCTCTTGGACAAAAGTGAAGCGCGTTTGACCCTGGAAGCCGTGGGCATGCAAGGGCGGGTGTTGCAGCAGGTGGACCAACTGATCGCCCAGCCGCACGGCATTTTGCTGGTGACGGGCCCCACAGGTTCCGGCAAAACCACCAGCCTGTATGCGGCGCTGCAACGTCTGGACGCCACACGCTACAACATCATGACGGTGGAAGACCCGATCGAATACGAGTTGCCTGGCGTTGGCCAAACACAAGTCAACGCCAAAATCGATCTGAGCTTTGCCAAGGCCTTGCGCGCCATCCTGAGGCAAGACCCGGACGTGATCATGATCGGCGAAATCCGTGATTTTGAAACCGCACAGATTGCCATCCAAGCGTCCCTCACCGGCCACTTGGTCCTGGCCACGCTGCACACCAACGATGCGGCCAGCGCCGTGACGCGCTTGACCGACATGGGTGTCGAGCCGTTCTTGCTGAGCTCCTCGCTATTGGGCGTGCTGGCCCAAAGGCTGGTGCGCAAGCGTTGCAAGGCCTGCCATGGTGCTGGTTGCGAAGTCTGCGGCCACACCGGCTACGCCGGGCGCACCGGTATTTTTGAATTGCTGGTGGCCAGCGACGACATCCGTGCCCAGATCCACAACCGCGCCGCCGAGTCAGAACTGCGCACCACCGCTTTGCAGCAAGGCATGGTGCTGATGCGTGACGACGGGCAACGTTTGGTGGACTCAGGCCTCACCAGCGCCGAAGAACTGCTGCGCGTCACGCGCGACTGACCCCCATGCCAGCCTACCGCTTTGAAGCCCTGCAAGCCGACGGCGCCACGCGCAAAGGCATCGTGGAGGCCGACAGCCTGAAGTCGGCACGCACGCAGCTGCGCGCACAGTCCTTGGTCCCTTTGGTGGTGCAAGCCATCGCTGCCGGCGCGGCCCAGCCCGATGCCAGTCGGCCTTGGTGGCAACGCCCGCTCAGCCCCCAACGCGCATTCAATGCCAGCCAGCGCAGCATTTGGACACGCCAATTGGCCGGCTTGGTCAGCAGCGGCTTGCCCATTGAACGCGCCCTCTCGGCCTTGGCCGAAGAGTCTGAGCACGAGTCGCAACGCCAGCTCATGGCGGCCATCCGCGCCGAAGTCAACGCGGGCAGCAGCTTGGGCCGCGCCTTGGCGCTGCACCCCGGTGAGTTTCCAGCGATTGACCGCGCCGTGATCGCCGCAGGCGAAGAAAGCGGCCATTTGGGCGATGTGCTGAACCAACTGGCCAATGACCTGGAAGACCAGCAAGTGTTGCGCTCCAAACTGTTGTCGGCCTCCTTGTATCCGGCCATCGTGAGTTTGGTGGCCCTGGCGATTGTGATTTTTCTGGTCACCTCGGTGGTGCCGCAGGTGGCCGGCGTGTTTGCGGGCACCAAGCGGCCCTTGCCAATGCTCACGGTGGCCATGCTGGCCCTCAGTGACTTTGTGCGCAATTGGGGCTGGTTGGTCCTGTTGGGCGTTGTCGGTGGCACGTTCAGTTTGCGCTTGGCCTTGAAGCAACCCGCCTTGCGTTTGAAATGGGACGCTGCTTGGTTACGCATGCCGCTGGTGGGTCGTCTGGCCCGTGGCTACAACAGTGCCCGTTTTGCCTCCACCTTGGCCATGCTCACCGCCGCTGGTGTACCCATCCTCAAAGCATTGCAGGCCGCAGCCGATACGCTGTCCAACCAAGCCTTGCGGGCCGATGCGCTGGAAGCCTTGGTGCGTGTGCGCGAAGGCGCACCGCTGGGTACGGCGCTCGCACAACATGCCCGCTTTCCGAGTTTGCTGTCCATGTTTGCCCGGCTCGGCGAACAAACCGGCCAGTTACCCGTGATGTTGCAACGGGCAGCAGCCCAGCTGTCTTCAGAGGTACAACGCCGCGCCATGGCCCTGGCCACGGTGCTCGAGCCCTTGTTGATCGTGGGCATGGGCGGTCTGGTCATGTTGATCGTGCTGGCCGTGCTGATGCCCATCATGGAACTGAACCAATGGGTCAAATAGGCCTCAGGAGCAAGCATGCCCGCATCCCTTGAAGGCCAACTCGTCGTCGCGATATCTTCTCGCGCCCTGTTCGACTTTGAAGAAGAGAACCGCCTCTTTGAGCAAGGCGACGACCGGGCTTATATGAAGTTGCAGCTCGAACGGCTCGAAGCGCCCGCCAAGCCCGGCGTGGCTTTTTCGCTGGTGCGCAAGCTGCTCGCTTTCAACGATGCCGATGCGCAACGGGTCGAAGTGGTCATCCTCTCGCGCAATGACCCGGTCTCGGGCATGCGCGTGTTTCGCTCGGCGCAGCATTACGAGCTGCCCATCCAGCGCGGCAGTTTCACACGCGGACAACCCCCTTGGCGATACCTGAAACCGCTGAACGCCAACTTGTTTTTATCCACCCACTTGTCGGACGTGCGTGCCGCATTGGGTGCGGGTGTGCCCGCCGCGCAGGTGTACCCGCATTCCGCACTGGCTTCAGCGGCACACCCCCACGAGGTGCGCATTGCTTTCGACGGCGACGCGGTGCTGTTTTCTGACGAGGCAGAGCGTGTGTTTCAGGCCGAGGGGCTGTCAGCGTTTCAAGCCCATGAGCGCGACAAGGCCGGGCAACCTTTGTTGGCGGGTCCATTCAAACCCTTGCTGGCGGCCTTGCACCGCTTGCAGCAAGAAGGCACACCCGCCATGCGGATTCGCACCGCACTGGTGACCGCCCGCAGCGCCCCGGCCCATGAGCGCGCCATCCGCACGCTCATGGACTGGAACATCGAGGTGGACGAAGCCATGTTCTTGGGTGGCTTGCCCAAGGGCGAATTTTTGCGCGAGTTCGAGCCAGACTTTTTCTTTGACGACCAAACCGGTCACATTGAATCGGCTGCGCGGCATGTGCCATCCGGGCATGTGGTGTCTGGCGTTTCCAACCCGGACTGAGCCCTCACTTTTTATCGACAAAGGGCGTCACCGACTTGGCCTCAATCCTGTAACCAGACACCCCCATGTGCGAGTCGGTTGGGGTGGCGCTCAAAGGGCCAGAGACCCACAAGGTGTCCATCAGACGAAAGCGCTTGGTGGGTTTGTTGAGCACCACATGCACGATCTGGTTGGCAGGCGGCGGCGGCGAATGCACGCAAGCGCCAAAGTAGGGCACGAGCAAAAACTCCTTGCTGCCTTCGGGCAGGTCCTCCAGCGGCACCATGAAACCAGGCAAGCGCACGCTTTGCCCCAAGATCAGCGGGTTGATGGGCGCGTTGTCCCACATCTTGCGCATTTTTTTCAGGGCCTCCTCGGCCCTGGGGTCGTTGTCCTTGAGCTTGTCCAGGTTGAGTGCTTTGAGGTCTTTGTAAGGGTCCCAGCCAGGGGGAATCAACTGTTCCCAACCGATGGTGCGCGTCTGACCAGGCAGGCTCGCACCAGGCGGCGGGCCTTCGCCCGACAAAGCGGGCTGGACCTGTGGCACGGTGTCGCGCACCGTGTCACGCACACTTTGAGCCACAGCCTGGCCCATGAGCCCAAGGCCCCCAGCACACAACCCCCACTTCACCACGTTGCGCCGCTTCATCCCGGATCCTTTTGGTTCATACCCGTGGCGACAAGCCATCGGCCAAAGACAAACGATAAGCCCGCCAAGCTGGCCCCAAACTGGCCAACAAACCGGCCAACCATACCGTGCAAGCCAAAGCCCATTGCGTGGGCAAAGGCGAGGCCAGTTGCAAGCCAATGCCCAGCGACTGCTGCAGCCAGGGTGTGGCCAAGGCCATGCCGGCGTGGGCCAACAGCACACCCATCAAGACCCCTGCACCCGTGACCCACACCCCTTCGAGGGTGAGCAGACCCAGCACATGGCGCGGCGCTGCCCCCACGGCGCGCAGCACAGCCAGTTCGCGGCGGCGCTCATTCAGGCCCGCCAGCACCACCGCCATGAGCGAGACCACGCTCACCAAGGCCACCAGGGCCGAGACCGCGAGCAAGGCGTTTTCACCCACCCCCAATACCGACCACAGCTCATCCAGTGCCACGCCGGGCATCACGCCCATCAGCGCTTCGGCTTCGTACAAATTCACAAAGCGCTGCACATTGAACGCCGCCGCCCGGCTTTTCAGGCCGACCAGGGCGGCCGTGACTTCTTCGGGCTGCAGGTTGAATTTGCGCGCCTGATCGGCCGGGATTTGACCGCCCGGCAGGCTGGCGCCCCCCACCCAGCCCAAGTGCAAAGCCTCCAGCGCTTGCAGGCTCACATGCACCGTGCGGTCTATCGGCGTGCCTGTAGGGGCCAAAATGCCAACCACCTTGAAGGGCTTGTCGGCATGCGCATCCGCGGCCTCGCCTTCGTGGTCATGGTCATGCAGCCCGTGACCCAAAGTGATGCTTTGGCCCAGGTCATAACCCATTTGGCGCGCCACTTCGGCCCCGATCACGGCCTCGTACAAGCCGTCGAGCGTGTCCGCAAACGCCGTGCCATGCTGCAAGACCAGCGGCTGTTTGTCGCCATAGGCAAAGTGCTGAAAAAACGCGGGCGTGGTGCCCAGCACCGGGAAGCCCCGGTGCGAATCCCCCAAACTCAGCGGCACCACCCAGGACACCGAGCGGTGCTGGGCCAGTTGGTGGACGCTGTCCATGGACATGCTTTGCGGCACGCTGCCGATGTGGAACACCGAAAACAGCATCAGCTGCACCGGGCTGCTGCGGGCCCCCACAATCAGGTCAACGCCACTGACCGAATGTGCAAAACTGCTTCGGATGTCGTGGCGCAAACGCTCCAGCGTCCACAGCAAGGCGGTGGCCAGCGCCAGCGACACCACGACCCACACCAAAGTGCTGCGGCGGTTCCAAGCGCTTTGTCGGGCGATGTGGAGCAAGCTGTTCATGCACCTGCCCCTGACCGCATCAAGGCCGGCAAAGACCACTGCACGTCAAAGCGCGCGGCCTGCTGTTGATCGTGGCTCACACACACCAAAGTGCTGCCCGTGTCGCGCGCGGCCTGTAACAGCAGGTCCATGAAGTCCTGGCGCAAGGGCGCATCCAGCGCCGAAGTCGGCTCGTCGGCCAAAATCAACTCGGGCTGGCCCATCAAGGCGCGGGCGGCGGCCACCCGCTGCTGCTGACCCACCGACAAGGTGTCGGCGCGACGGCGCCACAGGACCTCCGGCAAGGCCATGCGCTGCAACCACCTTTGGGCCTGAGACTCGGGCCCCCCAGCGGGCTGGCAGCGCTCACGGCGCAACTTGGAAAAGCGGCAAGGCAAGGTCACATTGTCCAAAACGCTCAGATAGGGCAACACATTGAACTGCTGAAACACCACCCCCACATGGTCAGCCCGAAAAGCGTCGCGCCGGCCCGTCTTCAAAGTCGCCCAATCCTGCCCCAGCAAAGCCACTCGGCCTTGGCTGGGCAACAAAACCCCCGCCAACAAGCCCAGCAAAGTGCTTTTGCCGCAACCACTGGGTCCGTGCAAAAACACGGTCTGGCCGCGCTCCACATGCAAGCGGCCCAGCACCAAGGTGTCAGGCCCGCCACGGGTCCAGGCAAAGCGCAATGGCTCAATGTCGATCACACAGTTCTCCCGGTTGAGCGAAGCAATATACCCCGTCACTCGGGCACAACAGCCTTTCTCCGGCTTTCCCTGCGGGCAATCCAAACGGTCGAGCCCAAAATGACCAAGGCCCCCGCCCACGTCCATTGGCTGGGCACATCGCCAAACACCAGCCAACCCAAGACCGAAGCCCAGACCAGGTCCAGAAAGCGCAGCGATTGGGTGGCCGAAATGTCGGACAAAGCAAAAGCCCGCGTGAGGCAGTAATGGGCCAGCGTGCCCAATACTCCCGTCGCGGCAAAACCCAGCCACTGCATGAGCGTGGGCATTTGCCAATGGGGCAAGGCCATGGGCAGGCTCAGCACAGACACCGTCAGCGCTTGCCACAGCACGATGACACCCGGTTTTTCATACCGGGTCAGGGCTTTGGTGATGAGAAAAGAAGCCGCAAACACCGGGGCAGAGGCCAGCATGACGAGGTTGAACCAACCGCCCTCTCCAGACATCTTCGGCAAAACCACCACCAACACCCCAGCAAAACCAACGATGGCGGCGATCCAGCGGTCTTTGCGCATCGGCTCGCCCAGGAACCAGGCCGCGCCAAGCATGATGAAGATCGGCCCGGTAAAGCCAATGGCGGTCATGTCGGCCAAGGGGATTTTGGGCAAAGCGGTGAACCACAAGATCAAGCCCAGGGTGTGCACCCCTCCGCGCCAGAACTGCCCCACCCTGTTCACAGGCCTGTAGGCACGCCAGCCATCACGCCAAACCCAAGGCAAGATCACCAACAGGCCAAACACATAGCGCAAGAACTGCGACTGGTAAACGTCCAACTGCAACGTCAGTTCACGCGCAATGGTGTTGAGCAGGGAAAACAAAAAACCGCCCAACACCATCCAGACCATGCCTTGCACGGCCAGGGGCCAGGACGAAAAAACTCGGCGGCTGCGCTGCTGCGCCAGCCGCCAAGAGCGTGGAAGAGAGAAAAAGGCTTGGCGCGGTTTCATGCGCAGCCACGGCGAAGAAGGTGAGTCACCCGGCCATCTTAGGCCGGGTCAGCGCTTGATCAGGTCGCTTGGGTTACGCCCAGATCATGGGGCGCTGTTTTGCAGGGCTGCAATGCGCTCTTCAATCGGCGGGTGTGTGCTGAACAGCTGGCCAATGCCACCGGCAATGCCCATGGCCGCCATGCTTTTGGGCAGCTCGGCGGTGTGCACACCACCCAAACGGGCCAAGGCGTTGATCATGGGCTGTTTGCGGCCCATCAACTGGGCTGCACTCGCATCGGCGCGGAACTCGCGCTGACGGCTGAACCAGGCCACGATGATCGCCGCGACAAAGCCCAGCAGAATATCCATCACGATGGTCGTGATGTAGTAACCCATGCCGGGGCCGGTGTTTTCTTCGTCGTTTTTACGCAGGAAACTGTCGACGGCATAGCCCACCACGCGCGAGATGAAGACCACAAAGGTGTTCATCACGCCCTGAATCAGGGTCATGGTGACCATGTCACCGTTGGCAATGTGTGCCACTTCGTGCGCGAGCACGGCCTCGATTTCCTCATGGGTCATGTTTTGCAACAAGCCTGTGGAGACGGCCACCAAGGCTGAGTCACGGAAAGCGCCGGTGGCAAATGCGTTCGGGTCGCCTTCAAAAATACCGACTTCGGGCATGCCTATGCCCGCTTGGTCGGCCAATTTGCGCACCGTGTTCACGATCCAGGCCTCGTCGGCATTGGCCGGCTGGTCAATGACTTTCACGCCCGAAGACATTTTGGCGATCCATTTGCTCATGAGCAAAGAAATGATGGCACCGCCAAAGCCCATGATCAGCGCAAAACCCAGCAAAGCGCCCAGGTTCAAGCCATTGGATGTCAGAAATCGATTGACCCCCAGCAAGTTGGCGACGACGCCCAAGACCAGCACCACAGCCAGGTTGGTCACGACGAAAAGAAAAATGCGTTTCATGTTCAATTTCACTTTCACCCGAAAGACGCGGGCACGTTGGGGTGGATATTAGGGTGTCGGAGTCCAAAATCAAGCCGGTGGCCTGATTTCCGAATTGGCGTACGGTTTTTCAGCGCTAGCCGGCCGGCGACGCGGGCGAAACACGCTGGCATCGGCATAAAACCCGGGGTCTTCGTTGTCGGGCCACCAGCCCGGCACACCCAAAAGCGGCAAGGGGCTGAAGGGTTTAGCGGCCAGCTTTTCAGGCGTCAGGTCTTGCGCCAACCAGGCGTCCAGGTCAGCCTCAGCCACATCTTGCGGCACCCGCCACAGGTGAACGGTGATCGATTTGTAGGGCTGAACGGCTTTTTCCAGCGCAGCATGGCCAAAGGCCCACAAGCGGGTGTGCGCCCATTCGGCCCGCAGGTCGACCAAAGCCTGCGACCAGCGGTGCTCGGTCAACGCGGACCAAAGCGCGTCGGATGGCTGGATGAGCCAAGCGTTTTCGTCGAACACCGTGGCGGCATCGCGCACTGGGCCGCGCACTTGGCCCACGCCCGCACGGGCGATCTCACTCGCTTGCAATTGGTTCAAACGTTTCTTGGCCCGCGGAAAGTGCATCCAGCACAGGGCGTTGAAGAAATCATGCAAGCCCTCGCGCGTGGGCACCTGGCCGGTGGAAAAAATGAAGTCTTCGTAGGCTTGGCCTTCGGGCAAGTGGGCTTGCGGCACAAAGCGCACAGGCACCGGTGCCGGCGTTTGGTTGAGGGCTTGAGGCTGAGGACAACCCGCCGCCACCTGCTGGGCGATGGGTTCGCCCACAGCGCGCCAGTCGGCCAACCAAGGGGCCTGCCAATCGATGTCGGGCACGCTCAGGGCAGATGCCGGGACACCGCTGCGCCCGGCCCCATTCAGGTTCGCGCTCAGGCTCAGAGGCTCACCATCTGCCAGGGCAGACTTTCGCCAGAACGCAGCGGTTTGAGCTGGGCCTCGCCAAACGCAAAGCTCTCTGGCGGTGTCCAGCTTTCCCGGCGCAAGGTGATGGTGCCGGTGTTGCGCGGCAGACCGTAAAAGTCGGCGCCGTTGAAACTGGCGAAGGCTTCGAGTCGGCCCAATGCACCGGCTTGGTCAAAGGCCTCGGCATACATCTCGATGGCCGCGTGCGCGGTGTAGCAACCCGCGCAGCCACTGGCGTGCTCCTTGAGGTGGGCGGGGTGCGGCGCACTGTCGGTGCCCAAAAAGAAACGGGCGTTACCGCTGGTGGCCGCTTGCACCAGCGCCAAGCGGTGCGTCTCGCGCTTGAGCACCGGCAAGCAGTAGTAATGCGGGCGCATGCCTCCCAAAAACAGCGCGTTGCGGTTGTAAAGCAGGTGGTGTGCGGTGATGGTGGCGCCCAAATTCGCATCGCCACTGGCCACGTATTGCGCAGCCTCTTTCGTGGTGATGTGCTCCATCACAATTTTCAGGCCCGGAAAATCGCGGCGCAGGGGGATGAGTTGCTGCTCAATGAACACGGCCTCGCGGTCAAACAGGTCGATGTCCGATGAAGTGACTTCGCCGTGAACCAAGAGCAACACGCCTTCACGCTGCATGGCTTCCAGCACGGGGTAGATCTTGCGCAGATCGGTCACCCCTGCATCGCTGTTGGTGGTGGCCCCTGCCGGGTACAACTTGCAGGCGACCACGCCCGCCGCCTTGGCACGGGCAATTTCGGACGGCGCCAGGTTGTCCGTCAGGTACAGGGTCATGAGCGGCTCAAAGGCCATGTCCGCAGGCACTGCGGACAAAATGCGCTGCTTGTAGGCCAGCGCCTGCTCGGCGGTGGTCACCGGCGGCTTGAGGTTGGGCATGATGATGGCGCGGCCAAATTGGGCGGCGGTGTGCGGCACCACCACGTTCAGGGCGGCGCCATCGCGCACATGCAAATGCCAGTCGTCAGGGCGGGTCAGGGTGAGTTCTTGGGTCATGGGGCGTATTGTCTCAAACCTGCGTCATGGGCAAGGTGGGTAGGCAACTCATGGAACAAGAGGCGGGGCAGAGGGCCGGGGCTCCTACTCGCTTGGCTCGCCAAGTCGCCCCAACCCTCTGCCCCGCCTCTTGTGCGAAGGTTTGAATGGACTGTCTAAGTGCCCCAAGATCTTGGACAAAAAGTCTTGTGCCCGGTCGGTCTGAGGTGCGTCAAAGAACTGCTGCGGAGGCGCTTGTTCGACCACCTGGCCTTGGTCCATGAAGATCACACGGTCAGCCACGGCCTTGGCAAAGCCCATTTCATGCGTCACGCACAGCATGGTCATGCCCTGGCTGGTCAACTCGATCATCACGTCCAGCACTTCCTTGATCATCTCGGGGTCGAGCGCCGATGTGGGCTCATCAAAAAGCATGATTTTGGGGGTCAAGCACAGCGCACGGGCAATGGCCACGCGCTGCTGCTGACCGCCGGACAACTGCAAGGGGTACTTGTGCGCGTGCTCTGAAATGCGCACGCGCTCGAGCTGCACCATGGCTTTGTCCACCGCTTCTTTGCGGGGCATCTTGGCCACCCAAGTGGGCGACAAAATCAGGTTTTCCAACACGGTCAGGTGCGGGAACAGGTTGAACTGCTGGAACACCATGCCGACTTCACGGCGCACTTTGTCAATGCCCTTGAGGTCATCGCCCAACACCGTGCCGTCCACGGTCAGGGTGCCTTCTTGGTATTCCTCCAAGGCGTTGATGCAGCGGATCAAGGTGGATTTGCCCGAGCCTGAGGGGCCGCAGATGACCACTTTTTCGCCTTTGGCAAATTGCAGGTTCACATCGCGCAGCACATGGTAGCCATTGCTGGCATACCACTTGTTCACGCCTTTGAATTCGATCAGGGGGGTAGCGTTGGAGGTCATAGGGGTCTTTCGTTCAACGGACTTTGCTCACGGCCGTGCGCTCTTCAATCCACAGGCTGTAGCGCGACATGGCAAAGCAGAACGCGAAATAAATGAAGGTGATGAAGAGGTAGGCTTCGATCTTGAATGGACGCCAATCGGCATCCGAGTTGAGCGCCAGACCCAAGGCACCGGTCAGCTCATACAAAGAAACGATGGTCACCAAAGAGGTGTCTTTGAACAGCCCGATGAAGGTGTTCATGATGGACGGCACCACGGTGGCCAACGCCTGCGGCAACACAATCATGCGCTGGGTCTGCCAGTAGCTCAGGCCCAAGGTGGCCGCCGCCTCGGTCTGCCCTTTGGGCAAAGCTTGCAGGCCGCCACGGATGACTTCGGCCATGTACGCGCCTGAGAACAGCGTGATGCCCACCACCACACGCACCAGCACATCGATCTTCACACCCTCGGGCATGAACAGTGGCAGCATGAACGAGGCCATGAACAAGACGGTGATCAGCGGCACACCGCGCACCAACTCCACATACAAGGTGCACAAGGTCTTGATGGCCGGCATGTTGGAGCGTCGGCCCAGCGCCACAAAGATGGCCAACGGGAAAGCCAAGGTCATCGAGATCACGGTGAGCATGACGGTCAGTGGCAAGCCGCCCCACTGGTCGGTGTCCACAGGGGTCAGCCCCCCCAATCCACCTTTCATCAGCACGAAATACACGGCGAGCATGACCAGCCAAACCAGCGGCAAGGCCTTGTTCCAAAACCGCGGCATGCAACTGAGGACCACCACGCCCAACATCAGGGCTGTGGCGATCACCGGCCGCCAGTGCTCGGTTTCGGGGTAACGCCCCATCACGATCAATCGGCCTTTTTCAGAGATCACGCCCCAGCAAGCACCGACGCCGCGCATGTCATTGCAAGCTTGCAACTGATTGCCAAAGACCGCCTGCAACACGGCCCAGTCCAGCGAAGACACCAACGCCACCACGCCGAGGGTCAACAACACCAGCGACAAGATGGTGTTGCCCACACTGGAGAACAGGTTGGTGCGCAACCAAGCCAGAGGGCCTGAAGTGCGGCCAGGCATTGGCCGGGCTTCTATCGATTTGAAAACAATGCTCATGTCAGCGCTCCTGAATGGCGGCACTGGCGTTGAACCAGTTCATGAGAGCCGAGGTGATGAGGGACAGTGTCAAGTACACCAACATCACAATGGACAAGGCCTCGATGGCGCGACCTGTTTGGTTCAATGTGGTGTTGGCGATCGACACCAATTCGGGGTAGCCGATGGCCACCGCCAAGGAAGAGTTTTTCGTCAGGTTCAGGTACTGGCTGGTCAAGGGGGGAATGATCACCCGCAGGGCTTGAGGCAACACCACCAAACGCATGGACTGGCTTTTGCTCAATCCCAAAGAAGCAGAAGCTTCGTGCTGCCCCAAGGACACCGAAGCAATACCCGAGCGAACCACTTCGGCAATGAAAGAGGCGGTGTAAAACACCAGACCGCACAGCAGCGCCATGAACTCGGGGCTGAACACACCGCCGTCTTCGATCTGAAAATCGCCAATTTTGGGAACATTCCACTCGGCAGGGGCTCCTCCCGCCAACCAGCCCAAGAGCATCAACGCGAAGGTGACCGCCAACGACAACGCCCACACCGGGCGGGTATGGCCTGTTTGGTCAAAATGCGCCTTGGCCCGACGGCGATAAAAAATCGCAAATGCGCAGCCCATGGCCAGCCCGATGAGGGCCAGTGTTTGCCCCAACTCCCAGACAGGCCAAGGGAAAGAAACGCCGTTTTTGCTCAAATAGAAATGCCCCAACTTCCAGGCTTTGTCGAAATCGGGCAAGGCTTCGGTGAAGACCAAATACCAAATCAGCAATTGCAGGTAAACCGGCACGTTGCGAAAAAATTCCACATAGGCGTAGCAGACCTTGCGCACCAGAAAGTTGGTCGAAAAACGCCCCACCCCCACCAGCACGCCCAGCAAGGTGGCCAGCACAATGCCAATCACAGCCACTTTGAGTGTGTTGAGCATGCCGATGAAAAAGGCCACCAGGTACGTGCTGTTTGACGCGTACGCGATCATCGTTTCACTGATGTCAAAACCAAACGGCTGCAGCAAAAAGTCGTAGCCGCTTTGGATGCCACGCAAACGCATGTTGGTGAGCGTGTTGCGCACCAGCAAACCCACCAAGGCCAGGGCTGAGAGAATCGCGACGATCTGGTAGATGACCGATCGCCCTTCACGACTTCGCCACGAAATGGATCGGCTTTTCTTGCCAGGCAAAGGCCTGGCCTCGATCATAGAAAAATGGGACATGTCAACGGCCTGCAGAAAACCACGGTTACAAAAGATACGCCCCAAGAAGGGGCGTATCCAGAGTCTTTAAGAGAGACTGAAAATCAACGCAGGGGCGCTGCGTACATCAAGCCGCCCTTGCTCCACTGGTTGTTCAAACCGCGTGGCAAATTGATGGCCGTCTTGGGTCCGACGTTGCGCTCGAACATTTCACCGTAGTTACCGGTGGTCTTGATGGCGCGGGCCAACCACTCTTTGTCCAGACCCAGGTGCTTGCCCAAGTCTTCAGTGGCACCCAACAAACGGCCCACTTGTGGGTTGTCGCTGGTTTTCATCTGGTCCACGTTGGCTTGGGTGATGCCGTACTCTTCGGCTTCCACCAAACCAGCCAACACCCATTTGTTGATGGCGAACCACTCGTCGTCACCACGGCGAACCATGGGGCCCAGAGGCTCTTTGGAGATCAGGTCGGGCAACACCACGTGGGCTGCTGGATCTTTGGCTTCTTTGGCGCGCACCGAAGCGAGACCCGATGCGTCGGTGGTGTAGGCTTGGCAACGGCCAGAGAAGTAAGCGCCCGTGGCGGCTTCCACTTTCTCAAACACCACGGGCTTGAGGTTCAGTTTGTTGGCACGGGAAAAATCGGTCAGGTTTTTCTCGGTGGTGGTGCCCGATTGCACGCAGACCGTTGCACCCTTGAGTTGCTTGGCGCTGGTGATTTTGCCTTTGGGGACCATGAAGCCTTGGCCGTCATAGTAATTGGCGCCAATGAAGTGCAGGCCCAAAGAACCATCGCGGTTCAAGGTGTTGGTGGTGTTGCGAGCCAACACGTCCACTTCACCCGATTGCAGAGCGGTGAAACGCTGTTGCGCTGTCAGAGGCACATACTTGACTTTGGTCGCGTCGCTGAGCACAGCCGCAGCCAAGGCACGGCAGTGGTCCACATCCAAACCAGACCAGTTGCCACTGGAGTCGGCGGCTGAAAAACCCGCCAGACCGGTGTTGACGCCGCACACGATTTGTCCGCGCTGCTTGATCTGGTCCAAAGTTTTGCCAGCCATGGCCGACGTGCCAGCCATCAAGCCTGCTGTGGCCAAAACGGCAGTGATCACGGTATGTGCATGTTTTTTCATCGTCTGTATCCTCTTTTCAATTTTGAGCGGCAAAACGCCACTCGTTGATTAAATGCCAAATTTGAGGTGGAACCGACTAGGAGCTTCCCTAGGTGGCACCCTGCACCCCAAAGCCCTATGGGCCGCACCATCATGATGCATTCGCCAAACCCGCATTTGTTGTAAGCACAAAACGCGCCCGAATGGACAAGGGCTTTGATTGTGATCGAAAAACAGCCCCGCTCACGACCCGATGGCCATGAATTCAGCGGGACTAAGGGGCACCTGACCCGGTGGAGGGCGCAGCAGCGCGTTCGCGCAACATGGCACGGGTGTTGTGCAGCGCCTGCAAAACGTCCAGAGCCTGCACATACAAGATCTGCCCGGCCGGTGTGAGCTGGGTCGGGTAAGAACTGCGGTCCACCAAATCGGTTCCCGCCCAAGCTTCCAAAGATTGAATGCGCCTGGAAAAAGCGGGTTGCGTGACATGACGCAACTGCGCCGAACGGCTGAAACTGTGGGTTTCCGCCAAACTCACAAAGTCTTCCAGCCACTTGGTTTCCATGGGTGCGCGCTCGCCAAAGTTCGCTTCAATCGGCCGATTGCTGCAGCGCCCACATGCTGGCATACCGGCCTTGGAGGGCCAGCAATTGGGCGTGGTTGCCGCGCTCGATGATCACGCCCGCTTCCATCACCAAAATCTCGTGCGCATCGACCACGGTGGACAGTCGGTGGGCAATGACCAAGGTGGTTTTGTTTTGGGCCACACTGGCCAGTTCGGCCTGAATGGCCCGTTCATTGGCCGAGTCCAGCGCCGAGGTGGCTTCATCGAACACCAGAATCGGTGGGTCCTTGAGCAAGGTCCGGGCAATGGCGACGCGCTGCTTCTCGCCCCCGGAAAGCTTCAGACCCCGCTCGCCCACCGAGGTTTGGTAGCCTTTGGGGGTAGAGGCAATGAAGTCATGGATGCGTGCCGAACGTGCAGCCCCTTCGATTTCAGCCTGACTGGCACCAGGACGACCATAAGCGATGTTGTAGGCCACGCTGTCATTGAACAACACCGTGTCCTGCGGCACGATGCCCAAGGCTTGACGCACGCTGGCTTGCGTGACCTGCCGAATGTCCTGCCCAGCGATGCGGATGAACCCTTGCTGCACGTCGTAGAAACGGAACATCAAGCGCGCCAAGGTGGACTTGCCCGATCCCGAAGGCCCAACCACCGCCACCGTTTTGCCTGCAGGGATCGTGAAGCTGATGTCTTTCAGGATCGGACGGTCGCTCTCGTAAGCAAAAGACACACGGTCAAACACCACATCGGGCGCCCCTTGCAAGGCCAGCGCAGCGGCACCGGGCACATCGGCCACTTCACGCTCGCGGTCCATCAGCACGAACATCTTGTCCAAATCGGTCAGGCTTTGCTTGATCTCGCGGTACAACACGCCCAAAAAGTTCAGGGGGATGTAGAGCTGGATCATGAAGGCGTTGATCATCACCAAATCACCCAGCGTCATGCGCCCAGCCACCACCCCCTCCGTGGCACGCCACAGCATCGCCACCAAGGCCGAGGCGATGATGAGCTGCTGCCCCGTGTTGAGCACCGACAAGGTGGTCTGCGCCTTGAGCCGCGCCAGGCGCAAACGCTCCAGGCTTTCGTCGTAACGACCCGCCTCAAACTGCTCATTGCCAAAATACTTGACGGTTTCGTAATTCAGCAGCGAGTCAATGGCACGGGTATGGGCAGCGGAATCGAACTCGTTGGCCTGTTTGCGAAACTGGGTGCGCCACTCGGTGATGCGCACCGTGAAGAAGATGTAGAGCGTCAAGGCCAGCAGCGTGATGCCCGCAAACCAGGCGTCGAACTTCACAGCCAAAATGGTCAGCACCAACGCCACCTCGATCAGCGTGGGGATGATGCTGTAGAGCGAGTACGAGATCAAAGACTCAATGCCGCGCACCCCGCGCTCGATGTCACGCGTCATGCCTCCGGTCTGCCGCGCCAGGTGAAAGCGCAGACTCAGGGCGTGCAAATGCTCGAAAGTTTGCAAGGCGATGCTGCGCGAGGCCCCTTGCGTGGCTTTGGCGAAGACCAACTCGCGCAACTCGGTGAAGGCCGAAGTGAGCAAACGCAAAGCGCCATACCCCACCAGCAAGGCCACCGGCACCACCAGCACGGCTTGCGGGTCGCCCGGCTTGAGGCTCATGGCGTCCACCAACTCCTTGAGCAACAAGGGCACGCTCACGTTGGCCAGCTTGGCCCCCAGCATGAGGCCCAGCGCGATGAGCACACGCCATTTGTATTGCCACAAATAAGGCAACAGACGAGACAAGGTTTGCCAGTCACCGCCCGCAGGGGGCTGTGCAGCCTGTCTTGCAGACTGATCGGGGGCAGCAGCGGTTGGAGCGGTTTCGCCATGGTGGCGCATAGAGGACAATCCGGTTTTTGATATCAACCACCGATTGTGCCCATGTCTGACACCCCACACCCCCAAGCCGTGTCTTTGCCCACCGACCAAGAGCTGGTGCTCAAGGTCATCCCCATGCCGGCCGACTGCAATGCCAGCGGCGACATCTTTGGTGGCTGGGTCATGGCGCAAGTCGACTTGGCCGGTGCGGTGTTGCCCGCCCGGCGCGTGCGGGGGCGCATGGTCACCGTGGCGGTGAACGAGTTCATTTTCAAGCAGGCCGTCAAGGTGGGTGACATCTTGTCGTTTTTTTCGCGCATCGTGCGCGTGGGCCGCACCTCGGTCACCGTCAAAGTCGAAGTCTTTGCCGAACGCTTTCAACTGCAGGGCCAGTACATCAAGGTCACCGAAGCGAACCTGACCTATGTGGCGGTGGACGATCAAGGCAAGCCCAGACCTGTGCCAGCCGATTGATCTGCGCCCTCAGGAGACAATGTACGCGGCTGCGCCCGTCGACATCAAGGTGCCATCTGGCCCGCAAAACTCCATGCGGGATGAGCCGACACGCGAACCCACGCGCAAAGCCGTGGCGGTGATGGTGAAGTGCTCGCCAATGCCGGGGCGCAGGTAATCCACCCGCAAATCGATGGTGCCCAGTTTGGCAAAGCGCTCCAGACGCTTCACAGGCGGCTCGTCCATGTGTTTGGCCGCCAGCGCTGCCATCACGGCGGCACTGCCGATGGCGTCCAGCACCGCGCTGATGACGCCACCGTGAATGCGGTTGTAAGCAAAATGTCCAACCAATTCAGGCCGCATGTCGATGCGGGCCTGCACGCCTTCAGGCGTGACCTTGACGAGCTTCAAGCCCAAGGTTTTGTTGAACACTATTTTTTCTTCGTAGATCTGGCGGAAACCTTCGATGTACTCGGGCTCCAGAACGACGGGCATTGGCAATGGATGGGGCATGCGGTTGATTTTAGGGAAGAACCCACAGCCGCAGCCCCCCCAGCTTCACAGTTTGGAAAAATCGGGTTTGCGTTTTTCCATGAAAGCGCCAAAGGCCTCCTTGGCAGCGGGCTCGCGCAGCATGCGGCCGAAACTCTGACCCTCTTCGTCCATCTTTTGCAACACCGCCTGCTGATCGCCGCCCTTCATGAGCCGCTTGGTGGCGATCAGTGAGCTCAAGGGCTTGGCTGCCAATTTGCGCGCTTGGGCTTGGGCATAGCCGTTGACCTCGGTGGGCGGCACGACACGGTTGACCAACCCCACCTCGAGCGCCGCTTCGGCAAAAAATGCCTCGCCCATCAACAACGCTTCGGCTGCCCGGTGGTAACCAAACATGCGCGGTGCCAGCCAGCTGGAAGCAGCCTCGGGGCACAAGCCCAAATTGACAAACGGCATGGAGAACGCGGCGTTGTCACCGGCATAGACCAGATCGCAATGGAACAGCATGGTGGTGCCGATGCCCACCGCAGGCCCGGCCACAGCAGCCAGCAAAGGCTTTTCAAATGTGGCGATAGCGCGCAAAAAACGGAACACGGGCGAGGCTTGCGTGCTGGGCGGCTGGTTCAGAAAGTCACCAATGTCGTTGCCCGCGCTGAAAATGCTCTCATGGCCCTGAAACACCACCACCCGAACGGCTGAATCGGTCGCGGCCTGGGCCACCGCATCGGCCATCGCGGCGTACATGTCAGAGGTGATGGAGTTTTTTTTGTCCAGGCGGTTGAAGGTGATGGTCATCACCCCAGCGTCGGTGTGGGTCAGGATGTCAGACATGGAAAGAGGTCCTTGTGGTGGGCCCTGGCAGGGCCCGTGGGTTTACTGAACACGGATCCAGGTTTGCGTGCGGCCCAAAATCGGCGCGCCAATGAAACCCCGGACTTCGAGCTTTTTGCCACCGTCTATCGGCGTCAAGCGCAGGCTGTAGTTTTTGCCATTTTCGGGATCCAGGATTTTCCCACCCTCCCACACGGCTTTGCCGTCACTTTGTTGACCCCCTCGGATGATTTCCATGCCAATTTTGGGCTTGTCTTTTCGGTCGTCGGTGCACAAGGTGCAGTTGGTCTCGGGGCTGGGCGTGGTGAGCAAGGAACGCTCCACCACACCAGACAAGGTGCCCGCGGCCGTCTGGGTGATGCGAATTTCAGCTTTGGGCTGCTTGCTCTCGTCGTCGATGCTGCGCCAAAGGCCCACCGGGGTCATTTGGGCATGGGCGGCCAGGCTCAGCAGGCCAGTGCTCAGGATCAGTGCGGCTTTGATCATGCGGTTCTTCCTTGGTTGACAGTTGGGATTCAGGCCAGCGCGGCATCGGTGTCCATCAGCACCTCGCTGCCCGCGCGGATGCGGCGCATCAGGGTGGAGGTCTCAGGCATCAGGCGGGTGAAGTAGAAACGCGCGGTCTGCAGCTTGGCTTGGTAAAACGGATCGGGGCGTTGGGCCTCTTCTTCGGCTTGTGCCAATTTGGCCAGCGCAATCTGGGCCGAGCGGGCCCAGAAGTACCCCAGCACCAAGTGGCCCACCACACGCAAGTAGTCGACCGCAGCGGCGCCCACTTCGTCGGCATTGCTCATGGCTTTCATGCCCACTTCGCCGGTCAGCTGCGTGAGCTTCTGACCCAGATCGGCCAGCGGCTTGATGAACTCGCCCATGGCCTCGTTGGCCATCTCGGCCTTGACCAGTTGCTCGACCAGCTTGCCAAATTTTTTGAGCGTGGCCCCCTGGTTGCCCAACACCTTGCGGCCCAGCAAATCGAGCGACTGGATGGTGTTGGTGCCTTCGTAGATCATGTTGATGCGGGCATCGCGCACGAATTGCTCCATGCCCCACTCCTTGATGTAGCCGTGTCCGCCAAAGACCTGTTGGCAGGCCGATGTGGCTTCCCAGGCGTTGTCGGTGGTGAAGGCCTTGACGATGGGCGTGAGCAGCGCCACGACTTCGGCGGCTTCGGCCCGAACGGCCTCGTCAGGGTGATGGAGTTCTTTGTCCAGCAGCAAGGCGCAGTAGCAAGCCAGGGCGCGACCGCCTTCGGCATAGGCCTTGGCAGTCATGAGCATGCGGCGCACATCGGGGTGGACGATGATCGGGTCTGCGGGTTTGCCGGGCGCTTTCACCCCTGTGAGTGAACGCATTTGCACGCGGTCTTTGGCATAAGCCAGCGCATTTTGGTAAGCCACTTCGGTCAAGCCCAGCGACTGGTTGCCGACGCCCAAGCGGGCAGCGTTCATCATCACAAACATGGCCGCCAAACCTTTGTTGGGCTGCCCCACCAAAGTGCCCACCGCCTCGTCCAGCACCATCTGGCAAGTCGCGTTGCCGTGGATGCCCATTTTGTGCTCCAGACCCCCGCAATAAATGCCGTTGCGCTCGCCCATGCTGCCGTCGCTGGCCACCTTGAATTTGGGCACGAGAAAGAGGCTGATGCCTTTGCTGCCGGGAGGCGCGTCGGGCAAACGGGCCAACACCAGGTGCACGATGTTGGGCGCCAAATCGTGCTCGCCTGCGCTGATGAAAATCTTTTGGCCGCTGATGCGGTAAGTGCCGTCGGCCTGTGGCTCGGCTTTGGTGCGCAAGAGCCCCAAGTCGGTGCCGCAATGCGGCTCGGTCAGGCACATGGTGCCGGTCCACTCGCCACTGGTGAGCTTGGGCAGGTACAGGGCTTTTTGCTCGGCCGTGCCGTGCGCGTGCAGGCACTCGTAAGCACCGTGACTCAAGCCCGGGTACATGGTCCAGGCCTGGTTCGAGGAGTTGAGCATTTCATAAAAACACTGGTTGACCACAAAGGGCAAACCTTGCCCACCGTAGTCGGGATCGCAGCTGAGCGATGGCCAGCCGCCGGCCACGTACTGCGCATAAGCTTCTTTGAAGCCATCGGGCGCTCGGACATCGTGTGTGTCGCGGTTGAGTTGACAGCCTTGCGCATCGCCCGAGATGTTGATGGGGAACACCACTTCAGCCGCGAACTTGCCGCCCTCTTCAAGCACCGCATTGATGGTGTCAGCATCGGTCTCGGCATGCTTGGGCAAGGCTTTGAGTTCGCTGCTCACGTTGAGCAATTCGTGCAAGACGAACTGCATGTCACGAAGGGGGGGGTTGTAGACGGGCATGAAAGTCTCCTTTGAACGAGGGGTGAATGGTGAAAGCGGTCAAGTCTTGACCGCATAGCGGGCCAAGATGTGTGCAAAACCCCGACGGGCGTGGTCAGTGGCCGCGGGGTTGCGCAAGAATCGGGCTTCGTAGTGCAGCGCCAAAATCAGGCCATGGATTTCAAAGGCAATTTGGTGGGCATCGGCCTCGCGAATGAGTTGACCTTCTGCTTGCGCCAACTCCACGGCTCGGCGCAAGGCCGTCTGCCATGTGGCCACCGACGAGGCCAAGGCATCGCGCACGGGGCCGCTGCGGTCGTCAAACTCCACCGCACCACTGATGTAGATGCAGCCCGAATCGATCTCGGCGGAAGTCTGCACCATCCAGTTGTCAAACATCGCTTGCAAGCGCGGCACGCCCCGGTTTTTTTGCATGGCGGGGTAAAACACACTGGACTCAAAGCGATCGTGGTATTCACGGATCACCGAAATTTGCAACTCTTCTCGTGAACCAAAGTGGGCAAAGACGCCCGACTTGCTCATGCCCGTGACTTCGGCCACGGCGCCAATGGACAGCCCCTCCAAACCAATTTGCGAGGCCAAGCCCAAAGCGGCATCGATGATCACCGCTTTGGTTTGCTGACCTTTGATCAGCAGCCGTTTACCCGGCTCAGCAGCGGGTGAACTTTCAGCTTTGGAAGAGGGGACACGATCGGTCATGGGGCATTTTAAAAAAGAACGACCGTTCTATTTTGCACCAAAACCGGACCCTGTCCCACAAACCCTGCCCATGTCAGGGTAAATCAGGGGGGTGCCATGGCGTCGGGGCTGACATTCAGCCCCGACATGGCCTTGTTCAAAGACCGTGCATCAGGCCTTGAAAGCGACAACCTTCTGGGTTTGCTCACCCAAACCGTCGATGCCCAAACGCATCACATCACCGCGCTTCAAGAACACTGGGGCTGGCTTGCCGTCCACCTTGACACCCATGCCCACGCCAGGGGGTGTGCCCGTGGTGATGATGTCACCGGGCTCGAGCGTCATGAACTGGCTCACATAGCTGACCAACTTGGCCACGCCAAAGATCATGGTTTTGGTATTGCCGGTCTGAAAACGCACGCCGTTCACGTCCAGCCACATGCCCAAGGCTTGTGGGTTGGGCACTTCGTCACGCGTCACCAACCAAGGGCCTACGGGGCCGAAGGTGTCGCAACCCTTGCCCTTGTCCCACGTGGCACCGCGCTCGAGTTGGTACTCGCGCTCGCTCACATCGTTGATCACACAGTAACCAGCCACATGGTTCAGGGCGTCTTTTTGCGTGACATAGCGTGTGCGCGTTCCGATCACGATGCCCAATTCGACTTCCCAATCGGTTTTCTTGGAACCCTTGGGCAGCATCACGTCGTCGTTGGCACCCTGGATGCAGGAAATGGCTTTGGTGAACACAATGGGTTCGGCCGGAATGGGCATGCCCGATTCAGCCGCGTGGTCCGCGTAGTTCAGGCCGATGGCGATGAACTTGCTGGTGTAAGAGATGGGCGTGCCAAAACGCTTTTTGCCACGCACCAGGGGCAGCTTGTCAGTTTTGACTTTCGCCAGTTTGGCCAAGGCCTTGTCGTTCAGTTGGTCGGGCGAGATGTCTTTGACCACGCCGCTCAAGTCGCGCAAGCGGCCTTCAGCGTCGATCAGGCCGGGTTTCTCTTTGCCGGGTTGGCCATAACGAACGAGTTTCATGGTTGCCTTTCAGTTTTCAAATGAATCAATAAGTGGAGCGGCCGCCGGACAAGTCAAAGACCGCGCCGGTGGAGAAGGAACATTCTTCGGTGCTCAGCCAAGTCACCATGGCCGCCACTTCTTCGGGCTCGCCAAAGCGGGCCATTGGAATTTTGGAGAGCATGAACTGGATGTGCTCGGGCGTCATTTGATCAAAAATCGCCGTCTTCACAGCCGCCGGGGTGACACAGTTGACGCGCACACCGGTGTCGGCCAGCTCTTTGCCCAAGGACTTGGTGAGACCGATGACGGCCGCCTTGCTTGCGCTGTAAGCGCTGGCGTTGGGGTTGCCGTCTTTGCCTGCAACGGAGGCGATGTTGACGATGCGCCCGTAATTGCGGGCTTTCATGTGGGCGCTGAGTTCACGGCAGCAATGGAACAGGCCGTTCACGTTCACATCGAACACCTGTTTCCAAGCGTCGACCGGATAGTCCCAAACTTTGACGTTGGGCCCGGTGATGCCGGCACTGTTGACCAACACATCCACCTGCGCCAGTGCCGTGGTTTGCGCCGTGGCCTTCACCACCGAAGCGTGCTCGGTCACATCCACCTGCACCGAGTTGACCACCGCGCCCAGCTGGCCTTGCCGCAGCTGCTCTGCCGCTTTGGCCATGCCAGCCGCATCGCGGTCCCAAATCGTGACACGTGCGCCCGAGGCCAACATGCGCTGCGCAATGGCCAGTCCCAAACCGGTCGCGCCGCCGGTGATGACCGCATGACGGCCTTTCATGTCCAACAAATTCATGAGCATCTTTCTGAAATTCAAATGGTCATGCCACCGTCCACCATGTAGGCATTGCCCGTGGCGAAGATGGATTCGTCAGAAGCGAGGAAGGTGACGATGGGCGCGATCTCGTGCGCCTGCGCCAAACGTCCCATGGGCTGGCGGTTGATGAAGTCTTTGCGGGCCTGCACCGGATCGGCATAACTGTTGATGCGGTCTTGCAAGGACGGTGTGTCCACGGTGCCGGGGCAAATCGCATTGCAACGCACACCTTGGCGCACATAGTCGGCGGCCACGCTTTTGGTCAAACCGATCACGGCCGCCTTGCTGGTGCCATAGATGAAGCGGTTGGGCAAGCCCTTGACACTGGAGCACACGCTGGCCATGTTGATGATGCTGGCGCCGCGCCCGTCCTGTGCGAACTGCGCCACCATTTTGGGAATGGCCGCCTGGATCATCCAAAACTGCGAACGCACGTTCAGGTTGAAGGCAAATTCCCACTCCTCGTCGGTGGCCAATTCGATGTTGCCGTTGTGCACAAAACCCGCGCAATTGAACAAGATGTCGATGCGCGGCAGACTGGCCACCTGGGCGGCGATGGCCGACTTGTCCAGCACGTTCAGCACGGCCGTGTGCACATGGGCCACGCCTTCATACGACTTGAGCAGCTCGGCATTCACATCGGTCGCATAAACCGTCGCGCCTTCTGCGGCCATGGCCAATGCGGCCGCTTGGCCAATGCCTTGGCCAGCGGCGGTGACCAGCGCGATTTTTCCTTTGAGTCTCATGGGGTTTGGATCTCCAGATGGGTGATTTGTTGGCTTGCAATGGCCGCCCAATCCCAGGCAATGCCCAAGCCAGGCGCGGTGGGTGGGATGGCAAAGCCGTCTTGAACTTGCATGCGCGAGGTGGTGATGTCGTCGAGCTGCGGAATGTATTCGACCCAGGTGGCGTTGGGCACGGCCGCGCACAGGCTCACATGCAACTCCATCAAAAAGTGCGGGCACACCGCCACATCGAAGGTTTCGGCCAAGTGTGCGGTCTTGATCCAAGGCGTGATGCCGCCAATGCGCGACACATCGGGCTGCACCACAGAACACGCGCCCTGCTCCAGATATTCGCGGAACTGCATGGGGTGGTACATGGACTCGCCCACGGCCACAGGAATGGTGGTGTGCTCGCGCAACTGGCGATGACCCGAAACATCTTCGGCAGGCAAAGGCTCTTCCATCCACGCCAGACCCAGTCCATCGAAAGCCCGGGCACGTCGCACGGCCTCGGCACGGTTGAAGCCCTGGTTGGCATCGGTCATCAAGTCGAAGCCCGGCCCCACCGCATCGCGCACGGCACTCAGACGGGCCACATCCTCGCTCACATGGGGTCGGCCAATCTTGATCTTGGCACCCTTGAAACCCTGAGACTGCGCCTCCAAGGTTTGGTCCACCAAGGCCTCGGGTGACAAATGGAGCCAGCCGCCTTCGGTGGTGTAGAGCGGCACACGCGCCTGCGCCCCACCCAACAATTGCCAAAGCGGCAAACCCTGGCTTTGCGCGCGCCAGTCCCACAAAGCGGTGTCCACACAGGCCAATGCCAAACTGGTCATCGCTCCCACAGCGGTGGCGTGGGTGTGAAAAAACAAATCTTTCCAGATCGCTTCAACCAACACGGGCTTGCGCCCGATGAGACGGGGCGCCAAGTGGTCTTTGAGCAGCGCAACCACCGACGACCCCCCCGTCCCAATGGTGTAGGCGTAGCCCGTGGCCTCGATCCCGTCGCTGCAATGCAGCGTGAGCAGCACGGTTTCTTGCGTCACAAAAGACTGGATGGCGTCGGTGCGCAAGACTTTGGGTGGCAAATTGACTTGCCGAAGGCTCACGCGTTCAATGGTGACTGAAGACATGCAAATGGCGTGTGTGGAATGAGGGTTTATGCGGGGCTAAAAAAGCTTGACCGCTGAAAACTGGACGTGTGATGATTGTGCAACTGGTCTGACCACTTGTCCAATTCACGTTATCCCTGATCACCCCATGCCCTTGCACACCGTGGCCCCGCAACGCTTGTACCGACAGATTGCCGAACAACTTCGGCAACTGATGGTGACGGGCGAATTTGCACTGGGTTCGCGTTTACCCGCCGAGCGTGACTTGGCCGTGCAATTGGGCGTGAGTCGCCCCTCGGTGCGCGAAGCATTGATTGCCCTGGAGGTGGAAGGCATGATCGAAGTGCGGACTGGCTCAGGTATTTATGTGCAACGCCTTGAAGCGCGCAGCACGCCCCCCGTCACACCCGCACCGGATGCGGACACCCCTGCCGACTGGGGCCCACTGGAAGTGATGAGCGCCCGCTTACTGGTCGAGGCCGAAGTGGCCGCATTGGCCGCCACCCACGCACAAAAATCCGACCTCAAAGCCATCAAAACAGGCTTGCAGCAAATGAAGCTCGAAGCCGCTCGCGATCAAGTGCCACGCGAGGGCGACGAAGCTTTCCACGAAGCCATTGCCCAAGCCTGCGGCAACAGCGTGCTGCTCGACACCGTGCAGCGCTATTGGCAAGCCCGCAACGGCCCCTTGTTTGAGCGACTGGGCGACTATTTTGAGCACCCCGCGTCGTGGCAAGCCGCCATCGCAGAACACCAACACGTCTTGCTGGCCATTGAGGCGCACGACGCCAGCGCCGCACGCAAAGCCATGCACAAGCACCTGAAACAAGCCCACAAAAGATACAGCGCGAGCTGGCGCCGCGCGCCTGCCCGCTAGCGCCATGCGAAGGGCATGCAATTTTTCCGCGTCAGCATTTTCCAAACCAAAAAGGAGACAGAGATGAGCAAACGAATGACCCTGAAAACCCTGGCCACCGTCGGCGCCTTTGCCGTGGGCGCCATGACGGTGCTGGGCAGCACCGCGGTGCAAGCCCAACAAAAAATCAAGTGGGCCCACGTCTACGAGACATCGGAGCCGTACCACACCGAATCGGTGTGGGCAGCCGACGAGATCAAAAAACGCAGCAACGGCAAGTACGACATCCAAGTCTTCCCCGCATCCACTTTGGGCAAAGAAACCGACATCAACCAAGGCCTGACGCTGGGCACGGTGGACATGATCATCAGCGGCCCCTCGTTTGCAGCCCGCACCTACCCTCGCTTTGGCATCGCCTACTACCCCTTCATCTTCCGCGATGGCGACCACCTGATCGCTTATTCCAAGAGTGCGGTGTTCCAGGAGATGGTCAACGAGTTTCGGGCCAAAACAGGCATCCAGGTCACGGCCTACACCTACTACGGCGCCCGGCACACCACGGCCCAAAAGCCGTTCACCAACTGTGCCGGCATGAAGGGCATCAAGATCCGCGTGCCCGATGTTCCCGCCTACACCGCCACACCCAAATCGTGCGGCGCCAACCCCACGCCCATTGCATTTGCCGAGGTCTATCTGGCCCTGCAAAACGGCACGGTAGAGGCCCAGGAAAACCCGCTGACCACCATCGAAGCCAAAAAGTTCTATGAGGTGCAAAAAGCCATCATGCTGACGGGCCACATCGTCGACGGTTTGACCACACAAATTGCACCCCATCTGTGGAACAAGCTCAGCGATGCTGAAAAGAAAATGTTCACCGAAGTGACTCAAGAAGCCGCTGTGCGCGCCACCGCCAAGATCAAGGCACGTGAAGCGGAGTTGGTCGACGAGTTCAAGAAGAAAGGCCTGCAAATCGTGCAGGTGGACCGCAAGTCGTTCCAAGATGCCGTCCTGAAAAACGCCCCCCTGACTTCGATGGGCTTCACGCAGTCTGATTTCGACAAGATCCAGGCCGCCAAGTAAAGTGCTCTCGCGTCTGGCTTGGCGCTGGACGCATTCGCCTGCAACCCTGGCCCACCCGCAGACCGGACTGACGCCGTTCGGTCTGCGGCAGATGGGCGACCTCTCGACCCCAAGGACACGCCATGAGCAACCTCCCCGACCTCGACGCCATGCCCAAAGTCATGGGCGACGATGGCCAGTTTCACGCCACCGACGACGAAGTGGATCTGTCGGGCACCCCGATCGAAGCCTGGGTGGCACTGGTTTTCTTTTGGACTCTGGGCCTCACGGTGTTTTACCAATTTTTCACACGCTATGTGATGAACAACTCGGCCTCTTGGACCGAGGAGATTGCACGCTATTTGCTCATTGCCACGGTGTTCACGGGCGCGACGATTGGTGTGGCCAAAAACAACCACATCCAAGTGGACTTTTTCTTTCGATTCATGCCCGACTGGCTGGGCCGCTTCATGGGCGTGGTGGTCGATGTGATGCGCATCGCCTTCTTTGCAGCCGCCACCGTCCTCACCGGACAGATGATGGAAAAACTGGGCAGCTACAAGATGACCATCATCGACTTGCCCATGAACCTCGTCTATGGCGTGGTGATGGCTGGGTTTGCCGCCATGTGCCTGCGCGCTGTGTGGGTCGCCAAAGTGCATTGGCAACGCGGCTACACCGTGCTGCAACGCCCCGAATCTGAAATGACCGACCGCTGAAACGCCCATAGAAAGTTCGCCATGCTGAAAATTCTTTTTCTCATCCTCATGAGCGGTGGTATTCCAGTGGCCATTGCCATGGCAGGAGCGTCGCTGATATACCTGTTGTTTGCCGAAAGCTCACCCCCATTTGTGGTGATCCACCGCATGGTCTCGGGCATCGACAGCTTTCCGCTGCTGGCCGTGCCCTTCTTCATCTTGGCGGGCAACCTGATGAACAACGCCGGCATCACCAACCGCATTTACAACTATGCGCTGGCCTTGGTGGGCTGGCTCAAAGGAGGACTCGGTCACGTCAACGTCGTCGGCTCGGTCGTGTTTGCGGGCATGAGTGGCACCGCCATTGCCGACGCCGCCGGTCTGGGGACCATCGAAATCAAGGCCATGAAGGACCATGGCTACAGCACCGAGTTTGCCGTGGGCGTCACGGCCGCTTCGGCCACACTGGGTCCCATCATCCCGCCCAGCTTGCCTTTTGTGATCTACGGCATGATGGCCAATGTGTCGGTGGGTGCTTTGTTCCTCGCGGGCATCTTGCCGGGCATCTTGATGGCGCTGCTCATGATGCTCACGGTGGCCTATTTCGCCCACAAAAACGGCTGGGGTGCCGATGTGAAATTCGAGTGGCCCAAAGTCATCAAGGCTTTGGCCGAAACCGCTGTCGTGGTGGGCTGGCCATTGGCCATTTGGTGGTTGGTGAACACCCTGGGCACACCACCGCAAATGACGGTGTTTGTGGCGCTGATCGTTTTGTTTGCGGCCGACAAGTTCTTCAATTTTCAGGCCGTGTTGCCCATCATGACGCCCGTGATTTTGATTGGCGGCATGACGACTGGCGTGTTCACCCCCACCGAAGGGGCAATTGCCGCTTGCGTCTGGGCCATTGCGCTGGGCTTTTTTTGGTACCGCACGCTCAACTTCAAGATGTTCGTGAAAATCTGCCTGGACACCGTGGAGACCACGGCCACCGTGCTGTTCATCGTGGCGGCCGCCAGCATTTTTGGCTGGATGCTCACCGCCACCGGCGTGACCACCGCCATCTCCAGCTGGGTGCTGGGCTTCACGCAAGAGCCTTGGGTGTTCTTGTTGCTGGCCAATGCGCTCATGCTGTTTGTTGGCTGCTTCCTGGAGCCCACCGCCGCCATCACCATCCTGGTGCCGATTCTGGTGCCGATTTGCCAGCAACTGGGCATCGACCTGGTGCACTTCGGTCTGGTCATGGTGCTGAACCTCATGATCGGCTTGCTGCACCCGCCCATGGGCATGGTGCTGTTTGTGCTGGCCCGGGTGGCCAAACTCAGCGTGGAGCGCACCACCATGGCCATCTTGCCCTGGCTGTTCCCCTTGTTGGGCAGCCTGGCCGTCATCACCTATGTCCCCAGCTTGGTGCTGTGGTTGCCCAAGCAGTTTTATTGACACCACGGGGCCCATTTCTGCCCCGTTTTTTGAACGACGCTCAACATGTCCCCTCTTTTCATCCGCCTGCACCCGTCCGATGACGTGGTGATTGCCCGCAGCCAACTCATGAGTGGCAGCACCGTTGATGGCGTGGCCGTGCGTGGCCTGATCCCGCCGGGTCACAAAGTGGCCACCCGCGCCATCGCCACTGGTGAGCCGGTGCGACGCTACAACCAGATCATCGGTTTCGCCTCGCAAGCCATTGCACCGGGCGAACATGTGCACACGCACAACCTGAACATGGGCGCTGAAAAAGGCAACTTCGAACGCGACTACGCCATTGGCCAAGATGTCAAGCCTGAACCCCTGCGCCAGCAAGCGACTTTCATGGGCTACAAACGCTCGGACGGCCGCGTGGCCACACGCAATTACATCGGTGTGTTGTCCAGCGTGAACTGCTCGGCCACCGCAGCACGCGCGATAGCCGACCACTTCTCCAAACGCAACAACCCCTCGGCACTCGCCAACTTTCCCAATGTGGACGGCGTGGTCGCTTTGACCCACGGCACGGGCTGCGGCATGGACACCGAAGGACTGGGCATTCAACTGCTCGAGCGCACGCTGGCCGGTTACGCCACACACGCCAACTTCTGGGGCGTGGTGGTGGTGGGCCTTGGCTGCGAGGCCAACCAGCTCAACACTTGGCTGGCCCACAGCAGCCTGCGCGAGGGCGACACCCTCAAGGTCTTCAACATCCAGGACACGGGCGGCACGCGCCTGACGGTCGAAAAAGGCATTGCCTTGATCGAAGAGATGCTGCCCCGCGCCAACGCCATCACGCGCGAGCCTTGCAGCGCCGAGCACATCACCGTGGGGCTGCAGTGCGGCGGCTCGGACGGCTACTCGGGCATCAGCGCCAACCCCGCTTTGGGCGTGGCGGTGGATTTGCTGGTGCAGCACGGCGGCACCGCCATCCTGAGCGAAACCCCTGAGATCTATGGTGCGGAGCACTTGCTCACGCGCCGGGCGGTGAAACCCGAAGTAGCCCACAAACTCATCGAGCGCATCCGCTGGTGGGAGAACTACACCGCCATCAACGGCGGCGAAATGAACAACAACCCCTCGCCCGGCAACAAGGCGGGCGGCTTGACCACCATCCTGGAGAAATCCTTGGGCGCTGTGGCCAAAGGCGGCACCAGCAACCTGCAGGCGGTGTACGAATACGCCGAACCCGTCACCGCCAAAGGTTTTGTCTACATGGACACGCCCGGCTACGACCCGGTCAGTGCCACCGGCCAAGTGGCCGGTGGGGCCAACCTGATCTGCTTCACCACCGGGCGCGGCAGCGCTTACGGCTGCGCGCCTTCGCCCAGCTTGAAGTTCTCGACCAACACCGCACTGTGGAACAAACAAGAAGAGGACATGGACCTCAATTGCGGAGAAATCGTGGACGGCGGCGTGAGCATCGCCGAGATGGGTCAACGCATTTTTGACCTGATTTTGGCCGCAGCCTCGGGCGAACCCACCAAGAGTGAGCGCCATGGTTACGGACAAAACGAGTTTGTGCCGTGGCAAGTGGGCGCGGTGATGTAAATCATGGCGGACAACGCTTGAGCGCTGTCCCGATCGGATGTTTTGGGGGACCGTTCTTGAGCGCTGCCCCCACCCTTGAAGCAAGAACATGAGCCACACAATTTCTGCCAGCGATCTGCGCACCCAAGTCAGCCGCATCCTTGAACAAGCGGGCAGTGCCCCTGCAGAGGCCGCACAAGTGGCCGACAACTTGGTCATGGCCAATTTGAGTGGGCACGACTCGCACGGCGTGGGCATGGTGCCGCGCTATGTGGATGCCGTGCTCGAAGGGGGCCTGAGTCCCAACACGGGTGTGAAGGTGTTGCTCGACACCGGCCCCTTGCTGAACCTGGACGGACAACGTGGCTACGGCCAGATCACCGGCGTGCAAGCCATGCAGATGGGCATTGAGCGCGCCCAGCAGCACGGGGTGTGCACCGTGGCCCTGAGCCGCTCCCATCACCTGGGCCGCATTGGGCATTTTGCCGAGATGGCCGTGGCGCAAGGTTTGGTGTCCGTGCATTTTGTGAATGTGCTCTCGCGCCCGGTGGTCGCCCCCTTTGGCGGTGGTGATGGGCGCTTTGGCACCAACCCCTGCTGCATCGGCGTGCCCATGGGCAGCCGCGAACCCTTTGTGCTGGACTTTGCCACCAGCCGCGTGGCGCAAGGCAAGATGCGCGTCGCCCACAACAAGGGCGAGCAGGTGCCACCCGGTTATTTGATCGACGAGCACGGCCACCCCACCACCAACCCCGGCGTGGTGGTGGTGCCGCAGTCCAATGGCCTGTTTGGCGCGCTCATGACGTTTGGCGAGCACAAAGGCTTTGGCATGGCCGTGGCCTGTGAACTGCTGGGCGGCGCCCTCACCGGCAGCGGCACCTGGCACCGCGAAGCCGACCAGCAACGCGCCGTGCTCAACGGCATGTTGACGATGCTGATCGACCCCTCTCGCCTGGGCACGCAAGCCCTGTTCGAGCAAGAAGCCCTGGCCTTTGCCGACTGGCTGCGGCAAAGCCCAGATGCCCCGGGCAGCCGTGGCGTGCAACTCGCAGGCGAAGCCGAACGCGCCGCTCGCGCTGATCGCGCGCAAACCGGCATCTGCATCGACGAGGCCACTTGGGCCGAAATCCAAGCCGCCGAACACAAACTCCAACGACCTTGAGCGCGGCTGCGCCCAAAGCATTTCCAGGCCCACCATGCACCTGTCTGCCGCCTCGCTTCGCACATGCCCCGCCACACGCCAGGCGCCAAGCTACGACCGCACAAGCCACGCCCCCGGCGTGGTGCACCTGGGTCTGGGTGCATTTCACCGTGCCCACCAAGCCCTGGTGTTTGAACAGCTCCTGGCCGCTGGCGACATGCGCTGGGGCATCCACGGTGTGGGCATGACGCGGCCCGACTTGGTCCATCAGCTGCAAGCGCAAGACGGCCTGTACGCTGTGCGCGTGGCCGATGGCACAGGGGTGAAATGGCAAGTGCCAGGCGCGCTTTGGCGCATGAACGTGGCCACCACCGAACGCGCCGCTGTGGTGCAAGCGATTGCCGCACCCTCTACCCGCTGGGTCACCCTGACCGTCACAGAAAAAGGCTACACCCCGCTGCTCGCCCAATTGCTGCTGGACGGCTTGCGCCTGCGCCAGCAAACAGGTTTGCCCGGCATCACCATCGCCTCTTGCGACAACCTGCAAGGCAATGGCCACAAGCTGCAAGCGCTGGTCAAGGCGGCCGCCCACGCGCACGACGGCGAACTGCTGACATGGCTGGACGCCCATTGCGCCTTCCCTTGCAGCATGGTGGACCGCATCGTGCCCGCCGCCACGCCCGAGGTGATGGCCGCCGCGCAAGAAGCCCTGGGTGTGCAAGACCACTGCGCCCTGAGCACCGAAGGCTTTTGGGAATGGGTGATCGAAGACCGATTGGCCGATCCACGGGATGCAGCCTTGTTGCAAAGCACGGGCGTTCGGGTCACACGCGATGTGCACAGCTACGAAGAGGCCAAACTGCGCATGCTCAACGGCAGCCACACGGCCATGGCCCTCATGGGAGCCCTCACCGGCCGACCGTTCATTGCCAGCTGCATTGGCGTGCCCCACATCCGCGCTTTCGTTCACCAACTCATGGAACGCGAAGTCGCGCCGCACCTGAGCCGCAGCGACTGGGCCGATTACCGCACCGCGCTGATGGCGCGCTTTGGCAACCCGTATCTGAAGCACAGTGTGCACCAAATCGCCACCGACAATTCGCAAAAAATTCCACAGCGCTGGCCTCCTTCGGTGCTGGGGCAAATCGCCCAAGGCGCTGCGTTTGAACACCACGCACTGGCCGCGGCCGTGTTCGTGCGCTACACCTTGGGCGTGGATGAGCAAGGCCAGGCCTACCCCTTGAACGACCCACAAGCCGACAGCCTGAAGGCCTTTGGCGCGGGTCAGCGCACGGCACCTGAGGCCTGCGTTCGCGCCCTGCTGGCGCGCGAAGACTTGTGGGGCAGCACCCTGCCCGAACACGCCGAATGGATCGCCCGCGTGATGCACTGGCACCAGCATGTGATGCAGCACGGCGTGGACGCTTCGGTGCAGCAACTGTTGGCCCAAACAGCCTGAGCACGGAGGCCTGCACCATGAAAATCACCGCCGCCCGCGTCATCGTCTGCAGCCCTGGCCGCAACTTCGTCACCCTCAAGATCGAGACCGACCAGGGGGTTCACGGCGTGGGCGACGCCACGCTCAACGGCCGAGAGCTGGCCGTGGTCAGCTACCTCGAAGACCATGTCATCCCCTGCCTGATCGGACGCGACCCGCAGCAGATCGAAGACATCTGGCAATACCTCTACAAAGGCGCCTACTGGCGGCGTGGCCCGGTGACCATGAGCGCGATTGCCGCCGTGGACACCGCACTGTGGGACATCAAGGCCAAGATGGCGAACATGCCGCTGTACCAGCTGCTGGGCGGACGCAGCCGCACCGGGGTCATGGTCTACGGCCACGCCAATGGCCGCGACACCGCCGAAACGGTGGATGAAGTGTTGCGCCACAAGGAAGAAGGCTACCTGGCCATCCGCGCGCAAAGCGGCGTGCCGGGCCTGAACAAGGTTTATGGCGTGAGTGGCACAAACAGACTTTACGAGCCTGCCGACGGCAACTTGCCCGGCGAGCACGACTGGAGCACCGAAAAGTATTTGCGCCACACGCCCGGCCTGTTTGAAGCCGTGCGCGCAGCGGTGGGCCCCGACATCCATCTCTTGCACGATGTGCACCATCGCCTCACGCCCATTGAAGCCGGCCAGCTGGGCAAGGCGCTGGAGCCGATGCGCCTCTTTTGGATGGAAGACCCCACGCCGGCCGAAAACCAAGACGCCTTTCAGTGGATACGCCACCACACCACCACCCCGATTGCGGTGGGCGAGATTTTCAACAGCATCTGGGACTGCAAGGCGCTGATCGAAAAGCAGCTGATCGACTACATCCGCACCACCGTGGTCCACGCCGGTGGCCTCACCCACCTGCGGCGCATCGCGGATCTGGCGAGCCTGTACCAAGTGCGCACCGGCTGCCACGGCGCGACCGATTTGTCGCCCGTGTGCATGGGCGCAGCGCTGCACTTTGACACCTGGGTGCCCAACTTTGGCGTGCAAGAGTTCATGCCGCACAGCGAAGAAATGCTCTCGGTCTTTCCGCACGACTACCGCTTCGAGCGCGGCATGATGCACTGCGGCGAGTCACCCGGCCACGGGGTGGACATCGACGAGCAGCTGGCGGCCAAGTACCCGTATCAAAGGGCGTATTTGCCGGTGAACCGCCTGCAACACGACGGGACACTGTGGAACTGGTGAGGACAAAAGTCCACTGAAGCGGGCCGGTGCGCCAAGTCTTGCCCGCTGCACCCCGGCCGGGGCTCAAAAACCGGGTGGCAATCCGCGACAATCGGGGGGATTACCGATGAACACCATGCACACCCCCCATTTTTCCGCCCTCTCCTTCGCCCTCGCCATCACGGTGGGGGCCTTGCTTCCCAGCTCTGGCGCCTTGGCCACCCAAGCCAAAAAAGCCAAAATCAGCGCCAGCCAAAAAGGCGCCGCCAAATCGGCTGCGGCCAAGCCCGCAGCCGCCAAAAAGGCGGCCGCAGCGGCCAATGCATGGCCCGCGCTGCCCGCTGAAGTGGCCCTGGCCCCCAACGCGCCGGCCCTGCAATCGAAGGCCTGGCTGCTGATGGACTTTGACTCGGGCGAAGTGCTGGCCTCGGCCAATGCGGACGAAGCCCTGCCCCCGGCATCGTTGACCAAGATGATGACCAGCTACATCGTCGAGCAGGCCTTGCGTGCTGGCAAGCTCAAGCCCACAGACCTCGTCACCGTGAGCGAGAACGCCTGGTGCCGAGGCACCAGTGCCGAGTCGTGCATGTACCTGCCCTTGAACAGCCAAGCCACCGTCATTGACCTGCTGCGCGGCATCATCATCCAGTCGGGCAACGACGCATCCAAAGCCATTGCCGAACACATGGCCAGCTCCGAAGCCGGCTTTGCCAAGCTGATGAACGCCGAAGCCCAGCGCCTGGGGATGACGCACACGAATTTCGTGAACCCCACAGGTCTGCCCGATCCGGCGCACAAGTCGTCGGCACGCGATCTGGCCATTCTGGCGCGTGCCATCATCCGTGACGGCGCCGAGTACTACCCGCTCTACGCTGAACGGGACTTCAAGTACAACGGCATCAAGCAAGGCAACCGCAACGCCCTGCTCTACACCGACCCCACCGTGGACGGCCTCAAAACCGGCCACACAGCAGAAGCCGGCTTCTGCCTGGTCACCTCGTCCAAGCGCAACGACACGCGGCTGATTTCGGTGATCCTCAACACCCACAGCGCCCAGGCGCGGGCCGATCAAACCCGCACCCTGCTCGGCTGGGGTTTTGGCAGCTTCGAAAAAGTCAGCCCATTCGCAGCGAACGCGGTGGTCGGCACCGCCAAGGTCAACTTTGGCAAGGCGGACACGGTGGCCGCTGGACTGAGCGCACCTTGGCTGCTCACCGTGCCACGCGGCACGACCGTGCAAACCGCTGTGGAGCTCCAACCCGGCTTGGAGGCCCCTGTGGCCAAAGGCGCGGTGATCGGCAAAGTGGTGGCCTCTGCCAATGGCAAACCGGTGGGCGAAGCGCCGCTGGTGGCGCAGGCGGATGTGGCGCGCTCTGGTTGGATGTTGCTGGCATGGCAGCATGTGAACAAGTGGCTCGGCAAGTGAGCTGCCGCACCCCGGACAGACCCGGGTGCAGCGCCCAGCGCGGCGCTTGCCCCAAGCAGCCGTCTTAAAGCATCCGGGCCAGGGCCGCTTGCAAATGCTCTGAGGGCAAGCGTTTGAAGCCTGTTCGGGCAAAACGCAGCAAGCGGCCTTGCATGAACGCCACCAACACCGAGGCTTGCACTTGGGTGTCCACGGTGGGCGTGGCCGATGTGGCGTTCGCATCGCGCAGCGATTGGCGCAGTTGCGCCTCGATCTTGTCAAACAGCAAATTGATGCGTTCTTGCAACCGCCCATGCTCCAGCACCAGCGCGTCACCCATCATGACCCGGCTCATGCCTGGGTTTTTTTCGGCAAATTGCAGCAACAAAGCCACGATGCGCCCCGCTTGCACAGGGCCCGCAGGCTCGCGATCGGTCACCTGACGGATCAGGCCCATGACCGATTGGTCCACAAAATCGATCAACCCTTCAAACATCTGGGCCTTGCTGGCGAAGTGGCGGTACAAAGCCGCCTCGCTCACGCCGATCTTGGCGGCCAGACTGGCCGTGGTCACGCGCTCTGCGCCCGGCTGCTCCAGCATGGCGGCCAGTGTTTGCAAGATTTGCAAGCGCCGCTCACCCGGACGCGGGCGTTTGCGCGCAGGCGCGTCGTCCGCATCTGAGAACCGCTCGCTGGGTGGATGTTGGTCCGACATGTGGCCCCCTTGTTGTTTCAACGGCTGGCGGGCACCCGGTTCAGCGGCTCTTGATCATGGTGCCAAAAGCCTGCTCCGACAGCACTTCGAGCAGCATCGCGTGGGGCACACGGCCATCGATGATGTGCACCGCGTTCACACCGCTCTTGGCCGCATCCAAGGCCCCGGCGATCTTGGGGATCATGCCGCCGCTGATGGTGCCGTCTGCACACAACTCATCGATGCGGCTGGGCGTCAACTCGGTCAGCAACTGGCCTTCTTTGTCGAGCACGCCACGGATGTTGGTGAGCATGAGCAATTTTTCAGCTTGCAGCACAGTGGCCAGCTTGGCGGCCACCACGTCCGCATTGATGTTGTAGCTTTCGTTGTTGACACCAAAGCCAATGGGGCTGACCACAGGAATGAAGGCGTCGTCTTGCAGGCAGGTCAGGATCGAAGGGTCGATGCTTTCGATTTCTCCGACCTGACCCACATCGTGTTCAATGGACGCGTCGTGGCTGTCGATCAAACGCAGCTTTTTGGCGCGGATCAAGCCCCCATCGCGCCCCGTCAGGCCCACCGCTTTTCCGCCCGCGCGGTTGATCATGCCCACAATGTCTTGCTGCACTTCGCCGCCCAGCACCCACTCGACCACTTCCATGGTCTCGGCATCGGTCACGCGCATGCCCTGAATGAACTCGCCGGTTTTGCCCAAGCGTTTCAACGCGGTTTCAATTTGCGGGCCGCCGCCGTGCACCACCACCGGGTTCATGCCCACCAACTTGAGCAACACCACATCTTCGGCAAAAGCTTGCTGCAGGGCCGGGTCGGTCATGGCGTTGCCGCCGTATTTGATGACCAGCGTTTTGCCGTGGTATTTGCGGATGTAGGGCATGGCCTGCGCCAAAATTTGGGCTTGGTCATGCGGGAGTACGGCCGTGGTTGGGGGGGTGTGGGTCATGGTCAAAAGCATCCAGCAACAAAAGAAAAACAAGGCTCAGACATTGGGCATGGATTGTGCCGCATGCCCACGAGGCATCAGAGGCTTTCTGCCAGCATGCGGTCCACGCCTGGCTGCCACATCGGCAACACCAAACCAAAGGCTTGCTGCAGCTTGAGCGTGCTCAGGCGCGAGTTCAAGGGCCGCTGGGCGGGCGTTGGGAAAGCCGCAGTGGGCACGGGCACAATCTCGCGGACTTGCAAGGCCAGATCAGGTTGAGCGCATCGGGCCTGGGCGATCACATGGCTGGCGTAGCCATGCCAGCTCGTCACGCCGCCGGCCACCAGGTGGTAAATCCCCCCCAAGTCGGCTTGTTGCAGCACACGGCCAATGGCGTGCGCGGTGACATCGGCGATCAGATCTGCGCCCGTGGGTGCGCCGTGTTGGTCATCGATCACGGTCAGGCGCTCACGCTCGGCAGCCAATCGCAACATGGTCTTGGCAAAGTTGCCGCCCCGCGCGGCATACACCCAACTGGTGCGGAAAATCAGGTGTTTGCAGCCACTGGCGGCAATGCGCTGCTCGCCCTCAAGTTTGGTGTGACCGTACACATTCAGCGGACCGGTGGCATCGCGCTCTTGCCATGGCTGCGCGCCTTGGCCATTAAAAACGTAGTCGCTCGAGTAATGCACCAGCCACGCGCCGATGTCGGCGGCCACTTGCGCCAAAGCCGCAGGAGCGCTGGCGTTCAGGCCACGCGCCAACTCGGGTTCGGACTCGGCCCTGTCCACGGCCGTGTGCGCAGCGGCATTGACGATCACGTCAGGGCGCCAATCCCGCACCGTTTGTACCAGCCGCTCGGGCTGACCCAAATCACCGCAAAACTCGGTGCTGTGCCTGTCCAGCGCCAGCACCTCGCCCAAGGGCGCCAAACTGCGTTGCAACTCCCAACCCACTTGACCGTTCTTGCCCAGCAACAAAATCTTCATGTGGCGCGCTCTGCGTAGTTTTGGCTGACCCAATCGCGGTAAGCACCGCTTTGCACATGCGCCACCCAATCGGGGTTGGCCAAGTACCACTCGACCGTTTTGCGGATACCGGTCTCAAAAGTTTCGGCAGGTTTCCAGCCCAATTCGGCTTCGAGTTTGCGGGCATCGATGGCGTAACGGCGGTCATGACCGGGGCGATCGGTCACATGGGTGATTTGGTTCGCGTAAGAGCTGCCATCCGCTTTGGGACGCAGCTCGTCGAGCAGTTGGCAAATGGTGTGCACGATCTCGATGTTGGGCTTCTCGTTCCAGCCGCCCACGTTGTAAGTCTCGCCCAAACGCCCCGCTTCGAGCACGCGGCGGATGGCGCTGCAGTGGTCTTTGACGTAGAGCCAATCTCGAATCTGCATGCCGTCCCCGTACACAGGCAATGGCTTGCCCGCCAAGGCGTTGACGATCATGAGCGGGATGAGCTTTTCGGGAAAGTGGTAGGGGCCGTAATTGTTGCTGCAGTTGGTGGTCAGCACAGGCAGGCCATAGGTGTGGTGCCAAGCGCGCACCAAGTGGTCACTGGCCGCTTTGCTCGCGCTGTAAGGGCTGTTGGGTTCGTACCGGTTCGTCTCGGCAAAGGCCGGATCGCCTCGGGTCAAAGAGCCGTACACCTCATCGGTGGAGACATGCAAAAAGCGGAACGCCGTCTGCTCGGCTTCGGGCAAATCAGTCCAATATGCACGCACCGCTTCCAGCAGCCGGAAGGTGCCCACGATGTTGGTTTCGATGAACGCCCCCGGGCCATGGATGGAGCGGTCCACATGGCTTTCGGCCGCGAAGTTGACCACCGCACGGGGCCGGTGCTCTGCCAACAAACGGCCGACCAAAGCGCTGTCGCCAATGTCCCCTGGCACCAACTGGTGGCGCGCATCGCCTTGCAAACGGGCCAGCGTTTCGGGGTTGCCCGCGTAGGTGAGTTTGTCCAGGTTGATGATGGCCTCTGGGCGAGCGTCCAGCCAATCGAGGACAAAATTGGCGCCAATGAAGCCGGCGCCACCGGTGACGAGGAGGGTCATGTGGATGCTGATCGGTTCGGTGCCACGGGAAGCGGCACCACGGTCTGGCGATTTTAGAAGCATTGCGCCTGAACGCAGGTTAAAGTGGCAACTTGTTCAGGAGAGTGCACCATGGCCAAATCAAACAACACCCCACGCAATCCCAGCAGCGCCTCTGCCACACCAGACAACAGCACGCCCCCCGCCCAGCATGTCTGGCTGGCCGGATTGGGCGCCATGGCCAAAGCCCAAGAGCAAGGCAGCAAAGCCATCGAAGCCTTGCTGAGCGACGGCTTGGCGTTCCAGCGCAAAAGCCAGGCCGAGGCGCAGCAACGCCTGCACGAGGCCACCGAGCGCCTGAGCCACTTGGCCAGCGACTTTGGTCAGCAGGCCACAGGCCGCGTCGACAAACTGGAGCATTTGTTTGAAGACCGCGTGGCCAAGGCCTTGCACCGCTTGGGCATGCCCAGCTTGTTGGACATCCAGATGCTGAGCGACCGTGTGGCGCAACTCGAATCGCAATTGGCGGCCCTGAAAACGCCCCCAGCCCCGGCGAAGAAAACACCCGCCAAAGCTGCAGCCCACACCACCGCCAAGACTGCCGCTCAAACAGCGGCCCCATCTGCGGCCAAAACCCCCGTCAAAAACACCCGTTCAAAGTCCGCTTGAACAACCGGCAGGGCGCACCGACATGGCCAAAAAAGCCCCCCGCCGCACGGCCGAGCGCATTGCCGAGGTCACCCTGGCCTTGTTCAACCGGTTTGGCGAGCCCAACGTCTCGACGACGCTGATCTCGGCCGAGCTGAACATCAGCCCGGGCAATCTTTATTACCACTTCGCCTCCAAAGATGCCCTGGTCAACCACCTGTTTGACCACTATGAAGCGTCCATGTTGGTCCTGCTCGATGCCGCCAGCGATGTGCGCGACATCGAAGACGCTTGGTTCTTTTTGCACTCGCTGTTCGAGCAGGTCTGGAACCACCGGTTTTTGTACCGGGACCTGAACAACCTGCTCTCAGGCAATCGCCATTTAGAGACGCATTTCCATGCCGTGCTGGAGCGCCAGACGCTGGCGTTCAGGCACATGCTCGAGTCATTGGCGGCAGCGGGCTTGATGGCCATCAACCCCGACAACATCGAAACCCTGTCGGCCACCATGTCGGTGATGGTGACCTATTGGCTCAGCTACGAGTACGTGCGCAACCCGCGGCAAGCGCTGGAGCCGGCCAGTGCGGGTTTGGCCCTGACGCGGGGCGCGCAGCATGTGCTGGCCTTGCTGACGCCCTACATGGCCAGTCAGGATTTGCAAACGCATTTGCAGGCCCTGAGTTTGGCCTACAGCGCCAACGCGTCGCTTTGAAGGCGCAGCCCCAGGCCCAGCGCTGTCGGTGGGCGTTCAGGGCTTGCGGGTGTAGCGCAAAGCCGCCAAGGCCAGCAAGCCGTCAAAAATCAGGTTGTCCACCAGCTCAAATTGAAGCGACATGCTGGGGGCCATTTTCCAGCCCGCGCCCCCGGTCATGATGCACACAGGCTCTTGCCCCGTGCGCTCGCGCAGGTGCTGCACCATGCGCTCGCAAGCCCCGGCGATGGCGTAAGTGCCACCACTGGTCAAGGCATCGCTGGTGTTGGTGGGAAAAGGTGTCACCTCGCCGGTGGGCACGTGCAAGCCGGCCGTTCCGGACTCCAGCGCCCGCAGCATGATGCCGTGGCCGGGCAAAATCAAACCACCCAAAAACCGGCCCTCGGCATCGATCGCCTCCACCGTCACGGCCGTCCCCACCATGACCACCACCAAGGGCCGAGCAGGACCGTTGGCCAACAAACGGTGCCGCGCACCGATCATGGCGACCCAGCGGTCAGACCCCAAACGAGAAGGGTGGTCATAGCCATTGGTCAGGCCCGCCTCTTGCGCGCTGGGCACCACCCAATGGGGGGTGACATCCCAAATGTCCATCTGCTCCTGCACGCGACGCTTGATCGCATCACCAGCCACCACGCAACCGAGCATCTGGTCGGGCTTGGGCAGCTGTGACCACAGGCCTTCAGACAAGCGATCGATGTTCTCCAGGAATTCGGCGCCATGCGCCAACAAGTGGCCCTGAGGGCTCGGTTGGTCATACAGCGCCCATTTCAGGCGCGTGTTGCCCACATCGATGGCTAAAAACGTCATCCGGTGATGATAATCGGAGCCGGGTGAGGCGTTGCGCTCAGTTTTGCTGCCAAGGCAGGCCCCGCATGCGCCAGCCGCCCAGAACCCCGCGGTGGGCCTGATCGTCGGGATCGCCCTCAAAACCTTCGAGGATGTTGTACGCCTGCACGCCCAATTCGGTGGCACGCTGCGCGGCTGCAATGGAGCGCACACCGCTGCGGCACAGCAGCACCAGTTTCTTGCCACCCGCCCCCAAAGCCTGCACGCCGGCATCAAAGCCCGGGTTCATCGCCATGCCGGGCCACTGCTTCCAAGCCAGCGCATGCGCCCCAGGTACAAAGCCCACCCAAGCCCGTTCGGCATCGGTGCGCACGTCCACCAACTCGGCCTCGCCTGACTGCACCCAGGCCCATGCCAATGCGGGAGACACATCCCCGGCGTAACCACTGGCGGGTTGAACGGTCATCAACGTTTCGGTGCTGGGAGGATGGGGCTGTGGGTGGGGTGTCATGAAAACAGGTCCAAAGTGGGTTCTCAACATCAGCAAGCACGGCTTGCTGCCGGTATCTTAGCGACTCCCGTGGGCCAGCTGACCGCCAAGCCTTGAACCCGTCAAAAACAGCACCCAATGGCGCTCACGCTCTTTTTGCCAAGAAATTTGACAATAATGCCGTTACCCCTCCCCGCCGGGCCTCTGGCCTGTGTTCGTCACCGACACCTGCACCCATGATCTCTACTTTTTTCAGACACCTCTGCCTGCTCGCCGCCCTGGTTGCCCCCACTGGCGTGTGGGCCATGCAAATCTTTGTCAAAACGCTGACCGGAAAAACCATCACCTTGGACGTGGAGCCGTCCGACACCATCGAAAACGCCAAAGCCAAGATCCAGGACAAAGAAGGCATCCCGCCTGATCAGCAACGCTTGATTTTTGCAGGCCAGCAACTCGAGGATGGCCGCACCCTGAGCGACTACAACATCCAAAGGGAATCGACCTTGCACCTGATCTTGCGACTGCAAGCCAACCCCGCCACAGAGGCCAGTGTGCAAGGCACCGTCCTGGCCCAAGTGGCCGCTTTGGAGCGTTTCCACGCCACCCAAATCGCGCATGCCACCGAACGCCTCTCGGCACTGGCCCAGCCCACAAACCCCTCATCCCACGGTTTGTGGGCCAAAGCACAAACCCAACGCGGACAATACAGTGTCGGCAGCGCCCCGCAAAAAGCCCACCAAGACCAACTCACCCTCGGGCTGGATCTGCCCGCGCTTTCCGGCATCCACGGCATCCACGCCGGGCTGGCTTTGGGCATCGGTCAAGGCAGCACCCGCATAGACAGCCAGTCCTCCCAAGTGGCGCACCAAAGCATCGGGCTGTCGCTCTACGCCCAACGCCCCCTGCCCCACGATCTCTCGGTTCAACTCATCGCCGGTGTGGGCCAATCCACCTTTGACAACCACCGCTTCGCGCCAGCCGACAGCGCCCTGCTGGCCTCACAACGCAAAGCACAGGGATGGCACGCCAGCCTGGGCCTGGAACACCACAGCACCTTGGCTGCTGGCATCCAATTTCGGCCTTACGCCCGATTGAGCAGCATGGCGGCCCACTTCGGCAGCTACCAAGAAAGCGGCAGCCCCCAGGCCCTGGCCCTCGAGAGCCTGAGCACCCAGCAACAAAGCCTGATGGCCGGCGCCAAATTCTCCAAAACCATCACCACCGCAGATGCCATCGCATGGACCCCCTTTGTCGGCTGGCAGTGGCAGCAATCGAACGCCGGCCACATCGACCAAAAAGTCAGTGTGCTGAGCCAACCTGACAGCACAAGCTCGGTGCCATGGGGCGGGCTTTTCCGCACCCAACGCTTGCGCCAGGCAGGGGTCACAGCGGCCACCCGCAGCGGCCTTGAATGGTCCCTTGCACTGCAACGCATCACGGGCAGCGACCAAATCGGCTTCAACCATTACGCCGCCCAAGCCAGCATGCCCCTGCGGTGAGGGTGGTTGGGGCGCATTTCAATCTTTTGTCAAAACACGCCCCACCGAACCCGCAGATTGACTGAAAATACCAGCCAACCCTGCCACCCGGAAAGCGCCATGAAAAGCCACTGCACCGCCTACATCACCACCGCCACACTCGTGCTGGCCTTGAGTGCGTGCTCCAGTTTGGGCACTGGAAATGTTGACTTGGGGTCTGCCAGCGAAACCAAGCCCGCGGCGCCTGCCGAGGCCTTTCAGGGGACCCCCTTGCCCCCCGGGGCCAAAGTCAAGCAAGACAAATCCTTCATCGTGGGCTCTGGCGACAATTGGTTCGGGCGCTTGACGCTGGACATTGGCCGGGACTCGGACACCGCGTTCCGCTTTTTCACCCAGTTTTACCCCCAGAACGGCTGGACCTTGATTTCTTCCGTCCGTACCGCGCAATCCTTGCTGGTCTTCACCAAGGGCGAGCGCAACCTGACCATCGAAATCTCCGAAGGCCAGTACTTCATGGGCGGCACGGCCGTGCTCACCGTCTCCCCCTCCCCCCGCAGCATGCCCGCCGCGAATCCGGCCGCGCGTGGTGGCAACGTGACGGTGCAGCCCATCCGCTGAAACGGGTGCGCTTCGCCAGCTGCCATCCCACCGTTTGAACGCCCCGCACCATTGATCATGAAAAACAGCACCGCTCGCCCCATCGCCTTTGTTTTGGCGGCCACACATCAAGGCACGATGCTGGTCAACAGAAACGACTTCAACATCACCCGAAACACCGCCTATGGCGTCGGTCATCAACTCTTGAGCAACAGTTGTTTTGATCCTCGCGAAGTCGATTTCGCGCTCCAGTTGCTCAGCACCCGACACAAACACTATGGCGCGGGCGTCGTGGCCCTGGACTGTGGCGCCAACATCGGGGTCCACACACTGGAATGGGCCAAGCACATGCACGGCTGGGGCCAAGTGCTGGCCATCGAAGCCCAAGAACGCATCTTTTACGCGCTGGCAGGCAACATTGCCCTCAACAACTGCTTCAATGCCCGAGCCCTGTGGGCCGCAGTGGGTGAAACGGAGGGCGAGATTGGCGTCCCCGTTCCGGACTACCTCCAACCCGCCAGCTACGGCAGCCTTGAAATTCGCCAAAAGCCCAGCACCGAATTCATTGGCCAAAAGATCGATTACAACAAGCTGTCCAAGACACGCATGGTCACCATCGATGGCCTTGCGCTGGAGCGGTTGGACTTCTTGAAAATCGACATCGAGGGGATGGAAATGGAAGCCCTGCGTGGCGCGACACGCACCATTGACCGCCACAAACCCCAAATGCTGATTGAGAAAATCAAATCCAACGAAAATCAGCTGTCCGGGTTTCTCCAAGAGCGCGGCTACACCCTGTTCCCCATCGACATCAACATCTTGGCCGTGCACGAGAGCGATCCGGCTGTGAAGTTGATTCACATCCAAAAATAGCGCGCCATGCCGCCAGCACGTCTGCATCCAGACGCGATTTGACGGCTTCTTTGGAAGACGCAGACTTGGGTCTTCCACGGGTTTGGAGGTGATGGCCTACCTCGCTTCTCGCCTCTTGCCTCTTGCCTCTTGCCTCTTGCCTCTTGCCTCTTGCCTCTTGCCGGCTTGTTCGAACGATCCAAAGCGGCGTTTCGCAAGGAATCAAACCCGTCCCGCCAGGCGCAAAGATGCGCGCAGGGTGTCGTTGATGCGTGTTTGCCAACCTTCACCGGTGGCGCGCAGTGCCGCCAGCACGTCTGCATCCAGGCGCAATTTGACGGCTTCTTTCGGAGACGCAGACTTTGGGCGTCCACGGGTTTTGAGTTGATGACCCTCGTAAACATCAGCCGAGTTGAAAAACTCTGCGGTTAACTCAGGCGCATCATCAGGATCACGCCAGGCGACTGGTGTAGAGCGCTTTTTCGCGGTCATTTGCTTTCCTCATGCTGATGATGCGGCGAACCTCGCCGCGCGGTGTCCAGACCAATACAACCAACCGAGCATCTAACCAACCCACCGTGATGAATCCGTGCTCTTCATAGTCCAGTCGTGTGTCCTGCCCAGTGATATGCGTGCCCGAAAAAACCTCTGAAGCACGGGCAAAGTCCAAACCACGCAACTGCAAGGTCTTCTCACGTTTATCTTGATCAAACTCGATGCCCATTATTTATTGTACCCCCAGTAAATAGAGGGTCAACACGTTGAATGGTGCAGACTTGGGTCTTCCACGGGTTTGGAGGTGATGGCCTACCTTGCCCCTCGCCCCTCGCCCCTCGCCCCTCGCCCCTCGCCCCTCGCCTCTCGCCTCTCGCCTCTCGCCTCTCGCCTCTCGCCTCTCGCCTCTTGCCACTTACCCCTTACCAGCGTGTTCAACCGGCTCAGCAGGCATCACCCCGCATTCGACATCGGCACAAGCCCTGCGCTGGACGGGCCTGCGGCTACAAGCCCGTGACCGGATGGATCCACACCCGTGTCAGGCCGTCGCGCTCCCAGGCCCCCTCTTTGACCAAAAACCAGCGGCCTGCCGGCCCTTTGGCCATCACGCCCTGCCCACCCGCGGACGCGATCACTGCCGCAAAGTCAGACCGGGCGGTGTCGCGGAACGTTTTGTTCGCCTGCTGCATCAGCAAGGTGGTGGACTTGTGTCGCCCACTCGCAAAAAAATCCGGCTGACTCGAAAACAGGTCCACACGACCATCGCCGTTGAAATCCCTGAACACCGGCTGGTAACCCACATAGCCCGAAGTGTCGAACCCCACGCGCACGGTATCGGTCACATCTTCGAACACACCACTGCCCTTGTTGCGCAAGAACTGGATCTCACCACGGCGGGCAGATTCGGCGTCATGCCCTGCGTTGAGCGACAAATAACTGAACACCACCACATCGAGCAAACCGTCCGCATCAAAGTCCACACTGCGCGCGCGAATGTCGTGGCTGGAGCGGGTGGCGTCCTCCAGTGCCGTCAAACGGGGAGCGGGCAAAATGGCCACGCGCGTGAACCCCAATGAGGCGTTGCTGGCATTCACGTTCAGGCTGTACAGCCCTGTATCGTTCGGCCCCGCCTCCGTGTCCACCATCACCGCCTGCACCTGGCCATTGCCCAAAAAGTCACCCAACGCCAGACCCGAACTGCCCACCATGCCCTGGTAAGGCACCAAGCCTGTGGCCGAGCCCATGTACTGCGGGAAATTAGAGTACCCCGCCACCAACACATCGGTGAAACCATCGCCATTGACATCGGCTGCCGCCACCGCGTGCTGCCACGTCTGCGGCCCCAGCGCCACACGGTCAAAGCGGCCACCCCGGTTCATCAAGGCATAGGCCTGCACCGGGTGCTCCATGTCGGTGTAGGCCGACAAAAACACATCGGTGCGACCATCGCCATCAAAGTCGCCAAAGGCCACATCGCCCACGCCGCCCACCTGGTCTTGGCCTGCGGGCAACCACTGCGCAGTCAGGTCTCTGAACACCCCCGCCTGCCAACCCCAAATGCGCACCCCGGTGGGGCTGTAGTCTTCTGGCCTGTTGGGTTGCGTCTCAAAGGCCACCATGAACACCTCATCCAGCCCATCACCATCCACATCCTGCGCGTACAGGTAACTGACGGGATTGTTCACACTGCCATCGCGGTAATAACTGAACGTGCCAGCCAAGGTGGCGGCCCCCAAAATCCCCACCGCACCGGACCCGGGTGCAGACCCGCCACCGCCCCCACAAGCCGACAACAAAACCAAGAACAGCGCCCAAAAACGTGACATACAGCGTCCTTTCAAAACAGCCACCCATCATCCGAGCCTGCCAGCGGCCATGAACAGGCCATCGGCACTCGTCGCAAACAGCAAGCCCTGTGGGCCAGGCTCCCTGTGGTTGTCACAACAAGCCGTGGCCTCTACCGGCTCAAACACATCGAGCCTTGGCATCTTGCGGGCCTTGGGCGAGAGCTTGTAATAAGGCCAGCCGCAGCGCAAGCCGGTGCCCGAGGTCTCTGACACCATCACGTTGGCACAACGCCCGCAACTCTGATCCATCATGTCCTTGTCCTGCATTGCACCCACATCCTCAAAGCCCACGGGAGTTCGAACCCCGCCATCCTGTTCCATCGGTCAGGTACATGAACGGCACCTCATTGTCCAATACCTCCAGCCCCTGACCACCTGTTCCGCCATCTCGCCTTAAAGCCTGCAAATGAACGGCACCCGCTTGGGGTTGTGGTGCCAGTCGATGTGATCGGTCAGCCGAATTTCAAAGTCGAGATCGGCTCTCGACACCCCACGCAAATAAGCCACCAAGCTGCTCCGCGCATGCGCCGAAAGCTCACCTACGGGCACCCACCACAGCAACACCCGGCCAGGCTCCAACTGCTCAAAAAAGAACTCTTTGAACGGCGCCAAATCACTCATCGGTTTGGAAAAAATTGGCAAATACACCCATGCGCCATCGCGCGCGCGCACAAAGTTTTTTCTGCGCCCGTGGATGTGCGACAAAGTCGTGCCCTCGTGACCACAGGCACATCGCTCGCTGATCACCGCGCTGTCACCCACCTCGTAACGAATCAAGGGGGTTGCGTAGGAATGCAAATGCGTGACCAGCAAATGGCGAAGCTCCAACACGCCCCCCTCCAGACCCGACACGGCCATGGTCTCGCCCCCCTGCACCAACACGTTGCTGTGAACCACATGGTATTGGCCAGGACACACCGGGCACTCGGTGGCGATGGGCCCCAGCTCGGCACAGGAATAACTGGATCGCGTCACCACGCCCCGGTCACGCAAAAAGGCCACCAATTCAGGGTTGCGGTCATCCGAGTGGTGCAACCACATGTGAATGCCCAACTGGGCGATGTCGTCACCCAAGCACTGAACCAGCGCTTCCATGTGCGCGCCCAAGCAAGCCAAATAGCCCACCGGATGCAAGCGCAATTCCCGCGCAATGGCCGCCGCATCAAAATCGGCATGGACCGTCTTGTAGTGCCCCGCAGCAAACAGCCCACCCAAACTGCCCAACCACGATGGCTGGATCTCTACCCGCACACGCTGGCCATCGGCAATCTGTTGCCCACCCGCAGGCTTGATGAAGGTGCGGTTCAAATCCAGCCGCCGCCCTTCCATCACATATTGCGCCAGGCTGCGCAGCTCGTTGAAGCGGGCGTTTTGTGTCAATGAAAACGTCTGAACCGGCACCCCGGTCGAGCCCGACGACGCATACGTCTGCCCTAGGCTCGAAGCCAGCTGCGGCACATGCCGGCTCAATGGCCCCTCCGCCTGAACCTGGTGCACCAACTGTTCACGCGTCAACACAGGCCACTGAGACAGCCCGTCTGCCTCGGGTTGGCCTGCGGGCAATCTGGCGCGCCAAAACGGCGAGTACTGCCGGGCAAACCCGATCAAATTGTGGAGCTGCGCCGTTTGCCACGCGCGTCGCGTCGCCACGGGTGCCCCCTCCAACATGGCCAGCGAACTGATCACCCCCAGCTCGCGGGTCTGCTCATCCTGCAACACCGACAGCGGTTGCGCGCTGAAGCCTGTCTCCGACAAACCTTGCAGCAAAGCTGGCGTCATCCACATCGAGATCAGCCCAACACCTGGCAGCTCAGAAACGCTTGACCACCGCCAGTGTGAGCTGGTCGATCAAGATGCGCTGACGGATGCTGTAAGTGGCCTGCGTTTGCGATGACACCCCCGTCACACTGGCCGAACCAAAGTCCTGACGCAGCGCCTCCAGCCTGAGCTGCAGACCATTTTCCATCTGCCATTGAAGGCCCAGCCCCCAAGCAGGCCCCAAACGGTCGCGCGATTGGCTGCCGGCAAACGAATAGGTTTTGGAACCACCGACCTGCACCGTGTTCATGTACCGGCCCGTGACCGTGCCACCTGTGACCGTTTCTGTGATCTCAGCTTGGGTGCTCAACTTCACGCGGGCATGGGCCACGCCCCCCACGGCATACAACAACCACTGGTCTTGGGCATACCCCACGCGTGCCAAAGCGGCGTTCACCCCATCCAACTTCACCTGACTGGCCAGACGCCCCGTCTGCGTGAATGGCATCGAATAGGCAACCCCCTGCCAGTCGTCCATCGACTCGCTGAAACCCACACCCGACAAGGCATTGCCGTAGTTGGTCAAGGTGACGGCTGCGCCTTCGTAATCCGTGAAACTGCCCACCTTGGTCGCGGCAAACGCATGGTCCTGCACTGCACCGGCACCAAAGTTGCCAAAGCTTGAGCGCGCCTCAACGCCATACACCCAATTAGCAGCCTGCCAGTTCACACCACCAAAAACTTGGGCCACCTCGCCACTGCTGGCTGCGCCCCATTGAGTTGCCCACTCAGAAGACGGGCCAAACGACACCACGGTCGGCGTCATCCCCATGGGAGGGCCGTAGTCCACGGCTTGCATCGAGTTGACCGCGTTGTACACATCCCCCCGAAACCGGTTGGCCGTCCAACCCAGCGCCGGTGTTTGCCCATCATGACCCAATGCGGCTGATGCGCTGGACTTGGCACGGCCAGCGCCCAAACCCACGCCCCCATAAGGGCCCGTCCAAACGGTCTGCGCCTGCGCTGCGCCAGACAAGCCGGCCAGCAAACACAGCACACCTTGAGCGACCCCGTTCATGGTTGATGTTTTCATTCCACTGCACTCCATCTGAAAATTGGCAACCCAAACGCCCATGCCCACGGCGAGGGCTGACCTTAAAAAAACACCCGCGTCCTTGTGAGAGGCGGGTGTGGGGTTGGGGGGTGGGGTGGGGTGGGTTAGACGATGAACGTCAAACTGCTGTTAGCGGCCACAGAGAACTGATTGGTGTCGTCCACGATGCCCACCAACTTGGCAATTTCAAGGTTGCCAAATGTACCTGCAGTGCCGTTGGCAGTTTCAAAAGCCACATAGTAGTTAGCGCCATCCTTGAACACCACGGCATCTCTGCCAGAAGTTGCAAAGACAGATTTGTCAATCGCACCGTTGGTTTGTACTGCAACGTTGGTGACCGCAGTCCAGCCGCTCGTACCGATCAAGTCAACGATATCGCTGATGTCGCCCCTCAAGACATCCATGCCAGAGCCGGGAATGCTGAAGGTCGTGTTGTTGCCAGAATAAGAGGCTGTGGTGGTTGCGGTCTGACCAATGCTGGAGAATTGGAAAATATCCGATTCTGTGTCTGCATTCGTGCCATCACCACCCCACAACGTATCTCCACCGTTACCACCGCGAAGCGTGTCAGCGCCTTCACCGCCATACAGCACGTCTGCGTTTGGAGAACCATACAAAGTGTCATTGTCTTCTTTACCGTCAATGATCAGGCTTTGCAAAGTGGTGAACGCAGACATGTCAATGGTGTTGGGCGTGTTCGTCCCGTTGGCGGTCACCGAAGTGGCCGCAGCCAACACGGTTGCGTTACCGGATTGCACCGCACTGAAGTTGTCAGCAATGGCAAAAGTCTTAGTCCCTGAGTTGATCGCGTTGTAAATGGTTCCAGCCTGAGAAATGTCGGCGCTGCCACTGGCAATCAAGTTCACCGAACCATTGATCGCAAATTCCGCGCTGTTGTTGATGACGGACACCAACTCAGCAGCAGTACCCGTGATTGAAGTCGCATTGGCCACGTTGACAGTGCCCGTTCCATTGGCAGCAGCAATGGCCAGCAATTCTGAAGCCAGGGCCGCACCGGTCACGGTGCTACTGAAGTTGGTACCCAACTGCAACTGTGCATCGCTGGCATCAATGGCTGTCTTGATGGCCGCTGATGTTCCGTTGATCGCCGATGCGTTGGATGCGTTGATCAAGCCCGCGACGCTGGTGTCCAGGGTATTGAGCAGCGACGCAGCAATCGTTGTATCTGTCAGAACCAAACTACCCAATGCAGTCACCGTTTTGCCTGTGGCTTGAGCTGAAGTCATGGTCAAGGTGACGTTTTCAACAATTTGGTAAGCGTCGACGGTGCCAAGGTTGATGTTGGCTGAAATGTCGGTATCAGCAGTCACCACCGCCGTCACATTCAACGTCGAGTTCAAGTTGGCCAAATTCGTGGCATTGGCCAATCCAGTGACCACCACAGAACCCACCCCAGTCAGGGTCTTGCCCGTCACCACACTCGCAGCAGAGGTAAAAGTCACCCCCGTGTTGACAGCCGTGGCAAGGGCGTCATCCAACGCGCCTGTGAACGTCACGTCGCCGGTCACCGTCACACTGTCAAACGCGTTTCCAGCGATGTTTGTCAATATTGCCGCTGCATCAGACCCATCGATGGTGACGGCCAGTTTCCCAGTGCTTACTTTGTTGACAGTTTCACCAGCTACTTTGCTTGCTGCCGCCGTCATCGTGAAACCATCGCCCACAGTCACGACAGCACCATCGAGCGTGCCAGTGAATACACCAGTTCCATCGAATGCTGCAGTGGTGGTTGTGGCATCAATCCCAGACAAGTCTGCACTCAATGTTGCATGCAGAGACGTAATGGCAACCTTGCCAGAACCTGTGGCAGTCTTACCTGTCAGCTTGGCCGCTGAGCCTTGCAAGACAATGTCACTGCCCACATTGAACTCGGTCGAAGCGGCCAATGTCGCGCTGTCAATGTTGAAAACAGCATCAGCCCCTCCGGCCGTACCACCTTGCAGCAGCAAGGTACCGTATCCCAACTTACCAGCAAAATTCACCGTGCTATCGGCAAGGCCACCATAGTAATAGTTGGTGGTATAGACATTCATACCACTCAGGTCAACTGTGTTGGAAGCTGCTTGAAGCGCATAAACTGTGAGCGCAGCACCACCACTGCCCGTTGCCACACGGCCATCCAGTTGCGCAGCATTGGCACGCAGTTCGACATTGGTCATTGCGTTAGCGACACCAGTACCGAAAGCAAAAGATGCTGTACCGACCGTGGCACCGGTGATGTTGACAATGTTCGTTTGGCTGTACTCACCCAACAACTTGACAGCTGCTTTACCGAAGTTGCCGGTAAAGGTTTCTGTGGTGCTCGACGCAGCAACCGTGGCAAAAGCAAGCGTTGCATTGACCGTGGTGGTTTGCAACCCAGAGAGGTCTGCGTTATCGGTACTTTCCAACCCAGAAACAGTGACCGTGCCAACACCCGTGGCCGTCTTGCCGGTGAGTTTCGCTGCAGTACCTTGCAAGATCGCGTTGGCTCCTACGCTGAAAGTCGCCGTGCCCATCGTGGCACTGTCCACATTAAAGATATCGTCACCACCACCTGAAGTACCACTGATGGTAACTGTAGCTTTGCCCAAGTTTCCTGTGAAGTTCACCGCCTGGTTGACTAAACCAACTGCTGCATCCACAGAACCAGATGGATTCACACCGCTGAGGTTGACCGCAGGCGATGCCTGCAGATCGGTGATCAACACAGAGCCTGTGCCAGTCACGCCCAAAGCATCGGCTTGTGCCGCTGTCATTTTCAACACTGCGTTGTTGGCCAGCACCACAGCACCCGGATGGTTGGCCGAACCCGCACCGCTGATGTCTAACTGGTAAGCACCATCCACCGTCAATGTGGAAGCGGAATCAAACGTTCCGGTGAATGTGGTCGCACCCGTCAGCATGATCTTCGTTGCCACATCGATACCGCTGTAATCAGTACTGACGGTGCCAGAGACACCCGTCACAACCACCTGACCTGTCCCCGCAACGGCCAAAGCGTTGGCCTGGGTGTTGGTCAAAGTCATCGTCACGTCGTTGTCTAGGCTGAACCCCGTAGGCAGACCCGTTGCGCCAGAGATATTGATGCTGCGAGCAGTTGTGTCGGTGTTCACGGTCAGTGGATCTGACGTGCTGAACGTGCCATTGAAGACAACATCCCCGTTGAGCACCAAGCTGATGCCATTGGTGTTAATGGCTGACAAATTGGTGGTGATCGGACCGGTCAAACCACCATTCAACACCACCGTACCTGCACCCGTGATCGCCCGGCTATTTGCCTGTGATGCGGTCATGGTCAATGCTGCATTGCTTGTGAGACTGACCGTTGCTGCGCCCAGATTGGTGCCTGCGTGCAAGGCCTGAGTTGTTGCGACACTGACCTCAAAACTGCCGGCTGCAGTTCCTGCGCCAATAGCGCCTGCAGCAATGTTTGCAAAACTGTACGCTGTGCCATCAACCAAGCTGGTGACAGTGATCGAACCACCCGCACCAGTTACACCAGCCTCAGCCGTGATGGTTCTTCCCGTTGCCTGAGCAGCCGTCAAGGTCAATGTACGTGCATCCTGCACCAAATATGCGGTAACGTCATCCAGTGTCGAGCCACGAGTTGTCAAATTCACATCGGCATCCACAAGGCGTGCAGTCACGCTGCCCAGGACATCAATTTCCGACAAGTCAACCGTACCATCCACCTCAGTCAACACCACACTCGCACCACCAGCACCATCGTCTGAAATTGAATTCATTGAAGCAAGGTGAGCCTGCCGCATGGTAAAGGTGGTGCCATCCGCGAGTTCCACATCTCGGTTTGTATTACCGTCAAACTTCAAACCCGTTGTTGTCACGCGGCTTAGGTCAACGTTAGTACCGAAACCCCAGCCTGCAATAGACAGAGTTCCATCACCTCCAACGGAGTTGACAACAGCCAAACCTGTCACATTGTTCACATTGACCACTAAGGTCTTAGCGTTGGCAATTTCAATGGTTTCAATATTGCTGAACGCAGCGTTGAGCGCATCAACGTCATTCGCCACAACCAACTTGTCACTTGTACCGGATCCGCCATTCAGATCGCCGGAAATTGTGGTGAGGGCGCCTGTGTTGATGGTGTCAGCACCCGTGCCACCAGTCACGTTTTGACCCGATGCGCCCAGGGTGAAAGTATTGCTGCCCGCTGCCAAGACGTAGCTCTGGATGTCAGCATCACCCGTGGCTGTACCGGCCGTCGTCAGCGTCACCGTGTCGTTGAAACCTGCAGCACTGATCGCCAGCGCATTGTGTTGCAACAGCGTCATCGTCACCGAACCAACAACCGTCGCGTTCTCCACCGCCGTCACGGTTGCATCAGCAATGTTGTCACCATCGTCCAGCGTCAATGTGTCTGTGCCCGTACCACCCAACGTGCCGTTCACATCATCAACAGCACCCGTAATGATCTCGTTCGTGCCAGCGCCCGTGTCAACGTTCTGATCCGCAGCGCCCAGCGTGAAGGTGTCATTGCCCGCTGCCAAGACGTAGCTCTGGATGTCAGCATCACCCGTGGCTGTACCGGCCGTCGTCAGCGTCACCGTGTCGTTGAAACCTGCAGCACTGATCGCCAGCGCATTGTGTTGCAACAGCGTCATCGTCACCGAACCAACAACCGTCGCGTTCTCCACCGCCGTCACGGTTGCATCAGCAATGTTGTCACCATCGTCCAGCGTCAATGTGTCTGTGCCCGTACCACCCAACGTGCCGTTCACATCATCAACAGCACCCGTAATGATCTCGTTCGTGCCAGCGCCCGTGTCAACGTTCTGATCCGCAGCGCCCAGCGTGAAGGTGTCATTGCCCGCTGCCAAGACGTAGCTCTGGATGTCAGCATCACCCGTGGCTGTACCGGCCGTCGTCAGCGTCACCGTGTCGTTGAAACCTGCAGCACTGATCGCCAGCGCATTGTGTTGCAACAGCGTCATCGTCACCGAACCAACAACCGTCGCGTTCTCCACCGCCGTCACGGTTGCATCAGCAATGTTGTCACCATCGTCCAGCGTCAATGTGTCTGTGCCCGTACCACCCAACGTGCCGTTCACATCATCAACAGCACCCGTAATGATCTCGTTCGTGCCAGCGCCCGTGTCAACGTTCTGATCCGCAGCGCCCAGCGTGAAGGTGTCATTGCCCGCTGCCAAGACGTAGCTCTGGATGTCAGCATCACCCGTGGCTGTACCGGCCGTCGTCAGCGTCACCGTGTCGTTGAAACCTGCAGCACTGATCGCCAGCGCATTGTGTTGCAACAGCGTCATCGTCACCGAACCAACAACCGTCGCGTTCTCCACCGCCGTCACGGTTGCATCAGCAATGTTGTCACCATCGTCCAGCGTCAATGTGTCTGTGCCCGTACCACCCAACGTGCCGTTCACATCATCAACAGCACCCGTAATGATCTCGTTCGTGCCAGCGCCCGTGTCAACGTTCTGATCCGCAGCGCCCAGCGTGAAGGTGTCATTGCCCGCTGCCAAGACGTAGCTCTGGATGTCAGCATCACCCGTGGCTGTACCGGCCGTCGTCAGCGTCACCGTGTCGTTGAAACCTGCAGCACTGATCGCCAGCGCATTGTGTTGCAACAGCGTCATCGTCACCGAACCAACAACCGTCGCGTTCTCCACCGCCGTCACGGTTGCATCAGCAATGTTGTCACCATCGTCCAGCGTCAATGTGTCTGTGCCCGTACCACCCAACGTGCCGTTCACATCATCAACAGCACCCGTAATGATCTCGTTCGTGCCAGCGCCCGTGTCAACGTTCTGATCCGCAGCGCCCAGCGTGAAGGTGTCATTGCCCGCTGCCAAGACGTAGCTCTGGATGTCAGCATCACCCGTGGCTGTACCGGCCGTCGTCAGCGTCACCGTGTCGTTGAAACCTGCAGCACTGATCGCCAGCGCATTGTGTTGCAACAGCGTCATCGTCACCGAACCAACAACCGTCGCGTTCTCCACCGCCGTCACGGTTGCATCAGCAATGTTGTCACCATCGTCCAGCGTCAATGTGTCTGTGCCCGTACCACCCAACGTGCCGTTCACATCATCAACAGCACCCGTAATGATCTCGTTCGTGCCAGCGCCCGTGTCAACGTTCTGATCCGCAGCGCCCAGCGTGAAGGTGTCATTGCCCGCTGCCAAGACGTAGCTCTGGATGTCAGCATCACCCGTGGCTGTACCGGCCGTCGTCAGCGTCACCGTGTCGTTGAAACCTGCAGCACTGATCGCCAGCGCATTGTGTTGCAACAGCGTCATCGTCACCGAACCAACAACCGTCGCGTTCTCCACCGCCGTCACGGTTGCATCAGCAATGTTGTCACCATCGTCCAGCGTCAATGTGTCTGTGCCCGTACCACCCAACGTGCCGTTCACATCATCAACAGCACCCGTAATGATCTCGTTCGTGCCAGCGCCCGTGTCAACGTTCTGATCCGCAGCGCCCAGCGTGAAGGTGTCATTGCCCGCTGCCAAGACGTAGCTCTGGATGTCAGCATCACCCGTGGCTGTACCGGCCGTCGTCAGCGTCACCGTGTCGTTGAAACCTGCAGCACTGATCGCCAGCGCATTGTGTTGCAACAGCGTCATCGTCACCGAACCAACAACCGTCGCGTTCTCCACCGCCGTCACGGTTGCATCAGCAATGTTGTCACCATCGTCCAGCGTCAATGTGTCTGTGCCCGTACCACCCAACGTGCCGTTCACATCATCAACAGCACCCGTAATGATCTCGTTCGTGCCAGCGCCCGTGTCAACGTTCTGATCCGCAGCGCCCAGCGTGAAGGTGTCATTGCCCGCTGCCAAGACGTAGCTCTGGATGTCAGCATCACCCGTGGCTGTACCGGCCGTCGTCAGCGTCACCGTGTCGTTGAAACCTGCAGCACTGATCGCCAGCGCATTGTGTTGCAACAGCGTCATCGTCACCGAACCAACAACCGTCGCGTTCTCCACCGCCGTCACGGTTGCATCAGCAATGTTGTCACCATCGTCCAGCGTCAATGTGTCTGTGCCCGTACCACCCAACGTGCCGTTCACATCATCAACAGCACCCGTAATGATCTCGTTCGTGCCAGCGCCCGTGTCAACGTTCTGATCCGCAGCGCCCAGCGTGAAGGTGTCATTGCCCGCTGCCAAGACGTAGCTCTGGATGTCAGCATCACCCGTGGCTGTACCGGCCGTCGTCAGCGTCACCGTGTCGTTGAAACCTGCAGCACTGATCGCCAGCGCATTGTGTTGCAACAGCGTCATCGTCACCGAACCAACAACCGTCGCGTTCTCCACCGCCGTCACGGTTGCATCAGCAATGTTGTCACCATCGTCCAGCGTCAATGTGTCTGTGCCCGTACCACCCAACGTGCCGTTCACATCATCAACAGCACCCGTAATGATCTCGTTCGTGCCAGCGCCCGTGTCAACGTTCTGATCCGCAGCGCCCAGCGTGAAGGTGTCATTGCCCGCTGCCAAGACGTAGCTCTGGATGTCAGCATCACCCGTGGCTGTACCGGCCGTCGTCAGCGTCACCGTGTCGTTGAAACCTGCAGCACTGATCGCCAGCGCATTGTGTTGCAACAGCGTCATCGTCACCGAACCAACAACCGTCGCGTTCTCCACCGCCGTCACGGTTGCATCAGCAATGTTGTCACCATCGTCCAGCGTCAATGTGTCTGTGCCCGTACCACCCAACGTGCCGTTCACATCATCAACAGCACCCGTAATGATCTCGTTCGTGCCAGCGCCCGTGTCAACGTTCTGATCCGCAGCGCCCAGCGTGAAGGTGTCATTGCCCGCTGCCAAGACGTAGCTCTGGATGTCAGCATCACCCGTGGCTGTACCGGCCGTCGTCAGCGTCACCGTGTCGTTGAAACCTGCAGCACTGATCGCCAGCGCATTGTGTTGCAACAGCGTCATCGTCACCGAACCAACAACCGTCGCGTTCTCCACCGCCGTCACGGTTGCATCAGCAATGTTGTCACCATCGTCCAGCGTCAATGTGTCTGTGCCCGTACCACCCAACGTGCCGTTCACATCATCAACAGCACCCGTAATGATCTCGTTCGTGCCAGCGCCCGTGTCAACGTTCTGATCCGCAGCGCCCAGCGTGAAGGTGTCATTGCCCGCTGCCAAGACGTATCCCTCAACAGCAGCCTTACCCGTTACCGTGCCAGCATCACTGAACGTGATCTGGTCAGCGGTACCTGCAGCCGCAATCGCCCCCGCTCCATTGTGCTGGGCCACGCTCATCGTCACAGATGCGTTGTTCGCTAGGGTCAGGTCATACCGCGTAGGCACAACCACATTCAGCCCACCAGCGCTGATGTTGTTACCATTTTCCGCAACGATTACAAATTTACTGGTATTGGCACTGCCGGACGTCGCCATGGACAGTGCGCTGCCCACTTGGGTTGCGGTTACGACCACGGTCACACCGTCCTGAGCGGTCAGACTGGTGGCGTCCATGTCACCTGATGTGATGGCGGTCAAGTCCAGTGAACCAGCCCCCCCTGTGCTGATGACATTCAGGGTTTCTACCCCAATTTTTCCACCAGCAGTCATACTGACCGATGCGTTAGCCAAGTCGATGGTAACGCCGGCGTCTGGCACTACGCCAGCCAAGTCGCTGGTGGACGTGAGTCCGGTGATGACTGCGCCTCCCAAACCCACCACACTCTTACCCGTGACCTTGGATGCGGCAGTTGTGAGCACCACTCCGTTAGCAACAGTCGTAGCGACTGCGTCGTCCAGCGTGCCGGTAAAGGTTAGGGATTCCGTGACAGTAACGCTTGAAAGCGCCGAACCACCAATGGTGGTCAGGTTGATTGCCGCATCTGTACCGGCAACCGTCACTGCCAGAGCACCCGAGCCTGTTTTGTTGATGGTCTCACCCGCCACTTTGCTGGCGGCAGCGGTCATCGTAAAGCCGTTACCCACAGTAACAACTGCACCATCCAGAGTGCCGGTGAACTCACCAGTGCCATTGAAAGCTGCAGTGACCGAAGTGGTATCCAATCCGCCCAAATCGGCGCTTGGCGTCAGGTGTAAGGCTGACACTTGAACTGTGCCGTGGCCTGTCACAACAACACCATTGAGCTTATTCGCGGTGCCTTGGAGGATCACACCCGATCCGGTCGAAAAAGTTGCAGTGCCCATGGTGGCACCGTCAATGTTGAAGATGTCGTTGTTGACATCGACTACGCCAGAGATGCTAACGGCCGCCTTGCCAAAGTTACCCGTGAAAGTCACAGTCTCATTGTCCACAATGGCCGATGCAGTCACGCTGCTGGTGTTCAACAGCGACAAGTTCGCTGTCGCGGTGTCATCCAATGCTGTTACAGCAATCGTGCCGCTGCCCGTGGCGGTCATACCCGTCATCTGAGCTGCTTTGGCTGTCAGCGTACGGCTAGCGTCAACACTGTAGCTATCGATGTTGCCAAGGTTGGTGTTGGCTGTGATGTCTATGGTGCTGCTGACGGTCGCACTGACTCCAGCGGTGGGGTTCACATTGGTGAGGTCAGTGTTCGCTGCCAGAGCCAAGATACTGATGGCACCAGCGCCATCAACGGTCCTGCCAGTCACCTGTGATGCATTGGCTGTCAGTGTTTTGGTTGATGCAACGGTGTAGATGTCAACGTTGCCCAAGTTGGTGTTGGCTGTGACGTCAATGCTGTCGTTCACAAACGCTTTGACACCAGCACCCGGGTTAACGCCAGACAAATTGGTATTGGCGGCAAGGTTGGTCACTTCTACATCACCAGCGCCGGTCACAACCCGTCCGTTGACTTGGGTGGCTGTTGCTGTCAGTGTGAATGTGTTGGCCACTTGGAAGTAGTCAACATTGCTGAGGTTGGCGTTGGCAGTGACATCCAAGTCAGCGGTCACAGTTGCAGTGACCCCCGATGTGGGATTCACGTTGGTCAGGTCTGTACCACTTTGCAAACCAGCCACCACAACAGAACCCAATCCGCTGACAGTTTTGCCCGTGACTTGGCTGGCAGCAATCGTCAAATCTCCAGAGACCAGCACAGAAATGGTGGCCACATTGCTGAGATTGACACCGGACACATTGACAGTATCGGCAATTGTGATGGTGTGGTTGTTCGCATTGATAGCGTCTGGTAATGCGCTGGTTCCAGGCAATGTGGTAGCCCCACTCATGATGAGTGAGACCTTGTCCAGATCGAAAGCAGTCAAGTTGCCGCTGGCTGTGACAGAAACGGTGCCGTTTCCGTTGAGGGTGATGTCACCCGCATTGTTGAAAGCTGATGCCTGCGACACGGTCAAGGTGGCCGTGACGTTGTTGCTGATCACGAGATTCTTGACGTTGGTGATCGTCGTGTTTGTCAGGTCAATGGTCCCAGCGATCGTGATGTCGTAACCCTTAGCATCAATGGTCAAAGGCAGACCGTTTTGGTTTGTTGGCAGCGTCGAGTTGGCATTCAACTCCAACTTGGAAACGCCAGCGTAAGTCTGCCCAGACAAATTGCCACCCGCAACAACCGTTGTGATCACATCGATCAACTTCTTGGCCTCTGCACTCACGTTGCCCACTGCATCGGTTTGGTAAACCGTGATCAACTCATCGCCCAGCTTGAAAAACTGACCCGCCTCGTTAGCCGCTACGGCCAATGACCAAGCACCATCCACCACTGTGGCCGTATTGCCACCCGTCAGTGTTCGGCCACTTGAAAGAACAAGGGTCACGGTGGATCCAGTTTCACCCGTACCGGTGATGGTGAATCCCTGTGCGTTTTCTAGTGCATCGACGATGTCGTCGGTCGCGACGGTGTTGATGACAGGCGCCGAAGGCGCTGCCGTATCAAAGGCTTGTACGTTTTGCGTTGCCGCGGTGTTGTTATTGCCCGCTGCATCGGTAGCAACGTTTGCGGCAATGTCAACCGTGATGTCCCCAGCCTCATTTGCATCGGGCGTCACCACCATCTGATAGACAGTGTCGCTGCTCTTGTTGAACAGTCTGACGGTGCCGTTGGTCACCGTCACATCCGACTGCGTAAATCCGTTGACTGCTTCTGAGAACGTGATGGTGTACGTGATCTCGCCATTGGTCGTCGCCGACTTGTCATCGGTGATGGTCACCGTCGGAGCCGTTGTATCGGCAACAAACGCGTTGTTGCTGGCCGTTACAGCTCCTGTCGCCACATTCCCAGCCGCATCAGTGATACCGGTCGTGAACGTGCCTCCTACCACAGCAATTGCACCCGTGTCTGTCGTGCCCGCACCGCTGATGGTGTAAGTCCATGTGCGGGTGTTCCCACTGGTAACACCAGCGCTCAGCGCGAGGCCAGACTCGGCCCCAATGGTCAAGCTAGGCGCCGTTGGCGTCCCAGAAACAACGCCGTCGTAGGTGGCGGTCACCGTAACCACATCACCATTCTTCAGGGTGGACCCCGCAATCAGCGCCACACCACCACGAGCAGCAGACACCTCCAAGCTTTGATACACAGGCGCCGTCGCGTCCACCGTCAAGCTTTGTGCAACCGACGCCACACTCACGTTACCGGCCACATCGGTCGCTTTGGCCGTAAAGTGGTGAACCCCGTCGTTCAGTTCAGGACTTGTGAAGTTGAACGTGCCTGGCGTAACAGACTCGGTCGCATTGCCCACGTAAGCGCCGTTCATGTAAACGCCAACCGTCGAGCCGGTAGCAGCAGTAATCACCAGCGCAGGCGTGCTGTCGTTGGTTAGAACCGCGTTATCGTCAGCGCCTTGGCTGTCGGTGATAGCAGGCGCCGAAGGCGCTGCCGTATCAAAGGCTTGTACGTTTTGCGTTGCCGCGGTGTTGTTATTGCCCGCTGCATCGGTAGCAACGTTTGCGGCAATGTCAACCGTGATGTCCCCAGCCTCATTTGCATCGGGCGTCACCACCATCTGATAGACAGTGTCGCTGCTCTTGTTGAACAGTCTGACGGTGCCGTTGGTCACCGTCACATCCGACTGCGTAAATCCGTTGACTGCTTCTGAGAACGTGATGGTGTACGTGATCTCGCCATTGGTCGTCGCCGACTTGTCATCGGTGATGGTGACCGTTGGCAACGTTGTGTCTATCACCAACGTTTGTGTCGCAGCTGCACTGGTGTTGCTGGCCGCGTCTGTGGCGGTCACGCTGACACTGTTGTTGCCGTTGGCGTTGATGGCCAATGTACCACTGGTCACGGCCGTACCCGTCGTTGGCGTTGTATCCACAGACCAAGTGCCGTCAGTGGCTGTGACGCTGTAAGTTGCACCCGCAACCACAACGCTCACTGTGCTGCCAACGGCTGCTGTGCCGGTGATGATCGGTGTTGAGTCGTTCGACAAGGCTGCGCTGGTGATCACTGGCGCGTTGGGCGCAGCAGAATCAATGGTCAACAGTTGCACAGTGGCCAAACCACTCAGGTTGCCCGCCGCATCGCTGGCGCGGGCGGTGACAGAGTAATTGCCGTCTGTCATCGCGGCGGTGGGGGTGAATGTGTACACCCCAGAACCGTTAGCGACCCCCTGGTTAACCACGGAGCCACTGATGATCACAGACACATAGGCGCCGGGCGCTGTGGTGAACTCCAGTGATGGCGTGTTGTCATTGGTCAACACTGTGGCACCGCCACTGATGGTGGGTGTTGTCGGTGCTGCGGTATCGAGCGTATAGCCTCTCGTTGCAGCGCCATTGGTCACGTTACCAGCGGCGTCAATCGTGCGAACTGTGAGAGTGCCTGAACCACTGCTGAGCAAGGCAGGCGCAAACCATGTGGTACCGCCCACTGTGGCGTCAAACCAATTGCTGCCATCTGCAGTCACTTGCACTTTTTCGCCCGCAGCCAGCGCTGCAGACAAAGTGCCCGTTACAGTCTGGATCGATTGGTTGGTGACGTAATCGTTGTCTGAGGTACCCGAATCTGAGCTGATGTCTGAGATGGTGGCGACAGCGGTGGGGCCTGCCGCGTCTGGGGAATAGGTGAAATACAAACCAGCGCTGCTGTTGCTGGTGACCGAGCCCGAAGTCACTTTGGCAAAAATTGCTTTATCACCCGATGCGCCCAAGCCGTTTTGCGGAACGACGAAGTCTTTGTAGCCCGCTGTGATGTCTGCCGACAAGATGGTGTAGGCCGTACCTGCATCACCGCCATTGTGATCAATGGCTGTCGTACCCAAATACATTTGGATAGTGTCATTCGCCGCCGTGACCTGGGACAAATTGACACGAACCGTGAATGAGTCCTCTTGGGTTTCCAGAACGCTGTCGGCCAAATCACCGCCGAACACGGTGAGTGTCGGCACCAAAGCTACGACTTTGATGGCCGTTTGGTAGTTGGCGGTCAGCGTGTTGAATTGCTGGAGCAAACCATATGCAACTGAATTGACAGTGCCTTGACCGGCGTTCAACGTTTCCAGCGCATTGCTGATGTCCAAAATTGTTTTGTATGTCTCAGCAGTGATATCCCCACCGGTGAGATCATTGCGCAGCGTCGTGACTTGGCCCTTCAGGAAAGTCACGGCCCCATTGATCAAAGCCGCCACTTCAGCGTTCAGGCCCGTGCCTTGCGAGGACCATGTGCCTGTCGATGTATTCCAGCCGGAGGGCGCTGTACCAATCACGTCGGCGATGCTGTTGAGCACCGAACCATCCACACTCACCACATCGTTGAGCTTGGCCAGCGCATTGCTGATCTTCACCAAGGTGTCGTAACCGGTTGCGGTGATCGTGCCACCAGTGATGTCACTGCGCAGCGTCGTGACTTGGCCCTTCAGGAAAGTCACGGCCCCATTGATCAAAGCCGCCACTTCAGCATTCAGGCCCGTGCCTTGCGAGGACCATGTGCCTGTCGATGTATTCCAGCCTGAGGGCGCTGTACCAATCACGTCGGCGATGCTGTTGAGCACCGAACCATCCACACTCACCACATCGTTGAGCTTGGCCAGCGCATTGCTGATCTCCACCAAGGTGTCGTAACCGGTTGCGGTGATCGTGCCACCAGTGATGTCACTGCGCAGCGTCGTGACTTGGCCCTTCAGGAAAGTCACGGCCCCATTGATCAAAGCCGCCACTTCAGCATTCAGGCCCGTGCCTTGCGAGGACCATGTGCCTGTCGATGTATTCCAGCCTGAGGGCGCTGTACCAATCACGTCGGCGATGCTGTTGAGCACCGAACCATCCACACTCACCACATCGTTGAGCTTGGCCAGCGCATTGCTGATCTTCACCAAGGTGTTGTAACCGGTTGCGGTGATCGTGCCACCAGTGATGTCACTGCGCAGCGTCGTGACTTGGCCCTGAAGTGCATCCAACTCAGCACCAACCAATGTCTCAATTTGAGACCACAAGCCGGTAGCCGTTACGGCAGGTATAGCCGAATCGTTGGATGGCACACCAATCGCATCTGCAATGCTTTTGGCCACCGAGCCAGCACTTGTGCCCTTGAGCGTGTTGACTGCAGCCTCCAGAGCGCTGGTGCGTGAGACCAAGGACGCAATGTCGCCATCGTTGGCTGCAATCTGCGAACTGAGCTCTGGGATGCTTGGATAACTGATGCCAGACAATTTGTTCAACGCAGCTGTCGAAATGCCGGACTGGGCCGAAATCAAAACCTCCGATGCGCTGCCAACCTTCACGTAAACGTCAGTACCAATCAACAAAGGACCGCCGGTGGCAAGCCCTTCCAAATAGGTGTTGAGTGCAGCCACATCGTTGCCTGTTGCACCCGACAACAGAATGGTCAACTCACCCAAACCAGATGCACTGATGACCGACTCGCTGTTCTTGAATTGATCAAGTGTCAACTCAAGGCCCGAGTTGATGATGAACACGGTTCCATCGGCAATGGTGATTTGGCTAATGTCTGTCGTGCCTTTTTTAACCTCTATCGTGCTGATGTTGCTGAAATTGCTGTTGGTCAACACCACGGTGTCGGCCACGTCGGCAAAGTCAAACGCCAAGTGCTCCAGACCTGTCAAACCGGCGGTACTGACACTCAGTTGGCGCACCTGCCCGGCATTGACAGGGATATCGGCAATTTTGATGAGCACACTGTCTTGCCCGCCGCCCAGGGTGCCTTCGAGCACCAGGTTGCCCATGTTGGGGGCGCTGATGGCCAGCACGTCGTCTGAGGTGCCGCCAGCGATCACGAACTTGAGGGCTGCGCCAGCGGGCGACAGGATGTCGTCGTACGTGACGGCATCGAGCAGGCCCGCCACGCTGCCTGTGGCGGTTTGGCCTTGACGGCTAAATGTGGCCGTGCCGTTTTCAGCCACCTGAATGGTGATCGCCCCAATGGCGCTGCCCCCAAAGGTAACGGTGTTGCCTTGGGGTGTGGCGGTGAATGTGGCTGCGACACCCGCCCCTTGGTCGGTGGTTTGCACCAAGGTGTTGCCTTGGACGTTGCCCACACCCGCAGTGCCGCCTTGGCTGACGCTGATGGCGTCAATGGCGATCAAACCGTCTTGCAGTGCGGCGAGATCGGACGCACCCACGCCCACCGCGGCCAGGTTGTTCACCACCACCTGCACGCCAGATTCTGTGGAGGTGCTGGCCTCCAACGCGTTCAGCAAGCTACCCACCGCGGAGGTGAAGGCGGCCGCCGTGTTGCCACCGACCGCATTGCTGTCGGCCGCAACTTGCAAGGCCGTGGCCACGGCAACACCGGTCTTGAAGACATCCAGCGCAGCGGCTTTTTGTTCGGGTGTGGCGGTGGTGCTGTTGACTTCGGCGATGGGATCGACTTTCAAGACGTCGAAACCATCGGGCAAGTTGAGCTTGTCTTTGATCAGTGCAGTGGCTTGGACCAGTGTCTTGCCGTCTGCCACGGCCGCCTGAATCAGGGTGGTGATGGGGGTCACCACGGTGGCGCCTTCGGGGGCCAGCAAGGTGCCCTCAAACGGCAGCAGTTGCCCGCCCACCAGTTGGTAACCTCCGGTCACTTTGATAGGGCCCGAGCCGGTCAAACCGGTGTAGCGGCCGTTGGCGTCTGTGGTCACCGAGTTGCCTGAGCCGTCGGCCCGCGTGACGGTGGAGCCCGAAAGATAACCGTCGATGGCGATACCCGACACCGATGCCACGATGACCTTGGCCGCGGCAGCGCCACCGCCGCCACCGCCGGCCAGGGCCAAACCGCCCAGGACCAGGCCCAGTGTGGACAGGTTGAAGCCACCCATGGCCGTGCCAGAGGCGGGCGCGGTGGGCTCTTTGTCTGCAACCGCACCGCCTGCGTCGGTGGCCACAGGTGTAGGCGACGCGGCTTGTGCGTAAGCCACGCTGTCGTAATGCACCGCAGTCAGGGCCTGGATGTCTTGCACAAAGCTCAAGTCACTGATCTGCTCAAACCCTTCGATCTTGGCCAGCAGGCCGTGCTCGGGCAACTCCAGCAGCAGGTCTTTGCCCTGTGTTTTGGTGATCAAGCCTTTGGGAGCCTGGCCTGTGGTTTCGTCCAGTACGCCAACTTTCATGCCAGGCAGCAAGCGCATGCGGGCAAATTCAGCGGGTGTGAGGACCGATTTGACGCCTTCGGCACTCACAACAACCAGCTTGATTTTGGACACAGGTGAAACGGCCATGACTCAACTCCTAGAACTAACAGATCTTTGCGTTTGTGCGAAATAAGAACGACAGAAATAGCAATGTCGCTGATATTCACAGATTTAAAACAGTTTATCAGTTAAAAGACAAACTCTATTGATTACAGGATCAACATGTTGTGGATTTGCATTAAGAAACAAATATACAAATATTGATTTATTTAGACGAATGCAAGAAAAACAATACCAAAGCAATCAAGCCCCCTGGTTCTGCCCCACACAGGCAGAACCAGGGGCGATGGACTCAGCGCTCGCCCAATGACTGGCTGAGTGTTTTGATGACCGGCTTGGTCAGGTATTGCAAGACGGTGCGCTGGCCGGTTTTGACCTCGATGGTGGCGGTCATGCCGGGCTGGATTTCCAGCTTTTCATCGGGGCGGCCGCTGAACTGGCGCCCCAGGGTGCGCACTTGGGCGCGGTAGTAGGGTTGTTCGCCTTGGCGCAGGTCTTCGCTCAGGGTGTCGGCGCTGATGTAGGTGAGCTTGCCGGCCAGTTCGCCGTAGACGGTGTAGTCGTAGGCGTCGATTTTGACGGCCACGTCTTGCCCGATTTTGAGAAAGGCGATGTCGGCGGGTGAGACTTTGGCCTGGATGATCAGGTCGTCTTCCAGGGGCACGATTTGCATGACTTCTTCACCCGGACGGATGACGCCGCCCAAGGTGGTGATGCGCACGTTTTTGACAACACCGCGCACGGGCGCGCGCAGCTCGGTCAAGTCAAGCTGGCTTTTGCGCTGGGTCAGGCTTTGCTGCACGCCGGCCAGCTCTTCTTGGGCTTTGTTGAGTTCGGCCTGGGCGTCTTGGAAGTATTTGTTGCGCTTGTTGGTCACTTGCGACTTCATTTCGACCAACTGGCGCTGCAGGCGCAGGATGTCGGTGCGGCTGACGTCACCGCTTTTGAGCAGGGGCTCGGTCATCTGCAGTTCTTGCTGGACCAGGTTGATCATGCTTTGCAAGGCCGAGATCTCCTCCTTGATGGCGGCTTGGCGTTTGTTGAAGAGCATGGTCTGGCTCTTTTTGAAATCGGGGTATTTGCCCAATTCGGGGGGGAATTCCAGTTTGGTGCCCAGCATTTCCGCTTGCAAGCGGGCCACCGTGGCCAGCAGCCCGGCGGCTTTGGCCCGGGCTTCGAGGTAGCTGGTTTCAAAGCGGGTGCGCTCGAACTTGAGCAGCACCTGATCGGCTTCGACCGTGTCGCCCTCTTTGACCAGCAGGTCATTGATGGTGCCGCCTTCTTGCGACTGGATGATCTGGGTGCGCGAGCTGGCGATGACCGCGCCGGGGGCGCGCGTGATCTGGTCGAGCTTGGCCCAATGGGCCCAGACACCGAAGATGAGCAGGACGAAAAAAACGATCCAGACGATGGCACTGAGGTTGCCAAAGCGCGCCGCATTGGCCGGCAGGTGCCGGTTGGAGACGAGTTGTCGACCTCTGAAAAACCAGAAAAAATTCATGCTTTGGCCTCAGCAGGAGTGACGGACAGGGCAGCAGGTTGAGGGGTGGCAGCCGGTGGCGCCACACCGCGCAGACGGGCCAACACGGCGTCGCGGGGGCCGTCCAGCACGATGCGGCCTTGGTCCACCACCATGACGCGCCCCACATGGGCCAACAGGGCCGGTTTGTGGGTCACCACCACCAGCACCGAGTCGGGCGAGAGTTCGCGGAACAGGTGCTGGATGATGCGGTTTTCGGTCTGCCCGTCCATCGAGGCGGTGGGCTCGTCCAGCAGCATGATGCGCGGCTGCAACAGCAGCATGCGGCTCAGGCCCACCAGTTGGCGCTGGCCGCCCGAGAGGCCTTTGCCGCCCTCCGAGATTTCAAGCTCCAGGCCCTTGGGGTGACTTTGGATGACCTGGTCCAGACCGGTCATGGCCGCCACCCGCAGGATTTGGCTGTCACTGGGGGACGCCAGGCCCAGGGTCAGGTTGTCGCGCAAGGTGCCTTGGAACAGCCGCACGTCTTGCGGCAAATAGCCGATGTGTTCGCGCACAAATTCGGGCGCCAGCTGGGTCATGTCCACGCCATCGAGGAACACGCTGCCCGTTTTGGGCTGGTACAGGCCCGAGAGGATTTTGATGAGGGTGGATTTGCCCGAACCGATGCTGCCGAGTATGGCGATGCGCTCGGCCGGCTGGATGCTCAGGGCGGGCACCTCCAGGCTGGGTTTGCCTTCTGCGTAGGCGAAAACCGTTTTTTCGAGGCGAATCTGGCCTTGGCAGCTTTGCGGCACGACCAGGCGCACGGCAGGGTCGCGGTCGCTGGGCAGGGCCATGATGCCGTCCAGCCCTTTGAGGGCGATTTGGGCGTGCTTCCACTGCACGATCATGCCGGGCACTTGGGCCAGCGGCGAGAGGGCCCGACCGCTGATGATGGTGCAAGCGATCAGGCCGCCCATGGTCAACTCACCGGTGGTGATGGCGTAAGCCCCCACCGCGACCATGCCCACGTAGGTGAGCTGCTGCATGGTTTGGGTGAGGTTGGTGGACAGGGTGGACAGCGAACGCATGCGCAGCTCGCTTTGTGCGATGGTGGCCGTCAGCTGTCGCCAGCGGTCCAGCAGCTTCCACTCACCGTTGCTGGCTTTGACGGATTCGATGCCGTCGATGGCCTCGATGAGCAAGCCGTTTTTGCGGTTGGATTCGGCCATGTGCTCGCCGGTGAGCTTTTCAATCGGCTTGCGAAAGAACAGCCCCACCAGCACCGCCAGGGGCACCATGATGAGGGGCACCAGCGCCACAGGCACCGAGATGAAGGCGATGACACCGACAAACAGCAGCGCAAAGGGGGCGTCGGCCAAGATGAACAAGGTCGAGGAGGTCAGGAAATTGCGCACCGATTCGAAATGCCGGATTTGCGAGGCAAACGTGCCGACGGTGCGTGGCCTGGCGTCCATGCGGATGTCGAGCGCCTTGCCAAAGAACACCGATGACAGCTCTTGGTCGATGGCTTTGCAGGCCCGCTCGACCATGTGCGCGCGCACTTGTTTGATGAGCAATTCCATCAAGATGGAGATCAAGACGCCGACGCTGAGCACGAACAGGGTGGAGTAGCCTTTGCTGGGCACCACGCGGTCGTAGACCTGCATGCTGTACATGGCCGCCAGCAAACCGATGGTGCTGATGATGAAGGTGGCAAACACGGCCTGGGCAAAGGCCCCGCGGTAGCGCCCCAGCGCAAAGGCAAACCATTCACCCGCGGTGACCGGGGCGGCGTGCCCGGCGTCATCGTGCGCGGCGCTGGTCTTGAGCTCCAGGATGTGACCTGCCGCCAGTTCGGCGCGGCTCAGTTCGGTGCTTTGGCCTTGCGCGTCTTCGGCACGGCAGTTGCCGCTGCTGAGTTGGCCGCGCAGCAGCAGCATGCGGCGCTGGTCTTGCGACAGCCACAGCAGCGGAAAGAGGCCTTTGATGGCCTGCACATCGGACAAGACGCCCACTTGCGCCGCCGGAAAATAGGCGTGCCACAGCTCCATGGCCTGCGCGTGTCGGGGCAGGCTATCCAGCGCCAGCCCGTCTGCGGTCACGGCGGTGGTGCCAAAGCGGTAGACCGGCACCGCATGACCTTGCAAGGCGGCCAGGCGCGACAACAAGGTGGCCAGGTCAGGGTCTGGCAAGTAACTGGCCGCCGCTGCGGCAGGGGCCACGGGATCGGCGGCTTCGGGCTTGGCGGACTCAGTCATGGAGGGCATTCAGGGGCCGCGAGGTGACGTCGCCCGTCAAAATCATCAAGCGGACTTGGGCCTGTTGCAGTCCAAACCGGGTATCGGCCAAGCTGAAGAGGGCTTGGGTTTTTTCGCGTTGGGCGTTGAGCACGTCCAGCCAGTTTTTGCGCCCGACTTGGTACTGGCGCAAATAGGACTCGACAATTTCCGTTGTGCCGGCCTGCAAGGCCTGCGCGGGCGCCACCTGGGCTTGCAGGGCATCGAGCTCATTGAGCGCCGAAGCGGCTTGCGAGGCCAGTTGTCGCTCCAGCGTTTCCAGCTCCTGCTGGTTCGCGGCTTTGCGTGACACCGCCGCTTGCACGCCAGACTGGGCGCTCAGCCCTGCCCCAGACTGGAACTGGAGGCTCAAATAAGCTTGCCCCCGGTCGGTGCCCGCAGGCACCTGTCCGCCCCAGCTGTGCTGGTAGCCAGCCATCAGGGAGGGGTAAATCTGGGTTTGGCTGACCTTGACCTGCGCCTCGGCGCTTTCAATTTGTGCGAGCAGTCGTTTGCGCTGTCCGGACTGGGTGAACACGCGGTCTTGCAAGGCGCTCAGCGCCACAGGACGGCTGAAATGGATGGTCTTGGGGGAGCGCAAGGCGCCTTGCACCGGCCCCGCCCATTGCACCAGGGTGACCTGTGCCGATTCAAGCTGGCGATGGATCTGGATTCTCTCGCTCACCGCTTGCTGCATGCGGGCTTGGGCCAAGGTGACGTCGGCAGGTGGGGTCACTTCGGCTTTGGCGCGCCGCTCAATGAGGGCCAACAAGCGTTCGTGTTCGGCGACATTGCTGTCGGCGCTTTGAAGACGGTCCTGCAAACGCAAGACTTCATAAAACGCCGTGGCCGCTTGGGACAACGCCGTCAATTGCGCCTCTTCGATGGCGGCTTGGGCCACCCGTTCATTGGACTCTGACAGCGCAATGCGGGCGGGGATTTTGCCGGCGGTCCAGACGGGTTGCTCCAGTTTGGCCACGCTTTGGGTGCTGCCCGTGGCGGAGCGCAACTCGCTCGAGAGCGAGGGATAGCGGCTCCAGCGGGTGGCCTCCACCTCAAAACCAGCAGCACGGGCTTGGTTGCGGGCTTGCAAGACGCTGGGGTGGTGGACATAGGCCGATTCGAGCAACTGAGCCAGGGTGACTTCGGCCGACCAAGCGGGGAGGGACAGCAGGCCCAAGAGCCAAACGGTGGTGATTGATTTTATGAAATGAGGATTTGGTTTTTTCATAAATGCATCAATGGGTGTTAATTTTATGCGTTTTGCAGGTTTGTATTATCTCTGATGATTGCCCAGCGGCACCGCCGCAGCTATCGACAAAATCTTGAGGCCCGATATGATTGACGTTTACGTCAACGTCAAACCCTTTCAAACGCCTGTCCCCCGGAGACACCCCATGACCGACCTGTCCGCCGAATTCAAAGCCTTGGCCGAATACCGCCCCACAAACAAGGTGCGTTTTGTCACCGCCGCTTCTCTGTTTGATGGCCACGACGCGGCCATCAACATCATGCGCCGCATCCTGCAAAGCATGGGCGCCGAAGTCATCCACCTGGGCCACAACCGCTCGGTGGACGAGGTGGTGACCGCGGCGCTGCAAGAAGATGCCCAAGGCATTGCCATCAGCTCTTACCAAGGCGGGCACAACGAATACTTCAGTTACATGGTGGACCTGCTCAAAGCCCGTGGCGGCGAGCACATCAAAGTCTTTGGCGGCGGTGGCGGCGTGATCGTGCCGTCCGAAATCCGCGCGTTGGCCGAGCAAGGCGTGCGGATTTTCAGCCCCGAAGACGGCCAGAAGATGGGCCTGGCCGGGATGATTGGCGAGATGGTCATGCGCTGTGACCAGGATGTGAGCCCCCTCGCCCCCAAAGACGTGGCAGCCATTCAAGGTCACGGCGAGATGAACTGGCGCGCCCTGGCGCAACTGATCACCGCCTTGGAAAACGGCAAGGCCGATGCGCGCGTGGTCCAAGCGGTGCGCGAACAATCGGCGCAAAAGAAGGTGCCCGTGCTGGGCATCACCGGCACCGGCGGCGCGGGCAAGTCCTCGCTCACGGATGAATTGATCCGCCGCCTGCGCCTGGACCAGGGCGACGCGCTGCGCGTGGCGGTGGTCTCCATTGACCCCTCCCGCCGCAAGAGCGGTGGTGCGCTGCTGGGCGACCGCATCCGCATGAACGCCATCAGCCCATGGTCACAAGGCCCCCGCGTGTTCATGCGTTCGCTGGCCACACGTGACTTTGGCAGTGAAATCTCAGCCGCCCTGCCCGACGTGGTGGCGGCCTGCAAGGTGGCGGGTTTTGATGTGATCGTGGTCGAGACCTCGGGCATTGGCCAGGGCGACGCGGCCATCGTGCCGCATGTGGACGTGCCCATGTACGTGATGACGCCCGAGTTCGGTGCAGCCAGCCAGCTCGAGAAAATCGACATGCTGGACTTTGCAGAATTTGTGGCCATCAACAAATTTGACCGCAAGGGCGCCAGTGATGCCCTGCGCGACGTGGCCAAGCAGGTGCAGCGCAACAAAGAGGCCTGGACCACCCCGACCGAGCAAATGCCCGTGTTTGGCACCATGGCGGCGCGCTTCAACGACGACGGCGTGACGGCCTTGTACCAAGCCCTCAAAGCCCGACTGGCCGAGCTGGGCATGCCCACCACCGATGGCCGTCTGCCGGTGGTCCAAGTGCGCCACAGCACCCACCAAAACCCGGTGGTGCCGTCAGCGCGCACGCGCTATCTCGCCGAGATCAGCGACACCGTGCGGGGCTACAAAAAACGCGCCATTGACCAGTCGCGACTGGCCCGAGAGATTCAGCAACTGCGTGCAGCCGCCCGCATGCTCGAAGTGGGCAAGTCGGGGCGCGCCAAAGCGGCCGAAGCCGCGATTGACCTGGCCGTGGCGCGAGAAGAAATCCAAGACCCCGCCGCCAAAAAACTGCTGGCCCAGTGGCCTGACATGCAAAAAGCCTACGCGGGTGACGAGTACGTGGTGAAAATCCGCGACAAAGAAATCCGCACGGCGCTCACCACCAAGAGCCTCTCTGGCACCACCATCCGCAAAGTCGCGCTGCCCCAATACGAAGACGACGGCGAAGTGCTCAAGTGGCTGATGCTGGACAACGTGCCCGGCAGCTACCCCTACACCGCGGGCACCTTTGCCTTCAAGCGCGAGGGCGAAGACCCCACCCGCATGTTCGCCGGTGAAGGCGACCCCTTCCGCACCAACCGTCGCTTCAAACTGGTGTCGGAGGGCCTGCCGGCCAAGCGCCTGTCCACCGCGTTTGACTCGGTCACGCTGTATGGCAACGACCCTGACCTGCGCCCCGACATCTACGGCAAGATCGGCAACTCGGGCGTGAACGTGGCCACGCTCGACGACATGAAGGTGCTGTATTCGGGCTTTGACCTGTGCAACCCGACGACCAGCGTGTCGATGACCATCAACGGGCCTGCGCCGTCCATCTTGGCCATGTTCATGAACACGGCCATCGACCAGAACCTCGACAAATTCCAGGCCGACAATGGCCGCGAACCGACCGAGACCGAGGCGGCCAAAATCCGCGAATGGGTGCTGGCCAACGTGCGTGGCACGGTGCAGGCCGACATTTTGAAAGAGGACCAGGGCCAAAACACCTGCATTTTCTCGACCGAGTTTTCGCTCAAGGTCATGGGCGACATCGCGCAGTATTTTGTGCACCACGACGTGCGCAACTTCTACTCGGTGTCCATCAGCGGATACCACATCGCCGAAGCCGGGGCCAACCCGATTTCACAGCTGGCCTTCACGCTCTCGAACGGTTTCACCTTTGTGGAAGCGTACCTGGCGCGTGGCATGCACATCGACGACTTCGCGCCCAACCTGTCGTTCTTCTTCAGCAACGGCATGGACCCGGAATACACGGTGCTCGGCCGCGTGGCGCGCCGCATCTGGGCCGTGGCCATGAAAGAGAAATACGGCGCGAACGAGCGATCACAAAAACTCAAATACCACATTCAAACCAGTGGCCGCAGTTTGCATGCGCAAGAGATCCAGTTCAACGACATCCGCACCACGCTGCAAGCGCTGATCGCGATTTACGACAACTGCAACAGCCTGCACACCAACGCGTTCGATGAAGCCATCACCACGCCCACCGAAGACTCGGTGCGCCGCGCCATGGCGATCCAGATGATCATCAACCGCGAGTGGGGCCTGGCCAAAAACGAGAACCCGAGCCAAGGCGCTTTCATCATTGAAGATCTGACCGAATTGGTGGAAGAAGCTGTGCTGGCCGAATTTGAAAAGATCGCCGAGCGTGGCGGCGTGTTGGGCGCGATGGAAACCGGCTACCAGCGCGGCAAGATCCAAGACGAATCCATGCACTACGAGATGCTCAAGCACACGGGCGAGCTGCCCATCATCGGCGTGAACACCTTCCGCAACCCCAAGGGCGACGAGGTCATGGAAACGCTGGAGTTGGCCCGCTCGACCGAAGAAGAAAAGCAGTCGCAACTCAAGCGATTGAACGACTTCCACGCACAACACGCCAAAGAATCACCCGCCATGCTCAAACGCCTGCAGCAAGCCGTGATCGACAACGGCAACGTGTTCGAGGTGCTGATGGACGCGGTGCGTGTCTGCTCACTCGGCCAGATCACCAACGCGCTGTTTGAGGTGGGTGGTCAGTACCGACGCAACATGTAAGCCTCAAAAGTTCACCTTGTCCCCACCCTTGAGCGCCAGCATGCTGCGCGCCTCATCGGGGGTGGCGATCTCCAGGTTCAGGGCTTCGAGCACGGTGCGGATGCGCTGGACCTGCTGAGCACTGGACTCGGCCAATTTTCCGGGGCCAATCCACAGCGAGTCTTCCAGGCCCACCCGCACGTTCGAACCCATGGCCGCACCAATGCTGGCCAACGCAATCTGGCCTTTGCCCGCGCCCAAAATCGACCACTGGTAATCGTTGCCAAACAAGCGGTCGGCGGTGCGGCGCATGTGCATCAGGTCTTCGGGGTGTGGGCCGATGCCGCCCAAAATGCCGAACACCGATTGCACAAACAAAGGCCCCGTGACCAGTCCCCGATCTCGGAAGTGCGCCAAGTTGTACAGGTGGCTGATGTCGTAGCACTCGAACTCGAAACGGGTCCCGTTTTCTGTGCCCAGACGCAAAATGGTTTCGATGTCCTTGTAGGTGTTCTTGAACACCAGGTCGCGGCTTTTCTCCAGGTGCTCACGCTCCCACTCGTGCTCAAAATTTTTGAACCTGTCGAGCATCGGGAACAAGCCGAAATTCATCGACCCCATGTTGAGCGAGGCCACCTCGGGCTTGAAGGTCAGGGCCGGTTGCATGCGCTCATGCACCGTCATGTGCGGGCTGCCGCCTGTGGTCAGGTTGATGACGGCGTTGGTATTGCCTTTGATCTTTTGCAAAAACGGCACGAAGAATGCCGGGTCTTGTGTGGATCGGCCGTCTGCCGGGTCGCGGGCATGCAAATGCAAAATGGCCGCACCCGCTTCGGCGGCGGCAATGGCCGCATCGGCAATCTCGTCGGCGGTCACCGGCAAATGCGGTGACATGCTGGGCGTGTGGATGGCCCCGGTGGGGGCGCAGGTGATGATGACTTTGCGGGCTTTGCTCATGAACCGTCTCCAAAAAATGGTGGCCCAGCGCCTGTGGGCTGGGACTGAGCTACAGCATGCCCGTCCCGCAAGCATGGCGGGGTCACCAACGCAACAAGCATGCAGGCATGTCACACCCCGTCCACGCGATTGCAGCAAAATGGCCAGACACACTGTCCAGGAATCCCATGCAGCACCTGCCGCCCTTCATCGCCCCTTCCGAGCACCACGATGCCGACAGCGCTTTGGCGCAAATTCAGCACATTTACCAACACAGCGTGACCCACCTGCGCCAAGCCATGCGCGAGTTTGTGGCGGGCGCGGACATGACCGACACCCGGGTGCGGGCTTTTTACCCGTTTGTGCGGGTGCAGGTCAGCAGCGCCAACCGCAAAAGTGCCGGACTGGAGAGCCGCTTGAGCTATGGTTTTGTGGCCGAACCCGGGCGCTTTGAAACCACCCTGACCCGCCCGGACTTGTTTGCCTATTACATCCGACAGCAGCTGAGCTTGCTGCTGCAAAACCACGGGGTGAGCTTGCAGGTGGGCACCAGCAACCAAGCGATTCCGATCCACTTTTCGTTTGCAGAAGACGAACACATGGAAGGCAGTCTGAGCCTTGAGCGACAGGCTCTGATGCGCGAGGTGTTTGACCTGCCTGACCTGGCCGCCATGGACGACGGCATTGCCAACGGCACGCACGAGCCAGCCGCCTCCGAGGCACGCCCTCTGGCGCTGTTCACGGCGCCGCGCATCGACTATTCGCTGCAGCGCTTGCGCCACTACACGGGCACCTCGCCACATTGGTTTCAGAACTACGTGCTGTTCACCAATTACCAGTTCTACATCGACGAATTCATCGCCCTGGGCCGCGCCGAGATGCTCAACCCGGACAGCGAGTACATCGCCTTCATCGAGCCCGGCAACATGGTCACGCGCCGCGTGGGCTTGCCGCCCGAGGACGTGGACGCTCTGGGCCAAACACCACCGCGCCTGCCACAAATGCCCGGCTACCACTTGGCGCGCAAAGGCCACAGCGGCATCACCATGGTCAACATCGGCGTGGGCCCGGCCAATGCCAAAACCATCACCGACCACATCGCCGTGCTGCGCCCGCACGCTTGGCTGATGCTGGGTCACTGCGCGGGCCTGCGCACCACGCAGCAATTGGGCGACTACGTGCTGGCGCACGCTTATGTGCGCGAAGACCATGTGCTGGACGAAGAATTGCCGCTGTGGGTGCCCATCCCCGCACTGGCCGAAATCCAAGTCGCCCTCGAAAAAGCCGTCGAAGACATCACCGGCTGTCATGGCCCCGAGCTCAAGCGGATCATGCGCACAGGCACCGTGGCCAGCACCGACAACCGCAACTGGGAGTTGTTACCCGACAACAAGCCGCAAAGGCGCTTCAGCCAAAGCCGCGCGGTGGCCCTGGACATGGAGAGCGCCACCATTGCGGCCAACGGCTTTCGCTTTCGAGTGCCTTATGGCACGCTGCTGTGTGTGAGTGACAAGCCGCTGCACGGCGAAATCAAACTGCCCGGCATGGCCAACCACTTCTACCGCGAGCGCGTGCATCAGCACTTGCAAATTGGCCTCCGAGTGGTGACCTTGTTGCGCAACGCCGGCCCTGAACAACTGCACAGCCGCAAGCTGCGCAGCTTTGCCGAAGTGGCTTTCCAGTAAGCGAGGACCCACCATGGCGCTGGTGCTCCTCAACCCCCATGCGCAAGGCGGCCGCGCGGCGCGGCGCATTCCGGCCCTGCGCGCGTGGCTGGCGGCGCATGCGCCGGATGCACAACTGGCCGCCCCTGAGGCCCTGCAAGACAGCGTGGCCTTGCTGCATTCGCGGCCCGAAGGCACGCGCGTGGTGGTGGTGGGCGGCGACGGCACGCTCAACCGCTGGCTGCCGGCCTTGCTGGCCAGGCGTCTGAGCGTGGGGCTGGTGCCCATGGGCAGCGGCAACGACAGTGCCCGCGCCTTGGGCGTGTATGGCCTGCCCTGGGCACAAGCCCTGACGCTGGCCCTGCAAGGTCCAGCGCAAGCCATCGACACCGGCTTGGCCCAGTGGTGCGACCTGCAAGGACACACCCACGACACCCCGTTTGTATCGAGCCTGACCGCCGGCTTTGATTCCGCCGTGGGCTTGCGCGCCCTGAACGGACCGAGTGGCTTGCGCGGCCTGCCCCGCTACCTGTGGGCCACACTGCACGAGTTGATCCACCTGCGCCACTGGGACCTGACGCTGCACCTTGACGGGCAATTGAAGCACCAAGGCTTGAGCCTCTTTGCCTCCAGCCTGAACACCCCGACTTTCGGTTCGGGCATGCCGGCTGTGCCCCATGCGCAATTGGCCGATGGCCAACTTGACGCTTTGCTGGCAGGGCCCTTTGGCCGACTGGGAACGCTGCTCATGCTGCCCCGATTGCTGATCGGGCGACACCTGGGGCACCCGCAAATCGCCTGTTGGCCCTACCGGCAGCTGGACATCGCTTGCGCACAGGGCGTACCTGTGGCCGCCGATGGCGAGTATTTGGGGCAGGCGCGGCAGGTGCGCATCCACTGCCAGGCCAACAGCTTGCCCATGGTGCGGCGCTGACCCACGCCGCGCACCGAGCAAGCAACCTGGTTCACACCCGTTTTAGCGTTCTGTGTCACAGTTCGCGCATTGATTTCAACGTTTGACCGATCATGAAAATACTGTTCATTGCCGACCCGCTCGAATCCTTCAAGATTTACAAAGACACCACTTTTTCGATGATGCGCGAGGCGCAAAAACGCGGACACGCCATCGTCGCCTGCCAAATGCGGGATGTGCTTTGGCAGCAAGGCGAGGCGGTGTCGGCTCAGGTGCGCGACATCACGCTCACCGGCCAGCCGGACATGTGGTTCACCGAGACGTCGACACAGCGCGCCCAACTCAAGGACTTTGATGCGGTCATCATGCGCACCGACCCCCCTTTTGACAGCGAGTATTTCTACGCCACCCACTTGCTCAGCCAAGCCGAGCGCGAAGGCGCGAAAGTCTTCAACAGCCCCGCGGCGCTGCGCAACCACCCCGAAAAACTGGCGATTTTGGAGTTTCCACAGTTCATCGCGCCCACCCTGGTCACACGCAGCGAAGCCGACATCCGCGCCTTCCACGCGCAGCATGGCGACATCATCTTGAAGCCGCTGGATGGCATGGGCGGTATGGGCATCTTCAAGGTGGGGGCCGATGGTCTGAACCTGGGCGCCATCATCGAAACCCTCAACCGGGATGGCCAACAAACCGTGATGGTGCAAAAATTCTTGCCCGGCATTGCGCAAGGGGACAAACGCGTGCTGCTGATCGGTGGCAAGCCCGTGCCCTTTTGTCTGGCGCGCATTCCGCAAGGCGGCGAAGTGCGTGGCAATTTGGCGGCAGGTGGCAAAGGGGTGGCGCAACCGATTTCGGCGCGTGACCGCGAGATCGCCGAGGCGCTGGGGCCCATTTTGATGGCGCGCGGCCTGATGCTGGTGGGTCTGGACATCATTGGCGAGAGCCTGACCGAGATCAACGTCACCAGCCCCACTTGCTTTCAGGAAATCACCGACCAAATGGGCTGCGACGTGGCAGCGCTGTTCATGGACGCGGTGCAAGCCGCACTCTGAACCCCGCGCTTTCTGTCCCGGGCGAACTCTTCACCTGGCCTGGCCTGGCCTGGCGCTGACCGCGCCCGACGCCTGACTTAAGCGGTCAGATCACCGGCCTCAAACGCGTACAAGCGCCCCGGCGCCAAGGCCTGCCAAGCCTCGTCGGTGGTCAAGGGTTGGGTCACCACCACCGCCACCCGATCGGTCTCTCGGGTGTGCTCTGCAAAATTGACGCTCAGGTCTTCATCGCTGAGCGTGGCTCGGTTGAATGGGTGCCTGCGCAACACGTAATGCAAATGCGTGCTGGCATGCGCCCACAGCGCCTGCCCGTTGGACAACAAAAAATTGAAGGTGCCATGCTGGGCGATTTGGGGCACCAGCTCGCGCAGCGTGCACCCCAGCTCCGACACGCTGGGCACACTGGCGTGCGACTTGGCCAGCTCTTGCATGAGCCAGCAAAACGCATGCTCGCTGTCGGTTTGCCCCACGGGCTTGAAGTTACCGTGCAGACGCGGCGCGTAGTCCACCAAATTGCCGTTGTGCGCAAACACCCAGTAACGGCCCCACAGCTCGCGCACAAAGGGGTGGCAGTTTTCCAAGCTCACCTCGCCCTGGGTGGCTTTGCGGATGTGGGCGATGACGTTCTGGCTTTGGATCGGGTAGCGCCGGATCAAGTCGGCAATGGGCGAGGTGCTGGCGCTTTGGTGGTCCACAAAGTGGCGCACGCCCTGCCCTTCAAAAAAAGCGATACCCCAGCCGTCGCCATGGTGGTCGGTGATGCCGCCGCGCTGCGCAAAGCCGCTGAAGCTGAAAGTCACATCGGTGGGGGTGTTGCAATTCATGCCGAGGAGTTGGCACATGGTTCAGTCTTTCAGGGTGGGCATGGGGGCCAAGCTCATGCGCCCAGCGTGGGATGTCCGGACGCCGCCACACAGGCCGCGCAAATACAGGCTTTGTTGCGTGCCGCTTCAGGCACTTGTTTCAACACATCGGCACTGAAGTGCACGCGCGTGCACCAGCACGGCTCGGCCTCTGGGGCTGCGTCGAGAGGCCGAGCCATGGCGCAAGCGTTGGGCTGCCCGCACAAGGGGCAGTGGCAAGAATCAAAAGCAGATTGCGTCATGGCGGTGAACGATCAGTTCTTGCCCTGGCGACGCCGCTGCACCTCACGCCACAGGCGAATGGCCAGCACCACCATGGGCACGGTGTGCAAGAAGAAATCAAAGATGTCGATGGGTTGGCTCAAACGGCCCTCAAACAGCATCCGCCACTTTTCCACCAGATGAGGCTCGGGCACAAACGGGGCGCCTGCCAAGTAAACGGCAATGCCCACCAGCCACCACATCGGAATCCGATCAATCCAGCGCATCGCGCCCTCCTCAAAACCTTATTTTCAGGCATGCCAGCATCTGAGTGCGCGACCCACAGCAAAACGGCTCCCGAGAGGGAGCCGTTTGTTCAAGCATCGGACCGTGTCCGCCCCCTGTGTTTTCAGGCCGCCTTGACCTTCAAACGCCAGGCGTGCAGCAAGGGCTCGGTGTAGCCACTGGGCTGCGCCTTGCCTTGGAAGACCAGATCGCAAGCGGCTTTGTAAGCGGCCGAATTGGCGAAGTTGCCGGCCATGGGCTGGTAAGCCGCATCGCCCGCGTTTTGCGCGTCCACCACAGCGGCCATGCGCTCCAGGGTGGCTTGGACTTGGGCTTCGGTCACCACACCGTGGTGCAGCCAGTTGGCCATGTGCTGGCTGCTGATGCGCAGCGTGGCGCGGTCTTCCATCAGGCCCACACCGTTGATGTCGGGCACTTTGGAGCAGCCCACGCCTTGGTCCACCCAGCGCACCACGTAACCCAAAATGCCTTGCGCGTTGTTGTCGAGTTCTTTTTGCTTGTCTTCTTCAGACCAGTTGGCAGCGTCTTTGGCGACCACAGGGAACTGCAGCAAAGCGTTGAGCGTGTCTTCGCGCAGTTGTTTCGGGTCTTGCTTGGCCACGGCCTTTTCCATCTGCTTTTGCAGCGCGGGCACGTCCACTTGGTGGTAGTGCATGGCGTGCAGCGTGGCGGCGGTAGGGCTGGGCACCCAGGCGGTGTTGGCACCGGCCAGGGGGTGGCCAATTTTGACCTTGAGCATGTCGGCCATCAGGTCGGGCATGGCCCACATGCCTTTGCCGATCTGGGCACGGCCGCGCAGGCCGCAGGCCAGGCCCACGTTGACGTTGTTCTTCTCGTACGCGCCCAGCCAGGTGCTGCTCTTGATGTCGCCCTTGCGCATGACGGGGCCGGCCAGCATGCAGGTGTGCATCTCGTCGCCCGTGCGGTCCAGAAAGCCCGTGTTGATGAAGGCCACGCGGCTCTTGGCAGCGGCAATACAGGCTTTGAGGTTGGCGCTGGTGCGGCGCTCTTCGTCCATGATGCCCAGCTTGACGGTGGACGGCTTCATGCCGATGACTTTTTCGACACGGCCAAACAGCTCATCGGCAAACGCCACTTCTTTGGGGCCGTGCATTTTGGGCTTGACGATGTAGACGCTGCCCGTGCGGCTGTTGCGCAGAGGGTGTGACGATTTTTTCTGCAGGTCCACCAAAGCGCAGGTCACGGTGATCATGGCGTCCAAAATGCCTTCCGGGATCTCTTTGGTGCTGCCGTCGGCGGCTTGGTAGAGGATGGCGGGGTTGGTCATCAGGTGACCGACGTTGCGCACAAACATGAGTGAGCGGCCGTGCAGTTTCACGGAACCCTTGCCCGTCGGCTTGCTGTACTCGCGGTCCCCATTCATGGTGCGGGTGAAGGTCTTGCCGCCCTTTTGCACTTCTTCGCTCAGGGTGCCTTGCAAGATGCCCAGCCAGTTGGCGTAAGCCAGCACTTTGTCCTCGGCGTCCACAGCGGCCACCGAGTCTTCGAGGTCGAGGATGGTGGACAGCGCGCTTTCAGCGATCAGGTCCGACACGCCAGCGGGGTCGGTCTTGCCGATGGGGGTGGTCTTGTTGATTTGCAGGTCGAGGTGGATGCCGTTGTGCACCAACAGCACGGAGGCTGGGGCTTTGGCGTCTCCTGTGTAGCCCACGAACTGCTTGGCGTTGGCCAATGTGGTGTTTTTGCCATTGGCCAGGGTCACGACCAACTTGCCCGCCTTGACCGCGTAGCCCTGGCTGCCGACATGCGAGCCGGTCTTCAGGGGTGCGGTGCGGTCGAGCACGTTGCGGCAGTAGTCGATGACTTTGGCGCCGCGCTTGGGGTTGTAGCCCGTGCCTTTTTCGCAACCGTCGGCCTCGCTGATCGCATCGGTGCCATACAGCGCGTCGTACAAGGAACCCCAACGGGCGTTGGCTGCGTTCAGCGCGTAGCGGGCGTTCAGGATGGGCACGACCAGTTGGGGACCCGCCAGCTTGGCCAACTCGGCGTCCACGTTGGCGGTGGTGGCTTGGGCGTTCTTGGGCTCGGGCACCAGGTAGCCGATTTGGCTCAGGTGTTTGCGGTAAGCCTTCATGGCCTTGCCCTCGGCCACAGGGCCGGGGTTGGCACTGTGCCACGCGTCCATGGCGGTTTGGATGCGGTCACGCTCGGCCAGCAGGGCGATGTTTTTCGGGGCCAAGTCGGCCACGATGGCGTTGAAGCCCTTCCAGAACTTGTCTTTGTCCACGCCGGTGGCGGGCAACATCTGATCGTTGATGAAACTCAGCAGCGGATTGGCCACTTGCAGGTTGTGGATCGTGGTGCGTGCAGTCATGAAAACCTCTCGGGTCAAGTCAAAAAATCAGGTGGGGCCGGAGCGTGCAACGGGACAGGTGCAACGCCCCCGATGGTGCCAAGCACTCTATTCTAAATTTAGACACCGATAAAGGCGCTCAAACTGCATAGACCCATGACTTTTAAACACAAATGTGGCCCCGCTTGGGGGGCATCGAACACCTGGCGCGGTGCGGTTTAATTCAGCCATGACACCTCCAGCCCGCCCAGAAGTCCTGATCAGCGAAGTCGGCCCGCGCGATGGCCTGCAATCGGTCAAGGCCCACATGCCCACGCAGGACAAGCTGCGCTGGATCGATGCCTTGGCTGCGGCGGGTTTGCGCGAAATCGAGGTCACCTCTTTTGTGCCGGCCCAGCTGTTGCCGCAAATGGCAGACGCCGCGCAGGTGGTGCAGCACGCGCTGCGTCACCGCGGGGTGCGGGTGATGGCGCTGGTGCCCAATTGGCGCGGCGCGCAAGCCGCCTTGCTCGCTGGGGCGCAAAAACTCACCTTGCCGGTTTCGGCCAGCCCGGCGCACTCCATGGCCAACGTGCGCAAAACGCCCGAAGCCATGGTCGACGAGGTCCGGGCCGTCTTGCACCTGCGCAACGAGATCGCGCCCGGCGTGCCCGTCGAAGTTGGCATGTCCACCGCTTTTGGCTGCACGCTGCAAGGGGCGGTGCCCGAAGACGATGTGCTGCGTCTGGCGCAGCGCTTGGCCGAGGCGGGCGTGGACGAGATCGGCTTGTCTGACACCAGCGGCATGGCCAACCCAGCGCAGGTCAAACGTTTGTTCAAGGCCCTGTTCCACGAAATCGGTGACCTGGCAGGTGCAGCCCACATGCACAACACCCGGGGATTGGGGCTGGCCAACTGCTTGGCGGCGTACGAAGTGGGGGTGCGCACTTTCGACAGTTCGCTCGGCGGCCTGGGCGGCTGCCCTTTTGCGCCGGGTGCTTCGGGCAATGTGGTGACCGAGGACCTGGTTTTCATGCTGGAGGCGATGGGCGTGTCCACCGGGATTGATCTGGACCAACTCATGGCCGCACGCGCCCCTCTGAAAGCCGGTCTGCCTGGCGAACCGCTGTACGGCATGACCCCGGAGGCGGGCTTGCCCAAGGGTTGGCGCAACCGACTTGAACAGGGCAATTGAACCCCACAAAGCCAGAATTCCAAACTTAAAGCCGCATAATGGGCCCGCATGGACAAGCTCAAAGCCTTTGAAACTTTCGTCTCGGTGGCCACCAAAGGCAGCCTGACCGCTGCAGCCCGGAACGAGGGCGTGGCCCCGGCCATCATCGGGCGCAGACTCGATGCGCTGGAAGAAAGTTTGGGGGTGAAGCTGCTGGTGCGCACCACCCGGCGCATCACGCTCACCCACGAAGGCAGCGCCTTCTTGGAAGATTGTCAGCGCTTGCTCTCGGATGTGGCCAATGCCGAAGCCAGCGTGTCGGCGGGCGGTGTCAAAGCCAGCGGGCATTTGCGCATCACCGCACCGGCCGGTTTCGGACGCCGGCATGTGGCCCCCCTGGTGCCCCGCTTTCGCGAAATGCACCCCGATGTGTCGATTTCGCTCAACTTGAGTGACCGGGTCGTGGACCTGGCTGCCGAGGGATTTGACTGCGCGGTGCGTGTGGGTGATTTGCCCGACTCCTCACTGGTCAGCGTGCGCATGGCGGACAACCGACGGCTGTGTGTGGCCACCCCGTCCTATTTGGCGCGGCGCGGCACGCCCTTGCAACCGTCGGAGTTGCTGCAGCACGACTGCCTGACGTTGTCGAGCGACGCCTCACAAACCCGAGGGTGGGCCTTTCGCAACCCGGCCGCCGATGGCCACGATGTGGTGCACCTGCGACCAGGCGGACCACTGGACTGCTCAGATGGCCAAGTGCTGCACGACTGGTGCTTGGCCGGGTATGGCATCGCTTGGCGCAGCACCTGGGAAGTGGAAGGCGAAATCCGCTCTGGTCAGTTGGTGGCGGTGCTGGAGGACTTTGCCGCCCCGCCCAACGGCATTTTTGTGGTCTTCCCTCAGCGCAAGCACCTGCCGCTGCGCGTTCGGCTCTGGATTGACCACCTGAAACAGCATTACGCGCAACCCGGTTACTGGCAAACCGCAGCGCCTTGAGCCCAAAAGACCGGGGCGGGTCCTTGCACCACAGGGTGTTCAGTCCCTGCCCGTAAAATCCCCCCATGCTTTCTGCCAAACACCAATTGCTCACGGCCCTGGCCGCTGAACTCGAACAACTTCAACCCGGTGCCGGTGCACGCGCGGCCTTCGAATCGCCCAAAGTGGCCGCCCACGGCGACTTGGCCTGCACCGCGGCCATGCAGTTGGCCAAAGCCCTCCAGCAAAACCCCCGGCAACTGGGCGAAACCCTGCGCCAAGCGCTGCTCGCCACCCCGGCTTTTGAGCGTTGGGTGGATGCCATTGAGCTGGCAGGTCCGGGTTTCATCAACATCCGCTTGAAAGACGCGGCCAAGCAAGCCGTGGTGCACGAAGTGCTGCAAGCGGCCGAGTGCTTCGGCCATCAAGCGGCCCAAGCCGGCAAAGTGCTGGTCGAGTTTGTGTCGGCCAACCCCACCGGCCCCTTGCATGTGGGGCACGGCCGCCAAGCGGCTTTGGGCGACGCCATTTGCAACTTGCTGGCCACCCAAGGCCAGCAGGTCTACCGCGAGTTCTATTACAACGACGCGGGCGTGCAGATCGGCACCTTGGCCAAGAGCACGCACATGCGGGCGAAAGGTATTCAGCCCGGCGATGCGACTTGGCCCACGGACCCGGATAACCCCGAGAGCAAGGCGTTCTACAACGGCGACTACATCCAGGACATCGCCAATGATTTTTTGGCGGGCAAAACCGTGCAATCCGACGACCGCAGCTGCACCGCCAGCGGCGATGTGAACGACGTGGACGGCATGCGCGAATTCGCCGTGGCCTATTTGCGCCGAGAACAAGACTTGGACCTCAAGGCCTTTGACGTTCGCTTTGACAACTATTACCTCGAGTCCAGCCTCTACACCAGCGGCAAGGTCGATGCGGCCGTGCAAAAGCTCAAGGACGCGGGCAAAACCTACGAACAAGACGGCGCGCTGTGGCTCAAATCCACCGACTACGGCGACGACAAAGACCGCGTCATGCGCAAGGGCGACGGCACCTACACCTACTTTGTGCCCGATGTGGCTTACCACATCGCCAAGTGGGAGCGCGGTTTCACCCGCGTGGTCAACATCCAGGGCACGGACCACCACGGCACGATTGCCCGGGTACGTGCAGGCTTGCAAGCGGCCCATGTGGGCATCCCCGAGGGCTACCCCGACTACGTGCTGCACACCATGGTGCGTGTGATGCGGGGCGGTGAAGAGGTCAAGATTTCCAAACGTGCGGGCAGCTACGTGACGCTGCGCGACCTGATCGAGTGGACCAGCAAAGACGCGGTGCGTTTCTTTTTGCTGTCACGCAAGCCCGACACCGAATACATCTTCGACATCGACTTGGCCTTGGCCCAGAACAACGACAACCCGGTCTATTACGTGCAGTACGCCCATGCACGCATCTGCTCGGTGCTGGCGGCCTGGAAGGAAAAAGACGGGGGTGATGTGGCCAAACTGGCCCACGTCGACTTGTCGCCACTGCAAAGCCCGCAAGCCCACGCGCTCATGTTGGCCCTGGCCAAATACCCCGACATGCTGACGTCTGCCGCCACCGACTTTGCGCCCCACGATGTGACGTTTTACCTGCGCGATTTGGCCTCGCTCTACCACAGCTACTACGATGCCGAGCGCATCTTGGTGGACGACGAAGCGGTCAAACAAGCGCGCTTGGCGCTGGTGGCAGCGACCGCACAGGTGCTGCGCAACGGTCTGCAAGTGCTGGGCGTGTCGGCTCCGCACAAAATGTGAAGGGGCGTGTCATGAAACTGCACAGCCAACGCGGCGGTACTTTTTTGGGCTTCATCATCGGCTTGGTGCTGGGCTTGGGTGTGGCCTTGGCGGTGGCCATTTATGTGACCAAGGTGCCCACGCCGTTTTCCAACAAAAACCAGCCCCGCACCAACGACCAAGACGTTCAGGAAACTGAGAAAAACAAAGACTGGAATCCCAACAGCGTGTTCCAGCCCAAACCCCCTGCAGAGGCGCCTGTGGCGCCACCCGCCGCCACAGCGCCCAAACAAGACGCAGCCAGCGACAAAGCCTCCACGGGCGATCCGGGCAAAACAGCCGCCGACCTCCCCAAAGCCGAACCCCGCCCAGCCGTCACGGCCGATCCGCTGGGTGACTTGGCCAAGTCCAAGTCGAGTCTGTCCACACCCGCAGGTTCTGGCAATGCCGCCGACCCGTTTGACTACGTGATCCAGGTGGGCGCCTACCGCACCTTGGCCGATGCCGACGCCCAAAAAGCCAAGCTCGCCTTAATGGGCCTGGACGCCAAGGTTTCTGAGCGCGACCAAGCGGGCCGCACCGTGTATCGCGTACGCTTGGGGCCGTACACCGACAAAACCGCTGCCGAACGCATCCGCACACGCCTCGAAGGCAGCGGCCTGGACAACACCTTGGTGCGCGTTCAACGCTGAAGCCGCCTTCTTTTTTGGAGTACCGACATGAAACGCCGTTTGTTTTCGACCCTCGCGTTGACCGCCACCGCTTGGTTGAACGCCCCCGTGGCTTGGGCCCAAGCCGCCCTGTTCAAATCTGGCAAGGACTTCCTGACCTTGGAGCGCCCCGTGGCCACCGAATCGGGCACGGGAAAAATCGAGCTGATCGAGTTTTTTTGGTACAGCTGCCCCCATTGCAATCAGTTTGAGCCCAGTTTTGCCCAATGGGTCAAAAATGCGCCCAAAGATGTGGTGGTTCGCCGCATGCCGGTGTCTTTCCGCGATGACTTTGCGCCGCAGCAGCGTTTGTTTTTCACCATCGAAGCCATGAACCTGATGGAAACGCTGCACCCCAAGGTGTTTGCCGCCATCCACGTGGAAAAACTGATGCTCAACACCGATGCCAGCGTGCTGGCCTGGGCCGAAAAGCAAGGTGTCGACAAAGCCAAGTTCAACGAGGTGTACAAGTCCTTTGGCGTGGCCAGCAAACTCAAGCGTGCTGTGCAACTGCAAAACGACTTCAAAGTCGAAGGCGTGCCCTCTCTGGGAGTGGCCGGGCGTTACTACATCGACGGCACCTTGGCCGGCAGCATGGAGCGGGCGCTGAAAGTGGCCGAATCCTTGATCGCGCAATCGCGCTCGGCAGGCGCCAAGAAATAAGGCAGCGCCCTTGCGTCGCGCTGAGCCCTGCTCAGCCCCAGCCCGTCCAAGCGCTTGTTTGGTCGGGTTTTTTTATGCCCTCAGCGCCCGCGTGGCCCCCCATCTGGCCGCGCCAACCCCTACAATCCAAACACCCCAATCAGCAAGATTCATGCCCTTAATGAAAATACGCCACATCATCGTCCTTTTTGCCGCAGGGATGTGTGGGCTTGGCATGCCCGCTTGGGCCGAAAAAGCCGACCGCGACAAGCCCTTGCTGATCGAAGCGGATGCCATGCGTCACGACGAAAACAAACTGCTGACCCACTTCACGGGCCAGGTGGTGGCTTTCAAAGGCACCATGGTGCTGCGCGGCGCTCGGATGGAAGTGCAACAAGACAAAAATGGGCAGCAAATCGCCCAAATTTGGGCGGCCCCCAATGAACGTGTGTTTTTCCGCCAAAAGCGCGAAGGCGTGGACGAGTTCACCGAGGGCGAGGGCGAAATGGTGATTTATGACAGCCAAGCCGACGTGGTGACCTTGGTGCAGCGGGCCGAGTTGCGCATTTTGCGCGGCACCGTTTTGGCCGATCAGATCACCGGGCAAAAAATCGTCTTCAACAACAGCACCGAAGTGATGACGGTCGACCGCCCTGCCCCGGGCACGAAATCCACAGACCCGCGCGATCAACGCGTGCGGGCCGTGCTGACCCCTCGAAGCAGCAAGTCCGCAGCCGCGCCTGCGGCGGCGCCCCCCGCCAGCCCCGCCTTGCCGGCTTTGCGGCTCAGTCCTGGCACAGGCGAGAGCAAAAAACCATGAATGCACCCGTCATCAGCAGCAGCTTGGTGGCGCACCACCTGAAGAAAGCCTATGGCAGCCGCAAGGTGGTGCACGACGTGTCCGTTGAGGTCGAAAAAGGCGCGGTGGTCGGCCTGCTGGGTCCCAACGGTGCGGGCAAAACCACCTCTTTCTACATGATCGTCGGCCTGGTGCGTGGCGATGGTGGGCAAATTCTGATCGACGGCCACGACGTCACGCGCATGCCCATCCACAAGCGCTCACGCATGGGCTTGTCCTACCTGCCGCAAGAGGCCTCGATCTTTCGCAAACTCACAGTGGCCCAAAACGTGCGGGCCATTTTGGAGCTGCAAACCGATGCGCAAGGCCGAGCCTTGTCGTCCGCAGACATCGAAAAACGCCTGAGCGATTTGTTGGCCGATTTGCGCGTCGAGCACCTGCGCGACTCGCCTGCCCTGGCCCTGTCGGGCGGAGAGCGCCGGCGCGTCGAGATTGCGCGCGCTTTGGCCACGGACCCGCGCTTCATTTTGCTGGACGAGCCCTTTGCCGGCATCGATCCGATTGCGGTGATCGAAATTCAACGCATCATCGCCTTCCTCAAGCAACGCGGCATCGGCGTGCTCATCACCGACCACAATGTGCGCGAGACGCTGGGCATTTGCGACCACGCCTACATCATCAGCGAAGGCCGTGTGCTGGCCGAAGGCACGCCTGACGAAATCGTGTCCAATGCCGAGGTCCGCCGGGTGTACCTGGGCGAACACTTCCGAATGTGATGAAACCCACACCGCCCGACCACCCCATGAAAGCACAGCCATGAAACCCGGTCTGTCGCTGCGCATGTCCCAGCACCTGGCGCTCACGCCCCAGTTGCAACAATCGATCCGCCTGCTGCAACTGTCCACGCTGGAGCTGTCGCAGGAGGTCGACCAGATGCTGGACGAAAACCCGTTTCTCGAGCGCAGCGAAGAGGAGGCCGCCGCCGAAGCCTTTGGTCTTCCGCAGTCCGACACGCACGTCAGCCTGGGCGACCGGGTCAGTGAAAGCGCCAGCACGTCCAGCAGCAGCGAAGATGGGCCCAGCGAAACCCGCGACGAAGCCGTCACCGATGTGGCCGAAAGCTGGGATGGCGATGGCAGCGTGGACATGCGCCCCGACGACAGCGAATGGGGCGGCGATGCCGGCCCTCGGCAAAGCAACGGCGAAGAAACCGCCGACGCCATCGACCTGGCCCGCAGCAGCGGCTCCCTGACCGATTTTTTGCACCGCCAAGCCTTGTCGCTGCGCTTGTCCGAAGTGGACAGTGCCGCCCTGCGCTTTTTGATTGAATCGCTCAACGACGACGGTTATCTGACCGAGTCCCTGCCCGAACTGGCGGCCAGCTTGGCCGGCAGCGATGACCATGAACAGATCGACGAACTGGTGCACCGCTTCACCGTGGCACTGGGATTGCTGCAGTCGCTCGAACCCGTGGGCGTGGGCGCCCGCGATTTGGCCGAATGCCTGCGCATCCAAATCAAAGCCTGGCTGAAGGACGATCCGGAGGATGAAGTCGCCCAAGCCGCGCTGGCCATTTGCAAGCAGCCCCTGGAGATGTTGGCCAAACGCGACTTCAAGCGCCTGGCCGTCTCGTGCGGCTTGGACGAAGCCTGGGTCAAAGCCGCCATCCCCTTCATCGCCAGGCTGGAGCCCAAGCCCGGCCGACCCTTTGTGCAGGCCGAGCAAAACATCATCATCCCCGATGTGTTGGTGGTGAACACCAGCAAGACCGCCACGCCGAAATTTCGCATCCAGCTCAACCCGGACGTGATGCCCAAATTGCGCGTGCACGACATCTATGCCAACGCCCTGCGCGGCAGCAAAGGCTCGTCTCATGCGGGCTTGCAACAGCGCCTGCAAGAAGCGCGTTGGTTCATCAAAAACATCCAGCAGCGCTTTGACACCATCTTGCGCGTGTCCACCGCCATCGTGGAACGCCAAAAGAATTTCCTCACGCACGGCGAGCTGGCCATGCGCCCGCTGGTGCTGCGCGAGATCGCTGACGAGTTGGGCATGCACGAGTCCACCATCAGCCGCGTGACCACGGCCAAATACATGTCCACCCCGCAGGGCACGTTTGAGCTGAAGTACTTCTTTGGCTCGGGGCTGGGCACCGACAGCGGCAGCGCCGCATCAAGCACCGCCGTGCGGGCGCTCATCAAGCAGTTTGTCGCCGCTGAAAAACCCGCCAAACCGCTGTCGGACAACCAGATTTCCGAGATGCTGAAAGAGCAAGGCATCGATTGCGCCCGCCGCACGGTGGCCAAGTACCGCGAAGCCCTGAAGATCGCGCCTGCCAACCTGCGCAAAACCCTTTGAGAGTATTTGAGTGAATTCATTGAACCTGTTCATGCCTTGCGCCGCTGGCGTTGAGGGCTTTTTGGCCGACGAGGTCCACGCCATCACGGGCCTCACAGGCCACGACCTGATGACCGGACGCGGTGGCGTGATGGCCCGCGCCTCGTGGCGCGACGCCATGCGCATCAACCTGCACAGCCGCCTGACCCAACGCGTGCTGGTGCAACTGTCCGTCACCGACTACCGCAACGAAAACGACCTGTACCGTGCCGCCAGCGAAGTGGCGTGGGAAATCTGGTTCACCCCCCAACAAACCTTCAAGATCGACATCACCGCACAGCACAGCCCGCTGACCAGTCTGAACTTTGCGGCCCTCAAAATCAAAGACGCGGTGGCCGACCGGTTTCGCGCCAAGCGCGGCGAGCGCCCCAGCGTCGACACCAGTTGGCCCGATGTGCGCATCTACGCCCACGTCACACCCGAAACCCTCACGCTCTACATCGACACCTCGGGCGAGCCGCTGTTCAAACGCGGCTGGCGCACCGACAAGGGTGACGCGCCCTTGAAGGAAACCCTGGCCGCCGCCATGCTCGCGGCCAGTGGCTGGGACGGCACCACCCCGCTGTACGACCCCTGCTGCGGCAGCGGCACCATCCCGATCGAAGCGGCGCAAATCGCCTGCGGCATTGCCCCTGGTTTGCAGCGCCGCTTTGGTTTCGAAAAATTGCTGCCCTTCCAGAACCACGTCTGGCAAGGCTTGATCGATGAAGCCCGCGACCACGAGCACGAACCCACCGCACCCATTTTTGGCAGCGATGTGGCATTCCGTATGGTTGACTTTGCCGAGCGCAACGCCGAACGCGCAGGCGTGTCGGGTGTGATCGAGTTCCGGGGTGGCGACGCCCTGCAACGCATGCCCCCCAGCGAGACGCCGGGCGTCTTGCTGCTCAACCCGCCTTATGGCGAGCGCATTGCCGCAGCGGGTGTGGCCGGGCGTGGGCGAGACAACTTCCAGCCAGGTGCGCTGGCAAGTTCTCGTGCCGCCGACCCAAGCCACCACCGCGAAACCGCCCAAACCCAAGACGGCGACGACAGCGTCGACTTCTTCGCCCAACTGGCCAGCCACTGGAAGAAGAACTACAGCGGCTGGAGCGCCTGGATGCTCACGCCCGATCTGAAGCTGCCCAGCAAAATGCGCCTGAAAGAATCGCGCCGCGTGCCCATGTGGAACGGCCCCATCGAATGCCGGCTGTTTCGCTTTGACATGATCAAGGGCAGCTTGAAGCGCTCACCCAGCGATGGCAGCAACAGCCCAACGGTCACCTCAGGCCCCGACGCATCGGGAACGTCTGCTCCATGAGTTGGGAGCGGGGCGCCCTGGTGAACCTTGAGGAGAACACCATCTGGCGTGATGGCGCCGGCGCAGATGGGGTTCAAACCTCGACACGCCGCGTGCTGGACACCAACATCGTGCTCGACCTGTGGGTGTTTGACGAACCCAAGGCCCAAGCACTGCGCACCAGCGTGGAGAGCGGCAGCACACAGTGGCTGGCCACCGCTGCCATGCGCGAAGAGCTGGCCCGCGTGCTGGCCTACCCGCAAATCGCCAAACGTCTGACGCACCGCGAGCTGCCCGCCAGCGCGGTGCTGGGCCACTTTGACCGTTGGGCCCAACTGCAGCCCGACGCACCCAAAGCCCCCTACGCCTGCAAAGACGCCGACGACCAAAAGTTCATCGACTTGGCCGTGGCCCACACCGCCGCCCTGCACAGCAAAGACGCCCAAGTGCTCTGCATGAAAAAGCGCCTGGAGCGCTGCGGCGTGGCGCTGAACCCCCTTTCCGTCTAGGCTCGTGCTGCGCTGACACGCCCGCGTGGCGATGCTTGTGCCGCCCACCTACAATCCAAGCCTGCAAAACAGGAACCCCCATGAACACGACCGCTGGCTTGGAAGCCGAAGACTTTGACACCTTGGACAACATCCTGGACGACCTGCGCGAGCGCTTTGAAGAGACGCCGCAGTGGGAGTTTTGTGAGGGTTTCATGGCGGCGCTGGTGTGCTGCCGTCGCGCCATTCCCGACAGCGAGTGGCTGCCCATGCTGCTGGGCATTGACCCGGACGAGAGGGATGGCGGCAGCTTTGCCGACGACGCTCAGCGCCAACAGTTCATGGCCTTGTGGCAGCGCCGTTTTGATGAAATCCAGCGCGCACTCGACACCCCCGTGGAGGCGCTGGACGACGACAAGGCCTATGCCCCAGAAGTGATGGACGTGCGCGGCGCGATCGCGTCGCTGCCCCCCGAAGAGCGTGAAGAAATCGACGACAGCGAGATCCCGTCGTTTGCCCAGGTCTGGGCCCTGGGCTTCATGTTCGCGGTGGAAAACTGGCCTGACGAGTGGGCCACGCCCAAGGACAAAGACGCGGCCAAGTGGCATGACCTGTCGCTCGAAGCGGTCGTGGCCTTGACCGAAGACGACAGCGATGTACCCACTTTGTCGGCCCTGTCGGAAGACGGTCCGCCCAGCGTGAGCGAGAACCGCCTGAACGCCTACGGCGAAGCTTTGTGGGCGGTGTATGACCTGCGCGAGATCTGGCGCAACATCGGGCCCCGCGTGGCGCAAGTCATCAAGGAAGCCACGCCAGGCCGCAACGATGCGTGCAACTGCGGCAGCGGTAAAAAATACAAAAAGTGCTGCGGCGCTTGAGCGCTTAGCTGTTCACCCCTGTCTGCTTTTCGCAGCGAGGGCGTTGCGCCTACACAATCAAACCATCCAGTTGGCCAGCGCGTCGCTGGTGGCTTCGGGCAGTTCCTCGGGAATGAAGTGGCCTGAGGCCATGACCTGACCAGACACATGGCCCGCGCATTGCGCCTGCCACAGCTCGACGGGTTTGAACATGCGGTTGACCACGCCTCGGCTTCCCCACAGCACCAGGGTATCGCAGGCAATTTTGTCGCCCCGCTCTCGGCCTTCGCGGTCGTGCTGCAGGTCGATGCCCGCGCTGGCGCGGTAGTCTTCGGCCGCGCTGTGGATCGCAGCGGACCAACCCTTGTCATTGAGTGCGGGGTTACAAAAGGCGCGTTCGTATTCGGCCAAGGCGTCAGGCTCGATGTAGCCCAAGCCCTGACTGCCCCAGCCGCCGAGCTTGGCGTGCAGATAAGGCTTGGGGTTGCCGCCGATCATGAACTCGGGCAGCGGAGCAGGCTGTGTCAGGTGAAACCAGTGGTAGTAGGCCTGTGCAAACACAAAGTAAGGGTCGGCCACAGGGCCGGAGACCTCGGGGGTTTTGCCCGGCCAAGTCCCCCAGTGACCGCTGTACATGTCGAAGGTGGGCGCAATGTCGATGACGCACAACTTCTTGACGCGCGGGGCATGGTCCAGCGCCAGCCGGTGTGCGACGCGGCCACCCCGGTCGTGACCGCACAGGAAGAAGTCGCCCACGCCCAAGGTGTCGAGCAGGCCCACCACTTCTTGCGCCATGGCGCGTTTGCTGTAGTGCGCGTGCTCGGCGTCGCCCACGGCGTGCGACGAGTCGCCATAGCCCCGAAGGTCGGGCATGAGCAAGCGATAACGACCGCGCAAGCTTTGCGCGACGCGGTGCCACATGACATGCGTTTGCGGAAAGCCGTGCAGCAGCACCAGCACAGGCAGGTGCGCTTGCGCAGCCCAATCGGCCGATCGGCGAAAGCAGACGGGCGAGCCATCCACCGTGAGGGTTTGCCGCTCGAAGCCGTCAAACCAGGCCATCAGTCGACCTTGGCGCCCGAGGCTTTGACGACTTCGGCCCACTTCTTGTGCTCGGCGTCAATCAGCGCGGCAAACTGGGCCGGCGTGTTGCCACTGGGGATGGCCCCCAAAGTGGCCAAGCGCTCCTTCATGGCCGCAGAGGCCAGCGACTTGGCGACCTCTTGCTGAATGCGGCTGACCACATCGGCGGGCGTGCCTGCCGGGGCCAGCAAACCGAACCAGCTGCTGGCTTCAAAGCCCTTGAGTCCGGCCGCCTCTTCCACCGTCGGCAAATCAGGCAGGGCTGCCGAGCGCTGGCTGCTGGTCACGGCCAGCGCCTTGAGTTTGCCCGCCTTGATGAGTTGCATGGCCGAGGGCAGGTTGTCGAACATCACGTCCATGCTGCCGCCCGCCAAATCCAGCAAAGCCGGGCCGGAGCCACGGTAAGGGATGTGCGCCATGAAGGTGCCGGTCTGCGATTTGAACAACTCGCCCGCCAAGTGGATGGAGGTGCCATTGCCGCTGGAGGCCATGTTCAGCTTGCCGGGATTGGCTTTGGCGTATTGGATGAAGTCGTTGACCGTGTTGATCTTGTTGGCCGCTGCTTTTTCGGCATTGACCACCATCACGTTGGGCACGCCCGCCACGAGGGTGATGGGGACAAAGTCCTTGAAGGGGTCGTAGGGCAGCTTGGCGTACAGGGCGCGGTTGATGCCGTGCGTGCCCACGGTGCCCATGAGCAGGGTGTAGCCGTCTCCAGCCGACTTGGCCACTTGTTCGGCCCCCAGGTTGCCGCCTGCACCGCCCTTGTTCTCGATGACGAACTGTTGGCCAAAGGCTTTACCCAGGTCAGGTGCGATGGCGCGGGCCAGGATGTCGGTGGTGCCGCCGGGTGCAAAAGGCACCACGATCTTGACCGGCTTGTTGGGCCAAGCGGTTTGCGCCCAGGCCATGGACGTTGTCGACAACAGCACTGCAGCCGCCAGGCCCAGGACCGGGCGACGTGTGAAATGGCGAGAGCGTTGAACCATGCGTATCTCCTTGATTTGATGCATCAAATCATGATGCCACGCAGGTGTGCCAGCGCTGTCACGCAGGCGAAGAAAGGGCTGGTTTTTAAGGGTTTGTCCCGGTCAAAAGGGCCTGCAAGGCGGGCTTTTGCACCTTGCCCAATGCGCTTTTGGGCAGGGCGTCCATGAAGACCACGCGGCGCGGCAGCTTGAATCGGGCGATGCGCGACTGCAGGTGTTGCAGCACGACTTCGGCGCTCAAGGCCTGCCCCGCGGCGTTTGGGCTGCGCACCAGCACCGCCACAGGCACTTCGCCCCAGCGCGCATCGGGCAGCCCGACCACCGCGCTCTCGGCCACCCCGAGCAGGGTGACGAGCTGGTTTTCGATTTCGGCCGGGTAAATGTTTTCGCCACCCGAGATGACCATGTCCTTGCTGCGGCCCACGATGGTGATGCAGCCGTCCTCGGCCCGCTGGCCCAAATCACCCGAATGGAACCAGCCGTCCTGCAAACCCGTGTTGGGCTCGCCGTCGGCACGCCAGTAGCCACGCATCAGGTTGGGGGCGCGGATGCAGACTTCACCCGTCTCGCCTTGTCCAACTTCCTGCCCTTGGGCGTCCATCAGTTTGACCTGCGCCTGCGGGTGCGGCCAGCCCGACGCGCCCACGCGGGCCATGGCATCCGGCAGGCGCAGCACGATGGACACAGGACCGGTCTCGGTGGTGCCATAGACCTGGCCCACGGGTACGCCCCGTGCATGCAGCGTTTCGAGGTAAGCCACAGGCACGGTGGACGAGCCGGTCATGATGCCGCGCAGGCAAGCGAGCGGGGTGTCGACCCAGCGCGGGTGTTCAAACACGGCGCGCATGGTGGCGGGCACCAAGAGGGACAGTGTGGGGCGGCTGGTGTGCATTTCATCCAACCAAGCCGATGGATCAAAGCGCGGATGCAAGACCACCTCCACCCCCGCCAGCAGCGCAGGCAGGGTCTGGATGCACAGGCCGCCCACATGGAACATCGGCAACGTGGACAGCACCTTGTCGCCCGGACCAAAGTCGTGTGCCCAGGCACTGGCATGGGCATTGGCCAGCAGGGCAGCTTGTGTGTGCACCGCGCCCTTGGGCACGCCTGTGGTGCCCGAGGTGTAGACCAGCAGCAGTGGCAAGTCGCCATGCACATCACTGTGCATTTTGAGCAGTGGCAGCGCACGAGGCGAGGCGGTGGCAATCAGGCTGTCGTGGTGGGTGTGCTCCAGGTCCGCCCCTTGCAGCGCCTGGGCCGTGATGGCATGGTGGCCATCGTGCACCAGCAGGCGCGGCTGGGCGTCCTGCATGACCTGCTGCAGCTCGGGCACAGCCAGGCGAAAGTTGAGCGGCAAAAACACCGCGCCCAAACGGGCGCAGGCCACCAGCGTGACCAACTGCAGCTCGTGGTTGAAGCCGAGCCAGGCCACGCGGTCGCCCGGCTGCACCCCCCAAGTCGATTGCAGGTGCGCCGTGACGCGCGCCACGCGCCGCCAGAACTTGGCAAAGTCGTAGGCGAAGGTGCTGTCACCGGTCTGGGTGGCTTTGCGCTCGTCGCCCCGAAAGGTCATGGCGGGCTGCGTGCCGCAGTCCTGCGCCAGTTGCGCAAAGCGGGCCGCGAGGGGGCTGGTTTCGTCGCTCCACATCACTCGTCTTTTTCGCCAGGTTCGTACAAGGCTTCGCGGCCAATGCGGTCCATGCACAGCTCGGCTGTCCAGGGCAGCATGAGCGAGCCGCAGCGTGCATCGCGGTACAGGCGCTCCAGCGGCAGGCTTTTGAGCATGGACTGACCGCCGCAAGTGCGGATCGCCAAACGGGCGATGTCTTGTGCGTTTTCCATGATGGTGTACTGCGCGGCATAGGCACGCAGCCGGGTGGACTTGCTCGGGTCCACCTTGGCGTCTTCGATGGCGCGCAAAAAGAGGTTGCGGGTTTGTTCGAGCTTGATGAACATCTCGGCCACCGCGATCTGCTTGGTGGCGAACTGTCGGCGCTTGACGGGGCCCGTGCCCGCCATCTCGCCACGCAAATAGGCCACGGTGAAGTCGTAAGCCGCTTGCGCGATGCCCATGTAGGTGGGCGAAAGCGTCATGAACATGTGCGGCCAGCGGCTGGCGGCCTGAAAGTACAGGCCTTGCGGCATGAGCGCTGCGTCGTCGGGCACGAACACGTCTTTGAATATCAAATTGCGCGATACGGTGGCGCGCATGCCCAGCGGGTCCCAGTCGCCTTCGATGGTCAGGCCCGGCGCCGTGCGGGGGATGGCCAGGTACAGGGTGTCGCGGCGCGAAAGGTCGGCGCCCTCTTTTTTCTCGGTACAGAGCACGCCGAAGTAATCGGCCGCATCGGACAGAGACGCGAAGATTTTTTTGCCATTGATCTGCCAGCCGCCCTCGACCTTGACAGCGAGGGTGCCAAAGGGTTGCGCCCCTGAAGCCGCAGCGCCGCCTTCTGAAAAAGGTTGCGCGTAAATCGCCCCGTCTTTGACCACCCGGGCAAAGTGGGTGGCCTGGTGATTGCGGTGTGAGGCGCGTTGCTCGGGCGTCATCTCCAGGTCTTCGGACAGCAAGCCGCTCCAGAGCATGGTGCAGACATGCATGTTGAAGGTGAGCGCGGTGGCGCCACAGTAGCGCCCGATCTCGGCCGAGACCATGGCATAAGTGGCGTAATCGGCCCCCTGCCCGCCATGCGCTTCGGGCACGCACAGCGCCAGCAGGCCCGAGTCGCGCATGTCGTCGTAGTTGGCAAACGGGAACTGCGCGTCGCGGTCGAGCTGCGCGGCACGGGGGGCAAACTTTTCGCGGCCGAGTTGCCGGGCCAGTGCCATCAGCTTTTGCTGCTTCTCGGTCAGGGGGTAGTCGTCGCCACAGATGGGCATGACGTCTGGTTGAGTGGGGGCTTGCACGTCGGTCATGGTTTCACGTCCTTCAGAAATTTTTCGAGTTCGGCGTTGAACGCCGCAGGCTGTTCGTAGTGCAGCAAATGCCCCGCCCCGGCCAGGCAGGCGTAGCGCGCACCCGGAATCTTTTGCGCCATGCGTTCCATCACGGAGGGCGGTGCGGTGCGGTCATGCTCTGCCGCCAGGCACAACACGGGCACGCTGAGGGTGGGCAATGCGGCGCGTTGCTCAAACTGCACCAGCGCATGCAGTGCGGCGCGGTAGGTGGCAGGCGGCACGGCCGACATGCTCTGGTGCGCCGACTCCAGATGGGCGGGGATCGTGGGCGCGGCATGGCCACCGGGCGCGGCCATGGTGGGGATCAGCTTGCCCGCGATGTCGCCCATGCTCTGGCCCGCCTCGAGCGGGGCCAGGCGCTGCGCCAAAAACTGCTTTTGAAAATCACCGTCGCTGTGGCCAAACGCCGGGCTGCTGGCGGCCAGCAGCAGGCCACGGATGCGCTCTGGCTTTTGCGTCCAAGCTTGCAGGGCAAGCATGGCCCCCATGCTGTGGCCCACCAACACGGCCTGCTCGATGTGCGCCGCGTCCAGCATCTGCCAGAGGGCTTGTGCCAAGTGCGCAAAGTCATAGGGGGTGACCATGGGGCTGTCGCCATAACCGGGCATGTCCCAGGCCAGGCTGCGCCAGCCCAAAGCAGCCACATGCGCTTGCTGCGCTGCCCAACCGTGCCGGCCACCGCCCACGCCATGCAAGAACACCACAGCAGGCTGTGTGGACAAACCCACATCCGTAAAGGCTGGTGCGTTCATGCCAGCGCCGCGCTCACGACTTGGCCCGCATCGACCACCACCGTGTCGTCGAGCCGAATGGTGCAGCCGCGCATGGGCAGGTCAAAGTGGCCCAGGGTGTGGCGGCCCGCGACTTCGTTGGCCCCGGTGGAATACAAAAAGTTGCCCGCAAAGGCCCGCAACTCGGTGCCGTTGCAGTCGCGCTTGTCGTAAAACGCCATGGCGTCCCAACGCGCCGCCGGGTTCAGGCCAAAGCCCACATGCGAGACGGCATAAGCGGCGCGGTGGCCCTCGGCGTCTTCCCAGGCTTTCCAATAGCCGCGCATCATGTCCACATCCACGCCCTGCCCCTCGATGGCGACCACGCTGTCGTTCTCAATGGTCAGGCGGATCGTGTCGCGCAAATAGCTTTTGAAGGTCAGGTTCACATCACCCGGGGCCATGACCAGCGTGCCGTTGACACTGCCTGCGGCCGGGAAAGCCAGCGCCAGCCCAGCGGGCCAGTGCGACACCATGCCCGGCTTGGGGCAAAAGCCCCACACACCGCCGACCACCGCTTGTTGGTCGCCCTGTTTCAGGTTCACGCGCAGTTCTGTGCCTGCAGCAGACGTCACATGCATCTGCTGCGCGCCACGCAGTTTCTTCATGGCCGAACGGACCACGCCTTCGAGCGCCGGATCGGGCACGGTGCGCTCCAAAATTTCAGGGTGCTCGTTGGACACCATCAAGAGACGCGGCATGTGGCCGTCCACGCCCTTCATGATGGTCGGCAACTCGGGGGCGTGCAGCAGGCCTTCGACAGTGCAGTCCACCACCATGTCGGCGCGGGCCAATGCAGCCACCACGGGGCCGAGCTGGCCAATCGCGTCGCTGGCGCCTGTGGAGCGCACGGGCGCGGGAGCGGTGAGCGCAGGCGTCGTCAACGTCACTTCGAACACACGGGCGCCCATGGCCTCCAGCGCGAGGCGGGCCAAGTCCACGTTGACCCGGCGTGATTGGGTTTCGGCCAAAATGGCAACCACTTCGCCAGGCTGCACCTTGCACAGCGTGAAGGTGCGGGTAAAGGCCGCGAGCCACCTGTTTTCGATTCGCTCCACCAGCATGCTTGTCTCCTTGGCCTGCAGCTCTGAACGGTTCACCTGCAGACATGGATGGTCAGTTTATATGAAAATTCATGCAATTCAACTATCATCCCCCCATGCACCAAGCCCCCCCATCTCACATCAAAGCGCTCAGTCCAGACTTTGAAACGCCACATTTCAAGCAAGCCTTGTCGCGCTTTGCCACGGGGGTGACCGTCATCACCACCTTTGCGCCCGGCGCACACAAGGGCGACTTGGCCAGCAGCAGCTTTATGGGCATCACCGCCAGTTCATTCAACTCGGTGTCGCTCACGCCGCCGCTGGTGCTGTGGAGCCTGGGGCAAGGCGCCAGCAGCGCACCGCTGTTCCATGCGGGCACGCATTACGTGGTGAACGTGTTGGCCGCCGATCAGCTCGATGTCTGCAACCGTTTTGCCTTCGGCAAGGGCGACCGCTTTGCCGACACCGCTTACACGCTGGGCGAGTCGGGTTTGCCCATTTTGGATGGGGCGCTGGCCTGGTTTGAATGCCACAACCGCAGCCGTCACGAAGAAGGCGACCATGTGATTTTTGTGGGCGAGGTGGAGCGCTGCGGTTTCAGCGATGGCTCGGCCCCACTCGTCTACCAAGGCGGTCGGTTCAGCACCACGGTGGCACTGTCATGAGCAGCACGCCAGGCTTCGTCGACGACTACCTGGCCTATTTGCTGGCACGCGCCAGCCATTTGATTTCGAGCGAGTTCCATGCCGTGGTCGAGGCCAGCGGCCTGAGCCTCATGGAGTGGCGCGTCATGGCCAGCCTGTCTGGCAAAGACAGTTTGAGCATCAACGAACTCGCCAGCATCGTGCTGGCCAAACAACCCACCGTGACCAAGCTGGTGGGCCGCATGCAAGACGCCGGGTGGGTCAAGCGCTGCGACGCCGCACACGACAAACGGCAAAGCCTCGTGAGCCTCACGGCCGCAGGGCAGCGCAAGGTCAAACCCTTGCTGGAGCAGGCACGAGCGCACGAGTCCCAGGTCATGAAAGACATCGGCACAGTGCAGCTGCATCAACTCAAGCGGGACTTGGAGCGATTGATTGCCCAGCGGAGCTGAGCGCACCAGCCCTGGCTTGGCACGGGCACAGCGCCACAGTTCTGGCGTGCTCACCCCCCGCTCAGGGCGAGTTTCACCATCCACGCCGCCAGAACCCACATGGTCAAGCCAATCAAACCATCCAGCACCTGCCAAGCCTTGGGCCGCGCAAACCAGGGGGCCAGGTAACGCGCACCAAAACCCAAGAGGCCAAACCACAGCAGGCTGGCGGCACTCGCGCCCCCGATGAACCAGCCCTGCAAGGGCGAAGGTTGTTGGGCCCCCATGCTGCCCATGAGCAGCACTGTGTCCAGGTACACGTGGGGATTGAGCAGTGTGAACGCCGCCGCCTGCGCCAGCACGGCGGCTCGACCCAGACTGGCCCCGTCTGCTTTGGTTTGCAGTGTCTGCACGCGTCTGGCCCTTTGCAGCGCACGCCCGCCATAAACGGCCAAGAACACCGCCCCAACCCATGCCAGCGCACGCGCCAAGCCTGGCCGATCACCCAGCGCTTGGGCCATACCGAGCACACCCGCGCTGATCAAGGCCGCATCGGCCACGGCGCAAAACAGCACCACCGTGGCCACATGCTCACGCCGCAGCCCTTGCCGCAAAACAAATGCATTTTGCGCACCAATGGCGACAATGAGCCCCAAGCTGAGGGCCAAGCCTTGCGTGAACACTGGGAAAACGAGGGATGCGCTGGACAAAAAAGTCATCATGCAGTCAGTCTGCCAGACCACCAGCATGAAGACAAACTGTCTTTTCTTAATCAAAGTTAGCTAAACTTCATTCATGCTGGATTACGCCGCTTTGTCTGCTTTGGCTGCTGTCGTGAGAGAGGGCAGCTTTGACCGTGCTGCGCGTGCCCTGCATGTCACACCATCGGCGATCTCCCAGCGTGTTCGGCAACTTGAAGAACGGGTCGGCTGTGCTTTGGTGGTGCGTGGCCAGCCCTGCACAGCCACGGCCGCTGGACGCCGACTTTGCCAACATGTGGACCGCGTGCGACTGCTCGAGCACGAAGTACAAGACCTGTTGCCTGCGCTCGCCTCGCCAAATTGTGCGCGTTTAATGCTGCCGATTGCGGTCAACGCCGACAGCTTGGCCACCTGGTTCGCGCCGACTTTGGCCACCTTTGCCGAACAACACCCCGTCCTGATGAACGTCAGCGTCGACGACCAAGACCACACCGCCGAGTGGCTGCGCAGTGGTGCGGTGCTGGCCGCGGTCACGGCCACACCGCGCGCGGCCTCTGGCTGCAACAGCCGAGCGCTGGGTCGCATGCGCTATGTGGCGGCGGCCAGCCCCCTGTTCATGCAACGTCATTTTGCCGATGGGGTCGATGCTGACAGTCTGGCCAAAGCCCCCAGCTTGGTGTTCAACAACAAGGATGCACTGCAAGCACGCTGGGTGCACCGCCTGTGCCAACACCCTGTGGAATTACCCAAACACACGCTGCCCTCATCTGAGGCTTTTGTGACCGCGGCCATGAAGGGCATGGGCTGGGGTCTGCATCCAGAATGGCTGATCGCCCCTCACCTTGAAAAAGGCTCACTGGTCACCTTGCTGCCCGACATGCCGCTGGACGTCCCTTTGTACTGGCAGCATGCGCGCGCAGCGTCGGGGTTACTTGAACGATTGAGCCAAGCCGTCATCCACGCTGCCCGCTCTGCACTCCTGCAACCTTGATCGCTCAATCGGGCACCACCGCCGTGACCTCAATCTCGACCAAGGCCCGATCTTCGACCAGATCAGCCACCTGCACCAGCGTCATGGCCGGGTAGTTCTTGCCGATGACTTCCTGATAGACCTTGCCCAGCTCGCGGCCACGGGCCAGGTATTCCTGCTTGTCTTTGACGTACCAGGTCATGCGGGCCATGTGCTGCGGGCCTGCGCCTGCGCAGGCCAGTGTGTCGACGATGTTTTGCAAGGCCTGGCGGCACTGGGCCACAAAGTCGTCGGTCTCGAATTGGGCCTGGCCGTTCCAGCCGATCATGCCCGCGACGAACACCATGCGGCCACGCGCTTCGATGCCGTTGGCATAGCCTTTGGCGGGTGCCCAGCCTTCGGGTTGCAAGACGTTGAACATTCGTTTTCCTTTGATCAGTTGGGGACAAAGCTAAAGATCTGTCCCGCAAGGTTAATTTTTGACTGAAATTTGACGCAGCTTGAAGCGCTGCAGTTTGCCGGTTTCGGTGCGGGGCAGGGCGTCCAAAAAGACCACCTTGCGCGGGTACTTGAACGGAGCAATGGTTTGTTTGACGTGCTCTTGCAAGGCTTTTTCCAAGGTCGCATCGCCCGTGTGGCCGGGCTTGAGCACCACATAAGCCTGCACGATGTGCCCGCGGTCTTCGTCGGGCATGCCGACCACGCCGCATTCGGCCACGGCCGGGTGTTGCAACAACGCGCCTTCCACCTCGGGGCCTGCAATGTTGTAGCCCGCCGAGATGATCATGTCGTCGTTGCGCGCCTGGTAGCTGAAGTACCCGTCCAAGTCCATCACGAAGGTGTCGCCGGGCAGGTTCCAGCCGTCTTTCACATAGTCTTGCTGGCGCGGGTCGGCCAGGTATTTGCAGCCTGTGGGGCCGCGCACGGCCAGCCGCCCCACGGTACCGGGTGGCACGGGTTGCATGTCATCGCCCACGATCTGCGCCACATAGCCGGGCACCACTTGGCCAATGCTGCCGGGGCGCACTTGCGCGCCCGCACTCGAGATGTAGATGTGGATCACTTCGGTGCCACCAATGCCATCGGTCATCTCGATGCCTGTGGCCTGCTTCCACAGCTGGCGGGTGGCGTCAGGCAAGGCCTCGCCTGCCGAGACGGGGTGCTTGAGGCTCGACAGGTCAATGCCTTTGGCCAGCACCGCCATCTGGCGGTACATCGTGGGCGCGGTGTAGCACTGCGTGGCGCGGTACTTGGCAATGGTCTGCATCAAGGTCTCGGGCGTGTGCTTTTCCAGCAGCACCGTGCTCGCCCCAAAGCGCAGTGGGAACGCCAGCAGACCACCCAGTCCAAAAGTGAAGGCAATCGGCGGTGTGCCACAGACCACATCGTTTTCATCCATTTCCAAAATGTGGCGCGGGAACAAATCGCACATGGCCAGCACATCGCGGTGGAAGTGCAGGGTGCCCTTGGGCTTGCCCGTGGTGCCGCTGGTGAACGCGATCAGGCACACATCGTCGCGGCTGGTGGCGTGGGGCGTGTAAGCACCAATTTGCTGCGCCATGCGGTGCTCGAGGCCATCGGGGGCATCGCTGCGAAACTGCACCAGTTGCTGCAAGCTGGCCATGTGGCTGGCGTGGCCGGGCGTCATGCAGTGCTGCAGTTCGTCGGCCAGCAGGCTGTCGCACAGCGCGGCGCTGACCTGCGCTTTGTCGATGATCTGGGCCAGCTCGCCCGCACGCAGCAGCGGCATGGTGGGCACCGCCACCAGGCCGGCCTTGATTGCGCCCAGCAAGCAAGCCGCCATCATGGGGCTGTTACCGCCGCGCAGCAAAATGCGGTTGCCGGGCACGAGGCCCATGTCTTGTGTCAACACCTGGGCGATGCGGTGGCTCTTGTCTTGCAACTGCGCATACGTCCAGCTGAAGTCGCCACCGCCCTTGTTGAAGTCGCTCACGCCATGCAGCGCGATGCGATTGCCGCGTCCTTCACTCACATGGCGGTCCACCAGTTCCACCGCGCAGTTGATCCGGTCCGGGTAGTCCAACTCGGGCCGGTCGGCCATGAACACAGGCAGCTGGTCTTTGGGAGGCAGCCGGTCGCGCGCAAAGGTGTCGGTGTGGCTGCTGGGCAGCAGTTGGTTCCAGTCCTTCATGTCCTTGTCTCCTTTTTTTATTTCTGTTGTGCAAACGTCTCTGCACCACGCTGTCGAGGGGCCCCGGGGGCGGGGGCCGATTTCTGCGTACCCCCGCAGCATGAGGCCCCCGCCCCCGGGGCCCCTCGGCACCTCACCCGGTCAGCCAGAACGAACCATCAGCCCTTCAACACATCCTTGCCAATGATCAACTGCTGCACTTCCGTCGCCCCTTCGTAAATCCGCAGCGCCCGGATTTCGCGGTACAGCGACTCCACCATCACGCCTTTTTTAACGCCCATGCCGCCGTGCATCTGCACCGCCATGTCGATGATCTGCTGGGCGTTTTCGGTGGCCGTCATCTTGGCCATGGCCGCTTCGCGGGTGATGCGCCCGCCTTGGTCGCGCAGCCAAGCGGCGCGGTACGTCAAGAGCGTGGCCGCGTCCAGCAGGGTGGCCATCTGCGCGATCTTGGTCTGGGTGATCTGAAAGTCGCCCAAGCTTTGGCCAAACATCTTGCGCGAACGCGCCCAAGCAATGGACTCGTGCAGCGCACGCCGCCCAAAGCCCAAGGCGGCTGCGGCCACCGAGGTGCGGAACACATCGAGCGTGGCCATGGCGACCTTGAAGCCCTGGCCCGCCTCGCCAATGCGCTGGTTGGCAGCGACTTTGCAGTTGTCAAACTTGAGCGTGGCCAGCGGGTGCGGCGCGACCACGTCGATGCGTTCTTCGATGGACAAACCCGGCGTGTCGGCATCCACAATGAAAGCCGTGATGCCGCGGGCACCGGGCGCTTCGCCTGTGCGGGCGAACACCACATAAAAGTCGGCAATGCCGCCGTTGCTGATCCAGGTCTTGCGGCCGCTCAGCACATAACCGTCTGCCGTAGCCATGGCGCTGCACTGCATGGCGGCCACATCGGAGCCTGCATCGGGTTCGCTCAAGGCAAAGGCGCTCAAGGCCTGGCCCGACGCCACACGCGGCAGATAGCGCTGCTTTTGATCGGCTGTGCCCATGAGGCTGATGGCGCCTGTGCCCAAGCCTTGCATGGCAAAGGCGAAGTCAGACAAGCCGTTGTGAAAAGCCAGTGTTTCGCGCAGCAGGCAGAGCTGGCGGGTGTCGATCACATCCGATGCGGCGCCGTAGGTCGTGCCCGATACCGCGTGTTTGAGCCAACCGCCGCTGCCCAGCAGGCGCACCAAGCGGATGCATTCGGCGTCCACCGCGTCGCGGCTTTCATCGTGGTGCGCGTGGGCCAGGTGCGCGTTGCACCAGGCGTCGAGCCGCACTTTGAAGTCGCGGTGGCTGTTGTCGAAGAAAGGCCAGTCGAGTTCTGGCGGGTGATTGGTGGGGTGGTCTGACATGGCTCAGTCCCCTTCAAAAACGGGCGTTTGCTTGGCCACAAAGGCGTGGTACGCCCGATGGAAGTCGTTGGTGGCCATGCAAATGGCTTGGGCTTGGGCTTCGGCCTCAATGGCTTCGTCCACGCCCATGTTCCATTCTTGTTGCAGCATCTTTTTGGTGATGCCGTTGGCAAAGGTGGGGCCGGCCACCAGTTGGGCAGCGATCGCTTGTGCATCGGCCAGCACGGTGCTTGCCTCACACACGCGGTTGTAAAAGCCCCAACGCTCGGCTTCCAGCGCGCCCAGGCCGCGCCCGGTGAAGAGCAGCTCGCTCGCACGCCCTTGGCCAATGATGCGCGGCAAGAGCGCGCACGCGCCCATGTCGCAACCGGCCAAGCCCACCTTGTTGAACAGAAAGTAGGTCTTGCTGCGCTCAGTACCGTAGCGCAGGTCAGACGCCATGGCCAAAATCGCTCCGGCCCCGGCGCACACGCCATCGATCGCCGCGATGATGGGTTGTGGGCAGGCGCGCATGGCCTTGACCAAGTCGCCCGTCATGCGGGTGAAGGCCAAGAGGCCAGGCATGTCGAGTTGGGTGAGCGGGCCGATGATCTCGTGCACATCGCCCCCCGAGCAAAAGTTGCCGCCCTCGCCCGTGATGACCACGGCGTGGATGTCGGGTGCGTAGGGCAAGGCTCGGAAAAAGTCACGCAGCTCGGCGTAGGAGTCAAACGACAGCGGGTTCTTGCGCTCGGGGCGGTTCAGGCTCACGGTGGCCACACCGCCATTGACGGACAGCAAAAAATGCGCGGGCTGGTAACCCGCCATGGGCTGGTTGTGGCGGGGCAGCTGGTGCGGCTGACCTGGCAGATAGCGTTGGCTCATGGGGTCTCCTTCAAGTGTGTGGGGGTGCCGGACTTCAAGGTCCCTAGCAGTTGATGCAGCTGTGTCTGTTCGCTGTCGGCCAGCGGACCCAACAATTCAACCACCCAGCCCTCGTGCGCCAGCGCCATGGCCGCGAAAGCGCTGCGCCCGTCTGCGGTCAGACTGACGGTGAACGAGCGGCGGTCGCTGGTCTGCATTTGCCGTTGCACCAGTTGTTCTTTTTCCAACTGGTCGACGATGGCTGTGACGTTGCCGCCCGTGACCATCATGCGGCGCGACAGCTCGCTCATCGACAAGCCTTGCGGCTCGCGCTCGAGCTGCGCCATCAAGTCAAAACGCGGCAGCGTGATGCCAAATTGTTCGCGCAGCCGCTGGCGGATCGTGTCTTCGATGCGGGTGGTGGCCGAGAGCAGACGCAACCACAGGCGCAGCGATGCGTGGTGGTCAGCGTGTGCGCGCACTTCCATGTCCGTGTCTTGTCGTGCACTCATGACACCAACTCCCCACCATCGATGGCAATCGATTGACCGTTGATCGCATCACTCCCCGCCGCGCACAGCCACAGCACGCTTTGCGCCACCTCGTGCGGCTGCACCAGACGCTGCTGCGGATTGCTGGCAGCCAAGGCTTGGCGCGCTTCGGCTTCGCTCTTGCCGGTTTTGCTCACGATGTTTTGCACCGCTTCGCGCACGATGTCGGTCTCGGTGTAACCGGGACAAATCGCGTTCACGGTCACCCCTTTGCGGGCCAATTCAAGGGCCAGCGCTTTGGTCAGGCCCACCACGCCATGCTTGGCGGCCACATAGGCACTCACATAGGCATAACCTTTGAGACCCGCCGTGCTGGCGATGTTGACGATCCGCCCGGGCGTGCCACTCTTCGCTGCTTCGAGCATGCCCGGCAGCACGGCTTGGATGCAGTGGTAAGTGCCTGTGAGGTTGACGTTCAGCATCTGCTGCCACAGCGCGGCATCGGTCTTGGCAAAAGGCGCGCTGTGCGCCTGGCCCGCGTTGTTGACCAGGATGTTCACCGGGCCCAAGTGGGCCTGTGCCTGCTGCACCGCCGCTTGCACGGCGTGTTCATCGGCCACATCCATGGGCGCGATCAGCACCGCCACGTCGGGCACCTGTGCACGCAGTGCCTCGGCTTGCGCCTGCAGCGTGCTGTGCGAGCGGCCACACAGGGTCAAGCGGCAACCCACTTGCGCGAGCTGCAGTGCGATGGCCGCGCCAATGCCTGCACCCGCACCTGTGATGAGGGCGTGACGGTTGCTCAGCATGCATTCACCTCTGTGGGAGCGGCGCCCTCGCTGCGAAGGACATTTGTGGGAGCGGTGCCCTCGCCGCGATGTGCGCCCAATCGCCGCGAGGGCGCGGTCCCTACAATTTGATGCGACATCTCAGTCCCCCTTTGTCACAGCCTGTTGGGCGCGTTCGCGGGCAAAAGCGGCTTCAAGCTGAGGCTTGCCCGACACATAAGCTCGCGGCCAAGCGATGTCTTTGAAGCCAATGCGTGCGGCTTCGGTCAGCGTCCAAGCCGGGTTGGCCAAGTGCGGACGGGCCACTGCACACAAGTCGGCGCGGCCAGCGGCCAAAATGCTGTTGACGTGGTCGGCCTCACTGATGGCGCCGACGGCGATGGTGGCGATGCCCGCTTCTTGGCGGATGCGGTCGGCAAAGGGGGTTTGGTACATGCGGCCATAGGTGGGCTTTTGTTGCGCACTGACCTGGCCCGACGAGCAGTCGATCATGTCGGCGCCAGCGGCTTTGAAGGCGCGCGCGATCTCGACCGCATCGGTGGGTGTGATGCCGCCTTCGACCCAGTCGTGCGCCGAGATGCGCACCGACATGGGCAGGTCTTTGGGCCAAGCAGCGCGCACAGCGGCAAACACTTCGAGCGGGTAACGCAGGCGGTTGACGAGCGAGCCACCGTATTCGTCGGTGCGCTCATTGGTCAACGGGCTGATGAAGCTCGACAGCAAGTAGCCGTGGGCGCAGTGCAACTCCAGCCAGTCAAAACCCGCTTGCGCTGCGCGCTGCGTGCTGGCCACAAAGTCGGCCGTGACGCGGACCATGTCGGCGCGGCTCATGGCGCGGGGCACATCGCCGTGCGGCAAATAGGGTTGCGCCGAGGCCGCCAGCAAGGGCCAGTTGCCTTCTGCGTCGTCAGCGGGCACAGGCTGGTCCATGCCAGCGCCTTGCCATGGGCGACAGGTGGAGCCTTTGGGTCCAGCGTGGCCGATCTGCAAGCCGATTTTCGCGTCAGATTTGGCATGTACCCAGTCCACGATTTTTGCAAAGTCGGTGGTGTGCTGGTCATGCCACAGGCCCGGGCAGCCATGCGTGATGCGCCCGTCGGCGCTGGGCGCGGTCATCTCGACCATCACCAGCCCGGCGCCGCCCATGGCGCGTGCGCCCAGGTGCACCAGGTGGTCGTCGCCCACGCGGCCGTCCACGGCCATGTATTGCGCCATAGGGGAAACCACCACGCGGTTCTTGAGCGTGACAGAGCGTTGTGTGTAGTGGGTGAACATGGGGGGACGAATGCCCGGCATGGCCGTGCGGCCGGCAAACCAGGCCTCGTAACCTTCCAGCCAGGCTTTGTCGCGCAGACGTAAATTCTCGTGACTGATGCGCTGGCTGCGGGTGAGCATGGAGTACATGAACTGCTCAGGTTCGAGCTGGTCGCAGTAGCGCTCGCCACACACCTCGAACCATTCCATCGCGTTCCAAGCGGCGTTTTGCAGGCGGATCACATCGATCTCGCGCACGGCTTGGTAATGTTTCAGCACCTCGGGAATCCGCTCGGCGCTGTCGCCCAGCGCCTTGAACTGACGCACCAATTCAATGGCATCTTCGAGCGCAAGCTTGGTGCCCGAGCCAATGGCAAAGTGCGCGGTGTGCACCGCATCGCCCATCAGCACCACATGGCTGTTGCCGTTGAAGTGTGACCAGTTGGCGCACTTGACGCGCTGGAAGTTGAGCCATGCCGAGCCACGCAGATGGCGGGCGTTGGTCATCAGCTTTTCGCCCTTCAGGTTTTTGGCAAAGAGCTTTTCACAGAATGCAATCGACGTGTCTTGGTCAGCTTTATCCAGCCCGTGTGCCAGCCAGACATGCTCGGGACATTCGACGATGAAAGTCGAGGTTTCGTTGTCGAATTTATAGACGTGCGCCTGAAACCACCCGTGCTCGGTCTTTTCGAACAAAAAGGTGAAGGCGTCGTATTGGCGGTGCGTGCCCAACCAGATGAAACGGTTGGGACGGGTGACGATGTCGGGCTTGAATACCTCAGGCATGCGGCTGCGCACACGCGAATTGACGCCATCACTGGCAATGATGAGATCGGCATCAGGAAAGTCCAGATCCGAGTTCACGTCTTGCTCGAACATGAGTTTGACACCGACTTGTTCGCATCGGTCTTGCAAAATATTGAGCAGCTTCTTGCGGCCAATGCCCACAAATCCGTGGCCACCTGAGCGGATCACACGGTCTTTGAAGTGCAACTCGATGTCATCCCAATGGTTGAAGGCCTGCTCCACCTGGGCAGCGGTCTCGGTGTCCCACTGTCGCATGTTCTCCAACGTTTGGTCTGAAAAGACCACACCCCAACCAAAGGTGTCATAGGGTTTGTTCCGCTCCACCACGGTGATGTCGTGGTGGGGGCCCAGCTTTTTCATCAGCAAAGCGAAATACAAGCCAGAAGGACCACCGCCGATGCACACGATATTCATTTTCGCTCTCTTTGCAGTTGACAATCGAGTCAACTAATTCAGACCTAGATAATTGAAGTCTGAAGTATTTGAGCAAAAGATGATGCAGTCAATCCGGGAATTACCCGTAGCAACAAATCGTGACATGGGAGTGGTGTTGGACCGTCAGCAATGTGCGTTGCACAAAGCAAAACGCCCCACCGAATGGTGAGGCGTTTTGGGCTGTTAGAAGCCTGACGATGTCCTACTTTCACACGGGAATCCGCACTATCATCGGCGCTAAGTCGTTTCACTGTCCTGTTCGAGATGGGAAGGAGTGGGACCAACTTGCTATGGTCATCAGGCATAACTTGTTGTCATCTTGACCAAGTCAAGACAACGAATTCATAGAGTTTCGAATCAGATTTCGGCTCTTCAGCCATTTTTGAATGCGTCAACTTGGCATAACTTCCTTGACCAATGCACACCTTGCGGCGTGTGATCAAAGTTATAGGGTCAAGCCTCACGAGCAATTAGTACAGGTTAGCTTAACGCATTACTGCGCTTCCACACCCTGCCTATCAACGTCCTGGTCTTGAACGACTCTTTAGGGGGCTCAAGGCCCCGGCAGATCTCATCTTGAAACGAGTTTCCCGCTTAGATGCTTTCAGCGGTTATCTCTTCCACACTTAGCTACTCGGCAATGCCACTGGCGTGACAACCGATACACCAGAGGTGTGTCCACTCCGGTCCTCTCGTACTAGGAGCAGGCTTCCTCAAATCTGCAGCGCCCACGGAAGATAGGGACCAAACTGTCTCACGACGTTTTAAACCCAGCTCACGTACCTCTTTAAATGGCGAACAGCCATACCCTTGGGACCGGCTACAGCCCCAGGATGAGATGAGCCGACATCGAGGTGCCAAACACCGCCGTCGATATGAACTCTTGGGCGGTATCAGCCTGTTATCCCCAGAGTACCTTTTATCCGTTGAGCGATGGCCCTTCCATACAGAACCACCGGATCACTATGTCCTACTTTCGTATCTGCTCGACTTGTCAGTCTCGCAGTTAAGCACGCTTATGCCATTGCACTATCATCACGATGTCCGACCGTAACTAGCGTACCTTCGAACTCCTCCGTTACGCTTTGGGAGGAGACCGCCCCAGTCAAACTGCCTACCATGCACTGTCCCCGATCCAGATAATGGACCTAGGTTAGAACCTCAAACACACCAGGGTGGTATTTCAACGTCGGCTCCACTGAAACTAGCGTTCCAGCTTCAAAGCCTCCCACCTATCCTACACAGATCTGTTCAAAGTCCAATACAAAGCTACAGTAAAGGTTCATGGGGTCTTTCCGTCTTTCCGCGGGGAGATTGCATCATCACAAACATTTCAACTTCGCTGAGTCTCAGGAGGAGACAGTGTGGCCATCGTTACGCCATTCGTGCAGGTCGGAACTTACCCGACAAGGAATTTCGCTACCTTAGGACCGTTATAGTTACGGCCGCCGTTTACTGGGACTTCAATCAAGAGCTTGCACCCCATCATTTAATCTTCCAGCACCGGGCAGGCGTCACACCCTATACGTCCACTTTCGTGTTTGCAGAGTGCTGTGTTTTTATTAAACAGTCGCAGCCACCGATTTTTTGCAACCCCGTTGGGCTCCCTCTGTTCGAGTTCACCTACTTGGGGCATACCTTCTCCCGAAGTTACGGTATCAATTTGCCGAGTTCCTTCTCCTGAGTTCTCTCAAGCGCCTTAGAATACTCATCTCGCGCACCAGTGTCGGTTTGCGGTACGGTCAATGACAAGCTGAAGCTTAGTGGCTTTTCCTGGAAGCAGGGTATCACTCACTTCAGGTGCAAGCACCCTCGTTATCACCCCTCATCTAAGCCCGGCGGATTTGCCTACCGAGCACGACTACAGGCTTGAACCAACATATCCAACAGTTGGCTGAGCTAACCTTCTCCGTCCCCACATCGCACTTGTCATCGGTACAGGAATATTGACCTGTTTCCCATCAGCTACGCATCTCTGCCTCGCCTTAGGGGCCGACTCACTCTACGCCGATGAACGTTGCGTAGAAAACCTTGCGCTTACGGCGAGGGGGCTTTTCACCCCCTTTAACGCTACTCATGTCAGCATTCGCACTTCTGATACCTCCAGCAGGGTTTACACCACCACCTTCACAGGCCTACAGAACGCTCTCCTACCACTTGCAATAAATTGCAAATCCGCAGCTTCGGTAACTGGCTTAGCCCCGTTACATCTTCCGCGCAGGACGACTCGATCAGTGAGCTATTACGCTTTCTTTAAATGATGGCTGCTTCTAAGCCAACATCCTGACTGTTTTAGCCTTCCCACTTCGTTTCCCACTTAGCCAATTTTAGGGACCTTAGCTGGCGGTCTGGGTTGTTTCCCTCTTGAGTCCGGACGTTAGCACCCGGTGCTCTGTCTCCCAAGCTGTACTCATCGGTATTCGGAGTTTGCCTTGGTTTGGTAAGTCGCCATGACCCCCTAGCCAAAACAGTGCTCTACCCCCGATGGTAATACTTGAGGCACTACCTAAATAGTTTTCGGAGAGAACCAGCTATTTCCAAGTTTGTTTAGCCTTTCACCCCTATCCACAGGTCATCCGCTAATTTTGCAACATTAGTCGGTTC